>NZ_JBHTKB010000002.1:0-617509 GCF_042676265.1 Methylophilus luteus
ATGGGTGACAGAAGCCTTATTCAACGTCTGGCACCGCAGTGGCGGCGAACAGCGCGTGCGTTTCAGCACCCCGGCAGCGCAGAGCAGGGTAGAGGCAGACTTTGCTAACACCAGCCTGCAAGTGGGGCTGGCTAGCCGGATGACGTTTAAGTATGGCCTTAGCTTGGCGGGTAGCATGAGTTATCAGAAGGCGATAGAGCAGAGTGATTTGGAGAGTGTGACGGCACAGGTGCATTTGAGGTGGGATATGTAGGATTAGGGGCTAGGGGCTGGGGAGTAGGGTGACGTTCTAATTGGTATTTCTCTGGATGATTTAACCGTTCTTTTTCGCCCCTCGGCGAGTGTCTTTTCTTTGCGTGCCCAAAGAAAAGACACCAAAAGAAAGGGCACCCTAGCATCCGCTTGTTTCCTGCGTTGCTCGTCAACGTGGGCGTCCAACGAAACTCGCCCTAGCGGCTTGCACAGTGCGCAAGCCACCGCGGAACTCGAACAGACGCTGGCCGAAAACTCCCACGCTGCCTGCGCTACTCGGCGCGTCAGATAGGGGACCCGGGAAAGGCACTACGCGGTTATTTAGGTGGGTCTTTCTCGCATCGTATCCCGCTCAACCAGCGTAACAAATCAAAACCAAAAACAAATACACGGTTGCTAAGCGGCTCGCTGCTTTTGGTGGTTCACTAATGGGCCATCGTGGTGGTGTTGACTTCGGGCCCCTATCTGACGCGCCGAGTAGCGGAGTCAAAATAAGGAGAAAGGGAGCGACTGTCTGAGTTCCGCGGTGGCCTGCGCAGTGTGCAGGCCGCTAGGGCGAGTTTCGCGACCGCTTATTTTGACGAGCAACGCAGGAAACAAGCGGATGCTAGGGTGCATTTCTTTTGGTTACGTTTTCTTTGTGCAAGCAAAGAAAAGTAACTCGCCTAGAGGCGAAAAAGAACGCTGAAACAGAGCGCAAAACTATCCAAACAAATACCGATTCTATGGCAATGGTTGCGCGGGAATAAATATGAAAAACCCCAGCTTCACTAAGGGCGTGTGTTTTTCCGGGCCCCTATCTGACGCGCCGAGTAGCGGAATCAAAATAAGGAGGAAGGGAGCGACTGTCTGAGCTCCGCAACAAGCCACAGTGTGTGTGGCTTGTCAGGGCGAGTTTCGCGACCGCTTATGCCTAAGTCCGGCAAAGCAACGGACGAAAGTCCTGAGGTGAGCAACGCAGGAAACAAGCGGATGCTAGGGTGCATTTCTTTTGGTTACGTTTTCTTTGTGCAAGCAAAGAAAAGTAACTCGCCTAGAGGCGAAAGAAAATGGTGAATCAGATCACTAAACCACCCAAAGAAATACCTAACTACAACTCCAGTAAGTGCATCACTCGCGCTGCACGGTCCGCACAGGTTGCGCTAGCCAAGTTGCGCACTCCTCAATGCCGAGGATAACACCGGCTATGCAGTGGCGTGATGCTGGGAAATTAAAGCGATTTGCGCAGATTAGCTGGCGGTATGCTCAATGACTCACGGTATTTGGCAATGGTACGCCGTGCCACCACTATGCCCTGTTGCGCCAGGGTATCGGTGATCTGGTTGTCAGAAAGCGGTTTTTTCTCGTTCTCTTCTGCCACCATTTGCTTGATCAGTGCGCGTATGGCGGTTGCCGAGCAGGAACCGCCAGCATCGGTAGCGACTGAGCTGCCAAAGAAGTATTTAAGCTCATAAACTCCGCGTGGAGTGAGCATGTACTTGTGGGTGGTGACGCGCGAAACAGTACTTTCATGCAGGTCTAACTCTTCGGCGATCTCACGCAGCACCAACGGTCGCATGGCGATATCGCCGTGCTCAAAGAAGTTACGCTGCCGGTCTACAATGGCTTGTGATACGCGCAATATGGTCGAGAAGCGTTGCTGGATATTCTTGATCATCCATTTGGCTTCCTGCATCTGGCTTTGCAGGTACTGGCCCGAGCTTTCACGGTTACGTTTGAGGATGTCGGCATACATCTGGTTGATGCGCAGTTTGGGGATCACGCCGTCGTTGAGGGTTGCTACCCAGATACCTTTGATCTTTTTCACCACCACATCGTGCTGGATAAAATGGTCATGGCTAAAGTTGGAGAACTCGCTGCCCGGCCGCGGGTTTTGCTGGCGTATCAGTTGCTGCGCGCCTTTGAGTGAGGCTTCATCGCAACTGAGCTGTTTGCGCAGCTTGATAAAATCTTTATTGGCCAGCAACGCCAGATGGTCTTTCACCAGCGCGATCGCAATTTTCAGGTAGGGCGTGCTGGCCGGCAGGGCCTGCAGTTGCAGCAACAGGCATTCGCGCAGGTCACGCGCACCTATGCCTATGGGGTCCAGGTTCTGGATCAGCTTGAGCGCTGTTTCCAGTTCCAGCAGGTCGACTTCTAGTTCCAGCGGCAGGTTGTCTACCACTTCCTGCAAGTCTTGCTCCAGGTAGCCGTCGTCATTGATGCTGTCCAGCAGCAGTTTGACCAGGCTCATGTCGCGGTGCGACAGGTGCGCCAGCTGTATCTGGTCTATCAGGTGCTCACGCAGGCTGATGCTGCTGGCGTCCTGGCGTGAAAAATCGCCGTCTTCATCGTCGGTATTGTTGCGGCCTGCCTCATCCCAGTTGCTGGTGCTGCCAAACTCGCCGTAATCGTCTTCAAACTCCGGCGGCGTGAATTCTTCATTCAGGTTGGGCAGTTCGCCTTCATTGCCGCTGAGGTCATCGCGCAACTCTTCGCGCAAGGTGTCGGCCGGCGAGGGGATATCCTGTTGGGTGGCGACATCAAATGAGCTGGCGTCTTCGACTTCTGCCTGTGCCGCTAACGGGGCGTCTGGCGTGTTGTCTTCAAACTCGCCTTCTTCATTATTGTCGGCCATCTCGAGCAAAGGGTTCTCCTGCAAGATGGCTTCCAGCTCCTGGCTCAGTTCCAGCGTCGACAGTTGCAACAGGCGGATAGACTGCTGCAGCTGCGGCGTCAGTGCCAGGTTTTGCGACATGCGTAATTGCAGGTTTTGCTTCATAAGGACTTACAGCCTAAAATTTTTGCCCAGATAGACTTCACGCACACCCTCATTCTGAATGATCTCATCGGGGGTGCCGGCCGCAAACACTGCGCCTTCGTTGACGATATAGGCGCGGTCACAGATATCCAGCGTTTCACGCACGTTGTGGTCTGTGATCAGGATGCCGATATTCTGGCTGCTCAGGTAACGGATGATTTTCTGGATCTCTATCACCGCGATCGGGTCTATGCCGGCGAACGGTTCATCCAGCAAAATAAATTTCGGGTCGGTGGCCAGGCAACGGGCGATCTCTACCCGGCGACGTTCACCGCCGGACAAGCTGACCGCCTGGCTGTTGCGTATGTGCTGGATATGCAACTGGTCCAGCAATGACTCCAGTTTGGCTTCACGCTCTTCTGCGGTATAAGGGCGGGTTTCCAGGATAGACAGTATGTTATCGGTCACCGTCATCTTGCGGAAAATAGAGGCTTCTTGCGGCAGGTAGGCCAGGCCCATGCGCGCCCGTTCATGCATGGGGGCGTGGCTGACGTCGGTGCCGTTCAGGGTGATATGGCCGTCGTCTAGGGCGACCAGGCCGACTATCATGTAAAAGCTGGTGGTTTTGCCTGCCCCGTTCGGGCCCAGCAAGCCTATGACTTCGCCGCTATGTAGTTCCAGCGTCGTGTTTCTGACCACGGTGCGACCCTGGTAAGCTTTTTTTAAATGGCTGACGCTTAAATGGCTATTGTCTGGTGAAGCAGTGGTTTGCATATTGCCAGTCTTTACTGAGGTTCTTTCTTGGTTTCGTTGCTGGTGCCGCTGGCTGCCGGTTCAGGCCTGATCTGTAACGAGCGGTTCATGCGCAACCCTTGCTGTGCATTGGCCTTGTTATCTATGACCGGTGGCGTGGTTTTACTCTTGGGCTGAATGATCGCCTTGACCCGGCTGTTGGCAGTGCCGTTAGGGTTGGCTTTGGTGCCACCTATCACTTCGGCATATTCCGCATTGGCGTCATAGCTGATGTAATCACCGGTGACTATGTCTTCGCCACGTTTGACCCAGGCATTGGTATACAGTTGCACTTTATCCATGCGGCCGTTGTATTCAATGCGCTGGCCACTGCCTTGCATCCACTCGTTCTTGCCGGTGCGCTTTTGCTTGAAAGTGGTCGGCGTAGCCGGGCTGCCTATGCAGGTGCTATGCTGAAAACCGTCCTGGTCTTCGCGCACTATCATTTTGTCAGCCTTGATTTGCAGCGTGCCCTGGTTAAGGATGACGTTGCCGGTGTAGGTGCTGATCTTTTTCGCATCGTTGACGCTCACGGTGTCGGCTTCGAGCTCTATCGGTTGTTCACGGTCAGACTCTTCGGCCCTGACGGTGTTTGACCACTGCAACAGCGTAGCCAGTAGCAGGCAGGTCACATAAAATAATTGCTTGTGCGTTTTCAACTCATCTCTCCAGGAATCATCTATCCTTGATTATTGACCTGTGTCAGGCCTGGTTTTTTTGCTGCTGCGGGCCGGTTTTTTCGGTTTGCCAGCCTGGGCGGCAGGCGCTGCATTCACTGCCACCGGCGCGCGTTCATAATGTACATGCACCCGGTTGAATAATTGCATGGTTTCGGATTTTTTATCAAAGCGCATGCCAGTGCCTGTGACCACGCTACCCGGCTGCTGCAGTATAGTCACTGGCAGATCGGTGTAAGCGATATCCGTGTCCGGTTCAACAAACAACTGTTCTGTCTTTAGTTGCATTTCGCCTTTTTCGGCGGTGGCCTGGCGCACTACTTTCACCTGCTTTACAAACTCCACCAGTTTACCATTGCCGGATATTTTGCCGCGCTGGCCATAAATCTGGGTGTAAGGCATGTTCTCGCCAAACTGGGTGAAGCGCGGCCGGTCCAGTTCAGTGTAATCGCTGTCAGGATAATGGCGCATTTGCGAGGCGGCCAGTACATATTTGATACGGCCACTGGCGTCGGTACGCGTGCTGACAAAATTATAAAGCATGTAATCTGGCGCATGCCGGCTGACGCCAGTCATGCGCGAGGCTTCCTCCTGCACCGTCTGGTTGATCCAGAAGGTCAGCAAAGCCAGAAACACCATCAGGCTGATCGGTAGCAGAATCGGATATTTAAGCATAGATACAGACCCCGGCTAGCCTAAACCACTTTCGCTTTCAGCAAGTCATGCATATTGAATGCCCCTGCCAATTGCCGCTGCTCGTTCACCACCAGAAAACCGTTGATGCGGTGTTGTTCCATCAGGCTGATCGCTTCAACAGCCATCTGCTGCGTACCCAGCAACTTGGGTTGCCGGCTCATGACGCTGGTGATAGGCGCCTGATGATCGGTCAGGCCTTGCACGAACAAACGGCGTATATCACCGTCAGTAAACACGCCCACCGGCTGCTGTTCTGCATCGACAATGGCAGTAAAACCCATGCCCTTGCTGGAGATCTCTTGTATGGCTTGCTGCAGCGTGGCGTTTTCTTTCACGCTGGGGATTGCATCGCCGCTACGCATCACATCTTTGACCCTGACCAGTAAGCGCCGCCCCAGGCTGCCGCCGGGGTGGGAGTGGGCAAAGTCTTCTGCGGTGAATTCACGCAGTTCCAGCACGCATAAGGCCAGTGCGTCACCCAGAGCTAATGCAGCAGTGGTGCTGGCGGTAGGGGCCAGGCCCAGCGGACAGGCTTCATGGCTGACTGCTGCACTCAAATGCACTTGCGATTCACGCGATAAAGTCGAATCTGTGCTGCCGGTGATGCTTAAAATTCGCGCACCCAGACGGCGTATCGAAGGCAATATGTTAATGATCTCATCGCTCTCGCCGGAGTTAGAAAGCGCGATCACCACATCTTCAGCCGTGATCATGCCGAGGTCACCGTGGCTGGCTTCAGCGGCATGCATAAAAAAAGCCGGGGTGCCGGTGCTGGCAAAGGTGGCGGCGATCTTGCCGCCGATATGGCCGGATTTGCCCACGCCAGTCACCACTACGCGGCCACGGCAGGCAACGATCATATGCACAGCAGCTTCAAACGCAGCACCCAGGCGTCCGGCCAGCTGGCGGATCTCGTCTGCTTCGTGCAATAACACATTGCGCGCTTTTTCCACGATGTCAGAACTTTCAGCAAGTTTGACACCTGATTTTGCTATACTCATGGTCGCTAAGTATAGCAAGTGACCGCCCCGGCAAGAAAGCAAAACGCAGCTTTTTTAATGATTTTTTAATATCAGGCACATTTTTTGCATTAAACAAAGATTTGTGGCAGCATAATCAGGCTGAAACAATTCTGTTTCATCATAAGATCATCAGACCACGCGAGCTGTAATCACTACCGGTAGCGCAGCGTGGTCTTAATTAATTGCTTTAGAATTTTTGCATGTTTGACTCCCTAATCCATTTACTCTTGTTGCTCACCAGTTCGGTATTCGCCGTCGGTTTATTCCGCATATTGGGCATGCCTGCCATTCTGGCTTATTTCATGATAGGCATAGTCTTGGGCCCGCACGCATTGGGCCTGATACAGGATGAAGAAACCGGTCGCCAGGTGGCCGAGTTCGGCATTGTGTTCCTGATGTTTAGCATAGGCCTGGAATTCAGCCTGCCCAAGCTTTACGCCATGCGCAAGACCCTGTTCGGCTTAGGCGGCGGGCAAGTGATCCTGACGCTGCTGGTCAGCCTGGTGCTAGGAAAAATGGCCGGCCTGAGCCTGACCACCGCCTTTATTATCGGCGCTGCGCTGACCATGTCGTCAACTGCTATTGTTTCCAAGATACTGATGGAACGCGTGGACCTTAACTCCCGCCACGGCCGCCTGAGCATAGGTGTGCTGCTGTTCCAGGACCTGGCGGTCATCCCTATCCTGGTGCTGATCCAGACTCTGGGTGCGCACAGCAATAACTGGCTGGATGTGCTGGGTCTGACCCTGCTGAAATCGTCAGTGCTGTTATTCCTGTTATTCAAGTTTGGCAAAAACATCCTCAACTTCTGGTTTGAGTTGGTTGCCAAACAACGCTCGCGTGAACTGTTTGTATTAAACGTGCTGATGGTGACCTTGCTGATGTCTGCAGCCACCAATTTTGCCGGTTTGTCCTATGCGCTGGGTGCGTTTGTCGCCGGCATGCTGATCTCTGAGACCAAATACCGCTACCAGGTGGAATCAGATATCGCGCCTTTCCGCGATATCCTGCTCGGCCTGTTCTTTATCAGTGTCGGCATGCTGCTCGATGTCAGGGTGATCCTGGATAATGCAATGCTGGTGGTGCTGTTGCTGGCCTTATACCTGCTGTTCAAAATGGGGCTGATCGCGGCGCTGACCAAGTTTTACGGTTTTGAGATGGGTGTGGGTGTGCGTACCGGCATCATCCTCGGCCAGGCCGGCGAGTTCACTTTTGTGGTGCTGGCCCTGGGCTTGCAGACGCGTTTGATCGATGGCGATGCCTTGCAACTGGTGTTGTCGGTCGCCGTGCTTTCCATGCTGGTGGCGCCGTTTATCATTCAATACAATGGCCGCATCGCACGTTACCTGGTGAAAAGCTATACCCGCAATAGCATTAAAGGCGTAGACACCATACAGGAGCACAGCCAGGAGCTGAAGGACCACGTCATTATTTGCGGTTATGGCCGTAGCGGCCAGTACCTGGGCCGTTTCCTGCGTGAAGAGAATATCCCCTATGTCGCGCTTGATATGGATGCCAGCCGCGTGCAGGAAGCAGCCTCAGCGGGTGAGAATGTGATTTATGGTGACGCCAGCAGGCGCTCGGTGATGGAAGCCGCCGGACTGGCGCGTGCCAAAGCCGTCATCATCAGCTATGCCGAAACGCGTGGCACCATGAAAGTACTGGATGTGATCAAAGAACGGCATCCCAACCTGCCGGTGATCGTGCGCACCCATGATGACAGCGAGATGGATGAGTTGCGCGCCGCCGGTGCGCACGAAGTCGTGCCAGAGATACTGGAAGGTAGCCTGATGCTGGCTTCACACGCACTGGTCACCCTGGGCGTGCCGTTGAACCGCGTGGTCAAGCGTATCCGCCTGTTCCGCGAAGAGCGCTACAAAATGTTCAAGGGTTATTTCCGCGGCGTCAGCGACGCAGATGCTTCTACCGCTTCATTGCCGCAATTGCATTCAGTGGAAATGTATAAGAACTTTTATGCGCATGGCCTGCGGTTGGACCATATCCCGTTTGAAGATTTTGCGGTCGAGGTCAAACAACTGCGCCGGCCGAATATGCCAGAACCCATAGTGCCCAGAGGCGATATCGTTCTGGTTGAAGGTGATGTGCTGGTGCTGCTGGGCAGCAATGCCGCCCTGATCGCCATGGAAGTCTATTTGATTTCTGGCCGCAAACCTTGATCCCCACTCTGATTTCAAACCAGCTGCTAACAGGGTAAAGTTGGCAGCCGGTTTGGTCTGCCGCTGGTTTAAATTCAGTGCTGGTTTAAATTCAGTGCTGGTTCAACCCACTTGTAAAATACACGCGTTTTTTTCCTGAAAAAATCTTTATGGCAAACACTTCGGTATTAGTCGTCGGCGGCGGCATCGTCGGTTGTCTGACCGCCATGCAGTTGCGCAAGCAAGGTCATGAGGTCACGGTGGTCGAACGCAATATCATTGCTGCCCAAACCTCGGGTGAGGCTTCCTGGGCCGGGGCAGGCATCGCTTTTCCGCTGTTGCCGTGGTTCTACCAGGATGTGGTCAACGAGCTAGCGCTGGCCGGCGCCCGGGCTTATCCGGCGCTCAGCGCCGAGCTGTTGGCAGAAACCGGCATAGACCCCGAATGTATACAGAGTGGCATGCTGATACAGCCACCCTTTGAGCGCGCACAGGCACTGGCATGGTGTAGCAGATTCGGCCTGGCAGCAGAAGCGCAAGGCGAAAACCTGTTTATCCCCGAAGTGGTGCAGATCCGCAATCCGCGCCTGTTGCAGGCCCTGAAAGCCTGGCTGATCAAACACGGCGTCCAGCTACGCGAGCAAACGCGATTGCTGCCGCTGCAAGAAGGTCGGTCACCTATATCCGGCTGGCAGACCACCGCAGGTGACACCCTGCACGCAGATACCTACGTGGTCACCTCTGGGGCCTGGAGTTTTGAACTGCTGGAACAAACCGCACTCACGCTGGATATCAAGCCCATGCGCGGGCAGATGCTGCTATACCAGCTGCAGGCTGGCCTGTTGCCGCATATCGTTTACCGCGATGGTTTTTATATGCTGCAACGCGCAGATGGTCATTTGCTGGCCGGCAGCAGCCTGGAAGATGTAGGCTTTGATAGCGGGGTGACCGAGAGCATGCGTGAAGAAATGCAGGCCAAGGCAGAGGCCATATTGCCAGCATTAAAAGGCCGGCCTATCATCAAACACTGGAGCGGGCTGCGGCCGGGAACGCCGCATAATATCCCTATGATAGGGCGGCACCCGCAGATAGAGAATCTGTACCTGAATACCGGGCATTTTCGCTATGGGGTGACGATGGCGCCGGAATGCGCGCGCAGGATAGTGGCGTTGCTTGCCTGACGGTGCCAGCGATTTTTTTTGCTGCTGGGTTTAAGGGTAGTTTTAAATCACCCACAGAAAAACCGCTGAGGGGCCGGTCATAGTACCTTCTGTAAAATATTCAACTGCATATTCTCCACCTGTGCCTGCCACATATCCGGTTGCTGCGGAAACGGCACTATCACCCCGGTCGGCTGATAGCCCAGCCGCTGATAAAACGCGATCAGCTCTTCACGCAGGCTGATCACCATCATCTCCGCCTTTTGCACCTGCCACTGCGCTTTTGCCAGCTTTTCGGCTGCGACTATCATGGTTTTGCCATAGCCGCGGTTTTGCAGCAGCGGCGAAACCGCGATCATGCCCAGGTGCACGGTTTCTGGCGATTCGGCATGCCGTTCCAGGCAGATACACGCTGACACCACGCCGCCCGCTTCTTCACCAAGCAGGATACAGGCATGCTCGCTTTCGATCAGCGCCTGTATGGTGCGCTCACTGGTGCGTACACCAGTCAATAGGTCGGCTTCGGTGGTCCAGCCGGCGCGACTGGTCTCGCCGCGATAAGCTGCATTCACCAATGCGCAAATGACGGGAGTATCTGAAACCTGGGCGATGCGTTGTTCTAGCATGGGCTTGATTTTAGCTTGAAGAGTTGGATGCAGTCACGTGTTGTACCACCAGGCTGCCTATCATGTCACCTTCCACATTGACGGCGGTCCTGACCGTATCCAGCAAGCGGTCTACAGGCAGTAAGATGGCGATCGCCTCTGCCGGCAGGCCTACGCTTTGCAGCACCATCACCATGGTGACCATGCCGGCACTGGGGATGCCAGGAGCACCCATGGCGGCGATCATGGTGGTAAAACACACCACCAGCTGCTGACCCAGTGACAAGTCTATGCCTGCCAGTTGCGCCACAAACAAGGCGGCAGAGGCTTCGTAAAGCGCGGTGCCATCCATATTGACGGTCGCCCCCAGAGGGACGACGAAACCGGCGATCTCCGGTTTCACCTGCATGTTCTGCGTGGTGCAGCGCATGGTCACCGGCATGGTGGCATTGCTTGAACTGGTGGCAAACGCCGTCAACAGCGCCTCACGCGCGTTGCGCAAGAACCATAGCGGCCGCTTGCCGGTGAGCAGATAGAGCAGGGCTGGCAACACCACCAGACCATGCAGCAAAGTAGTGCCCATCACCAGCAAAATAAATTTACTTAGCGTCGCAAACAGGCCCACATCCTGGGTGGCGACCAGTTTGAACAGCAAGGCCGCGATACCAAAAGGCGCCAGCCGCATGATCCAGTTGATGATCTGCATGCACACCGTCATGCCTTCTTCAAACAGGCCCAACAGTTGCGTATAACGGTCAGCTGCCATCACCAGTGCAATGCCCAGCACTAATGCAAACGCCACAATAGCGATGATATTGCCATCGGCCAGCGCCTTGAACGGGTTCATGAAAATACTATGCAGAAACTGAGTGAAAAATTCCGGCAAGGTCAGTTGCTTGGATTCAAACTGCTGCATGGCATCGGCAAACATATCCAGATGCAAACCGGCCCCGGGTTGCACGATATGCGTGGCACCCAGGCCGATCACGATGGCAATAATGGTGGTGGTGGCAAAAAACAATAATGTAGTCTTCCACACGGCATTCATCTGGCTATGCTGGCGCAGGTTGGCAATGCCAGTCACGATGGCGCAGAACACCAGCGGGATCATCACCATTTTAAGCAGGTCTATAAACAGCGTGCCTATCAGGTTGGCTGAGTACAGACTCCACTGCACAGCCGCTGAATCCGCCGGCCAGCCATGCACCGCCCAACCGCCAGCGACTCCCAGCAGCGCAGCGATCAGTATTTGCAAATTCAAGGAGAGTTTCATCATGTCTGAGATCTTAAAAGCCGGGCAGTGGCGTTGGCTTTAAGAATAACCCAAAAGCCCGATATTGACATATCCCAAAATGGGACTTAAGATGCCTTATGAAAATAATTTCGGTCAAAATACTTAAGGATTTTTGGCAGGAACACCCGGATAGTGAACAACACTTGAAAGCCTGGGTAGATGAGGTCAAACACGCCCACTGGCTGCAACCCTCTGATATCAAATATAAATATAGACATGCCAGCGTGTTAAAAAACAAACGTGTCGTTTTTAATATCAAGGGCAACCATTACCGATTGATCGTTGCAATCGCTTATCGTTTTGGCGCTGTTTACATCAAATTTATTGGGACTCACCAACACTATGATGCAATCAATGCGCAAACTATCGAACTGGAGTAAACATGCACATTAAACCGATACACAATGAGCAAGACTACCAACAAGCTTTGCATGCGGCGGCTGCATACTTTGAGAACGAGCCGGAATTAAATACGCCCGAAGGTGACCGCTTTGAAGTGTTGCTGACCCTGATAGCAGCCTATGAAACCAAGCATTACCCGATCGATCCGCCAGATCCGATCGAGGCGATTAAATTCAGGATGGAGCAAGAAGGGCTGACTGCAAAAGATCTGGTACCCATGATAGGGCAAGTCAACAGGGTGTACGAAGTGCTCAACCGCAAACGGGGACTGACGACCAAAATGATGTGGAGATTACATCAGGATCTGGGGATATCAGCAGAAAGCTTGATTCGTCCGAGTGCAGGTTGATCCACCCGGACGCAGGTAAACTGGATAATCAGTCAGGCTTTGCAGTATCGGTTGCTGGGCCAGTTTTCTCAAACACCGCCGCAAAAAAACCATCTGTGCCATGCAGGTGCGGCAGTTGTTTTAAATACTCACCGGTATCCAGCTCGATATTCTGCTGCGCCATTACTTCACTGGCAGGGATCAGTTTAAAGTCCGGGTGCGCTTGCAGAAAAGCTTCAGCGATAGATTCGTTTTCATCGCGTAACAAGCTGCAGGTGGCATAGATGACCCGGCCGCCGACTTTACATAGCTTGGCGGCACGCGCCAGGATATTGCTCTGTTTGACATTCAACTCGGCGACATCCTGTTCGGTTTGCCGCCATTTCAAGTCCGGGTTGCGGCGTAAAGTGCCCAGGCCGCTACATGGCGCATCGACCAGCACGCGGTCGAACTTGCCGTTCAGGCGTTTGAGTTTTAAATCATTCTCGTTGTTGATCAGCTGCGCCTGCAGGTTGGATAAGCCGCTGCGCTTCAGGCGGTGGCCTAAATTGTTCAAGCGTTTTTCAGACACATCAAAGGCATATAAGCGGCCGGTATTTTTCATCAGTGCGCCTAGTGCCAGCGTTTTGCCACCGGCACCGGCACACAGGTCGGCCACCATCTGGCCGCGCTTGGGTGCAACCAGGTAACTCAGTAACTGGCTGCCTTCATCCTGCACTTCTATCTTGCCTTCGGTAAACAGGATATGTTTGCCTATATTCAGGCGCGAGCCCATGCGAATGCCCACTGGCGAGTATGGCGTAGTGGTGATGACGTTGTCTTTAACGGTATTTTCGGCCAGCATGCGTGCCAGCACCTCTTCACGCGTCGCTTTGATGGTATTCACGCGCAGGTCCAGGCTGGCTTGCTCGAACATGCTGCGGCAAATCGTCATGGCTTCGGCTTCGCCATATTGGGCGACCAGCTTGTCCCAGAACCAGTCGCGTACATCGGCCAGAATGGCCGGGGAGAAGCCTTCGCTGGTTTTGCTTTTGATCTGTACCGCCCATTCTTTCTGGCGCTCGTCCAGCATGTCGTCGAGGTCGCGTATGCTTTTGCCTTCGATCTTGATCAGGTAGGCGAGGATCAGTTTACGCGTGTCTTCCTGCTCATCAGGCTCTGCGATGCTGATCTCGCGCAGATAGCGGTAACGACGCAACACGCCATAGGCGGTTTCGGCGATCCAGGCGCGCTCTTTGGTGCCTAGCTCCCTATGCTGGCGAAAGAACTCACTGAGTTTGCCATCGGCCGGGCTTTCGAATTGCAGCATGTCGTTTAATAAAGCCGCCGTCTGGCGCATAAGGGTGGAATTCATCAATGTCTTTCAAATAGATTGCGTACTGCGTTATTCAGTCGTTAAGCGCGTGGCGACTTGTTCTATCACCATGCCGTTCTTTTCCTGTTTCCTGATCTTGACCGGCACATAGCGATAATCGCTGGCCAGCCATAATTCTATCTTTTCGTCCGTTTCGCCACGGGTATGGGCGATGTGCACGGTCTGTATGGTCTGGTCTGCGATCACCATTGCATCCTCGCCTTCAAACTCATACTGGTAAGTGTTGAGGCGTCTACCGTTGGTCAATGCCACCTGCATTTCCTGCAAGGGTGGCACAAACATAAACTGGTACATAAAGCTGAGGATATCCTGCGTGTTGCCAGGCAGTTCGTAACGTTGCTCACCCTTGGCGGTTTTCAGGGTAATAAAGTTGCTTTCCCAATCCAGATCAGCTTCATATATCTTGTCTGCCTTGCTGCCGAACGCATAGCGGTAAAAATGCGGTTTTAATCCATGCGGGCCTATCTCGCCGCGGCTTTGCTGCTCCAGCGTCGGGTAGAGCAATTTTAACAGGCCGCGCCCTTTAACCACCCAATCTAGCGCGTACTGGCCAGAAGGCTGTTGCACATAATCTATCCTGGCACTGCCGGCAGGCTGTTTTTCGCCATTCACAAACACCGAGAACTCAGTGCTCACGCGTTGATAAGCCGGCGGCAAGTCGGGCTCGGGCTCTGCCACGACTGCATCTGTTTTATGCCAGGCGTCTATCTCTGCCTGGCGCGCCGCTTCAGTAGCGCCTGCTGTATCTGCAATGGCGTCTGTGGGCGGTGTTGCTTCGGCGACCGGTTGCGGCGCAGAAGCAACAGGTGCAGGATCAGCAGGCCTGGCGGCAGGCGATTTTTTTGCCTGGGCTGCTTTCACAGGTGCTTTTAATAGCGGTTTTTTCGGCGCGGCTTGCAACTGCGCGCTTAATGGGGCGGGTGGTTTTTCATCTTCTGCAAACCAGCTTTGCCAGGCGGCTTCTTGCAACAGCAGCACATGCACCAGCAAAGAGAGCAACAACGCCAGCCCCAGTGACCAGGAAACATGTTGCCGTATCCACTTGTGCAGGCCCTGTTTCTTAGTCACGCGATTTCCCGATGTGCAGAATACCCGTTACTGACCAGTGATGCTGGTAATCACTTGTTCCATGCGTTTACCATCATCCATCACCACCAGCTTGACCGGCAGATAGCCTTTATCCTTGGCCAGATAAAGCGTTTTTTCACCGTCGCTGTCGGTCAGTTTGATCACGTTGAATGTTCCCGCCTCGGTCTGCAGTGGCGTGGTTTCCTCTGTCACCACAAAGGTATGCGGCGAGAGTTTTTTACCGTTAGCCACTGCCAGTTTCACCTGTTTGCCTTTGGGTGGTTGCCACATCCAGCAATACAACACACTCAACAGGTCTTGCGTGCCTTTGCTCAGCTTTTCGCTTTGCTGCTCGCCTTTGACCTGCATCTTCAGCACTTTTTTGCCCCAGTCAAAATCGCTGATCAAGGCCTTGTCAGCATGCTTGGATTGACGTGATTCAAAGTGAGCAGGGCGCAGGCTGTTGTCTGCCACATCGCCCTGGCTGGAGAGTGTGCGCTCACCCATGAGCTTGTAAATACCTTTGCCTTCAGCCAGTGAATCTATCTGGTATTTATTGCCGGTCACTGTCAGCTGGTCTTTCACGCTGGCGAAGGTCACGCCCTGTTGCAGCAGGTCATATTTCAGGCTGAGTTGCTTGGGCGCGGCCGCTAAGCCGCTAGTAGCAACCAACAGGGCTGCCGCCAGGCAAGCGGCGAGCAGTCTATGCAAGCGTAACAGATGCATCACACCACCACGGTCGGCGCTTCGCCAGCCTGTTGCGCACGGATCTGGCCTATGCGGTAAACCGTTTCGCCAGACTCAGCCAGCAGCGTTTCAGCTTGCTGCGCGTGTTCGGCGGCGACGATGATGGCCATGCCTATGCCGCAGTTAAAGGTACGGTACATTTCTAGAGGTGCGATATTGCCTTGTGCCTGTAACCACTGAAACAGCGGTGGCAATGTCCAGCTCGATTTCTGCACTTCGGCAGTCAGGCCGGCTGGTAATACGCGCGGGATATTCTCGGTGATGCCGCCGCCAGTGATATGCGCCATGCCTTTAACCGGCAGTGCTTCCAGCAATTTGAGCACTGACTTCACGTACAGCTTGGTCGGTGCCATCACCACGTCTTTGAATTTACGGCCATGGAAATCGGATTCCATATCAATGCCCGAAGTCTCGATCAGTTTGCGTATCAGTGAGTAACCGTTGGAGTGCGCGCCACTGGAAGCCAGCCCCAGCACCACATCACCAGCCGCGATGGTGGTGCCATCAATAATGTTGGCTTTATCGACACAACCGACGGCAAAGCCTGCCAGGTCATACTCGCCGGCCGGGTACATGCCTGGCATTTCAGCAGTTTCGCCACCTACCAGCGCACAGCCAGATTCTTCACAGCCTTGTGCGATACCTTTGATCACGGCAGCCGCAGTGCCGACTTCAAGTTTGCCGCAGGCAAAATAATCGAGGAAGAACAGCGGCTCTGCGCCCTGCACCAGAATGTCGTTCACACTCATGGCGACCAGGTCTATGCCTACGGTATCGTGCTTGTTGAGCTGGAAGGCCAGCTTGAGCTTGGTGCCCACGCCATCGGTGCCGGAAACCAGTACTGGTTCCTTGAATTTTTTAGGCATGGCGAACAATGAACCAAAGCCGCCTATGCCACCCATGACTTCAGGGCGCATGGTGCGTTTTGCAAATGGCTTGATCTGCTCGACCAGGGCATCACCTGCCTCGATATCCACACCGGCATCGCGATAGGTGACAGAAGTTTTATCAGAAGAAGTGGTCAAAGTACTCTCGTTTCTTTCTATGCTTATGAATATTAAATTCAATATAAATTCATGGATATGGCAACAAAGCGCGTGCTAGCCATGAAATTCAGTATAATTTTAGGAATAACCATTATTTTAACGCATCTTGCCAGTTCGACCTATGCCGGATTACGAGTATGCATGATAGGCGCCCATGTCAGATCACGAGTATCAAAAGTCCAGTGTGACTCAGTTTGTCAGTGACAATCGCTGGTGGATAGTGGCAGCGCTTTTCATCTACCTGTTTTATCTGCTGGAGCCGGTGCTGACGCCTTTCCTGGCGGCCATGGTCATCGCTTATATGCTGGACCCGCTGGTGGACCGCTTAAGTGAAGCCGGATTCCGCCACTGGAGAGTAGGCCGCACCCTGGCGACCCTGTTAGTCATGGCTGGAGTGATCCTGGCGCTGATAGGCCTGATGCTGGTGATCATTCCACTGTTGCAACAACAATCCATGCTCATAGTGCAACGTTTGCCCGCAGTGGTGGATCATTTTCATCAGCAGGTGGAACCGTGGCTGCAACAGCGGTTTGGCATACGCTTCAATGTGAACCCTGCCTATATACAAAAGCTGGTGACTGAGCATTGGCAGACAGCGAGCAGCTTTGTCGGCAGCGTATTGCTGAGCGCAGGCCAGAAAGGCCTCAACCTGATAGGCATGCTCGCCAATATTCTTCTGTTACCGGTGGTGCTGTTCTACTTTTTGCGCGACTGGGATGACATGATGACTGAAATAGGCGGCTTGATTCCACGCGACCTGATAGGCCGCGTCAAAAAGATCGCCAAAGATATCGACAGTGTGGTGGCCGAGTTCTTGCGTGGCCAGCTATCGGTGATGTTGTCACTGTGCGTGTTTTATAGCGTGGGCTTATGGCTGGTGGGCCTGGATATGGCATTGTCCATAGGGATGATCGCCGGCTTGCTCAGCTTTGTGCCTTATCTTGGTTTCGCCCTGGCATTTATCCTGGCCATCATGCTGGCATTATTACAGTTCGCCTCATTACCAGAAGTGGTTCCGGTGCTGCTGGTGTTTGGGGTAGGCCAGTTTGTAGAAAGTTTTTTCCTGACACCTATCCTGGTTGGTGACCGTATCGGCCTGCACCCTGTGCTGGTGATACTCGCCTTGATGGCAGGCGGGCAATTATTCGGTTTTGCCGGTGTGTTGCTGGCGTTGCCTGTCAGCGCCGCGATCGCCGTCGGCTTGCGTTACGTCAAAAAAAGTTACTTGCGTAGCGAGACCTACTTGCACAGCCAGACATCAGTGATCCACCTGGCGGATGACTGATCCCCAAACCTATTAAAGCTTTTGCTGTGAAACAATTATTGCTTAATATCCAGCCGCCTGCTGCACCCGGCTTTGACAATTTTATCATAGGCCAGAACGACGAAGCCCTGAGCAGCCTGCAAGCTGTGCTGGCCGGCCAAACGCCTACGCCATTCATCTACCTGTGGGGGGCTGCGGGCAGCGGCAAAACCCATCTGTTGCTGGCGGCCCAGGCCATGGGCGCGCATATTGCCGACGATGTACACACTCTGGATGCCGAGTCGCAGATCATCCTGTTTGATACCTTTAACCATATTAAAGCCGAAGGTGGCGTGCTGGTCACTGCCGGTAGCCATGCGCCCACCCAGATGGGTTTGCGCGATGATCTGGCCACCCGCCTGGCCTTCGGGCTGGTCTACCAGTTGCAGCCGCTCAGTGATAGTGAAAAAGCCGATGCCTTGCGCGCCCATGCCAGTGACCGCGGCATGAAACTGCCTGATGAAGTGATCGCTTACTGCCTGAAATACCTGCGCCGCGACCTGCCCACCCTGGTATCAGTGCTAGATGCGCTGGACCAGTGGTCGCTGACGACTAAAAAGCCGGTCACCGTGCCGCTGCTGAAAAACATGCTGCAACTTGAGCTGACGCATTAGGCTGGTTCAGCCATCATTCGCCATCAAAACTGTAAGAATTCTTGCCGTTTTTCTTGGACACATACATGGCCTGATCGGCCGCATGCAATAGCTGCTTTACCTGTTTGCCATGCCGCGGGTATTCGGCAATGCCTATACTGACGCCGATATTGAGCGCCATGGTCCTGACTATCACCGGCCGCGCGAATAACTGTATCAGGCGTTGCGCCAGTTGCACCAGTTCCATGCGGTGCAGATAACTGCCGACCACCAGCACGAATTCATCACCCCCTTGCCTGGCCAGAAAATCCGTTTGCCTGAGCACGCGCTGAAACATGCTGGCCACTTCTATCAGCAGGGCATCGCCTATTTCATGGCCATATTCATCATTGACGTGTTTAAAGCCATCCAGGTCCATAAAAAAGATAGCGAACGGTTTTGAGACATGTCTGGCGCGCTGGAATACGTTTTCCAGATGCTCATCTACACTGCGGCGGTTGGGCAAGCCGGTGAGCAGGTCGTGATCGACCTGATGGCTCAATTGTTCGGTGACGGCCTGGGTCTCCAGCATCTGGCCTAACAGATCGGTGGTATTGCGGTATGAAAACAGCAGCACGCCTATGATCAGTATGCACAGCAGTACGGCACCTATCACTGACTCTATCACGCGCTGGCGTATCTCCTGCGCGTAATCGCTCCTCAGGTGCTGCAGTTTGCTATCCATCTGCGCCAGCTGGTCGTTGATCAGCTTCATCAGCTCGCGGCTTTTATCTTTGCTCACCGTCAGGTGTGAAGCATAAGACCCGGCACGCATCTGCACCTGTATGCTCCTGTCCATGACATCAAATTTGCGGTGGATCAGCTGTTTGACCTTGCCCAGCTCCGGGCGTATCAGTTCAAAATCGCTGGCCTGGCTGTCCAGACGTGCGACCAGAGTATGCGTATCTGCCCGGCCTTGCTCCATGGTGTCCAGGAATAAAGTATGCCCGGTGAGCAAATAGCCACGCTGGCCGCTTTCGGCATTGGTGATGGCTCTGGCCAGGGCGGCGACGTCATAGCGCTGACGGTCTACCGAATCTTTTTGTTCCGAGAAAGATACCAGCTGATACATGGCAATAAATAGCCATAGCATTGAACCGCACAGTATGGTCGCGGCAATGATTAACGGGATAAGTATTCGTCGCTTGTAATTAAACATACATTGATAACGACCAATTCTGCTGTGAATTAAATCCAGCGGTTATTAAAATCTATCATACGACGATAGCGAATGTAATAAAATACGTTTTTGATAGATAACCACTATCCGCGAGCCCTTTATGCTAAGAATCACAGAAATCAAACTACCCCTTATTGAAGCCGAGTCACTGATACATCAGGACGACCAGATCAAGGCCGCCCTGCTCAAACGCCTGGAGATCCCGGAAACTGACCTGATACGTTTCGAGATCTTCAAGCGCGGCGTGGATGCCCGCAAAACGCATGCGATCCTGTTTGTCTACAATATCGATGTCGAGATCAGGAACGAGGCGAAAGTGCTCGCCCGGTTTAAAAAAGACCCGCATATCAAACCGGCACCTGACACCAGTTACAAATTTGTCGCCAGCAATACACAACCACTGCAACAGCGGCCCATAGTGGTCGGTTTTGGCCCGGCCGGCATCTTTGCCGCCTTGATACTGGCACAAGCTGGGTTTAAACCTATCGTGCTTGAACGCGGTAAAGAAGTACGCCAGCGCACGCAGGACACCTGGGGCTTGTGGCGTAAACGCAAACTGGACCCTGAATCCAACGTGCAGTTTGGTGAAGGCGGCGCCGGCACTTTTTCAGACGGCAAACTTTACAGCCAGATCAAAGACCCCAAGCATTACGGCCGCAAGGTATTACAGGAGTTTGTCAAAGCCGGCGCGCCGGAAGAGATCCTCTACGTCAGCCATCCGCATATAGGCACCTTCAAACTGGTGAGCATGGTAGAACAGATGCGCATCACCATCACCAGCCTGGGCGGTGAGATCCGCTTTGGCAGCCGCGTCACCGAGATAGATATCCAGGATGGACAGGTGCAAGGCGTGAGCCTGCAAACCGGCGAATACCTGCCCACCCGTCACCTGGTGCTGGCAGTCGGACATAGTGCGCGTGATACGTTTGAAATGGTGTACAACAAAGGCATTTATGTAGAAGCGAAACCGTTTTCTATCGGTTTTCGTATCGAGCACCCGCAAAGCCTGGTCGACCGCGCGCGTTATGGCAAAAGCTATAGCGACGATATTCTGCAAAAGCTGGGCGCTGCCGATTATAAACTGGTGCATCATGCGCAAAATGGCCGCAGTGTATACAGCTTCTGCATGTGCCCGGGCGGCACGGTGGTGGCGGCCACTTCCGAACCTAACCGCGTGGTCACCAATGGCATGAGCCAGTACAGCCGCAACGAGCGCAACGCCAACGCCGGCATCGTGGTCGGTATCACGCCAGAACTGGATTACCCAGGCCACCCGCTGGCTGGCATTGAGTTACAACGCCAGCTGGAAAGCCATGCTTTTGTACTCGGTGGCAGCGATTACTCTGCCCCCGGCCAGCTGATAGGTGATTTCCTGGCCAACCGGCCGTCTAGCGAGTTTGGCGCAGTCACCCCTTCTTACACGCCAGGCGTCCATCTCACCAATCTTGAATCGGCGTTGCCTGCATTTGCCATTCACGCTATCCGTGAAGCGATCCCGGCGTTTGCCAAACAGATCCCTAATTTTGACTTGGCCGATGGCATCCTGACCGGGGTCGAGACCCGCACCTCCAGCCCGATACGTATCAAGCGTGACGACGACACGTTGCAGAGCATCAATACCAAAGGTTTGTTCCCATGTGGTGAAGGGGCAGGCTATGCTGGTGGCATCTTATCCGCCGCTGTCGATGGCATCAAAGTGGCGGAAGCGGTTTCATTGTCATTGCTAGCCTAGCCACACGGAATATGCAGATATAAAAAAACCTGCCGCAGCAGGTTTTTTTATTGTTACTACGTTATTTACTGATTTACTGACGGATCAGGTAATCAAACGCACCCAGGGCAGCATTTGACCCTTCGCCCATGGCGATGACGATCTGCTTGTAAGGGATAGTGGTGACATCCCCTGCGGCAAACACGCCAGGCAGCGAAGTGGCATTATGGTTGTTGATTTCAATTTCACCATATTTGCTCAGGTCTACAGTGCCCTTTAGCCAATCCGTATTTGGCACCAGGCCGATCTGGATAAACACGCCTTCCAGTGCCACCTGCTTGCTTTCACCACTGACCCGGTCGGTATAGGTCAGGCCATTGACGCGTGTACCATCACCGGTGATCTCGGTGGTTTGTGCACTGGTCAGAATAGTGACGTTTGGCAGCGTGCGCAATTTGCGTTGCAGCACGGCATCGGCTTTCAGCTCGGTATCAAACTGCAATAAAGTGACATGGCCAACCACACCTGCCAGGTCTATCGCCGCTTCCACGCCGGAGTTACCACCGCCTACCACTGCAACGTGTTTGCCTTTGAACAACGGGCCATCACAGTGCGGGCAATAAGCTACGCCTTTGTTTTTGTACTCTGCTTCACCAGGCACGTTCAGGTTTTTCCAGCGTGCGCCGGTCGCCAGGATCACTGACTTGCTACGCAGCACCGCACCACTCTCAAGCTTGACCTCGATCAGGCCGCCATGTTTATGGTCAGCCTGTTGCGGCTCACTCAAGCCTACCGCACGCTGTAAAGGCATGATATCTACGTCATAAGTCTTCACATGCTCTTCCAGCGCCGCGACCAGTTTTGGCCCTTCGGTCTCCTTGACAGAAATAAAGTTTTCAATCGCCAAGGTGTCATTGACCTGGCCACCAAAACGATCGGCCACTATGCCGGTGCGTATGCCTTTACGTGCTGCATAGATCGCAGCGGATGCACCGGCCGGACCACCGCCAACCACCAGTACATCAAATGACGCTTTGGCGTTGAGTTTTTCCGCTTCTTTGGCAACCGCACCGGTATCTACCTTGGCCAGGAACTCTTCAACCAGCATGCGGCCAGAGGCAAACATTTCGCCATTCAGAAATGTCGCCGGTACCGCCATGACATTACGCTCATTGACTTCGTCCTGGTACAAGCCGCCATCGATCACCGTCACATTGATACGCGGGTTGAATACCGTCATCAACGTGGTGGCCTGGACTACGTCCGGGCAGTTATGGCATGACAGGCTCATATACACTTCAAAGTTCAGGTCGCTATCCAGCGCCTTGATCTGGTCGAGCACATCCTGCTCCACTTTTGGTGGATGGCCGCCGGTCCATAACAAAGCCAGTACCAGTGAAGTGAATTCATGGCCCAGGGGGATAGCCGCAAAGCGTACGCCATGCGTTTCACCTTCTCTGGCGATCACGAATGACGGTTTGCGTGCATCGTCGCCGCTTTCGTCCAGGCTGACTTTGTCGGACAAGGCAGTGATCTCTTGCAGCAGTTCGCGCATTTTCGCAGCATTGTCGCTGTTATCCAGGGATGCGATCAGACGGATAGGCTGACGCAGCATACCGAGGTAGGTTTGCAGTTGTGTCTTTAAGGTATCGTCTAACATTTTTACTCTCCAAATGACATGCTTGTCTGATTCTTGCGGCGACAAGCAGCCGTGGCCATACATATGGCAATCAAAAATTGTTGGGGGGAAGCTCGCTCAGGTAAAACCACGGCCATTGAATCGCAGCCCGGTGAGTTTACCTGAGCGCCCTGCTTACGCAGGGCTTTGCTCAAAACACTAAACTTAGATCTTAAACTTAGATCTTAAACTTAGATTTTACCCACCAGGTCCAATGATGGTGTCAATGTTGCAGCACCGTCGTTCCATTTGGCCGGGCAAACCTGGCCTGGGTTGGCAGCGGTATACTGAGCCGCTTTCAACTTGCGCAAGGTTTCTTTTACATCACGGGCGATCTCGTTGCTGTGTACTTCAGCAGTCTTGATCACGCCTTCGTTGTTGATAACGAAAGTACCACGCAATGCCAGACCTTCTTCATCAATATGCACGTCAAAAGCGCGTGTCAACTGGTGAGTAGGGTCGCCAACCAATGGGAATTTCGCTTTGCCCACTGCTGGTGAAGTCTCGTGCCAAACCTTGTGGGAGAAGTGTGTGTCGGTGGTCACGATGTACACTTCAGCACCAGCCTTCTGGAATTCTGCGTAGTTGTCAGCCGCATCTTCAACTTCGGTAGGGCAGTTGAAAGTAAACGCTGCCGGCATGAAAATCAGCACAGACCATTTGCCCTTTAATGACTCTTCTGTCACTTCGATAAATTTACCGTTGTGAAATGCCTGGGCCTTGAATGGTTGTACTTGTGTGTTGATCAATGACATGTAGCTCTCCTTTATAAGTGATTCAAATGGTTGTTTTAAATCATGGTTAATTAAAAGTGTTGCCGTGTTTCCACAGCGAATGTATGCATAGTAGACAAATCTATTACATATGTATAATTGATTGTATTAATTTTATTGATAAATATTATTTATTAAATAGTATTTATCTAAGACTACTTGTTTAATACTCTTGTTTAATACTTATGGTGCAACCGTGACCTGGCCTTGCCCTTCAAAACCGCGGTTATCCTGCCAGTGCACTGCGATCACGTCGCCCACCTTGGCCTGTTTGAGATAAAAAGTAAAGTAAGGATTACGTGAGATGCCGGTGCCGGTTTGCGCATCAACGATCAGCTGTCCGTTCAGCAGCACTTGCATCATTTGCATGAAATGCGCTGGCATCAGAACACCGTCATCATTTTTACTGCGCCCGGTACGCATAGGGTGCACAATGATTATCTTGAGCTCTACAGTCCCATCTTCAAGTGGGCGCGCCCGCATTTTCATGCTGCTGGCAAACGGCTCTTCGCGCTCACTGCCGGCGCAACCATCTTCGAGCACGGTGACTGCACGCCGTTGCTGCTGAAATTGCCCGCCAGTCTGCTGGATCAGCGCGATCAGATCGCCTGACTGCGCCAGCTTGATTCGCGTCACCAGTTTCGGCAACACTTGCTTGCCCAGCTCAAAACTGGCGATCAGCGGTGTAGGGTTGGCATCCGCCAGCAAGCGCAGGGTACTGATGTTACCGGCGGCCTGGGTAATGGCGACCTCCACCTGCACCACGGCACCATTCTCGGCTTTTTGCGGGGCCAGTATGTGGATATCCGGCGACAGCGGTACCGCCTTGGCCTGCAATGCCGTCATCACCTCTGCAGTGTGTTTGGCTTCAAACGCCTGCACGAACCAGGCAGCAGCCTGCACCTTTTGTATCACCAGGCACAAGGGCAGTGTCGCCAATGCCAGCCAGCCTTTTAATACTGTTCTTCTTTGCATCAGACGCTACTCACCCTATTAATTTTTGTCATCATCTTTTTCCAGCGCCTGTTGCAGCCTGAGCGCCTTTAACCGCGCTTCAACCTTGGATTGCAGATAAAAATCACCATCCTTGGCTTTGCTGGCAATGTCGAATTGGTCTATGGCGCGTGGCAGATCATATTTGCGCACATATGACTCACCCAGTGCCTGGTGCCGCAATGTCTGCTTGCCCAGCCCCTGATAAGCAGCGGCCAGCCAGTCATACAGTTTCGGGTCTTCAGGAAACATGGACAACTGTTTCTGGATAAAGGTCACTGCCTGCGACCACTGGTTACTGCGTATCAAGAGCTCAGCTTCACCTTGTGCCAGCATCCTGTGTTGCGGGTATTTTTGCAAGCCTTGGACAAACTGCTTTTCGGCCTCGGCCACTTGCCCCAGTTTGGCCAGGGTCAGCGCTTTTAATGTCACCAGGTAGGGGTTGACCATGCCATGCTGCTCCAGCCATTGCACTTGCTGCTCAGCATTTTTGGCCTGGTTTGCGCGCAAATAGGCATAGGCCAGCCCATAGTGTTCGGATTGCTCATTCTGAAAACGGCCCTCTTCCAGATTGTTTTTAAACTCCTCCACCATTTGCGTAGGGCTGCCCTCAAACGCACGTATTTTTGCCCGCATCAGTGAAAAAGCCGGATTCTCACTCACCTGTTTATACGGCAGGTTCTGCACGCGGTTACCCATATCGGCGATGCGCTCGCTGGTCATAGGGTGGGTACGCAAATAGCTGGGCATATTGCCATCAGAAAAACGCGTGGCGCGCTGCAAGGTGTTGAAAAAGGCCGGCATGGCGCGCACATCAAACCCGGCATCCTGCAGGATAGTCAGCCCGACCCGGTCGGCTTCACGCTCATGCTCGCGCGTATAGTCGATCTGGCGCTGGATACCCGCAGCAGACGCAGCCGTCATCGCCCCCATGCCGGCCTGCGGATTGGAACGCATCACCAGCAAGGCCAGCGCCGTCGCCGCAATATTCTTGAACATATCGTACTTTTGTGACGCCAGCATGCGCGCCAGATGATGCTGGGTGACATGGCCTATCTCATGCCCCAGCACGCTGGCCAACTCTGATTCACTATTGGATGAAGTAAACAAGCCGGTATGCACACCGATCACGCCACCCGGCATGGCAAACGCGTTGATGCTTCTTTCCTGCAGCACAAAAAAATAAAATTTCTGCTGCTTGTCCGGGCTACTGGCCCCCAGGCGTTTGCCCAATGCCTGCAAATAGTCAGTGACTTCGGCATCATCAAACACATCCTCACTGCTGGCCACCTGCTTGAGGATCTGGTTAGCGATCTTTTCTTCATCCCGCGCCGACAACACGGTTTGCGATGCATCACCCAGCTCAGGCAACTGATTGGAAGAATCGGCTGGCAAATGCAGATCAAGGTCAGGCTCGTAAGGTTTGCCCGAGAATTGGCCAACGGCACTTTGTGCCGGCATGGGCAATGCGGATGGCATCAGCAACGCGAATACCACCACCCAGCGCCCGTACGCCAGGCGCGAATGCTGATGCATCAATTTGAATGGAATAGAAAGCATGTGCCTGCGATTGAATAACAACCCTTAAACGACATTATTGCTGGCTCACTATAAACCGCTGAGCCAAACTTGTTATGATAACGACTTCATCGCTTGAGTTCATCATTTTTCACCATGTCCGAATTAACCCACTTCAACGCCCAGGGCCATGCGCATATGGTCGATATAGCCGACAAACCTCACAGCAAACGCGTAGCGATCGCTGAAGGCCGCATACGCATGCAGCCCGCCACCTTGCAGACCATCTTGCAAGGCAATGCCAAAAAAGGGGATGTGCTGGGGATAGCACGTATCGCCGCCATCCAGTCCAGCAAAAAGACCAGCGAGCTGATCCCGCTATGCCATCCGCTCAGCTTGAGCCGGGTGGAGGTGAATTTTGTGGCGGATGAGGCAGAGCATAGTGTTGTTTGCCGGGTGCAATGTGAAACGACGGGGCAGACAGGGGTGGAGATGGAAGCGTTGACAGCGGTGCAGGTCGGCTTGTTGACCATATACGATATGTGCAAGGCGATAGATCGCGGGATGACGATGGAGGGTATTCGCTTGCTGGAGAAGCATGGTGGGAAGAGTGGGGATTGGGTAGCGGCTTAGGGGCATAGCTTGAGGCTCTTCGCACTCGTTGAAATACGTTCTATAGGTATTCTTTCGATAGTTCTGTGCTCTGATTCGGCATTTTCTTTCGCCCCTAGGCGAGTTACTTTCCTTTGCTTGCCCAAAGGATAAGTAACCAAAGGAAAGGGCACCCTAGCTTCCGCTTATTTCCTGCGTTGCTCGTCAAAATAAGCGGTCGCGAAACTCGCCCTGACAAGCCACACACTTCGTGGCTTGTTGCGGAGCTCAGACAGTCGCTCCCTTCCTCCTTATTTTGACTCCGCTACTCGGCGCGTCAGATAGGGGACCCGGAAAGACACTACGCGGTTAGAGCGGGAAGTCTTTCTCGCATTGCATCCCGCTCGACCAGCGAATGAACAAATCAAAAACAAAAAACAAATACACAGTTGCTAAGCGCCTGCTACACATGGCGTTTCACAAATGGCTCATCGTGGTGATGTTGACTTTGGGCCCCTATCTGACGCGCCGAGTAGCGCAGGCAGCGTGGGAGGGGTCGGCCAGCGTCTGTTCGAGTTCCGCGGTGGCTTGCGTTTTGTGCAAGCCGCTAGGGCGAGTTTCGTTGGACGCCCACGCTGACGAGCAACGCAGGGAAAAAGCGGAAGCTAGGGTGCATTTCTTTTGGTTACGTTTTCTTTGGGCAAGCAAAGAAAAGTAACTCGCCTAGAG
The DNA here is from genome assembly GCF_042676265.1 of Methylophilus luteus. Lineage (NCBI taxonomy): Bacteria > Pseudomonadati > Pseudomonadota > Betaproteobacteria > Nitrosomonadales > Methylophilaceae > Methylophilus > Methylophilus luteus. Next base: position 27,469 of record NZ_JBHTKB010000002.1, read on the forward strand.
GCGAAATAAAATGCCGAATCAGATCACAAATGCAGCACTGAACTATCCAAAGAAATACCTAGATTACAACTTCCAGGCAGGTGCATCACTCACTCTGCGCAGTCCGCCAGCTTTGGCAAGCCAAGAAAAGTAACTCGCCTACAGGCGAAATAAAATGCTAAATCAGATCACAAAACCATCCAAAGAAATAACGATTAGAACTTCACGGAAAGTGCATCATTTGTTCTCCATGGAACCAAGCCACGCATGAACCTTGCCGGAATGCAACAATACCCGCTTGACCCTGCCGCTGATTCCGCGTAAATTCCGCAACCTTATGCACAAGCACTTTTCTCAACCTTCTGTTGTGACAATGACCCGAAAGGCATTGTGGCTGGTCGCCACATCCTGTCGCGGTTGCTGCTTGGCTTAAACTTTTGCAACCGCGGGCTCTCCGCGGTTGATCTTGCATTCCCTTCCCGTTGAGCCCATGAATTTCAGGGCTGATATGAAACACGCTACACACCCTTATTACGGCGCCATGCTGGTGCTGTTGTCGTCTATTTTTGCTTCTTCGAAAGCCATTATGGCCAAGCTCGCCTATGTATACCACATAGACACCGCCAGCCTGATCGCTTTGCGTATGGCATTCGCGCTGCCTTTCTTTATTGGTTTGGGCTGGTGGGCCATGCGCCAGAAATCGCCGCTGAGCATGACAGCCAGGGACTGGTTTTTTCTGCTGATCCTGGCGACGGCAGGTGGTTATGGTTCGATGTGGCTGAATTTTGAAGGGTTGCATTATGTCTCGGCCGGTTTGGAGAGGGTGATCCTGTTTCTTTACCCTACCCTGGTGGTAGTGATGGGCGCCGTGTTTTTAAAGCACCATATCACCAGGCGCGAATGGCTGGCCATGGGCACCAGTTATGCCGGGGTCATACTGGTGGTGTGGCACGATGTTGAGTTTGCAGCACTGAACGCCGGCGATACCTTGTATGGTGCGGGGCTGGTATTGCTGAGTGCGATCGTTTTTGCCGCTTATCTGCTAGGTAGCGGGCAGTTGATTCCCAAGCTGGGTGCCAGCAGGTTCACCGCCATAGTGATGAGCCTGACCACGCTGGCGAGTGCTTGCCACTTTGGCGTGGATGCTTCGTTTGTCACGCTCACCGCTTTGCCGCAACCAGTGTATATGTTGGCGTTTTTGATGGCGGTGATCGCCACGGTGCTGCCCACCATGCTGATGAATCTGGGTATCCATCAACTGGGTAGCCGCAAGGCATCGCTGATCAGCGCCATAGGGCCGGTCTCTACCGTAGTGCTGGCCTATGTTTTTCTCGGCGAGCAATTGTCGTGGGTGCAGGGCGCAGGCACTGTGCTGGTGATGACAGGCGTGATCGCGGTCAGTCTGGATACTGCGCCGCCAGCCAGGGCGACAGAGCCCGAAGTCTGAACGCGTGCCGAGAGGCAGGTCAGGTGATGCGTTGCCAGTCAAAAAATGGGCCGGGGTCGGTTTTGCGCCCTGGTGCGATCTGTGAATGGCCAACGATATGCCTGATAGGGTAGCGTTTTTTTAATGCGTCTATCAGCGCCTGCAGGCTGAGGTACTGCGCGTTAGCGAATGCGCAGTCGTCGCTGCCTTCCAGCTCTATGCCTATTGAGAAGTCATTACAGCGCTCTCTGCCCTGCCAGCTGGAAACGCCGGCGTGCCAGGCGCGCTGCAGGCAGCTGGCGAATTGTATCAATTGGCCGTCACGGCGGATCAAAAAGTGCGACGATACTTTTAAATGGGCGATGGTTGCATAGTAAGGGTGCTCGGTGGCATCCAGTGTGTTGGTGAATAGCTCTATGATGCCATTACCACCGAACTGGTTGGGCGGCAGGCTGATGTTATGCACCACTATCATGTCTATGCCGCTATCCGCAGGGCGGCTATCGGTATTAGGGGACAAGATGACCTGGCAGGGGCTGGCCATGCCCAGGTCATCAATTTCAACAGGGGGGAGTAGCTCTGGCGACATGCCAACATTGTAGGTGAATTCGTGCGAATTGCGTTATGATTCCGCCCGCAACCACAAGTTTGTCATTCCATGCCGTTTTGGCGGAAGCCGCATGGAAAACTGATTGCCGCCAGACAGGAACAAGTCATGGTTTTCTTGCAGTTATTCTTAATGTTGGTGGTGATACTGATCGCAGCGGAAATATTCACCAATGCGCTGGAACACCTGGGTGAGCGCCTGGGGATCTCAGAAGGCGTGACCGGTTCTATTTTTGCCGCCGTGGGCACGGCCCTGCCTGAGACATTGGTGCCATTGCTGGCTATTTTTTCCTATACCTCCAGCAGCGGCGATAGCCATGCCGGTCACGATATCGGTGTGGGCGCTATCCTGGGTGCGCCGTTGATGCTGGCCACACTTTCCCTGAGTCTGATGGCCTTATCGGTGTGGAAACGCCGTGGCAGCAGCGGGCATATCCGCCCTGAGCGTAGCGGGCTGGTGCGTGACCTGAATTTCTTTATCCTGGCCTTTATCTTCGCCACCATCGCCATGTTTGTGCCGCACACCGAAGCACTGGTGCGTTATGGCATCAGCATACTCATGGTGCTGATCTATTTCATCTATGTGCTGATGACCATCAAGGCCTCGCGCGGGCTGGTAGAGGAAGGGCATGCTACCGAGGCTGAAGATGCGATGATGCTGGCCAAAATCGGTCTGCCGACCAATCTGATCACCATCACCTTGCAGCTGGTGATTGGCCTTGGTTTGCTGATCTTTGGCGCCAAAGGCTTTATCAATGAGGTTGAAACAGCGGCAGCCATACTGGGTGTGTCTGCGCTGTTGTTGTCGTTGCTGATCATCCCTATCGCGACCGAACTGCCAGAAAAAGTGAACAGTATCTTATGGATACGCAAAGGCAAGGACACGCTGGCGTTTGGCAATATCACCGGCGCCATGGTGTTTCAGGGCACATTATTACCGGCGATAGGTATCATGCTGACAGACTGGGCACCAAGAACAGAAGTGGCGCTGGGTATTCTGATCACCCTGCTGGCGGCGATATGGTTACGTTACCGCGTGGCCCGGGGTGGTTTGCTGGTATGGCACCTGCTGGTCAATGGCCTGCTGTATATTTTATATCTGGCTATCGTACTCAGTTAAAGCCAGTGTTTGCCGTCGGAGGATAGCAAGTGCATGCGCTTACTATCCTCACACAAGATTCCCTTAAACCTTATTCCTCTTCGCCGTCGGCATCCTCTACATCCTGCTCTTTGGACAGGCCCAGTTTGGATAAGCGGTAGCGCAAGGTACGGAAGCTGATGCCCAGCAGTTTGGCAGCGGCGGTTTTGTTGTTATTGGTTTTCTCCAGCGCCTGCAATATGGTGCGTTTCTCAATATCTTCCAGATAGTCAGACAAGCTGACATCCATAGGTAACATGGTACTGCCAGCTGCTGCTGACGGGCTGGTCGTATATTCCAGCGGCAACGCCACCTCGGCATGCGGTGTAGCCACGCGTTCTTCTATGGCGGGGGTGTCCCATGGCATGGCCGGCCTGTCGCTGATGGGTGCTTCCGGCATGTCTTCCAGTGATAGATCACCCACCGCAATGGTCTGGCCATCACACAATGCCAGCGCGCGTTCCAGCATGTTTTCCAGTTCGCGTACATTGCCATGAAACTGTAGTTGCTGGATATAGACTTTGGCTTCAGGCGCAATGCCGGGTTTGCTGATGCTCTGGTTCAGGCACAGTTTGCCCAGCAAGCGCTCGGTCAGTTCCGGGATATCTTCAGGCCGTTCGCGCAGTGAAGGCATTTTGAGCTGGATCACATTCAGGCGGTAATATAAATCCTGCCTGAACTCGCCTTTTTCCATCATGGCATTCAGGTTTTTGTGGGTGGCCGAGATGATGCGCACATCTACCGTTTCTTCCACGGTGCTGCCTACCACTCTTACTTTCTTTTCCTGGATGGCGCGTAATAACTTCACTTGCATGGCCAGCGGCAGGTCGGCGACTTCATCCAGAAATAAAGTGCCGCCGTTGGCAGCCTGAAACAGGCCTTGCGTATCCTGGATAGCGCCGGTGAACGCACCTTTTTTATAACCGAAGAATTCGCTTTCCATCAGGTTCTCAGGGATGGCGCCGCAGTTAACGGCGATAAAAGCCTGGTCTTTGCGCGAGCTGTTCTGGTGGATCAGCCTGGCGGCCAGTTCTTTACCGCTGCCTGATTCGCCGCTGATATACACCGGCGCCTGGCTGCGTGCCAGTTTGGCGATCATGGTGCGCACATAGCTCATGGCCGGAGAGGCACCTATCAGGTCTACGGTATTCGCACCCTGCGATTCTTTCTGCAGTGAAAGTTTGAGGGCAGATTCGACCAGCGGGCGCAGTTGTTTCAGCGAGATCGGTTTGGTGATGTAATCAAATGCCCCGGCTTTTAACGCCGACACTGCATTTTCTGCACTGCCATAGGCGGTGATGACGGCGACCGGCAAGCCAGGAAACTGGGCATTGATATGTTGCACCAGTTCCAGCCCCAGTCCGTCCGGCAGCCGCATGTCGGTCAGGCACAGGTCATAGCTGAAAGAGTGCAGCATATGTTTGGCGTCAGTGATATTGCTGGCGCTCTCGGCCTGTATACCCATGCGCTCCAGGGTGAGGACGACCAGTTCACGGATATCGGTCTCGTCGTCGACCACCAGACATCGATAGGAATTTGCCATTAAACGATTACCTTCTTAATTGTCAGTGAAAATTGTGTGCCGCTGGCCGTGCTCGAATAATCCAGTTTTGCGCCATTGGCTTCGGCCAGCTCGCGCGCAATAAACAGACCCAGGCCGGTGCCGGTTTTTTCCGTGGTCATAAACGGCTCAAACAGGTGCGGCTGGATTTTCGGGTCTATGCCATTGCCATCATCCTTGATCGTCATGTGGATGAACTGGCCGCTTTTGTCGCCTGTCACTTTCAGTTGCAGGCTGCGTGACTGTTGCTTGCTGTGCCGCCAGCCATTTTTACATAGATTCCACAGTATCTGGTTGATATGCCGGCGGTCAAATACGATAGTGGCGTGTTTTTCCGGGATGCTGAGCGTGAAGTTGTGCGGGTCTATCTTTTCTACCGCGCAAAACTGCTGGTAGAACTCCTGGATAAAGGTTTTGATATTGAATTGTTCCTGGTTGGTGCGGTCACGGCGGTTGAGCTCGAGTACGTCCTTGATGATCTGGTCCAGCCGCTGCACGTTATCAGAAATGATCTGCAGCATGCGCTCGGTGCCCGGCTCTATGGAGTCTTCCTGTAATAACTGCGTGGCATGGCTAATAGCACTCAAAGGGTTGCGGATCTCATGCGCGATATTGGCGGTCAGCCTGCCTAGCGCCGCCAGTTTCACCTGATGCGCCTGGGTCTGGATCTGCGACCAGTCTTCAATGAAGATCACCACGCCATTATCTATGTTCTCTGAAATGGCATGAAAGCGTATGCCCAGGTCACGGTTGTTGATGGTGAGTTTGGTGGCGTCCTGCGGTGCCAGCTTGTTGGTGGGCGCAGTTTGCAACAGTTGGGTGATGGCTGGCGTCAGCAGACTCAGCGCCGCCTGTGAGCGCACGGCTTCCAGGCACTGGCTGTCTTCCAGCCCCAGTAATTTGCAGGCCTGGAAATTGTAGTGCTTCAAGCGCTGATGCTGGTCTATCACCAGCACGCCGTTGGGCATCTCCTGCGTGATCAGCGCATTGGTCCTGGCCAGCTGCTCTATATCCTGGCCGCGCTCGGTGGCCAGTTTCTCGCTGCTTTGCATGCGGGTGGTCAGTGTTTGCGCCAGCCAGGCGGTGGCAAAGCAGCTGATAGACAGTAATACCGCACTGCTGTAATCATTGTAGTTATCACCAAGCTGGTTGTGTTTGATCACCTGGTGGGTGTTTTCCAGCAAGATACCTATAGTGGCGATCGCTGCGTAAAACATGGCAAAACGGCCATCGCTGATCAGGCCGGCAAAGATGATATTAATGATCAGCAGCAAGCCGATACCGCTTTGGCTGCTTTGCAGGAAATGCATCATGACCACGATCACCGCGATATCCACGCTGGTTTGCAGCTTGAGCGCGATGCCACTTTTGGCTTGCAGATGCCTGAAACTGAGGCTGACTGTCAGTGCATATAAGAAAAACACCACCAGTGCCCAGAATACATAAGCAGGCTCTGCAAACGTGTGCCTGAAGAACGGCCATAACTGGCTGCCCAGCAACATGCCAGAGGCGCACAGTCTATACAGGCTGTATAGCCGCAGATGTTGCACGTCTGGTGTTTTTTCAGGCAGGGCGGCAGTCAGGGCAGTGGCCATCACACAGGCTCCCGGTCAGCATTAGCCAGCGCTAAGCGATGCGACTGCATGGCATAAAGTTGAGTGCATTTTTGTTTGGGTGTCATCAGGTAAACCATCGTTTTGCAGCCATCAAGCCTTATTCTATCAGTAATAAAATTAAAACTGATATACTCAGCTCAACAGGGAGATAAACGATACCTGTTTCTTTGACTGCCAATAACAAACATACCTGCAGCGGAGTGACAGGGATCGTCGAGTTGAAAACTTTGATTATCTCGGGGATTAGGAACCGTAGTGGCGAGTGCGCAAGAAATATCAGATTTTTTATGTCAGATTGAAAAGCGGGCATTCAGGCAAACTGCCTATGCCGTGCGCGATGACCATGCCGCGCTGGATATCGTGCAGGACGCCATGCTGAAATTGGCAGACAAATACGCCAATAAACCGATAGCGGAATACCCTATGCTGTTTCAGCGTATTCTGCAAAACACCACGCGCGATTTCTGGCGCAGGCAAAAGGTCCGTAATTTATGGACCTCTTTATTTTCTTCGTTTGGTTCGCAAGACGATGAAGAATTCGACCTGCTGGAAACCATAGATGTAGAAGGGCCTGAAACTGACCCTGCTGAACAGTTGCAGCGCTCGCAAACCATGAAACTGATTGAAAAAGCGCTAGAAAAATTACCAGCACGTCAACGAGAAGCATTCGTATTGCGTTATTGGGAAGAATTGGACGTAGCTGAAACTGCGGCCGCGATGGGTTGTTCGGAGGGGAGTGTCAAAACACATTGCTCACGCGCGGTCGGTGCTTTGTCATTGTCATTAGGCCAGGCTGGTCTCGGCGTCCAGAAGTTGCAAAAAAGAGGAGTAAAGCCATGAGTAAACAACGTCATCCGGAAGACGACTTGCCTCTGCCTTTGCGCGAATGTGTGGAGTTACTGAAAAATGATGTCCAGCCATTATCCGCAGAGGTTGAAACCCGTCTAACTGCAGCCAGGCAGGCTGCCTTAAGGCGCTTCGCCGAAACTAAACGAACGTCACCCGTAGTAGGTGACATTTTGTCGTGGGCGTCATTCGGCCATCCACGCATGATGGGCGCAGCCGCATTGTCTGTGTGCCTGGCGTTGGGTGTGTTGATGATATCTGCGCAGCACAATGATGATGCCATGCTGTTGAGCGCAGACTTGCCGGTAGAGGCGTTTGTCGATAACGGCTTTGAGCCGTGGCATTATTCAGAGCATATCTGACTTTCACTATATGTGTATTAAATCAATGGTGTGTATTAAATCAATGGAACAATGAGAAGTGATGCGAAATCATTCGTTGGTATTAGGCTGGGTGGTATTGTCTTTGAGTGTAATGGGCAGTTTGCATGCCGCGCCAGCGGGTGCGGCTGATGAACATGCTGGCACTGCAATGTTGGCAATGGCGGATATTGGTGCGATCAAGAATGACCTGTCACCGGATGACCCTGCTGCCAATGTGACCTGGGCGCAACTGACCGAACAGCAGCGTGTGGTGCTGGCGCCGTTAAAATCAGAGTGGGATACCCTGCGCCCGTGGCAGCGTGAAAAGATGCTGGATATCGCCCACCAATACCCGAAAATGGACGCGCAGAAACAGCAGCGTGTGCAAAAGCAGCTGGTCAAGTGGAGCCGCATGACGCCTTACGAGCGTGAAAATGCGCGTAAACGTTACCAGCAGTTTCAGAGCCTGACGCCGGAGAAAAAAGAAGCGCTGCGCAAACAGTGGAAAGAGCATCAGCGTAAAGCGGCGGCTAGCGAAGGTTATGATCCGGAGTTTGACGGAGCCGAGCCTTAGTTCGGCTTAGCCCGCGGGCCGGCATCTCAGGCCGGCCTAAAGCCAGCTGGTGTATGCTGTTTTTGACTGGGCCCAGCCCCCTGCCAGCGTTAAAAGCCCAGATACGGCCTTAAGTAAGTCAATACGATAGGCAACCCGATCGCACTGATCACCCCGTTCAAGCCCATGGCCATGCTGGCATAGATGCCGGCTTCTTCATTCACGCTGAACGCGCGTGTGATCCCCAGGCCGTGTGCACCCACACCGATAGCGGTACCGCGTATCCACCATTGCTGGACTTTGCTGGCGTTGAGGATATAAGGCGCCAGGATAGCGCCCAGCATGCCGGTGATCACCGTGAACACCGCAGTCAGAGTGGGCGATACGCTCAGCCGTTCGGCGATGCCCATGGCGATAGGGGCGGTCACCGATTTGGCATACATGCTGCCGACGATATTGTCAGAAGCACCCATCAGTTTGCTGATGGCGACCGCGCTGACTATCGAAACCGTGCTACCCGCAGTCAGCGCCACCCAGATATGGAAGATCTTACCCTGCATGCGCTTGAAGCCGTGGTAGATAGGCACTGCCAAAGCCACCGTGGCTGTGCCGAGCAGAAAGTGCACGAACTGCGCACCTTCAAAATATTTCTCATACGGCATATTTAGCGCTTCAATGATCAAACAGGTCAGTATCACCGCGATCGCCACCGGGTTGACCAGCGGATGCCGTTTGGCGCGCACATACAGCAGATAGCCCAGCTGGTAGGTCGCCAGCGTGATGATCAGCGCAAACAGCGGGTCGCCCGACAGGTAGACCCAGATCTCAGAAATAGGGATGCGGTTATTCATGGCGCTGCTCCCTGCCTATGCCCTTGTTGCGCTTGAGTGAAAAATACCAGAACATTTTCAGTACGATGGCCGTCACCGCAATGGTCAGGATAACGCTGACCAGCAAGGCGGTGCCAACGGCCAGGGCATGCGTCTGTAACTCGGGCAGAAACATCAATACGCCGACCGAAGCAGGCACGAACAGTAATCCCAGATGCTGGCGGAAAGCGTCTGCCACGGTGGCAAGGTCAGTATCTACCTGGCCTTTTAAACATAAAAATGCCAGTAATAACAGCAAGCCCAGCACCGGCCCCGGAATACCGGGCAGGAAGAATTTGCTGAGCAGTTCGCCCAGGCCCTGCCACAAAAAGAGTTGAACCAAACCTGATATCATGCAATCCCCTTACATAGTCGGTCGCTCAACGGCAGCCGATTTTCATGTCACACTGATTTACACCAATAGAATGTCCGCGATGTTAATGTCATTTTCCCGATTCGACCATATTTTTTTCAACCGTGTTTTTTTGCTGCTGCTATTGCTGGCTTGCGCGTCTGCATTTGCCGAGACCGATGAAGACGGCCGCTACTGGCTCAGTGTGTATACCCAGGGCAAGCTACCGGCAGACAATTTTTTCTGGAGTATGGATACGCACCCGCGCTGGCGCGAGGAAGGGCGGGACTTTGACCAGCTGATCCTGCGCCCGGCGGTGTTTTACAAATTCAACCCCAAAGCCAGCGCCTGGCTGGGTTATGACACAGTGATCACTCACCCCGCCGGGCAATCCAGCTTTCGCGAGAACCGCTTATGGGAACAGTTTCAATACCAGTTTGACGAAGTGGCTTCTATCACCCTGACCAGCCGCACGCGCTTTGAACAGCGGCGGCGTGAAGATTTTCAGGATGTGGGGCACCGTATGCGGCAAATGGTCAGGGCAACCACCCCGAGTACGCTGCACCCGCAATTGCAATGGCTGGTGTACGACGAGTTGTTCATCAACTTTAACCAGACCGAGTGGGGTGTGCGCCGTGGCATAGACCAGAATCGCCTGTTCCTGGGCGTCAACTGGAAATTCAGCGACTTTTCCAATGTCGATGTCGGCTATCTCAACCAGTACATCAACACGCGCACGGTAGACCGCGAAAACCATGTGCTGATGACGACTTTCCGCTTCAATTTCTAGCAGCAGAGCTTGAAACCCGCTGTGTTAAAATAGCGCTTTTATTTTCAAGTTGATACGCATGACGCAACTGTCAGTCTCCGCTACCGAGCAATGGCTACGTGCAGCCCTGGCCAAACGCATCCTGATCCTGGATGGCGCGATGGGGACCATGATCCAGCAATACAAGCTGACCGAGGCTGACTACCGTGGCGAGCGTTTCAAGGATTTTCAGGGCCCGCCCGGTGAGCGCGAGTTGTTTGTCAAAGGCAATAACGAGCTGCTGACACTGACCCAGCCGCAGGTGATACAGGAGATACACGAGAAATACCTGGCTGCGGGTGCCGACATCGTCGAAACCAATACTTTCGGTGCCACCAGTGTCGCGCAGGACGATTACCATATGGCGCACCTGGTGTACGAGATGAACGTAGAGTCGGCCAAGCTGGCCAAGGCTGCCTGCGTCAAATACAGCACGCCGGATAAACCCCGGTTTGTGGCTGGCGCCCTGGGCCCTACACCAAAAACCGCGTCTATCTCTCCCGATGTAAACGACCCCGCCGCCCGTAATGTGAGCTTTGACCAGCTGGTGACTTCATACCACGAACAGATACGTGGCCTGGTTGATGGCGGCGCCGATATCCTGATGGTGGAAACCATTTTTGATACTCTCAACTGTAAAGCCGCCTTGTTTGCGATAGAGACTTTCTTTGACGAGCAGGGCAAGACCTGGCCTATCATGATCTCAGGCACTGTCACCGATGCCTCCGGCCGTATCCTTTCCGGCCAGACCGTGACTGCGTTCTGGCATTCTGTGCGGCACGTGAAACCACTGACGGTAGGGCTCAACTGTGCACTGGGTGCGACGCTGATGCGCCCCTATGCCGAAGAGCTGAGCAAGGTGGCAGATACCTTCGTCTGCATCTACCCTAACGCCGGCTTGCCTAACCCGATGTCAGATACCGGCTTTGACGAAACGCCGGATGTGACCTCCAGCCTGGTCAGAGAGTTTGCGCAAAGTGGCTTTATCAATATTGCCGGTGGCTGCTGCGGTACCACGCCACCCCATATCAACGCCATTTATAACGCGATCAAAGACCTGCCGCCACGCGAAGTGCCTGAGCTACCAGTGGCTACCAAGCTGTCAGGGCTGGAGCCTTTTATCATTGATGAAAACTCGCTGTATGTGAATGTAGGCGAGCGTACCAACGTCACCGGTTCTAAAGCGTTTGCGCGCATGATCATCAATGAGCAATACGAGGAAGCGCTCAGTGTCTCCCGCCAGCAGGTAGAAAACGGCGCGCAGGTCATCGATATCAATATGGATGAAGGCATGCTGGATGCGGTCAAGGCGATGACGCATTTCCTCAATCTGGTCGCTTCAGAGCCGGATATCGCGCGCGTGCCTATCATGATAGATTCGTCCAAATGGGCAGTGATAGAGGCCGGCCTCAAATGCGTGCAGGGCAAAGCCATCGTTAACTCTATCTCGATGAAAGAAGGCGAAGCCGAATTCCTGCGCCAGGCAAAATTATGCCAGCGCTATGGTGCCGCCGTGGTGGTGATGGCGTTTGATGAGACCGGCCAGGCCGATACCTATGCGCGCAAAACCGAGATCTGCAAACGCGCTTATGATCTGCTGGTAGGCCAGGGTTTCCCGCCGGAAGACATTATCTTTGACCCCAACATTTTTGCCGTAGCCACCGGTATCGAAGAGCACAACAACTACGCGGTGGACTTTATCGAAGCCACGCGCTGGATTAAGCAGAACCTGCCCTATGCGCGCATTTCCGGCGGTGTCTCCAACGTCAGTTTCAGTTTCCGCGGCAACGAGCCCGCGCGCGAAGCGATACATACCGTATTCCTCTATCACGCCATCCAGGCCGGCATGACCATGGGTATAGTCAACGCCGGTATGGTCGGTGTCTATGACGATATCCCCGCTGAATTGCGCGAGCGCGTAGAAGACGTGGTGCTGAACCGCGTGGTAGACCCTGACAACCCGCTGGCGGCGACTGAGCGCATGATAGAGATCGCCGGTACCCTGGTTGCCGGTGGCAAAAAAGTTGAAGCCACACTGGCCTGGCGCGGCACACCCGAAAGCCCGGTGCCTGCCAGCAAGCGCCTGGAATATGCGCTGGTGCATGGCATTACCGACTTTATCGTGGCCGATACCGAAGAAGTGCGCCTGGAAGTGATGAACAACGGCGGCCGCCCTATCCATGTGATCGAAGGGCCGCTGATGGATGGCATGAATGTGGTCGGTGACCTGTTCGGCCAGGGCAAGATGTTTTTGCCGCAAGTGGTGAAATCGGCGCGCGTGATGAAATCCGCGGTTGCGCACCTGATCCCGTTTATTGAAGAAGAAAAAGCCCTCGAAGAAAAACGCACCGGTGTGGTGGCCAAGCCCAAGGGCAAGGTCGTGATCGCGACGGTAAAAGGCGATGTGCACGATATCGGCAAGAACATCGTCTCGGTGGTGTTGCAATGCAACAACTTCGAAGTCGTGAACATGGGAGTGATGGTGCCCGCCGCTGAGATCCTGGCCATGGCCAAGGCTGAGAATGCCGATATCATAGGCCTGAGCGGCCTGATCACGCCGTCGCTGGAAGAAATGGCCTATATCGCCAGGGAGATGCAGCGCGACCCGCACTTTGTTGAAAACCAGACACCTTTGCTTATCGGTGGTGCGACCACATCACGCGCGCATACCGCCGTGAAAATTGCGCCGCATTACGAAGGCCCGGTGATTTATGTGCCTGATGCCTCGCGCTCGGTCAGCGTCATGCAGAACCTGCTGACGCCGGAGACACGCGGTGCTTACCTGGCCGAGATACAGGCCGATTATGCCAAAGCGCGCCACCAGCACGCCAATAAAAAAGGCGTGCCTATGCTGAGCCTGGCCGATGCGCGCGCCAATGCTGCCAAAGTCGATTTTGCCGGAGCGGGCAAGCCGGTAAAACCCAAATTCATAGGCCGGCGGGTGTTCAAGAATATCGACCTCGCGCTGATTGCCCAATATATAGACTGGGGCCCGTTCTTCCAGACCTGGGATCTGGCAGGCCCTTATCCCGCTATCCTTAAAGATGAAGTGGTCGGCGAAGCCGCGAGCAAAGTGTTTGCCGAAGCACAGACCATGCTGAAACGCATCATTGATGGGCGCTGGTTATCCGCGAATGGCGTGATCGCCTTGTTCCCGGCCAATCAGGTCAACAGTGACGATATCGAGATCTACACCGATGAATCCCGCAGCCAGGTGGCACTGACCTGGTACGGCATGCGCCAGCAGACACAAAAGCCGGTGATAGACGGTGTGGCACGGCCTAACCAGTGCCTGGCCGATTTTATTGCGCCTAAAGGGGTAGACGATTACATAGGCCTGTTTGCCGTCACCGCTGGCCTGGGCATGGAAAAACGCCTGGCTGACTATGAAAAGAACCACGATGACTACAACGCCATCATGTTTAAATCACTGGCTGACCGTCTGGCGGAAGCGTTTGCCGAGTATATGCACGAGCGCGTGCGTAAAGACTTGTGGGGCTATGTCGCCAGCGAGCAGCTAGATAGTGAAGCCCTGATCAAGGAGAAATACCAGGGCATACGCCCGGCGCCAGGCTACCCGGCCTGCCCGGATCACACGGTGAAAGCCGATATGTTCAGGGTGTTGCAGGCCGAAGAGATAGACATGCAACTGACGGATAGCTACGCCATGTTGCCGGCAGCGGCGGTGAGTGGCTTCTACCTGGCGCATCCTGAATCCAGATATTTCAGTGTAGACAAGATCGCTGATGACCAGCTGGAAGACATGGCCAAGCGGAGGCAGGTGGAAAAAGCCTGGCTGGAGAGATGGTTGGCGCCTAACCTGGGTTGATTTATCAGGGTTGGTGTAGTGGGCAGGATAAAAAGCGTACTGGGAAGTACGCTTTTTTGCTATTGGATGTTGGCTTGGGTCATTCGTAGGCGGGGGGGTAAAAAAGCGCTGCAGCGGTTGTACATTTGCAAGCATGCTGACAAATGCGCGAATGATCTGCATTTCCTGAGTCCGTCATTCCGTCGGAGGACGGAATCCAGGCAAGGTTCATGCTTAGCTTGGTTACTATAAAGAACCGTCGTTGCACTTTCTATGAATATCTAATCGGTAATTCTTTTGATGAGTTCAGTAATCTGTTTCGGCATTTTCTTTCGCCACTCAGCGAGTTACTTTTCTTTGCTTGCCCAAAGAATAAGTAACCAAAAGAAAGGGCACCCTAGCATCCGCTTTTTCCCTGCGTTGCTCGACCTAGGACTTTCGTCCGTTGCTTTGCCGGACTTAACGTGGGCGTCCAACGAAACTCGCCCTAGCGGCTTGCACACTGCGCAAGCCACCGCGGAACTCGAACAGACGCTGGCCGACCCCTCCCACGCTGACTGCGCTACTCGGCGCGTCAGATAGGGGCCCGTTAAAAGCACTACGCGTTGTTGGCAGAGTGAGTTTGCCTGATCTCAGCACGCTTTGGGTCATTGTGTTGGTAGGGCAAAAAAAAGTCCGCGATATTCGCGGACTTTTTTTGATTTTAGCTGATCAGTTAGCGTCTTCGCTCAGGGTCTTGCTCATGGACAAGCCGGTCAGTACGATATCACCGCCGCCATTCTTCTGCGAAGACAGGGTGCTGTAGTTGTGTTCCATCCATTTTTTGATACGTTTGGCATCGCCGATACGGGTCAGTTTGCCGACAGAATCCAGCAGCACCAGGATCAGCGGTTCGCCGGCGATCGTCGCCTGCATCACCAGACAGCGTCCGGCTTCGCTGATGTAGCCGGTTTTTGATAAGCCTATCTCCCAGCTGCTGTGGGTGCTTTCCCTGACCAGTGCATTGGTGTTGTGGAAATGCAGCGGCTGCCTTCTGTGTACGTTGAGGTCGTAGTCAGAGGTGGTGGTGATCTGACGTATCATCGGGTACTGGTAAGCCGCATGTACCATTCTTGCCAGGTCCATCGCGGTAGAAACGTTGTTGCTGTTGAGACCGGTGGAGTCTTCAAAGTGGGTGTTCATCATGCCCAGGCTGGCGGCCTTGGCGTTCATGTCCTGGATAAAGCGTTGTTTGCCGCCCGGGTAATGGGTGGCCAGAGCGGAAGCGGCGCGGTTCTCGGAAGCGATCAATGCCAGGTTGAGCAGGTCTTCACGTGTCATGGTGGTGCCCACTGGCAGACGTGAGGAGGTGCCTTTCAGGTAGTCCACGTCCATCTCGGTGATGGAGACTTCGTCATTCAGGTTGAGTTTGGCGTCCAGCACCACCATGGCCGTCATCAGTTTGGTGACAGAGGCGATAGGGGTGGGGGTGTCTAAATTCTTGGAGTAGATGATCTCGTGCGTATTCTGGTTCATCACCAGCGCTTTGGTTGAAGCGATGGCCAGATTGCTGTTGCTTGATTTGCCAGTGAAAGAATCAAACATCTCTGCATCGGCTGCAGGTTTGGCAAGTTTTCTGGCATGCACCTTGGTCGGGCGCATGGATTTGGTTTTGCTCGGGTTAACGCGATATTCGGACGACACGCGCGCACTGGATTTTTTATGTTTGCTGGCAGAGACAGTCTGTTTTTTAGATGGGGATTTTGCGATCGCCTGGCCTGCTGGCGCAAAAGCGATGGAACTCACCAGTAAAACTTTAAGACAATGCTTGAAAAAACTCATAATCCACCTTCCAGAAACCAGTTTTATTATTGCCCAGTTATTATTCAGCGTCAATCACTTATCGCAATTTTTTAGTGTAACAAGTTAAACCTTACAACAACTGTTGCTGTAAGCGAATGCGGAATAAGCTTTGGTGTGGCCAATAGACTATGGCACAATTATTATCACCTAATTTTTTGATTTCTATTCATATGTCAACAGGCTTGAAATACCTCTTTTCTAAAGAACACACTTGGGCGGCGCAAGCAGAAGATGGGGTATGGCTGGTCGGCATCAGCGAATATGCGCAGAATATGCTGGGGGATGTGGTGTTTATTGACCCGCCCAAGGTCGGCCAGGCGGTAGAGCAGTTTGCGGTTTGCGGTTTGATAGAGTCGGTGAAAACCGGTTCTGATATTTATGCGCCGCTGACCGGCACAGTGCTGGAAGTGAACGACGCGGCCTTAGCGGCACCGGAAAAAGTGAACGACCACCCCTACGCGACGTGGATATTCAAGCTTGAAGCCAATGCCACTGGTGTTGAAGCATTGCTGGACCAGGCGACATACGAAGCACAAGTCTGACCCATTTTGCCAGTGTGTATGGTTTGCTCGCCGTGGCTTATTTCAGTTTGCGTATGGTCAGTGTAGGTTCTGCGTAGAGCAGGTCGGTGACTGCTACCGCAAATGAACGCGGTTTTTGTGGCGTGCTATGCAATGACAAACGTTGATGGTGCGCATTCAGGTCGCGGCTGACGAATCCCAAAAATACAAACAGGGTGGAAAGTGCCACGGTTTTAACATTTGTTTGTTGCATGCATGTGTCCTTAAAGTCTTTTTAATTCAATTACATCGCCGCTGTTTTGATGTTTTGCAGCGCGAATCAGGTATAATTTGCCGCTTAGTAAATCTTTTTCAGCAAGTTGTCTTTCGGGTTGCGTTTACATATGCCTATCTACGATTTCCAATGTAGCGAATGCGGTCATCAGCAAGAGCTGATGCGCAAAGTTTCTGCTCCCAGCGTGGACGAATGTCCGCAATGCAAACAGCAGACTTTTTCTAAAAAAGTCTCCGCACCTAACTTTCAGCTCAGCGGCAGTGGCTGGTACGCGACTGATTTTAAAAACGGCAGTTCTGCAACAAGCAGCAAGCCCGCCGAGTCTGCCAGCACAGAAACAGCCTCCAGCGGTGCCAAGTGCGCTACCGGCTGTGCCTGCCACTAACAGCGAAAAGCAATCACCATGAAAAAATATTTCATTACAGGTTTACTGGTGCTGGTCCCGTTATTCATTACGGTATGGGTGCTTAAAACTTTAGTGCAGACGCTGGACCAGAGCCTGTTCTTGCTGCCGACCGCCTGGCGCCCGGTGGCCTTGCTCGGCATAGATATCCCTGGCTTTGGCGTGATCCTGACCGTAGTCATCGTGCTGGCGACCGGCCTGGTGGCGACCAATATTTTCGGCCAGCAATTGATAGAACTGTGGGAAGGTCTGCTGATACGCGTGCCGGTGGTGAAATCCATCTATTCCAGCGTCAAGCAGGTGTCGGACACCTTGTTTTCGGATTCCGGCAATGCATTCCGCCAGGCACTGTTGATCGAGTATCCACGGCAAGGTGTATGGACCATCGCTTTCCTCACCGGCACACCGGGCGGCGATGTGGCCAATCACCTGCAGGGTGAATATGTCAGCGTCTATGTGCCGACTACGCCTAACCCGACTTCGGGTTTTTTCCTGATGTTGCCGAAATCAGACGTGATCACGCTGGATATGAGTGTGGATCAAGCCTTGAAATACATCATTAGCATGGGTACAGTGGCGCCTTTGCCAAAACAGCACTAATCGCAACCCTTTTAACTTTATAAAAATATATATGATGCGTACACATTACTGCGGTCACCTGAACCGCGAACATATCGGACAAACCGTGACACTGTGTGGCTGGGCCCATAGGCGTCGCGACCACGGGGGCGTGATTTTTATTGATTTGCGTGACCGTGAAGGCCTGGCGCAGATCGTGATCGACCCGGACACCAAGGAAGCGTTCTCTATTGCAGAAACCGTACGTAACGAATTTGTGCTGCGCGTGGTGTGTAAAGTGCGTGCCCGTCCTGAAGGCACAGTGAACACCAATCTGCCTACCGGCGAAGTCGAGATGCTGGCCACTGAGATCGAAGTGCTGAATGCTTCACTGACGCCACCATTCATGCTGGATGATGACAACCTGACAGAAACCGTGCGCCTGGAGCATCGCTATATCGATCTGCGTCGCCCGGCCATGCAGAAAAACCTGATGCTGCGCTACAAGGTCGCAAAAAACCTGCGCGATTACCTGGACGAAAACGGTTTCATTGAAGTAGAAACCCCGATGCTGACGCGCTCTACGCCAGAAGGTGCCCGTGACTACCTGGTGCCTTCACGCGTGCATCACGGCCAGTTCTTTGCTTTGCCGCAATCACCGCAATTGTTCAAGCAGTTGTTGATGGTGGCCGGTTTTGACCGTTATTTCCAGATCACCAAATGTTTCCGTGACGAAGATCTGCGTGCAGACCGCCAGCCGGAATTCACCCAGGTGGATATCGAAACTTCATTCCTTGAAGAAAACGACATCATGGACCTGGTGGAAGAAATGATACGCCGCATGCTGAAAAAGGTGCAGGATGTAGACCTGCCAGCCCAGTTCCCGCGTATGCCATTCAGCGAAGCGATGAATCGTTACGGTTCGGACAAGCCGGATATGCGCGTGACGCTGGAGATCACCGAACTGAGCGATGTCATGAAAGATGTCGATTTTAAAGTGTTTGCCGGTGCCGCCAATATGGCCGGTGGGCGCGTGGCGGCGATCCGCGTACCTAACGGTGCCGCTATCAGCCGTTCCGAGATCGATGCTTACACCGAGTTTGTCAAAATCTACGGTGCCAAAGGCCTGGCCTATATCAAGATCAACGACATCAGCAAACTGAACGAAGAAGGTCTGCAAAGCCCTATCGTCAAGAATATACACGTCAATGCGTTGCAGGCCATCATTGAGCGCACCGGTGCGCAAAACGGCGACATCGTGTTTTTTGGTGCCGACAAGGCCAAGATCGTCAACGAAGCGCTGGGCGCATTGCGCAGCAAAGTCGGTCACGAAAAAGGCCATGTCGATGGACGCCAGTGGGCACCATTGTGGGTGGTTGATTTCCCTATGTTTGAGCATGATGAAGAAAATGACCGCTGGGTGGCCTTGCATCACCCGTTCACCGCGCCTAAAGACGGCCATGAAGACCTGTTGGTCAGCAATCCTGGTGCCTGCTTATCCAAAGCCTACGACATGGTGTTGAACGGCTGGGAAGTGGGTGGCGGTTCTGTGCGTATCCACAAACAGGACGTGCAATCCAAAGTATTCGATGCATTGAAGATCAGCAAGGAAGAAGCGCAGGAGAAATTCGGTTTCCTGCTCGACGCCCTGCAATACGGCGCACCACCGCACGGCGGCCTGGCTTTTGGCCTGGATAGACTGGTGACATTGATGACAGGCGCTGAATCTATCCGTGATGTGATCGCTTTCCCGAAAACGCAGCGCGCGCAGTGCCTGATGACCAATGCCCCTAACGAGGTAGATGAGAAACAGTTGCGCGAGTTACATATACGCGTACGTCAGCAAAATACCGCTGCCAGCTAAGCATGCTGGTAACGGCATAGGCCGCACTGGCCAGGCTTCATGCAAAGCGCGTCCATCCGGGCGCGCTTTTTTATTTTAAATTAAATAAAGGTGATTATGTTTGAGGCATTGATACGCACTATCCCTGACCATCCGCAACCGGGTATCCAGTTCAGGGATATCACCACCTTGTTGCAGGACAAACAAGGCTTTGCCGCAGCGATTGACGCGCTGGCCCAAGCCTATGCCGGCCATCAGTTCGATAAGGTGGTCGCCATGGAAGCCCGTGGCTTTATCATAGGTGCGGCGCTGGCAGTCAGGCTGGGCGCCGGTTTTGTGCCTGCGCGCAAACCTGGCAAGCTGCCATGGGCCACCATTTCGCAAGCCTATCAGCTGGAATATGGCAGTGACGCGCTAGAGGTGCATGAGGACGCCATAGCGCCGGGAGAGCGCATATTGCTGGTGGATGACCTGATCGCCACCGGCGGCACCGCGCTGGCAGCAGTGGCCCTGGTACGTCAATTAGGCGGCGTGGTAGAGCAGGCGGCGTTCGTCATCAACCTGCCAGAGCTAGGCGGCATGCAACAATTGGCCAGCGCCGGCGTACACGGATTTGCCTTGTGTCAATTTTCAGGGCATTGATAGCAACGCATTAGTTTGTCCGCAACCAGTTTTGTACTATAGTTGCCCACTTGCAACAATGAATTCATAAGGTAATCATGCCACTGACCGAAATCAATCATGTCAATTTCCGCTCCGATAGAGACACCATGCACAAGCTGCGTGATTTTTATTGCGATGTGCTGGGGCTCACGGTTGGCAAGCGTGTCGCCAGCACCACCTACGGCTACTGGCTGTATATAGGCGATAACGACGTGATACACCTGGCCGAATATAAAACTGCAGAAGCGCCGCAATTGCATGTGCATGGCACTTTCGACCATGTGTCGTTCACCTGTACCGATATGCCGGAGATGGAAGCGCGCCTGCAAGCGCATGACCTGGCCTACACCAGCCGCACGCTGGCTAATGGCATACGCCAGATCAACCTGCGCGACCCGGCAGGCAACGGTGTAGAACTGAATTTTGAAGAGTTTGCCGACCCCAGCTACGAAATGCGTCCTTCGGGTGACCCCAGCAAGCTGGCATAAGTCTGGCAAATGTGTGATGGCAATCACAGATTGAATTTGTGTTTTCGGTAGAGAATGGCTGCAATGCAATAGCAATAATTACAAGACGACATGGATGGGGAAAACGATGAAAACAATATGGAGCTGGGCAGGCATTTCTGCCTTATGTTTAAGTAGTCTGGGTTTTAGTGGCCTGGCGCAGGCTGAGGCAGACCCGAAACTGTGGACGGTGGTTAAAGAAGCATTCTTTCCCAAACGCGATATTCAGGAAGTGGATTTTCTGAAGATAGAAGCGCCTCGACGTGCCGAGAGCGGTGCCCAGGTGCCGGTGACGCTGATCTATGATAAAGCGGCGGCCAACGGCGTGGCGATCAAGAAACTATATGTGATCGTCGATGCCAACCCTATCCAGCTGGCTTCAACCTACCATTTGACCGATCGTTTAAACGGCTTTCAGCTGGCGACCAGGATACGCCAGGAATCTGATTCGTTTGTGCGCCTGATCGGCGAGACGGCGGAAGGCAAGCTGTATATGACCAAACGCGAGATACGCGCTGCCGGTGGCTGTGGCGGTACGGTAGACAATAATGAATCCGAAGTGCGCGCTGCCGCAGGCAAGATCAAACTCAATGTAGACGCGTCCAAGTTTGGCGAGCCCGCCACCACCACTTTTAACATCAAGCATGTGATGCGTACCGGCCTGCAGCGCGACCTGGTATCGCAAGGCTATGTGCCTGCGTTTTATATCAATAAGGCGACTTTTACCTATAATGGCAAAGAGGTGATGACAGTAGATGTGGGCGTAGGCACCAGTGAAGACCCGTATATGAAATTCAGCTTTATCCCCGATGCACCAGGCAAGCTGGAAGTCGTTGCCACCGATAATGAAGGCAAGTCATTTACGCAAACGGTAGATGTGCATAGTTAATCTGGCATGACACAAAAAAGGCCTCAAGCGAGGCCTTTTTGTTTTTATGGCATTTGAATTCAGCAGCTACTCAACCGGGTGGCAGATGTTAAAATCCCACTACTTGGGGATAGGAGATCAGCATGAAAAGTTTTCGTAAAGAGTTGTGGTTCAACATTCCGGCGCGTATGGATTTTAAGAATATCACGCAGGATGTGGTGGCGTGCGTGCGCGAAAGCGGCGTAAAAGAAGGCCTGGTATTGATCAACGCCATGCATATTTCTGCCAGCGTTTTTATCAATGATGATGAGCGTGGCCTGCACCATGATTACAAGATCTGGCTGGAAAAGTTAGCGCCGCATGAGCCGGTCAGTGGTTACCGCCATAACGACACCGGCGAGGATAACGCAGATGCGCATATCAAACGCCAAATCATGGGCAGGGAAGTGGTGGTCGCGGTGACCGAAGGCCAGCTGGATTTTGGCCCGTGGGAACAGATCTTTTACGGCGAGTTTGATGGCAGGCGTAACAAGCGCGTGCTGGTCAAAATCATAGGTGAGTAACCATCACAGGCGAGTAAGTAGTCACGCCAGCTTTTAAATCCCTGATACAAGTGCTGCAAGCTGTATCAGGGCATAGTCGCTAGCTATGGATATAGCTTTCCAGCTGTTTGATCAGTTCTTGCTGATAACTGATGGTTTCTTTCAGGATATCGCCTATAGACAGCATGCCCAGCATTTTGCCGTGATCTACCACCGGTAAGTGCCGGAAGCGTTTTTCCAGCATGGTGTTCATCGCAGATTCCACCAGATCATCCGGTTTGCCGGTAATGACCTTTTGTGTCATCACCTCAGCCACCTCGGTGG
Organism: Methylophilus luteus; assembly: GCF_042676265.1. Classification (NCBI taxonomy): domain Bacteria; kingdom Pseudomonadati; phylum Pseudomonadota; class Betaproteobacteria; order Nitrosomonadales; family Methylophilaceae; genus Methylophilus; species Methylophilus luteus. Next base: position 49,737 of record NZ_JBHTKB010000002.1, read on the forward strand.
TTTTGGAGGAACGGCCTTTGAGGATGATCTCGCGCGCATAATCGCGCTCAGAAAAAATACCGACCAGCTCGCCGTCTTTGATCACTGCCAGCGCGCCTATCTTGTATTCGGCAAGAATCACCAATGCATCAAACACCGGCCGGTTGGGCGCAATGCTGATAATGCCCTGGTGTGTTTTCAGGTTGAGTACTTGTTGAAGAGTCTTCATCGCTTCCTCCTTCCATGATCTCGGATAACTAATATACACCCATGTTTGATGAAAATGAATAAAGTCTGTCGGGCATTATTGATTGTTGAAAGAGTTGCTTAAGAAATCAACGAATGAAGACAGTTTGGGTGCTAAATGCTTTTCGCTTGGGTACACGGCATACACTGGCCTTGGTTTGGGTGCATAAGCTTTGAGTATCTCTACTAACTGGCCACTTGCCAAATCCGCTTTCAGCAAGCCTTTCGGTTGCAAAATAAGTCCGATAGCATCGAGTGCTGCAAAGCGTAATGCATGGCCGTTATTAGCAATAAATCTTGGCACTTTATTAGACTTTGTTTTTCCAATCAGATGCCAGCCGCCATTACTTGCCCAGCTGGTGAATTCCAGGCACTCATGATCAATTAATTCCTCTGGGGTCTGAGGCGTGCCATGCTCTTGAAGATATTCAGGTGAAGCGCACATGATTAGCTCAAAGTTGGCTATTTTTCTTGCTTTGAGCGAGGAGTCTTTCAACTCACCAATGCGAATAGCCACATCAAAGCCTTCTTCAATAATATCAACATAACGATCAGTCAAAGATAACTCAATGTTGACCTCAGGAAAAAGCTTCAAGTATTGAGCTATTTTTGGGGCGAGCTCCAAAGCCCCAAACCCTAACGATGCACTAACCTTGAGGTTTCCTCTTGGCTTGCTTGTCATCGCCTCAGCGCCAGCATTAGCGTCATTAAGCAAACCTAGTATGTGTTTGCAGTTTTTATAATAGTTATCCCCGAGTTCAGTCAGCTTCATACTACGCGTCGTTCTGGCTAACAGGGTTCCACCAAGCTGAGCCTCCAAACTGGTGACGTGACGGCTAACCATGGCGGGCGTGATATCAAACACATTTGCCGCAGCTGAAAAACTACCGAGTTCCACTACTGTCACAAAGACTTCAATGCTTAATAAGCGATCCACCTTTTACTCCCAGTAAAATATATTTTTAATATTACGCCATTTATCATTGGTAATTATAGTCACATAATTCACTCCAGCAACAAACAAGCAATTTCACTCAAGGAGAATATGATGAAAGTTCTATTAGTCGGCGCATCAGGTACTATCGGTAAAGCAATCATTGCTGAGCTGGGTCAACAACATGAAATTATCACGGCTGGTAAATCTAGTGGCCAACACAATGTAGATTTAACTAGCGTGCAAAGCGTAGAGAACTTGTTTAATCAAGTTGGTAAAGTCGATGCGATCATTGCCGCTGCTGGTAACGTGCATTGGGGTTCATTTAAAGACATGACAGCCGATGAATTCAAAATTGGTATCAACGAAAAACTGCTGGGCCAGGTTAACCTGACTCTGGTAGGTCAGAAATTCCTGAATGAAGGTGGTTCTATCACTTTGACCAGCGGTAGCTTGAGCCATGATCCACATCGCGGTGGGGCAAGCTTCACTACAGTTAACTCTTCCGTAGATGGTTTCATCCGTGGCGTATCTGTAGAGCTCGAAGGAGGTCGTCGTATCAACTCCGTCAGTCCAAATGTGTTGGAAGAGTCCTGGCACCTGTACGGTTTAGGTGTACCTGGGACTACTCCAGTGCCTGCCGCTCTGGTTGCTAAAGCTTACCGGAAGAGCGTTGAAGGTCATCAAACAGGTCAAACTTACCAAGTTTGGTAATTCCAGTTTTATAGCGCCTCGATTGGATGGCCCGAAGTGGGTCATCCACTCTTAAACTCTCGAATACCTATCATGCTTACCCCGAATGCGTCTCAGCAACCAACAGCCAACCACGGATATCTGAAGGCTTTCATGCCAGGTAAGTTAACTTTTGGGCTATTCCAGCCTATCGAAGCCTATACCGGTGATCAGCCGACTATGCAGGGCCAGGTTGAGCTTGCACAGTATGCGGAACAAAATGGTTTCTCTAGCCTGCTATTCAGAGATGTGCCGTTACGAGATCCAAACTTTGGTGATAATGGCCAGATTTACGATGTATGGACTTACCTGGGTTATATGGCAGCACACACGAAAGAGATTGCTTTGCTGACTGGAGCAATCGTACTGCCCTTAAGACATCCATTACATACAGCCAAAGCGGCTGCGAGTATAGACCAATTATCCAATGGTCGATTGTTACTTGGCGTTGCTTCAGGCGATAGAGTCGTTGAATTTCCAGCTTTTGCGGTAGATTTTGAATCAAGAGGCCAAGCATTTAGAGAGAATCTGGAGATATTGAAAGCCGTTTGGGAAAAACAATACCCAAACATTGAGAGCCGCTACGGACTGCTAGCCGGTGCAGATGTCGTACCCAAGCCTGTTTCCGTCAGGCCACCAATTTTGATTACAGGCTTCAGTCAGCAAAACCTGGAATGGGTTGCTGATAATGCAGATGGCTGGATCACCTATCCAAGAAATTTTGAAGCTCAAGCCAATCTGATTCGACAGTGGAAAGAGCTGTCGAAACGCCACCAGGGCATTTACAAACCAATTTCTCAGTCATTTATGGTTGACCTAGCTGATGATCCTGACGAAGGGCCATCCCCGATCCACTTGGGGTATCGATTGGGTAGAAATCTATTGATGAAATACCTGGAAGGGACACAGCAGATTGGTATCGATCACATCATGTTTAATTTGAAGTTTGGAAAACGCCCTGCAAAAGAAGTACTTCAGGAATTGTGCGAATTCGTGCTACCGCAGTTTAAGTAATCCCAGTTTCCAAACTTTATAGGCACTTGTTAACTTGCAAACTTTTAGTTGCACTTGACATAGTTAGGAAGCTAACTATAATGTCACTAATTATGTTGCAGCTTAGAGACCTTCCCTCGCAAGAAGTACTACAGCGCTTTGCTGAGCGTTACCCTGCTGCTGACGTGACTGCGATTGCCAGCTTTTTGATGTTGCTCAGGGTAGCAACTGATCTGTCAGTAGCGCTGGATGCCTGCCTGAGCAAGCATGAGCTGTTACAGGGGCGCTGGTGGGTGCTGATCCTGCTGATGCGTGAGCGTGATCTGACCTCACAACCTTCGGTGCTGGCAGAAAAGCTGGGGGTGACACGCGCCACCATGACCGGTTTGCTTGACGGCCTGGAACAAGGCGGTTTGGTGCAACGTGTTTCTGCGCTGCAGGACAGGCGCAGTGTGCAGATCAAACTGACTGCTGCCGGGCAGGCCAAGCTGGATGCGGTGATGCCGGATTATTACAGCCGTCTGCGTTTGTGCATGCAGGGCTTGTCAGAGAGCCAGCGTAGTGATTTGCAAAGTATTTTGGGCGTGATAGACGATGGGATATCGGCCTGGGATTTCAATCAGTAATTTATAAGATTTACCAAGGAGTTTTGCCATGACCACAGTAGTAGACACTTTAAAAACATTGAACACGCAATTTGATGCCGCTTTCAACAGCAAAAACACCCAGGCGATCGCCGCTTTATATGCTGAAACTGCCATCGCATTGCCAGCCCCGGCCGGTGAGCCAGTCAAAGGCCGCCAGGCGATCGCTGATTTTTTTGGCGGTTTGATACAGGCCGGTGTGATTGAGCACGCGCTGACCATGAAAGAAGCGATCGTAACTGACAGCCTGGCTACGCAAACAGGTAACTGGGCAGGCGCGATGGTCGGTGAAGACGGTGTCAAACAGCAGTTTGGCGGCAATGTGCAAGTAGTATTCCAGAAACAGGCCGATGGTCAGTGGCTGGCTGTGACGCATATCTGGAACTGATCCCCCGCTTTTCCTAAACACAACCACCAGAGACAAACAAAATGGATCAACTGGTTAAACAGCGTTCACAGGCACTTACCGCCTTGTTAGCCCTTGCCATCATCTGGGGCTACAACTGGGTGGTGATGAAGAGTGCGCTGCATTATGCCGGGCCGTTCCAGTTTGCCGCCATGCGCACTTTTTTCGGTGCGCTGGTGCTGTTTCTGGTGTTGTATGTCATGCGGCGTTCAATGCGGCTGACAGAATTCCCAACCATGCTGGTGCTGGGCCTGCTGCAGAATGTAGGCTTTACCGGCGTGCTGATGTGGGCATTGGTGGAGGGCGGCGCAGGTAAAACAGCGGTGCTCACTTACACCATGCCGTTCTGGACATTATTATTCGCGTGGCCCTTGCTCGGTGAGCGCGTGCATGGCTGGCAATGGCTGGCGGTGATCTCTGCCGTGCTCGGCATGCTGTTTATCTTTGATCCGCTGCATATCCGGGCCGATGCTTTCAGCATGACACTGGCAGTGATTTCCGGCATCTCCTGGTCATTATCAGTCATCATGACCAAAAAACTGCACAGACGCCACCCTGAGCTGGATCTGATCAATCTCACTGCCTGGCCGATGTTGCTGGGCTCACTACCGATGATCGCGATTGCTTTCTTGGTGCCTGCGCCGCCCATTATGTGGCAGCCCTATTTGATAGGTGCGGTGTTGTTCAATGTGATTCTCTGTGGCGCATTTGCCTGGCTGTTATGGCTGTTTGCCCTGCAACGATTAACCGCAGGTGTCGCGAGCATGGGTTCTATGCTGGCGCCGGTGATAGGAGTGATTGCTGCCTGGATACAACTGGGTGAAGTGCCCGATGCGATGGAGTCTATCGGTATGGTATTGATTGCATTTGCGCTGCTGGTGATCTCGTGGGTTACTATCCGCGAGCAGCCGAAACCGGTGAAAGCCATATAAAAAAGCCCGCAGATGCGGGCTTTTCCATTCATGCTGGCTATCAAGCCAGTTCGTGCAAGCCGTTGTTTACTCCACCCAGCAGATTGCCGAGTACTGAACCTAAGTCGCCCACTGCATGGGTTAAATCACCTACTGCATGTGTCAAGCCGGCAGTCACGGCTGGTGTTGTGGCAGTAATGTCGCCGGCAGCAGCAATCACGCTGTCCAGCAAACCATCGGTGGTTTCAAACAATACGTCCGCAACATTCAGCACTTCGCCGGTGACACTTTGAGTCACGCCGCTAACGGTGTTGACCACACCATTCACATCCAGCAAACCTGTGACATTGCCGAGCAATCCACCCACATCCACCTGACTGGTCACATTGTCCACCACATTGGTGACGCTACCCAGTAAACCGCTGATATCCACCAGGCCGGTTGCACTATCAAGCAAATTGCCCACGGTTTCTGGCGCACCTGCTACTACACCTGAAACCGTGCCAACCACGCCACCCACTACAGATGTGACATCTGCTGGTGCGCCATCGCCGGCGCCATTCACGAGTGCGGCGATTTCTGTCGTGACATCGGTCAACAAAGTGCCCACAGTAGCGGTCGCGCCATTCACAGTAGCACCGACAGTGGTAGCTGTCTGATCCAGCAGCGTATTGGTAGCATGCACTACGTCACCCACGATATTGTTGACGGTACCTACCACGGCTTCAACATCCACCAGGCTGGTGGTACTGCCGACCGCCTCACCAAGCTTCGTGGTGGTATTGGCCAGCACGCCGGTGACGTCCTCCAGCAAATCTCCGGTGCCCGCCACCACATCGCCAGCCAAAGCAGTGGTTCCGTTTACCAGCGTACCTACTTCTGCGACACTATGGCCGACGGTTTGGTTAACCGTATTGACCACACCACCGACAGTACCCGTCACTGTGTTCACTAAGCCTCCCACATTTAACAGGCTGCCGCTACCAGCGAGCAAATGGTCTACAGTGTTATCCACCGGGGTGATGACTTGCGGAAGTAAGCTATTCAACTTCGCCTGGGTACCATCAATCACATCATTGACGGTGCCAAATAATCCAAAAGTCAGGGTTTTGAGTAATGCCATACACTTCTCCTTAATTTGTTTTCTTTACTTCTCCAGGCTTTATGGCGATATTTATCGTGAGTAGAAACATCGCTATAAAGATTCCCCTTGCAACGAAATCAGGATGTCTGGTTACAAGGGGAAACAAATACTAACATTTCTTTATTATGCAAAAAAACCAGTTTTGCATATGTAAATTCCGAAGTTGCGTGGTGAAAAATCGCAAGCCGGGTTTGTTATTTGGGCTTGTGAATAGCAGGATATAAAGGATTGCACAGTGGGATGATTGTGGCTGAACAATGAAAATCCGCTGCGTGCGCTGTGGTAAAATCGCCATTTTTAAGATAACAACCATTGCAGCATAGACTGATAAGGACATTCCATGGCGGGACATAGTAAATGGGCCAATATCCAGCACCGTAAAGGTCGCCAGGATGCCAAGCGCGGCAAAATATTCACCAAGTTGATTAAAGAGATCACCGTATCAGCCAGGCTGAGCGGCGGTGATATCGCGATGAACCCGCGCCTGCGGGCAGCCGTTGCCGCTGCCAAAGAAGAAAACATGCCTTCGGACAATATCACGCGTGCCATCAAAAAAGGCACTGGTGAGCTGGAAGGTGTGAACTACGAAGAGATACGTTATGAAGGTTATGGCATCAATGGTGCCTCTATCATTATCGATTGCCTGACCGATAACCGGCAGCGTGCGGTGATGGATGTGCGTCATGCGCTAACCAAGCACGGCGGCAATCTGGGCACAGACGGTAGCGTGGCATTTATGTTCAAGCACTGTGGCCAGCTGGTATTTGAACCGGGTGTGTCAGAAGATGCGGTGATGGAAGCCGCACTGGAAGCCGGCGCAGAAGATATCATCACCGATGAAGATGGCAGTATAGAAGTGATCACCGCGCCGAATGATTTTGTGACAGTAAAAGAAGCGCTGGAAGCCGCCGGCCTGAAAGCAGTCATGGCGCAAGTGACCATGAAACCACTCAATGAAGTAGTGTTTACCGGCGACGATGCAGTCAAGATGCAAAAGATCCTCGATATGCTGGAAGATCTCGACGATGTGCAGGATGTGTATACCTCTGCCGTGATAGAAGAGAGCTAGTGCGTTTTTCTGCGGCGCAACGGCCATGACAGTGCAGCGTATCCTGGGCATAGACCCCGGCCTGCGGGTGACTGGCTTTGGTGTGATAGAGACCGTGGGTGGCAAACTCAGCTATGTCACCAGCGGTGTGATCAAAACTGCATCTGCCAAAAAAAGTGTGGCTGGCGAGGCAGAAAAAGAAGCATTGCCCGAGCGCCTGAAAGTCATACTGGACGGCCTGTTTGAGGTGATAGATACCTACCAGCCGACCCAGGTGGCGATTGAAAAGGTGTTTGTGAATGTCAACCCGCAATCCACGCTGTTGCTGGGGCAAGCCCGCGGCGCAGCCATTTCGGCGGCAGTCATCAGGCATTTGTCAGTGGCAGAATACACCGCATTACAGGTCAAACAATCCGTGGTCGGCAACGGCCACGCCCAAAAAGAACAGGTGCAGGAAATGGTCAAACGCCTGTTAAAACTCCCTGCAAACCCTAGCCCTGATTCGGCAGATGCGCTGGCATGTGCCATTTGCCATGCCCATGGCGGCCAGGGGCTGGGTGCACTGGCAACCACCGGCCTCAGGGTCAAAAATGGAAGGTTAGTATGATTGCACGTCTGAATGGTCGTTTGCTGGAAAAGTCACCGCCGCTGATAGTGGTAGATTGCAATGGTGTAGGCTACGAGGTTGAGGTGCCCATGAGCACGTTTTATAACCTGCCCGAGCTCGGCCAACCGGTGCAGTTGCTCACCCACATGGTGGTGCGTGAAGACGCACAATTGCTGTATGGTTTTGGTAGCGAGCAAGAAAAGAATACTTTCAAGCAGTTGCTGAAAGTGAATGGCATAGGCGCAAAATCGGCGCTGTCTATCTTAAGTGGCGTCAGTGTCAATGACCTGATGCTGGCTGTCAGCCAGCAAGAGGTCGCCATGCTGACGCGTGTGCCAGGCATAGGCAAAAAAACTGCAGAACGCCTGTTGCTGGAGCTGAAAGACAAGTTTGTGGTGAGCGGTTCCACCTCGGCACAGCCAGTGGCCAAAGCGGCGACCGATGATATCCTCAATGCGCTGGTGGCGCTGGGTTACCATGAGCGCGAAGCGCTGGCCACCATCAAATTGCTGGAACCAGGCGTGAGCGTCAGTGACGGTATCCGCCAGGCGCTAAAATACCTGTCCAAATAAGCCAAAAGCGCAAATAATATTGCCGCTAATGGTCCGGCGCACCATGCTATCTCGCGCCATGGTATGATGCATAAAAAATAACTTCTATAATTAGCGGCAATGATGTCCTGCACTGATTAAACTGGCACCACTTTTAAGTGTTTCATGACCTCATCCCCGACCATCCCATGATAGAAACCGATAGACTTGTTGCCCCGGCTACGGTCAGCGTTCAGGAAGAAGCGCTGGAGCGGGCGCTACGACCCAAAGTGCTGGATGAGTACGTCGGCCAGGAAAAAGCGCGCGGTCAACTCGAGATCTTTATCAATGCCGCGCGTGGCCGCCAGGAAGCGCTGGACCATGTGCTGCTGTTCGGCCCGCCTGGCCTCGGTAAAACTACACTGGCCCATATCATCGCCAAAGAAATGGGCGTCAACCTGCGCATGACTTCCGGTCCGGTGCTGGAGCGCGCCGGCGATCTGGCAGCGCTGCTGACTAATCTTGAGCCTAATGATGTCCTGTTTATCGATGAGATTCACCGCTTAAGTCCGGTGGTGGAAGAGATCCTGTATCCGGCAATGGAAGATTACCGGCTGGATATCATGATAGGGGAAGGCCCGGCAGCACGCAGCGTACGTTTGGACTTGCCACCATTTACTTTAGTGGGTGCCACGACACGTGCCGGGATGCTGACTAATCCTTTGCGTGACAGATTTGGGATCGTGGCGCGTCTGGAATTCTATAGTCATGACGAGTTGGCCAAAATTGTGGCGCGCTCGGCTAGTTTGCTAGAAGTGGAAATGCAACAGGCAGGGGCAGTTGAAATTGCGCGCAGGGCGCGTGGTACGCCGCGCATCGCCAACCGCTTGTTGCGGCGGGTACGTGATTATGCGCAGGTGAAGTCTGATGGCGTGGTCACCAATCTGATCGCCGATGCCGCTTTGAAAATGCTGGATGTAGATCAGCAAGGGCTGGATGTGATGGACCGCAAGTTGTTGCAAGCGGTGGTAGAGAAATTTGGCGGCGGCCCGGTCGGGCTGGATAACCTGGCGGCAGCCATTGGCGAAGAGCGCGATACCATAGAGGATGTGCTGGAGCCTTACCTGATTCAGCAAGGCTACTTGATGCGCACGCCGCGTGGGCGAGTTGCCACCATGTTAACCTATCAGCATTTTGGCTTGAAAGCCCCGTCCGGCATGGTCAATAGCGATTTATGGCAGGACGCCGGGCAGTAACATGGTTGAGTTTGCAGTGCGTGTGTATTACGAAGATACGGATGCGGGTGGCGTGGTCTATCACAGCCAGTATCTGAACTTTATGGAGCGCGCGCGGACAGAATGGTTGCGCGGGTTGGGCTTTGCTCAAGCCGCGTTGCGACAAGATGAGCAGCTGTTATTTGTGCTGCATAGCATGCAGATACAGTTTAAAAAGCCGGCCAAACTTGATGATGATTTAAAAGTGGTTTCGCAATTGACTGAGATGGGCCGTGGCAGTTTTAGCTGCCGGCAACAGGTCATGCGGGACGATGTGATTTTATTAGAAGCGCAGGTCAAAGTGGCCTGCGTCAATGCGGATTCATTTAAACCCACGGGTATTCCGGCCCGTATCAAAATAGCACTGGAGTCTTCATGAATGTCACAAACGATATGTCGATTTTTACCCTGGTGAGCGGCGCAAGTTTGCCGGTACAGGTGGTCATGCTGATCTTGCTGCTGACCTCGCTGGCTTCCTGGTGGTATATCTTCATTAAAGTGTTTTCATTAAAGGCTGCCGCAGAGAATGTCGACCAGTTTGAAGCGCAATTCTGGTCTGGTGGTGATTTGAATGAGCTGTACGAGCGCATCAGCTCCGGCCGCAAAACGCCGCAAGGCATGGCCAGTATCTTCCAGGCCGGGTTGAAAGAATTCATACGCCACAAACAGCAAAAAGATGCGCAAAAAGACGCTGAAGTCAGCGACGTGATGGAAGCGACCCGCCGTGCCATGCGCGCCGCCTATAACCGCGAGCTGGATTACCTGGATTCACACCTGCCTTTCCTGGCTTCTGTCGGTTCGGTCAGCCCTTACATCGGCCTGTTCGGCACGGTATGGGGCATTATGAACTCCTTCCGCGGCTTATCCAATGTGGCACAGGCGACATTGAGCCAGGTCGCGCCAGGCATCGCCGAAGCGCTGGTCGCCACCGCGATCGGCCTGTTCGCTGCGATCCCGGCTGTGATCGCCTATAACCGCTTTGCGGCCAACGTAGACCGCTTGCTGGTCCGCTACGAAAGTTTTATGGAAGAATTCACCAACATTTTGCAACGTAGAGCCTGATCGGAGCGCTTATGAGCAGAACGCGTAAACGGCGCATGATGAACCAGATCAACGTCGTGCCTTACATCGATGTGACGCTGGTATTGCTGGTGATTTTCATGGTGACTGCACCTATGACTAATCCAGGTATGGTAGAACTGCCAAAAGTAGGACAGGCCCTGAAGCAGAGCGGTGACCCTATCGTGGTTACGGTGAAAAAAGAAGGCACGGTCATGATGGATGGCAGGGAAATGGAACGTGACGATATGCTGGCCTTGATACGCCAGAAATTGTCTGAAAGTGAAAAGCCAGTGGTGGTATCGGCTGATAAGGCAACACCGTATGGTGAAGTGGCTTCTGTGATGGATCTATTAAAGCAGGCGCAAGTCAATCAGGTTGGCTTGCTGTTCCAGAACGAGAAATAAGCGGCAGGTCGCTATATAGATGAAAATCGTACATTCTCCACAGGATCAGGTATTCCGCAGGCGCGCAGCGATATTGTCTGTGCTGATGCATATCGCGTTGTTCCTGATCATGGTTTTTATGATTGACTGGAAAGCGGTGCATGTGAATCCATCTGTGATGGAAGCAACATTATGGGATAGTTTGCCGAGCAAGACGCAACCTAAACCTGCGCCTGAACCACCAAAACCAGAGCCTCCGCCGCCGCCAGAACCCGAGCCGGAACCAAAGCCTAAGCCACCTGAAAAAGTGACGCCACCAGAGCCGCAATTGAATAAAGCGGAACAAGATGCGGAAATTGCACTCAAAAAACTCGAAGATGAGAAAAAGCGCAAAGTAGAAGAAGAAAAAAAGAAAGAAGAAGAGAAGAAAAAGCAGGAAGAGAAACTGAAGAAGATTCAGGAAGCCCTGCGTAAAGAAGAGGAAGAGGAAAAACTTAAAAAAGTGCAGGATGCCATGCGCCAGCAGGACATGGAGTCGCAAAAAGCCGCTGCTTCTTCGGGGCCGGTAGATCCTTCGGTGTTAGGTTATTACACCGGGCTGATGACGCGCAAGATCCGCAGCAATGTGAATCCTGGCTTGTGCCCGGTCTCAAATCCTGAACTGCTGGTAGATTTGCAGTTGACTGTTACCGGCGATATTGCCGGCATGCCGAAACTGGCCAAAGGTTCGGGTGATGCGGTATGTGATGATGCCGTATTGCGTGCAGTATTAGCAGCTAAACCATTTGATCTGCCGGGTGAGGATCATCCGGCCGAGCGTAAGAAATTGTTGGAACAGATTCGGGTGAAGTTTAAGCCACGTGGCTAAAACCATGACGAGTTGAAGGCTTTTCGTTATAATTCTTGATAAAACAGGCAACTATAAAGTGAACATTACTGTGACCATGAAAACTGTTGGAAGCCGCCTGGCAAAATATCGCCTGGCATTCTGTAATAGCTTGGCAGCTTTGCTATGTATGTCGTCAATGACTGCACATGCTGCACTGGAGATCGAGATCAGCGGTGGTAGCGCTATCCAGATTCCAATCGCTATTTTGCCCATGACAGAGCCGGCCAGCTTGCAAAGCAAGAACAAGCTGCATGAAATCATCAGCAATGACTTAAAAGGTAGCGGCATGTTCCGCATCCTCAATACCAGTGGCGTACCTTCATTGCCGACCACTGCTGCCCAAATCAAATACTCTGACTGGAACGCCCTTAAAGCACAGGGTTTGAGTATTGGCGAAGTGCAAGTAGCCCCAAACGGTAGTCTTAAGGTGTCGGTGCAAGTCGTGGATGTGCTGCGTCAAACAACGTTGCTGCAAGAAACCTACACGGTTGCGGCTAGCCAGTACCGACATGTAGCGCATTTGATCGCAGACAAAATCTATGAAAAATTCACCGGTCAGCCAGGAGCGTTTGCTACGCGTATCGCCTATGTGACTAAAGCAGGTAAGCGCTTTACGCTGCAAATTGCAGATGCAGACGGTTACAATGCGCAGACCCTGGTGTCATCTAATGAACCTATCATTTCCCCGGCCTGGTCACCAGACGGCAGCAAAATGGCTTATGTGTCATTTGAGAAAAAGAAACCTATCGTATTTGTGCAATCGCTTTATACTGGTGAGCGTAAAGTCGTTGCCAATTTTAAAGGCAATAACAGTGCACCAGCCTGGGCGCCGGATGGCAGTAAGCTGGCAGTGGTGTTGACCTATGGTGCTAACTCGCAGATTCATACTATCTCTGTGGATGGCTCTAATCTGCAACAGGTGACCAAAAGCAGTTCGATCGATACTGAACCTGCATTCTCACCAGACGGCCAGTTCATTTACTTCAGTTCAGACCGTGGTGGCAGACCGCAGATCTACAAAGTGCCAGCCTCTGGTGGTTCAGCATCGCGTGTAACGTTTGAAGGTAGCTACAATGTGAGCCCACGTTTCTCGCCTGATGGAAAATATCTCACCTATATCCGTAATGACGGCGGCGCATTTAAAGTCGCAGTACAAGATTTAGGCACTGGCGCAGTCAAATTACTCAGCAGCGGTTCACAAGATGAATCCCCCAGCTTTGCACCGAATTCACGTACCTTGATGTATGCCACGCGTGTTGGTGGCAAAGGCACATTGGCCACAGTGGCTGTGGATGGTCTGGTGAGACAACGCCTGTCTGAAGCAGGTGGTGATATTCGTGAACCTGCATGGGGGCCTGCCCAGGCATCTCCCAAGTAGTCATCAGTTTGTTTTTTTAACTCAATTTTAAGGAGAAAGTATGAACCACAATATTTGGAAAATAGCTGCACTGGCATTGGTGTTAACCGCTTGTAAGAGCACCCCGATGAACCCGGCCAAGGTTGAAGATTCCAGCGTGACCAAGCCAATTTCAAACTCACAGAATAATGGCAATGATGGTTCTGCCGGCGCTAACAAGATCGACATCAAGACCGTTGATGTTGATAGCAGCCAGGATCAGCTGAGCGCTGCTGAATTGGCAAAACGCCAGATCTTCTTTGATTACGATAGCGACGCGATCCGTGAAGAGTACAAAGGCCTTGTAGCAAACCACGCGAAATACCTGGCAGCACACCCTCAAACTAAAGTGGTATTGCAAGGTAACACCGATGAGCGCGGTACGCACGAATACAACCTGGCATTGGGCCAACGTCGTTCAGTAGCAGTTAAAAACGCCTTGAACGTACTGGGTGTAAGCGATAGCCAGATCGAAACAGTCAGCTATGGTGAAGAGCGTTCCAAGCAAAATTGCGCAGATGAAGATTGCTTCCAGCATGACCGTCGCGTAGATGTTGTCTATGCAGGCCAGTAATTTGCGTTCAGCCATTTTAATGGCTTTAGCGCTGGGGCTGACTGTTCCGGCAGTCAGTCACGCTGCACTGTTTGATGATGGTGAAGCGCGCAAACGTATTCTGGAGCTGGAAAACAAGCAGACTTCCGAGCATGATGCCCAGCAAAAAGCCATTGGCGACCTGACGCGCACCCAGCAATCGCTGGATAAAAGGGTGCAAAGCCTGGAGGCTATGCTCAATGGCAAAGGCTTGCTGGATATGCAGAACCAGCTTGAGCAGATCCGCCAGGATGTGGCGCAGCTGAAAGGTGACCTCGAAGTGGTCAACCATCAGCTCGAAGATATGCGCACCAAGCAGAATGCCCAGTACACCGATTTGGACACCAGGGTAAAAGGCCTGGAATCACTTGCACAACAGGTGACCGGCCAGCTCGGCGCAGGGGCAGCGTCAGCGCCAGCCAATGGTGGTGACGCCAAGGCGGATGCATCGCAGCAAGAAGCGCGTGCTTTCTCCGAAGCGGAGTCACTGAACCAGGCGGGTAAGTATAAAGAAGCGTTTGCTGCCTATGACAGCTTTTTGAAAACTTACGCTGGCAGCAAATTGGCGCCGGATGCCTTGTATGGCATGGGTTACGCCCAGTTTGCGCTGAAAAGCTACAAATCTTCAGTCGCTACCCAGCAGAAATTTCTGGAGAGCTATGCTTCACATCCGCTGGCACCAAATGCCATGCTCAGTCTGGCCAACAGCCAGATCCAGTTAGGGCAGATACCAGCGGCCAAGAAGACATTGAAAGAGCTGATCGCAGCCCACCCTTCTGCAGAAGTCACGCCTAGTGCGCAAAAACGTCTGAAGGTGCTTGAAAGCATTAAATAGCAGTTAATATGATGGAAATCGCCTGATTTGGGCGATAATAACGGGCAGATAGCAATATCTGCCCGTTTACTTTACTACTCCCATGACCACACTCAGAATTTTCGAAATCTTTTATTCTCTGCAAGGCGAAAGTTCGCGGGTCGGCTTGCCGACCATCTTTATTCGTCTCACGGGCTGCCCGTTGCGCTGCGTTTATTGCGACACCGAATACGCCTTTAAAGGCGGCGGCAATATGACTGTGGACGAGATCATGCAACAGATCAAACAGTACGGCACACGCTATGTCTGCGTGACCGGTGGCGAGCCGCTGGCGCAAAAAGGCTGTAGTGTGTTGCTCACCAGTTTATGTGACGCCGGCTATCAGGTCTCTCTGGAGACCAGCGGTGCCATGGATCTGACGCCGGTAGATCAGCGGGTAAAAGTGATCATGGACGTGAAAACACCAGGTTCTGGCGAGATGACTAAGAATCGCTGGGAGAACCTGCCACTGCTCAAGGTCGGTGATGAAGTGAAGTGGGTGGTGTGCAGCCGCGAAGACTATGACTGGGCCAGGCAGATGCTGGCGGAAAAACCGTTTCCCAGCAACTGTGATCATTTATTCTCACCCAGTTTTAACCAGGTGAGCGGCGAGACCCTGGCCAGCTGGATCTTGCAGGACCATCTGCCGGTCAGGATGCAACTGCAGTTACACAAGATCTTATGGGGCGAGAAGCAGGGGGTATAAATGGCAGACTTAAATCAACAGCAGAATGCATCCAGCCAAAAACCCAAGGCTGTTATTTTATTGTCCGGCGGGCTGGATTCGACCACCGTGCTGGCGATCGCGCAATCGCAGGGCTACGAGTGTTACTGCCTGAGCCTGGATTACCACCAGCGGCATAATGTAGAGTTGCTGGCTGCCCGGCGTGTCGCCACAGCGCTGGGCGCGGCGGAACATAAGACCGTGCAGCTGGATCTGTCACTGTTTGGCGGCTCTGCGCTGACCGATAATAATATCGCCGTGCCTGAACATGAAACGCCGGGCATCCCTGTCACCTATGTGCCGGCACGCAATACCATTATGCTGTCGTTATCCCTGGCCTGGGCAGAAGTGCTGGCAGCAAACGATATTTTTATCGGAGTGAATGCGCTGGATTACTCCGGTTATCCTGATTGCCGTAGCGAGTACGTAAAAGCCTTTCAGCAAATGGCCAACCTGGCGACCAGGGCGGCAGTGGAAGGCCAGCCTATCACGGTGCATGCGCCACTGATAGATATGACCAAGGCCGATATCATACGCACTGGCCACGCACTGGGTGTGGATTACGGCCTGACGGTATCTTGCTACCAGGCTGATGATACCGGGGCAGCCTGCGGTGTTTGTGATTCCTGCCGCTTCCGTAAAGCAGGTTTCATACAGGCGGGGGTTGCTGACCCGACGCTGTACCGCAGTGCCTGACCGGCTAAGTGAAAAGAACTTGCCACTGCGCTTAATTATCAAGTATAATCCGCGCCTTTCTGCTAAGAATTCATTTTTAAGAGAACAAGATTATGGTCGTTATTCGTTTATCACGCGGTGGTTCTAAGAAGAACCCGTTTTACAGCGTAGTTGTGGCAGATTCCCGCAACCGTCGTGACGGTCGTTTCGTTGAGCGCATCGGTTTTTACAATCCATCAGCGCGTGCTGGTGCAGAAGGCCTGCGTATCAATGAAGAGCGTGCGCAATACTGGATCGGTACTGGCGCTCAGGTGTCTGACACCGTTGCACGTCTGGTCAAGTTCCATGCTAAAGGCGTGGATGGTATGGCTGCTGCTAAAGCTAAAGACGCTGCTAAAGCGGATGCTGCCAAGGCTAAAAAAGAAGCTGAAGTCGCTGCCAAGCTGAAAGCTGAAGCTGACGCCGCTGCTGCAGAAGCCGCTGCCAAGGCGAAAGCTGATGCAGACGCTAAAGCTGAAGCGGATGCTGCAGCCGCCGCAGCTGCTGCTGAAGCACCAGCCGCTGACACACCAGCTGCTGAATAATCTTTCTTACGCCTGAACTCAGATGGCGTTTGAAGATATGGTTGTAATGGGGCGCATTGTCGCCCCATATGGCGTTTATGGGTGGCTGAAAGTCGTGCCCGATACCGAACATCTGGACGGGCTGCTGGATTACCAGGCCTGGTGGATAGGCAAAGCGCCGAACTGGCGTGAATGCACGGTTGAGCAGACCAAGATACACAACGATGTACTGCTGATCAAGCTGGCAGGTGTCGCCGACCGTGATGCCGCATTCAGCTTGAAAGGCCAGCAGATCGCAGTCCCGCGCGCCGCATTGCCAGAACCTGATGAAGGCGAGTATTACTGGTCTGACCTGATAGGCTTAAGTGTCAGTAATGTGCAGGGTGTGGCGTTTGGCAAGATCACCCAGGTGTTTGAAACCGGTGCCAATGACGTGCTGGTAGTGCGTGAAGAACAAGCAAGCAGCGTCAAGGGTAAAGACGGCAGAACGCGTGAGGAATACCGCGAGCGGCTGATTCCTTTTACCAGTGATGCAGTGCCGGATGTGAATATCAAAGCCGGCACCGTGCTGGTTGATTGGGATGCCGATTTTTAAAGGGAAACAGCGCTCATGATGCAGATTGAAGTCATCAGTTTGTTTCCTGAGATGTTTGCAGCACTGACCGAGCATGGCATTACCAGCCGTGCCAGGCAACGCGGTCTGTATCAGTTGAACCTGACCAACCCGCGCCAGTATACGCAGGATGTGCATCACACCGTGGATGACAGGCCGTATGGCGGTGGGCCGGGGATGGTGATGCTGGCAGAGCCACTGGCAGCCGCCATAGGCGACGCCAAGGCCAGGTTGCTGGCAAAAGGGGTCACTCCCTGGGTGATACACCTGTCACCGCGTGGCAAGCCGCTCAGCCATGAAAAGGTGATGGAATTAAAAGATAGTCAGGGGCTGGTGTTGTTGGCCAGCCGCTATGAAGGCGTAGACCAGCGTGTGCTGGATACACTGGTAGATGAAGAGATCTCTATCGGTGATTATGTGTTGAGTGGGGGCGAATTGCCGGCCATGGTGTTACTGGATGCGATCATACGCCAGTTGCCAGGTGCGCTGGGCGATGCCGATTCCGCGCAGGAAGATTCGTTTGTGAATGGCCTGCTCGATTATCCGCACTACACGCGACCGGAAATATTTGAAGGATTAGCGGTGCCACCGGTGTTATTGTCGGGGCACCACGCAAAGATTAGACAATGGCGGTTACAACAATCGCTGTTGCTAACAAGGGCTAAACGCCCGGATTTACTTGCCGCAAGGCAGTTGACGAAGGAAGAGGCTAGGCTACTCAAAGATTTAGAGTAGGAACGAGCTCTTTACAATTAAAAGGAACGAAAGGAAGTAACATGGCAGACATCATCAAAATGTTAGAGCAGGAAGAAATCGCCCGCTTGAACAAAACCATCCCTAGCTTTGCGCCAGGCGACACAGTCATCGTCGGTGTGAACGTGGTTGAAGGTACACGTAAACGTGTGCAGGCTTACGAAGGCGTAGTGATCGCTAAACGTAACAGAGGCCTCAACTCTTCATTTATCGTACGTAAAATCTCTTCAGGTGAAGGCGTAGAGCGTACATTCCAGACTTACTCCCCACAGATCGCTTCTATCGAAGTGAAACGCCGTGGTGACGTGCGTCGCGCCAAGTTGTACTACTTGCGTGAGCGTTCAGGTAAATCTGCACGTATTAAAGAAAAACTGGTTGCGCGCGAGAAAGACATCGCTGCAGACAACAGTTAATTTAAGCGTTGCTGAAAAAACCCTTCTCCGGAAGGGTTTTTTAATGGCTGCAGGTGCCAGATTGCCGGTTGCGCACTGCGCGCGATTACAGTTTAATAGACGCATGAAAAGCCTTGATGATGCGCTTGACGCCCTGATCCCTGCACCGTTCGGTTTTGTCGGTGTGCGTTGTTACGAGGCAGGGCACGAACTCCAGTTCTTGTTACATGCCTTGCCGCTCAAGGCTAATCCTGATCCGCGTGCCCGCGCAATAGCTGAGCAGGTTGCCGCCTATCTGCAAGACCCGCATATGGCCTGGCAAGAGATCACCCCCAATCGCGGTACGCCTTTCCAGCTACGCGTCTGGCAGGCCATGCGCGAGATCCCGGTCGGCGAGACACGCACCTACGGGCAATTGGCTGCCGCTACCCAGTCTGGCCCGCGCGCTGTTGCCAACGCCTGTGGCGCCAATCCCCTGCCATTGTTTAACCCGTGCCACCGTATCGTCGCCAGCAACGGCCTGGGTGGCTTTATGCAAGGCATAGACGGTGGTTTAAACATCAAGCGCTGGCTGTTGGCGCACGAACAAGCTGCCAGGTAAGCAACACATGCGGCAAAACGAGCGTACGGCAGCTGCCAGCTTTCCCGAGATCGATAGTTTTATCGACCAGTTGTGGCTGGAAGACGGGCTATCACCGAACACCCTGGCCAGTTACCGCAATGACCTCAAAGGCTTTGCCGAATGGGCCAGCAAGCAAGCGCCCAGCCTGTGGCAAGTGCAGTCACATCATGTGCAGGCCTATCTGGCGCACCGCTTTCCGCTGGTGAAAGTCAGGAGTATCAACCGCCTGATCGCCACCTTGCGCCGTTTTTACCGCTACGCACTGCTGGCTAATCTGGTGACGCAAGACCCGACGCTGCATATAGAAGCGCCAAAAATGCCCAAGCAGTTACCCAAGACCATGAGCGAGTCACAAGTAGAAGACCTACTGCACGCACCGGATGTGAATACGCCGCTGGGCATGCGTGACCGTGCCATGTTGGAGCTGTTGTATGCGAGTGGTTTGCGTGTTTCCGAGCTGGTGAATATCACCATTGCCGAGGTCAGCACACAAGATGGTGTGGTGCGCGTCACCGGCAAAGGCAGCAAAACCAGACTGGTGCCCATGGGCCAGGAAGCCGCAGAATGGATAGACCGCTATTTGCGCCAGGCCAGGGCAGAGATATTAAAAGGCAGCTTAAGTAACGCGGTGTTCGTTACTAACCGTGGCGACGCCATGACGCGGCATGCGTTTTGGCATCTGATCCAGCGCTATGCGCTGCAGGCGGGCATTGCCCAGCATATCAGCCCGCATGTGCTGCGGCATGCGTTCGCCACGCATTTGCTTAATCATGGTGCCGATCTGCGGGTGGTGCAGATGTTGCTGGGGCATGCGGATATTTCTACGACGCAGATTTATACGCATGTGGCGAGGGAGAGGTTGCAGCAGTTGCATAAGATGCATCATCCGCGGGGGTGAGTGTTTTTTGGTGTTGTTGCGGTTGGGGACTTACAGGCATAAGCTGGATTCAGATAGAGAGCAAATGATGCATTTGCTGTGAAGCTTTAATCGGTATTTCTTTGGGTGGTTCAGTGATCCGTTTGTGTTCTGTTTCAGCCTTTTATTTCGCCCCTCGGCGAGTGCCTTTTCTTTGCGTGCCCAAAGAAAAGGCACCAAAAGAAAGGGCACCCTAGCATCCGCTTGTTTCCTGCGTTGCTCAGCTTAGGACTTTCGTCCGTTGCTTTGCCGGACTTAGGCATAAGCGGTCGCGAAACTCGCCCTAGCGGCCTGCACAGTACGCAGGCCACCGCGGAGCTCAGACAGTCGCTCCCTTCCTCCTTATTTTGACTCCGCTACTCGGCGCGTCAGATAGGGGACCCGGAAAGACACTACGCATTGAGTTCATTGAGACTAATCACATAGAGTTCCGCTCAACCATCGCAACAAAACTAATCAAAAGCAAATCAGAGCGATCGTTGGCGGGTTGGTCTTAGGTTACACAATTGCTAAGCGCCCTCAATGCCCAACCATTTAACTAACGTATCAACGTGGTGGTTTCAAACGGGCCCCTATCTGACGCGCCGAGTAGCGCAGTCAGCGTGGGAGAGGTCGGCCAGCGTCTGTTCGAGTTCCGCGGTGGCTTGCGTTTTGTGCAAGCCGCTAGGGCGAGTTTCGTTGGACGCCCACGTTGACGAGCAACGCAGGAAACAAGCGGAAGCTAGGGTGCATTTCTTTTGGTTACGTTTTCTTTGGGCAAGCAAAGAAAAGTAACTCGCCTAGAGGCGAAATAAAACGTTAAAACAGAACACAGAACTATCCAAAGAAATACCAATGAGAGCTACCCGTAACTGCAACACCTGTTCTTTGCAGTAATCTGCCAAATTTAAACTTGCCGATAAATCGTAATCCCCAACGCTTTCAATCCCGGCAATATCCCCGGCTTGCTGACCTTCAATTGCACACTCTTAGCCTTAAACTCCTGCAAAATCAGCTGGCAAACATGCTCCCCAAGCGCTTCCACAAGTTTAAAACTACGCTCAGCCAGTGTTTCACGGATACGACCCACCACCTGCCCATAATCGATAGTGTCGGCTATCTCATCACTCTGGCACGCCAGGCTGAAGTCATAGCCGATTTCAATATCCAGAATAATGGTTTGTGCTACGGCACGCTCCCACTCGGGTACGCCTAGTTTGGTTTGTACTTTGACTTGTTCCAGAAATATCGTGTCCATCACTATGCGTCCTTGGTTATTTCCGCATGGGCGGGAATACAGTATGATTCGGCATCATACAACATCGCGCAGGGCTGGCACAAAGTCGCTGCGTATCGGTCTGGAGTTTTAAAGATGAACGAATTTGGTTTTGGGTTTGGGGTGGAGTCTATTATTTGGGTGGTCGCCGCCTATTTGATCGGCTCTATCGCTTTTGGCATTATCGTCAGCAAATTGTACCGCTTGCCGGACCCGCGTTCAGTAGGCAGCGGCAATATAGGCGCCACCAATGTAGCACGCAGCGGTAAAAAATCGGCGGCCATCCTCACCTTGCTGGGCGATGTATTTAAAGGTTGGTTGCCAGTCTGGCTGGCATTGCACGCCGGTATGTTGATGGATGTGGTAGCGCTGGTTGGCCTAGCGGTATTTCTGGGGCATTTATACCCGATTTATCACCGGTTCAAAGGGGGCAAAGGGGTGGCCACGGCACTGGGCGTGATGATCGCGTTCTCTGGCTGGCTGGCATTGAGTGTGGTCGCGGTGTGGCTGGCAGTCTTTTTGCTCAGCAGGATTTCTTCATTAGCAGCACTGGTGGCGGCATTGCTGGCCCCGGTGATCGCCTGGCAATTTTTGTCGCCTTACCCGGTGTATGTGGCTGTGGTAGTGGTGATGTCGGCGTTCTTGATCATCCGCCATCAATCCAATATTGAAAAGTTGCTGGCCGGCACCGAAAGCCGTTTCGGTAAAAAGTGACTCAGGCAGGGGCTTTGAGTTCGGCCAGGTCCCAGCGCGGGCGCACGCTAAAGCTGTAATCGGGCGTGCTTTGCTGCATGGCATGCAGGCGCATGGCACCGGCAAATGCGATCATGGCGCCATTGTCGGTGCAGAATTCCAGCCTGGGGTAACTGACAGTTGCGCCGCGCTTTTCCGCCTCGCTGTTCAGGCGCTGGCGCAGGCGTTTGTTAGCGCCCACTCCGCCTGAAACCACCAGTCTTTTAAGTTTGGTCTGCTTGAGTGCTTTCATGCATTTGAGCGCCAGTATCTCGGTGACCGATTCCTGAAACTCCCAGGCGATGTCCTGCACCGTTTCTTGATCAAGTTGTGGCTGGTTATTCACCAGGGTGAGCACTGCCGTTTTCAGGCCGCTAAAGCTGAAATTCAAGTCCGGGCTGTTGAGCATGGGGCGCGGTAGCTGAAAGCGGGGTTTGCCTGATTCTGCCAGCTTTGAGAGTGCCGGGCCGCCCGGGTAGCCCAGTTTCATCAGTTTGGCGGTTTTATCAAACGCTTCACCGGCGGCATCATCCAGGGTGTCGCCCAATAATTCATATTGGCCTATGCCATCTACCCGCATCAGCTGGCTGTGGCCACCAGACACCAGCAATGCCACAAACGGGAAAGCCGGCGGGTTTTCTTCCAGCATGGGGGCGAGTAAATGGCCTTCCAGGTGATGCACGCCTATGGAAGGCACATTCAGGGCGAATGCCAGCGATTGTGCAATGCTGGTACCTACCAGCAACGCCCCGGCCAGTCCTGGCCCCTGGGTATAGGCGATGCCTTCAATGTCCTGCAAGGTCTTGTCTGCCTGGGCCAGCACTTGCTGGGTCAGCGGTAGCGCGCGGCGGATATGGTCGCGCGAAGCGAGTTCGGGCACCACGCCGCCATAAGCGGCGTGCATATCAATCTGTGAGTGCAGCGCGTGCGCCAGTAATCCCCGGCGCGTGTCGTACAAGGCCACGCCGGTTTCGTCACAAGAAGATTCAATGCCCAATACCAACATGAAGAGAGATCCAGAAAATGATTTTTTGCAGAAAGGATTGATAAATCCAAATAAGCGCGATAGAATACGCGGTTTTCAGTGCTGCATCAATCCGCATGCAGCATTAGTCTAACCAATAATTGTAAGGATAGGGATTTACATGACCGCTATTCGTGTGAAAGAGAACGAACCGTTTGACGTTGCATTGCGCCGCTTTAAGCGTTTGATTGAAAAAACAGGTTTGTTGAACGACTTGCGTGCACGCGAGTTCTACGAAAAACCAACTTGGGAACGTAAACGTAAAGCTGCTGCTGCGGTTAAACGTCAGTACCGTCGTCTGCGCAACCAACAGTTGCCGACAAAACTCTACTAATCTGTAGAGTGTGTGTTGCGGTTAACCGGCGATCTGGTTAACCGAATATTGCAAAGGTTGTGGCGTGCCACAACCTTTAGCTATTTATAGTCAGCCTTTTTTGTTGGATACCTTATGAGCTTAAAAGCACAAATCACCGAAGACATGAAAACCGCCATGCGTGCCAAGGAAACAGCCAGGCTGGGCGTGATCCGTCTGTTGCTGGCTGCGATCAAGCAGCGCGAGGTAGATGAGCGTATCGAGCTGGATGATGCGGCTGTGATCACGGCGATCGAGAAGATGCTCAAGCAACGCCGTGACTCTATCGCTGCTTATGAAGGTGCTGACCGCCAGGACCTGGCTGACCAGGAAAAATTCGAAGTGACGGTGCTGCAAGGCTATCTGCCGGCGCAAATGAGCGAAGAAGAGATCAACGCCATCATTGCCAAGGTTGTGGCTGACACCGGTGCTGCTGGTGCCAAGGATATGGGCAAAGTAGTCGGCGCAGTCAAACCGCTGGTGGCTGGTAAAGCGGATATGGCTAAAGTGTCTGGCTTAATCAAGCTTGCTTTAGGCTAGGGCCGCACACTGTGCATCAGACCTGGGGCGCGTTGAGCGCCCTTTGTTTTTTGCCCGGCATAAGCGATACTTGCATTTATGATCCCCGAAAGCTTTATTCAAGAACTGCTTAATCGCGTTGATGTTGTCGAAGTCATCGACAAGGTCGTTCCCCTGAAAAAAGCCGGTGCGAATTATTCAGCCTGCTGCCCTTTCCATAACGAAAAATCACCCAGTTTCACTGTGAGCCCGACCAAGCAGTTTTATCACTGCTTTGGCTGTGGTGCGCATGGTTCAGCCCTGAGTTTTCTGATGGAATATAACGGGCTGAGCTTTATTGAGGCAATCCACGACCTTGCGAAACAGGTCGGCATGATAGTGCCGCAGGAGAAACGTGACCCCGGCCAGCCCGAGGCGCCCAGCAAGGCGGTGATGCTGAGCCTGCAGGAGACCCTGCAGCAGGCAGCAGCGTTTTATAAAGCCGAACTTAAAAAATCGCCGCATGCGATAGCGTATTTAAAAGGGCGTGGCTTAAGCGGGCAAGTGGCAGCCAAGTTCCAGATCGGTTACGCGCCGGCTGGCTGGCAGAACCTGCAAACGATATTCCCCGGTTATGAAGCCGAAGCGCTGGAGATCGCAGGCCTGGTGGTGCAGAACGAGCAGGGGCGGCGCTATGACCGTTTCCGTGACCGCATCATGTTCCCTATCCATAACCAGAAGGGCGAGGTGATAGGCTTTGGTGGCCGCGTGATCAACCCGGAAGATACGCCAAAATACTACAACTCGCCGGAAACACCGTTGTTCCAGAAAGGCCATGAGTTGTATGGCCTGTTTATGGCGCGGCGCGCCATTCGCGACGCCGGCCGCGTGCTGGTGGTTGAAGGCTATATGGACGTGGTGGCGCTGGCACAATACGGTATTGAATATGCGGTGGCAACGTTGGGCACGGCGACCACGCCTTTCCATATTGCCAAACTGATGCGCCAGACCGATGAGATCGTATTCAGTTTTGATGGCGATAAGGCCGGGCGCACGGCGGCCTGGCGCGCAGTGATGAATGCCTTGTCTGCGATCAAGGACGGCTTGAAACTGCGCTTTCTTTTTCTGCCTGCCGAACATGACCCTGACAGTTTTGTGCGCGAGTTTGGCAAACAGGCGTTTGAGGCGGAAATGGATAAAGCCATGCCATTGTCGCAATACATCATCCAGCATCTGAGTGAACATAACCCTATGGCTTCGCAGGAGGATAAAGTGCAGTTTCTCAATGATGCCGAGCCTATCCTCAAGCAGATCCAGGCACCGCGCTTTGCCATGTTGTTGCGCAAAAAAGTCGCGGAGATGACCGGCCTCGGCGAAGGGGAGATGCAGCGCATGCTTAAGCTGCCCAATCCGGCCAAAACGCAACAAAAGGCAGTGCGCTCGCGTTCCAGAACGCCGTCATCGCTGCATTTGCGCATCGCACTGATCTTGCTGATGCGCCCGCAATGGGCCAAGCCTGATCTGCTGGAGCAGATCATGGGCGAGAGCGACGAGGAGAACATGTTGCGGCAAGTGGTCAAAACCGCGATCACGCAGCCGCAGTCGCGGCCGGTCGTGCTGTTGCAAATCATCAGCCCTGCCATTTCACAAGTGTTGAGTAATCAATTACATAGAGAATTGTCATTACTGGATGAAAGCTTGGACTTCACACTTGAATTTGAGGGGGCTTGTACCCAATTATCCGATATGGCGCTGGCAGCACGTGATAAATCGCTGCTTGGCAAACTCACAGAAAAACCGTTTTCTACACTCTCGGACGCTGAACGGGAGTCGTTACGTCAGTTAACCAGTAAGCGCTAGCCTGTTTTTTCCAAATACCCACAAAAAGCGTCATGGGTATGCTTAAAGAAAATGTAAAAATCAGGTAAAATGTAGGGTTTCCCGTAATGTTATAGCGAGTGGCGTGTCAGTAGATATGGTCGGCGCTCGACAACAATCATTTTAGAGGTGGAATCGGCCATGGCCAGACCAAAAGCAGATAAAAGTTTAGACAAAGAACTCGGAATCAAAGAAGTCGAATCCCCTAAAGATCCCGCCACCCAGGCCATGGACGCCGAGGCGCGCCGTACCCGTCTTAAAACCCTGATTGTTCTGGGTAAAGAGCGTGGCTACCTCACCTACGCCGAAATCAATGACCACCTGCCGGATGATGTACAAGATTCCGAGCAGATCGAGAGCATTATCGGCATGATCAATGACATGGGTATCCAGGTCTACGAAGAAGCGCCAGATGCCGAAGTCCTGCTTATGTCTGACGCACCGCCAGCTGTCACCGATGAAGATGCCGCGGAAGAAGCTGAACAAGCCCTGGCAACCGTAGATTCAGAATTTGGCCGTACTACTGACCCGGTGCGTATGTATATGCGCGAAATGGGTACCGTAGACTTGCTGACCCGTGAAGGCGAGATCGAGATCGCCAAGCGTATCGAAGACGGTCTCAAGCACATGGTGCATGCGATCGCCGCCTGTCCGACCACCATCGCCCAGCTGCTGGAGATGGTTGATAAAGTCGAAAAAGACGAAATGAGCGTCGACGAGCTGGTGGATGGCCTGATCGATAGCGATCTGGGCCTGGATGACGCCCTGGCTGCGGTAGAAGCCGAAGAAGAAGAGGGTGAAGAAGAGGAAGAAGAAGACGAGGAAGATGATGAAGCTAAAGCTTCTTCCATGTCTGCCGAGTTGCTGGCAAAACTGAAAGAAGAAGTGCTCAACCGCTTCTCGGTGATCCGTGCCACCAATGCCAGAATGAACGACATCCGTGCCGAGAAAGGCACCCAGAACGACGAATATAAAACCCTGCACCAGCAAGTGCTGGATGAACTGACCACCTTCCGTTTCTCGGCCAAACAGGTTGAAGCCTTGTGCGACCAGGTGCGTAACATGGTTGAAGAAGTGCGTACGCACGAACGTAAGATCATGGAATTCTGTGTAGACCGCGCCGGTATGCCGCGTCAGCAATTCATCAAGAGCTTCGTCGGCAACGAGATCAACCTCAACTGGCTGGATGGCGAGCTGGCAGGCAACCCTGCTTATACCGAGCGTCTGTCACGTTTCAGGCACTCTATCCTTGATCAGCAAGAACGTCTGCAAAACCTGCAGGTGCGTGTAGGCTTGCCTATCAAAGAGCTGCGCGATATCAACAAGCAAATGACCACAGGCGAAGCCCGTGCCCGCCGTGCCAAGCGCGAAATGATCGAAGCCAACTTGCGACTGGTGATCTCTATCGCCAAAAAATACACCAACCGTGGTCTGCAGTTCCTCGACCTGATCCAGGAAGGCAACATCGGCCTGATGAAAGCCGTGGATAAATTTGAATACCGCCGTGGTTACAAATTCTCCACCTATGCAACATGGTGGATACGCCAGGCGATCACGCGTTCTATCGCTGACCAGGCACGTACCATCCGTATCCCGGTGCACATGATAGAAACCATCAACAAGATGAACCGTATCAGCCGCCAGATCCTGCAAGAAACTGGTCTGGAACCTGATCCGGCGACACTGGCTGAAAAAATGGAGATGCCGGAAGAAAAAATCCGCAAGATCCTCAAGATCAGCAAAGAGCCAATCTCGATGGAAACACCGATCGGTGACGATGAAGACTCCCATTTGGGCGACTTTATCGAAGACAACACCACGCTGGCCCCTATGGACGCTGCCGTATACGCCAGCCTGCGTGACGCGACCAGTGAAGTACTTGAATCACTGACCCCGCGCGAAGCCAAAGTACTGCGCATGCGCTTTGGTATCGAAATGAACACCGACCACACATTAGAAGAAGTGGGCAAACAGTTTGACGTGACCCGTGAACGTATCCGCCAGATAGAAGCAAAAGCTCTGCGCAAGCTGCGTCACCCAACTCGCTCAGAACGTTTGCGCAGTTTCTTAGAAAACGGCCAAGATTAGTTTATAATCACACCCTTTCCGGCCCCTTAGCTCATGCTTGGTTAGAGCACCTCTTCCCCCCTACCATTTACCACAAATGGAACGGAGTTAGAGAACATAAGGGGTTTGAAGGTGGTAAGTTACCGCTTTTATGTAATCGATTTACCAGAACCGGTAAATCAAAAGAAGTTATAATGTTTTGATATTTAGATTGCTCTAATAGTTAATAAAAGCAATCTAATAAGATTTACGGCCCCTTAGCTCATGCTTGGTTAGAGCAGCGGACTCATAGAGAAATTTGTGCCATATACTTGGAAACTGTATATGGGATGGTGTCAAATTCGGTGAAACCTGACGGCAGAAATGCACAAGGCAATGCCGAGCGAAGCTTCGAATAGAAATATTTGTTGAACGTGTAGAGACTAGACGGCACCCACCTAAAGCGAAAGCCATGGTGAAGGCATAGTCCAGGGAGATAGGAAACTATCACAAACCAGAATCCGTTGGTGCTGTGTTCGACTCACAGAGGGGCCACCAAATAAAAAAGACTCAAGGAATTTTCCTTGAGTCTTTTTTATTTATTGCATCATCATCTGTGTTCAAGGTTCACATGGCAAAAGCAATATCATTGTTATCATGGATTTATCTAAACTTATCCAGCCAAGTACCTGTCGGTTCCCGCATAACAGCGGCATCTGAGCACGATGCGCAATATTTTCTCTCATTAGGCGGCTTGATATCTCCGCAGTGGGCACATTGTCGTTTTGAATTGTATTTGGCAGTCATAACTGAAGTGTAAATTTGCTTAGCTCTTGTGGTGCTCCTCATATGCACATCAATTTCCAGAAAGCCATTTTCGTCTTTAACCTCAAGAAGTACGATCGGATATCTTCCAACACACTCAATAAATACTTCAAAAATATTCGACCAACCGCGTTGAAACGAACATTCAGATGAGGCCAAAATTACCTTTTTTGCTTTGCACAGTTCAACCGCAAACTCCTGAGCATCAAAGGTATCGTTAGATTTATAAGAAGCCGACACGACGTTGCTCCTTTTCAACTCTAGGCAGATCGCTTGAAATCAGCTCTGATCGATCATTAAATAAAGCACTCATGATTGCCTCATCGAGCGCTAGACGCACTTCTCTAGGTGATAAGTTCACAAGTTGATTTTTACATTCCGAATTCAAAACAGGCGCAATCAGTTCTCCAAGGTCAGAATGACTTCTCAACGTTGAATAGATACTATCAATGACACCAAGCATTTCTTGGGGGGTGGGCTGTTTGATCACAAACTGTTTAAACCTGGAAAGGATTGGTCCATGAATCATTTCGTACTCATTTGCAGTCGCAATCCAGATTACATTTCTGACATCCACATCAAGAGGGATGGACTCATCCCTGAATCTCCTTGCGGAATGCGGCTCAAGCAACGAATAAAATGGAGTGATTGGATCGTATCTGAGACCCTTACCAGCTTTATCTAGCTCATCAATTAAGATGAAAGGGTTAGCCACTGGGGATTCAGCGATCGATTTAATAATGAACCCTGGACGGCCGTCGCCCCACTGCGTGTCACTTCCTGACAACGCAAAATTGGCAGTGGCTGTTGCAAGAGAGAATTCGAAGTATGGCAATGCTAAGAGTTTGGCCAATTCGCTTGCGAAGTAAGTTTTACCTAATCCAGCTTCTCCCAACAACAGGACGGGGCATGCCTGGAATGGTCGCTTTAATTTCTTAGAAACAATTACCTGGATTTGATAGTAGGTAATGACTTCTTTGAACTGGGGAAAAGCGATCTTGAGTAGCTCAAAATCAATATCGGTTGTGATTGATCTGAGAGGTCGCTCAGGATGCCAGAGGTTTAATAAGACCTCTGCAAACCGGGATTGGAATTCACTACCTTTTTTATCGAGGGAATGTACGAATTTAACTAAGAGGTCTTTATTGACTAGGTTTACTGTTTTTTCTGACACGGCAACTCCAATTCGTTGCCATGAGAGGCAACAAGTTAATTAAATGTGATGTTTGGAGTGCGCATGCGTATTCGTGAAATTAAATAGCTAGAATGAAAATATGAAGTTAAGAACAACTTACGAGCGGCAGAAGTCAAACTCTGACTCAACTGAGCGAGTTCGATTTTAATACTGTAAGGGGGACTTGAAATGCCATTCATTCTTAAATGGTGGCACACATTATGGAGGTTGGCAAGCGGTTTTGCTTGGAAACTAATTTGTAACTCACTGTTATTAAATAACTATTTAATATTTATGAGTTGAATTATATATACCAAATATCCAATTAAAAACTAGTGAATTTAATCAGAATTTCAATCTTTATTAATGGATTTTTTATATAGTGCATTTGCATGAGCTGCTTCTTGCGATTGAACTTCTCCTGCCGGTTTTCCATCGAGATCAATTCTTGGAGTTCCAACCTTAACGCTTGTCCAATATCTTCTAGTGGAGCACCAAGTATGCAAAGCAGTTTTCAATCTATCTGCAGAAAACCCTATCTCTTTAGATATTACAACTAGATCATCTAGTGTGCCCACTTTTAAAGGGACTTTAGGTAATGGACTCTTAGGGAATGCTATCGGAAATAACTTTTGTAGCCGCGCAATATCTTTTAATACAGGATCAACATTGATACTGGTCTTGATGGCTTTAAGCGCTGTAGCTCTAGCTTCTTTGGCTAGTGACTGCTTGAGTTGTTCGAGTTGTTCAAATCCCATTTTTACTCTGCGTAAATTTCAAATTATTAAATCTAACTGTGATGATTTTGCTTGAATTAAACCTTATCAGTAGATTTTTTTCTCATCTCATCTGGATGAAATGTACTAACCTTAAACACCTCTCGTTCGGATCTAATATCAGATATCAGATCTTCAAATGAGGTATTAGCGTTCAGAATCAAATAAGTTTCGATCATCAAAGAAACTGGATTCACATCAAGCACCTCAGCTATCTCAAAAAGTTTATCTACAGTAGGCGTGTACTTCCCTTTTGTTAAGCATTGAACGTATGTACGTCTAGTACCGAAATCTGCAAATGAGAGTTCTTTACTTTCCTTAGCCGCGGTCAACGCAGCCCCGAATGCTTTTCTTGTATCCATACGAACTCCATGTGAAGTTCGAATTATAAGCTATTGCGGAAATCAAAAGTATTCGTTACAGTATACTGGTGCGTTATGACGAGGAAAATATGTTTTATACGGATGAAGAGAGACTTTGCCTAAGTTTTATACCTGGCAAGCTCAATTTCAGAGCTGTTAGATTGAACTCGGATACTCCGATATTTATCGCTATGGTCAAAAGAGAGTTTGTAAATTCGGAGGGGATTTCGATGCCCAATCTTGTCATGGCTTCAGACACTTCAAGTCTTGCTGAGATTTGTGACGAGTTGCCAATTCGAAAGATTTATGGGGTGATGCCTAGACGGTTAACTAAACAAAATGACACGGTAGCCATTGAGATAAAGCAAGTATTAGCTGCCAATTATCCATCCAGAAAACCAAGGGGTGTTGTATTTCAATATTTGTTAGCAAATGGTGAATCTATCTTTGATGGGTATACACGGGCACCAAAGTTGATTGAGAAATTGAAATTCGAAAGCTTTATTAGCCTCTGCAAATCGAGCGTTAAGGAAAAGAAAAAACCATGAGCAAAGAAACAACCCCTGGGGATTTGAAATCGCAACTTGCAGCAATATTTTGTGAAAAATTGGACGACATCATCAAGATCAATCGTGATCAATTGACGTTCGAATACGTTGATATCAGTCAAACGCAGGAGCTCATGTTGGAGTTGCAGGCAGTAAACATCAAACATGAGTTACACGATGCTTTTCTTTATAAGCGGAAAATTACTGTTCCTACAGCTGAGGGAGAGCATATTTGTTTAGTTGGGTTTATTTACGATGGTGTCCGAGAGGTCCCTTGGCACACATCCACAGTTGTTGGAGTAGATATGCAAAATAAGGTCATCAAAACTAAGTCAGGATCTTACTACCGTGTGAAAAATTTCGTGGAGGGCGAAGGACATGTCAATTTGCTGATGCATATCTGTGCGGTAGCGCATCAGAACGGCTGGGGTGAGCATTTTGGGATCAGTCCCATTTTCTATTAATTGAACATAAGGATATTTCTAGATGCCTGAATTCCAAGATCAATTCACTCAAGTCACACGCCAATTTAATCACTTAACACCTGGTGCAATTCTGAATGATTTCGTGCAATTAATGTGTGTACTGCTCTCATCCCCATTTTTTCACAACAATCTGTTTAAGCAGGCTATCAGTGGGTCGATTTACTCAGATTCACGATTTGGAAAATCATTAAATGAGCAAGGTCAGGAACATCCAGCAGACTATGCAGAAATGATGAATGAGTTGACTCGAACATATCTGACTGAGGTATTCAGTTCCGAACCCTTTGCAGATATTTTAGGTGCTGTATACGAGCAGCATTCAATCAATATTCGAAAAGGACAGTTCTTTACTCCATCAAGCTTAGCGACGTTGCTTGCAGAGATGCATATTGATGATGCAAACCAACATTTCCAAGGAGAAACGTCCTTATCTATCAATGACAGTTCATGTGGTGCAGGTGCTTTGCTATTAGCTAAATTGCGCAAATTTCATGATGCCGGTGGTGCTAAGGCTATTGGAAGTGTCGAGGTATATGCAAACGATATTGATCTGAATTTATGCAGAATTACGACGGTGCAGATACTAATTTCCAGTGCCCTGAAGAAGTTACCACTTCGAAGATTTCAAATTTCGAATTACGACATATTGAAAGATTTATTCAATGAAGAGTGTGGTAACAAGGTTGTATATGACTGGCAGTACCAAGGCCAACAAACTGAGGCCATGAATGAAAATGCCTAACACAAGATTGTATCTGGACACAGAGTTCACGAAACTAGGACCGATTCATTCTGAAGCTAAATTGATCAGTATTGGTTTAATCACTGAAGACGGTGAAAGCACGTTTTATTCAGAACTAACAGATGGCTACGATTTTGAGGATTGCAGTGTATTCGTCAAAGAGACTGTGCTCCCGTTATTAGATGCGCCAGTGCTACCTGAGGTCATTGATTACCAGGTAATCTACGCTCGCATGACGACTGAGCAAACTAGAACATTACTAAAAGTGTGGCTGGAGCAATTTAGCTCGTATGTAGTCATGTGTTCAGACGCAATAGCTCATGATGGCCATTTCATTGATACTTTATTCGCTGGCTATCCTTGGCCCAAAAATCTGGAGACAAAGCTAGATACTTGCGTGCCCACGAACAATCTAAGAAGAGTGCATAAATTCTTTCAGAACACCGAAGATATATTTCTGAAAGGAGAGTATCGAAGACATCACGCTCTAGATGATGCAAAAGTGATGAGATTAGCTGCGTTAGGAGCATAGAGATGAAACTTCATGTACTAACCTATCGGCATCTTAAGTTTGCGCAAGAGTTGTTTAATATCCTCAGAGTTATGTACTGGGCCGAATTGTGAACGTCTATTTTGAGTCTGATTAGTATTAGAAATTTAAATGTGAATGTAGATAATTATGTGAAAGATGCTCCTTCAAGTCTTGATGGTATCGTTAGGCAGCATAGAAATGAATTAAGACTATCTACGGCGTCAGAATTGGATTTGGCACAAATCAGTAAAACTTTTCTGATTTCGAATCTCAGAGGAATACTCAGGTCTGGATTTATCTACAAATGGGAGTTTCTACTTGTGGGAGTAGCAAACTTATATATTGTTGGACATCGTGTTGGAGCTCCAGATACGCAGGGATTACATTCATCCCGCATCATCGCTTACGATCCAGAAATCAATGTCGTGTTGACGCAATCTGGATCGCATTACATTCTTGAGGAGTTCATTGATCCAGATAGTGACCGTTGGCTTTTGCTCCACATCTGTAACTGGATGCATGGTGAATATGCAGGAAAGTATTATGGAGTGCCTAAAGTTAAAATCTTCCAGTAAATTGCAGTTGTTTAAAAGGCCGACTTAATGTCGGCTTTTTAAACAAACTTCCGCTAAGTTTCAACAAAAGTACAAGAATAAGTTAAGTCATAGAATAAATGACATAAATGCCTAAAATTATAAATAGTTCTCATTTATGTCTATAAAAAATTAACATTTTTTCATTTTGATTTATTTATTTGCTATTTTATAACCATAAGAAAGATAAGGTTAATTTGGGTATAACAATATAAGAATCAAGTTAAAAATCACAAAGGGAGAGGATATGAAATATCTATTGAATGTGAGTTTGGTTCCTAAAAGGCTATATGTACTTTCCCTTTTGACGATTGCTTTGGGTTTAATTCCCATTCACTCTTGGGCATTCAAAATTAGTCCTTGTATGCGTGTTTTGAAGCTAGTAGATGGAATACCTACTCAAGACAAAGTACGTGATATAAATTTCTGTGGATGGCTAAAAGAGGATTATAAATCGGCAGTTCATGAACATATGGTGCTGAGTTCAATATTGTTGTATGCAGGCCGAGGAGGGTTGAATATCAATAAGAGGGGGTGGAAATATCCTTATCTTGATAAAGAAGA
This sequence comes from Methylophilus luteus, assembly GCF_042676265.1. Classification (NCBI taxonomy): domain Bacteria; kingdom Pseudomonadati; phylum Pseudomonadota; class Betaproteobacteria; order Nitrosomonadales; family Methylophilaceae; genus Methylophilus; species Methylophilus luteus. The sequence goes on from NZ_JBHTKB010000002.1 coordinate 84,004, forward strand.
ATGGGCAGTTCGCTACGTTGAATCGAATCCATGGGGAATGCAACCGAGCTACCATCTAACTAAAGCGATCATATATGGTGTTTGGTGGAACGATGATCCATTAATGACCATGCTCTATCAAGGCAAGGATTTTCTGTCAGGTGTTAACAAATTCAAAAATATTTTAGAGCCTGGCCAAGCTCGTTATCCTACTTCCCAATTGGGAGTATTTATTGATGCAAAAGATCACTTAGGGCATGAATCCCATTTTGGAACCCTACAGCATTTACATTTTATGAGTGATATCAAAGATTCGAAGATTACTGCGAATGAACGTATAAAATTCACAACCGATAAAGCGCTAAATTGGATTAGGTTTGCATACGATGTTGCAACAAAAGTTCATCATCCAGACGACCCTCTAACAGATAAAATGGATATTGGATTCTCCCTAAAATCAATTGGGTTGAATGTTGGTGCTGATCCCAAAAATCTAAAGGTTAAATCTTTATTTACTCCAACATCCATGGACCCGGATCAACGGCTTAAGATTACTCATGATGTAGCGCTTGGAAGCATGTTTCATGTTATTGAAGACTCTTGGTCATCTTCTCATACATGCCGCGTTGAACGCTCTTTAGGGTCAAAAAAAATCGCGGTATTGAAGGATGTGTATAACTATGACATTCAATCCAAAGATAAAAAAAATGGAGGTGAACCCATGCATAACCTTCAAGATCGCTATCCGACATGGCTCGTTAATAATGTTGCGCAAAAAAATTATCAACCTTATGAAAATGGGCCAGTGGAAGTAAGTGCATGGCTTTTATCCGCAGTCGATCAAAGATTGCCGTGGAATGATGTGGAAACGCATCTTAGAAATACCATTTTCGCAAAGATTGATGATCCCTCTCAAAAGGATGGAGATTGTTTATTCAAACGTCCCAAAGAGTGCGTTTTTGACCCACTTACTTCATCATGCTCGAAATAAAGATTAGGAAAATCAGAATGATAAAAAAACCATCCTTTTTACTATCTCTTTTTTTAGCAACATGTGTGACGGGTTGCGCTCAACTGCAAAAGCATTGGTATCGAGATTACCTCCCCCCACAATTACTTCCAGAGCAGTCTACCAGCAACAATTACATTAAGCCTGCAGATCCTATCATTCCTCAACCTCCTTCTAAAACAGTTACGCAAACTGAGAAACCTGCTGAAACAACCAGTAGTAATGTGACGAATATGAGTGAGCTAAGGAGGGTTTTGAATTTTAAAAAGACGCTTCACGAAGAAAAGATAATAACCGAATTATGTGCTTCAAATGATCGATGCAGTAAAGAAGAAAGAAATGCTGTAGCAGCTGGATTGATGGTTGTATCTGACAATATTTGCAATGAACACGTTAAAACTATCTTCGGCAATGATGCTGCATTCAACCTTGGATTTGGAACAGCAACTAATTTATTTGCAGGTGCTGCAACTGTTGCGGCATCAACAGGTGCAAAAACATTATTTTCTGCGTTGGCATTATTTTCAAATGCAGAAAGATCATTGGTTAATGAAACCGTGTACAAAACCATGATATCTACAGCTATCACCGCAAAAATCAGAGAAAGTAGAAAAGGCCTTAGAACTACAATAATAAATAATCTTGATACTAAAGATAATGATGAATATGTTTTTGATCGAGCAATACAAGATGTGATCGAATATCACAATAGTTGCTCCTTCATAAATGGACTTGAGCTTGCATTAAAAGAAGGTACGCAGAACAATTCTGCAAATAAAAGACTTACTCTGAATCAAACTCTAAGGTCAGTATCTCTAGATTATGACACTCGTAAGGCGCAGTTTATTAGCAGGAATAAAGACAAAAGCGAATCTGAAATTGAGGCGATGTTGGAAGCAGATGAATACGCTAAAGGATTAAAAAATCGAATAATCTCATTGCAAAATGCGTTGAAAACACTAGAGTCAACTGATGCTAATTGATATTCGAATACCTGCTTTGGATGAGCTGAGCTTGTTAGGAAGATATCACTAGCAACTTTGAGATACATAGTTAAACTAACTTACAGAAGGTTGGGGGATTCCTATATTAGGATTCCCCCAATCTAGCTTCAAAGCAAAAACGATTTTGGCATAAATTAGCTACAACCTGTCTTGGCTTTGTGTCGTCTGACAATGGCTGCAATAAATCCTAACCCGGCTAGTAACATACTGTAGGTTTCCGCTTCAGGAACTGGTGTGGCAAATTGTAGATATAAAGCCCACCCGCCATCGTTCGGGAACAAGTTGGCCGTATCGTACTCGCCATCGAGCCATTGATTAAATGACCCACCTATGGCAAAAAGACCAGATGCAGACTTTATAGAGCTCAAACCAACTTGGTTAAATGAAATTTCATATGGGATATGTATCTCAGAATTGTACGGCAACTTCATACTTCCAAAGTTTGCACCTGACTGCAAATCCTCAAAAATGTCGGTTCTATCTTGTTGTGGAGCGGTCAATTCCGAAACGCTTGTCGAGACATCATAAATACTCCAAACAAACCCATCAATTGGGGTATATGAAGTACCAGCAGATAGACTCAATGTTGCTTTAGACACGTTGTTCAGATCAATACCAGCCGAAGTGATAGCACTCAAATCAAAAACATAATATATGTTCATGTTTTCAGTAATGAAATTTGCATCGGGAACATGGTCACCTTTCCTGCCGGAAAGACCGTCCCAATTATAGAAGTAACCACCCATGTTTGTGGCCGTCATTCCCACATAAGTAACGCCAGATTGATCATCAGTATCAATAAGGACTTTGGCAGCATTGGCAGTACCAATTGCCGAAAGTGTAAGTGTTGCTGCTAAAAGCAGACGTTTAAATGACATTCTCATTATTTTTCCCTTTTTATTATTTATTTCGGCGACGTATGATCAGACTCACAACGCCCAACCCAGCCAATAACATCGCGTAGCTATCTGCTTCGGGTACAGCAGTTACTGACTCTGAAAAAGTTAAGCGAAGACCATAGGTGAATGGTGCGCCTGGGTTTTCATTGTCACCAAACATGAATGCGACTCCGCTCGTTTGCGATGTTAGTGCTCCACCGAATGCAAATAGACCAGTTGCTGCTTTTGCTGCATCGATACCGCTCTGATTGAACGTCATTACAAAATTGTCGTAGCGACCAGGATTGTTGAGTTCAATGTTTGCAAACCTTGCTCCGGTGCCTAGATCATTGAAAACTGAATATTGGCCTGTTCCACTCGTACGAAGATCATTGATATTCGTCGTTACGTCATACAGAGAATATGCAAGATGACTTTCCGGGCTTAAATTCCAGACGTTATTTGCATACAACTCAGCTGAAACCAAGTTGGTCATGTTCAGCCCGTTGAAATCAAATACAAAGAAATTACGTGATACGTTAGCTGAATCCTGCTGAATATAAATTGAAGTTTCGGAAGAGATGTGACCTGCGTTTACAGAGCTATAGGTTCCACTGTCCAATGATTGAAGATCTACAGTAGTGCTTGCTGCTTGAGCACTCGCTTCAAAAGAAAATGCAGTAACAAGTACTACTCCCAAATTTTTAAAAATGCCGCTCATCTCTACCTCTCAGTTATTGTTAGATATCTCAACGCAATATGTACGCCAAGGAGTACATTATAAACGTTTTGTAAAAAATGTACGCTATAGCGTATAGTCCGAAAGGGTAGTCGCTGGCTTCATTAGTCCTCTAAAGAGGACAGGAAAATGGACTTCAACAAAGCGTTGGGTAAAGCAATAAGCGGACTAAGGAAAAGCAAGAACATAACTCAAGAATCCATCAGCGGATTTGCAAGTAGGTCTTATTTATCAGAAGTTGAAAACGGTAAGAAAGAAGTATCAGTAGTAAAAATTAACGAATATGCGGCTTCAATCGAGGTGCACCCATTAACAATATTGACGCAGGCCTATTTGAATTTGAATCCAGCCATTGATATAGATAATTTGCAATCACTTATAAAAAGCGAATTGTCATTCGATACTGGGTTGAAAAAACTTTGAATCTAGAAAACCAATGTGCAGTAACTACGAACCCATAAAACATACTCAATCAAACTGGGTTAGAAATAATCTTGGATGCGACTTACCGGAAAGTGAATGGAAAGAGCACGTCTTCAAATACTATCTAGCCCCATTCGTCTTCTTTGAGGATGGCGTCACCAGATGTGAGTTAGGCCACTTCGGGCTGATTCCGCGATGGACCGATCCAGAAGAGCGATCTGCATTCGCGCAAAAGACTCATAACGCCCGTACAGAGACAGTTGAAATTCGAAAGTCCTATCGGTCGCCCTGGAAACAAAGAAGATTCGGTTTAGTGCTTGCTGACAACTTTTACGAGCCACTGTATGACATATCGGGTAAACGATCCAAGCCCACACCCATATACCGATCTGATCGAGAACCTACAGCGATAGCATCAATTTATGAAAGCTTCACTGATGAGGCCACAGGGGAAATCATTCGCTCATTTTCAATGCTTACTGTTAATGCGGATAAGCATCCATTGATGAGTCATTTCCATAAGCCCAATGAAGAGAAACGGTCAGTGGTGGTTATAGAGGATCGTGATTTACATAATTGGCTTAATGCCACTCATGAGGAAGCCAGAGTCCTCCTAAAATTAAGCCCAAATGGCTATTTAGATGCAGACCTTACTGAGCCAAATAGTAATCAGCTATCCATCTTTTAGACCATGTACTTAAATTAGGTGGATAACCACATGAAGATTGCCACTTACAACATCAACGGGATCAACAATCGTATTGAGAGATTATTGGAGTGGTTAACCGAAACAGAGCCTGATGCAGTGTGCCTGCAGGAACTTAAGTCGGAAACAAACAAGTTTCCTATCAAGGCTATTGAAAAAGCGGGATATGGTGCATTGTGGCAAGGTCAAAAAGCTTGGAATGGTGTCGCTATACTTAGTAAAGATAGTGTGCCACTTTTGATACGCCGCAGCTTACCTGGAGACCTAGCTGATAAACAAGCAAGGTATATCGAGGCAGCGATTAATGGATTGATTTTGGCCAGCATATACGTGCCAAACGGGAATCCTCAGCCAGGGCCTAAATTTGATTACAAACTAGCATGGTTTGAACGGTTAAATGCCCATGCCAAAGAGCTATTAGAAACCGGTTTGCCAGTGGCTCTCGCTGGCGACTATAACGTTGTTCCAACCTCTATCGATATATACAAAACCACTTCATGGGACGACAATGCTCTTTTACAGCCGGAAAGTCGTAGAGCATTCTCAGATTTAGTAAAGCAAGGCTGGACAGATGCATTAAGGAAAAGTCATCCTAATGAAAGTATTTATACTTATTGGGACTACAAACGAAACCGTTGGTCTCGCAATGCCGGCTTAAGAATAGACCATTTGTTATTGAGCCCAGTTCTGGCCGCAGGTCTTAAAGATGCAAATGTAGATAAGGATTATAGAGGCAGGGGTGGTGCTAGTGACCATGCGCCTACTTGGGTGGAATTTGATTGGGAGCCTTCGATTACGATTTAAATCTTTGATGAGCCCATAGAGTTGTATGAAATAATCCTTCATAGAATCATTTTTTCAAGCTGTACCAGCAAGTCTTATTATTCAATTGCAATAAGGCGTAAACGATGGATGACAATCTAATTTACAGCTATAAAGAAGTTAGCATTAGTAAGTACCACTTGATTGCTAACGGGAAAAAATATTCTTTAGATAGTATTCTTTGGGTAGATCAACGAATGCTAAAACCAAATCGTTGGCTGGCAAGATTGTTGATGTTTAGTGGCTTGCCATTATTATTTGGCCATGCCAAATTACCGCTACTAGGTTCAGTATTAATGATGTTGGGATTATTACATTGGCGATCTGCTCCCATTCCCTATTCAGTTGTAATAGGGACAACCTCAGGAGAACATCAAGTTCTAATTAGTGTGGATTCTCAACATGTACATAATTTGGTCAGTGCTTTAAATGTTGCTCAGCAATTGAGTAAAATTACCTAAGTGATTAGCTTCAATTCAAATAGATGTGTATCGAAACATCTAAAGTAAGCCAAGCAATCAACTCGGATTTAATCATGACTGGATTAAGCAACCACTTAGATTAATTTGCTTTATCATCCTTAGCCCACTACAAAATACTTATCAATTGCAATCTAGAGGAGTACTATTTCAGGTTCCAGGATTACTTACTCACCATGTAAATATTCCGCTGATCATGTTAACCCTACTCAAAAGGTAACAAGGGCTATGATATGAATACAATTCTGTATTTTCAACAAAATGGGATAACAGTCAATTCTCAACAGCTAATTGTGAGTGGCAAGTCCTATCCCATAGACACGATTCAATCTAAAAGATTTACCGCAACCAACACTTGGCGTGGTTTCTCAGTATTCGCTGTAGTATTGGGATCTCTGCTTATGTTTGATGAAGGTCGTCTATTTGTAATAGGTGGCGTCCTTTTCTTTGTAGGCATGCTTACTTTGCTTAATGCAAAGGCGTCTTACTTTCTTTGGATATCAACGCATCAGGGGGAATCATCTGTTCTAAAAACAAATGACAAGCTTCTGCTATATAAGGTAATTGAAGCTTTAGATGCTGCATTAACTGAAAATAGCAGTGATTCGCTGAATTACAAGCCTACAATTGATCATGAATTAAAATCGTCCTTCAATAATTAGCCTGTGGTGTAAACACACTCCAAGTTTATATATCAAATGCAGTTGACTGGATTAGATGCTGGAGAGCACCGCAGACATAGCGTTAACAATCATGACCCTAAAACCGAAAACTATTGCAGATGTTGAAAATACCTATGACTTTCTGTTAGGTGTTGTTTCTCTTGCTAAGGCTGGAGATACACATGAAATTGAAAATGGGGCTTTCGATTATTCGCGAATGATATTGAAGGCAGCGGAACAGCCTTTGAGAGCTCTGAATATGTTTGATGTAACGATGTCCACAATCAATGAAGCTGAAAGGTTCATTGATGTAGAAGACTATAAAGGTGCGTACAACGTATTACAAAGTGGAAGCTGTAAACTAATGGAAAAATCTGGAACCGCCGAAAAAATACGCCAACCATTTGATAGTTAAGTTTTTCGTTTACTTAATAATAAATAATATCTTACAGTTAAACCAGAATTTGACTGATTAATCCGATAAAGGAGTTTTTTTACTATCAAAAATCGTTAATAAGTCGTGCTCAATCACCTTGTTTGAACTCAAGTTGTTAACTAAGGGCGTCTATATCTAGGAGCCCTCTCTTGAAACCTTTATTCCTTTCTTTTAGTTTACATTATTTTCAATATATGGAATATTTAGATGGAAAATATTGAATTGGTTTTCACTGCTTTGGTACTCAATCTAGCTAAAGATATCCAGTTGAGAGAGACTAGACCTGACGTAGAGCCGCTTGCTTTAGGCTTATATATAGAACGCGCAGTGAAAGAATTAAGAGCCTGGCAACCATTCGTAGTAACTGCTGTGCAAAATCTTCCAGAGCAAGAATTTTATGAAGAGTTACCTCCTCAATAATACAAATACGCTCATAACTTAATCATTGAATTAAAATTTCGCCGGTAACTGCACAGTTTCTAAATCTGATTTTCTAATTACATCTTCCATATGTGTTGATGAAGTGACTACAATAAATTTTTGATCAGTATTCGCTGGCTTCAAATTAGGGTCATAGTGAACATTTTTCGCAAATACCCCAGTTAATATCACTACACTTAAAGAAATCAAAAACATTGAAAGAAAGATTAAAAATAAGGCGCTTAAAGACCATAGGAGACGTGTAAGTAAATATTTGAATTTCATATTTGATTTATACATTTCTAAATCCTTAGACATTTCATAAAGAAATGCTATTCACTACTTGAACTCCTATCTAGAGGCTATTACTGAAGCTATTGTAAGAATCTTTAAACGATATAAATCAAAGCAGAATGAATATTAAGTTTTAGATATTCTTAATTTTCCGACAAAGTTATCAGTCAGTTTCTTCTTTTTCTAATGGACATGCTTTCTTAAAATCGAATTTTGCATTAATGATAGGAGAGTTAGTATGGAATTAGACGTCATAAATGATTCTAGAGACCATCGTGATTTAGATCCCTCAGCACAACATCAAAATATACAGCCTGGTTTAGAAACTGAGATGAATCCCAGACCGCAATACATTGATCCAAGTTATAAATCTGCGTTGAAGCTGGAAGGCAAAGTCGCTTTAATAACCGGAGGGGACAGCGGCATTGGTAGAGCTGTAGCTGTACATTTCGGAGCAGAAGGTGCCAATGTTGTTATCAATTATCTTAGCGATGAAGAGGATGAAGACGCTCAGAAAACGCTTTCTCTTATTGAGTCATATGGCGGGAAAGCGATCTCAGTACAAGGTGATGTTAGTGATGAAACATTTTGCCAATCTTTGATTGAGAAAACAGTGGGTACATTTGGAAAGCTGGATATTGTAGTAAACAATGCCGCTCAGCAATATCCGCAAGACTCGATTGAAGATATAGGACAAAGGCAATTGGAACATACATTCCGAACTAATTTATTCTCCATGTTCTATATTGTCAAAGAGGCACTAAAATATCTTCCACTAGGTGGGAGAATAATTAACACTGCATCAGTGACAGCTTATAAAGGCAATGAAGGTCTGCTTGACTACTCTTCAACCAAAGGAGCGGTAGTCTCTTTCACAAGGTCATTGGCTCATCAATTAGCTGAACGAGGCATACTCGTTAACGCAGTTGCTCCAGGTCCAATCTGGACGCCCTTGATACCAGCCAGCTTCCCTGCGGATAAGGTTGAAGGTTTTGGAACAGAAACTTTGCTTAAGCGTCCAGGGCAGCCGAGTGAGGTAGCGCCAGCCTATGTATTCCTCGCATCAAATGACTCTTCATACATTACCGGGCAAATTATTCATCCTAATGGTGGAACGATCGTAAACGGCTAATTGGAAATTCAATATGGAGTCGAGTGAACATTTTTCGCTCGACTTTTAATTTGTCTAAATTCCAAGGAAGTTTCTAGGTTTTTTATTTTCCTAGACACTTTCAAAACTTTTTTTAAGTCGACCTCAATGTTGCTATCTTTATTAGTTAATTCTGGGTTAGTACCCTTGATACTTAACATTATGTCCTCTAGGGTAATAATGCCGGCTAATTCATTGTCTCTGTTCACTACCATAAGACTGCACAGCTGGTTCTCATTCATCAAACTCAAGGCGTAGTATATTGTTTGATCTTCAAATAAAAATTTAGAGTCTGGAGTCATCAAATCTTCAATAGTGAACTCATCAAGTGCAAGACCAAATTCCACTACTTTCGAGACAATATCTCGAATGGTTATTGTCCCAATAAATCGCTTATTTAAACAGATAGGCATGCAATCGAAGTCGTTCCTTTCCATAATTTGTGCTGCACGTCTGAGGGATTGTTCAGGTGATGCACTAATGACTTTGGATGTCATGACTTTGCTGATTAACATTTCAAACTCCCTTTGAAAGGCCGGTAATGACAAATCGTGATGATTTCAAAGCTGGGACATAATTGCGGTGGTTCCCACAGGAACCACCGCTATGTCGATAGTCAATGAGGGAACAGAATATTGTTTCCACACATTGATAACGACAGTTCAAGATTAACCGGATTTCACTTGAAAATGCATCAGCTCAAGCTTCAATGATTGTAGGAATAGTCGGACTAGTTGCAACCGAATACATTGGGAATCTATTACTCAATTCAATCCCGAACTTATGCTTTTAATACCACTAGTTAAATCTAAAATGAGTTAGCAATCAATACACAATTGACCCTTAAGGAGTGAGCACTACTTTGCGACAATCCTCCTCTTTATTATTGAAAATTTCATATCCTTTTGCAGCATCTTCCAGTGACATGCGATGAGTAATGATATCCGCTGGGCTCAGCCTGCCTTCTTCAATGAAGTTCAGCAATTCAGGTAAATAGGTATGTACATGAGTTTGACCCATCTTAAATGTTTGCCCTTTATCAAATGCATCTCCGATTAAAAAACCATGTATAAAACCAGAATAAACACCTGGAATGCTGATTATCCCTCCACGACGTGTAGCAGCGATGCTTTGACGTAAAACCTCGCCACTACTTGTTTCAAGCTTCAAAGTGGTCAAAGTTGTTTCAACCGTGCTTCCCTTTGCTTCGAAACCTACTGCGTCTATTGAGGCATCTACTCCCCTGAAATTAGTTTTTTCTAGAATGATCTCTGCAGGATCATCAATCTCGTCAAAATTAATGCCTATGGTGCCGTACACCTTAGCTGCAAAATCTAATCGATATTGATGATGGTCAATCATGAAAATTGTCTCGGCACCTAACATCCGCGCACAAGCGGCTGCCATGAGGCCAACTGGACCAGCACCGAAGATAGCGATTTTTGAGCCTGGCTTTACATCTGCATTTAGAACCGCCTGATAGCCAGTTGGAAGTATGTCTGTCAGAAATAACACCTGTTCGTCAGCTAAAGAGCCCGGTATTTTGAAGGGGCCAACGTTTCCTTTAGGGACTCTCACTAATTCGGCCTGCCCCCCAGGGACGCCACCGTACATATGACTGTAGCCGAATAAAGCAGCTGGTGGTCTCGCACTCTTTTTGTTCAATGAACCGCCTCGATCAGGATTAGTTGCTTCACATGCGGAATATAAACTTTGTTCGCAAAAATAACAGTTTCCGCAAGCAATTACGAAAGGAATAACGACGCGGTCTCCTCTTTTTACATTTGAGACTTCTGGACCTATATCTTCCACAATTCCCATGAACTCGTGCCCAAGAATATCCCCATCTTCAACCATAGGGATTTTTCCACGATATAAATGAAGGTCAGATCCGCAAATTGCAGTTGCGGTCACTCTTAAAATAACATCGTCTGGCTGCAGAATAATTGGATCTGGAACAGATTCGACTCGAACATCTTTACTACCATGATAGGTCAGGGCACGCATAACAAAATCCTTCCGAGCTTCTTAAAGTTATTGGGGAAAACAAATAATAAGGTGGTGAGTCGAATTAGATTGTCAGTAATTGCCTGAAGGTAGTGTAAGAATTTGAATTTAAACCACTTGAGCAGTTTTGCTGCGTATACTTAGGTCTCTTTGCCAGAGCTTACCGACAACATAATCGGATAAATCCCTATATTTCTTTCACGACGTCAACTCTAAATTCAGATCTTTACTAAAAGGAGATCAGAGATGAAACACATAAATCGATTGGTAGTTTGCACTGCAATTTTGGGAGCTTTCTGCATGAACACTGCATGGGCTGATGATGTGTCAATTTCAGACAAACGTTTTTTGAAGAATGCAGCTAAAGCTGGGGCATTTGAGGTAGAAGGCAGTAAGCTCGCTTTGAAAAAATCTAAAGATGCCGACATTCTCAAGTTTGCAAAAATGATGACTGAAGATCATAGCCAGGCAGAGCAAAAGCTTAAAGATTTAGCCACCAAACGAAAAGTTGAGCTGCCGAAAGAACCAGGCCTGATTCAGCAAGCCAAACTTAAGTATCTAGAAACAAGAGATGGTGTGAAATTCGATAAAAGTTATTCTACTCATATTGGTGTTGCAGCACATGAGCAGGCAGTAGAGTTGTTCGAAGATGCTGCAGAGGATGCTGAAGACAAGGATATCAAGAAGTTTGCTGCAGACACTTTGCCAGTTCTGAAAAAACATCTTGAAGATGCTAAAAGGATTGATGCACGTGTTAACAAAGATGATTAGTTAACTTTAATTTTTGATGTACAACCATTAAATTATCAATCCAATTTTCAAGACACTTTCCGACATTCATTTGAATGTCGGAAATGGCAACTTGATTGATAGTTTTGGTTTAATTTGAAATGATGCCTTACACATTTTCAATGCATATATTTTTCAATGCAACGCGTCTTGAATTGTTGGAAATTATGGATTAATATCAATTTACAATCTCCGATCAAGATTGTTCAGAGCTTCCTCCCTTTGTTCTGAACTTCATAGCCGCTATGTGCGGCTTTTTTCTTAGCCGTTAAGCATGCAATCATGGCGCCTGTCGCTGACCCAGTTCAAATTTGATTAAAAAATTGGGCATTTCAAATACTGGATAGTCATCATTGCTCGCAATAATGTATCTCTGCGTATCCAATCACCTACTTGGAGCAAAAGTTGTTACCGATCTATTTGTTATCTACAGCAGGATTCACAATTCTTACTACTGAATTTTTAATAGTTGGCCTCCTTCCTTCAATCGCACGGGACTTGAATGTCAGTATTTCTACGATGGGGTTACTTGTGACCTTGTTTGCATTTACGGTTGCTGCATTTGGTCCATTTCTAACTTCATTTTTTTCCAAATACGAACGGAAAATGTTATTTGTTGTGATACTCACAATGTTCGGCTTTGCAAATACACTTGCCGCAATTGCTCCAAACTTTGGGGTAATGGCATTCGCTCGTGTCATTCCCGCGGTCGCGTTACCCGTATATTGGGCATTGGCAAGTGAGAGTTCAGTAAATTTAACCGGATCAAAAAAAGCTGGAAATGCGTTATCGATACTGACGTTTGGTATCGTTTGCGCAACGATATTCGGGATACCTATTGGGGCACTTCTTTCGGATGCATTCGGGTGGAGAGTTGCTTTTGGAATCTTGGCAGCATTAGCTTTTTCAAAAGCTATCATGCTGCAGATGTATATGCCTATCATGAAGATAACTTCTAAAAAAATTCCATTCCTGGAACAATTATCCTACCTTCGTGACCCTCTGGTTCTGGGACATGTAGTTTTGTCCATCCTCATCTTTACGGCTATGTTTACCACCTATACATACCTTGCTGATATGTTAGAACGATTGGCTGGATTTGATGGCAGTTTAGTTGGTTGGACACTGATGGCATTTGGGGGAATAGGATTAATAGGAAACTGGTTGGGGGGGAAGGCTGTAGATTGGAATCCCCTCTGGGCCTCTCTGCTTTTCAGCATACTGCTTTGCCTAGGCATGCTATTCGTTGTCCCCAGTTTTGATGTGCTGTGGGGAATGCCAATTACTTTAGGTATATGGGGTATCGCTCAAGCAGCACAATTTGTTGTCAATCATGCAAGACTTATGAAAGCAGTACCTCAGGCGCCAGCTTTTGCTGCTTCACTCAACATCTCCGGGGCCAATTTAGGAATTGGTGTAGGAGCAATTATTGGTGGTAAAGTCATTGATAACTTCGGAATTGAAAACTTGGGTTTCACAGGCGCATTCATTATTGGCTGTTCAATATTATTTACCTTAGGCCTTATTCGCATTGATAAAAGAATCTAATAATAAGAGTCAATGCAACCGCTTCCGATTAGAAGATTGCTAGAGCTGAAAAAAAAGGATGTGCGTAAGCACATCCTTGAAACACCCTTCGAGAGATCTCAGGGTGTGATCATGAATCACAACCTAATCTCAATACTAAGCTCACATGCTGTAAATTGTTATAGGTAACAGACTGATCAATAGGTCAGATTTTCGTATTTGAATAGTGAGTTAAAATATGGATATGGATTGGGAACATCAGAGGCGCGACTTGGGTTAGGAATTCAGACTACATAGGTTTCACAACTGTTTATTTATAATACCTCTGTGCTTATCAAATCAGTCCACTCATCGCCAGAATAATAACTACTGCAAGCAATAGGCCCAGAATACTAATGTTGAAAAACCCCTTTTCCGAATTATTTGAGGCAACAAAGAGGGAAAGAAACGTCACAATGATCAGCATTCCAAGTAAAACAGTTCCTAGCATATTTTTCCCAGGTTATTAGATTTTAGATATCCAAAAAATCTTGGAGTTATTTAGAGTCTAAATTTTGAAACCTTGGAATCGCTTTGAACATTCTGAATATTCGGATTAGTTAGTAGGTGAATTCCGACTGCAATATTTGCTAGTAATATTAAATTTGCTCCTCAGAAATTCGGAAAAGATAATTTCGAAACATTAATTCGAAGTCTGTATCAAGTAAACCTTCTGCCGTGGCATAGCCATGATCCAACGCTAGATTAAGTGCCCCTCCACCTGGTGATATCACACTCATCACTTCAGTGTTTGGATGAAAGTATTTGAATATTTGATGCTCAGTTTCCACAGCCTCCATACCACCAATAAAGACTGCTCCGACAAGATCTTTTCTTGAAAGCATTTGCCTTCTCATTTTTAATAAACTTTCATTGTGATTGCCAGGATTCCCATTAGTAATAATGACATTATTGAAATTACGATTTTCTTCTGGATAGCTACCGTCGAAAAAACTGCTTTGATATAGCACTATCGAGTTGGCAGGATCAATTCCTAAATCTTCAAAAATACTTAAAATAATGCGAGTTAATGCAGGGTCGCCACCAAAAACAATCTGATATTTTGGAGTAAATGTAAGCACGAATTCGCGAACAGCGTTTAAGATTAGCTGAGCATCTGCTTTTACATAATAAGTGCCACGGTTGTTGAATGGCACACTGGCTGATAAGAAAATTGACTTCAAATTAACTTCGTACAACCCAAATATGAACGATTACAATTTAGCTTAAATGGGTTGATATTTTTAATCAGAAATCTTCTGGTAATAATGTCAGATTAAATATATTCACTATTTTGCATGTGCATAGAGTTGGTAAAGTGGCACCGACAATCTGTCCATTGGAGTGACGCAATCACCGGTATGGACTTAAGCATATTAATTTGAATAGATTTGGTCGTCTTTACCAGGCGGGAATCCATATTTGGGCTTTAGTTGCGATCATTAACGATTATCAAATCTTGCAAGTATCTCCGATAAAGTTCGTGTGTCGACTGGTTTGACCAAATGGTAATCAAAACCTGCTGCGAGCGTATTCTCTCGATCACTAGCACTTCCATATCCTGTGATGGCAACTAGTAGTGCAGAAGCGGTTTGGGGAATCGCCCGCAAATGTTGAGCCAACACATTACCATCCATTTCAGGTAAGCCAATGTCAAGTAGGCATACCTGTGGGGCTTCGGCTTTGGCACGCTCTAGTGCTTTGTGAGATTCACTTTCAATCATTACCTCATGCCCCTCTGCCTCCAACAACATGCCCAACACGGAAGCAACATCGGCATTATCGTCCACAACGAGTATTCTCAGAGGAGCATTGGTTTTTTGTAGTAGATCGTTAAATGTTTGCTCTTCTATATGTCTTTCCTCGACTTGTTGAAGCGGTAGGCGAACGGTGAAAAGGCTTCCTTTACCCAGTCCAGCGCTCTCACAAGTTACTGTTCCATGGTGCAGTTCTACCAAGCTTTTGACTAGCGCAAGCCCCAATCCTAATCCGCCCGAAGAGCGATCGGATGTGCGTTCAGCCTGAGCGAATAAATCGAAAGCACGATCAACTAACTCCGGAGTCATGCCAATGCCGCTATCAGCAATTTGTATGTGCACATGCCCATCTATAACTTCAGTTTTAAGTTTAATATCCCCACCTTCGGGAGTGTACTTTGCTGCATTGTTAAGAAGATTTGCAATGACTTGAACGAGTCGGTTTTTATCACCTTGAACAAAGGGTGCTTTGGGCGTCATCTTTAACCCAAGTAGATGACTGCGCGCTCGAATTAACGGTGTCACTTGCTCAATCGCATCTGCTATTACCTGGCTGATATCTAAGACAGTATTTTCTAATTCGACTAAACCACGGGTTACCCGCGACACATCTAGTAAGTCATCGACTAAACTTGTCATATGTTTGACTTGGCGATTAATAATCTGGCTCGTTCGTCTGACTTGAGCTTCATCCAGTTTAGCTTTTTGCAATAACTGGGCTGCGGCACTGATCGGTGCAAGCGGATTACGAAGTTCATGCGCTAACATCGCTAGAAATTCATCTTTTCTGCGATCAGATTCCCGCAGTTGCTCTTCGCTTTTTCGCAAGGCTTCCTCGTTAGCCTTCCGCTGAGTGATATCTATCGCAGTACCAATCACACGGACGCATTGATTTTCCTCATTAAAAATTCCCCTTCCCCTGGCTGCTACCCATCGGATGATTTGATCTTCTTGGCCAATAGTTCGGTACTCCACATCATATTGGGTACGCATATTGGGATCAGTGGCATTTGAATAAGCAGTCACCGTATGTTCACGGTCATCTGGATGAAGGCCATCATAATAATCTTTCATGGTCACAGGTTTGTCGGGAGATATACCAAACATGGCTTTGACTCTTGCGGGCCAAAAAAGATGATCGTTTACAACGTCAACATCCCATAGACCAACCTCAGCAGAATCTAGAGCTAACCGCAGTTGCTCTTCTTTTTCGGCCAAGCTGATTTCACTTTGTTTGCGTTCTGTTTGGTCTATGCCGTGAACTAGAATGCCTGTGATCTTTCCTTCAGCATCTCGTAGGGCAATGTATACAAAATCTAAAAATCTCTTCTCTAGTCCTTTACCAACGGAACGTTGTAATAGAACCGACATATCAGTACCGTTGAATGTTTTTCCAGAATGATAAACAGAATCCAGTAGTTCGAAGAAACCTTGTCCCTCTAGTTCAGGCAAGGCCTCCCTCACAGTTAGTCCTTCAACTTTACGATGGCCAATTAATTGTAGATAACGGTCATTTACGAGCTCAAACCTATGATCTTGGCCACGTAGAACGCACATGAAGGCCGGCGCCTGTTTAAATATTTCTGACATGGTATCGTTTGAAGAACTATCCGCTTCCAGAAGTCTATTTTTTCCAAGTACATTCTCATGCTCATTCATCATTTGAAGAAATCTCCAGTGCCAAACTTTTGTTTCAAAACAATCGTCACAGGGCAATTATATTTCGGCATATAAGTAGTTCCATGTTGCACCGTAGTATACAAACTTTGAATCACCTCTCAAAAAGCATTTACTGAATAACACTTATTAACCTAAAGATTCGGTATCAAAAATATTAGTTTGTGCTATAGGAAGTGTCGCACTTCTGAATACATTGCGGGAATTGCAATCGGTAGAAACTCAACTGACAAATTTGCAACATAGTGTAAGGATGAAGAAATTGATACAACTTAAGTATGCATTGGCCAAGGGCTAAGGCATTATGGAAACTCAACCCATCGCGACGGCTTTAAAACATTTATCTGTCATGTTCTAATGCTATCGGCGAAACATCGCTTCCAGTATTACTTTTACAGAAGGCCACATCCTGAAATTCGGTTTTATTGTACAAACAGCCATTTGAAAAGAGATAGTAATGATTCTTAAAGAATTCATGGGGCTTCCAAAGAAAAACCTCGATGCTTTAATCAATTCTGATAAGCGATTCGAAATACTGGTTTCATCCATCCGGGATTATGCAATTTACCTTCTTGATCCAAATGGGAAGATTGTCAGCTGGAACGCTGGTGCACAGCGATTTAAAGGCTATACAGAAAGTGAAATCATTGGTAAACACTTTTCCGCCTTTTTGTCTCAAACAGATCGAGATGCAGGGGTTCCACAATCTATATTAGATCAAGCTGCCATCCATGGCCGATTCGAGGCTGAAGGCTGGCGTATTCGGAAGGATGGTTCAGGGTTCTGGGCAAATATAGTGGTAGAGGCCATTTATAACGATGCACATGAATTAATAGGCTATGCGAAGATCACCCGGGATATCACAGAACGCAAAACATCTCAGGACATGCTCATTGAGAGTGAACGCAAGTTCAGATATTTAGTTGAAGGTGTTACGGATTACGCAATCTATATGATTTCTCCAGAAGGCATCATAACCAATTGGAATTCTGGAGCACAACGCATTAAAGGTTACTCGGCTGAAGAAGTGGTCGGCACTCATTTTTCAAAGTTCATGACATCACAAGATCGCGAAGCTGGCTTGGCAGATCTATCACTGGAGATTGCGAAACGAGATGGACGCTATGAGAATGAAGCATGGCGTGTCCGAAAAGATGGTTCTTTATTTTTAGCTCATGTAGTTATTGACGCAATTCATAACGACGATAAAGACCTTATAGGCTTTGCCAAGATAACAAGGGATATTACTGAGAAAAAAATAGCTGAAGATAATCTCGCAAAAGCAAATTCAGAACTTTTTCAAGCACAGAAAATGGACGCTATTGGCAATCTCACCGGCGGAGTTGCACACGACTTCAACAATTTATTATCTGTCATCTCTAATGGCCTTGAGATACTTAGAGTTTCAAAATTGGATGCTAAGCATCTAAAACTGGTAGAAACAATGAAACGTGCGGTCACCCGTGGGGCGACGCTGACACAACAGTTACTGAGTTTTGCCAGACAACAGCCATTGCAATCAGATCCACATGATGTAAACCAACTAATCAACAGCTTCGAATTAATGTTGATTCGCGCAGTAGGCTCAAACATTAATATTAATTTTGAATTCATCCAAACCCCTCTTCCTGTAATGGTGGACAGCACAAGGTTTGAAGCCAGCTTATTGAATCTAGTGGTAAATGCCCGTGATGCCCTGCCAGACGGAGGAAATATCAGCATCACCACCAGAAAGCGGCTGATAGCAAAAGGCGAATATGAAGACTTAGCAGAAGGCAATTATGTTGAGGTCAATGTGACTGATACCGGGACTGGTATCACTAAGGACAACCTTAAACACGTCACAGAACCTTTTTTTACAACCAAAGAAATTGGCAAAGGATCTGGATTGGGTCTAAGCCAGGTATTTGGATTTATGAAACAATCTGATGGTACTCTTTACATTAAAAGTGAAGTAAATATGGGAACATCAGTCAGTATGCTATTCCCGGCGCTAAACGACGAAACAATTCTGGCCGAGGCAGTGGATGAAACATGCGATGCAGTATTGATTGTTGAGGACGAACCAGACTTGCTTAGTGCAACTTCCGAAATATTCAAACTATTTGGCTATGAAGTATTCGAAGCATCAAGTGGCGAAAAGGCATTGGAGCTCTTGCGACAAGGCGCAAAAGTCAGTTTGGTATTCACGGATATATTAATGCCAGGAATGAATGGGATCGAGTTAGCAAGAAAACTTCGGGAATCTAACCCTGGAATTCAAATCATTCTTGCTTCAGGCTATCCTCTTCCAGCACTTAAAAAAGAACATGGAGATCTTGAAGAGTTTCAATTCTTAAACAAACCGTACGATGTAGCAGACATTGCCAAAGCGATTAGGTCGAAGGATGTTTAAAGTCATGGATTTCAAAAAAGCATCTACTATGCAAGCCGTCAGTGATATTTTGCTAGGGTGCTGGCATTGATCCTCATCACAATCGGATGCAGAAGAACTATGTAATCATAGACTGGAACATTCTTGAATGACTAGTCAGAAATATAGAAGAAAAAAGCATCCCATTAAGAGATGCCTTTACAGGAATGCGATCAATATGCAAATTAGCAATTGCTGAGGCATTAACTCGCCCCGCTAAATAAATAAATTCAGCGGTCCTAGTGGCGAATCAAAATCTAAATGAGTTTATTCATTGTCATTGATTTAGCGCTGTCCTAACTCTGATCTTACGCTTCAAGTGTTTAATAGGTACAAAATCCTGAACCATCTGTTTCGTTGCATCTAACTGCAGCGAATACCGCAAATGCAACAATGGCAATGCAAGTAAAATTTTTCTCATATATGTCCCTTAAAAACTTGTCCGAGATTTGATAGTGCAGACTGCGTTGCAATTTAATACTGCTGGCACATGTTTTTAAATCAGGACAAGTCTTATTAGGATGTAGGAGTTGACTTACTGCGAGCCTTAAACCGTATTGCCGCTGTTATAACTCGACTGATTCCACAATCTTCACCGTTATTAGGCTTACCTTGCTATCAAATTAGAGAGCAGCGGATAATTAGTCTTTAATTTATCAGCCCGTATCTAATTGCGTAATAAGTCAGGTCAGCATTGGATTTCAATGCCATTTTTTCTAAGATGCGGAAGCGGTATGTGCTAATCGTTTTGATACTAAGGGACAATTCCTCTGAAATAGCCGTGGGAGTCTGGCCTACAGCAAGTTTCATAAATACATGAAATTCCCGAGGTGATAGAGTTTCATGTAATTGCTTTTGTGAAGGATGACTTAATTCGTTAGTCATTAATTCAGCTAATTCTGCGGAAATATATTTTCTACCGGCTGAAATCGTGCGGATTGCATTGATAATTTCTTCAGAATCTGAATTCTTTGATAGGTATCCCTTACAACCGTTTCGCATCAAGTTCAAAGCGTACTGGTCTTCGGAATAGCCGCTTAATACCAATACCGGGAGAGTGGGTGAGACTTCTAATAATTCGTTTAATGTTTCAACACCATTTTTACCTGGCATAGAAATATCTAGTACCACAGCATCATATTGATTTTCGCGCACCAATTGTATTGCTTCCGCACCTGAACTTGCTTCACCAGCTACTTGTAAGTCGGCTTCTAGTTCTATTAAATTCCTTAAGCCATTTCGTACGATGCGGTGATCATCCACTATAAGAATTTTTTTCATTGAATATCTCATTATTGTAGTAAATACTGAAAAATATTTTTCCAGTTAAGGATTTGTTTAGTTTTGGAACAATTCAAGGTAACCAGATCCATGCTGACCACCGAGAAATATTACGCTTATAGCTAAAAGCACCAACGGATTATGAGTTCGGCGCTCAAACATCTTGCGGCTAAATCTTATCTTACTTCTAAAAGCTCGCCCCAGTCCCCAGTGTAATTAGGACTTTTGAAGTTGCGCTGCATCGTCCAATCTTTTGTTTCATCTACACCTTCGGAGGCCAGCCAAATGGTGCCTCTAGAGTATTTGTTATTAATCTTGTCCATGACACTCATCAGCGATTCGGATTTCTCATCACGTTCGGTATAACCAAACATATCGGTTTGACGGCCACCTGCCGGCACTGTATCCAGCAACATTACGCCGGCTTTCTGGTAATAAACACCAGGCTGAAAGATTCTCTTAAGTATGGCCTGCGACATCTCATTAATTTTCAGGGTCGAGTTAGTCGGCGCTGGTAAACCTACCGACAAGCTGCTGGAACAAAATACGGCCTGGTCATGTGGGCTATTCATCATGAAAACATAGACGCCGTTGGCATATAAATTCTTCTTCCGCATTCTTTCAGCAGCCATGGACGCATGGTAGCTGATTGCCTCCTTCATTTTATCCATGGTGGACACACGCTCACCAAATGAACGGGAGCTCATGACCTGTTTCGCCTCTGGCAACATGTCTTCCATGTCCAACCAGACTTCGCCATTAAGTTCTTTGACAATACGTTCAACCAACACACCAAAGTGATCACGGATGCGTTTAGGATTTGCTCGCTTCAGCCTTAACACGTCATAGATACCAACTGCATTCAGGCGTTTTTCCATCCTGCTGCCAATACCCCATATTTTGGAAACCGGTAGCTCTTGCATGATGGTATCCAGTTCAGTGTCACTGACACTTGTAAGGTCACATACTCCATTCCAGCGAGGTTGTTTCTTGGCACAATGGTTAGCCAGTTTTGCTAACGTCTTGCTGTAGCCAAAACCAACACAAATTGGTAATCCGATTGAGTTCAGGACATCAAGCTTCATAGTATGACCGTAATCGCTGTAATCGACACTCATACCAGTCATTTCCAGGAAGGTCTCATCAATCGAATATTTCTCAATGCGGGGTGAGTACTTCGATAGGATGGTCGCAAATCGATTACTCATGTTGGCGTACAGCTCATAGTTAGATGAGAATACGACCGTACCTAGCTTCTCGGCAGCCTCTCTGATTTCAAAGAAAGGCTTAGCCATGTAAATTTCCAGGACTTCTTTAGCAAGCTTATTCTGCGCGATGACGCACCCGTCATTATTGGACAGCACGACAACCGGTTTGCCTTTAATGTCCGGACGAAATGCCTCTTCACAGGAGGCATACATGGAGTTGACATCAGCAAGGGCGAATACCCGTCTGAATACTGTGCTAAGTGAAGGAAGTAATAACATGCTGTACCACACCCCAGATCATGAGTTCTTCCCCGTCCTTAAACTCGATAGGTGGATACGCTTTAGCCTTATTTTCTGACAATAGGCGTACGATTTTGAATCGCTTGTATAAGCGCTTCACGACGAATTCACCATCTACAACTGCAATGACGATATTGGAAGACTTGGCCTTTGAACCCAATGCTCTATTCACAATGAGTTTGGCGCCAGGATAAATACCCACATCGATCATAGAGTCGCAATCAGTCGCAACCCTGATAATAAAAGTAGCTGGAGGATCAGTGATGAGTAACTGATTAAGATCCAGCTCCTTCATTTCATAATCTTGAGCAGCGGACGCAAAGCGTGACTGGCCAGCGCGTACCTTACCCTCAAAAAAAGGAATTAATACTACAGATGGATTTTGGCTAACCGGAATGGGATTTTGCATAGCTGTTGAACCTAAATTCCTACCAGTAATTTCGAAGTTGTCCTTTTTATATTTTTTATTGTAACAAAAATAATAATTTTATTGTAACGATAAAAATTAAAAGACTATACTTCAGCCTTGGAGTTTGAATTTATCCATGCGCTTATTTATACAATTTTATTTGGGGTAACCGGCTTGCCTGATGATCATAAGTATTTCCAAGAAGTACGTTGGCTACCAGACATGGTAATTCTCGATATCGAGACGACTGGTGGATCACATTTGTTTGACCGTATTACTGAGATAGCCCTGGTAAGAATTGAGAATGGTGAGATCGTTGATAGATGGCAGTCACTGATTAATCCAGGAAGATCTATCCCAATAACCATTACCCATATCACCGGCATCACCGATGAGATGGTGAAAGATGCCCCTACCTTTGAAGAGATAGCTCCAACCTTGTATCAGTATTTGGAAGGTTTGCCTTTAGCTGCGCACAATGTGAGATTTGACTATGGTTTTCTGAAAGCTGAATATCAACGCATCAATGCAACCTTGATGCTGAAAACGCTCTGCACGGTAAAACTATCTCGTCGAATATTTCCCGAACATAGAGGACATGGCCTGGATGCCATCATGCAGCGACATGGACTTACTACCAACGCTCGCCACCGGGCAATGGGAGATGTCATTCTGGTGCTGGAGTATCTGGAGGTTGCCAGGAGATTGCTTGGCTCGGTACGTGTAATTGAGGAAATCAATGATCAATGTAAGGGACCTAGCTTACCCGCCGGTATTGATAGTGATTTGTTAAATAAGATTCCGGATAGCCCGGGCGTTTATTTATTCTTCGGTGAGACGGATCTGCCAATCTACATTGGCAAGAGCATCAAGCTTCGTTCACGTATATTAAATCACTTCAGCAGTGATCATGCGTCTTCCAAAGAGATGCAGATTGCCCAGGAAGTTAAACATATTGAATGGATAGAGACTGCCGGTGAGTTGGGGGCATTGCTTCTTGAGTCTAAGCTTATCAAAGAGCGGCAGCCAGCTTATAACCGGATGTTGCGTCGCAATCGACAACTGCAATCAATTAGACTGGCAGAGACCCTGGATCAAACGCCTTGGATAACCTATGTTTCAGCTGATGAGTTAGACCCTAGCTATTTCGATTTGCTGTATGGCATGTTCCGTTCTAAACGTTCTGCTACGGAAACTATAAGGCAGATTGCGATTGACCATCGCCTTTGTCCAAGATTTTTAGGCCTTGAAACAGGTAAAGGCGCATGCTTTTCATACCAGCTTAAAAAATGCTCGGGTGTATGTGCTGGTAAAGAGTCACCTGAGCTTCATTATTTGAGACTCAAACAAGCACTGATAGGTATGCGGCTTGAATCATGGCCGTATGATGGTCGTGTTGGAATAAAAGAGGTTGATGGTATAACTGGCAAGACTCAAATTCAGGTTTTTGAACAATGGTGCCATATTGCTACTGTTGAAGATGATATTCAGATGGATGAGGCTAGGCAAAGTCGGTTTGAGTTTAACTTTGACCTTGATACTTATAAGTTACTGACTAAAGCTTTGAAAAACTGCGTTGAGATCATTAAGTTTTAAGTGATTACCTCAGTCATAAGCTTTATATCGTATCTTGCTTAAAAAATATGCAAAAATATAGTTCATAATTTGTGAGCGGACCTTGGTGAATGAGTACTACAGACGCAACGAGCGGTGGCCTTCAAGCTGTACATTTACAGTGGGCAATGAGGACAATTAAGAAGTTGCGACTGCTTCATCCAGAACTTCAACTGGCTTTGTATAGAATTCACTATGAAAACATCATTCATATTGCTGAATGCGAAGACTCAAAGTTTGCGGAATTAAAAACCTGGTTTAATAAAAATCTGAAACCAGTGACTTGTAATATTAAGTTGTCCAGAATTAGCCCACCTATTGAAAACCAGATCAATGAGCCGGATGATTATGAGTCTGATGTATGGCTAAAAGGTGAGCCTTTATCAGTCCATGACTTTAATGTGTTGTTATCATTAGCTGAACCCAACTTACCAAGAGGAAGCATTGATTTTGATAATCAACGCCAAGTTTGGATATTTCGAACATTTTCACTCGTTGATACAACTGCAACAGAAACTGTCTTAAGAGCAGCTGTTAAGATAGGCATTACTGAACCTGTTGAAATTGTAACTATTGATCCACCTTCACAGGGTTTGCCAAGTCCACAGCTTCCAACTGATAGAAGTGATCTAACACTCATCACTAGTAATCAATATGCCATGCAAGCTGCATCGAGCACATTAAGATCATTGATCCATCAAGATGAAGATGATTGGAGAAGCTTTCTAACTAGCAGACAGAATCAATTAATTGTTCCGGAGGAACCATTACCACTTCATAACTTTTCATGTTTGTATGATGTTGAAAATTGTGGCGATAGCCGACTATCTGAACTATTAACAATCTATGATTGCGTAAATATTATCCCTGAGTTAAGTAGTTTGGATTGGCTCACTAAACACAGGCTTTCATTAACAGATCTGCAAGAGTTAATTCGACTCAACAGAGTTAAGATTATTCTTCCTTATTCTGCAAATTTATATCCACAATCGCTTATTGATGCAATGGCAGAGGTAGACCCTCAATCAATTATATTATCGCGATCCCTAGCTGCAAAATCTATCATTAGAGGCCAAAAGAAAGAGCCTTTGCTTTATGCGCCTTTAACATCTGATCAGCGCGCAGCTGTGCTTCAAGCAATTTCGAAAATTTCCAATAATGTTAGAGCTCAACCTTTACTTAAGAGTTACGGTCAGCTCATTTCCAGGCAACATGATGTTTTCATGATGCGGGGAGCGACAGCATCTCTCAATGTTGGCGTTGGTGCACATCTGGGGGAAATGTTTTTCAATCTGACTAAAAAAGATGCACGCCTGGAACTGATGACTTGTGGTGCTGCAGTCGAATGGGCCCAAGGATTAGGTGTAAGCTATATTCCTCGGGATTTTGGAGGTTTTGATGAGACTCATAACAGCCAAATAGTTGCGAGTTACCTTGGTAAAACAAGATTTGTTCCTAGAGACCCTGTAGCTAATAGAATGCACAGTGTGACTGATGGTTTGCTTTCACTATCAGAAGCGAGTCCTTTAGATGTTGCGTTGAATTTCAACTCTACTCAAATTACCAGGTTTCGCAATGTTGCAAGTCAACTCATGGTTGCTCCAGCAGGTGCAGACATTATTGCGGCTGTTGATCAAATTAATGCTGATGTGAAGGCATTTGAACGACGTGCCGAAAGACTCGCACCTTGGAGACTAGAATCTCTTTTTACAGGAATGGTTAGCACTGCAATTACACAAAGTTTGGAAATGGCACCTGTAGCTTCAATTGGAGCGGCTTGGCTTTATGATGTATTGAGTCATCAGATTCCAACAAGAGTGCAAGATGAGCTAGGGGATGCTAAAAATATGCTTCTGGGTCTCGCTACTGGCTCATCAATTGATACAGTAGTTGTGAGCCGTTCAAGAAGAGCGATTTCCCGAAATTGACATTCGTGTAACTGTGCATTTCAAAGCTAGACCTGGACAAGGACAAACGATGAACCCGCTTTGAGGTTTTGATCTTGATCTAGGGTAGAAAAATTAAGTGTTTAATGTTGAGGGTAATAGATGTCTATAGAAGTCATTGAAACGAGGAGCTTGGATGAGTTTTGGGAATATTTAAACCCAATAAGTTCTTTCCGTAACTTAATCCATAGACCAGTAATTCGTGGTCAAGGCGATGCAAATTGGTTATTAACTCCCAATGCTCAGAGAGCATCAACAATTGCAAAATATCGAGAGAATTCAGAACATTTTAATAATGTGGATTTGGTTGTCTTATTTGAATATTTATTGTTAAAAGATTTTCTATATTTTATTGATGAGATCGGTTACCAAGTACCACAGGACTCAAGTGCATTTAGATCAGCAATGGATTTTAGAAATTTTACTGATAAGTATGGTCAAAATGCCAACGAATGGCCGACCCAAGAATTTATTCCAATACTTGCATTAGCCCAACATCATGGAATACCAACACGACTGCTTGATTGGACTCGTTCTCCCCTAGTCGCAGCTTATTTTGCTGCAATACAAGTGATATATAAACCAGATGCTGAACAATTTAAAGAGGATGGCAAGTTAGCTGTTTGGATATTTGATGAAGATAATTTACACCATTTAGATGGTCAAATTGAGCTTGTAAGATTGCCAGGAAGTGTAAGTCTAAATATGGCCACTCAAAAGGGGGTTTTCGTTTTAGGCAGAGGACATACTCACTATACGAGGGACTTGAGGGTCGTTGCTGAAGATACTGAAAGTTTGATTAATAACGCATTTGAAAACAATGATCGAATGCGGCTTTATAAATTTACAATGCCAGCAAAATTTGCTGGAGATCTATTAATTAGATTAAATAGTTTTGATATACACGCCAGTAAATTATTTCCGGGATTAGATGGTGTCGCTAAGGCTGCATTAGATTTTAGAATGGCAGTGAAATTTTCAAAAAGATTGTGATATCACATCGAATTTATTACCTGTGAATTCTCTTGGCTGAAAGTTAATTTTTACGCGTCCACTTCCAAGAGCCAGTTTTAATAATATTGTGGGATTTGCTGAATCCAATCCACTTTCCATTAATTTCTTGTTGGTTAACTTCAATTCTTGCTTGGAAGGCGCCGTGATATACCTGGCCCTTCTTCTCATCAAACCATGTACCGCTGATATAGGTACTATTTTCAATTCGGGCTCTAATTCTGTATGTTCTTTTTTCAAAGTGAAAGGTCCCTACTAGACTCTGTCCCAATTGAAAAAGCGTCAATGCTGGATTCTGGTGCTCCAGCTCATCATCGTCGCCATCAACCTGCCAATTTTGAACCCATTCCCCTGATAAGTTATCAGATTTTCTAGTACCAAACCGCCCACTTAAATGTGTAACTAGAAAATCATTAACTGAATCCATACAAAGTGGAACTACAATCAAGCCCACAATTAAAGATATAAGAATATTAATAACAATATCCACAACTACTCCCCGTTTTATTTGCTTCTTATTTTATTCGTAATTGGGTGCCAATTTATATTTTATGTCTGGGCATAATGATTTATTCCCTAAGCCAGTAACTAAAACATAAATTTTGCTTTTGAGGATAAATTCACATAAATAATCGATATGGATAAGCCTGATTAGGTAAGTCTCTAACACTTGCAATCGTGCGAGCTAAGCTCTTAGAGTATGTGATAGTTACTGGGACTGGGTCATATAACGCATCGTTGTTCCAATCCATTTTAGATAAAGCTAGAGCTTCTGCAGCAATGATGTCTAATGGTCCAGATCCAGATCTTCTGGTTAGTAATAAAGGTCTTGGTATCCCTTTTTTACCTTGATAATAATCTGATGTGCTTGAAACATCGGGTGCATTACCAGCAATCCACATTAATGCCGAATTCTCAGATAACGGCATCATCGTTCCTCTTGGAATAGGGTATTTAGCCGGTTTAGTAGGTCGCTCTTTATTACCAGTTTCAACTAACCAAACACCTCTCCATGAAGTACTGCTAATTTCTATACATTCAACTTCTGGTATACCAGCCAGTGCATCATGTGCACCATTAATTTCATCATCTTTAAAGGCAGTAGTTTTGTGAATAACCATTCGCTTTGGTAATTTTCCACCATTACGCTTTTGATAAAGTTGAAGGCTTCGGGCTAAAACAGCGCGCATATCATCACGGGAAAGGTAGGGATTTTTCCTGGCTTCAACTAGATCTGTAACGGGATCGCGGGCCTCATAGGCTACAAACTCCATCCCTCCACCATCCATATCAAAAACTTGGGAACAACAGGTTACGTAGTGAGCATTCTCAGGATTGCCTCGTAATGCATATGCCAACCCTACATATGCAGTGCCCTCAGGCACGCCTGGAATGGCATCGAGTTTCCAGGGAATACCTCCAGCTTTGACATACATTGCAATACTTAGTCGCCAGGCAATGGATGCCTTATATCCAAAATCAAAAGCTCTATCATTGATGACTTGTGTAGGAATTTGATAGATAGCGCCTAATGATTTGAGATGGTCGTGAGCATTAAAGTCATCTGACCTGCTTGCAGAGTCCCATTGGTCTGGTAAATGAAAAACAGCAACATCAAAGTGTTCTTTTGCTAAAGCTAGTTGCTTAATAGCTTTGAACAAGCGATCTTTTAAAACACTTTGTTGAGTTGGAAATTCATCTGATGTCCCTAAAGCATCAGACCATTTAATATGAAAACCGCTGTGCGATGAGCCAAACCCAATACCGAATACCTTTTCGAAACCTGGGAAGTTTGGCAGGTATTCTTTTCTATCACTGGCAGCATGTGAGTTTTGCAACTCTTTCATGAGTTTCACAATGCGATTATAACCACTTGTCGGACTCACAATTGCAACTCTAAGTTTGGGGGTGTATCTGCTAAAAATATGATTCGTAAATGGGCCGTGTTCGATTAAGCCCTTTAACGGATGCATGCTTTTAGCATTTGCTTCCAAGGAGTCAAAAGTCAGATAAGGCTCATCTAAAAGTACAAAGGGTGGCAGTTTTGAAGCATTGAAATCTTTTGCCATATTTAACTCTTCCTGTTGAAGTAAGAATGAGTATGGCTAGGGCGACTCCATCCAGTAACGCTTGATATCGTGAATTGCGCGTCAATGCCAACCTCTGGTGATATGCCATATGAAGTGATTGTGTCTGATGAGTTGTTTCCAATCAAATTAGCCCACGCATCAATAATGGAAGACCATTGACCATTATATTTAGTTACCCATCTTTCCCGGCGCCAATCCAAGGATGGATCAATTTCCAACTCTTCTGGAAGTGTTACTTGAGTGAATGGTTCTATCACACACCACCATTTATCTAAATAATGTTCCAATTTAATCTTGATTCCTTCGCTGAATTCAAAATTGAGTTTAGACTCATGTCCGGTTAGTTCATGCTGGTATGCAACACGCAGCAAATTCAATCTAGCATTTCGGTACTGAGCATAATCCTGAGTCATCTCAGGCTTAGGTTTTGACACAACAATGGAGTGGCCAGTGTTTCTTAATATTGACTTAAGAGGTTTACCCCTACAAATGGCTCCTAACAATGCATCATAAATCAAGCCTTTAGCCCAGGAATGATTTAGTGGGTCTAATGCAATATAGCCACCTAGAGTCGGTTCATAGTCTGCCAAAGCTTTCAAAAGGCCTTCATCTTGCCCAAATGCGGCCAATCCCTTCTCTACGATAGCAATTACAGCGTATACATTTGCTTCTCTGAGTTTTTCGCGGATTTCCTTAATATTTGCTGTCTTGTTCAGCAATATGTGCCTAGCTTGCTTCGGAATACTATCTAGGGGGACTCCTGAACATTTTAAGACCGGAAATTTAAGCGCCTCCTTGTAAGAAATAGGAGTTGGGGTGATTTTTTCTTTGGCTATGCTTTCAAATATATAGTTATTCAATACTTCAGAGAGTTTTGTTTTTTGTGCAAGATCACTTAAGAATTCATCAAAATTTTCGGCAATAACTAGATTTGTTTCTACTCCTTTTTTCTCTGCTTGTTGGAGAAGTTCTAGCGTTTGGGGAATTAGGCTTTTTTCGGATTTGGCCACCCAATAAATCCCATTCGGAAAATGAGATTTAGATTCGAGAACAGAGCTTAACGCATTCATAATTGAATGATCTCGGCCGCTATATCCCACTACTATTAGTCCATGCATTTCGAGTGTGGTTTTAAAAACCTCAAGCAGTCTTT
This sequence comes from Methylophilus luteus, assembly GCF_042676265.1. Taxonomy (NCBI): domain Bacteria; kingdom Pseudomonadati; phylum Pseudomonadota; class Betaproteobacteria; order Nitrosomonadales; family Methylophilaceae; genus Methylophilus; species Methylophilus luteus. Next base: position 114,226 of record NZ_JBHTKB010000002.1, read on the forward strand.
GATCTTGTTGGGCAAGTTCAGAGGCAGTATTTTTTATTTGGGTAGACTGATAGTCGCCATGCAACTTCACTAAAAGTGGCCATGAGGATTCTTTCAAACAACGCTCAGCCCGTTCCGTACTATCTATAGCTGAAACTGTAAGCATATGCCTATCATTTGGGGGCAAAAGCTCCTTAGCCCTCTCTGTCGCACTTTCAATTAATGAGTCGAAATTCGTGGTGAATATTGTTTGAATGGACTTACTAGCTAAAAAAGCCCCTAGGATTCTATGACCAAACGAAGGTGTACCCAGTTTGATTGCCTTTTCAATGAAAGCTCTTCGGTCGCTCTCACTAGGATAAAGTGCCTCGAATGCTGCTGAGTATTCGGATGGATCGCCGTTTTGGGGGAGCGTATTTCTCTTCTTGAAATATTGGTCAATTCGATCAACCCAAAGTTGATCTAACGCATCAACTTGTTTGCGAGGAATATTATTCTCTATACAAAATAATTCAGTTTTGAATTCCCTAATCATCATGTAGCCAGTGGGTATTCCAGCTGAGGCTGATGTTCCTGCTCCTAAGAGCCATGAATATCTGTGAGGATTTAATGCAAAACTAACGGCAAAAGCTCTGCTCTGAATTATTTTCATTATGACCTTCTTGGATTTTTGAGTTTTTATCTATCTTCCAATTGATGCGTAGATTGTATTATCTATTTTGTAGGATATGCATAAATACATCTATTTAGTAAGAATAATTATACATTTGTAAATTTATTGATCATCAATAGATTATGGGAAAGCTTGATTGAACTCAATAAAAAGCAAAAAGTGATATAGAAATCTAAGAGGGCTTTGTGGAGATTTCACATTTGATGTATTGCCATGTAAGACTATTCTTGGCGCTACACCGGTATTTTTCTGAACTAGGAGATGAATGCTCCATACCAACTATATTATTTTTTGATAAGCCAACTCAAGTGTATTTCCCTAATTTCAAACGGGATCTTGGGGATAGTTTTGCAGATGCTAAAAAGGCGGAAAAGGATCAACGCATACCGACTGAAAGACCTGTAGATGATGACATCCAAGCCGTCCAAAACCTATTTTCACGTTTATCTGAATACTGTATTGAATTGCAGAAGGAATTAGGCTTTTCACCTAAAATTATTGTGACCGATCACGCTGATGACCTGGTGCTATCCAATGAAGTTAAATTTGATACTTTGGTAAACGGTAACAGATGGAGAACCAGAGGTTTCATCCATCCGATACCTAGAAAAGCTGAGACTGACAGTTCGATAACTGATTTGCCTACCTAATTAATTGCGGTAACCAGATTTCCATTATTGATTTAATTCAACGCTTCAGCAATTAACTGATTTGAGTTTAGTAGCGCATCGTGTTCAAAAATTCGAGATGACACTAATAACTCATCTGCATTAGTCATTTTTAAAAGCGCTCTTATTTCTCTAGTAACTGTCACTTTAGACCCAATAACTGTGCGGCCTAGAAATTGTTTTAATAAGCCTTTATCTTCATCGCTAATATGATCTAGATAATTAACGGTTGGCGGTTTGAATCCGACTCCACTGCCTCTTCTATTGCTGATAACTAAACGTTGCCATGATGAAGCCAAGTAACTAGCATATTGGTCTGTTGCAGCTGCGATGACATTTACACCAACCCTGATATAGGGCTTGGATAAATACTCTGAGGGTTTGAATGCCTCTCGATAGCATTTAATAGTATTCATAACATCATTAATGGAACCCTCAGAAATAACTGAAAAGGGTATGCCTAAATTTCCTGCAAGTTGTGCACTTTTCATATTTGAACCCATAATCCATATTGGCTTAGAACTACCAATACTATTTGATGCCTTAAGTTTTTCGATATGCTCTGCAATATGTCTTCGATTTACATTTAGCTTCACACTTTCTGGAAGGGTCTTGACCTTTAGTGCCATATCAATTCGATTAGGATGAAAGGCATTTAAACTTTGAAAATCACTAGCTATAACTTTTAGGGCGATTAACGAACAGTAGACTCCACTAACACCAACTCGTAAAGAGTTGGTGTTAGCTACTATTTCACTCACACGAAGAGAGGTTAATGCTCTTGAATATCCGGCACTGTTTGAAAATATCATTCGATGATAACCTGACTTTTCAGCGTGTTGTGCCAGTTCTATAGTTTCCTTAAATAAGCGAGAACTCTCGAATACCACAGTATTGGGAAAAGGGACAAGAATAGACAGCTTTGGCGTAATAATTTTGATTCTCCTAACTAATAATCAGCGGACTCGAATTTCATCCTAATATTTTGAACAAATTTTCTGTAAGGCTTGGTTTAAGCCTGGGCTTGATAAAACTGTATTGATTTTTATTGGCCGGCTCGCAATGAGAGCCCCTCTTTCGTTAAACGTTAAATCGATATTGCTTAACAGATTAGAAACGGCCTTAAATTCATTCTGATTTAACAATGACTGTTTCGGTGGCGGTGTGTCATTTGGTGATGTGGAAATAGGAGAAAGCTTTGAGCTATTTGTCACCACATTCTTTAAAGTTTCCAGTTCCACAGTAGTGTTTCTAAGCAATTTAAGCGACATAACCACTCGGTATCGCAATACTGGGTCAGTGATTCCACTCAATTCATCGATGTCCAAAATTGCTAGGGGTTCGTTACGAATATCCTCAGAAACATGATCCCCGAGTTTTATTTCGCCTCCATGCATGTGTTTTTTCCAAACATCATAGATTTCGCGATATAAATTCCCCCCTTTGCGTGAGTTGTAGAAGGATCTTTCCGAAATGGATAGACGGTTTTGATTCAAGTGAGAGATAAGTAACGAAATCGTTGGAATGACATTTTTTGAACACAATTTAGCCAAAGTTTCGTGGACTATTTTCAGGCGTTTCAATAAGTCCAAGTTGGTCGTACGACTCATGATGGACTCCACCTGCTCATTGATGGAAGGCGCAGATTTCATGACAGCTTCCTGGGATGAAATTTTAAAGATGATTCCAAAGCTGTTTTTTCAATCAATTCAATTGACGATCGAAGGTTTGGAATAATGCCAAGATTTTCTAGAGTGATATCTCCACGTTCCAGTTGAATCAACTCATGCCGGTTCAGGCTGGCAAGTAAAAAGTCTGCAACAGCGTTTAGAGCTAATTTTTTGTCGTGATCCGATAATGGGGTAAATGATATTGGCTGAGCACCTGCATGAAAGATAACTTGATTGATAAACTCATCACGTTCCCTAGCAAAGTTATCATCCTGAACGTGTTTCCAGATTGAGCCTGCTTGCACCATTAGATTCAAGGTTTCAAACCTGGAAGTTTCGGTATATTCCAATGCTTCTTGATTGTCGTCTCGCAAAATAATCGAATATTTGCTATCCGGATCAGTGCTTGATGGCAATTCTTTTATCAAATTGATTATGTTATGGATTGCATGAACGTTGATTAATTGTTGATCAAGTAATGTTGATTGGTGTGCAATGACCGTTTGTAATGTATCTACTTCTTTAGTCAACTCTACAATGGAGGAAGGAGAGGACGATGGTCTATCGTATTCGTCACTCAATCGACTTTCTAAAATTTGAAGCTCATCCCTCAGCTGGCCGATATGTACTGCCATAGCTTGCGCTTCAACAAACTTTTTATTGCCCTCTAGCCATAAGTTAATAAGCCAGGGTGTGCCAGTTAAAAGGTATCTACATCTGGCGCAATTTGATGGGCCTCCTTCAACTGGACCATGTGCGTTTTCTTTGTTTTTCCCTCCATAGCGGATAATGGGTCCGCCAGTATCACAAGCAGTTCCATTATGTGGACAAAGCCCTATTGGGGAGCCTGTATAATTTAGCTTTGCTCCCGAATTTACATGCCGCTGTTGAACGTTAAGCGCTTCTTCCGAATTAGCTACTACAAAGCGTTTAGCCGCCTCAAAAGATGAAGTACACTTCAATTGATGTAAAAAATTTTGCTGGACATTCAAATCAGCTTTATGCTTAGCTGCATTTAAAACTTCGGAAATTTTAGCGGGATTAAATTTGATGTAATGCAGGGTCATCAAAATTGAAGCATGCCCAGCAACAATTTTACTGAGTATTTCTATGGGGACACCTTGCTCATATAACGCTGTGAGCCCGGCGACTCTCAATCCATGTGGTGTAAAAACTGATCGTGAAGGTTGGCCATTGACATCAAGATTTAGAGTAATTTTTACATCTTGGCCTTCAGCCTGAAGTACAGATTCTAGTTCTGCCATAAGTTTGTGCCACACTCGTAGCAAATATGATGTTGTTGCTGGTGCCTCTTTTATTTTATTTCGTGGATTTCTGAATAAATAAAATCTTGCTGGAGTACACTCAAGCGCCATTTTCGTTGGTTTTAATTCGAGAGCAGTGGTTGGAACGTATTTATAACTTAAAGGACCTTCAACAGGATTGTATTTTTCCTGCCAGGCTAATAAAGTGCTAAGGATTTTGATCGCAGTGGGATTGTTCCATTGGATTATGTAGCCTGAAGTTTCGTCATAGCTGGTAATTACATCCTGTGTCTTATTGGTATTGATGTACAAGCCTGCCATTTCCTGACCTTCAATAGTCAGTTTAGTAACAGCACCTCGTTCATTTCTTTTTGTGTTTAGTTTTAACCAATAATTTGCGTGCTTACTAGTATTGGCCTCCCACTTTTGTGTTTCATAATTGTATCTTTGAGCATCCCCTTCCCCAGAATCCAATTGTTGCACTTGTATTTTTCGTAATGGAATTTCAAACATCAGCAGGAATAAAAAAGTTGTCACAGGGGACCATACTTTTTCAACCTTTTTAGTTTCAGGGTTAACCCATTTAAAGTATTCCGATTTAAGAGTTTTGGGCCACTCAAAATCGTTCGCCGTTAGAATTTCTACACATTTATGTATCCAAACCGTTGGTAATGCCTCCTTAACCGATTCAGTCGGGCGACGTTTATTAGCTAGTTGGCTTAATGATTTAAGTTCATTTTTAGTGGTTATATGCACACCTAATTTATTCATGTGATTATCTATAATCCAGTCGGTAAAAATATGCATCTGACTCAACAGCTCATATTTATTATCTAAGTCATGGTCACAAATGAAATTGTAGAAATCTATTTTTCTCGGTTCTTTTAAAAATTTGATTGGATCATCACCAAAGTTATTGACTTCAAGATAGGCTAAGAAATGCTTAAAGTAGTGAATTTGGTGACCTTCTGATTTAACTGTTCGATTATTGGCCCATAATTCGAAATAATGACTCCAGTTTTTGTAGTAAAGATTGAATTTTTCGTCATTTAAACCATAAAGATTTTGATAAATATTTGTTCGCGCTGTAAGCGTACGCATTAGCTTTAAATGTTTAGATCCTGTGATGAAGTCTATAATTTGGGACAAAACTACAATGGGAATCCTCAATTCCTGATATTTTTTATGTTCTTGAATAGTTTTTTTTATAGCTTCCCAAATTGCTACTAAATCATCTTCGCTCAGTGAGGTAGCTGATGAATACCCAAAGCAGTATGAGATTGAAAAAAATAGTTTTGTTGAAAGATAAAGATTCCAACGCTTAAATTGTTCAGATTTTGAGAAGCTCACACTTGCGAACGCCTCATCTATGTATCTGACACATTCATTAAAAAATTCTGTGTTCTCGACGTATTTTCGAAATTTCCGGCAGCTATTAAAATTTATGTCAAAGGTGGCTTTTAAACATTCACACAGAAAATCCTCGAAATTAGTTTTGGAACTATTTGAATTTATACCGTAGTGGTTTCTAATATTTTCAAGCTCAATAGTGTCAACTTTTGAAAATGCTGTTGTTAGGGCTAAGTAAAGTTTACTTTTTTGTGGTGCTTCAGATGACATGTCCAGTCCTGTTCATTACAAACTTTGGAAAAAATAATCATCAAAGAGTGAGTCTGAGTTTTTAAACAGCAACTATTTTTAAAGCTGGGCTAGGTTGTTTTTATAAACGTTCAATAGCTAAATAAATTCAGATCTATTTACCAGAACCTAATCAATGCCTAATCCCATAGGTTATTGATGCCCTTGGTTAACAATAAAATTTGGGCAAAGCAACACCTACTGCAGCTTAAATAAAGCTTCAGACTACAATTTTTACTTGATGATTTGATTGACCCGATGAAGTGAATAAGCCATACTGGAGTTGTCAGGTTGCGCAGCACGGCAATCAAAGGGGCGGATTCTAACGAGTTCGCCTTTTTACATTTGTGTTCTCCTAATTAATGATCGGTTGTTGATTAGAGCTCAAGAACCCCATAAATCAATTTGATCTGATTCACACTTAGCAGATCAAATCTCTCATACATCTCATAAAAAATTTCAAACTGTGCCGCTGGAGCTGACGTTGGCAATATGTATTGTCGTTGCGAGCGAAGAAGTGCCAGCCTCAGATTTTGGATTTCGATTGCGTCCAGTTGGTATCCATCAACAACTTTTGCAAAATATGGTTCGAACGGCAAAGGTTTCAAGCCACGCTCAATATCGCTAAGAAAGCTTGGCTTGCATCCCAGCAGTTGGCATGCCTTTTTCTGACTTATGTCTTTTTCTGTTCGATATTGTTTCAACAACAAAGCTGACGGGTTCATTGAAGTTCATTCTCATACAATATGTGCAGTATAGAATAAATATTAATGTTGTGCGAGAAGAATATTATGTAAGTGACTGATTATTATATATATTATTTTCAATATTACATGGGCTTGCAGTTGATTTTGCAGGCTTAATTTGGGTTGTCAATGCTTAAATTAATTTGAAATTTTGAATCGGCAAGTTCCTTTGGCCAAGCTCATTCATTGTATCCATGACTTGTTTTGAGCTAGGAACTGTATATACCTTTTGGCTAAATATGCTTTTGTGATGCATGCATTCTTGGATAAACTTTTCGTCTAGTTTCATCTCTTGCAGCATGGTCCCATAAAAGTGACGGCCACCATGAGGTGTCAATCCGGAAAATTTTGTTGGTACTAAATTTTTTCCTAGAATTTTCCCAGTACGATTAAGTGCGCGATCCCAAGCTTTACCAAATGCGGCATAGCTATACGGTGCACCTCTGTAATCGACCTTGTTTGTGTGATCAAACCCATTAGATACAAAATAAAATGGATGATCAAACCCTCCGGCAGCTTTTCGATAGTTCATCAAAGCTTCTCTGTAGCGTAAATATTCATATGCCATTTTTCTGAAGTTTTGTTCAGCAATCTCATTAATCCAATAGGCAGGGGCGGTGAAGTCAATATCCATTTTCATTTCCTTCCAGCCTGCATACATACTCTTACTTCCATCATCAATGTTGCGGGGTGATAGTTTATGAAGCTTCAAATATTGGGATCTGGACAATTGTTCTGAGTAACGCAATCTAGTAGATGCAAATTCTGGATGTGCGAGTAAAACTAAATGATCCTTATTGGTTGGGTCAATGTCGTTATACCAAATATGAAGGGGCTCAGATCTTCTGAGCCCTGTAAAAAACAGGAGATAGGCAATCATCTTGGCTGTGATGTCTTCACGGTCAAACATGTTTTCAGCTAATGGATTTAAAACGAAGCCTTCGTTAAGAAAGGTGCTTACAAGATCTTTTGGAAATGCTTTTGCAGGATCATAGTAATTAGGTGCTTTATTGATCGAGCCAAATTGTATAGGCGAGGAAATGTGTCGGTTACGCAGATTATTTGCAATTGAGTCACTTCGTTTTAAGTGTGCCATGAAGCTGATATTTTTCTGGAATTTGGCAACATAAAGAAAAGCTGTCAATGATTCTGGATTGATTGATAATTTTGAACTTATGCTGACATTACTTTTAAATCCTTTTGTAACGGACCATTCAATGAAATCAAGTATCGCTCGCATTATTTTTTTGCACTGATTTTGTGACGAAGGTGGCCAATAAAGATTTAATGGGTCATTCAATTCACTTGGACGAAAAGTCCCTCTATGTAATGCCATCGTGAAGTCAGCAATTATTTGACGATGTGCGTCACTGTTAGTCCAATCGAATGACAAGCCTTGAGCAAGTAAATAATCCCATAACAGCCCAATTGAACGTGCAGCAATTTTTCTCCATTCGCGACTCATAAAAGGATACGCCAGGAAAAATTCAATCAAAAGATTGAATCTTGTGACCGAATTATCTGCTTGTCTTAAATACAAAACTGGCATCACAAATGGAGCGTTAGTTGTAGAGACAGCTTGCTTAACAATAGTGAAGTTTTGCGGGGATGCATAAAATCTTTGGCGCATAATCCCTCCTCAGTTGTAAATCGTCTTAGGGGTAAAATCAGTTCAGTTACATACTAGCTGAATGTACCGGATTTGATTTTTTTCGCATTTAGAATACCATTGTGGAATCAGTGGTAAAAAGTGGTAAGTCTGAAGTGGGGGGTAAAAAGAGCAGCGGACTCATAATCCGTTGGTGCTGTGTTCGACTCACAGAGGGGCCACCATTTATAGAGAGACTCAAGGTTAACGCCTTGGGTCTTTTTTGTTTTGTGGTGAGGTACACTAAGAGCATTAAGAGTAACTACTAATCATCAATATGAAAAATACTGAACAAGACGATGACTCAGTTTTTATTTTTAAGAGAAAAGAAGCTTATGCACTATCGGTCGTTATTGTTATTGTGGCATTGGGGTTAGAAGCTTTTGTATTATTCGAAGGTTCAGGAGGGGGTGCGGGGAAGTTGCTTGGGGCTATACCTGTAGTCGCGGTGCTAATAATCCAAATCGATTTTCAAAAATAGCGAACAATCAAAGAAATCATAATACTGCTTGCGAACTTGGACGCCTTGAGCCATACCCTAACAATCAAAGGTTGGCTGATACGACGATAATCCAGGTGGCAATCGTAGGCCGTTATGTTGGTTTGGTGTGAGAAGTGTAGTTTGTCTGAGCGGGAGTGATTAGCGTTGTTAATCAGGAGTCTTCTGAGAGGTATATGGTCGAACTTTTGGATATAACGACAAAGGTTATAAAGATGAACTTAAATGGATTGGTTCACTCAAAAGTTTGCTGTGCAATTTTAAATTAGAAATTAGTTATACGCTTTTGTACAGGCAGCTTCCTCCACTCACCTCTTCTAGCATAACCCAGCTTTTCTACAGGTAGTTTTTCCGTTCTCTTTTCATCAACTTTCCGTTGATTCATTCGCCTCCAAAATTAATGATTATCAATTTTGTAGGTTCAAAAGCACTATCTTTTTGGATACATAACAACTTGAAAATACTTGTGGTTGGTGGCGCAGGCTACATTGGTTCGCACATGGTAAAAATGTTGCTTGGTAAAGGGCATGAAGTAATCACATTGGATAATTTGTCTAACGGGCATCGTGATGCGGTGCTTGGAGGTGTTTTCGTAGAAGGTGATCTCGCAAATATTGAATGTTTGAATGAATTGTTTGACAGGCATCGACCAGAAGCAGTCATGCATTTTGCTTCCTTTATCCAAGTGGGTGAATCGGTAAAAAAACCGGATATTTACTACCAGAATAACGTTTGTAATACATTGAATTTGCTCAACTCAATGTTGAAATTTGGTATAAAGAAATTCATTTTTTCATCAACGGCAGCTGTATTTGGAGAGCCTGAATATGTTCCCATCGATGAACTACATCCACATAAGCCCATGAATCCCTATGGACGCTCAAAGTTAATCATCGAACAAGTACTGGCAGATTATGACAAAGCTTTCGACTTTAGATTTTTATGTCTTCGTTACTTCAATGCGGCTGGAGCAGATCCGGAAGGGCAATTAGGTGAACGGCACGAGCCGGAAACACATTTGATTCCACTCGTTATCCAGGCAGCATCTGGGCGACGCAATAATATTCAGGTTTTTGGCAGCGATTACGATACACCGGATGGTACCTGTATCAGAGATTACATACATATCACAGACTTATGTTCTGCACATTTGGCCGCCTTAGAGTATTTGAATGAAGGCGGCCACAGTGATCTTTTTAATCTCGGGAACGGGATTGGCTTTTCCGTTCAGGAGATTATCGATACCGTAAAAAAAGTATCTGGCAAAGAAGTGTCAGTGATTCATGGACCTAGGCGAGAGGGAGATCCTGCTAGGCTAGTCGCAGACTCCCAGCGAGCGAAATCTGTTCTACACTGGCTTCCAAACTATACAGAGCTTGAATCCATCGTCTCCCATGCATGGTTGTGGGAAATGAAGCGTCAACTGCTTTCAGATGAATTTGATGCCTCAGTCATTTCTTATTCAGCAAGTGACGCTGTTGATCATGTAATGTAAAGTCATTTGAAATGATGAAGTTTTTTTATTGTATCCTGGCAGTGAGGCTTGAGTTAACTAGCAAGCAAGCTGCAGAAATGATTTAATCACAAGAGTCGAAAAATAGGAGTGTATTAACGTGAATGAATCAGCCGAAAAGGTAGAGCGACCGACATCAATTACCATAATATGTGTCATGGGATTTCTTGGCGCGCTAGGATCACTACCTATGGTCTTTTCTCCGCTAGCACAGCAAGTAGGGTCGTGGTATCCACCATATCTTGGCTTTGCTTCTATTGTTGGGCTCGCGTGTATGATTGGACTGTGGAGAATGAAAAAGTGGGCTCCATATACCTATACGAGTTTGGTTGCTCTAAATCAGATAGTATTACTGGCAATGGGAGTATGGAATATTTTGGCCCTAGTTCTTCCAGCGATAGTTGCTTTCTTTGCTCTCAAGCATGTTTCCAAAATGTCCCCATAATCAGGCATTCAACCTTGGTATTTCTGTTGCAAGACGCCACCAAACAAAGCGGCACTTTGCGCGCGGTTAGGTTCGATGGCCTAGTTGCCAGTTCAAAATGAGAGACTCAAGGTTAACGCCTTGGGTCTTTTTTGTTTTGGGGTGAGGTACACTAAGAGCATTAAGAGTAACTATTAATCATCAATATGAAAAATACTGAACAAGACGATGACTCAGTTTTTATTTTTAAGAGAAAAGAAGCTTTTGTATTATTCGAAGGTTCAGGAGGGGGTGCGGGGAAGTTGCTTGGGGCTATACCTGTAGTCGCGGTGGTAATAATCAAATCGATTTTCAAAAATAGTGAACAATCAAAGTAATCATCAACACGGTTTGTGCACGTGGTCGTTTTGAGCCATAACCGAGCAATCAAATGTAGCCTAGAAAGCCATGTAAATGAGACTTTTCCTTTTTCTTATATTTCTTTTAGCTCGCACCTTTGTTTATGCAGGTTGCAAACCACTTGAGACTCTTGAGGGTGTAGTGTCGATACCTACATGCGAGTTTGAATCGTGTGTTTCTGGAGCAAAAGCGATATACGAATATTCAAACAGAATTAAAGATGATCCCAATGTTTTGATGTTTAATCTCCATTCAAGCCCTTGGAGATTTTATGATGACGATATGCGAATTCTTACGATTGAAGAAGTCGCAAGGATGGCCAAACCTTACATCACCAGTGGGGCAAAGCGTATTGTTTTGATGGGTTCGTGGACGGGAGCATCACCTAACCGTAATGAAAAGTCGCTTTCACAGAGACTTTCGACGGCCCTCGATGGGTTTCCTGTTTCAGGAATGGATGGCTTTTTATGGTTAGCTAAAGACGGTTCAGCTAGAACGACCCATCAAGCGTTCTCAGTGCGCAAGGGTAAAGGAGAGTATAAAATTAAAACCGGTACAGAAGTGATGGTGTCTATGGTTGCTGGTTGGCCCATAGATGCTGAAGGCTACTCTCGTAGTGTAAAAGACTCGGATGGAATAATGCGTGCAGGTGCAGGGTGGGACATATTCTTTCTTTGCCCGGATAGTGCTTTAAGTTCATTTGAAACAGCAGCACAACTTTCAAATCCAATTGCTGCATACAATGCGGCTCTTATTCGCCTTGAAAGAAATGGTGAGGGTGACAGAGATAAGGCTGCTGAGCTTCTTATCAAAGCGGCTAAAAGTGGAGATGTAAAAGCGAAAGCACGATTGAATGCATTAAAGTTAAAGTAAGCTACACTGAGGCATCCTCTGTTTCTACTACTGTAAGCGCGTAGCTTCAATTGATGCTTTATTGCAGTTGTAATACAACTAGTGCTGTGTTCGACTCACAGAAGGGCCACCATTTATAAACTGACTCAAGATTAACGCCTTGGGTCTTTTTTGTTTTGTGGTGCTAATATCTTTCTATTAAGAATAACAATCTCAAATTCTAATCAGATGAACGCTTCAATAAGTTCTAATCGTATTTACTTTCAAGGGAACCCTTGGCCTGAAGGACATAAGATTAAAGATTTTCAGTGGACATTAGAGATAATAGACGCTGAGGTCTGGTTCCACTTCCATTTGGTAACAGATGATTATTATGCAGAGCGGGATATTGAAGATGATGAAAATCTAGATTATCCGTCGGAGTGGAATGCGCCTATTGTATGGGGCAACTATCATCGATGCACTATCTCTTCAACTGATTGGCACGAAGGGGGCTTTAAAGTTTGCGAGATTGACAAATACTCATTGGACTTTTTAAATGAATTAGAGCTTAGTGTAGATGCTTTGCCATGCGACCTTAATGACCATGATGCAAAAGCATTTCAGATTTACCTGTTAGGCCACGATACCGTAGTAGATCATTGTATTAAATTTTTTCGTATTGAAAGGACTGACAACTTTAGAATTCAATGGAATGGCAAGATTGCTTTGACGTATGTTGGTGACTATGAGCCTTCTCATCAATTCAATTTAGAAATTGCATCTGTTAAAGCGCCAACGCTTTATTTCAAACCCTGCCTCATAGTCGCAGGGCTTAAGCCATAACCAATCAGATTACAACGATAAAAGCGCATCACCATTGTTGGGTTAAGGAGATTTCAATTCTTTTTTGATTCACAGAAGTGACTAAATGCTCCAATTCTTCCAATAAATTACTATGCTGAGTCGTGTCTGAATATTTGTACTCTAAAATCTTCAATTTTAAAGAGTCCTCATATACTTGCTTCACTAAAGTCGAATACCTTTTAGAAGGTAAGACAAAGTAATGTTTTTGAGCATATTTATGTCTAAAACAATAATCCTCTAACAACAGTCTAATATCTGGATCATCTAGGCCACACCCTATAAAAATAAAAGTGTGTGTTCTTAGTAATGAGTCTAGCAACTCATAAAAATCTCTGTGGGAATTCCTGGCTTTGGCATAATCCACTCTGGTGAAAATGAGATTATTTGGTTCTGTAACGGTTCCATGTGATTTAATTAAAACTGGAGCATTTCTTCTTATTGAGTCTGCAATATCATCTTGAGTGTAATTTTTTATATTTATCGTCCCTTGGCTTGCAGCGCTTACATACGAATCATAGATATTATCGAAATTTGGAGTGATATTAATTCTAAGATCAAGTAGCCAAAGTAATTCATGAATCCTAGTATGACCATAACCTGGGGTTTGGAACTCATCTTTGACTAACTCAATAAATTCGTCTCCAAGAACGCGACGTATTACCTCACAAGCCGTTAATAAATCATTTTGTTTGATCAACTGTTTTGTAATGGTTTTATCTTTTGGTTGAAGTCTATTTGCAGCAACGTTCAAAAATTGAACCCATGACTTAGGACGAGTAACTCCATCTCTACCTAAAGAGTTCATTGATACCCCTGCTCCAAAGAAAATTACAGCTTTTCTTCTGGCAATGTCATCAATAATTTTTTCACCCCAGATCATTTTCAATCTCTCTGATATTCAACTCGATATTGTTAGAAATTTGGCTGACTATGTTTTCAAATTGCTTAACTTTTTCAAAATGTGCACCTACAACGCCATCAGCCGATTTCAAAGAGAAGATTGGCTTAGAGGCTGTCTGGGACATTGGTACTAAGCTTTGGAGATATGGAATTTCCCCTAATTTGTACTCTAATTTTTTTCCCAAATTGAATGGGGTAACTAAATGTTTATTAATGGCGGGAGTGATTTTCTTGATTATTTTTTCGTAGGCATTTACCGGTTGTTTTTTGCCATTGACAGTTTTGGCTGTGTACTGCTGGCTAACATACCCCAAAAACTTAATATTAGGTTTGGCTGGTTCCGCGCCATCATCAAAATGATAGTTAAATCCATTTTCCTCTATAAACGATTCAAGTCCTCTTTCAAGACCACGTTTCCATGTGCTGATTGCTAGTTCAATATTCTGAAGACCACGCAAACTAAAAATATCTGATGACATGGGAAGAATAAAATAGTCGCAGGATAAAAGAATTGTTCGATTTATTGCACCTAAGGACGGGCCGACGTCAAAGAAAACATAGTCATAAGCTTGTAGTTTTGCCCATTCCAAGAGCGCTCTGAAAAAAAATGTAGTTTTAAGCCCGCGTTCTTGACCACTTGTCGACTCAATCCAATCTTTAGAAAGAAAATCCTCAGCCAATGAGAATTTTGGATCACCTGGAACAATATCCACACCAAATTGCGTACTTCTAACTATAGGAATGGAAGCATAGCCTTTTGATTTTTTTAGCGAAGCTACAAGATCATTAATTGTGCCTGAGTCTTTTGTGGTTGCATAAAGTTCATCGAGCTTATTTTCTGACAACATATAAGCTGTCGCATTGCATTGCGGATCAGCATCCACTACTAGAATTTTTCTTCCTTGTGTGGCAAAGAAAGCTGCAACATTACACATAAGAGTAGTTTTCCCCACTCCACCCTTGTTGTTGAACACGCATATTGCTTTCATAGAATTTTCCTTTAATACCAACTTGGCTTTTCATTTAGATGAATAATTTCAATGATACTGACAATCGAGTCAAAGTTGTGGATTTCTGTTTGAGGGTTGGTTTGACTATCCCAATTCATCCTCGCGCAGCTTAAAAACGCTACTAAGTCACACGGCTAGAGCCATAGCCAAACAATCAAGGCTGGCTGATCGACCATGATCCCAGTGGCAATCATTGGCCGTTATGTTGGCTTGCCTGGGAATTGGCGCTGAATTAAGTATAAGTGGATTAAGTTAATGCTCAGATTCGCCTTTTGGCGGACAAAGCAGGGTGAGAAACCCAAGCTTAACGACTGGGGGGGTGATTTACTAAGTTAGACTATGATGCTTTTGCCTTCAATCAACAGCTGACTTATTTCTGATAACTATAAAAAGGAAAAATAATGAATCCAACGAATCAACCGACTTACATTAAACGTGCAGTCATTCTAATCATCTTTGCACTTGCATTAAGTTTCATCAAACTTGGCATAGATTATGACTATATTTCGTCTATTGCTCCTATCCGGTTTACGATCATAGGACTGGTTTGCACTGTCTTAATTGTGTTGTTTCTTGCCTATAAAATATGGACTGGTAGAAACTGGGCGCGCATTATTTTTACCGTTTTCTTTGTCATTGGCATTTATCCGGCTTTACTTTTATTACCTGTAGAAGCCCATCGAAATGTTGTAGTGCTGCTTGCTAGTAGTTTGCAGATTTCGTTACAAACAGTCGCAATTATTTATATGTTTCTACCGATTTCAAATGCTTGGTTTAAGTCAGTTAAACAAGCAAAAAGCACATAATTATTTGAATTTAATTTGCGCTGTCCGATTCACAGAGGGGCCACCATTTATTGAGAGACCCAAGGTTAACGCCTTAGGTCTTTTTTGTTTTGGGGTGAGGTAAAGCATCATCCATGCAGCCGCTTCATCATCGTGGTGTAAGTTTGTGTATATGCATTGACAGTGGAGTACTACAAACTTACACTCGCCTCACCATGGTTCAGCTTGGCAATGCTTTAAAAAGCCAAGCAGATTAATAGGGAATCCGGTGCCGTCTCAAGATGACTGCGAGACCATTCCGGAACTGCCCCCGCAACTGTAATCGGATAGCCTGTTCGCACATCTAGCCACTGAGTTCATCACTTGGGAAGGCCGCGAACAGACAGTGACCCGAGAGTCAGGAGACCTGCCCTGGTGTAGTCGTAGAGTTCGAATTAGGGCGGGGTGCTCCTGAGTAGAAGTGAATGTCAATTCACCGTTTACATATCTATAACACCGCATACACCAGCTAAGTTGTGTCGTACCCCGGCATGCATCAGGCTGCCCTTTTTGAACCCTGCTATTACCAACGTACGTGACGGATAGGTCGCGTTAATTTGAATGGTATTCAGGGAGTATTACAATCATGTTTAAACAAGAGGTATTGAGCGTGGCCATCCTGGCAGCGCTTTCCTGCAGTGCATACGCAACTGATGATGTGCTGGACGAAGTGGTCGTCAAAGCGCCTGCAGAACCCAGGGCGGCAATCAATCTCAATAAAACCAATAGCACGGCAAGCCGATTGGGTTTGACCGCAAAAGAGACACCCGCAAGCGTAGAAGCAGTGGATAGCGAAACCATACGCCAACGTGGGGATATCAGCATCAAAGAAGCTGTGACCCGTACCACCGGCATCACTGATATCAGCACCCCTGGCAATGGCCAATCCTTTTCATCCCGTGGATTCACAGGAAACAACTCCGTCGCACAAGCCGAAGACGGTGTGCGCCTGGTGACAGGGGCGGGCACGCTGACCTATCCATCAGATAGCTGGGGTTACGAAAGAATTGAGGTATTACGCGGCCCTGCTTCGGTCATATTTGGTGATGGTTCTGCAGGAGGCGTGATCAATAGTGTGAGAAAAAAAGCCAGCAAGGAAACGTCGCTAGAAGCTTTATTCGGGTTGGGAACACGCGGCGCTTATCGTGCCGGTGTCGGTGGGTCAGGTGCCATCGGTGATGTGGGTGCTTTCCGTATTGACGCCTCTGCACTAGGTGGTAATGGATACATAGATCGTGGCGATTATAAAAGTAAAAAAATCATGTCGTCGTTTCTATACACGCCTGCAGAAAATATACGGCTTGGTTTTACACTTGACCATGCAGAAGAGTCACCGACAGCCATCTATGGCTCGCCGCTAGTGAATGGAAAGATTTCACGCTCATTACGCAAAGCCAATTTCAATGTAGACAATGACGAAATGGATTTCATTGATACACGGGCACGCGCCAAGCTGGAATGGGATATCACTCCCTCATTAAAATTCAAGAATGAGACCTACTGGTTCAAGTCAGATAGGGAATGGCGTAACGCGGAAAACTATGCGTTGAATACGACGACTAACCGCGTCACCCGCAGCAGTTTTTTAGCGATTGAGCATGAGCAGACCCAGTATGGCAACCGTATGGAGCTAGCCTCGGTGGATGCGGTGTTCGGCCATCAGAACCGTATCGCCGCGGGTTGGGAAATATCGCATACCGATTTTCTGCATAGCAGCAATGCGGGCAACACCGCTACAGACAGTGTCCCTGTTTATAATTTCTCCCCCGGCCAGTTTAGAAGCACGACGGCGGTATTGAAAAACTACGATGCTGATCTCAAGCAGCAAGCCTTCTTTGTTGAGGATGCATTCAATGCGACGGATCACTTAAAGCTGATCGTTGGATTGCGTAAGGACCTGATCGATACCTATCGAAAAGACTACAGAGGCGCTGCCAATGTTGATCAGGATTTCTCACCGTTAACCTGGCGCGCAGGGGCTGTCTTTGATTTGACGCCAGAGACTGCCTTGTATGGGCAAATGAGCCGCGGCACAGACCCGGTGACTAACTTGTTAGGTTTGAATCTGGCAAACGCCCAGTTCGACCTGACTAAGTCGCGTCAGGAAGAAATAGGCATCAAGCACCTGCTGCCCGACGCTAAAGGTCAAATGACCCTTGCCTTATATCACATTGCCAAAGATGACATTATCACGCGTGACCCGGTCACCCCATCCACCTCTATCCAGGGCGGTAAGCAATCTTCAAGAGGTATCGAGTTTGCAACCACGCTGTTCCCTGTTGAGAATTGGCGCACAGACTTCAACCTAGCCATACTGGATGCTCGTTTTGACGAGTTAAAAGAAGGTAATGCCGGTATCTCACGTGCAGGAAACACGCCGTCTAATGTCCCGGAACGGGTGGCCAATGCCTGGATATATTATCAGCAGCCTCAGTGGGAAGCCGGTGTAGGTGCCAGATACGTTGGTAAGCGTTATGCCGATAATGCCAACGCAATCACCATGGACAGTTACACCGTTTACGATGCGAGCGCGGCCTGGAACATCAACAGGCAGATCACTGTGCGGGCAAATTTACGCAACCTGACGGATAAGTTCTACGCGGCATTGGCTTACGGCAATACGCAGCAAATTATCGGTGCACCCAGACAACTGGAGTTGACTGCCGAATTCAAGTACTAAAAGTCATTCGATGCGGTTATTTACTTTATGCGATGTGCATCTATAGCGACCAAAGCGGTTTTCTGAGATCGTAGCACCCTGATCAGGGTGGTGAGGTTTCAGTGTGTCACGCAGAGCGGCCACCATTTATAAAAAGACTCAAGGTTAACGCCTTGGGTCTTTTTTGTTTTGCGGTGTACTATTCATAAATTCACCCGACATACTGATTCCTATGGAAATCAGTATGTCGGAAAGATTGCTAGGCGTATTGTTTTTAGTCTGCTTGTTTTGGCCGTTATCAATTGATTGCGTTATCAAGGAGTGGAAGATGAATGATGTTGCAGATGTAATTGAAACCTTTCATGGTGGTTGTCCTCATGATTGTCCCGACACCTGTTCCATGCAGTTCCATGTCAAAAACGGGGAGCTGATGTCGGTTTCCGGTAATCCCCATCATCCGATGACCCGTGGTGGATTGTGCGTAAAATTAAAGGATTACGAAAAACGGCATTATCACCCCAATCGTCTGTTGCACCCCATGAAGAGAGTAGGGCCAAAAGGCAGCAATCAGTTTGAGCGAATCACCTGGGATGAAGCACTGGATACCATTGTTGATCGATGGCAGGCGCTGATTAAAGATGAGGGTCCTCGCGCGATACTGCCAGTCAGTTATTTAGGCAATCAGGGGCTGGTGCATGGGCTCAACGGTGGTGATGCTTTTTTCAACCGTCTGGGTGCTACCGTCTGTGAAAGGACGTTTTGTGGTGAAGGCTCCTGTACTGCCTGGTTGCTCACGGTGGGGCCTACTGCCGGGGTAGATCCCGAGAGTTTCATCCATGCAAATTTCATTGTCATCTGGGCATGCAACTCTGTCTCAACCAATCTTCATCACTGGCATATCATTAAAGAGGCGCAAAAAAGAGGCGCGAAAATAGTGGTTGTGGATTCTTTTGCATCCAAAACGGCGAAAGAGGCGGACTGGCATATCGCACCCAAGCCGGGTACCGATGGCGCGTTGGCAATGGCGATGATGAACGTGATCATTGAAGAAGATCTGGTCGATCATGATTACGTAGCAAGATATACGGTCGGCTATGCCGAGCTGGCGGCAAGGGCCAAAACCTGTACTCCAGAATGGGCTGCAGAAATCACCGGGATACCCGCAGAAGAGATCCGCCTGTTTGCGCGTGAATATGCTACTACCCCTCCCGCCGCCATACGCATAGGCGTGGCTTTAGAACGCAATTATGGTGGCAGCCAGGCCATACGTGCAGTGACCTGTTTGCCTGCACTCATAGGTGCCTGGCGCCACGTTGGCGGAGGTGCGCTGCAGTTCCCGGTCTGGGAGCATCCTTACAAGTTTGATGTGATATGCCGGCCAGATCTGATTCCTGAAGGCACGCCGGTCGTTAACATCTTGCAATTAGGCAGAGCCCTGCTGGGCGAAACGCCTTTAGAAGTCCCGATTAAATCCATCATGGTGTGGAACACCAACCCTGTCACGCAATCACCCGAAACAGACAAGGTGATAGAGGGTTTAAAACGCGAGGACCTGTTTACCATCGTCGCCGATCATTTCATTTCAGATACTGCTTCTTATGCGGATATAGTCTTGCCAGCAGCCATGGGTGCCGAACAGGAAGACATGATTTTATCCTGGGGTCATTTATATCTCACCTATAACACCAAATGTATAGAACCTCCGGGAGAAGCATTACCAAACAATGAAATATTCCGCCGCCTAGCGCAACGCTTGGGGTTCGAAGAAGACAATTTCAAATGGAGTGACGGCGAGTGCCTGCAGAATTATGTAGATTGGAGTTCGCCCGCCTGCAAAGGCATAGATCTCAACTATATGCGTGAGCATGGCTTTGCCAGGTTGAATGTAGGCAGCAAAGACGACCGGGCACCACATAGACAAGGTAATTTCCCTACCCCTACTGGCAAATGCATGTTCATGGTCGAAGGTGCGAAAAACTTCGTCGCAGGGCCTTTCAGGCAGATGTACGAGGGCTTCCAGCCCGGAGAAGACCTGGATCCATTACCGGCATATGTCGCAAGCCGAGAATCCGCTGATACCAATGCGGCTCTGGCGGCCAGATTCCCTTTGAATATCATTTCACCAAAAAGCCACGGTTTCATTAACTCTTCATACGCCAATATGGAATCCAAGATCCGCGTGCAAGGAGAACAATACCTGATGATCAACCCGGTGGATGCATTGGCACGAGACGTTCAGGATGGCGTGGTCGTCAGGGTATTCAATGACAGAGGGGCCTTTGAAGGCCAGGCGCGCGTGACCACAGACGTAAACCCCGGCATCGTCGTAGCTACTTTAGGTTATTGGCGCCAGCTCAACAACGGTACCGTTAACTGTATAAGCTCCGCTGAGTATGGAGACATGGGGCATTCCAATACTTTTAGCGATAACTTGGTTGAAGTCGAACTGGTGTGAGCGATTTAAGGTTAAGGCGCTAAGCGATTGAGTGTTGTGTTCAATTCGCAGAGGGGCCACCGTTTATAAAGACTCAAGGCTAACGCCTTGGGTCTTTTTTGTTTGGCAGTAAACTCATTTCAGACGTACAAGAAATCAAAAAAGGATAAGTATGTATTGGTCATGATTTTGAACCTGCTAAAAAAATCAGCTAAGGGTATCCCAAGTCTTGAGCCATAAATCACAATAAACTAACTGTGTTGGCTGGCTGCTGCAACACTGAGCTGGTGATTAGTTACGATTGATTTTCTTCGATCAGGCCAAAAATCTGATGGTAGATGGCCGCAGTGATGTGGATAGCGAATAAAGGATAAATCATTACCGAAACCAGGTAGTGCAAACCTGATAGTGTTGCGTATATGGGGTGGGCTTTTTCTAGCAACGCTGGCAATGCAAACACATCGAAAAAATGCAATGGCTCACCACTGCTTAGCAGCATCAAAATACCCAGGCAACATTGGGTAATGATGATGACGTAGATAGACCTGTGCAGCGAAATAGCCAGCAGTTTTTGCCAGGCTTTGATGCTGTAAGAGTGGATAGGGTTAGCATTCAGGTTTCGCCAGGTCAGTCTTGCTGTCATCAGCATGAGCAGCAGTATGCCTATGGAAGCGTGGCTGGATATCAACGCCAGCTTTTCCGGCCCGGGGGCCAGATCTGAAAACTGGCTAGCCACCACTATGATAGTCAGCAACATCGCCACACTGCTCCAGTGCAAGATTCTGGCGATCAAACCATATTGTGTTCTCGAGTTTTTAAGATCTATGCCCATAGTGACTATTTACCCTGTGCCAGCGCTTCTCACCTGAGACGATTTATTTGAGGGAGTATCTGAAAACCTTGATCGCCGCCATGCCAAAACCAAAAGTAGTCAATGAGAGTGTGGTGTAAAGAAACAGAATATAAGGCAGGGAATGGATCTTGGGGTCTATGGCCAGCACCAGGAAAGCGGTGGGGTTACCGATTGAACCTAATGCCATCGGCCAGATGACAAACTTGGGCAAAGTGATTTTTGATGCGTAAAAACCCAGTAACAGCATGGTCATCATCAGATAGTCTAAATGCCCGGATAACAGGTTTTCAGTGCTGGTAAACAGGTTGAGCATGTAGGGGATCTTCAGGCCCCTGGTCATCACCAGACACCACGCCAGCACTAGACCTATCAGTAAGGTAATGCTCGCTGTCCTCAGTAAAATGACATTGCCAGCATGTTTATCATCATTCATTTTTATTTCCCCTTGAAATCTGTATTTTAATTAACTGCATTTGCGGCAGCTTGATCCAACCTGTTCTGCAACAGCAACGCTCATTTGACAGGAAATTGGGCAGACAGGTCTGTTCAGAAGTGTATAAATTTTTATCACATAATGCAAGAGGAGGTTTTTTATTTGTATGGCAACTTGTCAGCGGCCAATAGCGATCACTGTTTTCTAGACCGGGGTGCTAATGACGGCGCAGGGAGCATACACCCGCCTGGGCCACAGCGGCATTACGACCCGCGCTTTTACGCGGCGCAGGTGACTGATCTGGATGGCTAAAGCCTGGAGTTCGTTTATAAAAGCTGGCAGCACGGCGATCCAGCTGCTGAATGATTTCTGCTGATCGCTTAAATCGCCAGCGGCTTGGCCTGGCGGTACTGCACGTCATCCAGCGTGATATCCATACCGCCCAGACGTATGCCCAGCAGGTTGAGCAGCGGGTCCAGCAATACTCGGCCTATCTCGGCCAGTAGCGGGCTGACGAGCGATGAAAGTACATTGTTGAGCAGGCCCAGATTCAACACACTCAATACCGTCACGTTCAGTGTGTTCGGTTGCCCCAACGCATTCTCCAGGCTGCTGCCGAGCTGGCTGCTCGCGGTCTGTGACAGGGGCAGGTGATCCTTAAGGGGGTGGTCTACGTTGAAGGTCATGGTTTGCGGGCTGGGTGGTTGTAGTGGCAGGTTAAGCCCGATATCGGCCAGTGGCAGATTGAGCAGGGTCGTGATCCTGGCCGGTTGCGTGCCGGCGTTATTGGTCAGTTGCAGCGACGCAATGCCCGGGCTGGCGTCTATCACCACTTGGGTTTCACCGTCACTGGTTTGAATGCTGCGCAGGCTGGCAGAGCCTTGCGCCACCTCTACCCCCAGTGCCAGGTCTATGCGCGCCAGCAAGGGGATATTGACCAGCACAGCGACACGCGCCCTGATCTGTGCCGTGCGCGCGGCGGTACAAAAGGCGCCGCCGCCGGCCGGGCCTATAGCCAGTTGCGGTGGTTCGGTGATGGTCACCAGGGCATTGATACTGGTCAGTGAGGGGATATTGATGGCCAAAGGCAGGGTGATGGCATTGTTGCCGTTGGCAATCATGGCGGCGGTGGTGATGATGGATAATGCGTTCAAAGCGACATTGGCAGCGGCATTGGCGTCAGGCGTGGTCACAGCAAGCACATCGCCCAGTTTGAGCGGCACATTTTTCACTGTCATGCTGGCGATGGTTTGTAAGCCTGAGATCGCTTGCAGGTCTGCCACGCCGTTTTGTGCGGCAGCACTGGCGACCAGGTCTAGCAGCTCGCCGATCTCCAGATTGGTATTCAGCAGCTCTTCCACCGTGCCAGCTTGTCCGGAAACCGCCAGCAGATCGTGCAAAGTGACTTTGGTGGCGGCAATGCCGCGGTAGGTCAGCGCATCCAGGTTGAGCGGGCCGCCCAGCATACCGCCTAACAGCCCGTTCAGTAGCACGGATTGCTGGCTGGTCAGGCTGGTGGTGAAACTGCCCACGCCAAAAGTGGCCAGTGGCGGGTCAGACATAGACACGGCTTCTGCATGCAAAGTGACTGTGTTGCCGAACAGGCCGCCGGCGATCAGGCTGCTGGGCACCTGTTTGGTCGCCCTGACATAGACAGCGCCCGTACTGCCGTCGGCAGTGAACTGGCGTATGCCTTGTACCGTATCCAGCCTGCCTAGCAGCACCTGGTTGGGGCTGGCGGCGAGCTGGCCATCAAAACCATTATTCAGGGCGGCTTGTTGCGCGATCTGTATCACAGCCTGCTGGCTGCTATTACAACCAAGATGGCGCGCGGTATGGATAGCCGACATATCGGCGATAGATTGCAGTTTTTTCTGTTGCATCCACAGGCGGCCGCTATCCACTACCAGCATAGTCAGCAGTAATGCCAGCAACAATACCAGTCCGCCGGCCAGAGCAATGGCCCCGCGCTGGTAAGGGTAGTTAGCGAGCGGTGCGCATCTCATGCTCAAAGAACTCCGGAATCGGTTTTTCAAAGCTCTTGAGGTAGCGCGTATGTACTTTATCCATGACTTCGCCCGAGTATGGTTGTGCCTGGGCCGAGGCCGATTTGCCTGACCGTTGCAGTTGCAGCCATTGCTGCGTCGGTGATAAGGATGGCTGTGATGGCTGCTCTGCGGCTTGCGTAGCCTGATCTGGCACCTCGTCTGCTACGGCGGCAGAGAGGGTGCAGAGTCCAGTTAGCAGCAGGATGAAAATTCGGTTCATGACGGATCCTTGCTAGGTTATGGGTTGGTTTTGTTGCTGGCTTGCGTCATTTTTTTCAGTTGCTGCATCTCATCCTCTACCAGGCCGAACTGCCTGGCAAATGCATCTGCCCTGGCGATATCGCCTTGTTTGTAGAGCAGCAACACCAGGTTGTGGGCCGCCTGGCGGTAATCCGGTGCCAGTTCTACCGCAGTCAAAAACTCATGCAAGGCGGGTTCACTCTGGCCGGCCTGCATCAGCACATAACCGTAATCATTACGTATGGTATGTTCGGTGGGCAGCGTGTTGCTGGCGGCTTTCAAAAAGCGCAGTGCCTCAGGCAGCTTGCCGTCCTGGCTGGCGATCAGCCCCAGGCCGCGATAGGCATGCCCGGAAACGCAGCTATTGGCTAACTGTTCATAAATGCCCTGTGCCTGCGCTGCCCGCCCGGTCTGGCGCAGGCCATGGGCACGCAACAGTTCTGCGCGTTCACTTTTGACCTTGATGGCATCGAGGTGGGCCAGCGCGGCGTGCGGCTTGCCTTCTGTCAGCATCTGCTGGATCAGCGATAGTCTGGTGGATTCTTCAGGCGCAAGCTCTGCGCATGCTTTGTCGGCAACCGTTTTAATCGGCGGTGCAGACTTGCTGTTGAACTCGGCAGCGGCCGCATTAGGCAGACTGTGCAGGCAAAGCCATGCGATCGTCATCATCAGTGTGGTTTTTCTCATAAGCCATTCACTCCTTGTAATGCTTTGGATAAGCCCATAAATCCCGGTCCGGCCAGGAATATCATCAGCGCCGGGAACAGGAACAGAATCATGATCACTGTCATCTTGGCGGAAAGTTTGCTCACATATTCACGTAGGTCGGATACCTGGCGTTGTTCAACCAGGGTGGTATATTCGGCCAGCGACTCGCGGATATTGCCGCCATAGCGTGTCACCTGTTTCAGCATGGCGATGGTGTCGTTCAGTTCCATGACTTCCAGCGGCGCCGCCATTTCATTGAGCGCATCGGCGCGGTCCTGACCGGCCTGTATGCGTTTGATCACCAGTTGCAATTCAGCGGCCAGATTGGGCAGCAGCGCCTGGCCCTGCTGCTCTATCACTAACAAGATATGTTCCATAGAAAGACCTGCTTCAAACAGCATGCGCAGCAGGTGCAAAAACGGGATCACCTCTTTGCGGATGGCGTCACGCCGGGCCTGTGCCTTCCAGCGCAGCACGCGGCGCACCAGCACAAAAATGGCGGCAAACGTGAACAGCAAGTGGAACAGCACATTGGTGAAGCTGTCCTGGTTGGCGATCGCATAAGCGGCGGCCAGTATGCCCAGCAGCAGCGGCAGCAGCCATGCCGTGAGCAGGAAAGTGAGTTTTGCCTTGGCCCCGGGCCAGCCGGCCTGGATCAGCAGGCGCTGCATCTCCTGCATTTCGCTGCGCGAGACTTTTTCCAGCACCTCGTGCAACAGCTCTTCAAAATCCAGTGACCCCAGCCGGGCAGAGATATGTATGCCTTCCTGCTGCAAAGCCTCACGAAAACGCCGTTGTATATAGCGCGGATGGCTGCCTTTCTGTGCGCTGTATAGCAGCACCCCTGCCGCCAGCAGCATCAGTACGATAGAGATAGGCCATAACAGACTCATGCCTACACGCTACGCAACATGCGCCAAAGGATAAATGCGCCCGCGCCTTGCAGGCAGAGTGCGGTGGTTAGCAGGGTCTTGCCGGTGGCATCGTCCAGCAGCATGTTCAGGTAGTTGGGGTTCATCACCATGATGTAGAGCGCAATGGCGAGAGGTGTCATGCCCAGCACCCAGGCCGACATTCTGGTCTCGCCGGTCATGGCGGCCAGTTCGCGGCGCGCCAGTTCCTGCTGGCGTACCATTTTGACCACGCTGTCCAGCATGTCACGCGGACTGCCGCCATACTGGTTGCTGATGCGCATGGACAAGGCGATCAAATTGAGTTCACGCAGGTTGTGCAGTTTGGCCGCCTCGGTCAGGTTTTCTACCATGTCGGCACCCAGGTCTGCGGCGCGGGTGACGCGGTCCACGATATAACGCAACGGTGGCAGTGATTCGCTAGAGGCAAAGCGAATCGCACTTTCCAGGCTGCGGCCGGTACTCAGGCTGCGTAACAGCTGGTCAATAAACAGCGGGATCTGGGCGATGGTTTGTGCCTGGCGCCTGCGCAAGCGGCTGTATGGCAGCAAGAAACCAAAGATGAACAGGCTAGTGCCCACTATCAGTATCGCGCCTGCCAGGCCATAGATCAGCCAGCCTGACATTGCCAGCAACAACAATGCCAGCGGGATCAAGAAAGCATGTTTCTTTTGCAGTTCAAAACCGATATAGATCGAGGCACGGGTGACAAACTGGTGCCAGCGCGTCTGCTGCACACCGGGGGCGACGCCGGCAACGGTAGTACCATCAGGCAATACTTCCCTGAAATGGCGCACCATGCGCTCGCGTATGCGCGCCTGTTTGCTGTGCCTGAACATCCAGATGGCAAAAAATAGCATGGCCACCGGCAGCAGAAGAAATGACATCGCCAGCATATTCATCATTGCCTCCTGAACGGTAAGTTCTGCAGTTTGCGGTTGCATGGCCGCACGCCGGGGTGCGCAAAATTGCCATTGCCAGCGTCATAGGCATACAACTCATTGAGTACAAAGTGGCCATCGCGTACGCCGGCGATCTCGGTGATAGACACGACTTTGCGTTGTCCGTTGGGCATGCGGGCGATCTGTACCACCAGTTCTATGGCGGCGGTGATCATTTTGCGCAGGGTGCCTTCGGTGCCCTGAAACTTGGCCAGGCCTGCCAGCATCTCAAAGCGCAGCATGGCGTCTTCCGGGGTGTTGGCGTGCACGGTACTCATACATCCATCATGGCCGGTATTCATGGCCTGCAGCACGTCCATCACTTCTTCGCCACGCACCTCGCCGAGCACGATACGGTCAGGCCGCATGCGCAGGGAGTTTTTCACCAGCTCGCGCGCGGTGATCTCGCCATTGCCATCAATATTGGAAGGCCGGGTTTCAAGCCTGACGACGTGTTCGTGCTCAAGTTGCAGTTCAGCGGCATCTTCTATGGTGACTATACGTTCGTTGGGCGGGATAAACCGGCTCAACACATTCAATAAGGTCGTTTTGCCCGCACCGGTACCACCGCTGACGATCAGATTGCAGCGACGCTCTACCGCTGCGGTGAGAAAGCTCAGCATCTCTTCATCCAGGGTGCCGTATTGCAGCAGGTCGGCAGAGAGCAAAGGTTGCTTGCGGAATTTACGGATAGACAAACAGGGGCCATCGAGTGCCAGCGGCGGGATGATGGCATTGACGCGGCTGCCATCCGGCAGCCTGGCATCCACCATGGGGCTGGCTTCATCGATGCGGCGTCCCAGGTGGGCGAGGATGCGGCGTATCACCCGCAACACATGCTCATTATCAATAAAACGCAGGTTGGTGGTTTCCAGCCTGCCATCGCGTTCGATAAATATTTTTTTCGGGCCGTTGACCAGGATGTCGTTGATCCTGTCGTCTCTGATCAGGCTTTCCAGCGGGCCATAACCGGCCAGCTCATCGACGACTTCTTCCACCAGGTTGTCCAGGTCATAACCGCTGATAGGCAGATGGCGGTCGGCGACATAGGCGATGACTTTCTCGCGCACATAGTCTGCGATCAACTCGCGTGCCAGGTCCAGCAAGCCCAGATGGTCACGCTCTATCTCGGCAATCAGGTGCTGGTGCAGCTGAAATTTCAGCTCCTGAAAGTCTTGTGCCTGTTTCAGGCCATAATCGAATCCACCTAGCTGAAAGTTCATCATGCTGCCTTTACGATTTATCATGCGCAGGGATCAATGCAGAAATCAGTTTGTGCAGCATGCCGGGGGCCTTTTCTACTGGCCCGGCCTGGCCATCCAGCAGCTTTTCGGCCAGCTTGCGCACATTGATGCTATAGGGGTCGTTGGCCGATAGCTCAAACATGCTTTCACCCGAGTTCATCGTCGCCAGCCGTGCCATGCCTGAGGATGACAGGGTGGAAAGCAATGGCAGGCCGAACGACTGCGCGATACTCTCTGCACCCGGCGGCATTTTGGAAAGATAGCGATCTACCACCACGCCGGTGTTGACCAGTGAGACTTTCTCTTCGCGCAGGTGCTTGACCAGCTGCATGTTCTGGCGGCAACTGGGCACACTTTGCTCGACCAGCAGCACGATCTGGTCTACGTTCGCCAGCAGCAACAGCAGAAAATCGGAATCGACCATGCCGCCAAGGTTGAGCACTATCCTTGAGAAATGTCTGCGCAAGCTGCGTAACAACACGCAGACATCGGCGGCGGTGAACTGCGCACCTGTCCACGAATCTTCAGGCATGGAAAGTACGGTGAGACCACTCTTGTGGCGGCCAAAACCGGTTTGTATCAGGGTGGAATCTATACGCCGCAAACTGCGTATGGCATCAATAAAACTGTAGGAAGAAGTCAGCCCCAGATAGAGCATGGCGTCGCCATGCGGCACGCCCAGGTCTAGCAGCAAGGTAGGTTCAGTCTCCTGGATGGCCAGCGCCAGGTGCAGTGCCAGCATGGGCGAGTCGCTGCCAGGGCGGGCGCTGATCACCGAAGTGATCTTGCCGTTCTGGTCATTGTGGCTGGCTGGCAAACTGCCTTCGCGCGGGATCAGGCGTTTGACTTCTGCCACCACTTCGCTGGCACGGCTGCCGCTTTTGATAAAGTCGCGTGCGCCCAGACGTATCACGGTCAACAGCAGGTTCTGGTCAAAACTATCTGCCACTACTATCACTGGCAGGAAAGGCTTGGCCGCGATAATACCCTCTATCAGCAAAGCTTCCTGCCTGTAGTCGGCCGGGTTCAGCTGCACAAAAATGATGGAGGCACCGATAGCATCGGCCAGTTGCACCACGCGCTCGGTGGTGGGCGAATCAGCCGGTATCAGGTCGCCCTCATCCCTGAGCGATTGACCCAACCATTGCAGGCACTCATGACTGTGGGTAATGGCAATAAAGCAGTTGCGTTCGCTCATGGCTTACCTCGAAAAACCGGTGGCAGGGATGCCGGTATCCGGCTTGGGCCCTTTTTGGAAGAACAGGTCACTGAAACTGGGGTTGTAGTTACGCAGGTTGCCGCCCGGCATGGCCGGCAATGCGGCGTCTTTGGCGATGGGCCGCACCAGGTGCGGGGTGACTATCATCAGTAATTCTTTATCCTCACGGTCAAAGCGGGTAGAGCGGAAAAACGCGCCTATGATGGGCAAGTTACCCAGGCCAGGGATCTTGTCCACATTTTGCAGCGTGTTACGGCTGACCAGCCCGCTGATGACAAAACTCTCGCCATCACCCAGCGAGACACTGGTATCGGTTCTGCGCACGCGCAGGCCAGGCACGGAAACCCCGCCGCTCTGCACCGCGTTGGTAAAGTCTATTTCGCTGACCTCGGGCGACACTTTCAGATAGATACGGTTGCTATCCAGCACCGTTGGCGTCAGCATCAGGCGCACGCCATATTCTTTATAACGTATGGTCACCGTGCTATCGCCACCGGCGCCGGCACGGATAGGCACCGGATATTCACCACCGGCCAGGAAACTGGCACTCTGGCCGGAAAGTGCAGTCAGGCTGGGCTCAGCCAGCGTGTAGGCAAAGCCGTTCTGTTCCAGGATACTCAGGGTGCCCAGCAAGCCGCGGCCGGCATTGCCCGCCACAAAGTTGAAAGCGCTGGAAGCCGGGAAAAACCCGGAGGCGCTTTCCAGGGTAAAGCCATTGCCCTCGTTGCGTACACCGCTGAGGTTGCCGGGGGAGCCTATGGCCAGAGTGGAATTGCTGCTGTTTTTACCGAGGAAGAACCCGGCCCGCATCATGTTCTGCCGGCTGACTTCTACCACCTTGATATCGATCTGCACCTGGTTGCTGAAGCTGTTGACGGTGGCATCGATAGGGGCAGGTTTGGGGTCTATCGCCTGCGTGGCCAATGCGTGTTCTTCCAGCGAATCCACTTCGCCGGAGATCGCCACCTGGTGGCCGGCGGGTTGTACTTTAATCGATCTGGAGAACTGCAAACGCTGCTTTTCCAGGTCGGTGCTCACACTGACCGCGACTTTAAGCTGTTTGGCCGGTGCTGCGGCTTTTTCGCTTTCCCAGATGGCGATCTCGGTCACGCCGGCCTGTTTGCCGGTGATGAGGATATTGCGCGAAGTCAGCATGCTGATGCTCAGCATCTCCGGGTTGCCTACCGCCACTCGTTTGACCGGTCTGGCATGCACATAGACCTGCTGGTCGCCTATGGAAAGTTGCAAGGCATCTGTCTGTTCTGCCTGCGCAAGCAGGGCCAGGCAACACAGGCTGCCAAACAGCACAGAGCAGATGTATTTAAACGCTGACATGATCAACCTTTGCTTTGCATGATTACCTGGCCACATGGATGACCTCTGTGTTTTCGCCGCGGTGCACGATCACGCGCTCTTGTTTAGGCCTGGCAGGTGCAGCCGGTTTTTTTACCGTCACCTGGCTGGTTGCCACTGTGGCTGATGGTGCCGCTTGCCGCGACGCAGCAGCCTGGGAAACATCAGCCAGGCGGATAAACTGGTTATCCGCCACCGCGTTGCTGCTATCAGGCAATGCCTCGCCGCGCAAAGCCAGGCGCAAACTGCCTGTGCTATCTGCCAGCATCAGTTTTGCCATCTCTGCTGCGGGTACCGCCAGGATGGCAGAACGACTGTCTTTGCCGCTTTTTTCGGATCTGCTGCTACTGCCCAGTTTGCCAGGCGTGGCCGGTGTCAGTGACTCGGCCTGGCCAGATTCGCTGGCGGCGGTGACTGCACCGTAGGCCAGCACTTTCACATTGCTGAGCACTACCTGGGCCGAACTGATCTCGCCGGTTTCGCGGTCCTGGTGCAGATACAGCAAAACATCGACATGGTCGCCAGGCTTGATGAATCCGCCTACGCCGACCACTTCGTTGACCTTGATGGCGACGGCACGCTCATGGGCTGCCAGTGACTGGCCCAGCTCACTGATAACAGGAAAATGTGCGGCATTGAATGGCGCACCTTTGAGGATAGGCGCAGCCGTGGTTTTGCCCAGCAGCGCCTGCGGGTTGCTGAACCCATGCTGGTTAAACTGGGGGCCAGTGGCTGTCTCCAGATCTTCGCTGACCAGCACATGGCCTGCCGCTAGCGTTTTTTTCGCTATCACCTGGGTATAGGTCGGCACTACCACCGCCAGGCTGGCGGCCGGTTTTTTCTGGCTCAGCTTATAGCCGACGAAAGCTGTCACCATCGCAGCGATCACCATCAATATTGCCAATACACGCAAAAATGTACTGTTCACTATGCCTAATCCTCTAGTTAAACTTAAACTTGAATTTAAACTTAAAGTTCTATCACTGCTTTGCCTGCCAGGTCGGCAGGCACTCGGGGAATCTGGCCTATGATGGGTAAAGTCAGCATAGGGATCAGCGGGTCAGCAGCATAGTCGCTGTACACCACGCTGACGGTGAGTTGGTTGCCACTCATGCTCAGCTGCACCCGGCTGTTACCCGCGCCCAGCACTTTGTCCCTGGATTTTGCCGGTAACCAGTTCAGCGTATCACCCACCACACTGCGCACCTTGGGGTCTACGCCGCTGCTGAGGTAAGCCAGGTTATTGGCAAATGCCAGTCTGTCTACGGCAATGGCGGCGCGTGCACCTTCTTCTGCCGCATGGGCAAAAGCCGATTGCATCAACATCACCATGGCATAGTTGACCATGGCGTAAAACAGCGCAAAAAACAGCATGAACAGCAGCATGAACTCTATGGCTACTGCGCCTTTTTCTGGCTGCAGACGGCTGGCTTTGCGCAGGGTGTTCATCATCTGCTCACTCCCATTGCCAGCAGCAATCCCACACTCAGAGCGGCGCCAAACGGCAGCCATCTGGTGCGGGTGGTGGGCGGTGTGCGCAAGCGGGTCAGCGATAAATAAATTGCCGCAGCAATCACGGTCAGCACGGCGGCGATCACAAAGGCAAACAGCGTGAAGTCACTGCCGCTGACCAGGGCGATCGCCAGCAATAATTTGACATCGCCAGCACCCAGCAGACGTGCTGCATAAGCGGGCAGGGTCAACAGCAAGGCGATGGCGGCAGCCAGCAACGCAGAATGCATGCTGGCATTGAGCAGCGTATGGCCGGTGACCAGCAAGCAGACTATGGCGATCAGGCACATCCCCAGGCTCATCAGATTGGGGATGCGCCTGGCGCGCATATCTGCCAGGGTCACACCCAGGCACCAGGCAATTACAATCATTTCTGCAATAGTCATGCTATGCATCTTGTCGTTGATCGCCACTACGGCTGGCGATGACTCAGGCGCTTAAATAGTCAGCGCTGTGGTGATTCGATCGAAGATATCTGTAATTGCATCATTGATAGGCGTGACAAAGCTGATCAGGGCAATGGCGACCATGGCTGCAATCAATGCATACTCAATGGCACTGGCACCTTCTTCGTCAGAAATGAAGTTTACAAAAGCTGTTTTGATAGAATTTAACATCTGGAATCCCCGAGAATTAATAAGCGAGGTACGTTAAATACCCCCAATCCATGACACATTGAAAAGAGTCAGTACTCGAGAGGTACTTTCAGTGGTAAGTCAAAGTGCATCCCTAGGAAAGCGACACCTTGTTACTCTTTTCTACCGAGCATATATTGCTCTCAATACAATTAGCAACTTGCGTGCCATGAATGTTAATCTAGGTGAAATAAGGTGTAACTATATGAATTCAATAGGGTTTGTTTGATTTTTAACAAACATACAAGGCAACATTTGCTATCGCTAATTCACACATTTTGTCTAAAAGCTGACAAATTGTGACAATGACAGTCTTTTTTTGGGTAAGCCAGGGATAAATTTAAAGGGATTGTTACTTTACGTTAGCCACTACCTGCCATTCGGCGCGGTTGCGACCGTTCTCTTTGGCACGATAAAGGCATTTGTCGGCTTGCTCGACAAAATGCTGCATGTCGTCATGCATGGTAGGCAGAATGGTAGCGATGCCCATAGAGATAGTGACGACTTCATGCGGGGACTGTGCGTGCGGCATAGCCAGTTTGCGTACCGCATTGAGCATCTTCTCGCTGATGTTTTGCGCCTCGTTCAGCGAGGTGTGAAACAGCACCACCGCAAACTCCTCGCCGCCATAACGGGTGACTGAATCGCCAGCGCGACGCGCGCAACCGTCCAGTGCCTGTGCTACTTGCCGCAAGCACTCATCCCCGGCCTGGTGACCATAGTTGTCATTGAATTTCTTGAAAAAATCCACATCCACCATCATCAGTGACAGCGGCACTTTAGCCCGCGATGCCTGTGCCCATTGATTGGCAAAGTTGGTATCAAAGCTGCGCCGGTTACCTATGCCAGTCAGTTTGTCTTCCCACGATGCCTGCTCTGATGCCACTTGTTTCAGCAAGACATCGATCAGGATCTTGCGTATCTCGCTGGCCGATGCCCACAAGGTGGCGCCCACCGCCACCAGCATCACCATGACCATATGCAAAGTCTCAAAATCGAGGAAAGGCGTAGCCAGCAGCAAAGGCACATACACACCGGCAGCGAAGGCAAAAAAGATAGGCAGGAACACCACCAGCCGTGGCAGCGCAACGATCACACCTATCAGCATGATGATAAGAATGGCGGCTTTGCTGGGCCGGCTCAACAAGGGTAGTGCGATGGCGAGCGCACCCCAGCCCAGGCCGGCAAAGGCCGCGGCCATGACATGGCGGTTGATGCGCGCCAGTTCGGCGCTGATATTGGCAGAAACAAAATCCAGACGCCCCAGCCACCAGTGCCAGGCATGGGCCACCAGCAACCAGGCATACCACGCGCAGCCATAAACAATGCCTATATCCCAGGCCAGCATGGCCGCAGCAATAAAGCCGCTGAACAACACGATCAGCTGGTTGCTGCTTTTACCTCTGTAGACATGACGCAACTCTTCGCAGGCCAGCGCATGCGGATCGAATTCCAGGTTCTTGATGACGTTTCCTTTTGTTATTTTGGTCAAAATCCAATCCTGTTCTCATAAACTTTTAAAGAGGGGGCGGTTTGTTTGGGTGTATGGTTAATCTAGGTTGAGTATGCTTCCTGTGGCGGTAGGTGTGGTTATTATGCGATATTTTAGATGGCTATGCCTGTCGACTCAGGCGAATTTTTTGTGTTTATTGTGATACCTGAACAGGCGTGGCTCAAAACTAAGGTCTGTATTGCGCGCTTGAAAGGCGCGCTGCTATAGCAGAAACGGTTTTATGGCATGGTCAAGCGGGGCAGGCGTCTGAGCATAGCGATACCGCTTTGTGGCACTGCAATACAAGGTTGTTGTTGCTACTTGGGGGTGTAATAAGGTGCAAACGCAGTGACGAAAGCTGGCTAAGTGCGCTGGATGATTTTCGTCGCGCTAACGGCGCCGGGGTAGTCAGGGTGTGGCTGGCAGGCAGCATGGGCTTGCTGCCTTTGACCAGAGTATTACTGTGCACAGCACTGAACCGGCGTAAAACAGTGCGGGCCATGATATTCATCGCCGCTATGGCCAGCATGCTGGCCATAGACTTTAAAACGATGTTCGCATAACGCGGCTACGTCTTGCAGCAATGGCACTGCTTATTTGCCGCGTTTCTGTAATACGGTAGGGCCTTCCAGCACTGCCCGCACTTTTTTGGCCAGGTCTGTCATTTTGTAGGGCTTGGTCAGCACTTCAAATTCCACGCCCTGGTCCTGTTCCTTGTCTGGCGATCCGGCATAACCGGTGGTCAGCAATATCGGCAGGTTGGGGATCAGTTTGCGCAACTCGCGCGCCAGCAGGATACCGTTAATGCCGCCAGGCATGATGATGTCAGAGAACAGCAGTTGTGGCGGCTGGTTTTTCGCTATCAGTTTTTTGGTGGTGTTGATGGCTTCGCTGGCGCTATTGGAGATGATCACTTCATAACCCAGGGTCAGCAGCATTTCCATCGCCAGTTCCGAGACTTCCGGTCTGTCATCCACCACCAGTACGGTTTCTTTGCCGCCACGGTCTTGCGGGTTCTTGCCGGCAAGCAGATCGGGGTGACGCGTCTGGTCAGTCGCTTTGAAATACATGCGCACCGTGGTGCCTATCCCGAGTTCTGAATAGATGGTGGCGGTGCCGCCGGATTGTTTGGCAAAGCCATAGACCATGGAAAGACCCAGGCCGGTGCCTTTGCCTTCTTCCTTGGTGGTGAAGAAAGGGTCCATGACGCGATTGAGGATTTCCGGCGGGATGCCGGTGCCGGTATCGGTGATGGCGATCGAAACATAGCGCCCTGGTGGCAGGCCGGCATAAGCGCTGATGTCCTGCGGCGTGACCACGACATTTTCTGTGATCAGCGTGACCTTGCCGCCTTTAGGCATGGCGTCGCGCGCATTGACCAGTACATTGATCAGGCAGGCTTCAAGCTGGGTAGGGTCGAGCTGGCAGTTATGCAGTTCCGGCTCAAGCTCGCGCTGCAGCGATATCTCGTGCCCCAGCGTTTTCAGCACCAGGTCGCTGATGCCCTGCGCCACGTTATTCAGGTTGACGATACGCCCATCCAGCCGTTGCTTGCGGGCAAAGGCCAGCAATTGCTGGGTCAGTGCAGAGGCTTTGTTCACCGCGCTGCGTATGCTGTCCAGGCCGCGCAGTATAGTGGCGTCATCGGCTTGTTGCCTGCTGATCTTCAGGTTGAGGATATCCACATGCCCAGACATCACTTGCAGAAAGTTATTGAAGTCGTGCGAGATGCCGCCGGTCAGCTGGCCCAGCGCTTCCATTTTTTGCGCTTGCGTCAACGCGTCTTCGGCATCACGGCGTCTGCTCACGTCCAGCTGCGAGGCAAAGTAATACACCAGTTCTTTTTGCTTGTTGTATACCGGTGAAATGAACAAGGCGTTCCAGAACGAAGAACCATCCTTGCGGTAGTTCAGTATCTCAGTGGTGATCTCGGTGCGCGAAGCGATCGCTTCACGTATGGAGGTCACGGTATGCGGGTCGGTGTCCGGGCCCTGTAGAAAACGACAGTTATGGCCTATGATCTCATCCGCGGTGTAACCACTCATGGAAATAAAAGCCTTATTGGCAAACACGATAGGATTATCCGGCTGCCTGGGGTCGGTCACCAGCATGGGCATACGCGTGCTTTCTATCGCCGCAAAAAAGATATCGTCTTTATGCTCGGCGATCGCGTCGTTATGATATTCGGTGACTTCTATGGTAGAACCTTGCGAATGCGAAGGCTTTTCAGGATGTTTGCTCATAAGATAGTCTAATATTTATTGTAGTAATTATTGATGGATATTTGTTTTATTTCTTAATTTAATCAATGGCTTGCAATT
The DNA here is from genome assembly GCF_042676265.1 of Methylophilus luteus. NCBI lineage: Bacteria > Pseudomonadati > Pseudomonadota > Betaproteobacteria > Nitrosomonadales > Methylophilaceae > Methylophilus > Methylophilus luteus. The sequence continues at coordinate 150,783 of NZ_JBHTKB010000002.1, forward strand.
TTTTGGTCATGCCAGAAAATATTTGGCTAGTATATTACCGATAAAAGGCAGTTTTGTCTGTCAGATGCTGTCAGCAAGAGCAGGCTTGCAGACGCGGCAGTGGTTAAAGTGTCTTAACTAATATGTCTTAAATATAGTGACAGAGGCTGTTTTGCAAAGTTCTTACACGCGCTGACCTGGCCCGGTCAGGCGAAATTCTTACACGGCTTTCAGCCGTATGCTGATGATGCCAGCCTGTACTTATCCCTATCATGCATCTCACAGGCAATATGCCGTCATTCACGTGAACAATGTTTAGCATAGGAGATAAGTATGGCTACAGACCCAAATGGCCTGATCGAAGGACAAGCTGGCACCGGCCGGAACGAGCAGACTGGCGATGACCTCAACCCGAATAGAAGCAATGACGGTAACTCCGGCAGCCCGCCGACAATTCCTGAAATCGAGCCTCATACGGCTCCCGAAATAACACCCGGCAACATTCCAGGCGTAGACCCGCAGACTGACCCTGCCATTGAGCCAGAGATCGAACCCGGCAAGATTCCGGATGACAGTCTGATCCCGCATAAATAAGCGGGCGGCACCAGCACTGACTTAGACACTGGCGCTTGATGGTCAGCGGTCTCAGTTGCTGAAATGCCGACAGATTCAAACCAACCAGGCTAGCTGCCTGGTTTTTTATTGCCTGCCGCATTTTCCTGGGGATAGCGTTGAGTCCGACAAATCCTACAACATTTGCAGCGCAATTCTGATAAACGCTGACATGCAATTTCATTAATCTGGCAGCGTTGATAGCAGTTGTCGAACCTGTAAAAGGTTTCCCGGCCTGCTGATCAGCGATACGGTGGCTCTTAACGGGCCGCCGTCTTTATGCCTATCAATGATTGCTTGAGCTTAAAGGGGTGCACATGATCATCAACCAGGTAATGACCACCAATGTTGTGACTGCTCCACCAGGAGAGTCGCTTAAATATGCAGCGCAGATCATGGAACAACATGATTATGACGTCCTGCCTATCTGTGAAGACAATCGACTGCTGGGCACACTCAGCGTGCGTGATATCGCAGTCAAGGCTTTGGCCAACGGCCTGTCACTTGAAGAAAACAGCATAGAGCACTTTATGGCATTTGAAGCCAAGTATGTGTTTTCTGACCAGTCTACCGAACATGCCATCAATTTTATGACCGAACACCAGTTGCGCAGGTTGCTGGTGCTGGACCGTGGCTATCACCTGGTGGGCATAGTCTCGCTGGATGATCTGGCCATCAGCCACAAGATCAAGGGTATATTCGCTGTTAAACAACAATTCACTACTATGGCATGCTAAAAAATGAAAAAAATCACGCTTATACTCGCGCTGGCTGCGGCCACTGCTGTGAATGCTCACGCCGATACGCTGGGCTTTGCCATAGGTAGCTATGATATAGATGGTTCCAATTCCGCTACCGATTTTCGAGTCGATTACGAATACGATACCTCAGTCTGGTTGGATGACCTTAAACCGTGGTTAGGTGTACAAGCCACCACTGATGGCAGCATATGGCTGGGCGGTGGCCTGCTGTATGACTGGCAGTTTGCCGATAGCTGGCACCTGAAACCTGGTCTGGGCGTGGGCTATTACAGCCGCGGCAGCAGTGACCTCGATCTGGGCTATCCGGTGGAGTTCAGGACCCAGCTCGAACTGGCTAAAGACCTAAACCCTAACAACAGCCTGGGTCTGGCAGTCAGCCATTTGTCTAATGCCAATCTGGATAGTGTCAACCCGGGGGTAGAAGTGGTGAGTGTGTACTGGCATTACCGCTTTTAAGTTGGCTGGCGTGAACTTTATTTCACTCAAAAATAAACCTGGATTTCACCCAAAAATAAACCTGGCAGCACCGCGACGAATTAGTCCGGTGCTGTCTCAGCTTTTGACATATTTATAGCTATGGTTTTTGCTATACTCGCAGGCAATTCATCACAACTCTGGTAACAACAAGTGGCACGCAATATAGAAATAAAAGCAAATATAGAGAGCATCAGTTCTATTCTTCCCAAAGCACTTGCACAGGCGACTTCAACGCCTGTAGAGATTTTCCAGGACGATACTTTTTTCCAGTGTAACAATGGCCGCTTGAAATTGCGCATGTTCGATCAAGCCAGGGGGGAGCTGATTTTTTACCGGCGCGCCCACCAATCCGGCCCCAAAGAGTCGTTTTATCTGGTCACACCTACCAGTGAGCCGAATACGCTCAGGGATGTGTTGAGCGCAGGCCAGGGCGTGATAGGCCGCGTGATCAAACAGCGCACGCTGATCATGTGTGGCCGCACCCGCATACATCTAGACCGCGTCGACAACCTGGGCGAGTTTTTAGAACTGGAAGTGGTGCTCGAAGAAGACGAAAGCCCGGAAAACGCCATCGCCGAGGCTACACTGCTGATGGCAGATCTGGGCGTTTCGCCGCAACAAATGCTAGAAGATTCCTACGTGGATATGCTGGCGCGCAAAAACAAGCGCTAGCCACTAGCATGCCCAGCTGGCCTGGTTTGGTCTTACTCAGGTCAGCAGGCTGGGGCGTTTATTCCAGTTTTCCAGCCATCTTAAAGTATCTGCTTCATCCATAGGCCGGGCAAAGTAGTAGCCCTGGCCAAATTGACAGCCCAACTCGCGCAATCCTATCGCTTCCAGATTATTTTCTATGCCTTCGGCTATGGTGGCTATGCCCAGGCTCTCGGCCAGGGCAATGGTCGAAATGATAGATTTGCGCGATTTGGATGAAGTCTCCATCGTCGTGACCAGCGACTTATCTATCTTGAGCTCGGAAAAATGCATTTTGCCCAAGTCCGGCATATCCGCATAACCAGTGCCTGCATCATCTATACCCAGGCGGAAGCCATTGGTTTTTAGTTGGCCGAGGATATCTTCAGCCTGTTGCGGGTTTTCCAGGGTGGCTTTCTCGGTGAATTCCAGCACTACCCGGTGCGGGTCTATATGAAACTCATTGCAGCAGCTATCCAGCGTATGCAGCAGATGGTCGTCGCGTATGCACAGGGATGAAACGTTGAGGGAAAAAGACAGCTGCGGCTGCAGTTTTTCTATGAATTTAAAACCGGTGTCTATCACCAGTTGCGTGAGTTCTGCGATCTGTCCGGTTTGTTCGGCGGTGGCGATAAAGGCGTCCGGCAGCTTGACGCCATACTCCGGGTGCCGCCAGCGCAACAGACCCTCAAACCCCACCACTTCGCCGGTGGGCAAATTGATCTGCGGTTGGTAAAACAGCGCAAACTGATTGTTTTTCAGGGCATTGTTCAATATGGATTCGTTGGTTACCAGTGCCTGATCGGCACGGCCGGGGCTGATTAAATCATCAGCAGATAGTCTATCGATACTCATTGCTTGATCCTTTGGTGTAAGGTTGATCGAAAATAACTGCCTGACAGTGCCTTGGTCACACAGGCGCTGCTGGTTTAGTACAAAGTGGAAGCGTAACGACGTCACCGCAAGTTGCTTCATTACCCATGCTGCATTATTCGTGCGCAGGAAAGCGGGCTTGTACCTGTAGACCCGGCTTGAATTATCCAGGTTCACACAACTTTATGATTTACACCAATGTAATTTTTATCTGCTGAGTGTGATACTCGCACATCACTGATTTTAGTGTCAGATTCGTTTCACAAATAATCAGCCCCGCTTGCTTTGGTGCAAGCGCGGGCAGGATTCTTACGTGCTTATCAGTCTTTTGCCGATAACCTTGCCTGTGCAATGTCTTTAATCTGGTTATACGCGATTTTTAATCAGACAAATTACCAGCATTACATAAGCAAAGGAGATGGCAATGGCTTTAAATCAGCATGGCAATTCAGCCGTGACAGAAGTAGAAGTGACATTTCCCGACCCCAGCAATCCGGACCCTATAGACCCCGATATTATCAATCCGGCAGTGATAGACCCGGTTGGTTTCCCCGGTCATGATGATGAGATAGATCCTGGTGAAGATGTTGAGGTGGATGAGGATATAGATCAGCGATCAAACATAGATCAGCGATCAAACATAGATCCGCTACCGGATCCTGATCTGCCTGAACCAGACCGGCCGAACCGCGATATCAGCAACCGCCACTTAGGCCTTTAGAGCGGCCTGGAGAATGCCAGGCTGCAGTGCTTGCCATCAGGCATTCACAGCTGAGCCCTGGCTTCTTTTTGCTTGGCTGCGTCAGCATAAGTCAGCAACTTCCTACATGGGAATGGGCGGCCAACTGATAGATGCGTTGGCGAAATCATTATCTAATGACTCAAGCTTAAAAGAACTGACTTTTAGTCACTTATGCTCACTTTTATAAGGTAGCCCAATTTTAAAGGATATAAGCATGAATAAACTTCTGATTGCATTACTCGTTTCTACAGTATCGATTTCCAGCTATGCCGCTGAGAGCAAAGATGATGGTGCCAAATTAGGCACTTCAAATTCGCCACAAGTGGAAAGACAGCAACGCTACACCGATAAGGGCCCGACTGACGTCAACCAGAACGGTGTGCCTAATGATGCTAGCAACCTCGGCAATTCCGATACTCCGCAGGTGAAACAGCAGAATGCACGTACAGATAAAGGCTCTGCTGACCCGCAGTTCAAGAAAAAGAAAAACAAAGTGTTGAATAATAAAGATGAAAAAGCAGGTACCACCAAAGGCAATCCGGTGCAGCCGACTGAGTATGAATCTGCCCCACCAGCCACCACAAATTAAAGTAAAAACCAGCATGGCCAGTTTAGAACCAGTCTGATCTCAGCGCTGTCCAAACTAGTCATGCACCCCCTTCTGGTTTGCTTAGCATTGACAGTTGCCAGTTGGTTCACCTTATGCAGTAAGTTTGATTGGAGAGGATCTCATCATGTCATATCCCGCTGTGATCAGTGAGCTTGCAGGTGCTGTTAAGGAAGTTGGAGATGCAGTTAAAGAAGTTGGGGGTACAGTGAATTCTGTGATCAATGTCATTGCCTGGTCAGTGTTGAAAATACTGCCTGTGCTGGTGGCTATGCTGATCGGTTTGGTTGCCATTGATATCGTGCTCGGTCCTTTGTTCGACGACGTGGGTGCTGGCGAATCGCCGTTTTTGTCCAGTACTCAGAGCGATGAAGTCCAGTTTGCTGCAAACGCAGAGCTAGCTCCCGCGACTGACACCGCCGGGGCATTGGCTGATGCCAGGCCATGATGCGCTTAATGTGCAGCTTTTGTAATGCATCTGCGCTCAAAATGCCGGTTTAATACGTAAGAATCAGAAAACGCTGGTTGTGGCTAAAGTAAAACCCCGCTCAGGCACAGCAGGGCTATCAGTAAAAATGTGGGGAACAACAATGAAGGACCTTTATCAGTTTTTTGATGATGACTCCAGCACTTATACTTATCTACTCACCGATGCCGACAGCAAAGAAGCTGTCATCATAGACCCGGTAGACCAGCATTTAAATCAATATATGGCACTGTTGGCCGAGCACGATTTAAAGCTCAGGCTGGTGCTGGAAACACATGCACATGCCGATCATATTACTTCAGCAGGAGCATTATGCTCTTTGACCGGTGCCAGGGCGGCCACGCCTGTGCATTGCAAGATAACGGCGGCTGAGATCCAGCTGGCTGATGGCCAGTCTTTGACGTTTGGTCGGCAGCAGGTCATACAGGCACTACATACTCCTGGGCATACTGCGGGTGCCATGTCTTATTACTGGAATGGCAAATTATTCACTGGTGATAGCCTGTTGATCAATGGCTGCGGCCGTACCGATTTCCAGAACGGCGATGCCGGCACACTTTACGACAGCATCACGCAACGACTGTTCAGCTACCCGGATGAGACCCTGGTCTACCCATGTCATGACTATGATGGCAATACCAGCTCGACCATAGGTCATGAAAAACGCACCAACAAACGTCTGGCCGGCAAAAGCCGCGCAGAGTTTATCCACATGATGGATGCGCTGGACCTGCCACCGCCCAAGATGATAGACAAGGCTATCCCGGCAAATATGAAGCTGGGTCTCAATATCAGACATGCCGCAGGGAGTTAGGGCCTGTTTGACCATCCGCCCTGTTTGCCAATCGCCAAGTCAGTAATCCGCTAAATCAGACATTCGAGGAATAGATCATGGACGTGAATTATCAAGTGAGAAATACCAACCAGTTTGACCGGGTCAGAAACTCCACCGCGGCAGACATCAATATCCATATCGATCTGGTCACTAACCGTAATATCCAGTATTACTCCACCAGGCCAGCGTGGGAAGTCAAGAAACGTATCCTGGCTTTAGAAAAAGAATGGGATGTAGAACGCGTGCTGGAAGTGAATGCTTCTACCCTGGCGCTGACCGGCTTGGTATTAGGCCTGACCGTGAGTAAGAAATGGCTGGCCTTGCCAGCAGTGGTGCTGCCTTTCTTACTGCAACATGGTGTGCAGGGCTGGTGTCCGCCATTGCCGGTGTTACGGCGCATGGGTATCAGGACGCAGGATGAGATAGACAGAGAAAAATACTCCCTGCTGCAAAACCTGAAATCCAGGGCCGAATGAAGGTTTACGCCAGCCTAGCAGATAAGCACTAAGCTTGGGCCGCTGGCGTTTTGCTGTGCGCAGTCCCTATTGCCTAACTGCTCAATAAGCTGCCATCTTTATATTTAGTATCAAGATGTTATTAGGCCTATGCCTGCCCACATGTAGCTTGCTAATTGGTCAGAAAAAGCATAAATTCCCACAACTTCTGCCAACTACACCATGGGGTCACATCATGAGCAGTTTTACATTAGCGGGTACACCCCTGACAGATCACTTTCATGTCTGTGCCTTTTTTAACAGCAAGGCCGATGAATACGATGTATTGCTGCCGTTTTATGCCGAAGCACACGGACAAGGCGAGAAGACGCTGCATCTGGTCAACCCGCTCAATGAACAAGACCACAGATCCCGTTTGAGCAGCTATGGCATCAATGTGCCAGAACTGGAAAAAACCGGCCAGTTAGAAGTCATGACCTGGCATCAGTCATATCTTGAGGGTAGTAGCTTTGAGCGCAAGAATATGCTGGCTCAGCTGGTCGAGGCGCGTAATGCTGCCATAGATGCCGGGTTTCCACGCCTGCGAGTGGTTGGCGATATGGACTGGGTATTTCTTGAAGAGATGGATTTCAGAGGCATACTCTCCTACGAGGCTGAAGTGAACGAGTTCCTTATCGTCAACAAGCAACCTGCAGTCTGTGTTTACGATATTGCCAAATTGTCAGGCTCCATGATGATGGATTTGTTGCGCACGCACCCGCTGACGCTGGTCAATGGTGTGGTGCAGGAAAACCCTTTCTACACACCGGCTTCGCAAATGCTGGAAGAGTTAAACGCCCGTGCGGCCTACTCATGATGGATGAGAACAAGGTCAGTTACCTTAAACTGGTCAACCCGCCAGCACCTGATGAGCGGGTGATCCCTTCACAGTTATCTGATACCTTGCGTAATATGATGGGCTTGCTCGCGCTACCCGGCTTATGGGTAGGGCGCAGTGGCAAGGCTATTCTCAGGCTCACGTTTGAAGCGATAGAGCGCACGCTGCCGATACGCTTTATTTATTCAGAAGTGCAGCTAGAGCCAAACTCAAGTCATGCCTCGCTGATGTGGGATCGCCAGATGGAAGCAGACGAGCAGCTGGCCGCCTGGCAGACTAGCCTCAATGATTTCAAACAGCTGCCCATGCAGGAAGCAAAGCCTTACCCGGTTGTGCTGCGCGGCAAGCAGCTGCAGCTGATCAAGCTCAGGCTGGGTTATGGCCCCACCGCCGACACCATCTGGTTCGGCTCGGAAAAACCTGATTTCCCTACACTGACTGATCTGGCATTTATCCGCGCGGCGATCACGCTGGCTGGCACCGGCATACTGACCGCCAGGGCGCAGCAGGAAACCGAAAGAGCCAAGCGCTAAAGATGAGTTCATGGCCATACTTGGCCATGAACTGCGCAACCCATTGGCGCCTATCATGATGTCCCTGGATGTCCTGAAACTCAAAAACCAGGGCGACCTGCCTAACGAGCTGCATATCATAGACCGCCAAGCCAAGCACCTGGCCCAGCTGGTGGATGATCTGCTGGATATCTCGCGTATCACCGCCGGTAAGACCACCCTGAAAAATGAGCTGGTGGACCTTAATGATGTGCTGGCCAGGGCCATAGAAAACTGTACGCCGCTGTTGAACGAAAAACGGCATCATTTCAGCAAAAGCTTGTCGGCCGGGCATACGCATTTTGTGCGTGGCGATGCTTATCGCCTGATTCAGATCTTCAGCAACCTGTTGAATAATGCCGCCAAATTCATGGACGAGGGCGGGCAGATCTCCGTCAGCGCCATGCCCAGCGGCAACATGATAGAGATCACTATCCAGGATCAGGGGCCGGGCATTCCGGCTGAGTTGCTGCCCAATATATTCAATATGTTCGAGCAGGGCAGGCAAACTCTGGAAAGGTCGCAAGGCGGCCTGGGCATAGGCTTGTCGGTGGTGAAAAGCTTGGTCGAGTTGCATAAGGGCAGGGTGCAGGTAGAAAGTGTGGAAGGCCATGGCGCCAAATTCTCAGTGCTGCTGCCTATGGCGCAGGATACAGCCCCGGCGGCGACCATCGCTGAGAAAGCTGCCCACACGGTATCGACCAGGAAGATACTGCTGGTCGATGACAATGTCGATGCTGTGCAAACCCTGGCTGAATACTTGCAACTGATAGGCTATATCACTGCCACCGCGACCCATCCTGACGATGCACTGGTGATGCTGCCTGAATTTGACCCCGATATCGTCATCCTCGATATCGGATTGCCAGGCATGAGCGGCTATGAACTGGCCACTCTCATCAGAAACAACGCACGCCAGGCTCCCTTTATGATCGCGCTCACCGGCTATGGCCAGCAAAAAGATATCGCCATGTCGCAGCAGGCAGGTTTTGATATCCACCTCACCAAACCGATCGCGCTGGAGGCATTGGAAGCCGCGCTTTCCAATCTGGATCTTCAGCTTAAATAGCCAATCTCTTGCAGCAATCTGATGCAGGTTCTGTGCCTGGCGTTTGTAGGAAAAATTTTATTTAACTTCCCCCTCTGAACGAGGCCTGTACAGGCTGCCGTTCATCCGAAATCTTCCATCTCTAGCGCCTGATGGTGTCTGTTTTCTTGTCCGAAGATTCCTACGTTAAATTCAGCTGAAACGGTATACAGCGTTTCTGACAAAGCCTGCATGATTGAGCCTACAGACATTGAGTGACAAGACTTGCTTGCAACAATGAGCTTGCCCCTCGATTTTCAATATTGTTAGGTAAGGTTTAGGAGAAGTTCATGCTGCATACCATTTTGATCGTGCTGTTAATTCTCGCTCTGATAGGCGCCTTGCCTACCTGGCCACATAGCGCTAAATGGGGCTATTACCCAAGCGGCGGCCTCGGCCTGGTGTTGCTGATTTTGATTATCCTGGTGCTCACCGGCGGCGCATGATGCCGGCTGAAGTACTGTCGCTTAACCGCAAGGCTAGCAGGAGATTTTGTCATGAGTCATGCCCAGAGTTCTAGTGAATATGTTGCAAACGAAGTCAGCAATGGTATTTCTTTAGCCAGTGTGACTGTAGGCGTTGTCGCCGCAGCGCTGTTTCTACTGGTGTCTTCCTATCTGTCTAATGAGACCAGCTGGAATATCCCCAGTGACCGCGCCTGGGTCTCCACCAGCCTGACCGGTAATGACCTGTCTGCAAACGCGTGGCCTGCGCCGGCTAGCGAGCCGCTGCCGACTCTGCATCCCCAGCCACACAAGCAATTAAAGTCAGCCATTGATGAAGCGGCGCATTTTTCAGATGCTTTATATAGCGCAGACTTTATGAATTCTTCTGCCGAACCTACTTAATGGTGGTGGATGTACATATGTGTAGGCTGATCTGATAACACTATATTTCAAGGAAAAAAACATGAACCATCATTTGTGGAAAGTTGCTGCTCTGGTATTGCTGTTATCCGCTTGTAAAAGCACACCCATGAACCCTGCGGTGAATGAGGGTTCCAGCGTAACGCGCCCCATGCCGGCCGCGCAGGATGAGCGCAGTGCTGATACGCCTGCCGCGCCTAACAAGATCACCATTAAAACGGTAGATGTTGATTCCAGTAAGGATGAGCTGAGTGCAGCTGAACTGGCAAAACGCCAGATCTTCTTTGATTACGATAGTGATGCCATCCGTGATGAATACCGTGGCCTGATCACCCATCATGCGAAATACCTGGTGGCACATCCGCAAACCAAAGTGGTGGTGCAAGGCAACACCGATGAACGTGGCAGCCATGAATACAACCTGGCTCTGGGCCAGCGCCGTGCGGTGGCAGTGAAAAAAGCGCTCAATCTCGAGGGCGTGAACGACCAGCAGATTGAAACGGTGAGCTATGGTGAAGAGCGCGCCAAGCAGAATTGCGCCGAGGAGGATTGCTTCCAGCACGACAGGCGCGTAGATGTGGTCTATTCCGCTCAGTAAGCTGTAGCCGGCGCTAACTGCTTGTGTCAGATAGCGCCTACTGCGGAATCAGCGCTTTCACTATATTGAAAAGTCATGCCACTTGAGAAGATAGCAATAACAGAAGTGTCTGGCTTAGAGCGCTTCTGTTGTTCCCTGAGACCCCCAATCTTTTTTCCCCACTCCGGTGGGGATTTTTTTCTGAGATTTCCGGTGAATATCAAATGAATCAATCACTTAGTGTGTAGATTCTTACAGCAAACTCAGCCTGGAAGCACTACACCATCATGCCGGTTTGACGCATCATGGATTAAGTAGAACAGATATGTAGCGAAAGTTAAACCACAGGTTAGGCATGGCAAAAAGACAACTCAATAAAGAAAAATTAAGCACCATCACCACCATGGCTATTTCAGCGGGCGTGGTGGTTGCGTCTGTGTTGATGATGCTGGTCATATTTGTCGGCACTATCCTGCTGATAGGCATAGTGCTGGGCTGATGGGTGAACAATGACAGTCAACTCTGATCCAGCCAGCGCCGTCGCCCTCAGGTTCGAGATCATCAAACGCCTGGCGCCCGGTTTCCGTCACCGCATGCTGGGACGCATGCAACCCATCGCCTTGCTATCGCAGCTGATGGGTAAAAAGATACAGGCTGGCCAGACCGAATCCGGCTTTTTGTTAAAACGTCTGCAGGAGCTCAAGGATTCATTGAGTGCCGCTACCAACGCCACCGTGGATCTATTCAGCTGGCTCAACCCTGACGATCAAAGCTTGCAGCCCTTGAACAGCATAGTGGAAGAGTGCCTGGATCTGCTTAAAATGGATATTTATACCAGCAACGTGGTGTTTGATAACACCATCACAGCGCAGGCGCTGGTCAGGGCCAGCAGGCTCAGGCATATTCTGGCGGCCTGCCTGCTGACCTTTATCGATAGCACTGAAAAGCCGGCGCGAGTGACACTTTCTGCACAGCAAGTGTCGGGAGACTGGCAGCTGGAGATGAGCATACAGCCTGTAGACGCTGCGCCCAAACTGATGAATGCAGATGCTAGTTTTGTGAACTGGGAGGCGATACAGCTGGTCAGCGAGGGCGCACTGCTGGTCAAAGAACAGCAGCGTATCGTGATATCCAACCTGGTTTAAGCTTTTAAGCACAGGCTTGCGCAGTCTTCGTAGTACTGAAGCCCGGTTTTACAGCCCCAGATTGATAGATTCTATCTTTTCATAATCGAGTGGCTTGGTCAGATGCAGATCAAAACCTGCATCCAGCGCCATCTGTTTGTCAGTCTCGGTACCATAGCCGGTGAGGGCGATCAGGTAGCATAGACTGATATTCTCTGTTTTGCGTATTGCTTGCGCGACTTCATAGCCGGTCATGTCCGGCAAGCCTATGTCCAGGAAAATAATACTGGGCTGAAACTCTTGCGCCGCGGCCAGGCCCTGTTTGCCGGAATTGGCGGTGCGCACCTCATTGCCAGCCAGTTGTAATAAAGCCGACAGGGTGTTGGCAGCATCCTCATTGTCATCTACTACCAGCACGCGCGCATTTTCGCGTGGCAGCAATGGCGTGGCTGCTGCCGGCACCTGGTCTTGCGGTTGCTCCACCAGTTTGAGTGCCAGCGTGAAGGTACTGCCCTGATCCTTGCCGGGGCTGGTGACGCGGATCTCGCCATGGTGCAGGTCGGTCAGGTTTTTAACCAGCGCCAGCCCTATGCCCAGGCCTTCGTGGGTGCGTTCTTCGGTATGTGCATGCTGCACGAACAGTTCAAAAATATTCTGCAGATGCTCTACATCCAGGCCTATGCCGTTATCAGAGACCTGGATCAGCACACAGTGACCTTCTTTCACCACATTAACGGCGATCTTGCCACCCGAAGGCGTGAATTTGGCGGCGTTATTGATCAGGTTGCTGATGATCTGTATCAGGCGGACTTTATCGCCCGACACCCACAGTGCCTGCTTAACGATGTTGATGCTGAGTTGATGGCTGCGGTCGGTGATCAGGTTGCTGCTGCTTTCTGCGGCAGCTTCTACAAAATCGCGTACATTGAGGGTTTCTATATCCAGGGATATCTTGCCCTGCGAGATCCTGGAAACGTCCAGCAGATCGTCGACCAGTTTCACCATCTGGTCGGTCTGGCGCGAGATGATATCCAGCAGCTCAAACTCTTTGCCACTCAGGTTGGTATTCAGGGTCTTGAGCAGCTTGATGGAGTTTCTGATCGGGCCTAGCGGGTTGCGCAGCTCATGTGCCAGCGTGGCGAGAAAGATATCTTTGCGCTTGTCTATCTCGCGCACATCCTGCTCCGCCAGGCTGAGCCTGAGCAGGGCCTTGATATTCACCACCAACTCTTCAGGCTCTATCGGTTCAAACAGGTAATTATCCGCGCCGCACTCAATGCCGTTGATCTTGTCGACCAGTGTGATAAATGAGGCCGAGGTCTGCAAGATGGCGATGGCGTCAGTGGCAGTTTCAGATTTTAAGCGCCTGCACACCTCAAAACCGTTGATATCCGGCAAGCGGGTATCCAGCAAAACAAGGTTGGGCTGCTCACTTTTGGCCATGCTCAGCGCATCTGCACCATTGGCGGCTTCTATCACTCTGAAACCGGCCTTGATCAGTATCCTGGATTTGGCATAGCGGGTGGCGTCAGTGTCATCCACATTCAGGATTAAAAAATCACTGAGCGCGTGATCCCTGATCATTGCGCCTCCTTGTGCCTGAGTGTGGTGCTGTCTTCTGCCTGTGTGTCATCGCCCTGCACGCCCAGTAATTGTCTTAAACTGGCTAGGAGGTCGGCTTTGAGCAAGGGTTTGTGAAAATAGGCATCGGCACCCAGGGCCAGGCCTTTACGTTCGTCTTCTACGCTGGAGGCGATGATCACCGGCACCTGATTACGCTGCTCATCCTGTTTCAGGTCAGCCAGCCAGCGCCATGAGTCTTCACCTTTGAGCAGGATATCCAATAACACCGCCGCCGGTCTTGCCTGGCTCCACAAGGCATTGGCCTCGCGTAAAGAGCGGGCCGGTACTACCCTGAACTCGCTATCTGCCAGGTAGCGTTCATACAGCAACTGCTCATAGGCTTCGTCTTCAATGATCATCACCGGCAAGCGCTCATCGGCCACCGTTGATGCCGGCACCACTTCTTCAACCGGGTTGATCGCTTTGTAGAAGGCGGGAACCGTCACCGAAAAGGTCGAGCCCTCGCCCAGGGTGCTGGTGACCGCGACTTTGCCTTTAAGCAGGGTGGCCAGGTTTTTACACAGTGGCAAGCCCAGGCCAGTGCCTTTGACGCCTTTCTGCAAATGGTTCTCTACCTGGGAGAACTCCTCGAAAATAAGCTCCAGGTATTCCGGCGCGATGCCCAGGCCGGTATCTTTCACCGAGAAAGTCACGCATTGGTCTTTGGCAATAGAAACGCTGACATCTATGCTGCCCACCTCGGTGAATTTAAGCGAGTTGGAGATGAAGTTACGCAGGATCTGCGAGATCTTAGGCTCGTCCTGATACATCTCTATATCTTGTTCAGGCAGCGTGAAATTAAGGGCCAGCTTGTTTGATACCAGCAATGGTTTAAGCATGCCGCGCAAGGCGCTGATCATTTCGCTGACATAAAAAGTGGTTGGTTTGATCTCGGTCTTGCCGGCTTCGATCTTGGCGATATCGAGCAGGTCATTCACCAGGTCGCTTAAAGAAACAGCTCCTTTGAGTATGTACTGGACCTGCACCTCCTGCTCGGTGGTGAGGTCGCCATCCATTCTGTCCAGCAGCAGTTTTGCCAGGGCACGGATAGAGTTGAGCGGCGTCCTGAACTCATGGCTCATATTGGACAGAAAGCGCGATTTAAGCTCGTCGGCGCGGCGCAGATGGCTGGCTTTTTCATCCAGCTCTGCATAGAGCGCCACCACGCCACGGTTGGTATCTTCAAGTTCTTGCGTCAGCGACAGCAGTTCTTTTTGCCTGGCATTCAATTCATCCAGCGTGCGCAGTAATTCGCGGTTCTGATGCTGCACTTCGGATAAGGAGATATTCGGCGCTAGGTCAGACAGCTCCGAGATCGAGCTGCCGACCATGGTCGGGGTCAGCAAGGGCGCAGTCGCCGGCAGGAATTTGTGCAGCGTGATGGTGGTACCGCCGCTGTTAGTGGTGATGTCAAAGCGGTCCATCAGCCTTTTAGCGCCTATCACCCCCAGCCCCATGCCGGTAGGTGATTGATAGCCACCAGACAGCACTTCCTTGATATGCGGAATGCCCGGGCCTTTGTCTTCGATCACTATCTTTAACAGCTGGGGCACGGTAGTGCCTTCGATCGAATATTCTATGCGGCCTTTGCCGGCGTAGTTGTAGACGTTTCTTGCCAGCTCGGAAACTGAGGTAGACACGCGTGCCTGGTCTTGCAGGGCTAAGCCACAGATAGCCGCGATATCCCTGGCGCGCTGCCGGGCAGCCAGGACATCAAATTCATTTTCTATGCTGAGGGCGAGAAATCTGATAGCCATATAAGCCTAATTTAATATGCGCTTGAACACCACTATGGTGGCGTCATCGCGACCACGCGTGAAATCGCGGTGTATCACCGCGGCAATGACCGCGGAGTGACGTTTTTCAAGCTCCGGATACTGTTGCATGGTCCATTTGGTGCCTATGCCATCGGAGTGCATGATGACGATAGAATCTTCGCTCCATTTGTGTAAGAACTCCTGCGTCTTGTGCATGTTGTTACCAACGATGCCGTTATGGCTGATCAGGTGCTGGCGGCTTTCTGCCGCGACTATACAGCCGGCAATGTTACCCACGCCGCAATAGCGCAGCTCATTGGCGCTGACATCCACTTTGGCGATGGCGACGGCTGCGCCGCGACTGCCGCGCATCAGCTGATGGCTGTTTTGCATGAGCCGGTTGGGGAACAGCTCTGGATCATCGTGCAGTGCCTGCACCGCCAGCAAAGAGGCATCCGCTGCGCCCTGACCATGACCCAGGCCATCGGCCACCACCACACTCAGCGTATTGCTGGCAGCGACCGCAGTCCACGAGTCACCACACACAGGTTCACTGGCAAGCGGCAGGCACATATTGCCTATCTCCCAGAAATTGTGCGCGATGACAGCGGGGTCTGCCCACATGATCATCAGCAGCACTGTGCCTTTATCCTGCTCCGAGTAAATGTCTATAAAATGCGCCAGCCGTTTGATCGCGCCTAACCCTGTGCCAGAAGTGCCGGTAGAGGAGTTGCCGTCTTCAAAGTTGATCGCCACATTGTGCATACCGGGGCCGGAATCTACGGCCAGCACCTCTATGCCATGCTTGTCGCCCTGCGAGATCGGCCGCAGGTAGATCTGTCCCGACTTGGCGTGCTTGCCGATATTGGTAGCCGCCTCGGTGATGATGATCGCCAGTTCACCAGAACGTATATCATCGAATCCCAGTTTGCGGCTTAAATCTACGCCTGCCCTGCGCACAGATGAAACTTCGCTGAGTTCGCCTATATTATGGCAACTTTGTGTTCCAAAATTCATTATGCGAGTTTCCATTTTCTAATGATGACATGTGTGCCGTTGCCGGGCTGTGTTTCCAGATGAAACTCATCAGAAAGTTTTTTTGCGCCACTTAAACCAAGCCCCAGGCCACCACCGCTGGTATAGCCATCGGTCAGTGCCAGGTCAACATCCGCGATCCCCGGGCCATCGTCTGTAAATAACAGTTCAACGCCGGTTTTGGCAGATTGATCCACTTTGCTTAAATGGCATTCGCCGCCTTTGCCGTATTTCAGCGTGTTACGGGCGAGCTCGCTGGCGGCGGTGATCATTTTGGTCTGGTCGACGATGCCGAACCCCAGCGCTATCAATTCCTCGCGCACCCGTTTTCTTAAACGGACCACGTCCTCGTCACTGTATAAGGGCAGCACTATCGCGTCTGCTGTTGCTGTTTTCATTTAAACACCATGCGCTGTTGTTTTACACCTGAGTAGCCGCTCATGTGTTGTGTTCTAACATGGCGATGCCACGCTCCACGTTGAGCGCAGTGATCACGCCTTCCAGGGCCAGACCCAGTTCAACCAGGGTGATGGCAACCGCCGGCTGCATGCCCACCACCACGGTTTTCGCGTCCAGGATCTTGGCCATAGCGGCCGTATTACTGATCATGCGGCCTATGAATGAATCAACGATATCCAGTGCAGAAATATCGATCAGCACGCCTTTGGCGCGGTCTTTCACAATGCGATCGGTTAGATCTTCTTGCAAGGTCATGGCCAGCCGGTCATGCATATCGACCTGAATGGTGACAAGTAACAGCGGGCCCATCCTCAGGATTGGAATGCGTTCCATGCTTTCCCCTTAAACCGCTAGTGGACTACTGAAAGAAGCGCCGGTCTTTTTCAGCGCGATGACAAAAGCGTCAGCCAGAGTGGCTTTGGTGATCACATCTTCCAGATTCACTCCCAGGTGCACTATGGTCTGCGCGATCTGCGGACGTATACCGCTGATAATACAATCGGCACCCATCAGGCGGGCAGCGGCAATGGTTTTCAGCAGATGTTGCGCGACCAGGGTATCTACCGTAGGCACGCCGGTGATATCGATAATGGCGATCAGTGCGCCGGTTTCGACGATCTTTTGCAACAGGTTTTCCATCACCACCTGGGTCCTGGCACTATCCAGGGTGCCTATCAGCGGCAGTGCCAGCACGTTTTGCCACAGTTGCACTACCGGCGTGGATAATTCGAGTAATTCCTGTTGTTGACGCAGGATGACCTGTTCGCGCGCTTTTTGGTAAACCTCTATGGTAAACAGGCCCAGGTTATCAAACAGTATGGTGGTGGTTGCCATCTCGTCAGCCAATTGCTGAGGGTTATCTGCCAGCACGCTGCGCAACAGTCTAAAGATAGGCTCTTTAAAAGCGAAGATCAGGCCCGCGGTTTCAGCCGGGGAGAAACCCTGCTTGACCCTGGATTGAGAAAACTCGGTCAGCAACTGTTTTGTTTCGGCCCACACGCCGTCATTCAGGTTGTATGTGGTTGTTTTCGGGATATTGGATTCCAGCAGTTTCAACAACTGCGCCGCCTGTTGCCGTATTTCTGATTCCGCCACTTTGTCAAAGCGTATGGCCTTGGTTTTTGTGGCCAAGATCAATTCATCGACTAAACCCTCTTGATTGCCTTTGATCACTTGTGCGAGTTGCAATGCTGATTCCTGACTCATTTTTATCTCCGTTGTTCGGTTGCCGGCGCATAGATCACCGTGTCTTTTTTAAAAGCACTTAAATCTTTTGTTTATAAACTGAAATAGCTGCTGTAACACGCAGTCTAACTGGTTTTGTCAGGATTTGGGAGGATTCTTAAAATACCTGCGATTGTAAGTATTTGTTGTGTTAACGGGCAGTGATTCTGCGATTGATTGCTGGTTTTTTTACTGGCTGATGATTTAAGTTGACTGTGGATTCTTACACCAAGTTCAGTCTAACTTGTATAGGCATGCTGAGGGCAGTATCGCATGATGCAGCTACATTCTGCGCTGATGAGGGTCACAAAAAGCCATTGATGTTGGTACTATACTGATAGCGATAAATATATTTGCTATATTTGCAGTGTAAGGCCAGGCAGATAGTACTTGCTATCGATAGCGTGATCTGAAGTGGTTAAGAATGAAAAGCGGCTGCTGTCATAATGAGTCAGCGCGTTAGTACTAGCTGTGGAATAATAGGCTGACCAGCCAGGCAAGCCTGATATTTGCATATGCACGATTTCTTCGGTAAAAATGATATGAATGCCTTGAAATGACTTTTTTATACCAGCTCGCGGTGCTAGGTGCGCCGTCACAGATACAGATCAGCAAGCTCAGTGAAAGTCTGGCTCAGGCATTGGCCCCGTTAAATCTTGGTTTAGGCCATGAGGTGGCTTTGGAGGTATTGCCCGCTACGTTTAAACCGCATCAGCTGCAACCGGCTGCCGCTGTGTTTTTTGCTGACGTGCAGGCCGATACTGACAAGCTTGAAGAATTGCTGCAACGCGGGGTGCCGGTGTTGCCAGTGGTTTCCAGTTTAGACCATGCGACCATCGAATTGCCTGAGATATTACAGCCGCTTAACTGCTTGAGCGATGCTGATACCGACGTGATCGCAGCCAGCCTGCTGGAAAGTGTGGGTCTATTGCCCAGGCAGCGGCGGGTATTTATCAGCTACAGGCGCGATGAGGCCGCTACCGCTGCGACACAATTATTCAATGCGCTGGTGGAGCGGCAGTTTGATGTATTCCTCGATAGCCAGGGCACGGCACCGGCGGCAGAGGAAGAGGCGCTGTCATGGCACAACCTTTATGATGCCGATGTTTTGCTGATGCTGGACACGCCTAACTATTTTGAAAATCGCTGGACCAATGCCGAGTTCGGCCGGGTGCTGGCCAAAGGCATCAGTGTGCTGAAAGTCAGCTGGCCTGATGCCGCTGCTTCAATGAGGTCATCCACCGCCAGCGTGTTGAAACTTGCAGCAACTGATTTCAGCCCGGATGCTGCGCATATGGCTGAACAAACACTGCTGCGTATCTGCCAGCAACTGGAAGAAGTGCGTAGCCAGAACCATGCGGTACGTGCGGTGAACCTGGTCAGCAGTATACGGCTCGCCATTCAGGCCATAGGCGGCAAAATGCTGGGCGTCAGCACGCATAAAGCCGTGCATCTGCAATTGCCAGGCGGTGAGCATGTGACTGTCTACCCCACCGCCGGCGTCCCGGTACCCTTTAATCTGCAACAAGCGGTGATGCATACCCCAGGCCAGCCGGTGGCTGTGGTGTACGACCCTATAGGCCTGCACCAGGCAGGGCTGACGCACCTGGACTGGCTGAAAACACATACACAAGCCGCCAGCTGGATCAAAGCGACTGAAGCCGATGTGCAATTCAGCAAGTGGGGGCATTAAGCATGGGCGCGATATTTCTCTCAGCCAGTGTGCCGACCACTAACCGCGGCACTTACCACGAGACGGCCAATCCTTTCCTGATCCAGTGCGCGGTGCGTGAATTGCTGCTCACGGTGATCCGCCAGCATAAGATCATCTGGGGCGGTCACCCGGCCATCACCCCCATGCTGTGGAGCATTTGTGAAGACCTGGGCGTAGATTATGCCCAGGCAGTGGTGTTATACCAGAGCAAGTTTTTTGCAGATGATTACCCTGAAGAAAACCGTCAGTTCGGCAATGTGATCTTTACCGACGCTATAGCCGGAGACCGCGAAGCCAGTGTGCTGCATATGCGCAAGCAGATGCTCTCCAGGCCAGACCTGACCGGCGCCGTGTTTATAGGCGGCATGGAAGGCGTGGAAACCGAGCATGCCATCTTCAAATACTATCATCCGCAAGCCAGCGTCTTAGCGGTGCCTTCGCCCGGCGGTGCTGCCCTGACTCTGGCCCTGGATCATGGCTATGGCACACAGGCCGATCTGGCTGATATCGACTTTGCGCGCTTATTTCATACCCATTTTTCCTATAGCGATCGCCACGCTATCCAGTAGTACCTGCCTGCTGGTCTGTCGTTGACTGGCATCCGCTCAAACAAAAATCTGCAATTTGATATTCAGCCGCCTTTTGGTTTAAAGTACCATGCTGGTTTTGAGCTACAAGGTGATTTATGGCGCGCAGGGTTTTCTATAGCTTTGATTACGAAAGCGATTGCTGGCGTGCTTCCATGGTGCGCAATATAGGCGTAGTGGAAGGCAATCAGCCGGCCATGGATAACACCTGGGAAAGCGTCAAACGCGGTGATGAGGCAGCTATCATGCGCTGGATAGATGATGAGCTCAATCGCCGTAGCTGCACCATAGTGCTGATAGGGGCTGAAACTGCCAACAGCCGCTGGGTGAATTATGAAATAGAGAAATCACTGAGCAGTGGTAAAGGCATCTTCGGCATACGCATACACAGATTACTCGACCAGAACCAGCAGGAGTCTGTTGCCGGCCCTGACCCTTTTGCCACCCTGACCTTGCCTGACGGCAGGCCATTATCTGCCATCATCCCCACCTATGACCCGCCAGGGGCCAGCAGTAAAGAAGTCTATGCCTATATCAGTGAACATCTGGAACAATGGATAGAGGACGCCATCGCCAACCGGCAGCGCTGAACGGTTGTAGTACGGCACACCCTGGGTAAAACCAGTCACACGTTTGACCGGCTATGCGTATCGTTCATCGCAAATATGTGGGGGTGCCAGTCTTTCCCTGATTTATCCCCTGCATAAAGTTGAGCTTAAACCGCTGTTCATTCTAACTTGAGTCCGTGTGTCAGATGAATCTGCGCGCATTTGCATCAAAGTCTGACGTGGCTATCAGCCTGGTACGGATAATCAGGCGGCGCTCGCAACATTAAAATGTGTTCTAACAGTGCTTTAACTTCTACCCCTGAAAGCTGGCACAGTGAGATTGGATAAGGAAACACATATGCTGATAAGCCAGATTATGACCCCGGAAGTGATAGTCGCCTCGCCTGAAGATACCTTGCGTAGTGCCGCGCAGATCATGGCAGAGCATGACCTGGGCATATTGCCTATCTGCGAAAATGGTGCGTTGATAGGCATGTTGTCTGACAGGGATATCACCATACGCGCAGTAGCGCGCGGCTTGTCGCTGGAGCACACCAGGATAAGCCAGTTGCTGGGTACTGAAGCTAAATATATGTATGACGACCAGACGGTAGAAGATGCTGCGCGCTATATGCAGCGCTTTCAGGTACGCAGATTGCCGGTGCTGAACAGCGAATACCAGTTAGTCGGTATCGTCTCGCTGGCTGATCTGGCGCTCACAGACAGCTCGGTGGCGGCTACAGCGCTGACAGCGATCTCGCAGCCAGCCTGAGCTCGTGGGTTTGCTTCAGCAGATTTAATCAGACACAGGGCTATGAAGCGCCAAAGCTGATATCGCTGTAAGCCGGTTCCGGGCCAGCTGGTATATTCAATTTAAGCTGGTTTGCAGGCTGCATGGCTGTATCCAGTGCATGTATCACCTTTTCGGTGAACAGACGGTCACTGCTGGTGACCACGCGTTGTTCTCCGCTGCTGGTATGAATCACCACCGAGTATCTGGTGCCGCCAGCAACCCATAAAACGATCCCCAGCAACACACAAAAACCACCCAGGGCAAACAAGCTGCCTTCGTCCAGCAGCAATGCCACGCCGCAAAATAACAGGATCAGCGCCAATATGCGCTTAGGTTCAACCAACCGTGATTCAACCTGCTGAATATCGGCAATGGCATAGGTTTTGCCATCCACCTTTAAATGCTGGGGACTGATAGTGATATCAGCATGACTGAATAATAGATTCTCATCCATAACTTGACCTTTACTAGGTTTAAGCGGGGGAGAAGATGGAAGATAAAACAGCGACCACTTATACGCCCACGCACACTGCGTGTTACGTTAATCAACGAAATCATTCGCATGCTGCAGAAATAAGAAAACTATCAGGGGAGCACGAGAGGGAGATTTAAAACAACAATTTCAGACAACTGCTCTGATGCAACTGCTGCAAACGGTTACCAACAGAACTGGGTTTTAACACTTTTACTAGACTGTGAAAGTTCAATATACGCTTATTTTTCAGCATGCAAAGCATCTTTGCATATGTAAATCTGATGCTGGTGAATTCCACGGATGTTCTGCAAAAAACAATTCAAAATCAGTCACTTGCCAGCATGCCTTTATGACAGTGGCATGAAGGTTTTTTTGCTGTTCCACCGCTGGCTCTACAGCGGGACTAAGGCATCTGGGCAGACTACAGCTCCCCCGCCATCTAGCATCAGCTAACGCTCTAACAGCCAAACCCAGCGCTGGCGCACTGCGTCCGACGATTCCTACAAACAATTCAGTAGAAATGCGATGGAGCAGGCGCTGATAAATGCGCATGATTGAGCCTCATTCTACTGGTATGAAATGCATAGTCTGGTCGCGGAAAAGTTTGCGCTTACACCGCATGCAGCAACCGCAATCAAACTCTTAAATCGTGTAGTCATTTATTTGATTTTTGGAGGGATCATGGTTGGGGATGTGTTGATCGGGCTGCTGATCCTGGCTTTATTTTTTGCAATGCCAGCATGGCCGTACAGTAGCAAATGGGGTTATTACCCGATAGGGATCATAGGTTCAGCACTGGTTCTGATGCTGATCTTGTCGCTGATAGGGTTGATTTAAGCTGATAGGTTAGATTTAGAACGGGACATAAACCCGGTTTTAAAGCAGCCCTGAAAGCAGGATGTACCAGTTGAAACAAAAAACTTAATTATAAATTTATGGAGCTACATCATGGCACAAGCTATTTTATCCACTGACCCGTCAGCGGGTCGCACAAGTAATCCCACTGCGGTGAGTACTCTCAATGGCAGTGCCATCTCGTGGTCTGCCATCCTGCTGGGCGCAGTCGCGGCTGCGGTGTTGTCGCTGATTCTTTTTCTGCTGGGCACCGGCCTGGGCTTATCTTCCATCTCGCCATGGGCACACGATGGTGTGACGGCAACCACTTTTGGTATTGCCGCCATTATCTGGATCACCGTGACGCAAGCGCTGGCTTCTGGCCTGGGTGGTTATCTGACTGGCCGACTGCGCGTGCGCTGGCAGGATACTGATGCCGACGAAGTTTATTTCCGTGATACGGCGCATGGCTTTATCGCCTGGAGTATCGCTACCCTGGCAACGGCGGCCTTGCTGACCAGTGTGATAGGCTCGGTAGTCAGCACCGGTGTGCAGGCAACAGCCAGTGTGGCTGGGGGTGCGGCGGCAGCAACGGGTGCAGTAGCGGCTGCGAGTAGCAGCGCTGGCGATCAGGCCAGTGATGCTAACGCTTATTTTGTCGATGCCTTGTTCAGAGCGAATACCACCACTGCGGTGACCGATACGCCTGACCATGACCCGGCGACTGACCACCATCATGCTGCTGCTAATCATGCAGCTGGCACAGTGAGTGCAGAAGAAGTGCCGACTGCCGAGGTAGGTCGTATCTTCGCTACTTCACTGGCTAACGACTCTTTGTCAGCTGAAGATGCCAGCTATATCGCGCAACTGATCTCCCAGCATACCAATCTGACCCAGCAAGAAGCTGAAACGCGCGTGAAAGAGATTTACAACAACGTGCAGACTAAAGCTAAAGAAGCCGAAACCAAAGCCAAAGAAGCTGCCGATAAAGCGCGTAAAGCTTCAGTCGGCATCAGCTTGTGGTTGTTTGTTTCATTGCTGATCGGTGCGTTCTCAGCCAGCCTGGCTGCTACCTGGGGTGGTCGCTGCCGTGATGCGTAATCGCGCTTCCTACCGTACTCAATGCCAGCCAACTCAATATTGTTAATTTTGCGGGAGATTTAAAATGCGTTCATTACTACTGTTTTTTTTAGGCGTGCCTATTCCACTGATCATACTGATCGCCCTGTTTGTACGCTGACTGCTGACAGTGCTTATGCCTGGCAAGCCCGGGGATAAGCACTTGAAAAGCAGGCTCAATATCAATGTTTAATGCGGAGGTCATATGCGCTCATTACTGCTGTATTTTATCGGTGTCCCTATCCCTATCATTATCCTGATCGCTTTATTCGTACGTTGATCAGCTAACAGCATCAAAAATTCAAAGCAAAAAAGGCGAAGCATGCTTCGCCTTTTTTGCGCTTAAACCCGGCGCTCTATAAACAGGCTGTTGCCGGGGATTTTTTTGGCCTGTTTTTTTGCCAGGCTGACGGCGGAAGACAGCTCATGCTGTGACCCGTATTTACCCGGTTTCACTTTCACCGCGCCTATAGACAGGCTAACAAACGGATACTGCACCACTTTACCCTGCCGGTCTTCAGCCACTATGCCACCGGCCGCTTTGTGCGCATCGTCATAAAAAGCGGGGATATCTTGTTCCAGGCTGGCCAATATCTGTTTACAGCGTGCCTGCCAGTCTTCGCTCTGAAAGATCACGATAAAATCATCACCGCCTATATGGCCGACAAAATCAAAATGCTGGTCCACATGGTCCAGCAGCAGTTTGGCGGTGTAGCTGATGATCTCATCGCCACGGCGGAAGCCATAAATATCGTTATATGGCTTGAAAGTATCCAGATCAAAATAGCAGACGCAGAATTTGCATTCAGAGGTCAGCAGGCGCTCCAGCTGCTCATTGATGGGCACATTGCCGGGCAACAGGGTGATAGGATTAGCGTAGCGCGCGGCGTTGATCTGCATCTGCGTGACTTCGCGCAGCAGGTCCTGGCCGCGGCCTATGCCGAGGTAGCGGCCGTTGTCGGTGATGATAAAACCATTGCTGAAGTGCTGCGCTTCTTCGGCGATGATGTCGCTGAGTGCCTTCAGGCTCATGGATTTTTCCACGATCAGCGGATGGGCATCCATAAAGGTCTCGGAGCAGCGGCGGTTGCCGTATAGCTCACGGCGGTAAGGCCGCGCCAGGTTATCTATCATGGCGTAGCGCGTGATCAGCCCGATGGGGATCTCACCATCGACCACCGGCAGCATATGTATGCTGCTGTCAGACTCTATCAGCCGCATGACTTCGTTATTGGTCATGTCGGCCGGGATAGGCGGAAGGTACTTCAGTAACTTGTTGACGTTGGAGCGGTGATCAAGCGCTACATAGTTATTCTGGTACAGATGCAGGGTGTTTCTGACCAGCTGCTTTTTGACTTCTGCATCTATGGCCAGTATCAGCCCGGCTTGCGGCCGGCCGAGAAAGTAGCCCTGGCCGAAATCGATCTTGAGGTCCTTGATGATGCACAGTTCTTCATACGCTTCTATACCCTCGGCGATCACCTTGGCACCGGAGTTCTGCGCGATCTGCTGGATAGAACGCACGAACTCGAACTTGACCTGGTCGAGATGGATGTTACGGATAAAGTGCTTGTCTATCTTGACGTAGTCCGGCTTCAGTTCTGACCACAGGCGCAAGCTGGAAAAGCCTTCGCCCAGGTCATCCATGGCGATCTCGAAACCGATGTTGCGGTAATACTGCACTGCCTCGCGCAGCAGGCCATAATCCATATTGCGCGTCTGTTCGGTGACTTCGATAATGATCTGCTTGGGTTCCAGCCCCAGGCTGGCCAGGTAGGCCAGGGTCTCGCCCTTGTTGGGCGCCGACATGAGCAGCATCTCCGGCGTGCTGTTAAGAAACAGCTTGCGCGATTTGCAGGTGGCGGCGTAATTCTCGAGCACGATCTGGCGGCTCAGATGCTCCATTTCCGGCAAAAACAGTTGTTCTTTAGCGGCACTGAACAGGTCCAGCGGCGAGTGCAGGCTGCTAGCAGCCGGGCCGCGTATCAGGCCCTCAAAGCCATAAATGTCGGCACTCTGCAATGACACTATGGGCTGATAGACCGAAGTCAGGTTGCGATTGAGCAGGATATCCACGATAGCCTGCGAGTGCGTATCACGGCTAGTTTCAAACAGCTGGCGTTGATCATCTGCCCACTTGGCGCCCCAGCTGTAAGCAAGGTTTGCGATCGATTTTGCGGTTCTATCCATAGGGCTATTCTTGTTGTGGGCGAGCATCGCTGACTTATCTATTGATGACGATTCTCTAGCAATAACGTAAGCGAAGGCCGTTAACTTAAACCAGAAATGCCGATTTCTGCCGTTTTCACAAAAGATTCAAAATTGCAGCGAATATGTAAATGGCGTTATCCACGCCATCAGTGTGCTGCCCAGAGCAAGCAAAAGCTCAACGCAAAGGCCTGATAGCCAGGCCTTTGCGCATGCTGCGACACCAGTATTCTTAAACCAGCTCTTCTAGCAGATCGGGCCCGAACACTTCTTTATGGATATTGGCGACGGCAACCCCGGCTTCGACCAAGCGTTGTTTCTGCGCCTGCATAAAACCGGTAGGCCCACACATATAGATCTGTGCCTGGCCAAGCACGGCAGGCGGGATATCAGTCACCGTCAGCCGGCCGGGAGCTTCTGCTGCCTGGCCGCTATACAGCTTGAATGTCAGCTGCGGCATGGCCGCCAGCGCCTGTTCAATATCCGCCCGGTGCAGATACTCTTCTGGCGAGCGCACCGCATACAGCAGATGCACAGGATGTTGCGGGCTGACTTTGGCCAGGTGGTTCAGCGCCGAGATCATGGGGGTGATGCCCACGCCAGCCGCCAGCATGACGATAGGCTGGTCGGGCCTGGCCTCAATGGCAAACTCGCCATACGGATGGCTGATGGCTAGCGTGTCATCCAGTTTGAGATGGTCATGTAGCCAGTTGGAGACCGATTTATCTGCCGCCGCGCCAGTGAGATGTTCTTTCTTAACGGTGATGGACAAGCTGTTTTTACCGGGCGCATCAGACAAACTGTATTGTCTGGGCTGGCGCTGGCCATCGGCGAACGTGACATAGACGCTGATGTATTGACCGGGGATATACGCCGGCACCGCCGCCTGGCCCAGTGGCTGCAACCTGAAGGTTTTTGCGCCAGGGCTTTGCGTGATGATCTCGGCTACCCGCATCTGGGTCAGTGTGCCTGGTGCCACGGTGTCGCCGTAGAGTTTTTTCTCTTCGGCGATCAGGGCATTGGCCAGCGCGCCGTAGGCTTCTGCCCAGGCAGCGATCAGTTCAGGCGTGGCGGCCTCGCCCAGCACTTCCTTGATCGCACCCAGTAAATGCGTACCCACGATAGGGTAAAGGTCGGCAGTGATGCCCAAGGAGGCATGTTTATGCACTATGCGCGTGATCACCGGTGCCAGTGCCGCAGGCTGCTCAAAGTTTGCCGCATAGGCGAACACCGCTGCCGCCAGGGATTGCTGCTGTATGCCATCGGCCTGGTTACGCATATTGAACACATTCAGCAGTTGCGGATGCGCCTTGAACAGGTTGGCATAGAACACGGTAGTAATTTTGACGCCGTGCTCGCGCAATACAGGCACACTGGCTTTGATATAGGGAATCGCACTTTCTGAAAACATTACTCTCTCCTTTTATATTATGCATTAATTATGCATATTTAAATGTCAAAAAAATGGGCAGTTTCGCCCAGGTATCTTGCTACACCTAGTATTTTGTTATACAACAAGTCTTATATAGTCGTATTGCAATGTCTGTATGTCACCGGTAGACCTGCCTTTGAGGATGCTGGCCAGGGTATAGGTGTTCAAGGTGTCATAAAAAGTATTCAGTGCATGGCTGAGTGCAGACTTCAGCCCGCAGGCCGGGTTCAGCACGCAGTGCAGGGCTTCGCAATCGATCAGGTGTTCTGAACCTTCGAGTAACCTGACCAGATCACCGACCCTGATCTGATCGGCAGGGCGGGCCAGCTCTATGCCACCGGCACGCCCGCGCAGTGAACGTATATAACCATGCCTGGTCAGGGTGGCAGACACCTTGACCAGGTGATTGCGCGCCATTTTAAATTGCTGCGCCACTTCTGCCACCGTGACCGGCGGCGACTGCCTGTCATTCACTGCCAAATACATTAGCAGCCGCAAGCCTAAATCTGAAAAGCGCGTGAGTTGCACACATGTTCCTTGGTTGATTTAATGTGCATTATAAATGCATATTAAAAGCAGTCAAGCACAGATTCTGCTATCGGAATATTCCTACATTTAATTCAGCCATAAGGATATAGCGAGTTTAATGGCATCGCTGCATGATTGAGCCTCAATTAATTTTAATAACTCAAAACAAAATTGCTAGCTTTCCGGCAATCGTTTGAAGTCTAGGAGACCGCTATGCTTAGAACTGTCCTGCTTGTGATTCTTATTCTTGCCCTGGTCGGTGCCTTGCCGGCTTGGCCTTACAGCGCAAATTGGGGCTATTACCCAAGTGGTGGGCTGGGACTGGTAGTGCTTATCCTGCTGATACTTGCATTAACCGGCAGGTTGTAGGAAAAACTCAATCGACTGGCTTGGGCAGTAATGTCTGAGCCAGTTTTTATTTCTGCGTTCATTTTAAAAACTTATACAGCAATGATCATGGCTAAACGTTACTTAAGCGCAACTGCCGTGCATATCTGTGAGCTTCATTGACCACAACCCGGTCAGACTGGTGCTTAACTCTGCATGCATCACTAAATAACCGTTTCACTCAGCGCCAGCGCTTGCGCATTTTTTTCCAGGTAGCTGTAAAAATCTTTGCGTTTGAGCGATTTAGAATACAACCAGCCCTGCACATATTTCACGCCACGCTCGCGTAGTATCTGCGCCTGCTGCTCGGTCTCTACCCCTTCGGCCACCATGTCCAGCTGCAAAGTTTTTGCCATTTCTATGATATGGAAAGCTACATGGCTGGTCACTGCATCGGTACCCACTGAGTCGACAAAAGTCTTGTCTATCTTGAGGTGATCGAGCTCAAATTTGGTCAGGTAAGACAGGCTGGAGTAACCGGTGCCAAAATCGTCTATCGCCACCATCACGCCGCAGGCGCGTATGTTTTTAATCGTGGTCAGCGCTTCTTCATCATCCAGAAAACCGCGTTCGGTGACTTCGATCACGATCTGCCTGCCCTGCGCGCCTGTGGATTTTTTCAGGTGCTCTATCATGGGTAATAACTCGCCGGAACGGATATCCTGCGAAGAAATATTGATACCTACATGAAAGTGTTTGTGCATATTGAGCGCAGTGTGCAGGTCTTTAGCCACTAACTCGAACACGCGCTGCGTGATCTGGCAAATAACCCCGGAAGCCTCTGCCGCCGGGATAAAAGTGTCAGGACTGATAATGTTATTGTCCGGCGTTTTCCAGCGTATCAGCGCTTCGGCACCTACGCACTGATTATTCTGCAGGTTAATGATGGGCTGGTATTCAAGGTAGAACTCGTTATTGGCCAGCGCACGCAGGATGGCGGATTTTGTCGAATAGCGGGTGCGCTGCATATAAACGAAAATGCCGCCTAGCGAGATACCCACCACCATCGCCAGCGGGATCAGTATCTGGATAAAAGACACCAGATCGTCATTGATATCCTGCAACGGCATGGCGGCTACCACGCCGGTCATGTTCAGCTGGTTAGGTGCCATATAAACCAGCATATGGCGTTCTTTATCTATAAAAGTGAGTGCTTGCTTGCCCTGGTATCTTTGCAGCCACTCAGCAGCGATCTCACCTCTGGAAGTATACAGATTGTGCGACTGGATACCGAAAATGCCGACCGACACCCCGGAATTACCCAACGCTTCTATGGCATGGCTGGGCACCATGACGATGGCCCAGCCGGCTTTTTCCATCACCACCAGGTGGTGATTCTGCCAGTCGGCGACTTTGATATTGGCCCATAGGCGGGTGCCGTCAGGCTCTACCCTGAACGGGGTGCCCAGGCTGATGCCGTCGAATACTTCAGAGATAGAAGAGCAGACGATGCGGTCATCTTTGACATGGGCGACCGCCTGCAGGAAAAAACCGGAAATATTGAATTCCTGCATCTTCTGGATATGCTGTGGCGCACAGGCTTCTTCTTCTGCCACATGGGAAAAATGCGCGACCACCTTGGTGAATTGCTCGCGGGTAGAACTCATGCGCATAAGCACGCCGTTAGTGATCTCGCGCAGGCGTCTGGTTTCTTTTGAGATGGCCTGATTCTGGGCGATCATCAGCGATAAAAAGATAGACACAAAGGCGGTGATCACAATGAGCAGGAGAGTGACACCGGTCAGCACCCGCTTGTTACGCCATCCCATTTTTAACAGATTATTCATATAGCTACATCCTTCCACAAGATCAGTCTTATCGCTGCGTCTTTAACTTTCACCGGCCGGTATACATGGCCGGTCAGGGGCGCGGGATAAGCGTGTGCAATCTGGAAATGAGTAGATACGCGCTAGGTACAAGAGTGATAAACATGGCTTATTTTTTTTCGTTAATGTTATTTGGATATCGATCTTGAAGCTTTATGGAAACAAAATAAACTGGTACAGATTTTGTTCCATAACTTGGTTATCGGCGCGAGATAGCCAAGCTGTAGAGTAAACCGCGATTAAATGTTAAATTTTTTTATTTTATAGCCTGGGATAGTAAATCTGCTGTGCGATCACGCGTTGTCAAACTTAACGACGCTGATCTCGCCATCCATTTCTATCTGCATCTGTTTCACTTCGGCGATGCTGGCTATGCCTTCTTCCCTGAGCTTGGCCATGATCTCATCTTTGGTGACAAACTCTTTGCGCATCTGTTTTCTTTGCAGCATGCCGTTCTTAACCAGCACCAGCGGTTGTGCCTCTACCATACGCCTTACCCAGGTATATTTGAAACTGAGGAAATCGATGAGCAGGTTCCAGAACACCAGCACGACGATCAGCACCAACCCGTCAGAAATGGATTTGGCGTCACCACTCATGGCATTCTGCGAAGCATCGGCAATGATTACCACAAACAGGAAATCGCTGACGCCCACACTGCCCATGCTGCGGCGCAATATAGACCGGAAGATAATAAACAGGAACCAGTAAACCACAGAGCCGCGCAGGATTATCTCCCACAGTGGAATGGTCAAGTGAAATGTTGAGAGATCCATCTGTAGTCGCCCCTTAAAATGTGAGCGTGCGTAGCGCAAGCTTGGGGTGAATGCTACAAAATTACACGTATTTAATTTGTCAGATGTGGATGAAAAGCATGTAGGAAAGGGCTGAAACTGCGTGCCAGTCATTAAGCTTCTGCCTATGATAATGCGTATGGTGTGCGTCCATTCCTACAATGATTTCAGTCTTAATGACATAACGCTATCTGCCAACTCTTGGCAACATATTGACGTTTATACAGTCATAAAGTGTTAGGAGAGTGTGATGCTCAGTACCGTATTGTTAGTAATATTGATTGTTGCCGTGATCGGTGCCTTGCCAACTTGGCCGCACAGTGCCAACTGGGGATATTACCCGAGTGGGGGATTGGGCCTGGTGCTGCTGATCCTGATCATAGTGGCACTGACAGGAGCTTAATCATGGTGAGCGAGACACAGATCAATCAGGCAGACCCCAATCCGCAGGTAGAGAAAGACACTTTGCATAGCGGTGAAGTGAGTGCTCGCCTACTCATGGATATATTCGTCAACCATTTCAAACTGCTGACCGGCGAGGCGCTGCTGGCAAGCAAGCTAGCAAGCGTCTGGTACGATAAACAGAAAAGCCAGGAAGACCTGGTCAACGGGCTTGAATACGCCAAGGCACAAGAATGGATAGTGGCGCTGGATGAAGCGTTTCGCCTGACTGAAGCTGGATTCCAGGCTGCGGATGTAGCCGACGAATAAAGAGCGTGTTAAAGCACTGCACATTGCAGTGCTGCACACTAACTATTGCAACAGTCGCAGCGCTTAGGCCTGAGTGCCGCCTATGATATCTGGCTGTACATCTGGCGTTGCCGGTTCAGTCGGCTGATAGGGCGTATCTGGGTCCGGTTTGATCGGCTTGTGAGTCTCTTCAGGAAAAACCGGATGGGTAGTCTCTTCGGCTGCCACGATTTCTGCATTGGCAAAGTGTTGTTCTATTAGTGATTGTGGCATGTATCTCTCCGGGTAATAATTAACCATAGCTTTCAAGATACTTTCTAAAAGCGGATCTTCTTATCGGTGATTACCTGAAAAAGCTGTCAGATTTTCTTGATCATGCCTGATGCACGAAAAGCAGAATGCGCATGATGAGAATTCCTACGCAGGTTTCCTTAAATCGCCGACATAGCGGCCAGCCAGCCTCACGTAACATGTGATTTAAGTAATCGAACTACTATCAATCTCGATGTATAGAGTTATACATCCACTGTCACTGCTGTTCAGACTGCATCATCCCCCTAAGTATCATGTCATATACGGCAGAGGCATCTTGCAAGGAGAGCGCTATGTTAGAAAAAACACGTTTGGAACATACATGGATAGAGCCGACCAGCCTTGATAGCAGGGAGGGCGCAGCACCTTCTACACAGACGACAGTGCGTGAAGAAAAATTGCAGCAGCGTGAAGGTAAGTCAGGTACGCGCACGGTGAAACAGGCACTGGCGATTAATCATCTGAAAGTGCGCAAACTGGCAGATAATTAGCCGCAATCCCTGCTATGTGTTGACGACAGCCAGACTAGAAATAGGGCGCAAAAAAATGCTTGTCTGAACTTTCCTACAAAATATTCAGCCTAAATTGTATAGCGGTGCTGGTCTGAATTCGCGATGATAAGCCATCATCAATTTTAACGAATTCAAGGCCAAAACCGCCAGGCTGACTGGCCATGCCTGAATTGATTCGCAGGAGAACACTATGCTAAGTACTCTGCTTATTGTATTTGTCGTGCTGGCTGCAATCAGTGCTGTGCGCACCTTGCCTTATAACATCCACTGGGGTGAATATCACTCCAATAAAAGTGTGATGGGCGTGGTGATCGCGGTGGTGATCGTCCTTGCATTTACTGCCGGTTTTATTGAAGTCTGAATGCAGGCTGACGTGGTTGAACATAGCGCATTTAAAACTTAATGCTCGAATAATACATGACCTTCACTTGCCAGTTGTATGCGTTTGATATCGTAATCACTCAGGCCACTGATTTCAGTGAAAGTGATGGTAGCGCCTTTGTCTTTAGCGGCATCGGCTATCCTGAGTAAGTCAGCCAGCGGTTTGCTGCTCGCACTCAGCTTAAAGCCCAGCCCGGCATGGGCGATACGGATCAGCTCATCTGTGGCTATGGTTTCAAAACGCATATGGCTTTCCCTCCCACTATCACTGTAATAACAGACTGAATCCCCGGCACTCCTAACAAAAGCTAGCTTACTCTTTTATTAATCCCGGTTAAATATTTATCTAAATAATATTTTTAAATCAGTCGCGTAAAGCCGGTTATAAATATTGCACCACAGAGTTGTTCGTTCGAAGCTGGCCGTTGTTTCTTGACTATAGCAAACGTTATTGATAAATTGGCCCGGTATGCATCCTCACCTCAAAAGACTATTTGCCTTTATCGCGCTGCTCTCGCTATTAAGCTCGTCAGCGTGGGCGGTGTCGCCGCAGGTATTGGTTGATGATGTATTCGCCCCTGAAAACACCTCCCTGCTAGATGTGCATTTACAACAGAGCGCGGATGACAGCCGCCCGCCGCACCAGGAATCTACCTGCAATCATTCCTGCCACTTTTCAGCCCATCTGCTGGGATTGATTTCCGGCGATATCACACCCGTTATCACACAGCTTGATAGCGGTAGTTACACCAGTTTAGCCTTCAATAGCGTCAGCTATCCCTTTCTAAAAGGTCTGTACCGCCCACCTATCCTCTTGTAAATCCGGCCATTCATGGGCGCTTTGATCAATAGCGCGCCAGGATACGTTAGCTTTACAGAGAGGATCTCACTGTGTTTATACCCATGATAATGACAGGGTTGCAAAGGTTTGCAGCCCTGGTCGGCTTTGGCTTATGGCTGTTTATAAGCTTCGCACCCGCAACATTGCATGCCGCGCCGTTGACGCTGGATCAGGCCTGGTCATTAGCGATCAGCAGCAATGCCGACCTGCAGCGCCAGATCGCTAACCAGCACATTGCCGATGGCGACTTTCAAGATGCCAGAGGGCTGCTTTACTACAACCCGGTGCTGAACCTGGATGTGCGCCAGCGCAATATCCAGCAATCCCCGGGCGACAATAGCCGGCGCGGTGAGTGGGGTGCCGGTGTGGCGCAGACTTTTGAGATCGCCGGGCAACAGGGCTGGCGCAGAAACGCCGCCCAGCAAAGCCAGCAGGCAATCGCACTGGATATCGCAGAAGAATACCGCAGCCTGCATGCGCAAATGGAAGAGCAGTTCGTCACTGTGCTGGCTATCCAGAAACGCATAGAGGTAGAGCAACGCATACTGACGCTGATAGAGCAAAACACCGCCTTGTCGCGCAAGCGCGTGCAGGCCGGTGAAGACAGCCTGCTGGATGGCAACCTGGCCGTGATCGATACCGAGCGTGCCCGCAACCAGTTGAGTGCCCTGAATGAACAACTGCTGCGTGCCAGGGCACAACTGGCCGCGACCTTGCAGCTGGGCGAGACAGAATTGCCCGCCGTGACTGGCGAGCTGATGCCGGCGGCCAGCAACTACACGCTTAGTGACTTGCTGGATAAACTAGCCAGCAGGCCAGCCATGCAATCACTGCTGGTCAAGGAATCGGCTGCCAGGTCACGGCTGCAATTACAGCAAACGCTCAAATACCCTGACCTCACCGTCAGCCTGGTCAACAGCCGTGAGGCGACCATGGCCGGCGATGACAATATCACTTCTGTAGGCCTGTCGCTGCCGCTGCCGCTGTTTCGCCGCAATGGCGCCGGCATAGGCCGGGCCACGGCCGAATTCACCCAGTCCGAAATCAATCGCGCCGCACTCACGCGCAATGTCAAAGCGGCTATTCAGGCCGCCTGGTTGCGCCGTGAGAATATCCGCGAGCGCGTCAGCCGCCTGGATAAAGAGGTTTATCCCAGGCTGGAACAGAATCTCAAGCTGGCCAAGATCGCATTTGAGAATGGCGAGATAGCGCTGCCGCAATTGCTGATCCTGCAGCGGCAGACGGTAGACGCCCAACGCGACATCATAGATGCCCAGAAAGACATCAGGCTGGTCCAGGTCGAGCTGGAATATCTCTCAGGCTGGTTAATGCCCAGCCTGCCAGCCAATTAATCAGGATAACGACATGTACACACTATGCAAACACACAGCCGCACTGCTGACCTGTCTGGTCTTGCTTGCAGTCAGCGGCTGTAGCGCAGACAACAGCCCGCCATCAGCGCCGGTTGAGGCCACAGCAAATACGGCACAGCATGAACAGGCTGAGCAACTGGTATTCACCACTGCAGAACTCAAGCAGTTCGGTATCACGATTGCCGCGCTGAGCCTGCAGCCACTGCAAAGCCAGCTCAGCTTGACCGCCAACATCGTGGCCAACCAGAACCGACTGGCGCATGTGACACCACGCATTGAAGGCAAACTGTCCAAAGTCATCGCCAACCTTGGTGACCAGGTGACTGCCGGCCAGCGGCTGGCCGAGATAGACAGCATACAGATGGGCGAAGCGCGTGCGCAGTACCGCAGCTCGCAAAGTGAGCTGGCACTGGCGCTCGCCAACTATGAGCGCATCTCGCGCCTGTATGAGGACAAAGTGGTGCCGCAGAAGCAGATGATAGAGTCGCAGTCTGCGCTGGAAAGGGCCAGGTCGGCCGCCTATGCCGATTCTGAGCGCCTGCGCATGTATGGCGGCCTGAATAAGGAAAACAGCGCCAGGCACAATGGCTCGACTTATGTACTGACTGCGCCCTTTGCCGGCATCGTGCTCGAGAAGAACGCGGTGATAGGCGAGCTGGCCAAAACCACAGACAGTATCTTCACCATCGCCGACCTGTCTACGGTGTGGATAGAAGCCGATGTGCCAGAAAAAGACTTGAAGGATATCGCCATAGGCAAGAACGCCAGCGTGACAGTGAGCGCTTACCCGCAAGAAGTGTTCACCGGCAAAGTCAGCTATCTGGCGAGCATGGTGGATAAGACCACACGCACGGTGAAAGCGCGTATCGAGTTGCGCAACCCTGAACAAAAATTGCGCATAGATATGTTCGCCACTGCGGTATTAAGCCATGCCGCCGGGCAGCTGGCACTGCTGGTCCCTGCTGATGCCATCGTCATGCTACAAGGCATCCCGCATGTCTATATCGCACAGCAAAACCATGCACAGTCAGCGACGTTTACAGCGCGGCCGGTGGCACTGGGCCAGCGGCTGAATGAGCAGGTCGAGATCAAAAGCGGTGTGCGTGAGGGTGAGCACATCGCTCAGTCAGGCGTGTATGCGCTCAAGGCCAGGCAGCTTAAATCGCAGATCAGTGACGAACATTAGGAGAAATGCATATGTTGCACTGGATTTTAGAAACGGCGCTGCGTTACCGGCTACTGGTGATACTGGGTGCTTTGCTGCTGGTGTTTTTTGGGGTGCGGGCCTGGCAGGAAGTGCCGCTGGATGCTTTTCCCGATGTGACGCCCGCCCAGGTGAATATCTACACCGAATCGCCAGGACTGGCGTCTGAAGATGTAGAGCAGCTAGTCACCTTTCCGGTAGAAAGCGCATTGGCCGGCCTTAAAGGCATAGAGCATATCCGCTCGGTCTCCCTGTTCGGCTTGTCCTACGTCAGCGTCTATTTTAAAGATGGTACCGATATCCAGCAGGCCAGGTTCCTGGTCAGCGAGAAACTGGCGGATATCAAAAACCGTCTGCGCATGGCAGATGGCAGCCAGAGTTATGGCGAGCCTGAGCTGGGGCCTAATACTTCCGGGCTGGGGCAGGTGCTTTGGTATACCCTCAAGTCTGACCGCCTGAGCACCATGGAGCTGCGCACACTGCAGGATTGGACGGTGCGCATGGTGTTGCGCACCACGGCGGGTGTGGATGATGTCACCTCGTGGGGTGGCCATGAAAAACAATTCCAGGTGCAGGTCGATCCGCAAAAACTGTTTCAGTATGGCTTAACTTTTGCGCAGGTGGTTGAGCGCCTGACGGCCAATAACCGCCAGGTGGGCGGGCAGTTCATCAATGTCGGCCAGGAGCAGTTGCTGGTACGCGGGCTGGGCCTGGTCAAATCCACGCGCGATATCGAAAAAATAGTAGTCGCCCAAGCCAATGGCACGCCGGTGTATATAGAGAATATCGCCAAAGTGGTTACCGGCCCCGGCTTGCGCGTGGGTGCCGTGACCCAGGACGGCAAAGAGGTGGTGATGGGCATGGTACTGGCACGCCTGGGTGAGAATGCGCAGCAAGTGGTGAATGCGGCCAAGCGGAAACTGGCCTTGATCAAGTCTACATTGCCCGCCGGGGTGACGCTGGAAACCGTGTATGACCGCACCGCCATCATAGACAAAGCGATACGCATGGCAGACCGCGCCATGATAGAGGGTGCATTGCTGGTCATCGCCGTGCTTTTTCTGCTGTTGGGCGAAGTGCGCGCCGCGCTGGTGGTAGTGGTCGCCATCCCGCTGGGCAGGCTGATCGCCTTTATCCTGATGCAATATTACGGCATCTCGGCCAATCTGATGTCACTGGGCGGTTTGATCATAGGCCTGGGCATGACCATAGACGGCCCGTTGGTGCTGGTGGAAAACTGTTACCGGCGGCTGTCGCAGTTTGCCGCAACAGCTGACCAGTCCAGCCAGCTGAGTCATAAAAGCCAGCCGAGTCAGATGCAGGTAGTGCTGGCTGCCGCCAAAGAGGTGATCCATCCTGTTGCTTTTGGCGTGTTGATCATAGGCGTGGTGTTCTTGCCCATATTTTCGCTGACCGGGCTGGAAGGCAAACTGTTCAAACCGCTGGCGATCAATATGACGTTCGCCATGGCCGGCTCCATGCTGCTGACCCTGACGCTGATCCCGGTGTTGGCCTCGTTGCTGTTAAAGCCAGCAGCAGAAAAAGAGCCGTGGCTGATACGCCGCTGCAAGCCCGGTTATCTGAGGGGCTTGCAGTGGAGCCTGGCGCATCAAAAGATCTTTGTGGCGCTGACCGCGCTGGCATTGATCGCCTCACTGATACTGCTGCCGTTTTTGGGCAAGGAGTTCATGCCCAATCTGCAAGAGCAGGATATCCTGTTCCGGGTGACCAGCATCCCCTCGGCGTCACTGGAACAGTCGCTGGCAGTGTCGGACCGTGTCTACGCCAGCCTGAAACAGATGCCGCAAGTGCAAGGCAGTGTCGCCATGCTCGGGCGTGCAGAAAAAGGCGAGATCGCTGATGTGAACTACATGGAGATACTGGTGCATTTAAAACCGGCAGCGACCTGGCCAGAAAAGATCAGCTATGCGCAACTCGCGCAAAAACTGCAGGCGCAACTGGAAAAAGCGGTGCCAGAAGCCGTGATCGCCGCCACCCAGCCGATACAGATGCGCGTGGAGGAGCTGATCTCCGGCGTGCGCGCGACATTGTCGCTCAAAGTCTACGGCGAAGAACTGGCCAGCATAGACCGCATCGCCAGCCAGGTGAAAGCGTCGCTGGCCGGCGTGGAGGGTGTCAGCGAGCTGGCGCTGGAGGCCAATCTGGGCAAACCGCAATTGAAGATCACGGTAGACCGGGTAGCTATGGCACGCTATGGCATGAATGCCGACGACGTGTTGCAGGTGGTGCAGTCCGGCATAGGCGGCAAGCCGGTGTCCAGCGTCATCGATGGCGTCAAACGCTTTGAAATCCAGGTCTGGTTTGCGCCGGCTTTCCGTGCCGATGCCAGAGCCATAGGCGAGATCCCTATCCCGACCGCGCAAGGGGCGCTGATCCCGCTTTCGCAGGTGGCGACCTTAAGCACAGAAGAAGGGTATGCCTTTATCCGGCGCGAGCAGTTACAGCGCTATGCCGTGATCCAGATGGATGTGCAGGGCAGGGACATCGATGGTTTCGTCAAACAGGCGCAGACCCGCATAGACCAGCAAGTGAAATTACCCAGCGGCTACTGGCTAGAATGGGGTGGCGCCTTTGAGCATCAGCAGCGCGCCTTGGGCAAACTGGCGCTGATCGTGCCGTTGACCATAGGCCTGATCTTTGTATTGTTGTATACCGCGTTTCATTCCCTGCGCTATGCCGGCCTGATACTCGCCAACGTGCCTTTCGCGGCCATGGGTGGTATCTACGCCCTGGCACTTTGCGGGCAATACCTGTCTGTGCCGGCGGCGATAGGCTTTATTGCCGTGTTTGGCGTGGCCATGTTGAACGGCATAGTGCTGGTGTCATTTATCAACCAGCTACGCAGCCAGGGGCGCACAGTGCGCGAGGCAGTGGTTGAGGGTGCCTCCTTGCGCTTGCGGCCGGTGATGATGACTGCGCTGGTGGAGATCTTTGGCTTGATCCCGTTCGTGCTCGCCAGCGGCGTAGGCTCGGAGATATTACGGCCGCTGGCTATCGTAGTTATCGGCGGGCTGCTGACTGCCACCGTACTCACTTTGCTGTTACTGCCGGTGGTGTATGACTGGATGGAGTCTGACTAGATAGAGTCTACCCCGGCGGCCCGGCCTGTGCGCTAAAGCCCAGGCCGGTTGCAGGCAAAGCGCATACGGGGCTGGGTCTGATCTGGCTTTAACCGGGTTTAATCTATGATCACCACCCCGTTTTTGCCGTTCTTTTTGGCGGTGTACATGGCTTTGTCCGCCAGCCTGATCAGCTCCAGCGGTTCTATAGCTTGCGGCTCTGCGCCGCCATAATAGGCGATGCCTATGCTGAGGGTGATCTGCAGTTGCGTATCCCCCACCTGCACCGGCTCGGCCATGATCTTCTGGATATTGGCCGAGATACGCTTGGTATCCTGCTTGTTTTTCAGGTTTTCCAGCACGATGACGAATTCATCACCGGCATACCTGACCGCGGTATCCGACATCCTGCTGCAATGGTTGATACGGTTGGCGACTTCTTTGAGCAGTTGGTCACCCACCTGGTGGCCATGGGTGTCATTGATCAGTTTAAAACCATCCAGGTCTATGAACACCAGCGCCAGGTATACCTTGTTGCTCTTGGCACGCTGAAAAGCGATAGGCAGTATCTCTTCCAGCTTGCGCCGGTTGGCCAGGCCGGTCAGCGGGTCGTTGCGCGCTTCATTCTTCAGCAGATTCTCAAGCTGCTTGCGCTCGGTGATATCCCGGAGAAAAGAGGTGAACAGCACCTGGTCGTTGATCTCCAGCGCATTCACCTGCAGCTCGATGGGGATGCGTACGCCATCTTTGCGCACTGCTTCCAGCTCGATACGGTTGCCCAGTATTTTGGATTTGTTTTCTGTCAGGTATCTGTGCATGCCGTGATGATGGGCAGCTTGTGATTCGGGCGGGATGATCAGGTTTTCCAGCTTTCTGCCTATGGCTTCCTGCTCGGGCCAGCCAAAGGTGTATTCTGCCTGCTTGTTCCAGGCGGTGACCAGCCCCTGGTCGTCCATGCAGATATAGGCCTCATTGGCATTATCCAGTATGGTCCTTAACTCCAGTTCCTTGTTTTGCAACTCCTGCTCGGACTCTATCTTTTCCTGATAGGCTTTGGACAGCGATTGATTGACCAGGCGCAGTTCATCTGTGCGCAGGGCCACTTTTTCTTCCAGCGTCTTGCGCAACGCTGTCAGTGCAAACTCGGTTTCTTTCGCCGACTGTATGTCTTTGACGATAGCGATAAAGTAATCCAGCTCGCCTCTCTCTGTCGTATGTTTGGTGACCGTGATCTCCACCCAGATAGCGGCCTGGTCTTTGCGGATATATCTTTTTTCCAGCTGGTAGCGGTCTATCTTGTCGGTCACCAGCTGGTCGAGAAGATTGAGGTCGGTGTTGAGGTCTTCAGGGTGGGTGATGTCCTGAAAAGTCAGGTTGATCAGCTCGGCCTGGCTATAAGCCACGATCTTGCATAACTCACTGTTGACCTGCAACCAGCCACCGCTAGGGTTGACCAGCGCGATACCGACACCGGCGTTTTCAAACACACTTTTGAATTTGCTCTGCGCCTGGTCTATAGAATCCTGCGCGCTGAGCATGCGCTCACGGAACTGGATTTCTTTGGTGGCTAGCTGTGCCAGGTCATTGAGTGCCTTTAATTCGCTGCTGTTCGGGCGTTTGGGTTTGCTGTCTATCACGCACAAAGTGCCCAGCGAATAGCCCTCCACGCT
Organism: Methylophilus luteus; assembly: GCF_042676265.1. Taxonomy (NCBI): domain Bacteria; kingdom Pseudomonadati; phylum Pseudomonadota; class Betaproteobacteria; order Nitrosomonadales; family Methylophilaceae; genus Methylophilus; species Methylophilus luteus. The sequence continues at coordinate 191,789 of NZ_JBHTKB010000002.1, forward strand.
TTTGATCGGGATGCCGGCGTAAAAGCGGATATTGGGTGCATTGACCACCAGCGGGTTGCTGGCAAAGCGTTCATCATTGCTGGCGTCTTCAACGATGAGCTGCTGGCCGCTGCTCACGGCATGGGTACAGAAGGAGATATCCCTGGCGGTTTCGCTGGCATCTATGCCGTGTTTGGATTTGAACCACTGCCGGTTCTCATCGACCAGCGAGATAACCGAGATGGGAGTGCCGAGTATGGTGGAAGCGACCCGGGTAATACAGTCGAAAAATTCATCCGGGTCTGAATCGAGTAAGCCCAATGACCTTAGTTTTTCTAGTCTTAGTTTTTCGTAGCTGGTCACAATCTCTCCCTGCAGTGATTTCATTCAAACTATATAAAAATGCACATGAAGTATATAGTCATAAAAGAGTCATTTTGAGAGCGTTTTTCTTCGCTTTACAGTCAGACCAGTGTCGGGGAGGGACGTTCGTTTTAATTCGGCACTGTAAGGCTGCCAGCATGATTTTCTGGACCTTGCAGGCGATACTATCGCTAAAAATAGCGGGTTTATGCAGGCGACAAGTTGTCCTGGAAACAAGTTGCCCAGGCAAATGCGCCCGGGCAACATGTCTCTGGCCGGCAGTGTTTATTTTTTAGGTGCTGCGGTGTTTTTGCGAGGGTCTTCCGCCGGGTTGGTATAGGTGATATCCCAGGGGCCGGTGGCAATCAGTTCGACTATGGTTTCCTGGTCGCTGGTCCACACATAGTGCGTATGTCCGCTAGGTAATACAAAGCTGGAACCGGCATTCATCATTTCGCCTTTGGTTTTGTCCAGCACCTTGCCCATGCCATTGCCGAGTTTGCCACTCAGCACAGTCACCACTTCGGTATAAGGGTGTGTATGCGGCGGGATAGGGTAATTGGCAGGGAATTTAAGCCAGGCGATAAACACGCCTTTTTTAGTCGGGTCGCCCACCAGGATGGCACTTTTGGCCCCTTTGGGCAGTATGGGTTCATCTTGCCATTGCACCGTTTCCGGGGTGAAAGATTTCATGTCGCTGGCATGCATACGCGCGATATTGTCCTCGGCGTATGCAGCGCTGGTCAGCGCAAGTGTCAGGGCCGGGATGATGTGAAGTCGGTTTTTCATGGATGATCCTCTCGTGATGTAAGTTTTTCATGGAGTATACAGGTCTGTATACATGTAGGCTATTTTTGCTTAAATGCCGCCGTTAAGGCTGTTTTTATTCATGAACACCCACTCAAGAAAATGCTTATTCTGCCCTGTGCTAAATCCGTAGCCGGCGCGGGATAAACATGACCTGCCGGCCAGCAACGCCGCAATGCTCAGCCGCGGCGAATGTTGTTGAGTTTGTATTTATCATGATAATTAATTTCGAAACTAAGCCCGAATCACCAGCTTTATATGTCAAACGACTGTGGGCTGGTTAAAATACAATGCCTTCTAATGAGTTTCTGACATCAGCCAGTGTTACGCAAATATAACCAAACCTTCAAAAGCATGTGTGTCGCCTTGTTGGCAGCATTGCTCGCGTTTGCGTTCTGGTATTTCCTGTTTGAATACCAGCGCCAGAAAGATGAGAGTGAGGCTTATCTGGAAGCGGCCTCTTATGGCAATGTGCTGCGTTCCGAAATGGACAGGGAGCTCAACTCGCTGCTGTTCATCTCCAATGGCTTGTCCAGTTTTATCAAAGTTTATAAAGACCAGCTCGAAACCCGCAAAGTGCAGGCCATACTGGCCGACCTGTGGGCACAGGCACGCCATGTCAGAAACCTGGCGGTGGCGGTTGATTACAAGCTGACCTATGTTTACCCCGAAAAAGGCAATGAGAAGATCATAGGCATTGATTACCGCGAGGTGCCGTCACAATGGCCCAAAGTACAACTTGCCATCGCTTCTGGCCAGGGGGTGCTGGATGGCCCGCTAGACCTGATTCAGGGCGGCAGCGGCATGGTTTACCGTTATCCCATCTTTGTCGAAGGCAGCTATTGGGGCATCATCTCTACCGTGATAGATACGCGTGCTTTTCTGGATGCAGCCTTTAAACACAATCTGCGTAATGAGTTTGCGTTTGCGATCAGGACCGCAGATGACAAGCATGTGTTTTATGGTGACCCACAACTGTTCAGGCAAAAAAACGCTTATATCCAGGAAAGCCAGGTGCCCAACGGTAAATGGGAGTGGGCGATAGAGAACAAAAAGATACATGACCTGCGTGACCGCAGGTTTGGTGTCATGTTAAGCCTGGTTTTCAGTGTGGTGGTCGGCCTGTTCGCCTACTTTTTTGCCAAGGAACGCTACTATCTTTCTGAAGGCGCCCTCATGGATAGCCTGACCGGCCTGCCCAACCGCAGGCTGCTGGAAAACCGCCTTAACTATGTGCATTCCGAAGCCAAACGCTTTAGCAAGATGTTCGGCCTGATGGCGCTGGATGTCGATCACTTTAAAAGCATCAATGACAATTATGGCCATGATGTCGGTGACGAAGTGATCAAGCAGGTGGCCAATATCCTCAAAAGCAATATCCGCGATGTAGATACCGTCAGCCGTCTGGGTGGCGATGAGTTCGTGATCGTGGTGCGCGACCAGCATTCACCAGAGAGCCTGGTCAAAGTGGCGAACAAGCTGTTAAGCGTGTTCAAGAAACCCTTGCACATACACGGCCACGACATCACCGTGCATCTGAGCATAGGTCTGACCCTGTTTGAACCGACTTCAGAGGTGGCATTGAAACAGTTATTCAAGCAGGCGGATATCGCCCTCTATCAGGCCAAGCAAAAAGGGCGCAATACCTACAGCTTCTGGCAATAGCGCTGGCTGTATTCATACCTCTGAAAACACATAGCGGTCTTTGCCCTTGTTCTTGGCTTCATACAGGGCAGCATCACCGCGTTCAAACAGATGGTCTACCGAGACCTGGTTGCCATTAAACAGTACAAAACCCATGCTGGCAGTCACCTTGAATACATGCTCGTCGATCTCGTAAGCCTGATTGAGGATGTTTTTCATGCGGGCGCAAAATTGCGAGGTGGTTTCCTTGGCCTCGTCGAAGCCGGCACCGGTGTCACTGATGATGATGACGAACTCGTCACCGCCCAGCCTGGCAGCAGTATCGTTGCCGCGCACCGAGCGTTGCAGGCGCTTGGCCACCTGCTTGAGTAATTCGTCACCGCTGGCATGGCCATAGGTGTCATTGATCTGCTTGAATTTATCCAGGTCGAGCATGATGAGTGCGCCATAGACCGCCATACGCTGGCAATTGGCCATGGTGATCTCCAGTCGTTCATGCATCAGCCGGCGATTGGCCAGCCCGGTCAGCACGTCATGCAAAGCCAGGTAGTTGGCCCGTTCTTCGGCCAGTTTGCGTTCGGTGATGTCGGCGCAGATGGCGACATATTGCAGTGGTTTATTATCCGGGCCCAGAAATGGCACTATGGTGGTGTGCACCCAATACAGGCTGCCATCCTTGGCGCGGTTGCAGATCTCGCCGTTCCACACCTGGCCGGATGAAATGGTCTGCCACAGGTCCTTGAAAAAAGCGGTGGGATGCACGCCCGAGTTGATGATCTTGTGCGTGCGCCCTATCAGCTCGCCGCGCGAAAACTTGGAGATCTCGCAGAATTTGTCATTCACCTTGGTGATGATGCCGTTCCTGTCGGTGAATGCCACGATCGCATGCGCATCCAGCGCGGCGTTCAGCTCGGTCAGCTCGCGCACAAACTGCCTGACTTTTTGCTGCATGAGCTCCTGGTCCGAGGTGTCGAGGATGATCATAAGCACACCGCCTTCATTATGGTCATCCGGCTCGGGCACGACCTGTACATGGCGGTAAGCCATTTTGGAATCGACTTTTTCTATCGAATAGTTAAAGTTGCCGTGCTTGCCCTCCAGCGCATTTGTCAGGTGCATCCTGGCGGTCTCGCGTATCTCGTGCGGCAGTATCTCATCCACATGTTTGCCTATGGTGTCATTGAGGTGAAAGCCCATGACTTTCTCGTGCGTGGTATTGACGTAGCGGTAACGCAGGCTGTGATCCAGCCTGGCGATAGACAGTGGCAAGGCCTGGATCAGGGTGTTTAGTTCGGTTTGATTCTGTTGCTGGATCTGCTTCAGGTTCTGCGCATACTGATCAAAGGTGAACACGACCGTCAGCCTGGCCAGCAGGGTATAAGCAATGATGGTGAACACATGGCTGGCCAGCTCGCCGAGGTCAGAGTCAGTCTGGTGCGATTGCAGGCAAAGCAGGCTCAGGCCAGAAAATACACAGGTATAAGCCAGCTGGCGGGCGCGATCATGCTGCAGTAAGGTAGTTGTCGCTTGCGAGAACAGCAGATAGGCGAGGACACAGTACAGCAATGCCACCATATAGCCCGCCACCACATGTACAAACACCGAATCGGCTGATGGCACCTGGCTGGCCGCCGTGTAAGGCTGGGTCAGCGACATCAGCACCACGGCAAAACTCAACCCCGCCAGCAGCAAGGTCTTGCGTTGCGCGCGCAGTTTGATGGCAAAAGTGAGTGCGGCATAGACCATGATCTCAAACACCCTGGCATAAAACAGGAATACCGTCGTCTTGCGGCTGGGGTCTAACGTTTTTTCATCGACAAAGCCATACAGGTAGGCCGCGTGCATGATAAACACCAGCGAAAAACCGGTGAGCAGGATATGGTTCACATGCCTTTCAGCGCCGGCACGCGCAAACCCCAGTTCGGCCGGCAGGCTGTGCCAGGCCGTGATGGCGATCAATGCCGAAATCACGATCACCAGCAGCTCGGCGAGCAGCTGCAGTGCGATCAGCGCATCGCTAACCACAGGCGACAGCACATGTTGCGGCACCAGATACACGGTCAGTGTCATCACGACGGCCGCAGCGACCAGGTTTCTCAGATTAAACAATGCTGGCATGGCTCACCTGCTTATGGTTGATGGCAAAGGTAGTGAAGGCATCGCCGAACAAGGGCATGGAGATCAGATAGCCTTGCAGTTCATCGACGCCACAGGCGACCATGCACACGCGTTCGTCTTCAGATTCTATGCCCTCGGCCACCGTGCGTATACGCAGGTCTTTCGCCATCTGGATAGAGGCACGTATGATGGGCAGGCTGCCGGTGCGTATGCTTTGCACAAAGCTGCGGTCTATCTTGAGCTCATGTATGGGCAGCGTGTGCAACAGGCTCAGCGAAGAATAGCCGGTGCCAAAATCATCGATAGACAGCTCTACTCCCAGTTGCCGCAGTTTTCGCAGTTTTTCTATGGTCAGCTGCGGCCGCAGCATGGCAGCTGATTCGGTGATCTCGAAACAGATGGTATCAGGCGGCACATTGTATTTTTTCAGCAGGGCAGCGATAGTCTCCACCAGGTCGGGCTGCTCAAGCTGGTAAGGCGACAGATTGATAGACAGCCGCAGATGCAGCTTATCTTCTATCCAGCGCGCCTGTTGCGCCAGCGACTGGTGCAGTATCAGCTGGCCTATGGCATTGATCAGCCCGTATTTTTCAGCAATAGGAATAAACTTGGCCGGGCTGATAAACTGGTTGTCGCCGGTGCTCCAGCGCAGCAATGCCTCGGCGCCTATCAGCTCGCCCGAATTGGCATCCACCTTGGGCTGAAACGCCAGTTTGAACTCAGAGTCATGAATGGCTTTACGCAATTGGCCCTGGATCTCCAGCTCGTCGCGGGTATCTTTCAGCATATGTGGCTCAAAGCTTAACCAGCTGACACTGCTGCGTTGCGCATAATCACAGGCCGAACGTGACATGGAAGGCAGTTGTGTCAGCTCGCCATAAGAGTTGGCGGTGGCAAAACCGATCTGGCAGCCCAGCGAAATAGATTTGCCGTCGATCTCGAAAGACTGTGAGATATGCTCGCACAGATGTGCGGCGAACGCCGGCAGATCGGGAATATCATGGGTGGACAATATCTCGAACACACTTTCAGAAGCCCGGTATAGCGTGCTGTTTTGCAGCTTTTTTTCATTGATGCGATCTTTCATCAGGTGTATGACTTTGTTGCCGAACTCCTGCCCCCACGAGTCACAGATAGATTCATAGCTGACCAGCAGTATCTTGATCAGATGTGCATGGTTGTGGTTGCTTTTCACCAGTTCGCGCAATTTCTGGTCCAGCGCATTACGGTTAGGCAACTCGGTGATGGTGTCTACGAACAGCAGTTGTTCGAGTAACTCGGTTTTATTGGTCAGGTTACGGTTCTGCTCCTGCAGCTTGGACTCAATGCGCGCTTCCATATTGCTGGTAAACATCATCGAAGCCGCCATGATCAGGCCGCAGATAATGACTATGGTAGCCAGGGTGCCGGTGGAGAACGCCGCATTGTTGATACAGAAACTGCCTTGCGGAAAACTGGCGCCTATGACGCCGGTATAGTGCACAAAAAACAGCAGCACGCCCAGGCCTAGGGCGACAAAAAGGCGCGCGTTGCGCTTGGTCGCGGGCGGCAGTTGCGTTTTCCACTGCGTCCATGCCACCGCCCCCAGGCCCAGCACTATGGCCAGCACCAGCGATATCAGCACCCACGACCAATCCCATTTTGCTGCCGGCACGGTCTGTGCCGAAAAAATGCCCAGGTAATGCATGATGCCCAGGCCAATGGTAAAGCCCAGCGTATGCAGCATGATATAGGTTGAAAACAGCGCGGCTTTCATTTTGAAAGCCGCGATCAGCGAATAAGCCGCCAGGATGGAAATGATCAGTGAAGTGAAGGTGAGGGTGGTATCAAAATAAAGCGTGAAACCCGGGTGCCAGCCCAGCATGCCGATAAAGTGAAAGGCCCAGATGCCAAAGCCAAGTAGCAATGTCTGCCAGATACGCCATTTGCGCGCATTCAGATAATCCAGGCTGCGGATGCTGGACTCTATCACCAGCACCCCCCACCAGATACTGCATGACATCAGCAGTGATAACAGTACGACAAACGGGTTGTTCTGCCCCGTTAAAAAGTAAGCGAGTGTCGACATTTTGTTCCTTGCTCTGATCCTGTACAGGAAACGTTAATTTAAAAAAACGTCAAAAAATCAGATAAATGCAAAGATGCTGATCAGCATAGTGACTCGTCAATCTGCTGCAAGTTCATCTTTTGCAAGGGTATTGCCTGCTACTACGGAGAACCCGTATTCAAGCCTATGCCGACCAGGCTTTAAATGGGTGTGTAAGCCTATATCTCCTAGTTGCCATGATAGCATTGCATTTTTATTTATATCAATGCAGTTATGAAGCTGGAAAAAAATATTTTTACATGGGCGTATTGCACCGCACTTTTGCTACCGGCAGCCCAGGCCGCAGAAGAACCGTTTTTCCGTGAAACAGACGCCGCCCATAGCGACCGCCTGCTGCGTATACCCGAGCCTATGGTGTATGATCTGGTGCGCCCGCTAGGTGTCAGGCAAGGTGATATGGAAGTCAATGCGCTGGTGGATATCAACCCGCACACCGACGATGTCAGCTGGGCGCCCGAGGTGGAGTATGGCCTGGCCGATGACCTGGCGCTGGAGCTGGAATTGCCGTTTGAAGATGCCAGCCATGAGCGCTATAAAGTGGCCATCCAGAAGACCCTGGGTATCTATAACCATCTGGGCATGGCCAATGGCTGGCAGGCGTTTTTAGACCTCAACAAACATACCAAGACCCTGTCGGGTGACGCGACTTATATCCATGCTGTGCGCTGGGCGGACCAATGGTCTAGCCTAAGCATGCTGGGGCTGCGCATCAATGGTATCAACCGCAGTGCCGAGGTCGAATACCTGCTTAACAATACCGTGTTCTATGATGTCTCACCCAGGCTGACGCTGGGCCTGGAACTGAACCAGGAAGTAAGCAGTGGCGGCTCCTGGCGCTACCGGCTGACGCCGCAGCTGCACTATGATATCAACCAGCATTACACGCTACAGGCCGGGGTCGCCGCCTCTACACTCAACGCCGGCAGCAAAACTGAAAAGTTGTGGAGTTTCAGGCTGATACGCGTGTTCTAGTGACGATTAGCTGCGCCCGATCTACAATGTCTGTTGCTGACCGCGTGAGACGCTGTTCACACGCTGAGCGCATTTTTAACAGATCAGGATCTGCATAGGGGGTAGGCATGAGTCGTTTATTTGGAGAAGTGCATCGCAAGGTGCAGGACGAGCAAGGCACCAGGAAACTGGCCGACAGGATAGAGGAGATCGCCTGCAAGACGGAGATCGATGATGATGCCAAAGCCTTTATCGAATCGCTGGATATGTTCTTTCTTTCTACGGTGGACCACAACGGCAGGCCGACTGTGTCTTATAAAGGCGGTCACACCGGCTTTGTGCAGGTGCTGGATGCGCAGACGCTGATCTTCCCGGTGTATAACGGCAACGGCATGCAATTGTCGGTGGGCAATATGGTGGCAAATGCCGATATAGGCATGTTGTTTATTGCGTTTGACAAGCCGCACCGCATACGCCTGCAAGGAGTGAGTGCAGTTTCCAGGGACCCGCAATTGCTGGCCATCTACCAGGAAGCCGAATTCGTGGTCAAGGTCACCCTGTCTGAATTGTGGCAGAACTGCCCGCGCTATATCCACCGCTATACGCGCGAAAGCCAGTCGCGTTATGTGCCGGTCGCGCAATGCCAGACGCCATTGGCCGAATGGAAACGCTTTGAGTTCATGCAGGATGTGCTGTCAGAAGAAGACGCCAGAAAAGCGCAGGACTCCGGGTTTATCCAGGTGGAAGACTGGATGGCGAAGATCAAGGCGGGTGCGCCTGATGTCTGATTTTTGCCTAAGCCGGGTATATATTGCCGCTATTAATATCAAATAAATTGTATTGAGATAGTTTTAATATTTCATATCCCGCATAATCGCTTAAAAAAACCGAACAACAATTATTCCATGTGACGAAAGTTGAATCGATGTAAGTGGTCACACTTGTTCTGCATGCGTTATTTCAACCCTTACTCTCTCTTACTCTTGTTCAGCCTGGCAAGTATCTGCCAGGCTGTTGCCGCGCCGGTAACGGCCATCACCGTCATCAGCGACGACAATTACCCACCCTATTTATTCAAGGATGACCGCGGCAATACCGTAGGCATAGTGGCAGATTACTGGAAGCTGTGGGAGCAGAAGACCGGTGTCGATGTGACGCTGGTCTCCACCAGCTGGGAAATGGCGCAACAGCAATTGCTGAGCGGTCATGCGGATGTGATAGAAATGATATTCCGCAACCCCGAGCGCGAGACTAAATACGCGTTTTCGGCGCCTTATGCCAAAGTCGCGGTCGGCATTTATGCGCATGAAAGCATGAGCGGCCTGATCTCTGCCGAATCACTGGCCGGCTTTACCGTGGGTGTGCAAAAAGGCGATGGCTGCATTTTCCAGCTGCAAGAAGCCGGGGTGAAATCTTTCCGCGTCTACAACAGTTATGACGAGATCATTCAGGCGACCCTCAACCAGCAAGTCATGATCAGTTGCATGGATGATTATCCCGCCAGCTACTATCTGTATCGCAAGGGTGCCGAGGATAGCATACTGCGCTCATTCACCCTTTATCACGGCAAATTCCACAGGGCAGTCAAAAAGGATAATCCGCAGCTACTCGCCTTGATAGAACAGGGCGCAGCCAACATCAGCGCCGCTGAACTGGCAGCGATAGAATCCAAATGGAAAGGCAGCCATGTGCCGCGCAATGCCTACTCCAGGCAGGCTATCCTGGCGCTGGCATTCATACTGGTAGTGGCGGTGGTGCTGATGTTGCTGGTGTACACCCTGCGCGTGGCGGTGAGGCGCAAGACCGCCGAGATAGAAAGCAAAAGCCAGGAACTTGAAAACCAGCGCCTGCGCCTGACCGAGATCATTGATGCCACCCGGGCCGGCACCTGGGAGTGGAATATGCAGACCGGCGAGTGCCAGTACAATGCGCGCTGGGCCGAGATCGTGGGCTACACGCTGGACGAACTCAGGCCACTGACACTGGAAACCGCTAAAAATCTGATCCATCCCGATGATCTGCAGCTTGCCTTGCAGCTGATAGAGCGTCATCTCAACCGCGAGATGGATTTTTACGAATGCGATATACGCATGCGCCATAAAGACGGACGCTGGATCTGGGTGTCTGACCGGGGCAGCCTGATCTCGCGCACCCCGGCTGGTGAACCGCTGGTCATGCATGGTACGCATTTCGATATCACCGAGAAAAAAGCCGCCGCAGAAGCGATCTGGCGGCAGGCGAATTATGACAGCCTGACCCAGCTGCCTAACCGGCATTATTTCAATCAGCGGCTGGTAGAGGCGATAGAGCAAGCGGCATCGAAACAGCAACGGCTGGCGCTGCTGTTTCTCGATCTGGATCAGTTCAAGGATATTAACGATACGCTGGGCCACCACCACGGTGATGACCTGCTGATAGAAGTCGGGCGACGCATACGCCAGAACGTGATGGAGAGTGCGACCGTGGCGCGGCTGGGCGGTGACGAGTTCGCCGTGATCCTGCCGGCAGAGGTGGCCGACTTGCACGCGCTGTGCAATCAGGTGCTACAGCATATTTCTCACTCGTATATCCTGGGTGGCGAACGCATGTTCGTGACCGCCAGTATAGGTGTCAGCCAGTTTCCCGATGACGCAGCCAATGCCGAAGAGATGATCCAGCATTCAGACCAGGCCATGTATGAAGCCAAAAACCGCGGCCGCAATAATGTGTGCTTCTTTTCGCAGGCGATGCGCGAAGCGCTGACCCAGCGCACATCGTTAGCCAGGGATCTGCGCAGCGCGGTAGCCAACGATGAGTTGCGCGATTATTACCAGCCTATCATCTGCCTGCGTAGTGACCGCATAGTCAAAGCCGAGACCCTGATGCGCTGGCAGCACCCCAAGCGCGGATTGATCAGCCCGGCCTTGTTTATCCCGGTGGCAGAAGAAACCGGCGAGATCATACGCATGGGCGACTGGATCTTCAGGCAGGCGGCACAGAATGCATTAAAGTGGCAGGCGCTGGTGGGCGACGAATTCGCCATCAGTGTCAACAAATCACCCATGCAGTTCATAGATCCTTCGGCCATGAACAATGACTGGATGCAGCTGCTGCAGCAACTGGGTCTGGAGGGAAAACGTATCGTGGTCGAGATCACCGAGGGCCTGTTGCTCAACCCTGACCCGGTGGTTGAGCAACGCCTGCTGCATTTCAGGGATCTGGGGGTACAGGTCGCCATTGATGACTTCGGCACCGGTTATTCTTCTTTATCCTACCTGAGCAAGTTTGATATTGATTTTCTCAAGATAGACCAGTCGTTCACCCGCGAACTCAGCGAAGGTAACGAAAGCTATGTGTTATGTGAAGCCATCATCGTCATGGCGCACAAACTGGGCCTCAAGGTGATCGCCGAAGGCGTAGAGACCGCAATGCAGCGTGACCTGCTGCGTGCCATCCATTGCGATTATGCACAGGGATTCTTCTATTCGCCGCCCATCCCGGCCGCAGAGTTTGAACAACTGCTGGCTGCAGAAGCGCAAAAAGCCGGTGCTCAAGGCGCACAAGTCGATATCTGCTGACACTTGCTCCTATCCTGATGCTGGCCTGGCTCGCCTGAACAATAATTCCCACAACGTAAAAGTAGTTAAAAACACATGCTATTGCCGGCATTATTCTTTAGCATGTGGTCCCGAATGAACATCATGTTCGCTGTCATTCTCCCTACAGTCATTCTCCATTAAGTCATACGATAGAAAGCCATATGAAGTCCATCATCAAGCAGTTAGCCATCACCGTATTGTCTCTGCAGGCCTTAAGCGCATCTGCAGGTATCCTCGATCTTGGTGTTGCCGGCCAATACAATGTATTCGTGTTTGAGAACTTTACCAGCAGCAACAGCGATGTTGAAGGCGCCATTGCTGTCGGCGGCCACTTTGAAGCAACTAACTATGCCGTGAACGAGTTGAATCGTGGCGTTGCCGGCAATGCGCTGGTGGTGGGCAAGAGCCTGAACTTCCGCAGTGGCAGCGTGAAAAATGGCAATATTGATGTTGCTGGCACGCGCACTACCTCCAGCTTTGGCTTTAGCGGCGCTTATAGCAATAGCAACCCGGTTGATTTTGCCAGTGAGCGTACCTACCTGCAAAACCTGTCACTGAGCCTGAACAACCTGGGCAACACCGGCACTGCCAGCTATCAATATAGCGGTTTGCAGCTCACCGCCAGCAATAGCACTGATGCACAGATCTTTGACATAGACGGCAGCCTGTTCAACTCTAGAAACAACACCACTTTCAGCGGCTTCGCCAACGGCCAGACCATCATCCTCAATATTTCCGGTGATTCATTAAGATTTGATGGCGGCACCGGTAACGATTTCGGCAAGTATGGTTTTAATGTGATCTATAACTTTTATGAGGCGACTGCCCTTAACACTGGTTCCGGCGCCACTGGTTCTATCCTGGCGCCATTGGCTGATATCACCGGTGGCTACACTGCCATCAACGGCAATGTCATAGGTAAAAGCTGGAACACCAATACCCAGGTCAACGTGAAAGGCATGTTCCAAGCGACCGAAGTCGCCGGCTTGCCAGTGAGCGCGGTGCCTGAACCTGAATCATATGCCATGTTGCTGGCTGGCCTGGGCATAGTCGGTTTGCTGGCACGCAAAAGGCAATATCAGGCCTGAACAGGCCACTAGCGTGCTCAACGCGCCAGGGTAGTAAAAAAAAGACTCAAGCATAGCTTGAGTCTTTTTTATTTAACCGGCTTGTCTGCTGCTAGTTTTAAAACTTCGCTGGTTTAAAACTTCAGGCGCAGCCCTGCCCCTACACTGTTCACATCTCTATAAGTGGTAGCACTCGGGTATTTGTCCCCGGAAAAGTGGTTGCTGGTGTAAGCGACATAAGTATCAAAACGCTTGTTAAACCGGTAGTCAGCCATGGCGGTCCAGGTGTCTATCTTGCCCTGCGAGTTAGTTGAAACAGTAGGCCCTTCAATCGCATCGGCCTTGGTTTCATAAAAGCCGATAGAAGTGGTCAGGCCTGCCAGTGCCGGCATGCGTTGCGCAAAGTCAAAATTGGCACCCAGGTAATAGACGTGGTTATCCTGTTTAAAGCTAGGCTGCAATGCCGAGGTGGCAACGCCGCCAAACACGGTCTGGTCATACAGGTTATGGTAGCTGATGGTGGCGGTTGAAGAAGGTTTCAACTGGTACCATTCCATGCCGCCTATGATCTTCAGGTCTTTGGTCGGGGACCATCTGCCGGTCAGCAAGGCGGCTTCGGTATTCAGCAGTGCCACCGCGATGGTGTCATTGGCCAAGGGGTTGCCAGGTGCAGCCACGCCCGAACGCACCGAGTCAAAAAACTTGTCGTAGGCGAACTGCACGCCAAAGGCACTGCTCTCGTAGCCTAGCTGGGTGGTAAAGCCGTTGCCATGCGAAGTGCCAGCCGAATTGCCAAACTGGTTGATCACCGCATAGTTGATCTTGTCATGATCTTCCAGCTCGTAAACATTGGCGTATTTGATTGAGTTCTTCATACGCGAGTTTTCTGACACGCCACCACCACCGCCCACGGTGCCGCTCTCACCCAGAGGCGAGAAACTGTCGGCTTTGCCGTTAGGGTCATAAGTCACGGTGATCTCAAAGAACGGGTTGTACTGGGTACCATAGGTCAATTTACCTAATGAGCCGCCATCTATCCCTGCCCAGGCCTGACGGGTAAACAATTCACCGTTCATGGATGAGTTGGTGCTGACGCTGGAGTTGGCATTGGTACCCGAGTTATCAGCCAGGGTCTGCGCCGCATCATGCAGTTTCATATCCAGCGTATTAAAGCCGGCTTCAAACTGATAGATGAATTTGAAATCATGGTCCCAGGCTTGCAGCTTGGCCACTTCGCCTTTAAAACCCAGACGTGAGCCTTGCCAGCCACCATTCACCCAGTTGGTTCTTGATGTAGTTCTGGCGGTCTTTTTGGCCCCGGCATAAGGATAAAAGTTATTCGCTAATTCATAGCTTTCGGGCAAAGAATGGTTGATATGGGTGAGACCGATATCCACCAGGCCATATACCTGGAAATAGGAAGGGTGGTCACCCAGCTCGAAATTGACGCGCAACGGATTATCGTCGTTCATGAAACGTGAAACAAAAGAAGGGGATTCTTGTGTCGCGGTGCCAGGCTGTTCGGTCTGGGCGGCAAATGCCTGGTGTATGCTCAGTGGCAGCAGTGCTAATTTGAAAAAATGGTTGAGGTTCATCCGGTATCCTTGAAAACGATATGACTGGTTATTTCTAGCCAGCAATTTTGGGTTTTGTGTGTGAATGTTAGATGACAAGCTGCTTACACGGACCTGACAAACGGGAGTGGTGGACGCCGGCGCAAAAAGAAAAAGCCGTGCTTTTCAGAAGCACGGCTTGTGTAAAAACGGTAGTTGAAAAGCTAGAAGTTATAGGCAAATTGCAGGCTTAAAATATCAGCGCTACCTTCATATTTTCCTGCAATCAGCCCTCTTGTCGGACGCTGATCATCATTGATACGCGCATCTTTGATAAACAGGTGTGTGTAGCCTATATCCAGTTTGGTCTGGGGGTTATATTGCCAGCTGGCACCTAATGAGAGCCAGATACGGTCATTACCCGGAATACGCGCAGTTCGGTGCTCGTTATCAATCGCTTCATCATCATATGCCAGGCCGGTACGCAGTTTAATCGTGTCGGAGTAAAGGTAATTCATGCCCACCGAGTAGCGCAACACGTTGTTCCAATGTTCGGTGATAGCGGGGCCGACTGTAGTATTGCTGCCATTCTCACGGATGATTTTCAGCTCTTTGAACTGGCTCCAGCGAGTCCAGGTGATGTCAGTCAACAATTCCCACTGATCATTCAAGTGGCTGAATGCACTGAAAGAGAATGTTTCAGGTAATGTGAGATCTGCCGAGATATCGGTATTCAGTGTAGACCCAGGAATGCCATTTGCCTGGGTAAACGGTGAGCGTACATCGCCTTTCAAATGCTGTTCCACTTTAGAACGATAAGCGACCCCAAAGCGCGTGTCAGGCGTTGCCTGATAAATCGCACCTAGATTGTAGCCAAAGCCCCAGTCATCGCCCTTGTTTTTAACGCCCGGGCCGGTGCCGATATTTGCCCGGCTGGTCAGTTCGGCTTCTGCCCACATAGCCGAAATACCGAAACCTAGTGACCATTGGTCATTTACTTTCCAGGCTAATGACGGGTTGATGTTGATGGTTTTGAGTTCGGACTTGACGGCCTGGAAACGTCCCAGCCAATTTCGGTTATATTCCGTTTTCAGGCCGAAGGGAGTGCCCACCCCGATGCCGAACTTAAGCTGCTCAGTCAGGTCCTGTTTATAGTAGATATTCGGCAGGAAAGCCCAGCCGCCAAAATCACCACCTTCGCCGCCCAGAGGCTGCCCGGTAGGGGAGATGCTGCCCCGGTTATTAAAGTCACCCGAGGTGCGTATGGTGTGCAAAGCGCCCACCAGTTGCCGTCCTTCTATATAGGTCATGCCGGCCGGGTTGAAATAAATGGTGCTGGCATCTTCAGCCACGGCAGCGGCGCCGGCATAGGCGTTACCCAGGCCGCTGCCACTTTGCTCGGAAAGGGCAAAGCCGGCCGCATGGCCTGTGAGCTGATAAGCAGACAATAAAATGCCAAACATAACTGGCGACGTACAACGTGACATGAATCCCCCTAAAGCGCGTTTTATGTTTTAAGTTATTTCAATGTTTAAATCAGGCTTCCGGTAACACTGCCTTGCGGAAGCCGGCCGGGATACTTTCCGGAAAATCTGCCAGGAAAGCCGTGGTCTGGCTGGCCGATAACGCAGCACTGAACAGATAGCCTTGCACATGATGGCAGAGTTTGTATTGCAGGTATTCGAATTGGATAGCGCTTTCTACACCTTCAGCTACCACTTTCAGGTTAAGGCTGACCGCCAGCGCCACCAGGGCATCGACAATGGCAATATCGACTTTATCATGCGGGATACCGGCAGTGAATTGCTTGTCTATCTTGAGGATATCGACCGGCAGCTGCTTGAGGTAATTCATGGATGAGTGGCCTATGCCAAAATCATCGATCGCAATGCCTATGCCGAGCTGCTTCAAGGCATACAGCACATGCTTGGCAGATTCGATATTGCGCATGACCATGGATTCGGTGATCTCCAGGTTGAGCGTGCGCGGCGAGATGCGGTAGTAGTCCAGCGCGTGACGTATGGTGGAGGACAAACTGTCATCGTCCAGCTGGCGGGACGAGATATTGACGTTCATGAACAGGTCTTTGTCATAGGTTTGCTGCCACATGGCCAGTTGCTTGAGTGACTGGTGTATGACCCAGGCCCCTATGCTGATGATCAGGCCTGAGCCTTCTGCCAGGTGTATGAACTGGTCTGGTGCCAGCACGCCTTTGGTCGGGTGCCGCCACCTGAGCAAGGCTTCAAAGCCTATGGTCTTTAACTGCTGGGTATGAATGATGGGCTGGTAATAAAGCTCCAGCTCGTGGTTCTGCAGTGAAAAGTGCAGCTCTTCGCGCAGCGTGCGCAGTTCAGAAGTATTGACCTCATCCTCATCACTGTAAAAGCGGAAGGTGTTCCTGCCGGCATCTTTGGCCTGGTAAAGCGCCATATCGGCATTTTTCATGACTTCGGTTTTAGAGTCAAAACCTGGCCGCAGGGTGGCTATGCCTATGCTGACGCCGATATGGATCTCATGGTCATCGACAATAAACGGGGTGGAGATATTCTGGATCACCCGGTTACACACCTGTTCTATGGTGCTGCGTTTGGGCGCTTCGAGGATCACGGCGAATTCATCACCACCCAGCCTGAAGATCGCGTCTTCTTGCGACATATTGCCGCGCAGCCTGTGTGCAACCTGTTGCAGTAATTTGTCGCCGGTATTATGGCCGAAGGTGTCGTTGACGATCTTGAAACGGTCCAGGTCCAGCAATAGCAGGTAAACGCGTTTGCGTTCATCGGCCGGGCTGGTGATCTTTTTGGTGATGATCTCTTCAAACGCATGGCGGTTCAGCAACAGCGTGCTTTTATCGTAATGCGCCAGGAACTGCAGTTTCTCTTCTATCTCCTTGCGGTGTTCCAGCTCTTTCTGCAGCTGGGCGTCGCGCTGGCTGATGCTTTCCAGCATGTTGTTGATGTCTTTGCCCAGCAGGCCTATCTCGTCCTGGCTGGTGGTGTAAATGCGCTGCTCGTAATGATGGTTTTGCGTGATGTTGCTGACAAAGGTCTGCAGGGTGTGGATAGGGCCGACGATATAGCGGTTAAGCCGCCACATCACGAAATAACCGAACAGCGCCGCTGCAATGGCGGCAACGGTATTCGACCAGGCAAAGCCGATCAGCATATCGACTATCTGCTCCTGTTTGATGATGGTGCGTAGCGTGCCTACGGTTTTTTCGTTGACGACGATAGGCACGTTGAGCTGCATATCGCCAAAGAAAGGGTACAGCCATTGCCATGCAGACGCAGTGGGCAGGTGCTGGGGGTGCAGGCTTTCCAGCTTGTGCTGATGCTGGTCCAGTATCACTATGGTGCGGATATTGGTGTTATCCGAGAGTGGCTCCAGGGTCTTGGTCGCCGAACCCAGCTCGCCGAACATGACTGCCGGGCCTATGGAGGTGGTGACCACATTCATTTGCAGCAGAATGCCCTCGGCCAGGTGGGTGCGTAAATTATGATAGTGGTTACCCAGGGCGAATATGCTGAACACCAATAGCATACTCAGGGTCATCGCCAATTCTGTCAGCAGTAATTTCTCGGCGATCTTCAGGTTACGAAACAGTCTTAACATACACGCTTAATCGTTAATAATATTGGTCGCCAGTTTCAACAGTCGCGCATCAAACACCAGCCCAGCCTGTTTTGCCGGCTGTATGCGCAGGTCAAACTGGTAACGCTTGTCCTGCGCGTGGATCACCACATGGCCGTAATCTGAGAATTTGTTACTGCCTTGTACCACGGTCAGTATCGATTCTTTTTGAATCGACTGTTGTAATTCCAGCGGTTTTTGTGGAATAAAGTCCTGAATATACAACAGATTGCAGCGTTTCACGTCAGCGATCGTTTTAAGTGGTAGCAAGAACAGCGGCACATTCTGTAGTTTTTGCGATTCCAGGGTGCTGGATTGCAGATAACCTATATCCTCTTCAAACGCACAGATATTGTAGGTTTCCTGAGGCAGGCGGTTGGGGGTCTGGCTCAGCAGGGCAAGGTTAAAAATCAGTTCAGAAGTGGTTTCACGCATGTCGTGTGGCGCTGAAGCTGCCCAGCCGGTATGGGCGACTGCCAGCCCCAGGCACGAGAGCATAAAGGCCAGGGCCGGGCGTATCGCAGCGTAAACGCGTGGACGCTGCCGCTTGTTTTCGCGGTGGCCTGCTTGCAGCATGCTGGGTAAATGATGGGGGTGATCGCCGGAGGGGGTAGCGTTGACCAGGCTAGGGTGCTGCGTTCTCCTGCAAAAGCTTGGTTTCATTTTCAGGCTGAACTCCCTTGGTGTGTCATCGGAGAGCGCCACTGACTTGCTTTTAAACAGGTGCAGGCCATCAGCGCTTAACAATGAAACATCATACCTTGTGGCACAAAATCTACAATCTAAAATACTGATAAATTCTGTATCTGTATGATAATCAATTTATTTTAGTGTTATTTGCGGACTAGGCCAAGTCCGTGCAGGCCGTCATAGCGCGCTGCTTGTGTCAGCAATTTTCGCTCAGTACTGACTGTGGGCGGTTTGCAGGTGGCTGGCGGGTTTTAAATCAAAGGCGACACAGATGCGATTGGCCTCGGCATGAAAGGGGATGGTCCTGTGGAACAGCGAAGAAGGGAAGAGCACGATATCGCCTATGCCGGGCTTGATAAAACGGCTGGGGAAATCATCATGCAGCTTGGGGTAAGCGTCGCCATGCGTGCCATATTCAAAAGCACCTTCTTTAGGGTCGGCAGTTTCGGGCATGGCCAGGTAGACCGCGCCGCTGATCCAGCCTATCTCATGGATATGCGCATCCAGGTGGCCGCCTTTTTGCATGTTGACATACCACGAGCTGGTGAACTCCAGCTCTGCCGGAAAGTGCGTGATCAGTGCGCATTGCGCCTGCTGGAAATGTTGCTGGTACAGACTGAACTCGCGTTTGACCAGTTCTCCCAGCGTGCGGAAAGCCGCTTCCGGGCGCTTGAACAGATTGCCCGCCGATTGCTTGCCATTGGTCAGGCGCGCCTGTTTGCGTTCGGCGATATCCGTCTGCGCGATATTCTCCAGCAGTTCTGCCAGCAGCGAGCTGCCAGGAGCCAGTTCAGGCAGGCGCCGGTGATAAACGAAATCCAGCCCGTTGGCACAAAACTGGTAAGGGTCAGTTTCGCCGTGATTGATACTGTAATGGCTGGATAAGGTGGCAATAAAAGGCGCGGTATGCGGGCCTTGCGCTATCACCTCGGCGCGCAGCTGTTTAAAGTCAGCAAACTTTTCTGCCTGGTACAGGCAATACAATACCCGCGATTGCCAGTCGTCCAGTTGCGAACGTTGAAAGTAAGGGATGGCTTCTTCATAACGCTTTGCCAGGTAAAGAAACTCGCCCATATTGTAATTGGCACCCGCATGTTCGGGGTTGCGCTGCAAGGCTTGCTGGTAATGCTGCACCGCCAGCGTCATGTCGCCCTGGTCGCGCCAGGTCTCTCCCAGGTTGTTGTAGGCATCGGTGTAATTGGGAAAAAGCTCAATGGCACGCTGGTAACTGCGTACCGCCTCCTGCAATTGCCCCTGGTCGCGGTAGGCGGTGCCTAAATTAAAATGGCCGCGCGCATCTTGCGGTTGTATACGCAAGCCGGTCTGGTAGCTGCTGATGGCTTCTTCCAGGCGGCCCTGTTTCTGCAGCAGGGTGCCCAGGTTGCCATGCGCCTCAAAAAATTGCGGGTTGAGGGTAATGGCTTTGCGGTAGGCTTGTTCTGCCTCGGTCAGCTGGTTCAGGTGCGTCAGCACGATGGCATGATTGAACCAGAGTTCAACATTGTTCGGTTGCAGCTTGAGTGCCTGGGCATACGCCAGCGACGCCTCGGCGAACTGCTGGCTTTGATCCAGTGCCAGCGCCAGCACATGGTGCAAAATAAACTCACGCGGAAACTGCGCCAGCAGCTGGCGGGCACGCTGTACCACGCTGGCGTATTGTTGCGCCTGCAGCTGCTGTATCAGTGCATTGATTTCTTGCGGGAGGGAAAGTGCCATGATGCGTGATTCCTAAGGTTGTTACAATTTTGTAACATATCTAACGATTTCGCAAGGCTCAGTCGCTTTGAGTTAAGACAAAAACTGGCGGGTCAGTCTTTTTAATTCAGCATAAATGAAAGCAGCTTCAGGCCGGGGCACTGTTGATCTGGGCGTGACTGGATAATTGTTTGAGCAGGCGTACGGCTATCTTGGGTTCTTCCTGTAACAAGTCTTCTATGCATTCGGCATCTATCTCTATCACCGCGGCCTGTGCAGAGACCACCACCGCACTGGCGGTGACCGGCTGCGCAGAAAACAAGGCGATATCGCCAAAGAAATCACCGTATTGCAAGATGCGTATGGTTTTGTCTGCGCCATCCGGCAAGCGTTGCACCAGGTGCAGCGTGCCTTCTACCACCATATAGTAATGATGGTTGGCGTCGCCCTGGTTGAAGATATAACTGCCGTTGCTATAAGTCTTGCCGTATTTATGCATCAGGGTCTGCAAATAATGTTGCTGGTTGGGAACATCATTGAACAGCCCTTTCAGCAGCAATATATCTTTTTGCCTGAGGGTGACCATCAACTCAAAGCCGATCAGGAAGATGGCAAAATTCAGGTACAGCCAGCTGATGGAAACGAACATGGCTTTCATGCTGCCGAACACCGCGCCGAAATTCTTGTTCACACTGAGAAACAGGCCAAACGCCGGCCGCATCAGCAGCCACAGGCCGGCGGTGAGCAGTGCGGATAATAACAAATGGCGCCATTGCACATGCAAAGGGCAGAAGGTGCGGTAAAACCCGGCGATCAGCAATGTGGTCAGCAGCAGCGAAAGTAAGGCGCCGACAAAGTTGATCAGGGCAGAGGGTAAATGCACCGCCAGAAAAACAATGACTGATTCAAGCACAAAGCCGGCAGCGGTGAACAGAAAGAAAACCAGCAGCACACCAAGCACCGCCAGCACATCGCGCAATTTCTTGTTCCAGAAAGATGGCACATCATGCCGGCTGGCGATCTGGTAAAAGCTGGAGCGCATCGCCGCCGCCAGTGGTGTGATGGTCCATAACAGGATAAAAAAGCCCAGCGCCCCCCAGGCGGCTTTGGTCTGCGTGTTGTTGTACACCTCTATCATGATGCGCTGGCTGAATTCCGGCAGCAGGTTGCTGGTCAGTATCGCCAGCTTGACGATGGCGTAGTCTGATGAATACACCATATGGCTGATTAAAAAGAAGATCAGGATGATCAGCGGGATCAGCGCGAACAGTGCATAAAAGGATAAGGCAGCAGACAGCCCCATCAGTCTGTGCCTGCTCACCCCTTGTAGCGTGGTTTTAATGACAAATAGCGGCGTGGAATATACATAAGGCAAAAAGTATTGCCTGAGCGCATGCCAGTGGCGCTTAAATCTGATCACACTTGCTGTCAACATCAACGAGATCCCATGGCCCGCACAGTTACAAGGTCACCAGCGCTTTGTAACGCTCTGTCGCCGCCAGTAATGCCTGGCAAGTGCCTTGCTCCATCGCCGAATGGCCGGCGTCCGCTACCATCACCAGGCTGGCATGCGGCATGGCCTGGGCGAGTTGCCAGGCCGTTTGCGGCGGGCACACCATATCATAGCGGCCTTGCACTATGGTGGTCGGGATCTGGCGCAATGTAGTTGCTGCCAGCTGCAGCAATTGTTCGCCATCGATAAAACATAAGTGCTGTATATAGTGGATCTGCACGCGCGCGCGGGCCAGTTCAGTGGGGCCGTCTACCGCGTTGTCTTTTGCCGCTGTTGCTGTGGCGGGTGTTGCGTCAGCTGCTGCCGCGTTTGTCTGAACCTGGCTGGATGACTGTGTAACATCTGGTTTGGGCAACAGGCTCATGATGCTGGATTCAAAAGCATTCCAGCGTATGGCAGCCGGGATACTAATGGCAGTATCGGCAGCAAAGACCAGCTTAGCGTAGTAATCCAGGATATTTTCCCGCTGGTCTAGGGGCACGCCGTCAATCAGTCTATGCCAGGCTTCGGGAAAAAATAAGGCCACCTCGCCCAAAAACCACCTGATCTCCTGTGGCCGGCTTAAAAAGATACCTCTTAAGGTCAGGCTGATAATGTCAGCGGGGTGCCGGGTGGCATAAGCCAGCGCCAGCGTGCTGCCCCATGAGCCGCCGAACACATGCCACTGCTTGATATTCAGGTGCTGGCGTATCGCTTCTATGTCTGCAACCAGTGTCTGCGTGGTGTTGTCCTGCGTTTCGCCGGCTGGCTGGCTACGGCCACAGCCGCGTTGATCAAACAATATGATGCGGTAATACGCCGGGTCAAAAAAGCGGCGCTGTGCAGGGTTGCAGCCACTGCCGGGTCCGCCATGTAAAAAAATCACCGGCACGCCATGCGGATTGCCACATTGTTCAACATAGACCGCATGCGTGGCGCTGACTTTTAACAGTTCATGCTGGTATGGCGTGCATTCCGGGTAAAGATTCAAATCATTCATAAAGCGTATTTTTTCTAGGTTGGTAGATTAACTATCTGATTTTTAGGATATTTTTTCAAGCAGATTTTGATAAAAAAAAATAACAGAAACAAAGCTGAAAAAAGTGTAACCAATTTGTAACTAAAGTGTTGCAATTGAAAACAAATTGTTCTATATTGCAATCCTCATATGCGGCAAAGTGTGAATTTCTACAGTTAGTCGGGAAATTTTCCCTAGCCGGTATTGTGTAAAGTATGCGAACAATTTAGTACTCCAATCCTAGTGGATACAAGTTGAATGTGTACTTAATATTAAACCCTTAGTATCAACTTTGGAGATCAATATGCAAGTTAATAAAATCAAACTGGCTTTGGGCCTTGTAGCAGCGTTGCCTTTAGTGGCATTTGCTGCAGCAGACCAAGAAGCTGCATTGAAAGATGCGAACAACTGGGCTCACCCACGCGGTCAACATAATAACCAAGGTTACAGCGCGCTGTCACAAGTTAACAAAGGCAACGTTAAGAACCTGAAAGCTGCATGGACATTCGCTACCGGTGTAAACCGTGGTCACGAAGGTTCTCCAGTTGTAGTGGGCAACATGATGTATCTGCACACTGCTTTCCCAAACAACGTATACGCTCTGGATCTGAACGATAACCAGAAAATCGTTTGGTCCTATTTCCCTAAGCAAGACCCAAGCGTTCAAGCAGTTCTGTGCTGTGACAACGTATCTCGTGGTCTGGGCTACGGCGACGGTAAAATCTTCCTGCAACAGAACGACGGTACTCTGATCGCTCTTGATGCAAAAACCGGTGCTAAAGTATGGGATGTTAAAAACACTGATCCTAAAGTCGGTGCTACTAACACTAACGCTCCACACGTAAT
Source organism: Methylophilus luteus (assembly GCF_042676265.1). Lineage (NCBI taxonomy): Bacteria > Pseudomonadati > Pseudomonadota > Betaproteobacteria > Nitrosomonadales > Methylophilaceae > Methylophilus > Methylophilus luteus. Next base: position 215,327 of record NZ_JBHTKB010000002.1, read on the forward strand.
CAAAGACAAAGTATTGACCGGTTGTTCAGGTGCTGAATTCGGCGTACGTTGCTTTATCGCTGCATACAACCTGAAAGATGGTTCTTTGGCATGGAAAGCTTACTCAGCTGGTCCAGACAGCGAATCTTTGATCGGTGCTGACTTCAACAAAGAAAACCCACAATACAGTGCTCTGTCAGTTTACCAAGACGTAAACGGCGGTAACAAAGAAGGTGGTTCTTTCAAAAAGATCCCTAACGACCAACTGAAAACAGGTGAAAAAGAATTGGGTACACGTACCTGGTTGAAACCACAAGCTGTTAAAGATGGCTGGCAACATGGTGGCGGTTCCGTATGGGGCTGGTGGCCATATGATGCAAAAACAAACCTGGTTTACTACGGTACTGGTAACCCATCCGTTTGGAACCCAGATGTACGTCCAGGCGACAACAAATGGTCTATGACTATTTTCGCTCGTGATTTGGACACAGGCGTGGCTAAATGGGGCATGCAAATGACTCCACACGATGAGTGGGACTACGATGGTATTAACGAAGTGATCCTGTTCGACAAAGGTGGCAAAACATACGCTTGGCACCATGACCGTAACGGTTTCCTGTACACATGGCAAGCTGGTAACGGTACATTGGTTGCTGCTGAAAAAGTGCACCCATTCGTTAACTGGGCTAACAACGTTGACCTGAAAACTGGTGTGCCAGACAAATTGGCTTCAGCTTCTACTCACCAAGACTACAACGCTAAGGGTGTTTGCCCAGCTGCTTTGGGTACTAAAGACCAACAGCCTGCTGCTTACTCTCCAAAAACAGGTTTGGTATACACACCATTGAACCACGTGTGTATGACATACGAGCCAGTTGAGTCTAAATACGTTGCTGGTCAACCATGGGTTGGTGCTACATTGACTATGTTTGCTGGTCCTGACGGCGTAATGGGTGGCTTCGGCGCTTATGATCCAATGACTAACAAAAAAGTTTGGTACAACAAAGAGAAATTCTCTGCTTGGGGTGGTGCTTTGACTACTTCTACTAACGTTGTGTTCTACGGTACTTTGGATCGTTGGTTCAAAGCTGTTGATGCACAAAACGGTAAAGAGCTGTGGAAATTCCAAGTGGGTTCCGGTGTTATCGGTAACGCATTCACATACGGTAACAAAGGTAAACAATACGTTGGTGTCTTCTCCGGTATCGGTGGTTGGGCTGGCGTTGCGATGAACCTGGGTATGACTAACGACACAGATGCACTGGGTGCTGCTGGTGGTTACAAAGAGTTGACCAAGTACAACGCTGCTCCTGGCGGCGGTGCACTGAATGTATTCTCACTGTAATTTGAAATTTATTTCAAGTTAACTTAAGAAATACGTTGACTCCTCTAACACCCTGCTTCGGCAGGGTGTTTTTTTTCATGAAATTCATGATTAGTAAATGCATTAAAAATTAAAATAGGTTTTGGCAACAAATAGAAACTTATTCAAGATAAGATGATGGCTCTTGTCGGGTGTTGGCAGAACTTTTAGCTTTTAAAAACACTCCAAACACGACAGGTAAAATCACAATAAGGATGAAATCAAGATGAAAATGACATGGAAGTTACTGGGTGCGATCGGGTTGATATGGGCAGCACAAACAACGGTGCTGGCAGAGGAAATAGAAATTCCATCCATTAATCCGGATGAAGGCCGTATCGGCGAAGTACGTCGCGTAGCAGATGAATCAGAATTCAAGGTCTGTTCTGACCCTGACAACATGCCTTACTCCAATATCAAGCTGGAAGGTTTTGAAGACAAGATCGCCAAAGTATTGGCAGATGATCTCGGCAAGAAACTGACTTTCCAGTATGCCTATAACCGCCAGGGCTTTTTGCGTAACACGATCAATGCCATGCGATGTGATGTCATTATCGGCATGACCTCGGATTTCGACGGTCTACGTACATCCAAACCCTATTACCGTTCTGGCCATGTGTTCGTCTGGCGTAAAGACAGCAACTACGACATCACCAACTGGGATTCACCTGACCTGAAAAAAGGCATCATAGGTATCGTCGGTCAAAGTCCGGCGACCATTCCTTTGAATGATCACAACCTGATGACCAATGCACGTCCTTACCGTATGCAGCGTGATCTGAACCTGCCTACCAGCTTTATGATCGATGACCTGGTTGCCGGCAAGATAGACGTAGCGATCATGTGGGCGCCGATCGCCGGCTATTTCGCCAAGCAATCTAAAGTGCCACTCGAATTACGCATGATCCCTGAGTACAACAAAGTCAATCTCAAGGGTAAAGAGTACTGGAATATCTCGGTTGCTGTCAGGATGAAAGATAAAGACCGCATCAAAATGATCAACGAAGCGCTGGAGCGCAATAAAGACAAGATCGATGCGATCCTGAAAGACTATGGTATCCCTACCGTACCGGTAGTCGAAGGCGATAGTGTGTATAAAAAATAACACTGATGTGAAAAATTTTTATAAACAGGCCTTGATTAATGACATAGTGAAAAAAACTCAGTAAAATCGAGCACTTGTTTTGAAATGGCCACGTGAAAGATTCTGAAGATTATTCGGAAATATTCGTCAACCGTTTCTGAAACGATTCGTTAAATGAGCATGCGTTAATAATTAGTTTTTCAATTAACGCCGCTCATTTTGTTTAGGATTAGGAGACAACATGTTAGGCAATAAAATTAAATCAGCGGTGATGGTTTCCCTGTTGGCATTTACTACAGGCGCAATGGCTGATGTAACTTTTTCGGCTACTCAAGACGGATCTACCATCACTATTGATAAAGCCATGTTTGATACCGATGCAGCTAAAGAATTCTTAGCGACAGGTAAAAACCCATATATCGGTAACGAAGCTGCAATCAAAGCAGGTAAAAAGAAATTTAACCTGTATTCATGTGTAGCCTGTCACGGTGGTAAAGGCGAAGGCGCGGTTGGTCCAGGCTTGATAGGTGCTAACTTCCGTTACGCTAAAGATGCGACCAATAAAGGCATGTTTGAAACCATCTGGCACGGTACTAACGGTGGTATGGGCGCTAAAGGCTATGGCCTGATGGCTCCAGATGATGGCTTGAAACCAGATGAAGTGTTGCAAGTGATCGCTTTCATCCGTAGTAACAGTGTTGTAAAAGCAACCGGTAACGAATAACAATAATACCAACTTAAAACGGTCACCTTGGTGACCGTTTTTTGTTTTTATGGCACAATGATTCAGTCAGTTTTATGCATAATAAAAACAATAAAAAACTGTTTGATTTCAAGGAAAATTCTAACGCAAAGGTATGGGGGCAATCATGAGAAGTTTGTTGTTAACGTCAGTTCTGGCAGCGCTGCTGGCGGCATGTGGTAATAGTGGTCAGTCAGCAGGGTCTGCGGCTGAATCATCTGCGGATATTAAGGCGATCAAGTTTGAGGCGACCCAGGATGGGCAGCCTTTGGAAATCGACGCTAAAATGTTTGATACGCCGGCGGCGAAAGAGTTTTTAAGCACAGGCAAGAACCCTTACATCGGTAAGGAAGACGCGATCAAGGAAGGCAAAAAGAAATTCAACCTGTTTTCTTGCGTGGCATGCCATGGCGGGCACGGTGAAGGTGCGGTTGGACCTGGCCTGATCGGTGAAAACTTCCGTTATGCCAAGAATGCGACCAACAAAGGTATGTTTGAAACTATCTGGCACGGCACTAACGGTGGCATGGGTGCCAAAGGTTTTGGCCTGATGGCGCCGGATGATGGTTTGAAACCGGATGATGTATTGAAAGTGATTGCCTTTATTCGTAGCCATGCAAAAATCACAGGCAACGAATAGCGGTATAATGTAGGTGTTGTGCGCGCTTGGCTGTACGGCAGGCGCGCTTTTTTATTGAAGGATATAAGTGTGACGGATGAAAATAATTTACACCATGTCATCATCGTAGGTGGTGGCGCAGGTGGCCTGGAATTGGCGACCAAGCTGGGAGATTCTCTCGGCAAAAAGAACAAGGCTCGCATTACGCTGATCGATAGCACCAGGACACATGTATGGAAACCGTTATTACATGAAATCGCTGCCGGTAGTATGGACCCGGACAGGCATGAGCTGGATTACCTGGCACAGGCACACTGGCATCATTTCAAATTCCGCCTCGGCCGCATGGATGGCTTGAACCGGGCCACACGCGAGGTCATCCTGGCACCGTTTCTGGACGAAGACGGCAACGAGGTCATTGCACGACGTACCTTTAAATACGACACCCTGATCATTGCCGTAGGCAGTACTACCAACGACTTTGGAATCAAAGGTGCACGCGAATATTCATTGGCGCTGGATACGCATTCCCAGGCGCAAAGATTCCACCGCTACCTGCATAACGCATTGTTGCGCGCGCAGACTCAGGCTGAGCCATTGAAACCGGGCCAGCTGGAAGTCGCCATCGTCGGTGCCGGCGCTACCGGTGTCGAGCTGGCAGCCGAGCTGCACAATACCACACGTGAATTGGCCGCCTATGGGCTGGACAAGATAGACGCTGACCGCGATGTGAAGATCTCGCTGATAGAAGCCAGTGACCGCATTCTGCCTGCATTACCGACCAAGCTTTCTTATGCGGTGGATGTAGAACTGCGTAAACTGCGCGTCAATGTGTTTACCGGTGAGCGCGTGACTGAGGTTTCCGCAAAAGGCATCACTACTCACAGTGGCCGCTTTATTCCTGCCGAGCTGGTGGTATGGGCGGCCGGTATCAAGGCGCCAGATTTCCTCAAGGATATTGATGGCCTGGAAACCAACCGCATCAATCAGCTGGTGGTGAACCAGCATCTGCAAACCACGCGCGATGAGCATATTTTCGCTTTCGGTGATTGTGCTGCCTGCCCATGGCTGGGACACGATACCACGGTGCCACCACGTGCACAGGCTGCGCACCAGGAAGCTTCATTGCTGGTGAAAACAGTGAAAGCACGCGTTGCCGGTAAAGACACGTTGCCGGAGTTCCATTACCGCGATTATGGCTCGCTGGTCAACCTGGGCAAATATTCCACGGTTGGCAGCCTGATGGGCGCAGTCGCTGGCGGCAGCATGTACATTCAGGGCCTGTTTGCCAGGGTGATGTACCGCAGCCTGTATAAAATGCACTTGATGGCCTTGCATGGCGTGCTGGCCGTGATCGTTCATAGCATAGGCCGCCTGATCTCCAGGCGCACCGAACCGCATGTGAAACTGCACTGATCGTTGCAGTCTCGCTTTTAGCCTGCTGGCAAAAGCGACACGAAATAAAAGGGCGCTGCAAGCGCCCTTTTATTTTATGCAAGCAGGTTTATTTGCTGATGCAATCACTTAGTTCTGTATATGTTTGCGGTAGACAAAGGTGATCAGAGACATGCTGAAAATAATAAATACGCCAAAGATCGCCACTATGGTGTTGATCTCGAACTGCGCACCCACCATCCAGGTATAAGCACCAAGCAATAACAGTATGCCTATATTCTCGTTAAAATTCTGCACCGCGATAGAGTGCCCGGCACCGAGCAGATGGTGACCCCTGTGTTGTAGCAGCGAGTTGAGCGGCACCAGGAAATAGCCTGACAGTACCCCTATGATAAACAGCAAGACTGCCGCGACGATAGGGTTGCTGATCAGTACCATGCTGATCACCAGTATGCCCATATAAATGCCGGCCGGCAGGACTTTGACCGCATTCTCTAGCTGCACATAACGCGAAGCCACCACTGAGCCTGCAGCAATGCCGACCGCCAGAATGGCGATCAGGTAAGTCGCTTCCTGCTGCGAAAAACCCAGTTTGATATCTGCCCACTTTAATACCACGAACTGCAAAGTGGCACCTGCACCCCAGAACAGGGTGGTGACCGCCAGTGACACCTGGCCCTGCGGATCTTTCCACAAGGTCACAAACGCATGCCAGAAGTCTTTCAGCAAGAAGCGCAGCGTTTTTTGCTCCACCTTGTGGTCTATAGGCACTTTGGGAATAAAGTAATTGAACGCTGCAGCCAGCAGGTAAAGCACAGTGATGAATGCAATACCTACATAAGGGCTGGTCGCAGCCGCGATAGTAGAACCCAGCACCGGCCCGAGTATGATGGCAGTCACGGTGGTGCCTTCCATCCAGGCATTGGCCTTGATCAGCAGGTGTGAAGGCAGCATTTCGGTAAGTATGCCGTATTTGGCCGGCGAATAAGCAGCAGCGCCTATCCCGACCACCGCATAGGCATATAAAGGCGGCACGCCAGCCAGCGCCAGCAAACAGCCGACAAACTTGAGGCCGTTGCTCAAAAACATGACCCGGCCTTTGGGCAGGGCATCGGCAAACGGGCCTACAAATGGCGCCAGCACGATGTAAGAGATGACGAAGAACTCGCGCAACAACGGTTCGTGCCAGGTTGGCGCGTTGAGTTGAGAGAGCAGGGCGATCGCCGCAAACAGCAGGGCATTATCGGCGATTGCCGATAAGAACTGGGCAATCAGTAGTGTATAAAAGCCTTTGACCATAACATGGGGCAGACCTGCGTCTACAACACCTCTGCCGCAAAGTCCGCCAGGCGCGAACGCTCGCCGCGGATCAGGGTGATATGGCCGTTATGCTGCCAGTTCTTGAAACGGTCCACCACATAAGTGAGGCCTGAGCTGCCTTCAGTCAGGTATGGCGTATCAATCTGCGCGATATTACCCAGGCAGACCACCTTGGTCCCCGGGCCGGCACGCGTGATCAGCGTCTTCATTTGTTTGGGCGTCAGGTTCTGCGCCTCATCAATGATGAGGAATTTGTTGAGGAAAGTACGGCCACGCATAAAATTCAGTGACTTGATCTTGATCCGGGTGCGTATCAGGTCCTGTGTCGCCGCACGGCCCCATTCACCTACATCCTCATCCGTCTTGTTCAGTACATCCAGGTTATCTTCCAGCGCGCCCATCCATGGTGCCATTTTCTCTTCTTCAGTGCCTGGCAAAAAGCCTATATCTTCACCCACCGGCACGGTGACACGGGTCATGATGATCTCGGAATAACGCTTTTTATCCAGCGTTTGCGTCAACGCGGCAGCCAGGGTCAGCAAGGTCTTGCCGGTACCCGCCTGGCCCAACAGGGTGACGAAGTCTATCTCCGGGTCCATCAGCAGGTTGAGGGCGAAGTTCTGTTCGCGGTTACGCGCGGTGATCCCCCAGACATTGTGTTTGGGGTTGGCGTGGTCGTGCACTACTTCAAGCACGGCTGAGTTGTCTTCAAGTTTGCGCACGATGGCGTGAAATGGCTTGTTGTATTCGTAAAATACAAATTCATTGATCAGCAGCGATTTGACGATAGGGCCGTTGATCTTGTAAAACATGCGGCCTGCTTCCTGCCAGGAGTGCATGTCTTTGCTGTGTGCCTCCCAGAAGTCTTCCGGTAGCTCGCGCAAGCCGGTGTAAAGCAACTCGCTGTCTTCCAGCACCTTGTCATTAAAATAGTCTTCAGAAGGCACGCCCATCGCGCGCGCCTTGATACGGATGTTGATATCCTTGCTGACCAGAATGACATTACGGTCCGGGGATTGTTTTTTGAGCGCCAGTACAACACTGATGATCTGATTATCTGCTTTGCTGCCCGCTAAACCTGGCAGGTCGGTAGGCACATGTTCGGTTTGGAAAAACAGTTTTCCTGACAGGTGGCGATTGCCCTTGATGGACAGTTGACAGCCAGCCTCCAGATTGCTGGTGTCTACGCCACCCATGATTTCTTCAAGGAAGCGGCTGGCCTGGCGCGCATTGCGGGCAACTTCAGTCAGTCCTTTTTTGCCATTGTCTAACTCTTCCAGCGTCACCATAGGCAGATACACATCATGCTCTTCAAACCTGAACAACGATGAAGGGTCGTGCATCAGTACATTGGTATCCAGAACGAACAACTTAGTTTGCGCAGCACGTGCCATAGGAGATCACTTTATGAGTGGAAAGATTGGATGCTGGCCAGCACTTCAGCGGCATGGCCATCGACCTTGACACCACGCCACTCGCGGACAATGGTGCCTGTCGGGTCTATCAAAAACGTACTACGCTCTATACCACGTACCTGTTTACCGTACATGTTTTTCATTTTAATCACATTCAGCGCCTGGCAGGCGATCTCATCCGCGTCCGAGATCAGCTCGAACGGGAAAGTGTATTTGGCCTTGAAGTTCTCATGCGATTTGAGGCTGTCGCGCGAAATACCAAAGATCACGGCATTGGCGGCAGTGAATTCGTCATGCAGGTCGCGAAACTGAACGCCCTGGGTGGTACAGCCAGGCGTGGCATCCTTGGGGTAAAAATACAAAACAAGGAATTTTCCCAAATAGTCACTGACTTTGAATTGCAGGCCGGAGGTTGCTGGCAGGGATAATGCGGGAGCTGGTGAATTCGACATAATATTCGTGGCAGATGCTTAACCACATTGTTGATAAAAAACCAAAATTAAGCAAGCAGAAAAAAGAAAATTTTCCAGGCCGGTGCGCAAGTCGGCTATAAACGCCTGCAGGCGGCAAAAAGGCTTATTGCGGCAACGAAATAGTGATGCGTGTGCCTATGCCGGTGCGGCTTTCAAACTGCATGGAGCCGCCCAGCTCTTCGCAGACTTTGAACGCAAACGGGATGCCCAGGCCGGTACCGAAGCGCTTGGTGGTGGGGCCAGGGGTGATGGCGTGCGGGTCTGGCTTGAAAGGCATGCCCGGCCCCTGGTCGACGATCACCAGCGTCAGCATGTTTTCCTGCAGCGAGCAGCGGATATGGATATCTGTGCCTTTGGCCGAGGCTTCCGAGGCGTTGAGCAGCAGGTTGTACAGCATTTGTTCCAGCAGATGCTCATCGGTCAGTATCAGGTCCTTGATGGCAGAACTGTCTTCTATCACCCGGATGTTTTTCTCGCGCAGCTTGGGCTGCAGGGTCAGGATGGCGCCCTGCACGATAGAAGAAAGCAGCAACTGGTTGAGCATGGGTTTGATAGGGTGCAGATAGGAGAGCAGGCTGCCCGTCCATCTTTCCAGTCTATCCACCGTGTGTATGATGCCATGCACCGACTCCTGGGTATCTTTATCCGGCGCATCTATCACCTGGGCGGTGGCGCGTATGCTGGCGAGCGGGTTGCGGATGTTGTGCGCCAGCATGGGCACCAGCAGGCCCAGGGCCGCCTGCTTCTCGCTTTTTACCAATGCGTCCCGGCTCAGGGCCAGGTCTTCGGCCATTTTATTGATCTCTTTGGATAATACCGCCAGTTCTTCGGCACCCGCTTCGGGGACTTGATGGCTCAGGTTGCCGGTACTGATGGCATTGGTAGCGATCATGATGTCATTGATAGGTTTGACGATAGAGCGTTTAAGGATGCGGCGTGAGTAAAGGATCAGCACGCAGGCCAGCAACAGTGGCAGCGACAGCACGGCGATGGAACTGCTGCGCGCGTCATCCAGGCGGTTCTTGATCTCGCTCTGCTTGATCATCAGCAGGTGTTCGGCGCGCTTGGAGACCTCTTCGTAATGGGTGAAGATGCCGGTCTCTATATCCTGGTAGATCGATTTCTGCGCCTGCTTGTTGGGGTTGTTCTGGTAGCGGTAAAACAGGGTAGGTGCTTCATTCACCAGCTTGCGGTACTTGCTTTCTATCTCGCTGAGTGCGGTGCGCTCTTCTTCATCGATGGCGATGCTTTGCAAGCGCTGCAAATGCTCCAGGATAGAGGCGGTGTAGTGATTGTATTCATTGAGCGCATTTTCTTCCTGCAGGAAGAAAGCATCAAACAACTCTTTTACCTGGCGGTAAAGGTCACCCCTGACCAGGTAGATCTCCTGTATCACCATATTGATACGCTGTGATTGCTTGGAGGCTTTATCCCACAGGTAAATGCCGTAACCGCCGCTGGCTACCGCCAGTATGATCAGGGTGATGAAATACAGGTCATGAAACAGCAACAGATGTTTGAGCGACTTGCCATAGGCACGCTGAGTAAAAGCTTTTTTGAATCTGCCTTTGAAAAATGCCATATGCACTAAGCTCAGCTGCTCAACTTGAAGCTGACCGTGACGACGATATTGTTGATTCTACCGCGCAAAATCTCATTAAAGTGCGGCTTTAGCTGCGATTTCTGCGCTGCCGACAGGGCCGCATCATCAATCGCTTTGTTACCGCTGGACTCTACGATCTCTATACCGGTGATCTCGCCGCGGTCATCAATATTGATCTTTAATTTCACCTCGCCCTCTATGCCCCTGTCCTGTGCGATCCTGGGGTAGCGCTGGTTCTTCTTCAATTCGCGGTGCGCTGCATTCCTGAAGGCATTACGTGCCGCTTCTATATCGCCCTCACTGGGCCCGCTGGCTTTGGGTGGTTCTGCTGGTGGCGCCGGTGGGGGCGGTGCAGGTACGACTAGCTCAGGTTTACTCTCGCTCACGCTGGGTTTTGCCGTGATCACTGCCGGCGCGGGCGCTTCTGCCACCGCGTGTGTAGGCTCTGAAGGCGGCTCTACCACCGGTGATGTTTTTTGCGGCACTGGTTTTTGTTCAACCGGCTTGGGTTGCACCGGTTTAGGCGGTGGTTTCACCGGTTGTGGTTTGGGTGGTTCAGGTGGGGGTGGGGTAGGTTCAGGTTCTGCAGCAGGTAAAATAGGGGCAGGCGGCGTTTCTTTCACCAGCTCGATCTGGATCTCCTGCTTGGTGACAGGCGGTTTTTCATAGGTGGGTTTGGGCATGAATAACATAATCAACGCATGTATCAATAGCGAACCTATCAGGCACCACTCCAATGCATGTTTGAATTGTTTTGATTCTTTTAGTACGGCCTGCACGCCCAAATCCTAACCTTAAGCCCCCATCACGACCTGACACTATAAGCTATTTTCTGCTTTTTTTGCCAGTGTGTAAGGTATGTTCACCTAGCACGCGCCGTGAAAAGGTTGTACATCCACCAGCGCGCCTGCTGGCAGCGCGCCGGTTTTCTCATCCAGCACGATAAAGCAATTGGCCAGACTCATGCTGCTTAAAATGCCCGAGCCTTGCTGGCCGGTGGTTTTTACTTTCCAGTCTGCGCCTTGTTTAAACAATATGCCGCGCTGGAATTCGGTACGGCCGGTAGCCTTTTTTATGGCATCCACGCATTCAACCTTAAACGTAGGCCTGACCAGACTGGCGCTGCCCGCCAGGTGTTTGAGTGCATCCTGTACAAACTGGTAGAAAGTCACCATGGCAGAGACCGGGTTGCCAGGCAGGCCAAAATAATGGGCATTGCCTATCTTGCCGTAAGCCAGCGGACGGCCAGGCTTCATATTGATTTTCCAGAACAACACCTGGCCGTGTTCGGCTAGCAATTGTTTCATAAAATCTGCCTCACCCACCGAGACACCGCCGGTGGTGATCACTACGTCATGCTCAGCGGCGGCTTGCAGCAGGGTTTTTTCCAGTGCTGCAGGGTCGTCGGCCACATTGCCCAGGTCATGCATTTCTACCCCGGCGGCTTGCAGCACGCCCCATAAACTATAGCGGTTGCTGTCATAGATCTGCCCTTGCTGCAAAGGCTGGCCTACGCTGACCAGCTCATCACCGGTGCTGAAAAAGGCTACTTTCAGTTTACGGTAAACCTCGATTTCTGCGATGCCCAGTGACGCCAGCAGGCCCATATCCGCCGGTTGCACTTTATGGCCACGCGCCAGCACCGTTTGGCCGGCTGCAATATCTTCACCGGTCAGGCGGATATTGGCCCCCAAAGCCGGTAGTTTGCTCAGGGTGACCCACTCGCCCTGGGTAGCGGTATGCTCCTGCATGATCACGGTATCCACGCTGGCTGGTATGACGGCGCCGGTCATGATTTTGATGCAGCAGCCGGGCGGGATCTCCGCGGTGTAAGGCACGCCTGCAAAAGCGGTGCCTATGATCCTGAGCGCATTGCCGGCTTCGGCATGGCGGAAGGCAAAGCCATCCATCGCCGAATTATCATGGCCAGGCACATTCAGGCTTGATGTCACCGGCACCGCCAGTACCCGCCCCAGGCTGTCTTTGATGGCGACTGTTGCGGTCTCGCTGACCGGGCTTAAAAACTGCTCAATATAATGACGCGCCTGTGTCACCGACATGGCGTTAGGGTCGTAGTCATCCAGGCAGGAAGCATTCGCTGCCAGGGCAGCAAGGTCTAAATCAGGAAATTCAGGAGATTGTGGTTGCATGACAAATATTCACCCATCGCGAAAACATTATTTTTACATACTAAAGTGACTGTCACCAATGACTGGCAGCCGTCATGCTAAAAACAGTTGCGGCTGCACTTGCTAGCCTGGCTGGTATTCACCGGAGGTTAGCATTGCTGCGCATGATTGATGTTAGTGAATGCTTGCTCATCTTCAAACGTCACAAACACTGGCGAGTGCCTGGCTTGCCAGCCACTGACCCGACGTTGACCCTCGCTGAGGAATGCAGTGAGGTCAGCCTTTAATGAGTGATGAAACAGGCAAAAAACCGGATGCTCGCCACTGACGCTACGGGCGACTGCCACCAGAGTATTTGTTACCTGCACAGCCTGCGACAGGCGTGCGACCAGATCCAGCGGTAACAGCGGCGAGTCGCACGGCACGGTGAGTATCCAGTCGGTGGCGGCATGTGCTGCGCCAGCCTGGAACCCTGCCAGCGGGCCATCAAACTGGTCAGTGGCATCTGCCACCACAGTGACACCATATTGCTGGTATGTGGCCAGATTGCGATTGGCATTAATGATGACCTGGTCTACCTGTGGCCGTATGCGTTGCAGCACCTGCGCGACCATCGCTTTGCCCTGGTAATCGACCAGGCCTTTATCGATACCACCCATGCGCATGCCGCGGCCACCGGCAAGTATGACTGCGGTGATCTGCATCAACCACCTGTATGTGACATAAAGCGGATCACCGCTGGCGCGGCACGTTGTAAATCAAAATCGTGCCCTTTGGGTTTGATACGCATGCCATGCAATATGGCTGCTACCAGCGGACCATCATCATACGGGTGGCTACGCAGGATAGGCAGCAGGTCTACTTTGTGTTCCTGGCCCAGGCATAAAAACAATTCGCCTTTGCAGGTGATGCGCACGCGGTTGCAGCTTTCACAAAAGTTATGGCTATGCGGCGAAATAAACCCTATGCGCGTTTTGTGGCCATTGACCTGCCAGTAGCGCGCCGGGCCGCCAGTCTTGTGAGTGCTGGGGGTGAGTGAGAACTTACTTTTGAGTTGCGCCAGCGTTTCGTTATTGCTCAAGCAACTGTTTTCGCGGTCATGGTTGACCTCACCCAAAGGCATTTCTTCAATAAAACTGATGTCTATCTGTTTGTTGATGGCAAAGTTGACCAGATCGAATGCTTCATCGTCATTGATGCCGCGCATCAGCACAGTGTTGAGTTTGATATTATCAAAGCCGGCCTGTACGGCATGCTCCACACCGGACAGCACTTTAGCCAGCTCGCCTACGCGGGTGATGGTGCGGAAACGTTGCTCATCCAGACTGTCCAGCGAGATATTGATACGGTTGACCCCGGCAGTTTTCAGCGCCAGGCTGAAACGGTCTAGCTGGCTGCCATTGGTGGTGAGCAGGCATTCTTGCAGCCCGGGCAGATGGCCTATCTCTTCAAATAACCACATGGCATTTTTGCGCACCAGCGGCTCGCCGCCGGTGATACGCACTTTGCTCACCCCCATGCGCACAAATAATTTAACCAGGCGTGCGCATTCTTCCAGCGACAGTACCTCGTCACGCGGCAGAAAGGTCATTTCTTCGGCCATGCAGTACTGGCAGCGGAAATCGCACCGGTCTGTGATCGACAGGCGGATATAGTCCACACGACGGCCAAACTGGTCGATCAACTGGCTAGGAATATTATTCACAGGGGTCATGAAACTCATGAATCTTAAAGTAATCAATATATTATGCCCTTTTCCTGCTTTAACAAGGCATAAATAGAGGTTATTATTCGATGGTGATAGAATGTAACTGAATTGTAAATGCGAGGTTGGTTTGAACCAGATACTGAGCCATGAGCAGCAAACGCGCATTCAAGCGCATATTCAAGCACATCGTCTTGTAGCGGGCGGGTTGTTGCCGCTTTTACATGCGATCCAGGATGATATCGGCTATGTGCCAGAAGCCATTTATCCTGACATCTCCAGTGCACTGGCCCTGTCAGTCGCCGAAGTGCACGGGGTGGTCAGCTTTTATCATCACTTCCGCACCCATCCGGTAGGCAAACATATACTGCAGATCTGCCGCGCTGAATCTTGCCAGGCCATGGGCTCTGAAAAGCTCGAGGCCGAACTCAAATCCAGACTGGGTGTGGATTACCACCAGACCACACAAGACGGCCAGCTCACATTGTTACCGGTGTATTGCCTGGGCAACTGTGGCTGTTCACCGGCAGTGATGCTGGATGACGAAGTGCATGGCCGCATGAGCAGCGAAAAAGTTTCCGAATTGATAGACGAGGTGTGCCATGGTTAAGATCTATGTGCCTATAGACTCGACCGCACTCTCGCTGGGTGCAGCGCGCACAGCCAAGGCGGTCGCCAGTGAAGCGCAGGCGCGCGGCATTGATATCCAGCTGGTGCGCAATGGTTCGCGCGGCCTGTTCTGGCTAGAGCCGCTGGTCGAGGTCGAACTGCCACAAGGCCGTGTCGCGTTCGGCCCGGTACAGCCCAAAGATGTCGCCAGCCTGTTCGATGCCGATTTTATCAATGCCCAGTCCGAATCCGCTCAAGCGCATCCTTTATATCTGGGCCTGACCGAAGAACTGGCCTGGCTGAAAAAACAGCAGCGCCTGACCTTCGCCCGTGTCGGCATCACCGATCCGCTGTCGCTGGATGATTATCTGGCGCATGACGGCTACCTGGGATTAAAAAATGCACTGGCGCTGAGCGGTGCCGATATCGTCAAGGCGGTGACTGATTCCGGCCTGCGCGGTCGTGGCGGTGCGGCTTTCCCCACCGGCATCAAATGGAACACCGTACTCAACGCGCCTGCGGAGCAGAAATATGTGGTGTGCAATGCCGATGAAGGCGATTCCGGCACCTATTCTGACCGCATGATCATGGAGGACGACCCTTTTGTCCTGATCGAAGGCATGACCATCGCCGGCATCGCAGTCGGTGCCACCCAGGGCTATATCTACTTGCGCAGTGAATACCCACATGCGCTTAACACCTTGAATGAAGCCATACGCAGGGCGACCGTGGCCGGTTACCTCGGTGAAAACATCCTCGGCTCGGGCAAGGCTTTTCATCTTGAGGTCCGCCGTGCGGCCGGGGCGTATGTCTGTGGTGAAGAAACCTCGCTGCTGGAAAGCCTGGAAGGCAAGCGCGGCCTGGTGCGCTTCAAACCGCCATTGCCGGCCATAGAAGGCCTGTTTGGCAAGCCTACCGTCGTCAATAATGTGATCTCACTGGCCACTGTGCCTATCATTCTACATAAGGGCGCACAATTTTATGCCGATTACGGCATGGGCCGTTCACGCGGCACCCTGCCTATACAACTGGCGGGTAACCTGAAACAAACCGGGCTGGTTGAGCTGGCTTTTGGTGCCACGCTGCGTGAGTTGCTCTACGACTATGGTGGTGGTTCAGCCAGCGGCCGGCCTATACGTGCGGTGCAGGTGGGGGGGCCTTTGGGTGCCTATCTGCCGCAAGAGCAGTTTGATACGCCGCTGGATTATGAAGAATTTGGCAAGATCTGGGCGGTGCTGGGCCACGGCGGCATAGTCGCATTTGATGATAGCGCCGATATGGCCAAAATGGCCCGCTATGCGTTTGAGTTCTGTGCCGTGGAAAGCTGCGGTAAATGCACCCCTTGCCGCATAGGCTCTACGCGTGGCGTAGAAGTGATGGACAAGATAGTCGCGGGCAAGAACCACCCGCAAAATGTACAGTTGCTGCGTGATCTGTCTGACACCATGTTAAATGGTTCTTTATGTGCTTTGGGGGGCATGACACCTTACCCGGTGCTGAGCGCCCTCAATCATTTCCCTGAAGATTTTGGTCTGAGTAATAAAGAAGCGGCTGCCTAGGCAGCGGAGGTGACATTATGGATGACATCAAATATACCCCTACCCGGCCAGCGGCCCTGAAATACGATGCCGACAAAGACTATGGCACGCCCAGGTCTGACAGTGATGTGATGGTGACGCTGAACATAGACGGTGTGGATGTGACAGTGCCGGAAGGCACCTCTATCATGCATGCCGCGCAGCTGGGTGGCGTGACCGTGCCTAAACTGTGCGCAACCGACTCGCTGGAAGCGTTTGGCTCTTGCCGCCTGTGCCTGGTTGAAATCGAAGGCCGGCGCGGCTATCCGGCCTCGTGCACCACACCGGTGGCTGCCGGCATCAAGGTCAAGACGCAAACGCCCAAACTGGCCGATGTGCGCCGTGGCGTGATGGAACTGTATATTTCCGACCATCCGCTGGATTGCCTGACTTGTGCCGCCAACGGTGACTGTGAGTTGCAGGACATGGCGGGGGCAGTAGGCTTGCGCGAAGTCCGCTATGGTTATGAAGGTGAGAACCATCTGGGCCAGGCCAAAGATGAATCCAACCCTTATTTTACGTTTGATGCCTCAAAATGCATCGTCTGTTCACGCTGTGTGCGCGCCTGTGAAGAAACCCAGGGCACCTTTGCCCTGACCATACAGGGCCGTGGCTTTGACAGCAAAGTATCTGCCGGTAACCAGAATTTCCTTGAATCCGAATGTGTGTCCTGTGGTGCCTGTGTACAAGCTTGCCCCACTGCCACTCTGATGGAAAAAACCGTGATCGCCGCCGGTACACCAGAGCATAGCGTGACCACCACTTGTGCCTATTGTGGGGTGGGTTGCAGCTTTGACGCCGAAATGAAAGGCGAAGAAGTGGTGCGTATGACGCCGACTAAAGCCGGTGGTGCCAACCATGGCCATAGCTGCGTCAAAGGTCGTTTCGCCTGGGGTTATGCAACGCATGCTGACCGCATCACCACGCCCATGATACGCAAGAGCATACATGACCCATGGCAAAAAGTAGGCTGGGACGAAGCCATCAACTACGCCGCCAGTGAAATCCAGCGTATTCAGGCCAAATATGGTAAAGATGCGGTCGGTGGTATCACCTCCAGCCGCTGTACCAACGAAGAAGTGTATGTGACGCAGAAGCTGATACGCGCCGTATTCGGCAGCAATAACGTAGATACCTGCGCACGCGTCTGCCACAGCCCGACCGGCTATGGCCTGAAACAGACACTGGGCGAGTCTGCCGGTACGCAGACCTTTGATTCGGTGATGAAATCCGACGTCATCTTTGTCATGGGTGCCAACCCCACCGATGGTCACCCGGTATTCGGTTCCTTGATGAAACGCCGCCTGCGTGAAGGCGCCAAACTCATAGTTGCCGACCCGCGTGCGATAGACCTGGTGGAAAACTCACCGCATATCCGCGCCGACTATCACCTCAATTTACGCCCAGGTACCAATGTGGCGCTGATCAGTGCCTTGGCGCATGTGGTGGTGACTGAAGGCCTGGTCAAAGAAGATTTCGTTAAAGAACGTTGCGAATGGGATTCTTTCGTCGCCTGGCGTGATTTTGTAGCCAAAGCGGAAAACTCACCTGAGGCGCTGGCCAAAGATCTGGGGCTGGAACCGCAAAAAGTACGCGAAGCGGCACGCCTGTTTGCGACTGGCGGCAATGCCGCGATTTATTATGGCCTGGGCGTGACTGAACATAGCCAGGGCTCAACCACCGTGATGGGTATTGCCAACCTGGCGATGGCGACCGGCAATATCGGCCGCGAAGGCGTAGGCGTCAACCCGCTGCGTGGGCAGAATAACGTACAGGGCTCTTGCGATATGGGTTCCATGCCGCATGAGTTCCCCGGCTACCGCCATGTGTCTGATGATGACACGCGCGCATTGTTTGAAGCCGCCTGGGGCGTGACCTTGAGCGCAGACCCTGGCTTGCGTATCCCGAACATGCTGGACCTGGCAGCAGAAGGCAGTTTTAAAGCGGTGTATTGCGTAGGCGAGGATATTGCGCAATCCGACCCGGATACCCAGCATGTCACGCATGCGCTGGAAAGCATGGAGTGTGTGATCGTGCAGGACTTGTTCCTCAACGAGACTGCCAAGTTTGCCCATGTGTTTTTCCCCGGCGCTTCTTTCCTGGAGAAAAACGGTACTTTTACCAATGCCGAGCGCCGTATTTCACCGGTGCGCAAAGTCATGTCGCCAAAAAATGGCCTCAGGGAGGATGGCAAACACGAAGCCGGCCTGGAAGACTGGGAGATCACCGCCAGGTTCTCCGAGGCCCTGGGTTACCCCATGCGCTACGCGCATGCCAGCGATATCATGGATGAGATCGCCGCTCTGACACCTACTTTTAAAGGCGTCAGTTTCAAAAAACTGGACGAACTGGGCAGCATACAGTGGCCATGTAATGATGAGGCACCTGCAGGCACCCCCACCATGCATGTGGACGAGTTCGTGCGCGGTAAAGGCAAATTCTTTGTCACGCAATATGTGCCGACCACCGAAAAGGTCAATGGCAAATTCCCGCTGATCCTGACGACTGGCCGTATCCTGTCGCAATACAACGTAGGGGCGCAGACACGCCGTACCGAGAATGTAGTCTGGCACCCTGAAGACAAGATTGAGATCCACCCGCATGATGCTGAAGATAGAGGTATCCTGGAAGGTGACTGGGTAGGCGTGAGCAGCCGTGCTGGCCAAACCGTGTTACGGGCCAAGATCACCGAGCGGGTGCAGCCTGGTGTGGTCTATACCACTTTCCACCATCCCGAATCTGGTGCTAATGTGATCACTACCGACAACTCTGACTGGGCCACCAATTGCCCGGAATATAAAGTGACGGCGGTGCAGGTCAGCAAGGTAAATCAGTTGTCCGAATGGCAGAAAGACTACCGCAATTTCAGCGATACGCAGATCGAGTTGTCCGGCATGGACCCGCAGACGGTCGTTTCCTGATGGGCCCTGTGGCAGCTGAATTGCAGGACTGTGCCATGACTGATGCAGACAGTGACTGGCAGCCGCTGGCCGCCGAGCAAACCGGCCGTGAATTTGCAGTGACGCGCTGGCGTGACGGTGAATCGTCAGCTGTGGTCGTCGATACGCTGGCGCAGGAAGTGCCGGTCGCATTGGTCTATAACGGCATTTCGCATGTGGTCATGCTGGCGACCCCGGCCGACCTCGAAGATTTTGCCTACGGTTTTTCATACACCGAAGGCATTATCAGCGAACGGTCGCAGATTTACGGCATAGACGCCAAAGCTATCCACCAGCAAGGCAACGGCCAGTTGCGTGGCATTGAGTTGCATATAGAGCTCGCCAGCGCGCAGTTTGCAGCGCTCAAGGAGCAACGGCGCAATCTGACCGGGCGTACCGGCTGCGGTTTATGCGGCGCGGAAAGCCTGGAACAGGTATTTAAAATGCCGGCGCAAGCCAACATACCTGTGCCCGCCTTGTCATTGCAGGTCATCGATGCCGCCATGGCACAACTGAAAACACTGCAACCGCTACAGCAGCTCACTGGTGCCACCCATGCCTGTGCCATTGTGAATCACCAGGGGCAGGTATTACAGGTGCGTGAGGATGTAGGCAGGCACAATGCACTGGATAAGCTGATAGGGTCATTGCTGCGGCAATCCGGCGATTCAGGCGAACTTGATTTCACCAAACTATGGCGCCAGCACTGGGTATTGACCACCAGCCGCGCCAGTTACGAAATGGTGCAGAAAGTGACCATGACCGGTGGCCGGGCGCTGGTGGCTATTTCAGCCCCGACCGCGCTGGCCGTCAGCCTGGCTCAGGAATACGATTTTTTACTGGTCGGTTTCGCCAGGCCTGGCCAGTGTGTGGTCTACCACGGCGCATTGGCGGCATTAGGCTGACAGCTGGCGCTAATCAATTGTTGAGTTGAAAAGAGCACGAGATGGAAGTAGATAAATTAATCAAAATGGCCAACCAGATCGGTGACTTTTTTGAGGGCAACCCCGACGCTGAAGATGCCAAGCTGGAGATCGCCGGGCATCTTAAAAAGTTCTGGAACTCGGTGATGATCAAATCACTGGTGGCGCATGTGCAACAGCAGCAAGGCGCGGGTTTACACCCTAAAGTACTCGCTGCTATTCAGCAGCATATGCAGGCCTGAATTCTTGCAGTCGCGCCCGTAAACTAGCGCCGTTGTAGCAGGCGGTAAGACTCCCTGCTTTGGCGGCTTTGTTCACCTTCCCAGATCAGCGACCATTCTCCGCCCGGTGACGCATGGCGTTTGCCAGGCTGGTCCTCTATCAGTAACAGGTCACAGTTGCCAGATGCCGCTGTCAGGCGTATGCCGGCATGATAGTGCAGCAGGTCAGCTTGCGAAGAGCCGATATTATGGCTGCTGATGCAACGATATTCAGCGGGCATGTGCTGGCGCAAATCTGCAAAGATAGGCTGGTAGGTGCGTGCCGCTTCTATCATAGGCAGCCATAAACTCATGAATACCGTCCAGGCGCAGGTCATGCCTATCGCCCAGTTGGTGGCGCTGGAGCGGTTGGAGTGTTTGGAACGTATCACGCCAGATAACCAGATCAGGGTCACCGCCACCGCGATGGTGCCGTACAGCACGCTGAGTTGTATGGTTTGCAGGCCGGATAAATAAGCCAGGCGCTGGTAAAGTTTGACCGGGTTGCCGGTGAGCATGGCCCACCAGCCTAGCCAGGCGATGGCGATCAACAGGCCGAATAAGATCAGTCCGAACCAGTTCAATGCGCCAGCGGCGCCGCGTTTCAGCGTTTCTATGCTGCCTGCCGCCAGTGCGGTGAGCGGGATCAGCAGAGGCAGGGCATTCACTTCACTGCGGTCACTAAAAAAACCGATCAGGATAAACGCCAGCACAAAGAAGATCAGGCAAAGCTGAAAGCGATAGGTGTGCAGCACTGCATGCCTGAAGCGCCAGATGCCCCACATGGCCAGCGGTAAAGCCGGCCAGGCATACCAGGCCAGCGTGCGCATAAAATATACGTGCTTGCTAGGTATCTGTATGCTCACCTGGGTCGGCCACCAGCTCGCCCATAAGGCTGGCGCCCACTGCTGGCATAACCAGCACCAGATCAATATACCCGGCAAAGCCAGTGCCAGGCCTGACAATAATGCACGTTTGGCGGCCGCATGCTGGCAGATCACAGGTAAAAACAGCACTGCTATGGTGGTGGCTATGATCATGGTGGCTGGTAGCAGGCCGGCCGCTAAAAAGGCGATCAGTAATCCGCCGGCGAGCAGCCACATGGCGCGTGCTGGTTTGCGCAGCACCAGGGTCAGCGCATAAAACGCCATGCTGATGCCGCTGAGCGCGGCCACTTCCGGCATGATGGTATGCGCGCTGACCACCAGCCCCAGACAGCCGATAAAAATAAAGTTGGTCTGGCGCCCGGCGCCCAGGTTCCACAATTCGCGGCCACTCAGGCCCATCATCAGCAGTGTGACCAGCATCCACACCCCGACACTGAGTCTGGCGGCATCGTGTATAGGCAATAGCGGCGACAGGGCTTGTGCAAACCCGGTGGCTACCCAGTAGAACAGTGGCGGTGTTTCCAGTGTCGGATGGCCGGCAGAGACCGGCGCGACCCAGTGGCCATCAGTCCAGCTGCCGGCAGAAAGGAAAGGGTGGTCTATCAGGCTCTGGATGATGCTGGCAGATTGGGACTCATACGGCTTCCACGGCGAGTGACCGATCAGGCCTACACACAGCCAGATGGCACACAGCAGGATCAGCAGATGTGTTTTGGCGCGTTCCCCCACTTTGGCGCGCGGGGTGGCCATGTTTTCCTGCCAGTCGTGATCAATAAAAAACTGCATCTGTCAGCTCGTTTTATGGTATTTCAGGCTGTATCTTAACGTAAACATCAAGACTAGCCAGCATGCGTTGAAAACAAAAAAGGCAGCCATGCTGCCTTTTTGATAGTGCTGACACCCAATTACATGCCGTATTTCTGGCGGAATTTCTCAACGCGACCAGCGGTATCCACGATCTTCTGTTTGCCAGTGTAGAACGGGTGGCACTGTGAACATACTTCGATGTTCAAGTCTTTGCTGCTGGTAGAACGGGTTTTGAATTTATTGCCACAGCTACAGGTGACGTTAATTTCAGGATATGTTGGGTGAATGTCGGCTTTCATGCTTTCTCTCTAATCTTTAAGCAGTTGCGGTAAGCGCGCGATTATCACCCAATTCATTGCATTAAGCAATAGATGCAGGGAAATAATTTTGACGCGCTGGCGGTTTAGCCTCTGCGCATGCTGTCAAAAAAGTCGTTATTGGTTTTAGTGGCCTTGATTTTGTCCAGCAAGAACTCCATCGCCTCGAGGTCGTCCATAGGATAAAGCAATTTGCGCAACACCCAGATTTTTTGCGGCACATCTTTGTCCAGCAGCAGCTCTTCGCGGCGGGTACCGGATTTGTTGACGTTGATGGCAGGGTAGATACGTTTTTCGGCCATGCGTCTATCCAGATGGATTTCCATGTTGCCGGTACCTTTAAATTCTTCGTAGATCACATCATCCATACGCGAGCCGGTATCTACCAGCGCAGTCGCGATAATGGTCAGTGAGCCGCCTTCTTCTACGTTACGCGCCGCACCAAAGAAACGCTTGGGTTTTTGCAGTGCGTTGGCATCCACACCACCGGTCAATACTTTGCCAGAAGATGGGATGACCGTGTTGTAAGCACGGGCCAGACGGGTGATGGAGTCAAGCAGAATGACCACATCTTTTTTGTGCTCAACCAGGCGCTTGGCTTTTTCCAGCACCATTTCCGCCACTTGCACGTGACGGGTCGCCGGTTCATCAAAGGTTGAGGCGACGACTTCGCCACGCACCGAGCGGGTCATTTCTGTCACTTCTTCCGGGCGTTCGTCTATCAGCAGCACGATCAACACACAGTCAGGATGGTTGGCAGTGATGGCGTGCGCCACATTCTGCAGCATTACTGTTTTACCACTCTTGGGGCTGGCAACCAGCAAAGCGCGCTGGCCGCGGCCTATAGGCGCGATCATGTCTATCATGCGGCTGGTGATGTTTTCTTCACCGCGGATCTCGCGCTCCAGTGTCAGCGGTACGGTCGGGAACAATGGGGTCAGGTTCTCGAACAGGATCTTGTGTTTGGTGTTCTCAGGCGCTTCGCCGTTGACGCTATCGACTTTGACCAGCGCAAAATAACGCTCGCCATCTTTAGGTGTGCGGATCTCACCCTGTATGCTGTCACCGGTATGCAGGTTGAAGCGGCGGATCTGCGAAGGCGAGACATAAATGTCATCCGGCCCGGCCAAGTAAGAAGTATCTGGCGAACGCAGAAAACCAAAGCCGTCAGGCAATACTTCTAACGTCCCGTCTCCAAAAATGCTGTCGCCTTTTTTTGCTTTGTTTTTCAGGATGGCAAAAATCAGGTCCTGCTTGCGCATGCGGCTAGCATTTTCGATTTCGTTACTGGTGGCCATTTCTACCAGTTCGGTAACAGGGAGGTGTTTGAGGTCGGATAAGTGCATGAGTGACTCGCTAGATTGAGAGACGCCGGAGAGTGGGAAAGAAAAACCCGGTTTCTAGGCTGTTGAAACCGGGTAGGGTGTCTTAAATATTGCTATCGATAAACGCGCTGAGTTGGGACTTGGAGAGTGCGCCTACTTTGGTGGCTTCTACATTGCCGTTTTTGAACAGCATTAAAGTAGGAATACCACGGATGCCGTATTTAGGCGGCGTATTCTGATTATCATCGATATTCAGTTTGGCAACTTTGAGGCGGCCAGCGTATTCTTTGCTGATATCATCCAGAATAGGCGCAATCATTTTACAAGGGCCACACCACTCTGCCCAGTAATCAACCAATACGGGAACCGTAGATTGCAGGACTTCCTGTTCAAAGCTGGCATCGCTTAAATGGGTAATGTTGTCGCTCATTATTGCCTCGTAAGAATGGGTGGAGAATAAATAGAGTGGAATTAAACAGAAAAATTCTGATTAGTGGCGCTAAAAATTGTTGGGCTTAAATTGTTTGAGTTAGTAATTTGCTGTAAATATGAAATTACTAAATGTGTTTGCGATAAGTATAGCAACACATTTCCAGCAGAATCAAGTCTTTTTCTATACATATACTATGATGGTAGCAATAGTGTGGTTTTCAAGAGCAGGCTGTTAATTCCAACTGATGGTATTTAATGCAACATAACATTTACAGACTATGGATCATGGGTTTGCTGGGCCTGCTGTGGGCCAATAGCCTGCTGGCCGAACTGCCCGCGGCATGGGTGATGCAGGACACTGCCGGTCACAGCCATCAGCAGTCTCAATATAAAGGCCGCTGGCTGGTGGTCAACTACTGGGCGCCCTGGTGCCCGCCCTGCCTGCAGGAGATGCCGGAACTGGTGGCCTTTTATGACGAGCACCGCCGGCAAAATGTCATGGTGCTGGGGGTGGCGGTGCAGTACAAGAGTGAAAAATCAGTCAGGGATTTTGCCGAAGATATGCTGATCTCATTCCCGGTCATTTTAGGTGACGCTCAAAACAAGGCAGTGCCGCAACCTGAAGTACTGCCTACGACTTATATCTACCATCCCGATGGGCGGCTCTATAAAGTAAAGCGCGGCGCTGTCAGCAAGCACTGGCTGGAGCAGTTGCTGAAAGACGCCGCGGCTGCGGATACCGGAGAGCTTAAGCCTCGATAGTCACCGCTTCACCAGCCGGGTTAATGATGCTGAGCTGGTTTTCCTTGGCAAACTGTATCAATTGCTCGAAACCTTCCGGGTTGACCTGTTTCAGTTTCATGTCTACTGAAAGGCTGCGCACATTATTCACCAGCTTGGGCTTTAAGTAAGGCGAGTAGCGTAGTTTCTTGTCCACGCCAAAGCTGGCGTAAGTGCTGCACATGCGGTCCACCCAGTCGCTGGGGCGAAAGGGTTTTCCGGCAAGTGTGATGCCTTGGATGATGATTTCCTGGTCTTCCATTCAGTTTCCTTAAAGCTTAGGCTATTGAAAATTTATTTAAAATAAAATTTATTTAGAGTATTCAAACACTTTAACCACTTTGCTCACGCCTTCAGTGGTTCTGGCGATCTCCACCGCATCATTGGCTTCTTTTTCCGAGACTATACCCATCAGGTAGACCAGTCCTGCTTCAGTCACCACTTTCACCACATTGGCCGGGAACAGGTTTTCACTGAGGAAGCGCGCTTTCACTTTGGTGGTGATATAGGCGTCATTGCTGCGGTCACTGATAGAAGAAGTGAAACCTACGGTGATGGCATTGTGTATGTCACGCACATTGGCGACCTCGCGGGTCAGCGTTTCTGCCTGCGCCTGTTGGCCTGCATTCGGCACTTCGCCAGTCAGCAGCACGATGCGGTTGTAACTGGTCACGTTGATATGTGAAGACTTATCCATATATTGCGAGATGCGTTTCAAGGTTTTTAATTCTATATTCTCATCTTCAACGTAAATGCCAGAAGAGCGGCGATCAGCGGCCATGGCGCCACCTGCAGCTGCACCGCCCACGATAGCGGGAAAACAGCCACTCAGCTGTGTGCTGATCAGTAACATGGCAATAACAGAGATTTTTTTGGCGTGGATTTTTTGATTCATGAGTTTCCTTGTTCTACGATAAAAACTTAGGATCACGAGATGAATCGTGACAATGAGTAGTGTGACAGCAGGTAATAAATAAAATTCTACGCTTTTTATGTGTCTATTGCATTACGAATCCAGTTGGGTGAGTCGTAACTGTCGTTGTCAAACAGCACCACGTCAAAGCGGCACGGGCTGCTGGCGTTAAGATTTTGCAGGTAGTGCTGGGCCGCACGTATGAGTTTTTGCTGCTTGTGCGGGTGTATGCTGTCGGCGGCACTGGTGAATTTAAGGTTGCTACGCAGCCTGACCTCTACAAATACCAGCTCCTGATTGTCACGCATGATCAGGTCTATCTCGCCAAAGCGGCAACTATAGTTCTGTTGCAGCAACACCAGGCCCTGCCGGGTAAGAAACCTGGCCGCCGCCGCTTCTGCCGCGATACCTTTGTTGTTCTGGTTAAGCTTCATCCTGCTTAGCTGCTGATGATCCTGGTCTGCTCTGCATTTTTAGCTCCCGCTTGTATGCTGCCATTTCTATATTACTTAGCGAAACGCCCGCTATGCCTTAAAATACCGCCATGAGTGAACCGGGTACATTATATGTGGTGGCAACACCGATAGGCAATTTGGGCGATATCACCCTGCGCGCGCTGGAAACCCTGAAACAGGTGGATGCGATCGCCGCCGAGGACACCCGGCATAGTGTGGGCTTGTTGCGGCATTTTGGCATCAGCAAACCCCTGATCGCCGTGCATGAGCATAACGAGCAGCATTCGGCCGAAGCTTTGCTTAAGCGCCTACAGGCCGGCGAGTCTATCGCGCTGGTCACCGATGCAGGTACCCCGGCAGTGAGTGACCCCGGTGCCGTGGTAGTGCAGGCCGTGCGCGCCGCCGGTTTGAAAGTGGTGCCTATCCCTGGCGCCAGTGCAGTGATCGCGGCCTTATCAGCCTCTGGTATCACCCAGGCCGGCTTCTGCTTTGAAGGTTTTTTGCCCGCCAGCGGCTCGCAACGCCGCAAGCGGCTGGAAAGCCTGAAAGCGGTGACTGTCACCCTGGTGCTGTACGAAGCCCCGCACCGTATCGTCGAGTGCGTGCAAGACTTGCTCAGCGTTTTTGGCAGCGAGCGTATGCTGACCGTGGCGCGTGAACTGACCAAGACCTTTGAGACCATACACACCAGTCACCTGGCCGGCGCGGTGGACTGGTTACAGGCAGATAGCAACCAGCAGCGCGGCGAGTTCGTGTTGCTGATACACCCGGCCCCGGTTGAGAAGCAGGAGGGGCTGGATGAGAACACGCAACGTATACTCAAGCGCCTGCTGCAGGAGCTGCCGCTGAAACAGGCGGTCGCCCTCGCCACGGATATCACCGGCCACAAGAAAAACGAACTCTATGAAGCGGCACTGGCATACAAGGCCGCTGTATAACTTTTTAAGACGATGATGCAAACATGACTACCCAACTGACGATCACCCGCCCCGATGACTGGCATCTGCACCTGCGCGATGGCGACACTTTAAAAGCAGTTCTGCCCGATACCGCCAGGCAGTTTGCCCGCGCCATCGTCATGCCCAACCTGCGCCCGCCGGTGGCAAGCGCAGAGGCTGCGCGTGACTATCATGCGCGTATCAAACAAGCCTTGCCGGCCGGCCTGGATTTCGAGCCGCTGATGACTTTGTACCTGACCGACAATATGGCGGCGCAAGAGATCACGCGCGCGCACCAGTATGGCGTAGTCAAGGCGGTCAAACTATATCCGGCCGGTGCCACCACCAACAGTGATTCCGGCGTCACCAGCCTGGCCAAATGTGCCGCCGTGCTGGCAGAGATGGAAAAGCTGGGCCTGCCATTGTTGATACACGGTGAAGTCACGGATGCCGAGATAGACGTGTTCGACCGCGAGAAAGTGTTTATAGACCGCCATTTGCAGCCTTTGCTAAAAGATTTTCCCGGCCTGAAAGTGGTGTTTGAACATATCACCACCCAAGATGCCGCCGAGTTTGTGGCGCAAGGCCCTGGCAATCTGGCGGCTACCATCACCGCGCATCATTTGCTTATGAACCGCAATGCTATGTTCACCGGCGGCATACGCCCGCACCATTACTGCCTGCCGGTGCTCAAGCGCGAAACGCACAGGCAGGCACTGGTCAAGGCGGCGATCTCCGGTTCAGCCAAGTTCTTCCTGGGTACAGATAGCGCGCCGCATCCAAAATCGGCCAAGGAAGCCAGTTGCGGATGTGCCGGTATGTATACCGCCCATGCCGCCATCGAGTTGTATGCCGAAGCCTTTGAAGCGGCAAGCGCGCTGGACAAGCTGGAAGGTTTTGCCAGTTTTTACGGGCCGGACTTCTATCAGCTGCCGCGCAACACTGATAAGGTCACTTTAAGCAAACAAAGCTGGCTGGTGCCGGAGACTATACCGTTTGCCGATGATGTGCTGGTGCCACTGCGTGCCGGTCAGTCCATCGCCTGGAAGCTGCTATAAAAGTTGCTGGCAGTGCCAGCTGCTTGCACTTTGCCGGCGCTGCTGCCAGGTAACTGAGCTCTACAGCTGCCAGTTAATGGCCGTTTGCCCGCGCGACACCAGGTAGTCGTTGATCTGTGAAAATGGGCGGTTGCCAAAGAATCCGCGGTGCGCCGACAATGGTGACGGATGCACGGACTTTAAAATCAAATGTTTAGCCGGGTCTATCATGGCCCCTTTTTTCTGCGCATAACTGCCCCACAACACAAACACCAGGCCCTCGCGCTCTGCATTGAGAGCGGTGATTGCCGCATCGGTGAATTGCTCCCAGCCGCGGTTCTGGTGCGAACCGGCAGTCGCCATCTGCACCGTCAGGGTGGCATTCAGCAGCAGCACGCCCTGGTCTGCCCACGGCGTCAGATCGCCACTGCCACTCATGCGTATGCCTATATCTGCCTGTATCTCCTTGAAGATATTCATCAGTGAGGGTGGTAAAGCCACGCCTGTCTGCACTGAAAAACTCAGGCCATGCGCCTGCCCCGGCCCGTGGTAAGGGTCCTGCCCTATGATGACCACGCGCACCTGATCAAACGGCGTATGGTTAAAAGCGTTGAAAATAAGCGGCCCGGGAGGGTATATGGTTTTGCCTGCCGCTTTCTCCTGCTGCAAAAACGCCTTGAGCGAAAGCATATAAGGCTTGTCGAGTTCATCGCCAATTTTTGCTTGCCATGAGGGGTGGAGTTGACCGGTTTTTTCTGCTGAAGTCATCTTGATTTTTTTGCTAAGAAACTGCTTTTTAAGGTGCGTCTGTTTAATCTTTAAGCTGATTTTGTCTAGCGATGGCAGCCTTACGCAAGAAAGCTGCCACTTGCTCTACCCATGCCAGGCGTTGCGCCGGTGTCAGCGCTCTGAACGCCGCCATGCGCTCATCGCTCAGGTAGTAAGTTCTGTCTTCTCTTTTAAATGGGCCTTGCATAGCGCTAACCTTGCAAACGGTGCAGACGCTCAATAACACTTGAATCGATCGCTCTGCCTGCCGCCTGTTTGAGCGGGATCAGGCTCAATGAGTGTAATTCTTTAGTGAATAGGCCGGCAAGTGTTTTTTGCTTCGTGTTAAACTGCCGCCTGAAGCCAACCAGACAGTCGCCGCTTAGCAATTGCTAGGGGGAGGAAAGTCCGGGCTGCACAGAGCGGGATGACGGCTAACGGCCGTACGCTGAAAGCTGGTAACAGTATAAGGTGAGGAATAGGGCCACAGAGACGAGCGTATTAAGTTACGGTGAAACGCGGTAACCTCCATCTGCAGCAATATCAAATAGGCTGGCATTTTACGCAAGTAATAAGGCGTGGCTCGCGCTGCCAGCGGGTAGATAGCTTGAGCGTGTGAGTAATTGCGCGCCTAGAGGAATGACTGTCGCCACGCAAGTGGATACAGAACCCGGCTTATCGGTTGGCTTTACTTTCTTTTTTTGTCACTTGGTCTGCTTTTCCGCCGTCTGTCGGTTTTGCCACTGCGTCAGCGCGGCAACGATGGTTTTCTCGTTGTAACCGCGTACTACTTCTCCGTCTATCAGCAATACCGGTACACCATTTCCGGCCAGGCGCTGG
This sequence comes from Methylophilus luteus, assembly GCF_042676265.1. NCBI lineage: Bacteria > Pseudomonadati > Pseudomonadota > Betaproteobacteria > Nitrosomonadales > Methylophilaceae > Methylophilus > Methylophilus luteus. The sequence continues at coordinate 244,961 of NZ_JBHTKB010000002.1, forward strand.
TATTGGCTACGCCCCTGTTCCGAAGTCTCTATATTGTATTCCTTATATGGCACCTGCTTTTGCGCCAGCAGGGCGCGGGTTTTTTCGCAGTACGGACACCAGTCGGTCGCGTATAGCGTCACCTCGCCTTGGCCAAAGTCCGGCGCTGGCGCAAGGTAATACAGCAGGCCTCGCCATTCCATGGCGAGCAGGATACCTAGGCCTACCAGAAAAAACTTCAATTTGTGTGACATATGTGTGGGTGCAGTCTTAGCTTCCAAGCTGAGTATTCGACCAGTGATTCGACCAGTTTTAAGCTAAAAAATGGCAGTAAAACTAAAATTTTTTAATTATTCAATATTTTCAATGGGATAGCTATTTTTATTAAACGAATTTGTTTGTTTAATGCGCCAATGTGTTGATTTAAATTGACTTGTTAAAATGTCGTAAGTCTTTGTCTTTAAAGAAATTTTTCCACCAAAGTGCTTGCCAAGCACTTTTATTTTATCTATAGTGTGCAAAAGGGTGATTTTGTGTTGAATTGTGGGAAATTTTCTCATAAACGAACGCAAGGTGTGAAAAAGGACAGTCAGGTAAACATGTTTCGCGGTGCGGTACAGTTAAGTTTGGATGCTAAAGGTCGGCTCAGTGTGCCAGCCAAGCATAGGGACGCCCTGACTGCGGGTGGCCAGGGTGAGCTGGTGCTTACCGCGCACCCGCACCGATGCCTTATCCTTTACCCCCAGGCCGCCTGGGAACCCATAGAAACCAAACTGACCAGTTTGTCTAGTTTCAATCCTCAGATCAGTGGTATACAGCGCATGATAGTCGGCCAGGCCGATGTCATGCATCTCGATTCTGCCGGCCGCCTGCTGGTCAATGCCGTGCTGCGCAAATTCGCCCATCTGGATAAAGACGTGATGATGGTCGGCCAGGGTAGCCATTTTGAGCTATGGGATGTCGCCGCCTGGGATGAGCAGTTGGAAAAACTGATGTCCACTGATCAACTGCAGATCCCGCAAGAACTAGAGGGATTCTCACTATGATGACGGGCGCGAAGTCAGCGCCCGCGTCTTCGACGGAAACGTCTGTGTCGCCAGCCGCCAGCCACATCACGGTGTTATTGCATGAGGCTGTCGCTGCGCTCAATGTGCGTGCCGATGGCGTTTACGTCGACGGCACTTTCGGACGTGGCGGCCACAGCCGCCTGTTACTCTCCAAGCTGGGTGCCAAAGGCCGTCTGATCGCGCTGGATCGCGATCTGGCAGCGGTCGCACACGCAAAAACAATAGACGATGCGCGGTTCAGCATCGCCCATGTGCATTTTTCCGGCATGACAGCGGTATTGGCTGAGCTGGGTATAGACGCGGTAGATGGTATTTTGCTCGACCTGGGCATTTCGTCACCGCAGATAGATGAAGGTGAGCGCGGTTTCAGTTTCCGTTTTGACGGGCCGCTGGATATGCGTATGGATCAGAGTCGTGGCAAAACTGCCGCCGAGTGGTTGGCGACTATTTCAGAGAAGCAATTGGGTGAGGTGATAAGGGATTATGGTGAAGAACGGTTTGCTAAGCAGGTTGCAAGGGCGATTGTTAAGGAGCGCGAAGATGGGCATGCCATCACCACTACGGGACAACTTGCCAAGATCGTGGCAGGCGCCATCCACAAGGTTGAGCCGGGCCAGAACCCTGCAACGCGCACATTTCAGGCTTTACGGATTTTCGTCAATCAAGAGCTTGAGGAACTCTCGCTAGTGTTGCCGGATTGTCTGCGCCTGTTGCGTGAGCATGGCCGGTTGGCAGTGATCAGCTTTCACTCGCTGGAAGACCGCATCGTCAAGCGTTTCATCCAGTCCGAAATGGATAGGGATAACTTGCCCAGTGGCTTGCCGGTGCGTGCCGTAGACCTGCCGCAGCCGCGTTTGCGGGCCATAGGTAAAGCCATCAAGCCAGGCAAGGCCGAGGTGTCGGCTAATGTGCGTTCACGCAGTGCGGTGTTGCGCGTGGCTGAACGCACGCACGTGCAGTAACGGGTGCAGTGACTAAATGATACGCCTGAACCTGATCTTATTTGCTGTCACCATCGCCATGGCGTTGGGCGTGGTGACAGCGCAGTACAAAGCGCGCAAGTTGTATTTTGAGCTGGACCGGCAGGAAATGCTGACCAAGCAATATATGACAGAGTATGACCAGTTGCAGATAGAACAGAGTACCTGGGCCATGCATTCGCGCCTGGAAGAATTCGCCACGGCGCGTTTGCATATGCACAGCCCCAGCATGCAGCAAACGCAGGTGATGGTTATAGACCTGCCGGCAGCCCCTGTGGTTGCGCCGGCAGCGCCGTAAAGCGGTGAGTGCACATGCTGCTTAAAGAGAGTCAACACAAGCTGGTCAAGTTGCCCGCCTGGCGCAGAAGGACGCTGCTGGTGCTGGTGCTGCTGAGTTTTGTGCTGTTGCTGGGTCGCGGGTTTTACCTGCAAACCCTGCATAAGGATTACTTGATTAAAAAAGGCGAGGCGTTTTCGCGTCGCAAAGTAGAGCTGATGCCGCACCGCGGCAAGATCTATGACCGTAACTTCAAGCCATTGGCGATCAGCTTGCCGGTGGAGTCGTTATGGATGAACCCGACCGATGTGAATATCTCGGCGGCGCAGTTGAAGCAGATGGCCAAATTGCTGGAAATGCGGCCAAAAGAGTTGCAGCAAAAAGTGCAGCAAAAGAAAAAAGAATTTGTATATATCAAACGGAGAGTAGCGCCCGATGTGGCAAAACTGGTGATGGCGATGAAAGTGCCCGGCGTATTCAGTCAGAAGGAATACAAACGCTTCTACCCTGCGGCAGAAGTGGCGGCGCATATCGTCGGTTTCACCGGTGTTGATGACACCGGCGTCGAGGGCATGGAGCTCTACCGCAACAGCGTGCTTTCCGGCACTTCCGGCAAGCGCGATTTCGTGCGTGATCGCAAAGGCCATGTGGTGGAAGACTTGGTCGCCATCAAGTTGCCGCACGATGGCCAGGACCTGGTGCTGAGCATAGACCGCACCGTGCAATACGTGGTGCACAGGGAGCTGTCACGCGCGGTAGAAAAGCACAAGGCCAAGGCCGCCGCTGCAGTGGTGCTGGATGCCAAGACCGGCGAAGTGCTGGCATTGGTGAATATCCCAACCTATAACCCGAATAACCCGGGCAATGTCGCCAGCAAGCTGCGCAATTCTGCCATCGTCAATATTTTCGAGCCCGGCTCTACCATGAAACCGGTCACGGCCGCCGCCGCGATGGAGTTCGGCCCTTACCAGCCGGATACCAAGATACAGACCGCGCCAGGCTATCTGCGCGTAGGCACTGCCACCATACATGACGCCCACCCTAATCAGATGCTGAGCGTGTCGCAGATCATACAGAAGTCTTCTAATGTTGGCTCTGCCAAAATGGCGCTGGAGCTTAACCGCGAACAGTTGTGGAACACCTATATCCAGCTTGGTTTTGGCGCGCCGACCAAGATAGGCTTTCCGGGCGAGGCCTCAGGCAAGGTGCGCGATTACAAAACCTGGCGTCCTATCGAGCAGGCGACCATGTCTTATGGTCACGGCATCAGTGTCACCCTGTTGCAACTGGCCAGAGCCTATACCGTATTCGCCAATGAAGGCGAATTGCTGCCAGTGACGCTGACCAAACTGCCTGAGCCGCCAGTGGGCCGCCAGGTGTTTTCTGCCAAGGTGGCCAACGCGGTAAAAGATATGCTGGAGCTGGTGGTGCAACCGGGAGGTACTGCGCTGAAAGCCCAGGTCACCGGTTATCGCGTCGGCGGCAAGACCGGCACCGCGCACAAGCTGGGGGCACATGGCTATGAGCATGACAAATATGTGGGTTCGTTTGTCGGTATGGTGCCTGCGTCAAACCCGCGCCTGATCATGGCGGTGATGATAGATGAGCCGAGCAATGGCGAATATTACGGTGGCAGTGTCGCCGCCCCGGTGTTCAGTGCCGTGATGAATGATGTGTTGCGCATGCTGGCTATCCCGCAGGATGGCAATGCCGTGCCGCTGGCAACACCTAGCGAAGCGAATGCTGTACCGGAGGCGATGTGAGTAAATACATCATTCCCGCGCCGGTACATGGCATCACCGCAGATAGCCGCCAGGTGGAAAAACATGGTTTGTTCCTGGCCTATCCAGGCCAGCATGGCGACGGGCGCGAGTATATACCTGACGCCATAGGCAAAGGTGCCAATACGGTGATCTGGGATAGCCAGGGCTTTGACTGGAACCCGGAGTGGACGGTACACAATATCGCCATCCCTGACCTGAAGTTCCAGGTCGGCCATATTGCCAGCCAGTTCTATAAAGACCCTTCAGAGCAGCTGTGGTGTGTAGGCGTCACCGGCACTAATGGCAAAACCACTGTCACCCACTGGCTGGCACAGGCTTACCGCTTTTTGCAACAGCGGTCAGCGGTGATAGGCACGCTGGGCAATGGCGCGCTGGATGACCTGCAGCCTACCCAAAATACCACGCCTGGCCCGGTGGAAGTACAAAAGATCCTGGCCAATTTCCTGCTCGAAGACGTGCAGATGGTGGCGATGGAAGTGTCTTCACATGGCCTGGACCAGGGCAGAGTCAACGGCGTGTCGTTCGACGTGGCGGTGTTCACCAATATGACACGTGACCACCTCGATTACCACGTGACCATGGAGTCCTACCAGTTAGCCAAGCAAAAACTGTTTGACTGGCAGACCTTGAGTGCCGCAGTGATCAATGCCGACGATGCGTTTGGTGTGACCCTGATAGAGCGCCTGCGTCTGCAAGGCAAGACTGTGCTGAGTTACGGCATGCATGAGGCCGATGTATGCGCCACGGCGGTGACCATGCATGCGACCGGCTTTGAGGTCCAGGTGCGCACCCCACAAGGTGATGGCGTGGTGCAATTGCATGCCCTCGGCCAGTTCAATATCTATAACGTGCTGGCGGTGCTGGCCTGTCTGCTGGTGCACGACGTCGCCTTGCCCGCCGCTTTGCAAGCGGTCTCTGGCCTGGTGCCGGTGGCTGGCCGCATGCAGATGTTCGGTGGCGGTGACCTGCCACTGGTGGTGGTCGATTATGCACATACGCCGGATGCGCTGGAAAAAGCGCTGGATACCCTGCGCGTGCAGGCGCGTGGCAAATTAAGCTGCGTGTTTGGTTGTGGCGGTGACCGCGATAGCGGCAAACGCAGTGAGATGGGCCGCATCGCCGGTACGCTGGCTGATAGTGTGATCGTGACCAACGATAACCCGCGCAGTGAAAACCCTTATGCCATCATCGCCGCCATCTCCGAAGGCCTGAGCCGTGATTTCACCATGGAGACCGACCGTGCCAAAGCGATCGCGCTGGCGATCTCGCGCGCGGGCAAGGGCGATGTGGTGCTGGTGGCGGGCAAAGGCCATGAAGACTATCAGGAGATTCAAGGCATACGCTATCCGTTCAGCGATGCCGAGTGGGTGCTCAACGCGCTGAAAAAGAGGGCGCAGGCATGATGTCACTACAAACCATTGCTGAGGTAACAAAAGGCACACTGCATGGAGCAGATGTCATGGTCAGCTCGGTAGACACCGATAGCCGCCGCGCGCAGCCGGGCCAGCTGTTTGTCGCCTTGCCTGGCGAAAAATTCGACGGGCATGACTTTTTGCCACAGGTCACTGCCCTTGGTGCTTCTGCTGCACTGGTGTCGCACGCCGTGCAAACCGAATTAGCCGTGGTAGAAGTACAGGATACGCGGCTGGCCATGGGTGAGCTGGCTGCTTACTGGCGCCAGCATCTGGGCACGCCGCTGATCGCGGTGACCGGCAGCAACGGCAAGACCACCACCAAGGAAATGATAGCTGCCATCATGCAGTTGCATGTGGGTGGTGCCGACAAGGTGCTGGCGACTGCCGGCAACTTTAATAACGATATCGGCATGCCTTTGACCTTGCTGCGCCTGCGGCCTTTCCACCGCAGCGCCGTGATCGAGATGGGCATGAACCACCTCGGTGAGATAGATTACCTGACCCGCATCGCAAGGCCTAACGTGGCTGTCATCAACAATGCCGGCACCGCCCATATCGGTGAGCTGGGCTCGCGTGAAAACATCGCCAAAGCCAAAGGTGAGATTTTTAGTGGGCTGGCTGCTGACGGTATCGCGGTGATCAATGCCGACAGCGAATTTGCAGACTACTGGCGTGGCCTCAACAGCACCCGCCGCGTGCTGACCTTTGGTTTGCATGCTGCCGCCGATGTGCGCGCCGAGGCTTTGGACCAGGGTGGTTTCAAACTGCATTACCAGCAGGCTGCAGTCACGCTGACGCTGGCGGTGCCTGGCGTACACAATATGATGAACGCCCTGGCGGCGGCTGCTGCCAGCCTGGCCGCTGGCGCGACACTAGATGAAGTTGCGCAGGGCTTGCAGGGCTTTGGTGGTGTGAAAGGCCGCTTGCAACAGAAAACAGCGGTCAATGGTGCCAGGGTGATAGATGACACCTACAACGCCAACCCGGATTCTATGAAAGCGGCACTGGACGTGTTGCACAACTACTGTCTGCATAACGACAGCAAGCGCACTGTATTCGTGATGGGCGATATGGGCGAACTCGGTGCTGACGCTGAAGCCATGCATGCCGAGATCGGGCGTTATGCCCAAGCGCATGGCGTGCATGCCATGTACGCCATGGGCAAACACAGCCAGGCGGCGGTGCATGCTTTTGGCAGCCAGGGCCAGCATTTCGACAGCTTAGAAGCATTGATAGCTGCATTACAGGCAAATACAGGCGCAGCAGACATCGTACTGGTGAAAGGCTCACGTTTCATGCAGATGGAACGCGTAGTCAATGCGCTGGTGGAAACACAAGCCACCGAACTGGTGGGGAAATAGGGAAGCTTATGTTATTGGAATTGGCAAAGTGGTTGTCGTCAGATGTACGTGGGTTCCATGTATTTGATTACATCACGCTACGCGCGGTGCTGGCGACGCTCACGGCACTGGCGATCTCCTTTCTGGTCGGGCCAGCCATGATACGCAAGCTGACTGAATACAAAGTGGGCCAGGCGGTACGTGATGATGGCCCGCAGACCCATCTGGTCAAAGCCGGCACACCGACCATGGGTGGCGCGCTGATACTGGTGGCGATCGCCATCTCCACCCTGTTATGGGGCAATCTGCATAACCGTTTTATCTGGGTTGTGCTGATCACCACTTTGGGTTTTGGTGCAGTGGGCTGGGTCGATGATTACCGCAAAGTGGTTTACAAAAACCCTAAAGGCCTGTCCGCCAAAGAAAAATATTTCTGGCAAAGCCTGATCGGTTTTGGCGTCGCCATATTTTTATATGCGACTTCCACCACGCCGGTAGAGACCACCCTGATCGTGCCGTTTTTCAAACACCTGGTGCTGCCGCTAGGCGCGGTTGGTTTCATCGTGCTGACCTACCTGGTGATCGTCGGTAGCAGCAATGCCGTCAACCTGACCGACGGCCTGGATGGCCTGGCCATTCTGCCTACCGTGATGGTGGCCGCGGCACTGGCGCTGTTTTCCTATGTTGCCGGCCACATCGTGTTCGCCAAATACCTGGGTATCCCTTATGTAGAAGGCGCCAGCGAGTTGATGGTGTTCTGTGCCGCCATGGCCGGTGCCGGGCTGGGCTTTCTCTGGTTCAACGCCTATCCGGCCGAAGTGTTCATGGGTGATGTAGGCGCGCTGGCGCTGGGTGCCGCCCTGGGCGTGGTCGCTGTCATCGTGCGCCAGGAGATCGTGCTGTTCATCATGGGCGGCGTGTTCGTGGTGGAGACTTTCTCGGTGGCGGCCCAGGTGCTGTATTTCAAATACACCAAAAAAATGACAGGCACAGGCAAACGTATCTTTCTGATGGCGCCTTTGCATCATCACTATGAACAAAAAGGCTGGAAAGAGACGCAAGTGGTGGTGCGCTTCTGGATCATCACCATGATGCTGGTACTGGTGGGACTATCTACTTTGAAACTCAGATAAGCCACCCTGAAACTCAGATAAGTAGCATAAATATAAAACAGGATTCATTAGAACATAGCCATGAAAAAACAATTTGAACAACAGCGCGTAGCAGTGATAGGACTGGGTGACACCGGCTTCTCTGCTTTGCGCTGGCTGCGTCAGATGGGTGCCGAAGTGGTGATGTTCGACTCACGCCTGCACCCACCGGGGCAGGACAGATTGCTCGAAGAATTCCCTGGTGTGGAATGCCATCTGGGGCCATTCAATGCGGCACTGCTAGCCGCCATGGATACCATAGTCACTAGCCCCGGCGTTTCGCTGAAAGAGCCGGTGCTGCAACAGTTGCTGGCGCAGGGCAAGAGCGTGATCGGTGATATCGAGTTGTTCGCCCGTTTCCGTGCGCCCTATGCCAAAGTGATCGCCATCACCGGCTCTAACGGCAAAACCACGGTCACTACCCTGGTCGGCGAGATCTGCAAACAGGCCGGGCTCAATACCATAGTGGCAGGCAATATAGGCGTGCCGGTGCTGGATACCCTGCAGATGACAGCGCCGGATGTCTACGTGCTTGAGCTGTCCAGCTTTCAGCTGGAAGCCACGCATCAACTGGTGGTGGACGCGGCAACGGTGCTCAACCTGTCTGAAGATCATATGGATAGGTATAGCGGCATGGACGATTACGCGCAATCCAAGGCGCGTATCTACCAGCATGCCCGCATCGCCATCGTCAACCGCGATGACCCTGCCAGTGCCGCTCTGGCCGGCCAGTTGCCACAGGTGTCGTTTGGCGTGAACCCGGCACCCAGCATCAACGATTATGGTTTGAATGACCTGGGCTGGTTGTGCGCCGGGCACAGGCACTATATCGAAGCCGACAGTTTGCGTATCCGTGGCAAACACAATATTGCCAATGCGCTGGCGGCCATTGCTTTGACCCAGGCCATAGGCGTGGACAAAGTGTCTATCCTGCACACCGTGCAGTCATTCACCGGGCTGCCACACCGTGTGGAATGGGTCGCCAGTATCGACGAAGTCGACTTTTATGACGACTCCAAAGGCACCAATGTAGGCGCAACCACCGCGGCTATCAGCGGCATGCTCAAACATGGCAAACCGCAGAAAGTGGTGCTGATCGCCGGTGGTGATGGTAAAGGCCAGGATTTCAGCCCGTTGCGGGAGGCGGTGGTGCAACACGCGCGCGCGGTAGTGCTGATAGGGCGTGATGGACCCAAGATCCAGCAGGTGCTGCAGAACGTGCAGGTGCCGGTGGTGGATGCCGTGGACCTGGCCGCAGCCGTGCATATCGCCAAGACGCTGGCTGAAGCCGGTGACGCCGTGTTGCTGTCACCCGCCTGCGCCAGTTTCGATATGTTCAGGAACTATGAGCACAGAGCGCAAGTATTTGTTGAAGCCGTCAAAGCCATGGAGGCCGCATGCTTGGTCCGCTGATGATGACCCGCGAGCGCTACAACTCCCCCAGCTACGATATGTCGCTGCTGTGGGTGGTGTTGTCATTGCTGGCGTTCGGCATGGTCATGGTCTACTCGGCCTCTATCGCCTATGCCGATGCCAGCAAGATGTTCGGCCATAACAGTACCTATTTCCTCATGCGCCAGGCGCTGTATATCGCGGTAGGGCTGGTCGCGGCCGTGATCGTGTTCCAGGTGCCTATGGCCTGGTGGCAAAAAATGTCGCCCTACCTGTTTGTGTTTGGCATCGTGTTGCTGGTGCTGGTGCTTATCCCCGGCATAGGCAAAGTGGTCAACGGCAGCCGGCGCTGGATCTCTTTGCTGATCATGAACCTGCAACCGTCAGAATTGATGAAACTGTTTATTGCCATGTATGCCTCTGATTATGCAGTGCGCAAAGCCAGCAGTATGCACAGTTTCACCAAAGGCTTTTTGCCCATGCTGGGCGTGATGGTGTTTGTCGGCGTATTGCTGTTGCGCGAGCCGGATTTCGGTGCCTTTGCCGTGACCGCCTCCATCGCCTTCTCTATCATGTGGCTGGGCGGGGTGCATATCAAGATATTCCTGGCCATGCTGGCGGCGTTACCGCTGGCAGTGGTCGGGCTGGTGGTGATGGAGCCGTACCGGCTGGAGCGTATGAAAGGCTTCCTCAACCCATTTGATGACCCGTTTGATACCGGCTACCAGCTGTCACACGCGCTGATCGCCTTCGGCCGCGGCGAGTTCTGGGGCGTAGGCCTGGGCGGCAGCGTGGAAAAACTGCTCTACCTGCCAGAAGCGCATACCGATTTCCTGCTGGCAGTGGTGGCTGAAGAATTAGGCTATGTAGGCGTCATGGTGGTAGTGCTGCTGTTCGCCTGGCTGGTGATACGCGCTTTCAGTATCGCCAAGGAAGCTGTAGCCAACGAACGTTATTACGCTGCACTACTGGCACAGGGCATAGGGGTCTGGATAGGCGTGCAGGGCTTTATCAATATGGGCGTCAACATGGGCTTGCTGCCGACCAAAGGCCTGACCCTGCCGCTGTTGTCTTATGGCGGTAGCGGCATACTGGCCAACTGCATCGCCATGGCGGTGCTGCTGCGCATAGATTTTGAAAATAGACGGCTTCAGAAAGGGTTGACGACATGAAGCAGTCGGAAATTTTCAAGAACATGAATATGGAAAACGGCCGTTTATTTCGGCGCAGGCTAACTTGTTCAGCGCATGCTGAGCAAGTTAAGCGTAGCGGCCGGAGCCAAAATCACCGTTTGCAGAAAGGCTTGACGACATGAGCCGGCCTTACACATTGATGGTGATGGCTGGCGGCACTGGTGGTCATGTATATCCGGCGATCGCGGTGGCAGATGCCTTGCACGCGCAAGGCTGGAACATCGTCTGGCTGGCGACCGCGGGCGGCATGGAAAATCGCCTGATCGCCGATAAACCGTATGCCAAAGCCATGATGACCATGCAGGGCGTGCGCGGCAAGGGCCTGCTCGGCTGGCTGACATTGCCGCTGAAACTGCTGCGTGCATTCAGCCAGGCCAGGCAGGCTATTCAACAGCACCAGCCTGATGTGGTGCTGGGCATGGGCGGCTTTGCTGCTTTTCCTGGTGGCGTGATGGCGAAACTGGCAGCTGTGCCGCTGGTCATCCATGAGCAGAATTCTGTGGCCGGGCTGACCAATAAGTCACTGGCTAAGATCGCTGACCGTGTCTTAACCGGTTTCCCGCAGGCACTGGGTAGCAAAGGCGAGATGGTAGGTAATCCGGTACGTGAGGACATCAGCAGTTTGCCAGTACCGCAAGTGCGCTTTGCTGAGCATGCAGGTGAGTTACGCATACTGGTGGTGGGGGGCAGTCTGGGTGCAGCCGCATTGAATACGCAGTTGCCCAAAGCTTTCGCGCTGCTGCCGGCAGATGCGCGGCCGCAGATCATACACCAGGCAGGTGAAAAACATATCCAGGCACTGAAGCAGGCCTATGCAGCCGCTGGTGTAGCGGCCGATTGCCGTGCCTTTATCCAGGATATGGCACAAGTGTATGCCTGGGCTGACCTGGTGATCTGCCGTGCCGGTGCACTGACGGTGGCCGAACTGGCGAATGTAGGTGCCGCCAGCATACTGGTGCCGTTCCCGTTTGCGGTGGATGACCACCAGACCACCAATGCTGCTTACCTGCAACAAGCGGGTGCTGCGTTGCTGATCCAGCAACGGGATCTGGATGTGGCGCAGCTGGCAAATATTTTGAAAACGCTGGACCGTAACACCTGCCTGGCTATGGCACAAAAAGCACGCGCACTGGCCAGGCCGGATGCAACGCGCCAGGTGGCAGACATCTGCCAGCAACTGGCGGCAGCCAAAACAACGATGAAGCAAAGTTCGCTATGAAACATAAAGTCAAAAAAATTCATTTTGTCGGCATAGGCGGCTCGGGCATGAGCGGCATTGCCGAGGTATTGCTGAATCTTGGCTTTGAAGTGAGCGGCTCTGACCTGGCCAGCAACGTCACCACCAAGCGCCTGCAAGGTTTTGGTGCCACCGTGTTCCAGGGTCATGCCAGCGAACACCTGGGTGATGCCGATGTGGTCGTGGTCTCCAGTGCCATCAATGAAGAAAACCCGGAAATCATCGCCGCCCGTGCGCGTAAGGTAGCCGTGATCCCGCGTGCGCTGATGCTGGCTGAGCTGATGCGCTTTAAGCAGGGCATCGCCGTGGCCGGTACGCACGGTAAAACGACTACCACCAGCCTGATCGCCAGCATATTGGCAGAAGCGGATATGGACCCGACTTTTGTCATAGGCGGCAAGCTGGAAGCGGCAAGTGCCAATGCCCGCCTGGGTACCGGTGAGTGGATAGTGGTAGAAGCGGATGAGTCTGATGCTTCTTTCCTGCACCTGAATCCGGTGCTGGCAGTGGTCACCAATATAGACCAGGACCATATGGATACCTACGAGCACAGCTTCGACAAGCTGAAAACAGCTTTTGTCGAATTTCTGCAGCAGATCCCGTTCTGGGGCATGGCGGTGATGTGCATAGATGACGCCAACGTGCGTGAGATCCTGCCGCGCGTCACGCGTCCGGTCACCACTTATGGCACGCATGAAGAAGCCAGCATACGCGCCGAGAATATCGTCGCCGATGGCGGCCGTATGCATTTCACGCTGATCCGCAAGAATGGCACCACAGTACGCAATGAAGTCACGCTCAACTTGCCCGGCCATCACTATGTGCTGAACGCGCTGGCCGCGATCGCGATCGCCACCGAGCTGAATGTGCCAGACGCGGCCATCCTCAAAGCGCTGGCCGAGTTCAGGGGCGTAGGCCGCCGTTTCGAGCGTTATGGCGAAATCCCGGTGGCGAACGGCCATGCCACCCTGGTGGATGACTACGGCCATCACCCGGTGGAAATGCAGGCGGTGATCGCCGCTGCGCGTGGCGCCTTTCCCGGCCGGCGCCTGGTGCTGGCATTCCAGCCGCATCGCTACACCCGCACGCGTGACTGCTTTGAAGATTTTGTGAAAGTGCTCTCCACGGTGGATGCGCTGTTATTGACCGAAGTCTACGCCGCGGGCGAAGCCCCTATCGTGGCCGCCGATACGCGCAGCCTGATCCGGGCTGTGCGCGTCAATGGCAAAGTGGAGCCACGCTTTGTAGAGACTTCTGAAGAATTGCCACAGGCGATCCTGGAAAGCCTGTTACCGGATGATGTGATCGTGGTCATGGGCGCCGGCAATATCGGCAGTGTGGCGGCAAAAACCCGGGAGCTGGCAGTGCTATGACTACGGCCGCATTACAGGTTTTACAGCACGAACCGCTGACCCGCTACACCAGCTGGCGTGTAGGTGGTGTGGCCGACCAACTGGTGCTGGCCGACAACGTGGCACAGTTGCAGCAGTTTTTGCAGCAACTGCCCGCCAGTGAGCCGCTGACCTTTATAGGATTGGGCAGCAACCTGCTGGTGCGCGATGGTGGCGTACGCGGCACCGTGGTGGTCATGCACCAGGCTTTGCAACAACTGGAGATGCAAGGCGAGCGCGTGTATGCCGATGCCGGCGTCACCTGCGCCAAACTGGCCCGCTTTGCCGCCAGCCATGACAGAGCCGGTGCCGAATTCATGGCGGGTATTCCCGGCACGGTAGGTGGTGCACTGGCGATGAATGCCGGTTGCTACGGCGGGGAGACCTGGCAATGGGTAGACCAAGTGAAAACCATACACCGCAGCGGTGCGGTGCAGGTACGCGACCGCGCAGAGTACCAGCCGGTATACCGGCATGTGACGCATCCGGTGGCAGATGAGTGGTTTCTGGGTGGCTGGTTCGCCGTGCCGCCGGGCGATGGCAAAGCCTCTGCCGAAAAGATCAAGCAGTTGCTGGCCAAACGTCTGGCGAGCCAGCCGCTGAATATGCCCAGTGCCGGCTCGACTTTCCGTAACCCGGAAGGCGATTTTGCCGCCAGGCTGATAGAAGCATCAGGTTTAAAGGGCACCACCATAGGTGGGGCACAGGTTTCAGAAAAGCATGCCAATTTCATCGTCAATCTGGGGCATGCGAGTGCGGCAGATATAGAAGCGCTGATCGCGCGTGTGAAAGCCACCGTGCACGAGAAGCAGGGTGTGGAATTGATACAAGAAGTAAAAGTCATCGGAGAAAGCGTAACTAAAGTATGAGTGCGACACAGCATAATTTTGGCAAGGTGGCAGTGTTATTCGGTGGCCGTTCCGGCGAGCGTGAAGTTTCGCTCAAGAGCGGCGCTGCGGTGCTGGCAGCCTTGCTGCGCCAGGGTGTGGATGCGCATGCCTTTGACCCGGCCACGCAGGAGCTCTCGGCATTGAAAGCGTTTGACCGCGCCTTTATCGCCTTGCATGGCCGCTATGGTGAAGATGGCACTATCCAGGGCGCGCTGGAGTTGATGGATATCCCTTACACCGGCAGCGGCGTGATGGCCTCGGCCCTGGGCATGGACAAATGGCGCAGCAAACTGTTGTGGACTGCGGCGGGCGTAGTCACCCCTGATTACGTGCTGATGGATGACACTACGTCAGCCGACGCCGTGGTGGCCAAACTGGGCCTGCCGCTGTTTGTGAAACCGGCCAATGAAGGTTCAAGCATAGGCGTGAGCAAGGTCAAGCAGGCCAGCGAGCTGGCTGCAGCCTACACGCTGGCCAAAGCTTCTGACCCTCTGGTGCTGGCCGAACAGTTTGTCGGTGGTGGTGAATATACGGTAGGCATACTCGGTGATAGCGCATTGCCGGTGATACGCATAGTGCCCAAGAACGAATATTACGATTACGAAGCCAAGTACCTGCGTGACGACACCGAATACCGTTGCCCTAGCGGCTTATCCGCCGCACAGGAGCAACAGATACAGGCTGAAGCACTGCAGGCATTTAGAGTGCTGGGCTGCAGCGGCTGGGGCCGGGTGGACTTTTTGATGGATGAGTCGGGCAAACATTATTTCCTGGAAGTGAACACCAGCCCGGGCATGACAGACCACAGTCTGGTGCCTATGGCGGCCAAGGCTGCCGGCCTGGATTTTGATGCACTGGTGGTGCGCATTTTGCAACAAACATTAAAGGCTTAACGGAATAGACGATGTGGAATAGGCCGACATTGCTGAACTGGACTGCCAACCTGCTGTTTTCACTGGCAGTGGTGTTGCTGCTGTACGCCTTGTTATTCGTGGTGCTGCACTTGCCTATCTTCCCGGTCAAGCACGTGCAGGTAGAAGGCAATCTGGACCATGTCAACCATGAGCAGATCCAGCTGATAGTCAGCAAGTATTTAAAAGGTAATTTTTATACGCTGGATCTGCAGCGCACGCGTACCGCTTTTGAAAAACTGCCGTGGGCACGCAAGGTCAGTGTGCGCCGCCAGTGGCCAGACACCATAGTGGTACAGATAGAAGAGCATCAGGCGCTGGGCCGCTGGGGTGGGGTTGCCCTGGTCAACCGGCATGGCGAGTTGTTCCAGGCGGCGTCTGACGAGCAGTTGCCGGTGTTTTACGGCCCGGGTGATGCAGTGAAAGAACTGGCGCAAGGCTATGCCAGTTTTGCGCAGACCTTGTCGGTGACCTCGCTGCAGATACAGCAGTTGAGCCTGTCGTCACGGCGCGCCTGGGAGATCAGGACCACCGATAAACGGCAGATGATGCTGGGCCGCGAAGCGGCCAAGCAACGATTACAACAGTTTGTGGCCGCTTACAGCCAACAGCCAGCCATCGCTGAAAGTGACTGGCGGTATGCAGATTTACGCTATCCCAATGGTTTTGCATTACGTATGCCACGTAATGGCGCTTAAGGGATGGCCGCAAGCAAGGAAAAAACATGAGTAGAGTCAGAGAAGATAAAAATTTAATCGTCGGCCTGGATATCGGGACATCCAAGATCGTGGCGATTGCGGCTGAAATATTGCCGGAAGGCACGCTCAAGGTCATAGGGGTGGGCCAGCATGCCTCACGCGGCCTGAAGAAAGGCGTGGTGGTGAATATCGATTCCACCATGCAGGCGATACAGCGCGCGATCGAAGAAGTGGAGTTGATGGCGGATTGCAAGATCAACACCGTTTATTCCGGCATTGCCGGTAGCCACGTCAAAAGCCTGAATTCACATGGCATGGTCAAGATTAAAGAGAGCGAAGTCTCGCAAAGCGATATAGACCGCGTGGTGGATACCGCACGTGCCATCGCCTTGCCCGCCGACCAGCAGATACTGCATATCCTGACCCAGGAATTCATCATCGACGGCCAGGAAGATGTGCGCGAGCCACTGGGCATGAGCGGCATACGCCTCGAAGTGCGCGTGCATATCGTCACCGGTGCGATCGCGGCGGCACAGAATATCGTCAAATGCATCAAGCGTTGCGGGCTGGAAGTCAGTGACCTGATTTTGCAACCGCTGGCTTCAAGTGAGTCGGTGCTGACAGAAGATGAAAAGGAGCTGGGCGTCTGCCTGGTGGATATAGGCGGCGGCACCACCGATATCGCGGTGTTCAAGAATGGCGCTATCCGCCATACCGCAGTCATTCCTATCGCCGGTGACCAGATCACCAATGATATTGCAGTGGCTTTGCGTACACCTACGCAGTCAGCCGAAGAGATCAAGGTCAAGCACGGCTGTGCACTGCGCCAGCTGGCAGACCCGCGTGAAGTGGTGGAAGTGCAGGCGGTGGATGGCCGCGAGCCGCGCCAGTTGTCGTGCCAGGCATTGACCGAGGTGATAGAGGACCGCGTAGAAGAGATTTACGAGTTCGTGCAGCAGGAGCTGCGCCGTAGCGGCATGGAATCCATGATCGCTTCCGGCATCGTCATCACCGGTGGCGCGGCACAGATGCGCGGCATGGTCGAGCTAGGAGAAGAGATTTTTCATACGCCGGTGCGCCTGGGTGTGCCGCGTTATGTAGAAGGTTTGTCTGAAGTAGTCGGTAACCCGCGTTATGCCACCGGCATAGGCTTGTTACTGATGGCCAAACAGCAGGTAGAAAAACAAATGGTAGGCAATTTGCAGTCGGGCTCGGTCGGCCGTCTGCTGGAGAGAATGAAGAGTTGGTTTACAGGTAATTTTTAACTTTTTTTAGGGCGAGTGTGCGGGGCAAACCAATCACTCAAATAATTAGGCAATGGAGGGTTAGTATGATTGAAATTTTTGATAAAGAGAATGAAGGCGCTGTCATCAAGGTAATTGGTGTTGGTGGTTGCGGTGGTAACGCCGTTGAGCACATGATGACCAAGATGGTACCGGGCGTGGAGTTTATTTGCACCAATACGGACATGCAGGCCTTGAAAAAGAGCAATGCCAAAGTGGTATTGCAGATAGGTTCTGATATCACCAAAGGCTTGGGTGCTGGTGCCAAGCCGGAGATCGGCCGTGAAGCCGCACTGGAAGACCGTGACAGTATCGCCGAGACCATAGATGGCGCCGATATGCTGTTCATCACCGCCGGCATGGGTGGCGGTACAGGTACCGGTGCTGCGCCTATCATCGCCGAAGTCGCGCGTGAAATGGGCATCTTGACCGTCGCTGTGGTGACCAAACCATTTGCTTTTGAAGGCAAACGCGCCAAAGTCGCCCAGGAAGGTCTGGAAGAACTTTCACAGTATGTAGACTCTCTGATCGTTATCCCTAACGAAAAGTTGATGGATGTGCTGGGTGAAGATGTGACCGTAGTAGAAGCTTACCGCGCGGCCAATGATGTATTGCAGAATGCGGTTTCCGGCATTGCCGAGATCATCAACTGCCCGGGTACGGTCAACGTCGACTTTGCCGATGTACGCACCGTGATGTCTGAAATGGGTATGGCGATGATGGGTTCTGCTGAAGCCACCGGGCCAAACCGTGCGCGTATCGCCGCTGAACAGGCAGTTGCCAGCCCGTTGCTGGAAGATGTGAACCTGGCCAATGCGCGTGGTGTACTGGTGAATATCACTGCCAGCACCAGCTTCAAGATGCGTGAATACTATGATGTGATGAACACGATCAAAGAATTCACCGCAGAAGATGCGACTGTGATCATTGGTAACGTCATGGACGAAGCCATGGGTGATAACCTGCGTGTGACCATGGTCGCCACCGGTTTGAACGGTTCTATCGGCAAACGCCAGGCCAAACCGGAGTTGAAAGTCATGACTAGCAGCACATTGCGTGACGGTACCACCAACCAGCCTATCTTCCAGAATGTGGTTGAAGAAGATGAGCCAGCGGTGTTTACCAGCAACAGCCGTCGTGCCCAGGTTGAGGCGATGAAGAATTCAGGGATAGAAGAGTACGATATCCCGGCTTTCTTGCGTAAGCAGGCTGATTAACCTTCTGGCAGTGATTGCCTGTCGGCTAAGCAGTGGGATTGGCTTATAATAGTAGTCAGACACTGATAAAAGAGAAAACCATGTTAAAGCAACGCACGCTTAAACAACAGATTAGCGCGACCGGCGTAGGCCTGCACAGCGGTGAGAAAGTCACGCTCACGCTCAAGCCCGCGCCTGCTGATCATGGTGTCGTGTTCAAGCGCATCGATTTGCCCGATACGCCTGCCATGCGGGTTACCCCGACGGCAGTCAACGACACCCGCCTGAGCTCCGCCCTAGAGTTCTCAGGTGCGCGCGTTGCTACTGTGGAGCATTTGATGTCTGCCCTGGCTGGCCTGGGGGTAGACAATATATTGATAGAATTAACGGCAGCCGAAGTGCCCATCATGGATGGCAGTTCGGGGCCGTTTATCTATCTGTTGCAAACGGCAGGCCTGGCCGAGCTGGATGTGCCTAAGAAATTCGTGCGCATCCTGAAACCGGTAGAAGTACAAGAAGGCGATAAATGGGCAAAGTTTACGCCGCATCATGGTTTTAAAGCCGAATTCACCATTGATTTCGCACACCCGGTGTTCGAATTCTCCGGCAAGACCGTGACCATAGATTATGACAGCCAGAGTTATGTGGACGAGATCAGCCGTGCGCGCACCTTTGGCTTTATGCACGAGGTGGAGTACCTGCGCGCCAATGGCCTGGCCAAAGGTGGCAGCCTGGATAACGCCATCGTGCTCGACGAGTACAAAGTGCTGAATGGCGGCGGTTTGCGCTATGAAGATGAATTTGCCAAGCACAAAGTGCTGGATGCGATAGGTGATCTATATATCCTCGGTTACCCCATCGTCGGCCAGTTCTCTGCTTTCAAATCCGGCCACGCACTCAACAATCAATTGCTACGTGCCTTGCTCCAGGACGACACCGCCTGGGAGTACTGTACCTTTGACGACAGCCAGGCGCCGGTCGGTTTTGTGCGGCAGCGTGATTATTTCAGCCCGACGCCATTTTTGCCTGCGGCTTAAGGCGTAGATCAAGACTATGTGGTGGATACGGATATTATTTGCGGTGCTGGTGCTGAGTACCCTGGTGCTGGCCCTGCTAGGCTGGCAGACTGGCAACGCACGCTATTGGCAATGGCTGAAAAAAATATGGAAAGGCGGCTTTGTCGTCTTGCTACTGTTGTTATTGTTTTTCTTTCTGAGTCGCCTGGCCAGAATTTGAGCGCCACCCTCTAAATCTACATGATGCCTGGCCCGCGCTTGCGTGCAGGTAAATATTCAATCGGACGTGAGCATAGCAAGACCCTGTGATTAATTGACTCATGAAGACTATATTCCGCCCTTTGCTTTCCTTTGCTGCCTGTCTGTTAGGCGCCAGCCTGCTGGTGCTGACGACTGCTGCGCGCGCCGGCGATAGCGAGACTTACCTGCAGGCCAAACAGGCCTACCAGAGCAGAAACCTGCCCTTGCTGACCGAGTCGCTGGAGACGCTGCGCCAGCGCCGCTCACCGCTGGCACCTTATCTGCAATACTGGCAAATGATACTGACCATGGATCAGCTGTCTTATTACCAGGTGCAGGCCTTTCTGCAGGAGAACAACGACACCCTGCTGGCACAACGGGTACGCGAGCTTTGGCTCAAGCGGCTGGGCAGGGTGCAGTTCTGGGACCAGTTTGTCGAGATGCGGGCGCAGATCCCCAACTATTACACCCTGAACGACACCGGTAACCAGTGTTTCCAGGTGCAGGCCGGCATCGCGCTGGATGACCCGACGGCTTACGACGATGGCAAAACGCTGTTGCTGTCGGGCAAGGAGCTGTCAGCCGATTGCCAGGGCATGCTGGAAGCCTTGCAGCAGGTGGGCGTGCTGGATGAGGCGTTTCTGCTGACCATATACCGTAATGCCTTGTTTGCCAACAAGCCCGGCATGGCCAAGACCCTGGCCAAACGCAGCCGCAAAACCGATGCCACGCTGTTGAAACAGATAGATGACGTGGCGCAGAACCCGGCGCTGGTGCTAAAAAAGAACAATGTGCAGGATAAATCGGCTTATGGCCGCGCGATGTATCTGTACGCCATACATCGCCAGGCCAAGGCAGATATCGCGCTGGCGCAAAGCAGTTTTCAGAAATACAGCGCAGTGCTCAACAACGAAGAAAAACAGCTTATGCAAGCGTATATCGCGCTCGAATCAGCGCGTAAGCACGAGCCAGAGGCGCTCAAAGCGTTTGCCAGAGTAGAGCCGGCCAGCCTGAGCAATGAGCAGTGGGAATGGTATGCGCGCAGTGCCTTGCGCGAGCAGGACTGGCCTGTACTGTTGAAAATCATAGGCAATATGCCCAATGCGCTGGCAGACGAGCACACCTGGCGCTACTGGAAAGCGCGTGCGCTCAAGAGCAAGGGACAGGTCACCGAAGCCAACCTGCTACTGGCAAAGCTGTCACAAGAACGCCATTTTTATGGCTGGCTAGCGGCTGAAGAGCTGGGCCCGGTGGCCGGTGAGCCTATGGCGACTTACCAGCCCGCCGATGATGAGGTGCGCCAGTTCGCCAGGTTGCCGGCGATCAAGCGCATGGAAGCATTATTTGACGCCGACGCCCGCTATGAAGCCAGGCTGGAGTGGCTGTATCTGCTAGAAGCACTGGATGACCCTACGCGCATCGTTGCCGCACAATATGCCTTGCTCAAGGGCTGGTACGATCTGACCGTGCTGGCAGCGGATAAGACCAGCCGTACGCACAACTTCGAGTTGCGCTACCCCACGCCGTACCGCGATTATCTGCAAAAAGCATCGAAAGCGCGCGACATCGATGAAGCCTGGGTTTACGGCATCATCCGCCAGGAAAGCCGCTTTATGCACTATGCCAAGTCATCGGTAGGCGCCGGCGGCCTGATGCAAGTGATGCCCGCCACCGCCAAGTGGATAGCCAAAAAACTGGGCTGGAGCAGCTACAGTGATGCCATGTTGCATGACATAGACACCAATGTGAACCTGGGCACTTATTACATGCGCTATACGCTGGATACCTTTAACGGCCAGGAGGCGATGGCGACAGCCGCCTATAACGCAGGCCCCAGCCGCGCCAGACGCTGGGCGGGCAACACGCCGCTGGAAGGCGCGATTTATGCAGAAACCATCCCGTTCAGCGAAACACGAAACTACGTGAAAAAAGTGCTGGCAAACGCGCACATGTATGCGCCCAGACTGGGCTTGCCTGTCATCACCCTTAAAAATCGCCTGGGCACTATCCCGGCCCGTAGTTCGGGCATCGCCGAGGCGGAAACGGTGACCACCACCATCACCATTTCAGAGCAGGAGTAAGCTAATGCGGCATTTTTCTGTACAATCTCTCTAAGCAAGTGATAACGATGAAGACAGCTTTGCGCAGTGTCTTATTTACCAACATGCATCAGGAATCAGCAATATGAAGACAGTCACAGTATTGGGTGGTAGCGGTTTTGTCGGTAGCAGTGTGGTGGCCAGGCTGGATCAGGCCGGCTATCAGGTGAAGGTATTGACGCGCCGCCGGGAGCAGGCCAAGCACCTGATATTGTTACCTTTTGTGCAAGTGGTCGAGTGCGATGTCAACGACCATGGTGCATTGCGCGCGCAGCTGACCGGCAGCGACGTTGTGATCAACCTGATAGGCATACTGCACCAGACCAGCGACAATGGCTTTGAGAAGATGCACCATCAGCTGCCACGGCGCGTGGCGCAACTGTGTGTCGAGCTGGGCATCCCGCGGCTGCTGCACATGAGCGCCTTGCAGGCTGCAGTCAGTGCGCCTAGTGAATATCTGCGCAGCAAGGCGGCCGGTGATGAAGCGGTGATGGAATGCAGCAAAAAACTGCAGGTGACTATCTTCCGTCCTTCGGTGATCTTTGGCGCACGCGACCGTTTTATCAACCTGTTTGCCAAACTGATACAGTATATTCCGGTGCTGGCGCTGGCGATGCCTCAAGCCAAATTCCAGCCTATCTGGGTAGAAGATGTCGCCGCGGCCTTCGTCAATGCGGTGGATGAGCCCGCCACCTATGGCCGGATCTACGAACTGGGTGGCCCGGCCATCATGACCTTGCAACAGGTGATGGAAGCCGTGATGAAAACCACAGGCGTGCAGCGGCCTATCATAGGCTTGAGCACCAGGCTTTCACTGCTGCAAGGCAGTTTTATGCAGTTGCTGCCTATCAAGCTGTTATCCCGTGACAATGTCAAATCCATGCAGGTCGATAACGTCTGCCAGCAGCCTATGGCCAATGAGCTCGGCGTCGTGCCTACCGATATGTTTGCGGTGATTTCCGGCTATCTGGTGGAAAATAATCCGCGTGGTGCTTATGACCAGTTTCGCGCTGCCGCTGGTCGCGTCATCAACGCCAGGCGCTGATGTGCCAGCTGCCACGTGCATAGCGATCATACACAACACCAGCCTATGAAAATCTACCAGGTAGGCGGTGCAGTGCGCGATGGCCTGTTAGGCCTGGCGGTCAAAGACCGCGATCATGTCGTCGTCGGTGCCACGCCCGAGCAGATGCTGGCGGCCGGTTACCGCGCAGTCGGCAAGGATTTCCCGGTCTTTCTCCACCCCGATACCCAGCAGGAACACGCACTGGCGCGCACCGAGCGTAAAACCGGCAAGGGTTACAAAGGCTTTAGCGTCTATGCCGCGCCAGAAGTGACGCTGGAAGAAGACCTCGCCCGGCGTGACTTCACCATGAATGCCATCGCTATGGCCGAAGATGGCACACTGATAGACCCTTTCCACGGGCAGCAGGATATTGAGAACAAGCTGTTACGCCATGTCACCGCCGCCTTCAGCGAAGACCCGGTGCGCATCTTGCGCGCAGGCCGCTTTCTGGCCCGCTTCACCGATTTCACCGTAGCGCCTGAAACGCTGGCGCTGATGCGCGAAATGGTCACCGCTGGCGAAGTCGATGCCCTGGTGCCGGAGCGGGTGTGGCAGGAGATCGCCAAAGGCCTGATGGAAAAACAACCCAGCCGCATGTTTGAAATGCTGCGCGACTGCGGTGCCTTGCAGGTGATACTGCCCGAGCTGGCGCGCCTGTGGGGAGTACCGCAGACTGCCCTTTACCACCCCGAAGTCGATACTGGCGTGCATGTCATGATGGTGATAGATTACGCCGCCAAACAAGGCTTCAGCTTGCCGGTGCGCTTTGCCGCCCTCACGCATGACCTCGGCAAGGGCACTACTCCGGCAGACGTACTGCCAAGGCATATAGGGCATGAATTACGCAGTGTAGACCAGATCCGCGACGTGGTGGCACGGCTCAAAGTACCCAATGATTGCAAGGACCTGGCGCTGGTAGTAGCAAAGTTTCACGGCAAACTGCACGCCGCCAGAGAAATGAAAGCCAGCACCTTGTTGAATTTTCTTGAACAGCTGGATGCGTTCAGGCAACGCTCACGCTTCGATGACTTTCTGCTGGCCTGCGAAAGCGACAGCCGCGGACGCCTGGGGCTGGAGAACTGCCCGCTGGATGATGCAGAGCATCTGCGCAAGGCTTTGCAGGCCGCCCTGGCTGTTGATGCGGGCGCCATCGCAAAGCAGTGCAGTAGTCCCGCTGCGATCAAACAGGCAGTGGCCGATGCCAGGACCCATGCGATTGAGGCAGCGCTCTTTTAAGTCACTCGCCCACCAGATACAAGCACAGGCAAGGTAAATACTGGCGGGTATTGAATCAGCCCACTTGGCACTTGATGACGACTGTCGCGCGCGAGTTGCTTGAAGCTTTCCTGTTTTTTCCAATCTGTTCCATGGTTTAGAAAAGCAAACATCGCTGGTTGAATGATTGCCGCAGCACCTTGCTTGCGAGCTGCGCAGTTAGAATTACCTTCATTAGTTGACTGGCTCACATTGCCGTTCATATTTCTTATCTTTAGACCTCCTTTAGTCCTTTACCTACATTTCTCAGCAATGTAAGCGCTTTTTTGAGCTTTTAGATCAACTTTAGATATTTAAATCTAAATGGACGGTAGTTTCAATTTACAATTGTGATAACATAAACTTACTTAAATTAACATTTGGAGGGGTTTATGAAATTGGCAATTTGTTTGGTATTTCCACTCACGTTGTTGGTGAGTTCGGTTTATGCTGAGGATGAATGGCAGCATAAGATATACGTCGGTGGCAAAATTGGCCGCTCTCATGTAAATTTTGATCTTTCCAGTGGTGGTATTGGTAAAGTTGAGGATGAGCAGGAAAGAAAAGTGTCAATTGATCGCAAAGACACGATTTTGGATGCCGTGATTGGCTATAAATTTAATTCCTATATTGCAGCTGAGCTCGGTTATCTGGATCTAGGCGATTACACTGCAAAGGCAGACTCTTATGGCATAGGGACAGCTAGTGCCTCAGGTGCTACCATTAGTGCCCTGTGGAGTTATCCATTTAATGAGAAGTTTAGTGTGTATGCCAGAACAGGAGTGCTATTCGCTAAGACGCGCACAAAAGCACGTTACATCAATAGCGATGATGAATTTGTCAGCGGGCGTGAAAACAGGTCAGATGTCGTGCCTGTCTTAGGGATAGGGGCAAATTATAATTTGACTAAAAACTGGCAGTTGACTGGTGAGTATCGCGATGTGGGTAGTGCAAGGCTGGTAAAAGCAGCTGGTGAATCTTTAGATATCGAAGTGAATGCATTTACAGTCGGCGCAAATTACTTTTTTTAAGTAGCGCTTGCAGGATGTATGGTAATAAAAGAGGCAGCAATAGCTGCCTCTTTTTTATGTACAGTCCCGGTGATGCAGTGCCAGAGACATTCTGGCTATGTTTTATTAGCGATTATTTACCACTGTCCGGTTTCTACCGCTTCGTTTGGCTTCATACATCAGGGCATCTACAGACTCTACGAATGATTTAAGATCGTCATTTTGCTGGGGCGTGATGCTGCCGGCACCGACACTGATGGTCAGTATGTGGCTGACTTCTGACTTGGCGTGTGGAATTTGTTCCTTGAACACCAGGTTGCGGCAACGCTCGGCGATTTTGCTGGCTGACAGTGCACTGGTTTCAGGCAGAATCAAGGCAAACTCTTCACCACCAAAACGGGCAAAGAAATCCTTAGCACGCACACCAGCCTGCGTCAGTGTGTTCGCTACTTGCTTAAGCACTTGATCGCCTTGCAAATGGCCATAAAAGTCATTGAATTGCTTGAAGTAATCGATATCTATCATGATCAATGACAAGGGGTGCTGATTTTGTCTGGCTTCCAGCCATTCTCGTTCCAGTACCGTGTCAAACATGCGGCGGTTGGCGACGCCGGTCAGACCGTCTTTGTAAGAAAACTCTTCCAGCTTTTTTTGCATGATGAGCAATTGCTCTTCGGTCTTTTTACGTTCGCTGATATCAAACATAAATCCTATCAGCGCTTCCGGCTCACCGCTGGGGGTGCGTACCACATGCACTACATCCCTGATCCAGACATAGTCGCCGGTTTTGGTCAGCGCTCGGTAATCGGCTTCGTGGTCTTCGCCCTGCAAAGAGCGTTCCACGCAAAAGTTAAAGATACGCTCGCGCTCGTCTTCATGAATGCGGTTTACCCAGTCATCCACTGTTTTCCAGCTGTCTTGCGACCAGCCAAGTACTTGCTCTATCTGCGGGCCTATATAGGCAAACTGTTTGCTGGCCCAGTCTATCTTCCAGGGAATGGCTTTGGTGGATTCAAGCAGGGTCTTGTAAATGGTGTTATCAGTTTCAGCGGGCGGTGTATGCATTTCGCGCACTTCTTTATCACAATATGTGAATCAGGTTACCCAACTGACTAACACTAAGCAATAGCCCGCCAAGTCTATTCAGGTAAGAAAGGGTTAACTTTTCTGGCCATCACAAGGCCCTAGCACTTTAGCACCACTGGCGCTCGCAAGGGATGCCATCATGATCGCCATCCATTTCGGTGCCAGGGCAGTTTGCCAGAAAGAAATGGGCTTCTGCACAGGAAGTCATTTGCGAACAATGTATGCGGCCATCACAGCGACGGTTTGCTGGCACTGGCGTCTCAGGTGCAGCCTCAACGTTGGCCGGCCGGCTAAAACGGGCGGGGGCCTGTTCAACCGCTATCAGGTGCTGGGTTTGCCTGGCGCTTAATCAGGGCAGCAGCCAGCCATCCAGCAACAGATAAGCCGCACTCGCCAATAACACAAGCCCGAAGATCTTAAGGACATTCATGGGCCGTAACGTTTTTTGCGTTAGTTAATATTCAGAAAGTGTTGAATGACCAGCTTGGCCAGAAAGCCGACCATACCCAACGTCAGCGCCAGGAACAAGGCAAATGTGCCCACCTTGCCAGCCTTTGCTTTCCAGGCCAGGTTGCCGACGATAAAGATCAAAAAAAGTATCAGGGCGGCCAGGCCGTATGTCATGCCGACTTCAGTCAGCTGGGCTTCGGTCATGCCAAAAATCGTGTTTTCCATCTTATGAAAGCTCTATGTCTGTGAGGTTGCTTAAGCGGCTATTTGCTCGAACGAAAAGTGAGGAAAATCCGCGCGTTGTTTTGCATGTTCAAGGGTGATGCCGCAAATATTGCCGTTGGCATCTATATCAAGCAGCATGTTTTCATCCAGGTCTTTGGTTTCAAAGATATCTGCATCGGTAAATTCAATATGCAGCGTATCGGTGTCCTGAAAGTATTTGATTTTCATGGAATAAATCTCCTGTCGAAGAAGGCATTGTGCACGGTTTCGCCATTTTCCAAAAGCACTACCCGCAAGTAGCGGCCGCCCATTTCATCAATTTTAGCCCAGCGGCGAATACGACCATCCTGTTGGATAAGCTCTTTTTCTGGGTGGTTGATGACGTATGCAATCCATTCATCTTTGATGTCTGCGCGGTCTGGGCGCAGGCGGCTATGCTGAAAGTATTGCGTTGTCTTCACGCTTATTGCAGGCTGGCTGTGATCAGCTGCGTAATATGTTGTTCCAGATTTTCACTGGGTTTGCGCTTGAAACCGCTTTTGGCGAACGCGTGCCAGCGGCCGACCACAAAGCTGATCATGGTGTTGGCGGCAACACCGGCATTGGTGATCTGGTTGCCTTGGGCCTCGGCGATACGCAGCGATTGTTTGACGCTGGCTTCCAGGCGGTCTATCAACTGGTTGATACGTGCCTGCAAGGCTTCATCTTCATTGACCAGGGCATCGCCTATCAGTACACGTGACATGCCGGGGTTACGTTCGGCGAATTTCAGCATGGTTTGCAGCATCAGTTGCACTTGCTTGAGGCCGTCGGTTTCATCGCTGGTGATTTTATTGATCACGCCAAACAGTGCACCTTCAATAAACTCGATCAGGCCTTCAAACATTTTGGCTTTGTTGGCAAAGTGGCGGTACAGCGCTGCTTCGGAGACTTCCAGTTTGCCGGCCAGGGCGGCGGTGGTGATCTTTTCGCCGCGTGGTGTTTGCAGCATGCTGGCCAGTGTTTCCAGGATTTGCTGTTTGCGGTTTGCTCTTACTTCTTTGTTGGTCGTCGCCATGATGTGTCCCTGAATCTCAGAATGCGTGTTGTTATTTTGCGGCTATTTTAACCGGATTCGCCTGGGGCGGGAATGCAGCCAGCGTGTTTTTTCAATCCACTGTGAGTGAGTGCCAACACATGCGGCAATCTATATTGCACAAAGTTTGGCTTGTGCAGGCGGCGGCTGATCCACACGGTGCGCATGCCTAGCCGTTTTGCCGTCATCAGCGCTGGCAGGCTGTCTTCAAACAAGGTGCAGTCGGCAGCGCAACAACGCAACTGGCGCAACAGCATGCGAAAACCGCGTACCGAAGGCTTGGCATGAAAGCGCGATGATTCCACACTGAACACCAGGTTAAAACAGTCACTGATGCCCAATACATCTAGCACTTTTACCGCATAGGCACGCGGCGCATTGGTGAACACGCATTTGCGACCAGGCAGGCGCTGCAATAACTGACGTAATTGTCTGGTCGTCTGCACCATATCGTCAGTGAGAAAAGCGTGGGTTTCGGCCAGGAAATGGTGCGGGTCTACCCCGTGGTGGCGCATCAGCCCTTTCAGGGTGGCGCCATAAATACGCCAGTAATGCTGGCGTAACTGGTGGGCTGCCGGTTCTTCCAGTGCCAGCAGGTCCATGATGTAACGCGTCATGGACAGGTTCATGACCGGGAAGATATGCGAGGAAGCATCGTGCAGGGTGTCATCCAGATCAAAAATCCACACCCTGCGCGACATGATGAATATGACTAAAGTGAGTGGTCGCTTACTTGGCTTTGATCAAGGTGCCTACACCTTCGTCGGTCAGCACTTCCAGCAGCAAGGCGTGCTCGACCCGGCCATCAATGATGTGCACGGTCTTCACGCCGCTGCGTGCCGCATCGAGGGCAGAGCTGATCTTAGGCAGCATGCCGCCGCTCAAAGTGCCGTCGGCGACCAGGTCATCGATCTGCCTGGGGGTCAGCCCAGTCAGTAACTGGCCTTGCTTATCCAGCACGCCGGGCGTGTTGGTCAGTAAAATCAATTTTTCGGCATTGAGGATCTCAGCCAGCTTGCCAGCCACCACATCGGCATTGATATTGTAAGTTTCACCTTCGCGGCCTACGCCGATAGGTGCCACCACCGGGATAAAGTCACCAGTGTCGAGGAAGGTGATGATGCTGGGGTCTATCGCAGTGATCTCCCCCACCTGGCCGACATCTATCATTTTGCTGGGGTCTGTGAGGTCTTCCATCAGCAGTTTTTGGGCATGGATAAAATTACCATCCTGGCCGGTCAGGCCGACCGCTTTACCACCATGGCGGTTGATCAGGTTGACGATCTCTTTGTTCACCTGGCCGCCCAGCACCATTTCCACTACGTCCATGGTTTCTTCGTCGGTCACGCGCATGCCCTGGATAAACTCGCCTTTTTTGCCGAGCTTGTCCAGCATCTCGTTGATCTGCGGGCCACCGCCATGCACCACTACCGGGTTCATGCCCACCAGTTTCAGCAACACCACGTCCTGGGCGAAGCATTCTTTCAGGCGGTCATCAGTCATGGCGTTGCCGCCGTATTTGATGACTATGGTTTTATCGAAAAAGCGTTTGATGTAAGGCAGGGCTTCGGCGAGAGTTTGCGCCTTGTGGGCGGCTTTTGAAATGTTCATCATATGGATTTGCGATCAAGAATATGCGTATTCTATCTGCTGAAAGTTAAACAGTGAATGCATAGTGCGGTTAATTTTGCTCAGGATGTTGAATAAGAAGTCGATTTGCCGACTTTGTTCAACTTTATTCGCTTTAGATGAAGCAATTAAGACGCGGCCAGCGCTTAAGCTGCAAAAGTTTAAATGGCTGGCGAGAGCGCCAGCCATTTATTAGCTCAGTACTTTCACAAACACTTTGGATTTACGTTGCAGGTTATACAGTTGCTGTTTTGCGTGCGGTAACTGATCCACCGTCTGTTCAGTAAAGCCGCGCTCCAGAAACCAGTGCTCGGTGCGTGTCGTCAGGCAGAACAGCCATTGATGCCCCATGGCTTTTGCCTGCTCCTGGCAGTAATTGAACAGTTTGTCACCGCGCCCGCCACCTCTATAGGCCGGGTCTATCGCCAGGCAGGCGAATTCGACCATTTTCTCAGCCGGGAAAGGGTATAAGGCGGCGCACCCTATCACCCGGTTATCATGTTCCATGACATAGAAATAATTGATCTCCATTTCAATCCGTTCACGTCCGCGCCGCACCAGTATGCCTTCATTCTCCAGCGGCTCTATCAGCATGAGTATGCCACCAACGTCATCGATATTGGCCTGGCGCATGGTTTCCAGTGGTAGCTCGGTGATCATGGTGCCTATGCCCTGCCGCGTGAACAGCTCCTGGATGATGGCGCCGTCTATATGCCTGGAGATCAGATGCGTCCTGGCGACACCATGCTCGCAGGCGCGTACGGCAGCGGGCAGGTAGTAATTCACATCTTCCGAAATGTTGATAGGCTCATCGCTCTCCTGCACATTGCGCAGCATGTTCTTGGCTTTGGCCGAGGTCATCTCGCGCAATAATTCGCCACGCAGATTGTGTATGCCTTCCGAGCCCATCAGGAAGATGAGTTTTTCTGCATCCAGTGCGATCGCCGCGCTGACTGCCACATCTTCCAGTGTCAGGTTGAAGATCTCACCGGTGGGCGAATAACCCATGGGCGAGAGCAGCACCAGTTCGCCATCGTCCAGCCGTTTCTGGATGCCGACCGCATCGATCTTGCGCACCTCGCCGGTATGTTGCAGGTCTACGCCGTCGCGCACACCCAGCGGTTTGGCGGTGACAAAATTGCCACTCGCCACCCGGATATCACTGCCTGCCATAGGCGAGTTAGAAATGCCCATAGACAGCAGTGATTCTATCTCTACCCGCACCGTGCCATTGGCTTCTTTTACCGCTTCCATCGCCGTATCATCGGTGATGCGCAAGCCGTTATGCATTTTGGGGATCAGATTGTCGCGCTTGAGTCTGTGCTCGATCTGCGGGCGTGCACCGTGCACCAGCACCAGGCGCACCTCCAGGCTGGCCAGTAGGTTGAGGTCGTGTGAAAGCGCGATAAACTGTTGTTCGCTGACCACTTCGCCGCCAAAGGCGATGACGAAGGTGCTGCCGCCAAACGCATGGATATACGGCGCAGCGGAGCGGAACCAGTGCACAAAGTCTTTGCTGTTGGCGCTGGAAAGGATAGCCGGTGGCGTATTGGTCAGGTTGCTGGGCGTCAGGTCGGCGTCGTATAAACGACCTGGCGTGGTGCTCATGGCCTGAGCGGCTGCGCGTAACAAGGCGTCAGAAATACCGATCTCACCGCGTTCTATGCGCGACAGATTGCTGGTGTCGGTGCCCATGCGGGCTGCCAGCTGTTGTAAAGTTAGATTTTGCGATTTTCGCAAATTTCTGATGTTTGAGCCTATCATCCGCGCAGTTTACTGATTTAATTTGCAAAACAATAAATCAATTTGGTTTTTTATGCAAATTAAACATAAAAAATGACGGCCTAAGCCGTCATATTAAGTGATACAGAGAGAGACGACGTTTACATCAACTATTGGCTCCCGGGCGTATCGAGCGGTAAATGCGGTTGCTCTGCCGCTTGCTCAGTACCAGTTGCCAAAGCTGGCCTTGCCGCGAGCGGAAATACCCGGCACAACACATCAGGTAGTATTTCCACATGCGGTAAAAACTTTCATCATATTTAAACTGCAGTTCTGGCCAGGCACGGCTGAATTTATCCCACCAAGCCATCAGCGTGCGGTCATAATCCGGGCCGAAATTATGCCAGTCCTCGATCAGGAATTTCTTCTCTATGGCATTGCTCACCTCGCTGGCAGAAGGCAGCTTGCCGTTAGGGAAAATATAGCGGTCTATCCAGGCGTCGGTATAAAGTGCGGTCTTGTGGTTGCCTATGGTGTGCAGCAAAAACAGGCCGTTATCTTTTAGCAGCCTGTGCACGGTTGCAAAATAGATCGGGTAATTTTTTGGCCCTACATGTTCAAACATGCCAACAGACACGATTTTGTCGAACTGCCCCTGCAACTTGCGGTAATCCAGCAGCTGAATATCTACCGACAAGCCGGCGCAACGCTCTTTGGCCATGGCCTGTTGTTCGACAGACACGGTGATGCCGAGCACATTGACCTGGTAATGTTGCGCCATATGTTTGGCCAGCCCGCCCCAGCCACAACCGATCTCGAGTACATGCTCGCCTGGTTGCAGGTCCAGCTTGCGGCATATCATATCCAGCTTGTGCGTCTGTGCTTCTTCCAGCGTGTGCGCGTTTTCCCAATAGGCGCAGGAGTAGCTCATGCTCGAATCCAGCATCGCTTCAAACACGTCATTGCCGATATCGTAGTGCAGTTGCGCGACCTGGAAGGCACGCTCAGGGGCCTGCAGGTTGAACAGGGCATGCCTGAGGATATCGCCTAACAGTTGCAGTTTGCCCCAGCCGCCCATTTCTTCATCAATGTCGGCGCGCATCATGCGGGTGAAGAATTCATCCAGGCGGCTGCAGTCCCAGCGACCCTCGATATAGGCCTGGCCTAAACCCAGTGTGCCGCGTGTGAGCACATCGCGATACACAGTCTCGTCATAGACCTTTATATCCCACGGCGCGTCGCCGTTGATGGTGACGCCAGTCTTACCCAGCAGCCTGACCAGGGTTTCTGGCGGCGCAGGCTGTTGCGCCACGAAAGGATTCATTGTAGTTTTTGGCATCGCGGTGAAACTCCTCCAAAACGCATACAGATCACACAGTATTCAGCGCTAGCTTAAACCCTAGCAGATGGCCTGAATACTCGTTATATAACGTATGTGGATAGACCGGCGATGGCGAGATTTGTTCTACCGGCAGCAGCCATTAATGCGAGAGAAACTGAAACCACAGCGGCAGCGTGAAAATGCTGATCAAGGTGGTGGAGAACACGGCGGCGGCATATAGTGCGCCATCTAAATGGTAGCGTTCGCAGATGATGACCCCGAACACCATGGTCGGCATGGCGCTCAACAAAGTGATGGCTGTCAGCGTGTGCCCGCCCAGGCCCAGTTGCTCTGCCACCAGCATGGCAGCCAGCGGCGCCAGCAGCAGGCCTATGACGCACACCGGTAATAACTTGGGCAGCAGTGCCAGCTGAAAACTGTCCCAGCGTATGCTCATGCCCAGGGCGATCAGCATCAGCGGTATCACGCCACCCGCCAGCGTGTGCAATGCATGGCCCAGCATCTCCGGTTGCGCCACCTGCGCCAGGTTGAGCACGCACGCAAGCACTAGCGCCCACAACGGCGGCACACGCAGCAGTTCTCGCAACGGGTTAGACTTTTCTTCGCGCTTGCCATAAGCCTGTGCCATCAGCATGCCTACGGATAACAGGATAGGCGTGCAGGCAAACAGGTCAAACTTGAGCACCATCTCCTGTGCCCAGTCGCCCAGCACTTCGCTGGTCACCGGCAAGCCCAGATAAGTCGCATTGGGAAACGTGGCCGCCAGCATCAGCGCGCCTTGCTGTGCACGTGACAGTGGTTTAAAACGGTTAAACACTTGCAGGCATAACCACATCAACCCTGCCGCAGTGGCCAGCCTAGTGATGGCAGTGAGCTGGATGCTGAAAGTATCCGCATCCAATGGTGCTTGCCACAGCACATCTATGACTAATGCCGGCAGCAGGATATAAAACACCAGATCGGTTAGCGCCCGTCGGTGCGAGGTGGCTGAGATATGGTCAGGCGCGAACCGCTGCCAGGCAATGCCTGCAGTGATCAGCAGCGCCATTTGTAGCATGACTTGAAGCATGAGAACAACTTCCTAACACTGATAAATCTAAGGGAGTACTGCCAAAGCGGCTGGCCCTGAATCTGGCTACATGAGCATGCGCTTTTGCAGTATGGACAATACCGCCATCCGCTAAAGCTATCATAGCCGCATCACATCATTAGGCCAATTGACTTAAACGTCTAATGTTCAAGTTTGTAGTTGGTGATGACAAACACGTTTGACATATTTCTATGCGTGCCTATAATGACATTCATTGAACTTCATT
This sequence comes from Methylophilus luteus, assembly GCF_042676265.1. NCBI lineage: Bacteria > Pseudomonadati > Pseudomonadota > Betaproteobacteria > Nitrosomonadales > Methylophilaceae > Methylophilus > Methylophilus luteus. The sequence continues at coordinate 278,675 of NZ_JBHTKB010000002.1, forward strand.
AAATGTCAGGAGACAGTTATGAGTCAGATTACTGCAAGATTACCGGATGAATTGGTTTCTTCACTTGACCATGCAGCAGTGCAGTTACGTCGCACTCGCGCTGAAGTGGTACGCCAAGCCATAGAATATTATCTTGAAGACTTTGAAGATATCAATCAAGCCATACACGTATTACGCGATCCTTCTGACCCAGTGCTTGATTGGGAGTCGGTGAAAAATGAGCTACTCGGTTAGCATCAAAGAAAGCGCGTTCAAAGCGCTTGCCCGGATAGACAAACCCCACAGGCAACGTCTGATAGAAGCCATTGAAAAGTTAAAGATCAGCCCCACAGCGGGCAGTGTGCTCAAGGGCGAGTTTTCCGGATTGCGTAGGATAAGAGTAGGCGATTACAGGATTGTGTATGAAGTGCAGGATGCCCAGTTGGTCATTTTGGTCATCCGTATCGCACATCGCAGGGAAGTTTATAAATGACCTCTACAGGGCATGGCGATAAGGTTGTTGTATGGCTACACTGGTGTGCAGACTTGCAACCATATGTTTAAACCAAGAAAAGTCTGAGCCAGCTAGAAATCGCCCCACAAGGTTTGCATGCTGGCGATTGCAGTCACTGCGGCAGTTTCAGTCCTCAGGATTCTTGGCCCCAATACGATAGATTGAAAATGGTGTTGTGTAGCCAGTGTGATTTCGTTACCACTTAAGCCGCCTTCGGGGCCTATCAATAGGTGGATATGGCCGGATGGTTGCTCAAGTTGCGCCAGTCGTTTCGCCCCCACCGGGTTTAACAGAATATTGAGGCTGGCCTGTGTCTCATGCTGGCCCAGCCATTGTGTCAGTGTCACAGGCGCATGCACCAGCGGCAGTAAGGCGCGGCCGCTTTGTTCACAGGCGGCAATCGCTACGCCTTGCCAGTGCTCTACACGTTTCTCGGCACGGTCGCCACTCAGCTTGGTCACGCTGCGGTCGGTTGTCAGCGGAAAGATCTCCGTCACCCCTAATTCAACCGCTTTCTGTATGGTGTAATCCATGCGGTCGCCGCTGGAGATGCCCTGTAGCAGGCGAATATTCAGTGGCGATTCATTGCTGACCGCTGTGCGGCTCTGGACTGCCACATAAGCGGCTTTTTTCCCGATATCCGTCAGTACACACTGGTAATCAAAGCCGTCGCCACTGAATAAAACCAGCGTATCACCTGCTTTGAGCCGCATGACGCGTATGGCATGTGCGGCAGCATTTTCGCTCAGTGCGGTGGTATTGCCTATGGCGAGCGGTACGGGGCTGTAAAAACGTAAGTTACTCATGCCCGACATTGTAACCAAAATGCCGACTGCTTACATTGGCTGGCGGCATACCCCTACGCCACTTAATCACGTACCATACACTTTTTGTTATTTTGCTGGAGAGAGATGATGGCGAGTATTAGCCCCCCTGTGTGCAATTTTGGCTGGAAAGCCCCGCAATTCAAGCTGCCGGATGTCAATGGCAAGCTGGTCGATCTTGAAAGCAGCATGGGTGCCAAAGGCCTGCTGGTCATGTTTATCTGCAACCATTGCCCGTATGTCAAAGCGATTTTGCCGCGCCTGATAGCTGATGTGACTGAGTTGCAGGCATTAGGCATCAATACTGTCGCTATCATGTCCAACGACCCGGCTGATTACCCGGAAGATAGCCCGGAGAATATGAAAAAACTGTCTGAAGAACTGGCGTTGCCTTTCCCCTACCTGTTTGATGAAACCCAGCAGGTCGCGCGGGCATATGATGCAGTATGTACGCCAGACTTTTTTGGATTTAATAAAAACTTCGAGTTGCAATACCGTGGCCGCTTTGACGAAAGCCGCAAGGAAACTGCGCCCGATAGCAGCCGCGATTTATTCAAGGCCATGAAGCAAGTCGCCCAGACTGGCCATGGGCCAAAAGCGCAGGTGCAGAGCATAGGTTGTTCTATCAAGTGGAAAGCGTGATGGTTGTTTAACCCGGCGTGCCATCAATGCGCGGCTTGCTCAGGATAGGCCAGTAGCAGATGCAGAACCAGGTAAATGCGACTATCCAGCAAGTTGCCGCCAACATCACTGATAAACGGTAAGTCTCAGGCCATAGCAATGGTAAAAATACTCTGGATAAAGTTGCGGCGATACACAAGCCAAATATCCAGGCCACACTGGCTGGCGGCTTGTGTATATTGCGGCCGGTATGGCCCAATGCTACGCGCGCCATCATCGCCAGTGTGATGACCCCTATGCCACCTATGGCCCAGCAATGGATGGCGAGTATCAACGCCACGCCGCTATTGGTAAAACTCAATGCATACAAGAAAAAGCCGGCAGTGATCAGCCACAGCCCACTGTAAAAACTCCATAGCAAGGGCACTCGCCATAAGCCAGGCGTGTGCCAACGCAACAAACGTATACTATTGGCTGTGGCTATAGTGAGCCCTAACACCATGTTAGCCATGGGCGAATCTGCAGTCAGAATATTCAACAATAAAACCACTAGCAAAAGCATCAATAACCGGTCTAGCCATGCCATGTTTTTGAGGGTGACCTGTTCTTGCACGCCTCGCTCTATAAAACCCGGCAGGATACGGCGGCTGATCACCAGGATCAGGCTCACATTCAGCAACAGGCCTATCCATATGGCGGCATGCGCGCCATTCATGGACCAGCCCAGGGCCTGGGCATAAAACGCCGCATTGCCCAGCGTCAGCACCGCCACTTTTGCTAGCACACCCAGTTGCCGCCACTGTTTCACTTGAATGATAGGGTGGGCGATCGCCAGCATCAGCCACAAGTTGAAAGTCAGGTCCAGCACAGCGGCGAGTATGATCAGGTCGGGGGCTATCAGCATCACCGCACGCGCCCCTGCCCAGCAGGCCACCAGTGCGGCTAAAGCCTGCCCTTGTAATGTCTGCCTGCCAGTCCAGTTTTTGACTGCGGTGAGCAGAAAGCCGGCGATCACTGCAAAGGCAAAGCCATACAGCATTTCATGCGCATGCCATTGCGAGGCAGAGACATAGAATAAGGGTGGCAGGGTAAAGCGCAGGTATGACCACATCCAGGCAGCGATAGAAATGGCGGCAAAGGCAGAGGCGAGCAGGAAAAACGGACGGAAACCGAGATTGAATAAGGCGAATCTGCCGGCAGGTGTTTTTTTACCGGGCGGCGGCATCTGAATGAATTGCTGCATATGACATCCTATACTGCAAAAGCGAATGGCTCAGTTTAGCTGGCATCCGCTGGCATATGTTTGATACAGCGCAAACCGGGTGCAGGTTTGTCAGCCGGCTTGAGATGAGTGAGGAGGGCAGTGGTGTGGGGCAGCAGAAAAAATTGCAAGCTTTAGCAGGCCACCAGGGTCTGCTAAAGCTTGCTGCAGCTAAGTAACATCAGTTTATTGTTATTGGTGAAACATGTATTCAGCTGATCTTTCTGATGCGCCCGATCTCATGCGCCCGACCAGCACCAGGCCGAATAGCAGCAGGCAGTAAACACTGGGTTCAGGCACCGCCGTCACCGCCCAGCTGGCAACCACTAAAAGCTTGTTGTCATAGAAGTTGTTTAATTGCAGGCGCGCCGCAGCCTGGTTGCCACTCAAATAAAACAATTCGTCGTTGTAGATCTCGCCCACATATCCATATTCGCCCAGGCCAATCTGGGTGCCGCCAGAGTTGCCACCAATGACGGTGACGCCTTGTTGCGCACCTTGCAGAAAAGCGATGCTGTCGAAACTGTAAGCCGTGCGCCAGAATGCGTAGCGATCTGCCGCGCCCAGTTCGACTTCGACCCGGCCACTGCTGTCACCCAGATAAAACACTGACATGGTGGCACCTGCGAGGCCGATCAGCGAGCCGTCAAACGACAATACCGGCGCTGAGCCCGTGTTCAAAGGGTTGTTCAGTGCATGCGCTACCCCGGCCACAAAGCTGGTGTCATCCGCGCCATCCAATACCATACGCAGCACGGCGATCTCTGCCGCCAGGTCCGTGGTATCGAAGCTAACACTGCTGCTGCCCGCCACATCACGCCCTAGCGCTGGCTCAGCCGTCGCGGCGACATTCCATAGCTGTTTGGTCAGCGTAAAGTCAGAGTTAAAGCTGGCACCGGTAGTGCTGCCGCTGTTTAAGATGGTGGCACTGTCGCGCGCAATGGCCAGTAAACGGTGTGCGGCTTCCAGGCTCGGTGTCTTGCTGGCTTGCAGGTTGCTGGCGACGGCCACATCGGTCCAGCTGCCATTGCGCAAGGCCTGGATATCGGTTGCGGCTGCGCCCCAGCGCTGGCTGCCGCTGCTGCTTGCCGTCGCTTGCAAGGCGTCACTGACATATTGGCTAGTAGTTTTGGCCGTGAACAGCGCATTGAGCTGCAAGGAGCCGTTCAAATGCAGCTTGCCATAATTGAGAGTGCTGTCTCCCAGCGGCGTCACCGAGCTGATGCCCGATTGCAAGCGTATAGGCGTGAGCAGTGTGGCCGGGTCTGCCGGCAGGCTTAGGCTTTGTGTGCTGGTTCTTAGCGTACTAAAAGCCTGGTTGCTATTACACTGCAGCGAAGTCGAAGCGCAGAACCAGGTCGCGCCTATGTTGAGCGATTCCGCTTCAGGCAGCAATGCTCCTGAGGCTGATGCAGCGCCGTTGACCTGGATCAGGTTCCGCGCTTCGCTGGGGAATGTGGCGACGCCGGGGTCGTTGATGGAGACACTGTGGTTGGCATTGAGAGTGAACACCAGATCGCCGCTGCTGAAGGTACCTAAACGGCTGTTCAGCAAGCGCGCGTCTATCTTAGCTGCATCCAGCGTGATCGCTTTGTCTATGCCGGCGCTGAAATCAGCGGTTTCACTGAAGGTGTATTGTATATTGGTCGCGATCTCGCTGGCATGCGAGGCGAAAGGCAGCAGCAGGCTGAATGCCATCCCCCACAGCGATAATCCTGGTGTTGTGCGATCCATATTGCCATCCTCTCTCATAAGTAGCCGTTAGCATTGTTCTAATTTACTGATAAGGGTAACGGATAGCGTGTGAAACGTGCACCCCCAGAACAGGGGGGTGAACTTGGATAACCGGGTAGGGTGAGGCTAGCCCAGCTGCATCAGGCCGGCTGCCGCGAGATGAGTTGCCACGGCAGGTAAATGCTGAGTTTTAAGCCGCCGCTGGCGCTGGCGGCAAAGTGGACTTCTCCACCGAGTAATGCGGCACGTTTCTGGATATTGCTTAAACCGCGCCCGGCCGATTTGTCGCTGTTTGCAGGCAAGCCTATGCCATTGTCCTCTATCTGCAGCAGCAGGTGATGGGTGGTGGACTGCAAGGCGACCGCCAGTTGGGTGGCTTGCGCATGGCGGATGACGTTGGAGATGGTCTCGCGGATGATACGGCCCAGATTCAAGGCCTGCGGTTGCGTGAGCTGCCAGCTGGCATCCGCTATCTGGTTGTCCCACAGCAGTTGTATCTGTACGTCAGCCAGCCGCTTTTCGCATTCAATGCGGTAATCGGCCATGATGTCGTTCAATGCGCTGCTTTCATCGCCGGCACGTGATACCACATCACGCAGATCCTGCAACGCAGAGCGCGCCAGCTCGGCATTGTTAGGGTTTTGTGCGCGGTAGACCAGCGTCAGCAGTTTGGCACCCAGGTCATCGTGCAGGTCCTGGTAGATGCGCTCACGCTCTTCCAGCGTGGCCTGCTCTTTTAGTATTGATTGCAGTTGCTGAAAGTTATCGTTGAGCTCCTGGTGTTTGGAGATCACGCGTTGTTCCAGCTCCTGGTTCAGCTGCTCATAATTGTTGAGCGCACCCACATAGCGTGAAGTCATCATCAGCCCGACGATCAGGAACAGCACCGGTGCTGAAAACTGCATCAGATACTCTTCTTCGGTGATCAGCCAGGCATTGATACCGGGCACATTGGTGTGTATCAGCCAGTCATGAAAAGCAAACAGCAGGATGATACTCAGCGTCAGCAGCAATAGTCTGGCGTCTTTATTGCGGTCAATAAAACCGGTTTTTGCCAGCAAGGCCAGGCCAAAGATCACTACCAGCATGGTAATCAGATGCCAGAAATCGGTCGCCAGCATAAAGTAGTCTGCTGGGGTGAGCAGCAAGGTCAGCGGGGCCAGAATCAATATCCCCCACAACAGTTGATTAAAACTTTGCAAACGGATGCCGACAAAGTCCAGCAGTGAGATCAGCCACAAGGTAGCGATCGCCTGGAAACTGGCATTCACCAGTATCTCCCACAGCGGGGTGGGCAGTGGCGCCGTGATGATGTAGAAATTGAGCGATTGCAGTGCCCAGACAAAAGCCGCCAGCCCGAACAGGCCGTAAGCGGTGTCCTGTTTACGCCGCCACCATAGGCTGAGCATCAGCAGGCCTATGCCGACGATCAGCAGGCTGGAAGTCTGGTTCAGGGTGATGCGGATAAATCGCGCCTTCTCATATTGCGGCTGCAACAGGTGCAACTGGTTGATTTGCGGCGGGTAGAGCATGCCCTGCGAGTGCTGCGGCGCGATCACCCGGATATATAGCGTGTTAGCCGTTGCTTTCAAGGTGTCGGGCGGGATGGTGAATAACAGCGGACGGTTCCAGTTACGCGACACCGGTTCGCTGAATGAGCCACCGGAGCCTATCTTCTTGCCATTCAGGTAGGCCTCGGCATTCAGGCTCAAGCGCGAAAGGTATAAGGCGTAAATTTGTTGAGTATCCAGGCCAGGGTAATTGAACTGAAAGCGGTACCAGCCCGTGCCGAAAGTGTCAGGGTGCGACAGCTTCCATAGGTCTGGCAAGCTGGCGGGAGACCAGGCCGCCTGTACCTCGGGCGGTATTTCACTATCGCTGAGGGTAAATGCTGCCTGGCTTATTTCTATCCCCGGTAAATGTGCAGGCGCGTCATCGGCCAGCGCTGAGTTCAGGCTCAGCAACAAGCCTGGCAACCAGCCAATAATGAGTATCCAGGATTGCAATTGCGTACGTTTTTTCATTTGAACAGGGTGATCACTTGCAGATAAATATCCTGCACATCGACAAAGTTACGGCCGCCATAGGTATCCTGGAATTCCAGTTTTACGATCACCGGTAAAGCTAATTTGCCCTGCTGCCATGCCTGCACGCCGCTCCAGGTCGCGCTGACGCGGTATTGATCTGCGCGCCGGTCAGTGTAAGCTTCCAGCGGTGCAGTATCCGTACCCAGGGTGGAGCGATACTCATCTGATTTCTTCTGGAATCTATGCCAGGTAGTGGCGAATCGCCAGTTCGACCAGCGATAGCCTACTTCAATATCTGCCTCGTAATAATCTCCGAGATCGCGATCCAGTGTTTGTTTTGAACTTGCCAATGCCAGCCCCTGACTGGATGCTGGAATGCGCATGCGCGCTTTGTCCGAGAATTGCCAGTTGTAATCGGCCAGCAGGCGCAAATCAAAGTTGCTACCCAGGTCATAAAAATATTCCGCCCGGCTGCGTATGTCAGTGCTGCCATCACCTAAGGGTGTATCGAGTAAATTATCCGGGTCATCTTTTTTTGCCAGGCCCATGCGTAGCCCCAGGCCCAGGATCAGGCTTTCAGCCGGTGATTTCACCGCGCGCCATAACAGGCCCAGCGTAGGGTCGCTAAAGCCTTCGCTACGGCTGTCTTTCAGCGCTTTATATTGATAACCGAACGCAGGGTTGGTCAAAATGTTTTGCACGCCGGCAGTGCCCATGGGCGCAATGCCGCCACCGGCCGGGGCGAACGGAAAGTTGCCAGGCCCTATAGGCTGGCTGGCATTGAAAGCCGGGTTAAAGCCGACATTGCCACCATCGACCGCAAAATTGACCCGCGATTGCGAAATGCCATAAGGGATGATTGCGCCTATGGTCAGGTTGGGCGTCAAACCATAGCCTATGGTCAGGATGCTGATGCGGTTTTCGGTTTTGTGATCAAAACGCGTGCTGCCCAGCGAAGCGCCTGGCCCTAGTGCTGCCAGCGCGGGAAACATGCTGGCATTCAGGTTGATGTTATCGAAACTGCTGCCTAGCGGTGATAGATGGCCACGGTCATCATAACGCGCATCGAAATGGCTGCTGCGCTGTTCAAAACGGATAGCCCAGCTGCTTTCGGGCGCCATGGTATCGAGTGCAAAATAGGACGCGGTGGGGATATTCTCAGTGGCAAAAGCATGCGGGGCGGCGATGGATGACGCGCATAACATCAGCCATGCTGGCGGGTGCATCTTAGCGACTTGCGTGTATAGGTAGGTCATGGTGCTGATTATTTTTGTTGTTTGTATGTAAGCCCCCACGTTTGCGGGAGTGTATTCATTTTAAATTCGTATATAGTCACTCTAATTTGTTAGAGCGCACACGAGCTGGCCACCCGATGAAAACCGCATTTATACTTGAAGATACGCCAGAGTCACAACTGTGGTTATCAGAAGTATTACACAAGAGCTTTGCCGGCATTTCGATTGCTGCTGCAAATAATATCGCCCAGGCGATCGCTGTCATTTCTACTGGCCCGCCAGTCGATATCGCTTTAATAGATTTAAGTCTACCAGATGGCAGCGGCATTACGGTGATTGAATGGTTTAATCGCCACTCTCCGCACACGATTTGTGTAGTTGCCAGCATTTTTGACGACGATAGGCATATTTTCCCGGCATTGCGCGCTGGTGCACATGGCTATCTGCTGAAGGATCAGCCGCAGCATGCGCTGGTGCAGGCTTTGAACGGCATTGTCACCGGCCAGCCACCATTGTCGCCAGCCATCGCCAGAAAATTATTGCGCCACTTTCATGAACCCTATAGCCAGCCGTCGCAAGAGTTGCTGACTGAGCGCGAAAAAGAAGTGCTTTCTATCATCGCCAAAGGCATGACCATGGCAGAAACCGCCAATATGCTGGGTCTCAAACGCAATACCATCGCCGGTTACGTCAAGGAAATCTACCGCAAACTCAATGTCTCCTCCCGTGCCGAGGCAGCGATCAGTGCGCAGAAAATGGGGCTGATTTAATCTGCAATTGCTGGCACTTATTTGTGCCAGCTTTTGTCTGCTCATCATGGCGCTGTTTTTTAGCTGCCGGTATCCCGTCTTTTTGCGGGGTATAATCCATGCAAATAAAAAACCGGAAAGTATCCATGACAACTAAACTTAAATGGGGCATTTTAGGTGCCGCACGTGTCAATGAGCGTTTGCTGCCAGCCATCGTATCGGCGAAAAATTCACAACTGGTGGCGATAGGCAGCCGCCGTGCCGGTGCCGCTAAAGCCATACTCGATAAATACGCGCCTGATGCCACTGGTGTCACTTGCTATGACGATATGGATAGCCTGATCAACGACAGCAATGTGCAGGCGGTGTATTGCCCTATGGCCAACGAGGAGCATGCCGAGTGGGCGCTGAAAGCCATCAATGCCGGCAAGCATATCCTGATTGAAAAACCCATGACCACCAAGCTGGCAGATATAGACAAGATCGAGGCCGCCGCCAAAGCTAAAGGCGTGAAAGTGATGGAAGGCTTTATGTACCGCTTTCATCCGCAGCATGCCAAAATCAAGGCGCTGGTAGATTCAGGCCTGATCGGCGATGTGCTTTCCTGCCGCGCCAGCTTTTCTTTCCTGATGCCACCAGCCCGCATGTATCGCATCAACCGCAGTATGGCTAATGGTGGCGGTGCCTTGTGGGATATAGGCCCTTATGCGATTCACGCCTTGCGCTGGTGTTTTGGCGGCGGCGATGCACCTGCCGAGCCGAACAATGTCGTCGCATACGGCAAGTTAAATGAGCATGGTGCCGACGTGGTCGCCAGCGGCGTGCTGGACTTTGGGCCGGATGCGCAAGGGCGGGCGCGTTTTGGCCAGTTTGATGTGAGCTTTGAGCGCAGCCGCAAAGCCGAATATGAGCTGATAGGCGATAAAGGCTGGATCAAGTGCCACAATATGTGGAGCTATCCGACCGATGACCCGGTGATCAGCTGGGAGGCAGGGGGCAAATCGGAAACCCTGGTGTTGCCTAAAGCCAATCACTTTAACCTCGAGATCGAGCATTTCAGCGACTGTGTGCTAAATGACAAAGCGCCATTGCTGACGTTTGAAGATGCCAAAGGCAATTGCCGGGCGATTGAAATGGTGATTGCTGCGCTTAAGGATCAATAGGTTTAAAAATAAAAAAAGGATGCTCAGGCATCCTTTTTTATTGCGCTATGGCCGGACTAGATTTTATTGTCCAGACCCATCTGATAATACTTATGCACGATCTTTTCCTGGTTTTCCAGCAACCAGTCTATGCTGGGCTCATTGCGTAACGCTTTCTGGATCGCCTTGAAAGTCGCTTCGCGGTGAATATCAAACAAGGCTTTATGGTCTATCTTTTCCTGTTCCAGGATGGCCGGGCTTAACCAGACTGAAACGATAATGCCGAGGTCATTGGCTTTTTCTTTGGGGATATCGCCACTACGCACCGCATCGAGCACGCCATTGGCGATCGCGCCTTGCACAGTGCCCATCAGGATATTGGTATAGCGCGGGTCTTTCACCGTCACTTTACTGACCATCAGTGTCGCCGGGCGCACCATGATGTCGGTGTTCATGATCGCCAACACGCGGGTGTGGCCTTTGACCTGGTCGCCGAGCAGGTTGGCAAAAGCAGTGCCCATAGGGCCATTCATTTCGCCAATGGCGACTTCCGGCTCGGCTGCGGTTCCCGGTGGGCCGCCAGCAACCAGGGCTTCACCCACACGCATAATGATTCTATCGTCAGACATTTACATACTCCTTTGTGATCAATACGTTTTTTACATGGTAGGGGAAAACGCCAGGCATGGCTATCGCCAGCCGGTGATTTAACAGCTTTTAGATTTCACTGCTACCGTTGCCGGCAACAATTAAATGGCTTTAACCCTTGATGAAAAACGGGTTCTAAGGAATAATCTACCCTTTCCGTAAAAGGGCCGGTTTCTCGCCCTTTTTAAAGAATTCAATCAAGGTTTTGCAGCTTTTTGTGTAAGACCGCTCTTATTTTCATTTGGGAGAAAACAATGGCAACACGTGTCGACTTGTGCAATGCTATCCGTGCTTTGAGCATGGATGCTGTACAAAAAGCAAACTCCGGTCACCCAGGCGCACCTATGGGCATGGCGGAGATCGCTGAAGTGGTTTGGAACCACAATTTGAGCCACAATCCTACTAACCCGCAATGGGCTAACCGTGACCGCTTCGTTTTGTCTAACGGCCATGGCTCTATGCTGATTTATTCATTGCTGCACCTGACAGGTTACGATTTAGGTATCGAAGATATCAAGACTTTCCGTCAATTGCACTCACGCTGTGCTGGTCACCCAGAATTCGGCTATGCACCAGGCATTGAAACCACTACCGGTCCATTAGGTCAGGGTATCGCTAACGCTGTTGGCTTTGCCATGGCTGAAAAACTGCTGGCTAACCAGTTCAACAAGCCAGGCCATGACATCGTTGACCACTACACATACGTGTTCCTGGGCGACGGTTGTATGATGGAAGGCGTTTCTCACGAAGCGTGTGCTCTGGCTGGTACCTGGGGCCTGGGCAAACTGGTTGCTTTCTGGGATGACAACGGTATTTCTATCGACGGTCACATCGAAGGCTGGTACACAGACGACACAGCAGGCCGTTTCAAAGCTTACGGCTGGCACGTTGTTTCTGTTGACGGTCACGACCAGGACGCAATCCAAAAAGCGATCGACGAAGCGAAAAAAGTCACCGACAAACCTTCATTGATCTGCTGTAAAACAATCATTGGTAAAGGTTCACCAAACAAGTCTGGCTCACATGACTGCCACGGTTCTGCATTAGGCGACGCTGAAGTTGCTGCTACACGTGCTGAAATCGGCTGGGCGCATGAGCCATTCGTGATTCCTGCTGACGTTTACGAAGGCTGGAACCAAAAAGTGAAAGGTGCTAAGCGCGAAGCTGACTGGAATGACAAATTCGCAGCTTACGAAAAAGCATTCCCAGCTGAAGCAGCAGAGTTCAAACGTCGTATGAACAACGACCTGCCAGCTAACTGGAAAGCAGAAACAGACAAGATCATCGCTGCGATCAACGAAAAAGCAGAAGGTGTTGCTTCACGTAAAGCTTCACAAAATGCGATCGGCGCTTTGGCTCCATTGTTGCCAGAATTCCTCGGCGGTTCAGCTGACCTGACTGGTTCTAACCTGACTTCAACTGGTAGCTTTGTACACGTAGATGCGAAAGAACCAGGTAACTACATCTCTTACGGTGTACGTGAATTCGGTATGGCTGCGATCATGAACGGTGTAGCACTGCACGGTGGCTTGTTGCCATTCGGCGGTACTTTCCACATGTTCTCTGACTACATGAAAAACGGCATGCGTATGTCTGCGTTGATGCATCAACGTGTGATCTACGTGCTGACCCATGACTCTATCGGTCAAGGCGAAGACGGCCCGACTCACCAACCAGTTGAGAACACATCTGGCTTGCGTTACATCCCACGTATGGATGTATGGCGTCCAGCTGATGCAACTGAAACAACCGTTGCATGGGTTGCTGCAGTTGAGAAGAAAGACGGCCCGACCAGCTTGGTGCTGTCTCGTCAAAACCTGCCAGGTATCAAGCACGACGCTAAAGACTTCGAAGCGATCCGCAAGGGTGGTTACGTATTCTCTGATGTAGCTGGAGCACAAGTGATTATCATCGCTAACGGTTCCGAGCTGGATCTGGCTGTGAAAGCTGCTGCTGAGTTGAACGCTGCCGGTACTAAAGTGCGTGTGGTTTCAATGCCATCTACTAACGTATTTGACCGCCAAGACCAGGCTTACAAAGACAGCGTTCTGACTCCAGGCGTTGTTCGTGTAGCGGTTGAAGCTGCTCACCCAGACTTCTGGCGTAAATATGTTGGTCTGGAAGGTGCAGTTGTTGGTATCGATACCTTCGGCGAATCCGCTCCAGGCGGCGCACTGATGAAACACTTCGGTTTCACAGTTGAAAACGTAGTCAACACTGTTAAATCTGTTCTGTAATTAAACAGATTCGCAGTTTAAAAAACCGCTTCCCAGGAAGCGGTTTTTTTATTGATGCTTACGCTATCACCCTATCTGCCAGCAGTTTAATGTTACCCTGAGCACCTCTCTTATTCGCATACGCTATGAAAACCCCGCCAAGATTACAACCACTGCTTGAAGACGGCATCATCGATGAGGTGATACGCCAATTAATGAGCGGCAAAGAAGCCACGGTATACGTGGTGCGCTGTGGCGGTGAAACGCGCTGCGCCAAGGTGTATAAAGAAGCGAATAAACGTAGCTTTCGCCAGAGTGTTGATTACACCGAAGGCCGCAAAGTCAAAAGCAGCCGTCAGGCGCGGGCCATGGCCAAGGGTTCAAAATATGGCAAGCAGGCACAAGAACAAGCCTGGCAGAGCGCAGAGGTCGATGCCCTGTACAGGCTAGCCGCAGCCGGCGTCACCGTGCCAACGCCATATCAATTCTACGAAGGCGTTTTGATCATGGACCTGGTGGCTGACGCCGAAGGCAATGCCGCGCCCAGGCTTAACGATGTGGTGTTTAGCGCTGCAGAGGCCAGGCAGCATCACCAGACCCTGCTGACAGAAGTGGTGCGCATGCTGTGCGCCGGTATCGTACATGGCGATCTTTCCGAATTCAATATCCTGCTCAGCGACGCTGGCCCGGTGATCATAGACTTGCCGCAGGCGGTAGATGCTGCGGGCAATAATCACGCTAAGAGCATGCTGGAACGTGATGTGAGGAATCTGGCGGATTTTTTCGGCCAGTTCGCGCCTGAGCTGCTGGACACACAATATGGCCAGGAGATCTGGGCATTATATGCGCACGGCGAACTGACATCAGAAACCGTGCTGACCGGCCATTTCAAAGCCGATCAACAGCCGGTCGACTTAAACAGTGTAGTGCGGGTGATAGACGCGGCGCGCGATGAAGAAGCCGCGCGGCAAATGCGTTTGGCAGAAGCCAAAGCAGCCCTGCCAAAACCTAAGCGGTATTAAAGGCTGTTTAGTCGATCTATCTGTGCAGAGTTGATCAAGCACAAGGTAATTATTTAATTACCAAGTAAAATCCCGGTTTAAAACTAAAGTATTCAGAAAGCTCTTATGTCCTACCCAGCCTGCCCACAATGCCAGTCTCAATATACCTATGAAGATGGCGATCAGTACATATGCCCGGAATGCGCACATGAGTGGAGCAAAGTCACAACGGCCGCTGCAGATGAAGTGAAAGTCGTGCGCGATGCCAACGGCAATGTGCTGCAGGATGGCGACAGCATCACCGTCATCAAAGACCTGAAAGTGAAGGGCTCTTCGTCGGTAGTGAAAGTAGGCACAAAAGTAAAAAATATCCGCCTGGTGGATGGCGACCACGATATAGACTGCAAGATCGATGGTTTTGGCGCGATGAAACTGAAGTCAGAGTTTGTGAAAAAGGCTTAACTCAAGTTGGCTTGCAAGGTATAGCATGCTACAAAAAGCCTTCAAAGATCCGCGCTGATCGCTGTTTGATCCGCTCCAGAAGACCTCGTTTTTGCCATTCCTCCAGCGTTATCTTTTTTGCATCTTTCATATCTTCTTTAAAACGGTCTTCCAGTCCCCTGGCGATTTCTTTGCCCAAAATCACAACGTCTACTTCTGCATTGATGCCGGCACTGCGGTAATCAAAATTTGAACTGCCGATGGCGGACCACACACCATCAATAGTGATGGTCTTGGCATGTAACACCTGGCCTTGCATTTCATAAATCGCAATGTGGTTTTCCAGCAGCAGGCTGTATCTGGAACGCTGTACCAATAGTGACAAGCTGGAATCAGTAAAACTGGGTACCATTAATTCCACACGCACGCCACGGTTGGCCGCTTTCACCAACGCCTCTAATTGCGCCTTGGTCGGTACGAAATAGGCAGCGTTGATCAGGATGCGGTCTTCGGCACTTTCAATGGCTGAAAGCATGGAGAGGTAATAAGGCGAGTCGGTATCTTTACGTTTGGTCGCTGGTGTGGCGATGACACGTGCAAACTGGCTGCCCTGTTTGCTCAACTTGGGGAAGAAGTGTGTCTGGTCTAATGGTTGTGTCTGATCCCAGTTTTCCAGAAATACGCGCTGAATGTCAGCCAGAATAGGGCCTTGAATCAGCACATCCATATCGCGCCAGGCCGCATCGGTTAAAGGGTTGGGCGTTTCCTTTTTATAGGTTTTGAATGAGCCCTTGCTCTGATAAGTTTTGCTCAGATTCACGCCACCTATGATCGCCACCTTGCCATCTACAATCAATATCTTGCGATGGTCGCGTTGGTTCATTTGCTTGAGTGATGCGCCTTCCAGCGGATGGAACACCGTGATTTTGGCACCAGCTTTTTTCAGAGATTCAAAAAACTCGGGCGGCGTTTGCTGCGAACCATAAGCATCATAAATCACATGCACCTCAACACCTTTAGCCAGCTTTTCAAGCAATAATGGCTTGAGTGTCACCCCACCCAGATCCACATCTTCAAAAGTAAAATATTCCAGATGTATGTTTTTCTCGGCGCGGCCTATCAATTCTTTCATTTTGCCAAAGGTAGTTTCGCCATCCACCAGCAATGTGAATGCATTATCGGCAAACAAGTGACTATCAGAGATGCTTTGTTCTATCTTGAGGTGATTCTCAAGTGAAGCCCGAATCTGCTCGTCAGGCGAGAGCTTTTGCAGCGCCTTATCAACCTTGGCTTGGGAGAGGGTATCTTTTGCACCGACGATCTCAATCTGCTGAGCCTGCGGGTTGATTTTCTCAAGTGCGCGTTCGTGATCAGGGATCACGGCACAGCTTTGAGTGAGCAGACCCAGCAGCAACGTGATGAATGTGGCTGCGTTTTGAGAAAGGCTTATATTTGTCATCAAACGCATGTTTGCAAAAGTCATGGGAGAGTCATAAACCGAGATGCAGAAATGCTGAAGTGTAGTCTAAGCGATGCAATAAAGAAGTCGGGGTGACGCCTACAAATGATTCATAAGATTTAAGCTAGATTGATAAACAAGAAAGTCATTCAATCGGCACCCTTAGAATAGCTGTTCAGAAGACGTGAAGTTGTACGTGATGCAAACGGCTATGTGTTGCAAGATGGCGATATCATCCCCGTGATCAAAGACCTTAAAGTCAAAGGATCTTCATCAGTGGTGGAGGTCGGTACTAAAGTGGAAAATATTTGCCTGGTCGATGGCGATCACGATATCGATTGCAAGATTGATGTCTTAGGCGCGATGAAGTTGAAATTGGAATTGGTGAAGCAGACCTGACAAAGGCGGTTAAGCATTACTAATTGCATCCTCTAAAGAGTCGTAATGAGTTTGATCGTTAGTTTTTATTGAATTCATTATGATGGTAATTACATCTTGGCATTCAGATAAGTCCGCGTACTTTATTAACTTGTCCGTTGTTAAGCTATGGCTGTGATAATGCAAAAATTTTCTTGTTCTTTCACATTCGACTGGGTCAAGTATTAATTTATAAATACTTGAGTCAATATTCATATGGCTTTGGTATTTAAAGTTTAAGAAGGTCTCAACAAATCGTCTTGCAATGTTTGGTAAGTGATAGAGGAATTCATAAGTATCGACAGGGTTCTTCTGAAAGTTGCGAAGCAAATAAAAGAGGTAGTTATATTCTGAATTAAATGCCGTTAAAAGATTTGTATTGGGTTTTATAGACGATGCATCAGTATGTTGATTTTTGTGTCTTTCAACTACAAAGTATGAATGCATTGTAGTTTTTGTTTTTGAAAACCAATCAACAATCAAATTATGAAAATCGAAGTTGTGAGTTGAAATAAATAGTTGCTTACATTTAACCGTGTGAGATCCTTTTTTAGTAATTGGATCTATAACTATTTCGTAAAATGTATTCTTTATGAATGAGTAAATATTGAATAAATGATTTGAATCTAAGCTTGATACTGGATCGTCAATATAAATAATTGTGTCCGAAAGTATATTATTTTGCTCTTCAAGTTTTGCAATAAAGTAGGCAAATGCTATTGCAGTTTTTTCACCTTCGCTGAGATTTTTGGCTGGTACGGTACCCCTGATCAATTTAAATTTTTTTTCTGGTGTGGGTATGATTTCAATGTCATCTTTACCAAAGAATTTTTTTAAGTGTTCATTAATTTTCACAGCCCCTTTTACGGTGTCGTCAAGCTGTGACCTAATAAGTCTAATGTTTTGAGCTAGCTCCTGATTATCTCTTTCCCTTTTTTGGATATTTTTTTCTTCTTTATCTATCTCTGTCGTTATTTTTGAGTATTGCTCTGTTTCTTCAAAGAGGGCTCCAAAGTGTTCCTTCAGTTTTTGTACTGCAAGATTCTTTTCAGACGTGAACTCTGAGGTTCTTTTATCATTCCGATTAATTAGCTCATTTAACGCGATTAGGGATTTTTTTAATGCCAGTGAGTTGTCAAGCTGGGAAGGTAATTCTACTTTATCAAAAGGCTTGTCTTTTTTCTTATCTAAATGAAAGATAACTTGATGAATAGTTTGATTAAAAAAAGCCAATTCTTCTTCAAAAGATTTTTTTATTTCTTTTAGCTCAATTACAAGATCAGTATAGAAAGCCGTCTCTGCAGGAATTTGGATTGTGGTTATTAGAGCCTGATGAAGCTTTTGAAGTTGAGTTTGTATATCTGATTTCAAATTGTCATAATCTTCAGAAAAGTGTTCATTTAATCTTGATAATAGGCTAGGAGGCAACGTGTTGCCACAAAATTCACAATTGACTTTGTTTTCATGCAAGCTTCGTCCAGATTCAACCCAATCACTAAGCTCTTTGTTATTAATGAGCTTTTCTATTTTATTGCTTGTTAAAAGTTGCGTGCGTAGAGTGGATTGAGCCTTGTTAATAAGTGATTGCAGTTCACTAATTGCAATTTGAATTTCACCAATCAAAGGCTTTTGCTCGCTAGAGATTGCCTGTACTTTATATTTATTAAAATCATTTTCTGAAAGTTTGAAATTTGTTTCCAATATGATTGTTGATTCGACAACTTGCTTTAGCTTATCGCGATCAAAATTCCTACCTAAGTTTAGTAGTGATGATATTTCACGGGCTTTGTCCGTTAAGGACTTGTTAATTTTAGCTTGTCGTTCACTGCGAGTTTTTTTAGCATCATGAATATCTTTACCTTCTTGATCATAAGCCTCTACTTTTGCTTTTAGCTCAGCCTGTAATTGGATGTTTGCAGCGCCCAATAAGAAAATAGGTTCAAAATCATCTAAGTCCCACTTTAAATTTTCTTTAATGAAGTCAGAGTTAAAAACTCGTATATTCGGAATTAGGCCAAAATTATGTGTATAGGTTGTATTTGGATCGCCTTGAAATTCAAAAGTGGCCGATAGATAGTCTGGATGTAGCTGGCCTTTTTCTAGACAACGAAAAACTCTGGAAAGAGTTGTTTTACCAGAGTAATTCCATCCATATATAAGATTGAAAATTTTGAATTCTGGAGTAGCTACACTTGTAATATTCTTGAAAACGCCAAAGTCATTTATTTTATTTATTTTAGTTAGCATAATGAGTTAGCTTTAAAATTTGCATTAATATAAATTTAATTCATCTTAGCAATTTGTTTTGAAAAAAACAATTTGCGTTATTTTTGTTGACTAAATCACTTCCTTAATCCAGCTAAACACATCTATTCAAGCTTTAGACAGTTTCCATTTTTCCTACATTGTTTTCAGCATCTGTCTGATACCACTATCTTTCGTAAAAACTATCATTTAAGTGCTAAAAATCTAATTAATGAGGAGGCTGTATGTCATCGTTCGTTCTATATCTTATCGGCTTCGCTATCTTGATTGGCGGGATTGCATGGGCGTTGGTTGAAGCAGGGGTACCGCATTTGTACATCATTATTGCTTCTGTGATTCTCACAGGTATCGGCATACTGAAAGCGGTATCGCACACCAGGACTAAAGATATTTCTCGCAACTAAGTAGCTTCGTCGTTATCAAACTGGTTTCACCGCTGCAAAGTTAACTCTCTGAATCGAATGTAATGAACAATTTTAATAAAACAGATCTCCACCTGGATGGGTTGGAGATCGCTGGCTTGTATCTTGAAGATGTATTTTCTGTTTGGGAACACTACGATAAAAACGCCAACAAGTACTTCACCGTTTTTATGATCAATAATTCCCGCATTACCGTGCCTGCCACTGATGCCAATGTGGCTAAGCTTTATCAGGGCGGGCATCCGGTGTCTGAATTTGTCGTTAATGACGGCGTTGTGGATGAGCTTGAAATTACCAAATAGCAGCATTGGCTAGCCAAAATGGATAACTGCTGCCCGATTCATGATAATTTGTAGCAACATTTGCATGCAATTGCATTAAACCAATTGGCCTGAGCCAACTCTCAAATATAATCCTTTATATTTTCTATTCTCAGGCCATTCCCATGCGCACAGAAAACGCAGTAGCACCCAAAACCATTTACCTCAAAGACTATACCCCTGCGCCTTATCAAGCCGCGTATGTGAATCTGAGTTTTAACCTGTTGCCGGGCAAGACCATAGTCACATCTGAAGTGAAATACGCGAAAAATCCTGCGGGCGTTTCAAATGACTTGGTGCTGGATGGTGAAGAGCAAAACATTCTTTCGGTGGCATTGAATGGTCAGCGGTTTGAAAGTTATACCATAGAAGATGGGCAGATGAGGATAGTGAATCCCGGCGATGAATTCATCTTAACCATCATCAGCGAGATAGACCCGGCGGCGAATACTGCGCTGGAAGGCTTGTATCAATCGCAGGGTAACTATTGCACGCAGTGCGAGGCCGAAGGCTTCAGGCGGATTACCTACTATCAAGATCGCCCTGATGTGCTGAGTGTGTTCACCGTGCGGATTGAGGCGGATGCCAAGTTGTATCCGGTGTTGCTCTCAAACGGTAATTTGCAGGAAGAGGGCGGTTTGCCGGATGGGCGTCATTTCCGTGTCTGGCATGACCCTTTCCCCAAACCTTGTTATCTGTTTGCGCTGGTGGCCGGCGATTTGCAGCGTGTGGCGGATACGTTTACGACCATGTCTGGCCGCCAGGTGGACCTGCATATCTATGTGCGGGCGGGGGACGAAAAACAGTGCGGCCATGCCATGGAGTCACTGAAAAAATCCATGAAGTGGGACGAGGAAGTCTATGGCCGCGAGTACCAGCTGGACTTGTTCAATATCGTCGCCGTCAGTGATTTCAATATGGGCGCGATGGAAAACACCTCGCTGAATATTTTCAATACCGCGCTTGTACTGGCGCATCAGGAAACCGCCACCGATAGTGATTTTATGAGTGTGGAAGGCGTGATCGCTCACGAGTATTTTCACAACTGGACCGGTAACCGCGTGACTTGCCGCGACTGGTTCCAGCTCTCGCTCAAGGAAGGCTTTACCGTTTTCCGCGATCAGGAGTTCAGTGCTGACCTCAACTCGCGTGCGGTGCAGCGTATCGACGATGTCAATGGCTTGCGCCGCTTGCAGTTTCCTGAAGATGGCAGCCCGCTGGCACACTCGGTTCAGCCCGACCAGTTTATCGAGATCAGCAACTTTTACACCAAGACCATCTACGAAAAAGGCTCTGAGCTGATACGCATGCAGCATACTTTGCTTGGCGCACAGACTTTCCGCAAAGCCACCGATCTGTACTTTGACCGCTATGACGGACACGCCGTGACCTGCGACGATTTTGTGCAGTGCATGGCGGATGCGTCCGGCCGCGACCTGTCACAGTTTTTCCGCTGGTATAAACAGGCCGGTACGCCTACCGTGCAATTCAGTAGTGCTTATGACTCAGCAAAACAAAGCTATACGCTGACGTTTAAGCAATCACAACCGGATACGCCTGAACAAACCAATAAGCAGCCTTTGCATATTCCAGTCGCGGTTGGTCTGCTGGATGCCAACGGCAAGGAAGTATTGCCAACCCAGGTGCTGGAATTGACAGCGCGAGAGCAAACATTCACTTTCACTGATCTGCCCGGCAGGCCTGTGCCTTCTATTTTGCGCGGCTTTTCGGCACCGGTGAAACTGGAAACTGATCTGAGCGATGATGACTTGCGCCTGCTACAAGTGCATGACAGCGATGGCTTTAACAAATGGGAAGCAGGCCAGACCCTGGCGTTGCGCACCATTGAGCGCGTGATGAAAGATCCGGCTGCAGATATCTCGCAATACGTCGCTGATGTGGGCGCGTTGATAGCACAAGGCCTGCAAGGCATTGGCGATAAAGCTTTGCTGGCACGTGCACTGACCTTGCCTATGATAGGCGTGATCGCCCAGCATCAGGCGGTGATAGACCCGGCTGCGATCGATGCCGCACGCACGGCTATCGTCCACCAGATTAAACGTGCGCATAAAGAGGCATTGGCGGCGCTGTATGACGCGAATGGTAATCCGGGCAGCTTCTCCATCACCCCTGAAGCCATGGGCCGCAGGGCGTTGCAGGCTGCAGTGTTGGAGATACTCACATCCACCAATGGCACCGGTTGTGCTGCACGCGCCAAAGCACATTACGATGCGGCGGATAATATGACTGACAGGGTCACTGCCCTGGCGAGTTTGTCTGATAGCAGCCAGCCGCAGCGGGCTGAGGTGCTGGCCGATTTCTACAAGCGCTTTAAAGATTACCCTTTAGTGGTTGATAAGTGGTTCTCGCTGCAAGCCATCGCCAACCGTGAGCAGATTTTTGAAGATCTGACCATGTTGCGAAACCATGCGGATTTCAATATCAAAAACCCTAACCGTGTGCGTTCCCTCTATAGCGCATTCGCCATCAACAACCCGGTGAAATTTCACGATCCTAGTGGCAAAGGCTACGCCTTTTTACGCGACGTGATCATTGAACTGAATACCATCAACCCGCAAATCGCCGCGCGTATGGTCACACCGCTGCGCGAGTGGAAACGCTATACACCTGCCTTGCAGGCACTGATGAAAGCAGCGCTAGAAGCAATACAAGCAACGCCAAACTTATCAGGTGATGTGTTTGAGATTGTGAGCAAAAGTCTTAACGCTTAAAAATAACTGGGATGTTTGAAAAGGGAGGCAATCGCCTCCCTTTTATTTTTTGCGTCATTGATAGTTAATGCCTGACTGAGATTGGATTATCAATTGTTAATATTTGTTATTAAAGTTAATCAATGGTATGGTTTGCTTTTTTAACATAGTTTAACTTTTGTATGTACGGCATGCTTCCATCAATCGGGGTATTTCCACAAAAGAAGATTCGAGCTTTTGCGCCATCACCCACAAGTCTAGTGAATGCCTTAATACTTTTATTAATTAGCATTTGCTCTGGATTTTCCTTTGTGGCTTTAGCAGCTGAACCTCTTAATTTACCTGATGAGAACGCCCAACAATACTTGCGCCAGCAGGAACGTTTGCGGCAGATTGATCAACAGCAACAACCTAATGTAGATGCCAGGGATGCTGGCGAGCAATTAAAGAAATCAGCCATGCAACCTTCAGTAGTCATCCCTATTGAAGAGTCACCTTGTTTTGTTATCCAGGCAATCAGCATGGCGACGGCTAACTCAACCTTGCCTACAACCACACCGTTTCAATTTGCGCTCGATGAAACGCTAAAGGCCGGGGAAAAAGGCAAGCCAATATTAGGTCGTTGCCTGGGGGTAGAAGGCATTAATGCTGTAGTGGCCAGGGTGCAGAATCGCATTATTGCCCGTGGTTATGTCACAACCAGGGTATTGGTCGGGCCGCAGGATTTAAGTGGCGGGCAGTTAGCACTCACTGTGGTTCCTGGCCTTATTCACAAGATAAAACTGGCGGCGGGCGCCAATCCGCATGTTTCGTTATGGAACGCTTTGCCTATGCAGCCGGGAGATCTGTTAAACCTGCGCGATATTGAACAGGCACTGGAGAATCTTAAGCGCGTTCCCACTGCTGATGCGGATATCCGCATTGAACCAGCAAGTGCCGATGAAGAGCAGGGGCCGGGTTTTAGTGATGTCGTGATTCAATATCAGCGCCAGTTTCCGGCGAGGGTGACATTGAGTGCTGATGATGGTGGCGTGCGTTCGACCGGGCGCTATCAAGGTGGTGTCACCATTTCACTGGATAGTGTCACCACGCTGAATGATTTGCTATATGTCAGCCATAACCAGGATCTGGGTGGGGGCGAGGATGGCCGGCGTGGCAATAAAAGCACTACCGTTAGTTATGCCATTCCTTGGGATTACTGGATGTTCGGTGTTAGCGCCTCTAACAGTGAATTTTACCAGCAGGTGGCAGGTATTAACCAAAGCTATATTTTCAGCGGCGAGAGTGAAAACATAGAAGCCAAACTAGGCCGCATGGTATTTCGTAATGCATTTAATAAAACCTCGCTGTCAGTCAAAACCTTTGTCCGTAGCTCCAGTAATTATATTAATGACACTGAAATCGAGACCCAGCACCGCCGTGTTGCAGGCTTTGAATATGGGCTAGAACAAAGTTGGTATTTAGGTCAGGCTGTGCTTGATTATCGCCTGGCTTTCCGTCGGGGCACAGGTGCATATCAGAGCCTGGCTGCACCTGAGCAAGCCAATGGGGAGGGCACTTCTCGCATGAGATTGTGGCTGGCGGATATCAATTTCAGAACGCCTTTTGAGCTACCTATGCCTTGGGGTGCCCAGACTTTTCAATACAGCGCCAATCTGCGTGCTCAAAGCAACCATACCCCCCTTACACCGCAAGACCGTTTCAGTATCGGTAACCGTTATACCGTGCGTGGATTTAATGGCGAGCAATTGTTGCTTGGTGACCATGGATGGTTCTTGCGCAACGACCTGTTAATGCCATTTGCGAGTAGTAGCCATGCCACTTATATAGGCATCGATTACGGTGAAGTAGGCGGGCAATCCACGCGTTTTTTGCCGGGTAAGCAACTGGCGGGGGCGGTGATCGGCTTGCGCGGTAATTTTTCCGTCCAGCGCAGCCAATTGAATTACGACTTGTTCTGGGGGCAACCACTACATGTGCCGGATGGTTTTAATGCCGATGGCAGTGTCACTGGTTTTAATTTGAATGTCAGCTTTTAGCCTGCACAGACCAGGCAACACAAGGTGAGATGATCATGAACACACAAATCTATCGTATTGTTTTCAACCAGTTGCGCGGCGCATGGATGGCGGTGGCCGAACACGTTTGCGCCGCAGGCAAACTTAAACGTCCACGCACAGAAAAGTGCGCACGCCAAGTTCAAGCGGCAGACCAACTGCACATTGATTCATCGCGCGATTTCAACTGGCTGGCCCTAGCATTTGGCAGCATGCTTTTCACTATGCCGGTGCAGGCCGATATTGTAGCTGACCCTCTCGCGCCTGCGCAACAACAGCCGTTTATTATTAATGCTGCCAATGGTGTGCCATTGGTGAATATCCAAACGCCGGATAGCAAAGGTCTTTCACATAATACCTATCAACAGTTTGATGTGATGCAAAACGGCGTCATCCTCAACAATAGCCGTCACAATGTACAAACGCAGCTCGGC
Source organism: Methylophilus luteus (assembly GCF_042676265.1). NCBI lineage: Bacteria > Pseudomonadati > Pseudomonadota > Betaproteobacteria > Nitrosomonadales > Methylophilaceae > Methylophilus > Methylophilus luteus. Next base: position 303,152 of record NZ_JBHTKB010000002.1, read on the forward strand.
GGCTGGGTACAAGGCAACCCCAATATGGCTGCAGGCGTGGCGAGTACGATCCTTAATGAGGTGAATTCTTCCCGCCCCAGCCTGCTTAATGGATTTATTGAAGTGGCTGGTAGCCGTGCGCAAGTCATCGTGGCTAATCCATCCGGAATCACTTGCAATGGCTGCGGATTTATCAATGCCTGGCGCGCAACTCTGGTGACGGGTAGCCCGGTGTTTACTGGCGGTGATCTGAGCGCTTATCGTGTCACTGGCGGCGTGATTAAATTTCTCGGCACCGGCCTGGACACCCGTGCGATGGATTACACCGATATCATCAGTCGGGCCGTGGTAGCGAATAGCGGGGTATGGGCCAAGAAACTGAATGTGGTGTTAGGTAACCAGCAGGTAAATGTAGCCAGTAATGGTGATGTGGGCGCCTTGACCCCGCTCGCCGCAAGTAATGAAGCCACGCCACAGGTAGCATTGGATGTGGCGGCGCTGGGCGGGATGTATGCTGGCAAGATACACCTGATAGGCACTGAGCTTGGCTTGGGCGTGAATAACCAGGGCGCGATCAGTGCCACCAGCGAGGGGCTAAGCCTTGACATCAACGGGCAATTGACCAATCAAAGTAGCGTGGTTTCGCAGGGCAATATGGCGCTGAAAAGCACCGGCCTCACAAATACCGGAGACATATTATCCGGCGGTGCGATGCGCATCGATACGGGTGATATCGATAATCAGCATAAAATCACCGCAAAATCATTGACGGTGAAAGCGCGTGATATCAGCAACACGAATGCAGTGTTGGGAGCCACCCAAGATATCAGTATTCAAGCAAATCAACTATCCGGCAAAGGCAAAGTATTAGCAGGCGGCAATATCAATGTAAACCTGCAGCAAGACTACGTGCAAAACGCCGGCTTGATGCAGGCAGATGGCAATCTGTCGCTCTCTTCAAAGGGCGCTATCTTCACCCAGACCAATATCCTGGCCGGTAAAAAATTAGCTATCAAGGCCCATGCCTTATCTAATGAAAGTGTCATAAAAGGCGAAGATACCGAACTGGATATCGCCAATACACTGACCAATACGGGCTTGATTGATGGTGATGACACTTTGATCAAGGCCGACGTATTAACCAACAAGGGTCGCGGCCGAATTTATGGTGATCACCTGGCGATTCAGGCAGGCAAGTTGAATAACCTGGCTGAGACCGTGAACGGCACCCCCCGCGCTGCAACCATCGCAGCGCGTGATCGCCTGGATTTAGGCGTGTCAGAAGCACTAGTGAATCAGGCTAAAAGCCAGATTTTCAGTCTTGGCGGTCTGCGGATAGGCCGTAGCCTGGATGCGCAGCATGCGGCGATAGGCCAGGGTGACAGCCTGGTGAATAGCAATGCCACCATTGAGGCATATGGCGATATGCACATAAATATGGCCGCCACCCAAAACCTTAATGCAGGGTTGAAGACGGAGACTGTCGTTACCAGTACGGAAAATTTCGACCAGTTCACCCCCAAAGATCAATCGAGTCTGTATGACACCGAGGATTATCCTATTTGGCAAATCGGTAACGAGGGTATTTCCTGGCGTTACGGCAGTAACTACAATTTACCTTTCAACTTCCGTGAATACTGGCGCTACATCTACAGTGGCACCACTCATGAAACCAGGGTAAAAACCAGCCTGCCGGGCGAGATCATCGCAGGCCAGCACCTGAATCTCACCGGCAATGTGATCAATAGTGATAGCCGCATCATAGCAGGTGGCAAACTAGCGCATAGCGGCGGCACTTTGAATAACAAGAATACCACCGGCAATACCACTACCAGCTACAGTGGCACCTCTTATTATTATGATTATGATGGCGGCGGCAAAGGCTTTAGTTACGATGTCAGCATTAATCCTTACAATCCTGCACCTTCGGTGACCACCCAGCCTTTAGCAACGACACAGTACCTCGCGCAAACCACCAGTAGGAAAAACGGCACAGTCGCAAGCCTGAGCCCGAACAGCCTGGGTAGCCAGCGGCCAGACGAATCCCTGTTAAATACACTCACCAGCCTGTATCGCCAGACTGCCCCCGGTGCCGGTTACCTGATTGAAACAGATCCGCGATTCGCCAACTATCAGCAATGGTTAAGCTCTGACTACATGTTAAAAGCATTGAGTTATGACCCGGCCTACCAGACCAAACGGCTGGGCGATGGCTTTTATGAGCAAAGGATGGTGCGTGAGCAGATCAACCAGCTCACCGGCAGACGTTTCCTGGCAGGCTACAGCAGCGATCTGGCGCAATACCAGGCCCTTATGAATAACGGCATCACGTTTGCTAATGCCCACCAACTGATTCCCGGGGTCGCGCTGAGTGACACGCAAGTGGCACAGCTCACCAGTGATATCGTCTGGCTGGTCACACAAACCGTGAAATTGCCTGACGGCAGCACAGCGCAGGCGTTGGTGCCGCAAGTGTATACCCGCTTGAAAGCGGGAGATTTAACCGGTGCAGGCAGTTTGATCGCCGGACAAACGCTCAATATCAACCTCAATGCTTCACTAAATAATAATGCACAGCCAAATGCCGGCAGCTTGTTTAACAGCGGTACATTGGCCGGCCAGCAGGTGCTGGCTATCCAGGCTGATCATATCCAGAATCTATCCGGCAATATGGTTGGTGAAAAAGTGAACCTGAATGCCCGGCAAGATATCCTCAACCAGGGCGGAAAAATCACCGCGCAACAAGCACTCACCCTCAATGCAGGTAAAGACATACGGATTGAAAGCACAACGGTTAACAGCAATAACAGTGCGCAAACCGGAAAGCAAAAAGGACAACTTGGTTACTCAGAGCGCACAAGCATAGACCGTGTGGCCGGCCTGTATGTCACTGACAGTGCCAACGCTGTACTGGTCGCCATGGCTGGCGGCAACATCCAGCTTGACGCCGCCAAAATCAGCAATCTTAGCCAAAATGGCGTCACCATCCTCTCGGCCGGCGATAGTATCGACCTGACCACGCAACAAACAAGTCTCAGTACCAGCACTGGCGCAGCCAAGAACTACATCAAACGCAGCACCACCGAAGAGGTCGGCACACAAATCAATATGGCGGATGAAATTCAGCTGCAAGCTGGCAACGCACTTAGTATGCGCGCTGCAAACATCACCAGTGAACAAGGCAAGATCACTGCGCAAGCGAATGAGGTCAATATCACCGCCGGTGAAGCGACCATGGATAGCGAGCAATACCGCAAAACCAAAAAGTCCGGCTTTATGAGCAGCAGTAAAACCGAGCGTCGTAATACGTTTAACGAGACCAGCGCACTTGGCAGTAATATCAGTGGAGAGACTGTGGCCATACAGGCTACCAACAATATTGGTATTCAAGGCAGTAATGTAGTTTCCACCAATGGCACTACTGTGCAGGCAGGCGGGGATATTGCCATCACTTCAGCAACTAATACCCAACACGAGACCCACAGCAAACAGGTTAAGAAAAGTGGGTTTGGCGCCAGCGGAACCAGCATAGGCTATAGCAAAAGTAAGCTAAACCAGAATGTAGAAAGTACCTCCACCACCCAAACCGCTAGCACAGTCGGTAGTGTAGAGGGTGACGTCCGCATAGAAGCAGGTAAAACCTACACCCAAACAGCCAGTGATGTCATCGCCCCCAAAGGGGACATTGATATCACTGCACAAAAGGTGGATATCGCTTCGGCTGATGAGACAAACCAGCGCACTGAGGAGATGAGGTATAAGCAGACCGGGATAAGTGTAGGCATCAGCAACCCTGTCATTTCCGCCATACAAACGTCGGATCAGATGCGCAAGGCAGGCAGCAAAACCGACGACCGGCGCATGCAGGCTTTGGCGGCCGCGACCACCGCACTCAGTATAAAAAATGCTGCGGAGGCCGTCAAAGCTGGTAGCGGAGGCAACCTTGCTGATCAGGCAGGCGGCATTAGCCTTAACTTCAGTATCGGGACTTCCAAGTCAAAATCCAGCAGTCAAAACCAGCAAACGATTGCCAAAGCCAGCCACATCAATGCGGGTCAAAATCTCAATGTCACAGCCACTGGTGCTGGCACTAAGAGTGACCTCACAGTAATTGGTAGTCAGATACAAGCCGGGCAAGATCTTAACTTGCGCGCCCAAGATCAACTCAACTTACTTGCTGCTAAAAACACCCAAAGTTTGCAAAGTAGTAACAAGTCATCCAGTGCCAGCATAGGCGTCTCAGTCGGCTTGGGTACTGGTGGAGTAATCACACCCAATGCCAGTTTTAACAATAGCCGTGGCAAAGCCAACGGCCAAGACACTAGCTGGACGGAAACTATTGTACAAGGCAGCAACAAGGTCTCGCTCAGTAGCGGTACTGACACCAATCTCAAAGGCTCACAAGTGATTGGCAAGCAAGTGATCGCTAATGTAGGTACATCAGGCCAAGGCAACCTGAATATTGAAAGCCTGCAAGATACGTCTACCTATCAATCCAAACAAAAAAGCAGTGGTGCTTCAGTGTCTTTTGGAGCCAATGGCATCCCTAGTGGCGGCAGTGTCAGCTCAGGCAAACAAAAGATAAACAGTGATTACGCCTCAGTGAATGAACAAGCTGGTATTTACGCAGGCGAAGGAGGCTTCCAGCTCAACGTCAACGGAAACACCAGCCTCAAAGGAGCGGTCATTGCATCCACTGAAAAAGCGATTCAAGACAATAAAAACAGCCTCACCACCCAGACCCTGACCACCAGCAATATTGAAAACAAAGCAGAATACGATGCCAAAGGTATCAGTATCAATGCTGGTGTTGGCGTCACTGAACAACCTAATGGTGGCGGTTTCAAAGCTAGCCCAACTGCCAGTGCAGGTAATAGCCATTTATCTGACGAAAGCAGTAGCGTTACAGTTAGCGGCATCAGTGGTGGTACGGTCACTATTACCGATTCGGTCAAGCAGCAAGCCACTGGCCAAGACAATGCTACTACCCTAGCCACGCTTAACCGCGATGTAAAAGTGAATGCGGAAGGCCAGGCAGTGGATAGCCAGGGTAATCCAACTGCAAGCACTCTCACCCAAATCTTTAATAATGACAAAGTGCAACGTGAACTCAATGCACAAGTACAGATCACGCAAGCATTTAGCCTCGTCGCGCCGAAAGCTGTAGGTGATTATGCCAGCAGCAAATTCAAAGAACTAAAGAATCAAGGTAACGAAGAAGAAGCCGCCAAGTGGGCGGACGGCGGTGTTTACCGAGTAGCACTGCATACCATCGTTGGAGGGCTAAGCGGCAATCTCGAAGGCGCGTTGGGTGCAGGTACATCGGCAGCAATGATCCCGAAGCTGGGGGAACTGCTAAAAGATATAGATATCCCTGAAGCGCTGAAACAAAGTTTAATCATGGCAACCGCTACGGCAGTTGGTAGCACAGTCGGTGGTACTGCAGGTGCGGGCAGTGCACTCACCGAGACTACGAATAATTATCTTAAACATGATGAAGCCCGCCGTATGGGTGAGTTGCTATCCAAAAAAATGCAAGGTAAATGCAGTGCGGCCTGCGAACAAGAAATTGCTAACCTGACCACATTAGATAACTCCCGTAATCAAGCATTACAAGGGTGTGCCAGTGTAAGCACCCCTGAATGTAATCTTGTGCGACAAGATGTCAGAAACGCTGCTGCAGAGTATGTTTTAACGAACGTACAAGGCTCTGTTTCAAGATATGCGCAAGAGAAAGGTGAAACATTTGCATTTGCACAACAAACTTTATCCGGGCTGAACAGTGCTGAGTTAAAAGCGTTTGGGACCGCCATCGTAGATGGTATTGCCAGCGCTTTAAAGGGCGGATATATCGCGATAGCGGCACTGGGTGGGGATGAATCCTCAAACGAGAAAGTAGGCCAGTTTGGTGCCAGCCTGATACAGTTCTTAAAAGTGCCAGGGAACTGGCAAGCCTTGGTCGGTGGACTCAGTGAGGGAGACCGGGCAAAACTTGCTGATGCATACAAACGCGGCGATGGGGATGCTGTAGGGAATGTTATTGGCAACCAGCTTGCCAGTATTCCACTGGTTGGCGCAGGGGTCGGAACGACTGCAAAACTTGCACAACTGGCAAAGGCGGCTGGGGTCGAACAAGTCATTGCACGTGTAGTCAATGGTGTTAAATTAGATGCTAGATTGCCAGACCCGGCCGCAGGTTTAAATTACCTACCCGCCAAGTTAGATGACGCTAATCCTAATATTGCAAACTCACATATCAATGGATACACAGCAGAGCTGCGGCTTGCTAACGAAGTGGCGGGATTGCCTAATCAAGCCGTAGTAAAATATGGAGATGCAGTTGGCACGCATGGTGCTGATGTAGTTTCTGTAAACACCAAAACGGGAGAAGTGACGTTGTGGGATAGTAAATTTAGGAGTGGCAACAGTGCAATTGATCAGTCACCGACGTTTCATATTAATGGCAAAGCTCTTCCTAATGCGCTTATAGATGCCCTTGTTGCGGTTAGCGATGCAAAACTACCGCCCTCAATCAGAAGTCAGGCATTATCGAACTTGCGAAAAGGGAATTATGGAACGAATACTGTTGGTGCGGGGAATGCGAGAAACAGTGTCATAACTAAAGTTTGTAATAATGGAACATGTTAAGTAAGGGGCAATAATTGAAATTTAATCCTATTCGTCGTAGAGAATCTAGCCTTGAAGAAGGTGCTTATTTGTTGAATTCGCTTGTATCAGGATCGAGGAGCACTTATGAGCCTGGTGATCCTTTGGGTAATATGGCAACTTTTGATGTAAGTGAAGTTATTGGATATTACCTCATCGGCCTACATCAGGAAGCTGCACCGGTGATTCCCCGTGCTATTGAATGGTTGAATATTGCTATTGCGCAGGATGAAGGACATAACAGACCTGCACCTCACATCCACCGGGAAGCCCTACATCAGGCAAAAGCTCTGGCATTATGGCTTCAAAGCGGTGATGCTGCGATTGAGGTATGGGAAAAAGCCCGAGAATATAATTTTATTTGTTTAGAAGTGGGGGCTTATAGAAACAAAACAAAAACAGAAGGCTTAGATGACTACCTTTGCTACTGCATCCAATCTGAACAATATCAAGCTGGCATCACAGAGTACGAAAAGTATTATGGTGTGAAAAAGATATCGCTTAAAAAAACCTTAAGTCCTAGAGCATATGGTTATGCGTTCTGCTTAAACGAAATAAATCCACAATATAGTGCTGATGATTTACTTGAAGCCGGCCGTAAGATGCTGCAAGCCAATCTGGAGGATCATCCATGGTTAGGTCATGGCGATTACAACCGAGCAACCATGTGGCTTAAGAATGTGTATTGGCATCACAATCGTACACTGACACCCTTGGAAACCCTACTCAAGGCTTATGAAAATATGCCAGGCGTGCCTAGGCCTAGCTTTGTCTAGTTGATTGCTGGCATTCACAGCGCTACGTTTTTGCAGGAGAGGGCGGCTTCCAGGTTAATGTCAACGGTAATCCTGACCTCAAGTTGCAATAATCGTCTCCACGGAACAGGCGATTCAAAACAATAAACACAGCCTGACCACCAACACAGTCACTACTCGCGATATTGAGAATAAGGCGGAATATAAAGCTAGTTCCACGAGCCTGAGCGTTGGTTATGGCAGTTAGGCAAAACTCTGCAATGGGAAGCATCTGCTGGCGGAAACAGAGTGCCGGGCACCACGCTACTTTAGGAGGCTTCTCCGCCTCCGTTCCGGTCGCACTAAGTGCAAGTGATAAACCCCGTTCTACTACTGTCAGTAATGTCAGGGCGGCAGTGTCACCATTAAAGTCAATGCCGCATAGCCAAACGACAGGCAAAGACACTACGACAGCCATCGCGAAACTGAATCGAGACGTACTGCCCATTCAGGGTAACACTAAGATTGAGTACGTCTACAACAAACCTGCTGATTATGAAGAGACCGATGAAGTAATTACTGGGGAAGAAATGAATCAAAGCTTGACCGACTTGGTCCCCAAAAAATAACTTGCATCCAGATTAAAACAGATCAGCACCAACTTAAGTCTGCCTCAATGGATAGACACGTTTATAAGCAATGTAAATGGGAAATGTGGAAATGCACTTGATGAAGGCGGTCATTTGGTTGCAGAAAGTTGGGGGGTATAAGTTAACCTAATTCCTCAATCCGCTATTCTTAATTGGGTGCTGGGCCATGTATGAAGAATGAGCTCAGAACCCTGCAAAACTTGCTTCAAGGCAATTATAAGACTAACACTGTAGGAGCTGGTCAAGTTAGAAACAGCGTACCTACGAAAGTCTGCAATCATGGCGATTGTTAAGTTAAGAGGTTATTAGATGAAATTTGATCCGTTTTTAGAAAAAGAATCCTGGCTCAGAGCAGATGCTTACTTGCTGAAATCTTTTCTGTCTGGATTACTTAGTGTTTATAAAGCTGGCGATCCTTTAGGAAGCATGGCAGCAGGTCATGTGGGCTTTATCATTTCATGCTGGCTTATAGGGCTCAATCGCGAAGTCGCTCCCGCTATTCCCCGCGCTATTGAATGGCTGAATCTTGCCATTTCTCAAGATGAAGGACATAACAGACCTGCACCTAACATCCACCGTGAAGCACTGCATCAGGCAAAAGCTCTTGCATTATGGCTTCAAAGTGGTGATGCTGCGATTGAGGTATGGGAAAAAGCCCGAGAATATAATTTGCTTTGTTTAGAAGAGGGGGCTTATAGAAATAAAACAAAAACAGAAGGCTTAGATGACTATCTTTGCTACTGCATCCAATCTGAACAATATCAAGCTGGCATCACAGAATACGAAAAGTATTATGGTGTGAAAAAGATATCGCTTAAAAAAACCTTAAGTCCTAGAGCATATGGTTATGCGTTCTGCTTAAATGAAATAAATCCTCAATATAGTGCTGATGACTTACTTGAAGCGGGCCGTAAGATGTTGCAAGCCAATCTGGAGGACCATCCATGGCTAGGCTATGGCAACTATTATTGCGCCGCAATGTGGCTTAAGAATGTGTATTGGCATCACAATCGTACACTGACACCCTTGGAAACCCTACTCAAGGCTTATGAAAATATGCCAGGCGTGCCTAGGCCTAGCTTTGTATAGCTGATTGCTGGCTTAGCGCTGCGTTTTTGCAGGAGATAGCGGCTTCCAGGTTAACGTCAACGGCAACACTGACCTCAAGCGCGCTGTGATTGCTTCCACTGAGCAAGCGATCCGAGATCGAAAAAACAGTCTGACCACCACACTCACTACTCGCAATATTGAGAATAAGGCGGAATATAAAGCTGGTTCCACGAGCCTGAGAGTTGGTTACGGCAGTTTAAGAAAAACCCTGGAAGGGGGAAGCATCTGCTGGGGGAAACAGAGTGCCAGGCACCACGCTACCTAGTTCAGGAAGATTCTCCGCCACCGTTCCGGTCGCACTAAGTGCAAGTGATAAAACCCCTCTACCACTGTCAGTAATGTCAGGGCGGCAGTGTCACCATTAAAGACAATGCTGCATAGCTAAACGACAGGCAAAGACACTACGACAGCTATCGCGAAACTGAATCGAGACGTATTGCCCATTCAGGGTAACACTAAGATTGAGTACGACTACAACAAACCTGCTGATTATGAAGAGACCGATGAAGTAATCACTGGGGAAGAAATGAATCAAAGCTTGACCGACTTGTTCCCAAAAAAATAACTTGCATCCAGATCAAAACAGATCAGCACCAACTTAAGTCTGGCCTCGATGGATACAAACGTTTATGAGCAATGTTAATGTGAAAATGCAAGGCGGTCATTTGGTTGCAACAAGTTGGGGGGGGGCTGGTAATAAATTAACCTAATTCCTCAATCCGCTACTCTTAATAGAAGGGCTTGGAGAAGTATGGAGAATGAACATAGAACCCTGCAAGGCGATGCGCGTAAAGTCGTAGTCAAAAACTACTTCATGCGTAATGGATTCACCTCATTAAATGGTAAGTGTGTTGCAAATTGCTTTGATGGCGTGTTTGTAAAGGGGAGGACGGTTTATGTTGTGGAGACGAAGCCGCTTAATGCAAATGGCACAATCAACTTGAATGGCCCTGTCAAAAATGCTGGGAGTGATGAAACGTTACCTAGACAAATGTCGGATAAATGGATTGAAAGCCGCCTAAACGAGCTTTCTAAAGGTACAGATCAAATGAAACAAGCTGCGGTACTAATAAAACAAGCTATAAAAGATGAAAAACTGGTCAAGGTTGTAGCAGGGGTAGATACAAAAAGCATAACAATAGTGAAACTCAAATGATGCAATTAACTCAACTGCAAAAAGAATCCATAATTAGTAGTGCTGAGCGAAGTTTAAAAGAAATTGCCGATGATTTGGATTACTTTAAAAATCCTCGAAAAAAATGTTCATGGGGTGCCATTATTTCCTTTATGGCAGGTGCTCACGAACACCTTGCAGTGAAAGAATACTTTATTGACTATGATATTCAAGGCTTTAAGCAGAATGCTTATCTGTGCGCACAATCAGACCTAGTAGCTAAAAGCAGAGGTTATGGTGGTGATGAAATGACTTGGGATTTACTTTTATTCGCCCTGCTTTCTGATAGCGCCAAAGCCATTCAAGCCGTGGGAATGGCTAATCCCCGCTTTATTCGAGCGGCAGGCAATCAGCCGCAATCCATTTACTTTTGGGTGCATATGTATCAACTTGTTATGCTCAATAAAATGGACGAAGTTGCACAAAGACTTGAAAAAGCCAAAACGCAGACAAAAAAGCATAAGCGTAAAGAGTTGGTTGAAGGTAAAGACTTTTTCTCACTGTTACTTGCCAAGGACAAAGTTGGTTTAGAAAATCTAATACTAGAAAAAGCAAAAAATGACAAAACCGATAATCCTTGGATTGGCGGATTGATTGCGCCCATCCCAACAATAGAAGCAAAACTCTGCTGGCTAAAAGGTATCGAGGTAGAAATTGGCCACCCTTTAGTACCGATGGAATTATTACCAGTAAAGCCGCTAGACCATTACGATGATATCTATGATTTCTTAGCGCCAGATTGGGTGCCTCCTAAGCGCACATTCTTACGAAGTATCAAGCATATGTTTTTTAAACAATAGAGCTACGATTTAAGCAACTACCATATTAGGCACTTGTTGCAAAGAGCAGGCAGGCATTTATGCCGTGAGTGTGAAAATAGAGTTGGGTTATCCTTCTAATGGTGGATGGAGACCAGGGAATTTAGGTGTTGGCAAAAATTGGAGACCCTTTTGAAGAGTTTAGGTCCGTACAGTGAAAAATTTTTCTACTGTTGAAGATGCTTACAGTGAAATTGGTAACAGTTGCATTGACTTTGTTACTGGAAGGACTTGGGATGCGGCAATATGTAAATTCCAGATTTATAACAAAATGGCCATAGGCCGTTGGAGCTTGAAGTCAAATGGGATTGAAACTAACGAAGCTTTAAATTGGCCTGATTCTAGTATTGATGGGGGAGGGGCTGCCCTTTTCCTACGTGACGACCTTCTTGCCACCACCGGCGATCGCATCTGGGGTTTAACCTTTACGCTGTTTCCTGACGGTAAAATCAAGATTGAGTATGACTACAACAAACCTGCTGAATATGAAGATACCGATGAAGTAATCACTGGGGAAGAAATGAATCAAAGCTTGACCGACTTGTTATAAAGGACTGGGCAGTAATAGCGATGGAAAACAAGGGTTGCTGAGCTGGATTACGGGAAGCGAAAGGATTGAAAAAGCGGCAGGACTGATAATAGCATTAGATATAACAAAAGCTATTAATGCTGGTCGGACTGAAACTTGGGTAGTACTTAACATGCTCATCGCAGTACTAAAACTAAAGTACAAGTTTTAGACACATTAGGCAACGTTAAGCCTATAACTGTAGATGTTTCAAAAATTCTTAAAGTGAGTAATGCAGGAGCTCAGCCATGATACGTGCACCTATTGGAGACAATATTTATTGGGATGGGCGGATAGCGCGGTTTGAAAAGGCAATAGAAGAAAATTTATCTACGTTAAGCCAACCCTCAAAAAATCCTGCGTTTGGTCCTCAGTTTTGGTTTAATCATAGCCAACACGTAACCAGACTTATTTTGCTTTGCTACTCCCGGGGCGATTCCATCCGCGAACTTACCCAATACTTTGAAGGTTTACTTGATGCCTGGGAGCTTTCCAATAAACTAGCGACTGAACTCAACGCCAATCTAAAACCAGGTGAGGGTTGGGATCATAATCACTTACTGACGTCCGCTGTAATAGTTAACGATTCGCGAGGACACACGGACCCACGGTCTTGGATCTTCGAGTTGAATTGGCTCAACCACTACAACTGGTGTTTCTGGTTGTTAGGTTTAGCACTTGCCCTGGCAATTCCCGAAAATTAATGGCAACGATTGTTAGCTTTGATTGGCGGTGAAGGTGAAGACGTGCTACTTGACCGCGTGATTGCATCTCGTCAGCCAGACCGCAAAATTGGTGACAAACTATTGCATAAAAAACCCTATGCCCGTCTACTTAAAGCGGTAGAAGCCAAGGACAAAGGGTTACCCCCACATCAACAAGCCGAGCAACTGCGCAACTTTGTTGAGCATTGGTACACTGAGCTTGAGCGCAAAGGCAATAATGAACTCTGGTGGTATATCTACGGAGACCCAGTTAAAAACCCGCTTAGCAATGGCAGTTACTTTGGTCGTTGGTGCATAGAAGCCGTCGCCGCGGTAATAGCATTTAACATAGATGATAGCCTCTGTTTAGGCCATGAACATTATCCTGGAGACTTGCTTCGTCCCGATGAATCAATAACCTACCCATTGCAAGGAGAGCCTAAAAATAGTTGGTTTAAAAAGCTATTTCGCAAATGGATTTTGTATGTGTCTACCTTTGTGAAGTTCAGAGTTGAAATGTAAACGGGCTAGTAAATAACTAGCCCGTTTATAATCTGGAGAATAGTTCTAGTGTCCCATGGCTTCACCCAGGCGTATCGGTTTGCCTGCGTGCCAGCTGCCATTAAACGCCAGTACATCCTTTTCAAACAGCATGACCACGGTAGAGCCCAGCAAAAAGCGGCCCATCTCTTCGCCTTGTTGCAGGGTAATGTTTCGGTCGCTGTAATCCCAATGTAAAACCTTGCCCGGACGTGGCGGGTTGATGATATGGTCCTTGGCATCGTGCCAGACCGTGGCCATGCTGCCGACTATGGTTGCGCCCACCAGCACCAGTACGAAGGTACCATGCTGCGCAGATTCAAACGTACACACTACGCGCTCATTGCGCGCGAACAGGCCTGGCACGTTGGCAGCAGTGGTCGGGTTCACCGAGAATAAATCACCTGGCACATATGTCATCTGCAACAGTTTGCCTGCGCATGGCATATGAATGCGATGGTAATCCTTGGGGCTTAGATACAGGCAGGCAAAGCTGCCGTGATCAAATTTGGCAGCTAATGTGGCATCGCCTCCTACTAATGCTTTTGCTGTGTATTGATGACCTTTGGCCTGGAAGATCTGGCCGGATTTGATGTCGCCAAACTGGCTGATGGCACCATCTACCGGGCAAACAAAGTGATTGTCTGCCAATGGTCTGGCACCAGGTTTAAGCGGGCGCGTGAAAAACAGGTTAAACGTCTTGTAGTGATCAATATTGCCGTTAAGTGCTTCTTCCATATTGACGTGATATTTGCGTACGAACCAGCCGATAAAAGCTGTAGTCAGGCCACCGGCTTGCCAGTGCGCCAGTTTGCCGGCAGCGGCTGTCAGCAGTTGTTTGGGGGCAATGTATTGCAGCAGAATGGCGAGCTTCACTGTTTTCCTTATTCTCTTGTATCTCTGATCAGTCGTTGCTGATTTGGTACAAGAATCCGTTTTATCATTTTATCGATTTGAGATTCTACAAATAAAAAAGCACAGGCGATATATCTGCCTGTGCTTTTTGCCTGTGGCTGGTTTAATTAGTTCTTGCTTTGATCAACCAGTTTGTTTTTTGCGATCCAAGGCATCATGGCGCGCAGTTTGTTACCTACTTGCTCAATTGGGTGAGCTGCGTTCAAACGACGGCGTGCAGTCATTTCTGGGTAGTTGGTACGGCCTTCCAGGATGAACTGTTTGGCGTAGTTACCGTTCTGGATGTTAGCCAGGCATTGACGCATTGCATCTTTAGACTGGCTGTTGATCACTTGTGGGCCAGTCACATACTCACCATATTCCGCGTTGTTAGAAATGGAGTAGTTCATGTTGGCGATGCCGCCTTCGTACATCAGGTCAACAATCAGTTTCAACTCGTGCAAGCACTCGAAGTAGGCCATTTCTGGCGCATAACCAGCTTCAACCAGTGTCTCAAAACCGGCTTTCACCAGTTCAACCGCGCCACCACACAACACAGCTTGTTCGCCGAACAAGTCAGTTTCAGTTTCTTCACGGAAATCAGTCTCGATCACGCCACCTTTGGTGCCGCCGTTAGCAGCTGCGTATGACAATGCGATTTCTTTGGCTTTGCCGGAAGTGTTTTGGTAGACAGCGATCAGTGAAGGTACGCCGCCGCCTTTAAGGTATTCTGAACGCACGGTGTGGCCTGGGCCTTTTGGTGCGATCATGATCACGTCCAGATCAGCGCGCGGCACGATCTGGTTGTAGTGAATGTTAAAGCCGTGAGCAAATGCCAGCGCAGCGCCTTTTTTCAGGTTAGGTGCGATCTCGGCATGGAAGATTTCTGCCATGGTCTCATCTGGCAGCAATACCATTACTACGTCAGCTTCTTTCACTGCAGCAGCGATTTCGAGTGTGGTGTGTTTGGCGCCTTCAGCTTTAGCCCATGAACTGCCGCCTTTACGCAAACCGATAGTGACGTCTACACCGCTGTCGCGCAAGTTTGCTGCGTGTGCGTGACCTTGTGAGCCATAACCCACGATAGTCACTTTTTTGCCTTTAATGATGCTTAAGTCGGCGTCTTTGTCGTAATAAACGTTCATGTCTGCTTTTGCCTTTCAATACAAATGCTTAGGTATATATATTTAAAAATAGGGGTGTTTAAACTTTGAGGATGCGGTCGCCACGACCAATGCCGGACGCACCGGTACGCACGGTTTCCAGAATCGCGCTGCGGTCTATGGCTTCGATAAATGCATCCAGTTTGCTGCAAGAGCCGGTAAGCTCTATGGTGTAACTATTGTCGGCCACATCGATAATACGGCCGCGGAAAATGTCGCACATGCGCTTCATTTCGTCTTTATAAACGCCGGTGGCTTTAACCTTGACCAGCATCAATTCGCGCTCAATGTGCTTGCCATCGTTGAGGTCCAGCACTTTGACCACGTCAATCAACTTGTTGAGTTGCTTGATAATTTGTTCGATCACATCATCGGAACCAGTGGTGACTATGGTCATGCGTGACAAGGTAGGGTCTTCTGTCACAGCCACGGTGAGTGATTCAATATTGTAACCGCGCGCCGAGAACAGGCCTGCCACACGTGACAGCGCACCGGCTTCGTTTTCCATCAGCAGGGAGATAATGTGACGCATTATTGCTCTCCCTTCAGGCGTGCACCGCTCAATGGGCTTAACACCATTTCTGAGAGGCCTTTGCCGTTCTCGACCATAGGGAATACGTTTTCGGCCTGGTCGGTTAAAAAGTCCATGAACACGAATTTATCTTTTCTGGCGAAAGCCTCTTGCAATGCGCCTTCCACGTCAGCCGGGTTGGTGATCTGCATGCCGATGTGGCCATAAGATTCTGCCAGCTTGACAAAGTCAGGCAGGCTGTCCATATAGGATTCGGAATAGCGGTTCTCGTAGAAGAACTCCTGCCACTGCCGCACCATGCCCAAGTAACGGTTGTTGAGCAGGATCACCTTGATAGGCAATCCATACTGCGCACAGGTGGAAAGCTCCTGAATATTCATCTGGATGCTGCCCTCACCGGTGATACAGGCCACTTGCGCGTGCTTATCAGCGAACTGACAGCCCATCGCATATGGCAGGCCCACACCCATGGTGCCCAGGCCGCCGGAGTTGATCCAGCGACGTGGCTTATCAAACTTGTAGTATTGTGCCGCCCACATCTGGTGCTGACCCACGTCTGAAGTCACGTAGGCTTCACCTTTGGTGACTTCCCACAGCTTTTGCACCACGTATTGCGGTTTGATCACGGTGTCGGAATAGGTGTAATCCAGCGATTGCACGCCGCGCCACTCGTTGATCTGATCCCACCAGTCGGCAGTGTCCGTGGTTTTGTTTTCTTCCTGCGCCAGTATCTCTACCATATCGGCGAGTACGGATTGCACGTCACCCACGATAGGCACGTCCACTTTCACGCGTTTGGAGATGCTGGAAGGGTCGACATCAATATGGATGATGGTGCGTTTGTGGCTGGTGAAGTGCTTGGGGTTGCCGATCACGCGGTCATCAAAACGCGCGCCAACTGCCAGCAGCACATCACAGTGCTGCATCGCCATATTGGCTTCGTAACTGCCGTGCATGCCCAGCATGCCGACGAACTGTTTGTCGGTGGCAGGGTAGCCGCCCAGGCCCATCAGCGTGTTGGTCACCGGGAAATTCAGTGCTTTTGCCAGCTTGACCAGCTCGGCGGCACCGTTGCCCAGCACCAGACCGCCGCCGGTGTAGATCATAGGGCGTTTTGCACCCAGCAGTAATTTAACCGCTTTCTTAATCTGGCCGCTATGGCCTTTCAATATCGGGCTGTAAGAACGCATCTCTACCGTTTTCGGGTAGATGAAGTCTGCGATATGTGCCGTGATATCTTTAGGAATATCAACCACTACCGGGCCTGGACGGCCGGTTTTAGCAATAAAAAACGCTTTTTTAATGGTAGGCGCGATATCTTTAACATGCTTGACCAGGAAGTTATGTTTTACACAGGGGCGGGTGATGCCAACCATGTCGACTTCCTGGAATGCATCCATGCCGATAGCCGGTACTGGCACCTGGCCACTGATCACAACTAAAGGAATGGAATCCATATAGGCCGTCGCAATGCCAGTCACGGCATTGGTCGCACCTGGGCCGCTGGTGACCAGTGCAACGCCTACATCGCCAGTGGCGCGTGAATAGGCATCTGCCGCATGCACGGCAGCCTGCTCATGACGCACCAGAATGTGCTTGAAGCCATTCTGTTTATACAGTGCATCATATATATGCAAGACAGCACCACCTGGATAGCCAAACACGAATTTGACTTTTTCTTCATTCAGGCAGTTGATGACGATATCAGCACCAGTCATAGATTTGGCGTGAGTGTCTGTCGCAGAGTGGGCTGAAGAGTCCATAAAATCTTGATTATTATGCTAATTAATGTTGAACCCTATACATTAGCTTGCTTTACTAATTTGGTCAAGATTATCGGGATTGTTGCGAGAGGCGAATAAAAGATATTTGTTTATTTGAAAAAGAGTTTGCAAATAATTGTTGACTTCCTAAATGAGAAACATTATCATTTGAGAACTGATTGAGGAAAGTCAACAAAATAATGCAAGCTGAATTCGCTATCAAGGAAAATGATCTGTTTGATCCGGATTTGCCAACAGCGAGTGCTGTGCTTGTATCGTTAAGTTGTGTGGCCACCCGCTACGCGATCAATCCTTCCGAAGACCTTGCATTGTTGGGGTGCAGTTTGGCGCAGACACTAAACGCGCCAGAGTATGCGGAAAGTCATTTGATTGAGTCGGCAGCCAAGCAATTGTTACAGGATTGGCAGGCGCTTTTACAGGCGCATCGTGAATTTTCTTTGCAACAAGAGGTCACGGATTTTGTTACCCCCTCTTCAACTTTACAATAATACGCTACAATATAGGGTTCACTAATTTAGTAGCGACTAATATTTCACTTCAGATTTTAAAGGAAAGGCTTTGAAACAATGAGAACCACAGGACCAAGACTGAAAATTATGCGTGCATTGGGTATCGAATTACCTGGTTTGTCACGTAAGTCTATCGAAAACCGTCCAAACCCACCTGGACAGCATGGCAACCAGGCAGCGCGTCGTCGTCGCTCTGACTTTGCTGTGAAATTGGTGGAAAAACAAAAGATCCGTTTTAACTACGGCGTGAGCGAAAAGCAAATGCGTGGTTTGATGCTGGAAGCCCGTAAAGGCAATGAGCCTACTGGCGAAAAATTGATGTCATTGCTGGAGCGCCGTCTGGATAACGTAGTGTTCAGAGCAGGTTTTGCACCAACAGGTATCGCAGCTCGCCAATTGGTAAGCCATGGCCATATCTTGTTGAACGGCAAATCAGCCAACATTCCATCTATCCGTCTGAAGGTGGGTGATGTGGTGACTTTGAAAGAGAAAAGCCGCAAGATCCCTATGGTGGTTGAAGCGTTGGCAACTCCAAGCCTGGCATTACCTGAGTGGGTGTCTGTAGATACAGCAACTGCTTCTGTGAAGGTCGGTCACTTGCCATCGATTGATGATGTACCGTTCCCACTGGACGTGCAGCAGGTAGTTGAATATTACGCTAACCGCGTTTAAGAAATGCTTCGAGCAGCCATAGGCTGCTCGAATAAAGAGTTTGAGCAATGCTCCTAACCCCAACATGTCATTGCTCAAATAGGCGTTGTTTTTTATGCGCCAAATTACCCCTGGTAAGGGTGTTCCTTGAAATCTGATGCCGCTGTGCTTTTGCATGTAAGTCGGCTTTTTTTTGGGGTCCAATCATATAGGATTGCATGATTGATTGCAACCAATGAGTTTAAGTTTTGTATAAGCTCGTCGTTGCAAAAAGTTTTGGCACGTATTTGCTAAGGTGTATACGGATTTGCAAGAGTTGATGCTAAGCGATTGTTGGGAGGTGACGGAAGTCTGGTCATCTTGCTTGGTAACAGCGCCAAACTGTAGCTGCATTTGTCGTGCGCAAATGAGCGAGCTGCACTGAACAAAAAACTGATAGTTGCTCATGCCAAATGACAATATCAGTGTTTATCAAAGACTTATCATCTGATTTTTATCCTCTTGGTCTGTTGCTTTTCTCACCCTGAGTGAAACAAATCCATGATGAGTTGTCTGCGCTGTGGCATGAGGTCACGGTTATAAAATGTTTATTTAACACTCAAAATGTCAGTATTTGAGTAAACTGATATGATAATGATGCGCATTAACTTGCCTTCTAGCTATTTATACAAGTATGAGGATGTGTGTGGATGTTTCAGCGTGAATCAATAGCGGGATTACCTTTAAGGCCTGCGCGAGCGCAAGCTGCCGGGGTTCCTGAGCTGAGCTTGCATCATCGTCAACCCAAGCCCCTGGCTGGTGTCTTCGGCTGGCCGGCGTTGGCGGCAGAGGCCTGGCTGAAACGTGAGCAGCGTCAAAGCGGCTCGTGGCTGGGCATGCTGGCTGTCGTGCTATTGCATGCCACGCTGATCTGGTATGTGTTCATACACACAGAAACCGTGGTGATCCCGCCCAAGCCTGAGCCCATGACTGTCTCCCTGATCACCCTGCCTGCCAAAAAGGAAGAAGCGCCGGCACCTGAGATAGTCCCTATCATCAAACAGAAGCCGGTTGAAAAACCTGTCATCAAACCCAAAGAAACACCGGTCAAGCCAGTGGAAAGGCCTACGCCTGTGGTTGAGCGCATAGTAGAGCCAACTGCGGATACGCCACGTTTTGAAGCCAGCACGCAGCCAGCGGCACCGCCTATGGAGGCCCCGGCTGCTGCTTCGGCCAAACCTGCGCCTGCACCGGCAGCCCCGCCCAAGCAAGAAATCGTTGAAGAAAAAGAAGAGCCACCCAAATTTGGCGTCGCTTATCTGAACAACCCGCCCCCGGAATATCCCAAGCTGGCCAAGCGTGCCGGTGAGGAAGGCCGCGTACTGTTAAAAGTGCTGGTGTCTATTGATGGTAGGCCGGAAACGGTGGAGATCTCTAAAAGCAGTGGCTTTGAGCGCCTGGACACGGCAGCCATCAATGCAGTCAAGCAGTGGCGGTTTGAGCCGGCACGCAAAGGCGGTAAACCCCTGAGTGCCGCTGTCATTGTGCCGCTGGCATTTACACTCAATTAAATAGCTCATTTAAATATATAAGTTTGATCGGAAAGGAAATTTTTTAATGGAATCTACAAGCGGTTTGGCATTTATCACTGAAGGTGGCGTGGTGTCAGTGATTGTGGCGCTGATTTTGCTGACCATGTCGGTATTGAGTTGGTATTTTGTGGTGGTGAAGTCCTGGAAGGTGCTCAAGCATAAGCGCGAGGTCAATGCTTATGTGCGTCAGTTCTGGCGTAAAGCGACCCTGCAGGAAGCGTTGCAGGAAAACAGGCAGCCATCTCCAGCTTATCGCCTGGCCTTGACTGCGGTGGAATCCACGCAGCACCACCAACAATATGCCGCGCAATCACTGGGTGCTGCCTGTAGCCAGGATGAGTTTATTGCGCGTCAGTTGCGCCGTACTTTATCGCAAGAGCAGGCGACCCTGGATAGTGGATTGTCAGTACTGGCGTCAGTGGGCAGCGTTGCACCTTTTGTCGGCTTGTTCGGTACCGTGTGGGGTATTTATCATGCCCTGACAGCAATAGGACAATCCGGCGTTGCCACCATTGATAAAGTGGCCGGCCCGGTGGGTGAAGCATTGATCATGACGGCGATCGGCCTGGCAGTGGCGATTCCGGCCGTGCTGGCTTATAACGCTTTTATCAAGGCCAACCGCGTCATCATGGCCGAGCTGGAAAGTTTTGCCCAGGACCTGCATACGCTGCTGACGACGGGGGCGCCGCTTATGATAAAGCTAGGTAGCAAGTCAGCCAATGTGACCGACATTCACGCCCGTGTCGTGAATAAAGGTGGCAACTCATGATAGGAAATAATCCTTTCAGTGCCGGTGAGCACACCCAACCTATGAGCGAGATCAATACCACGCCATTGGTGGATGTGATGCTGGTGCTGCTGGTGATCTTTATCATTACCGCGCCTTTGCTGACGCATGCGGTGAAGATAGACCTGCCGCAAGCGACCTCGCAACCGCTGGAAGAAAAGCCGGAAGTGATAGATCTGGCAGTGGATGCCGATGGCAAACTGTACTGGAACGATGCCGAAATCGATAAAGATACGCTGATCAGCCGCATGAATCAGGAAAGTGGCAAAACGCAGCAGCCCGAGTTGCAGATCCGTGCCGATAAAAACACACGCTACCAGGTGCTGGCAGAAGTGTTGGCCCAGGCGCAGACCGCAGGCATGAAAAAAGTCGGCTTTGTCAGCCAGCCACAACCATAACCGAAAAAACGCAGGCAGTAGTTTATGACGCAGCAATCTATCCGGCGTTGGGCATGGGTACACAAATGGTCCAGCCTGATCTGCACCGTATTCATGTTATTGCTGTGCCTGACCGGATTGCCGCTGATCTTCAGTCATGAGATCCATGACTTGCTGGGTGATCATATCGTCACCCCCAACATACAGCACGATGGCGCTATGGCGAGTATGGACAGCTTGCTGGCGACTGCCAAAAAGCAGAATCCGGGCTTCGTGCCTCTGTATATGTACCGCGACGATGATGAGCCGTTGCAATGGACCATCAGCATGGCTAAAACCGTTGATGCGACCAGTGGTTTCAAATATGTGGTGATGGATGCGCGTACCGCGCAGGTGCTAGGTGAGCCACCCGCTGAAGAAGGCTTTATGTACATCGTCTTCAAGCTGCATGTGGATCTGTTCGCCGGTCTGCCTGGCATGCTGTTTCTGGGGCTGATGGGCTTTCTGCTGGTGATCGCCATCATCTCTGGTGTGGTGCTATATGCGCCTTTCATGCGCAAACTGCCATTTGGCGAGATAAGGCACCAGCGTGGTGAAAAGCTCAAACGGCTGGATATCCATAATATGCTAGGCATAGTCACCCTGAGCTGGTTTCTGGTGGTGGGCGCAACCGGTGTGATCAACGCCTGGTCTGACCTGCTGGTGAAATACTGGCAATTCGACCAGATGTCGCAAATGATCGCCCCGTATAAAAACCTGCCACCGCCTAGCCAGTTTGCGTCTTTGCAGAAATCGCTAGAGGTGGCGCAGAAAGCCGAACCCGACATGCAGTTGGGCTTTATTGCTTTCCCTGGCACTGACTATAGCAGCCAGCATCATTATGGCATTTTCATGCGTGGCGACAGCCCGTTGACCAAGCGCCTGTTTAAACCGGTATTGGTAGATGCACAGAACGCCACATTGACCGACAGCCGTCCTTTGCCCTGGTATCTGGTTGCGCTACTGGTTTCGCAACCCTTGCATTTTGGCGATTACGGCGGCATGAGCCTCAAGGGCATCTGGGCGATACTCGATATATTGAGCATCATAGTGTTATGGACCGGCCTGAAACTGTGGTGGAAAAAACGCCATCACTACACCGCCGTGACTATCACGCGTCCGATATTGAATAGAGCCAGCTAATAAGGCTGTGATGTATGCGAAATAAGTCTTTAAAACAGATTTTTCTATGGCCTGCTGTCATCGCGGTGGTGTCTTTCACCGGCTTGCTGACAGCCTTGCTGGTGGATGATGCGCGCGAACTTGTTTCAAATGCGGCAGTCGCATTGCCTATACTGATCGCCGCTTATTACTGGTTAAAGCCACGCGCAAAAGACTGAAACAGTTAATCTTGCCTGAAACCAGGTCCGCTTCAGGCAGTTTTAAAAGCCGAGCCAGCCAACGAGTGAAAACTTCAGTAGCCAGCTATTTTTTTGTTATGGATGAAACGGAGAAATGATGAATTTAACACGTACACAATGGCAACAATTGATCGCTGTAGCGGGTACCGCAATCTGTTTGATGCAGCAACCTGCACAAGCGGCTGACAAATGTGATGTGACTGTAGATGCCACAGACCAGATGACTTACAGCGTGAAAGAGATCGCAGTGCCTAAAGCCTGTAAAGCCTTCACCATCAACTTAAAGCACACTGGCACTATGAGCAAAAACATCATGGGTCATAACCTGGTGGTGAGCAAGCAGGCTGACGAGCAAGGTGTTCTGCAAGACGGCATGAAAGCCGGCGTTGCCAATTCATACGTTAAAGCACAAGATGCGCGCGTGGTTGCTTCAACCAAAGTGATCGGTGGTGGCGAAACTTCTAATGCTTCATTCGCTCCATCACAACTGGACGCGGCAGGCAGCTATGTTTTCTTCTGTTCTTTCCCTGGCCATGCTTCCCTGATGAAGGGCACGCTGAAGTTGATCTAATTTTTAACACTGGCCAGCTTGTTACCTGGGCTGGCCTTTGCCGAAGCTAATTTTCAGCCAGCAGTACTATCTACACTCCGCTATCAGCAAGGTAGCGGAGTTTTTTTCTGCCTGCTTAAGCAGGCTGTTTGGTCATCTTTTACCAAGTGACACATTGTTAACGCACGCAAAGGCTATGTTGCCGTATCTGCGCTACTTGAAAATGGGAATGCTTCTCATGTAGAATGTCCGCTGTAAGAATTTATAACTTATCAGCATCTATCAGAATATTCTGCGGTCCAATGGTGGAGTTTTTGTTGTGCCGGCAAGACTAGCTGTATCGCTACGTAAACAATCTGAAGCAGGGGCGTGCAATACCATTTGCGTGTAACCATCACTCCCGCAATCCTTGTTATCACGTCGTGCCTCTTCAATGAATGAAATTTAAGGAAATACTTATGACCGAT
Source organism: Methylophilus luteus (assembly GCF_042676265.1). Taxonomy (NCBI): domain Bacteria; kingdom Pseudomonadati; phylum Pseudomonadota; class Betaproteobacteria; order Nitrosomonadales; family Methylophilaceae; genus Methylophilus; species Methylophilus luteus. The sequence continues at coordinate 326,780 of NZ_JBHTKB010000002.1, forward strand.
CAGGAAAAACTTCAATCAGTAGGCGAAGAAGCCATTGCATTCAAAGGCCTGTTCAAAACCGTGCAACTGGCGACTGTCAACGCACAAGGCGTGCCAGAGGCCAGTTACGCTGCTTATGTAGAGCGCGATAACAAGTTTTACATCTATGTCAGTGAACTGGCCACCCATTGTGCCAACCTGCGCGAAACCGGTCTTTGTTCCGCCATGTTTGTCGAGAGTGAAAAAGATGCCGGACACCTGTTTGCCAGAAAACGCCTGGTGTTCAAATGCAGCGCCCAGGAAGTGGAAAGAAACAGCGCCAAGTTTGACGAAGTGATGGCGCTTTTCTATGAAAAATTCGGCAAGTTCATGGATGCCATAGGCAAACTCACCGATTTTCATATGGTGGAGTTGACGCCGACCCACGGTAGTTATGTCGCCGGTTTTGCCAAAGCTTACCACCTGAATGGCCAGGATTTATTGCAGATCACCCATCGCAATGACCAGGGCCACGCTGCGCCAGACGCATCTGCGCAACAAAAACTGGATGAGCTTGCCTAAAAAGTGGTAAATGCCTTGATCAGTGCTGATTTAGCTATGCCCAGCCTGGCAACCATACGCCAGCAATTTGCTATAGAACGTCAGTCGGCCAAAGCGCGCCACCGCGATATCGCAGAAAAACTGCACATCTCTGAAGGCGAACTGATCGCTGCGCATGCCGGGCTGCCGGGAGAAAGCTTGCAGCAAGAAGCACCGCTGTTGCGTGCGACCAGGTTGCAAGCTGACTGGCCTGCCCTGATCAAAGCGCTGGAGCCATTGGGCGAAGTGATGGCGCTGACGCGCAACATTTCGTGCGTGCATGAGAAAACCGGTGTTTACCGCAATGTCAGCAATACCGGCCATGTCGGGCTGGTGCTGGGTGGCGATATCGATCTGCGCGCATTTTACGGGCAATGGGCACATGGCTTTGCTGTGTCAGGAACGGTTGAAAAAGGCGTGCAGCAAAGTCTGCAGTTTTTTGATGCCCAAGGCACCGCCATCCACAAAGTATTTATCAAGCCGCAAAGCAATGCCCAGGCTTATCAGGCCTTTGTTGAGCACTATGCAGCCCAAGACCAGCAGCCGGGCATGACGACCAGGCCCGCGCCAGCACTGCCAGCAGAGCTGGCAGATGCTCAGGTTGACGTAGCCGGGTTTCAGGCCGCCTGGCGCGCGCTGCAAGATACGCACGACTTTTTTACCTTACTCAAGCAGTTTGGTGTTTCACGTCTGCAAAGCATGCGCCTGGCAGAGTCGCAGTATGTGCAGAAGGTAGCTCTGGCCAGTGCCCGTCAACTGCTTGAAACGGCAGCCAGCGACAGCGTTGCTTTAATGATCTTTGTCGCCAACCCTGGCATGGTGCAGATCCATTCCGGGTTGATCCACAAAGTAGCGGTGATGGGCCCCTGGCTCAATGTGCTGGACCCAGGTTTTAACCTGCATCTGCGTGAAGACCATATTGCCAGTGCCTGGATAGTGCGTAAGCCAACTGTGAACGGCCTGGTCACCTCGCTGGAGCTGTTTGATGCTGACGGCAATGTGATCGCCATGCTGTTTGGTGAACGCAAACCCGGAAAGCCTGAACTTGCCCAGTGGCGAGCACTGGTAGAAACCCTGCTCAAGGATCACGAACTATGTCTGAATTAAACAACCCTATGCAGGATTTAGCATCCGCAGCTGCCCGGCGTAAATTCCTGTTGCAGCTTGCTGCTGTGGCCGCTGCCAGCTGTTTGCCGCAAAGCATGCTGTGGGCGGCGGAAGGCCAGAAAAAAACGGCACGCCGCATCGTCAGTATCGGTGGCGGCCTGACCGAGATCATTTATGCGCTGGGCGCGCATAACGAGCTGGTCGGCGTGGACACCACCTCGCTGTACCCGGAAGCCGCAACCAAGCTGCCTAGCGTCGGATATGCCAGAACCTTGTCCAGCGAAGGCATACTGGCGTTGGCACCTAACCATGTGCTGGCGACTGAAGATGCCGGCCCGCCTGCCGTGTTGCGGCAGATCAATGCCGCGGGGGTGCCAGTCACCGTGCTGGCCGCCAATGATAAATTTGAAGGCGTGCTGGAGCGTATCACCCGCATAGGTGCACTGATAGAACGCCAGTCACAGGCCAGCCAGTTAATTGAAAAAATGAAAGCCGACTGGCAAAAGGTGCGCGAGCCTATCCTGGCGCGCAAAACACCTATGCCACGCGTGCTGTTCGTGCTTTCACACAGCCCCGGCCAGATTATGGTAGGCGGCAAAGGCAGCAGTGCCGAAGCCATGATGCACTACGTAGGCGCACACAATGCGATTCAGGGTTTTGACGGCTTTAAACCATTGACCCCGGAAGCGGTGATCGCGGCACAACCGGATGTGGTGTTGTTTACCGACCAGGGCCTGGGCATAGTCGGCGGCATAGAGGGCGCATTGAAACTGCCTGGCCTGGCGCAAACCCCGGCCGGACAAAAACGCCGCATCGCCTCGCTAGAAGCCATGTTTATGCTGGGTTTCGGCCCGCGTCTGCCGCAGGCAGTGGCTGCACTGGATAACGCACTGGTGAAAGCGATGAACGGATGACTGCTTCGATCAGCGTGACGCCATGGGCGTCACGTTTAACAGCTGGCTTGATGTCTCGGCCAGCTTTGTTTTTATGGGCGACCCTGATCATCTGCATCTGGGTCGCAGCTTGGGCAGGGGCGGTGTCGGTATTGCCTGGCGACTGGCTGGCATTGCTGCATTCAGGCACTGATCAACCGTTGACCGGTGGCGCCTATGTGCTGTGGAACCTGCGTTTGCCACGCATCTTTTTTGCCGCGCTGATAGGCGCTGCATTAGGCTTGTCCGGAGCGCTGACGCAAGGTCTGTTCCGCAACCCGCTGGCTGACCCCGGCCTGCTGGGCGTCACCAGCGGTGCGGCGTGTGCCGCGGCTTTAACCATAGTGCTACTGGCTAACAGTGGCATCGATATCCCTATTTCATTGCGTTACTGGATATTACCGCTGGCAGCATTCACCGGCGCGATAGGCGTGTGTTTTCTGCTGGATACTGTCGCCCGCTGGTTAACTGCAGATTCCATCGCCGGGCTGTTGCTTACAGGCATCGCGCTCAATGCGCTGGCCACCGCGGTGATAGGCTTATGTACTTACCTGGCGACTGATGAACAGCTGCGCAGCCTGACCTTCTGGACCTTGGGCTCACTCGCTGGCGCCAGCTGGCCGCTGCTGTTAGCCTTAATGGCGCTACTGCTGGCTGCCATCTGGTATGTGCGCCGCCTGGTGAACGAGATGAATGCGCTGGCATTAGGCGAAGCCACGGCGGCGCATGTGGGCGTCAATGTACGTCATCTACGTGCACGCGTCATTATCCTGGTCGCGCTACTGTGCGGCTTTGCCGTCGCCTGGTGCGGCATGATAGGTTTTATCGGCCTGGTAGCACCGCATATCGTGCGGCTGGTGATAGGGCCTGACCAGCGGCGCCTGGCTCCATTAGCAATGCTGGTGGGTGCCATCATCCTGCTGGTTGCGGATACCGCCGCGCGCACTGTGGCCATTCCGGCCGAGATCCCGGTCGGCATCTTCACCGCGTTGCTGGGGGCACCGTTCTTTCTGGTGCTGCTGGCCGGCATACGCAAGGGAACATGATTGATGTCACTTCACACTGCAAATCAGGCCAGTGCTAACCAGGCTTTGCTCGCCCTGCACAATGTCACTGTCAACCTCGGCAAACGCAGCTTCGGCCCGTTTACGCTATCGGTTCAAGCCGGCGAACGAGTCGCCATCTTAGGCCCTAGCGGCGCAGGCAAATCGACACTGCTCAAATTACTCGCCCGTGAATTAAACACCGCCAGTGGTCAGGCAACCTTCTGCCAGCGTGACCTCAAACTATGGTCGCTGGTCGATTTAAGCCGACACCGGGCCATTTTGCCGCAATCACACGAAGTCGCTTTTGGCTTGCCGGTCGAACTGGTGATAGGCCTGGGCCGCGTTGCCCGTGCCTATGACCCCGATATCAAGCACATAGTGCGTCAGTCAGCCGCGCTGGCATGCGCCGGGCATTTGTTAGAACGCCGCTTTGATACCCTCTCTGGCGGTGAAAAGGCACGCGTACAAATGGCAAGAGTTTTTGCACAATTGTGGGACGTTGAAAAAGGCCTGTTGCTGGTAGATGAACCGCTAGCGGCGCTGGACCCAGGCCTGCAATTCAGCCTGATGGACTCTATTTATACTTTTGCCGCCCAGCGCGGCCATGCCATTCTGGCTATCCTGCATGATATCAACCAGGCATTGCAGGGCTTCGAGCGGCTGATATTCATTAAAAATGGCAGCATGACTGGCGACTATAGCAGCCAGCAAATGACCATTCCGTTATTAGAAGCCCTTTATGATGTCAGCCTGATCAGCGCCGTCAGTGCCAGCGGTGAAATCATTGTTGCGCCTAGCAAGACTCAAACAGAATATCGAAGCAGCACAGCCGTCAGGCAAAGTCACGTTTAAAAACTAGCCGTTAAAACTTTGCATTCTCAACTTTACCCAATGCGTCTACTCTTGAGTGATTTAATGATAATTGTTATCATTATCATCTAAAATCAATTCTAAGTTTTGTTAGCCTGTGTGTTCACCACACGCAGCTGCTAGCAGCCATATTTACCGGAGCCTTTATGCACTCTCATCGTATTAATACGATCTCACTCGCTTTAATTCTAGCTTTTCCCTCAGCACCATTGTTTGCAGAAGAAGCAGGCAATAAAGAGAAAGTAGATTCTTTGCCCGAAGTAAAAGTGACTTCCAAGGCTGAGAAAGATCAGCCTTCAGAAAAAACAAAGTCTTACACAGTTGAATCTACTTCAACAGCTACACGTTTGAATACCAGCATACGCGAGACGCCACAATCCATCTCAGTGATTACTCGCGAACAGTTGGATGATTTCCGCGTTCTGACTGTGAATGAAGCGTTGTCTTACGCAACCGGTATCAAGATTGAGCAGTTTGAGTCTGAGCGTACTCAATATACTTCTCGTGGCTTTAACATCACCAATTTTCAGATAGATGGTTTGAGCACGCCCATAAGCTTTAGTGGCACGAACTACGGCGATTTGGATATTGCGCTTTATGACCGTATCGAGGTGTTGCGCGGTGCTAATGGCTTATTAACTGGGCCTGGGAATCCCTCTGCCACCATCAATTTCATTCGCAAGCGCACCACGCGAGATTTTCAAGCAAAAGCGAATGCTTCGATCGGCTCTTGGGACAACCGGCGGCTGGATGCAGATGTTTCAGGGTCGCTGAATGGGGACGGTAGTATCCGTGGCCGACTGGTGTTGGCCCATCAGGAGAAGAATTCATATCTAGACCGGTATAGCAGTGAAAGAGATGTTGCGTACGGGATCATAGAAGCAGATCTTACAGAGAACACCAGTTTGGCTATCGGTCATACATATCAAAGAAATGACGCTAGCAGTAACATGTTTGGCGGCTTGAATTTGCTATATTCCGATGGTAGTAAACGACATTACAAAGCATCTGATTCGACGGCACCAGGCTGGAGCTATCGAAATGTTGACACCAACATCAGTTTTGCAGAGTTGACGCATTATTTTAATAATGACTGGAAAATTAAAGGTCAGCTCACACAAAAGGCAGTGACTTCAGCGGGCCCGCACAATTATGTAGATGCTAGCGAAAACCGGATCACTGGTCTGGGTTTAACAAACAACCCTTTCTTTTATACCTTTAAGACGCAAGATTATGTGGCGGATATTTATGCCAATGGTCCATTTGAGTTGGCTGGACGCAAGCATGAGTTGGTAGTAGGAGCCACGATGAGCAGGGTCGCTATGAGGGAGTTTTCTCGTTCGACGGCGACCACAGCGCTCGCCAGTTTTGATGCTGCAGGGGATGTGCCTTACCCCGTGTTTAGTCCTGAAAGCAAAAGTTCTGATTACAGAACAAGAGCTAGTAACTTATACGCTGCCGCAAAGCTGAACCCGATTGATGCCTTAAAAGTCACTTTGGGCGGTAGTTTATTCAGCTATAAGTTAACTGGAGAGAGTTATACAGTCACGCAAGATGCTAAGGAAAATAATAATTTCGTTCCTTATATTGGCGCAGTATATGACCTGGACAATGCGCATTCAGTCTACGCAAGCTACTCTAAGATCTATATGCCCCAGAATGACATTGGCGTAGATTTGAAGGCTTTGGCACCACTTGAAGGCAAAAACTATGAAATAGGTTTGAAGAGCGAATGGTTAGATCAAAAGTTAAATAGTACATTCTCGCTGTTCAGGACAGAACAAAAAAATCAACCGCTGCAAATTGGAACCTCCGGCACCAGGTCTATTAATAAAGGCATTGAAGCGACCACTAAAGGCTATGAATTCGATATAGCAGGTGAACTAACTGATCGCCTGAGCCTGAATGCAGGATATACGCGATTGATGAGTATCAAAGGTGATCAGGGCCAGAGTGTAAACACTTTTACGCCCAAGCATCTGGCGCATGTGAGTGCGGTATACAAGCTGCCATACATTGAAAATCTGAAAGTAGGCGCCAGCCTTAACTGGCAGAGCGCGGTTCATGTAGATATTGGTACGGTGCGTTATGCACAGGATGGCTACGCGATACTCAACTTAATGGCGCAATACAAAATTGACGATCATTGGGATGTTGCTGTTAATTTGTATAACGTCACAGATGAAAAATATTTGTCGAGCTTGCGGTATTCGTCTTCCGGTCAGGGCTATTACGCGCCACCTGTAAATGGGCTAGCTACGCTTACATGGAAGTATTGATAAGTGTCGCCGAGTTGGATTTTTACAACATTGATTATCGAAGCAGCTATTTCTCTATAGAATAGTTTGCTTAAATAAATGATAATTATTATCATTACATTTAAGTTTATAGCCGCACAACCAAGCTTCTATAAAAGGCTGCTGAGAGATCAGTGGCCTTTCTTTATTGCCTGTGCATTTTTATTAAATAATGAGAGATTTGATGATCTTAACAAGTAAATTTGGCAGCGCCACAATCAAGCTGTTACCTAAAAAGTCTGCAATCGCGGTCATGCTGGCGTTTGCAGCTGGCACTGTGTTTGCTCAAGATGCGCAGTCCGAAAAGGAAGGCACCGTGGAGCTGGAAGAGGTAAAAGTAAGTGCATCTGCTGACGCCAATGCAAAAGGGTTGATGAAACCTTACGCCGGTGGCCAGGTGGCTAAAGGTGGTCGCGTTGGGGTGTTGGGTAATAAAGATGCTATGGATACACCGTTTTCAATCAATGCTTACACTAATGCGCTTATTCAGAACCAGCAGGCGCGTAGTGTCGGCGATGTATTGTTGAATGATCCTTCTGTGCGTGTGGCCCGTGGTTTTGGTAACTTCCAGGAATCTTATTTTATTCGTGGTTTTCAGCTCTATTCAGATAGCGTTGCCTACAACGGATTGTATGGATTACTTCCTAGACAATATATCGCAGCAGAGCTTTTTGAGCGTGTTGAAGTTTTACGCGGTGCTTCCGCATTCTTAAATGGGTCTAGCCCTAATGGAGACGGAATTGGTGGCTCGATTTCATTGCTACCTAAGCGAGCGCCAAATGATCCACTAAATCTATTTACTGCTGGTTGGAGCTCTGGTAATCAGCAATTGTATTCAGCCGATTTAGCGAGACGCTTTGGTCCAGACGATAGCGCCGGTATTCGATTAAATGTGTCCAAACGGGATGGCGGGACCGCTATTGACAAAGAGCACGCCGATGTGGATTTGGTCTCAATCGGCTTGGACTGGCGTGGTGAAAAATTACGATTATCCGGTGATATAGGCTATCAAGATAACCATTTGAAGCAAACGCGAACTAATGTTTCTCTAGGTGCAACTGGTGTGCCACGAGCCCCTCGAAGCGATTCAAATTGGGCACAACCATGGTCTTATTCTAATGAGAGGGACACATTCGGAGCTTTCCGTGGAGAATATGATTTGACAGAAAAAGTCACAGCGTATTTTGCTGGTGGTTTCCGTGAGTCACATGAAGCAAATGCTCTTGCAAACTTAACTGTCAACGATTCTGCAACCGGTGCTGGAAACTTCTTTAGATTCGACAATACAAGAGAAGACTCAGTGAGAACTGGTGAGGTCGGGTTAAAAGGTAAATTTGATACTGACTCCATTGGTCATGATGTAGTTTTAAATGCCAATTTATATCACTACGACAAGAACACAGCTTTTGCTTTTGGTAGTTTCTTAAATAACAACTTATATGCACCTGTTTATTATGATCCACCTCCAGCAACTGCTGGCGGATCTGGTGTTTTAAGTGATCCGAAAAGAACTGGCAGGACTATATTGAGAAGTGTTGCATTAGGCGATACTTTGTCCATGCTTAACAATCAATTGTTAGTAACACTTGGAGTAAGGCATCAGGAAATTATTGCTTCAGTCTATGATGGCAATAATGGAGCGCTTACGAATAGTTATGACAAAAGTAAAGTCAGCCCAGTATTTGGTGCAGTGGTAAAACCATGGGATGGAATATCTCTGTATGCAAATTATATTGAAGGTCTCTCACAAGGAGCAACTGCACCACAAAATGCTGCTAACGTTGGGCAAACTCTTGCACCATATGAGTCAAAACAAAAAGAAGTTGGTGCTAAATTTGACCTAGGTAAGTTACGTATTACTACTGCTTATTTCACAACTGATAAACCACGTGGCTTTGTAAATGCAGCCAATGTTTTCACATCACAAGGAAAAGAAGAGAATCAGGGTGTTGAACTCATGGCTTATGGTCAGCTTTTGCCAAGTCTGCGCATATTAGGAGGTATTACTTGGTTAGATGCTAAACAGAAAAATACAGGCAGTGCTGCTACTGAAGATAAGCAAACAATCGGTATACCGGATCGACAAGCTAATTTAGGATTGGAGTGGGATGCTTACATGGTGCCAGGGTTAACCTTTGACGCTCGAGTGATTACTACAGGTCATGTATACGCGAATGGTACTAATACGCAACTCGTAGCGGGTTGGACAAGGCTGGATATCGGCGCTCGATATGCAACAGATATTAAAGGTCATTTGGTTACTGTTCGTGGCCGTATTGATAATCTAACGGACCGCGATTATTGGGCTTCAGCAGGTGGCTCTGCAAGTGATACAGCTAACTTTGGCTATCTGGTCCTAGGTGCACCACGCACAGTCACTGTCAGTGCACAACTTGATTTTTAATGTTCAAGTATGAGCGCTAGATGGCTGGCGAATAACTTTTATATCTAAAATGAATTGCATTGTTTAATAATAATCATTATCATATAAACGCTGATCTATAAGTAAAATCTACAAAAGGCTGCTATCCAAAAGCGGCCTTTTTCTTTTGTTTTAATCAAGTCATTTCACGAGAGTATGTTGATGTTGTTTACACCGAAAAAAATTGCAGTTGCCGTCCTTCTTGCCCTGAGTGTCAGCCATGTGATGGCTGAAGAAAAGAAGAATGCCGTGGATTCTTCTACCCCTGAAACCTTGGGCGAAGTAGAAGTTAAATCTGCTGCGGATAATAATGCACTGGCAAAACCTTATGCCGGTGGTCAGGTAGCTAAAGGCGGCAGTTTGGGTGTGTTAGGTAATCAGGATGTGATGGACGTGCCTTTCAGTACCGTGAATTACACTTCTGAATTGATCCAGAACCAACAAGCCAGAAGTGTTGCTGACGTGGTGGTGAATGATGCTTCAGTGCGGGCGCTCACGGCACCTGGTGGTTTCGGTGATCAGTTTCAGATCAGGGGTTATACCGTTGGTAACGAAGATACCGGTTTGAATGGATTGTTTGGCCTGACTTCAACCACGCGCGTCCCTCTCGAAATGGTGGAGCGCGTGCAAGTGCTTAAAGGCCCGGGTACTTTTGTCAATGGTATTCCACCCAGTGGCAGCATAGGTGGCTCGGTGAATCTGGTCACCAAGCGTGCAGGCAATGACCCGCTGACGAGGTTGACCACTTCTTATCTGGGTGAATCGCAATTCGCTGCGCACATTGATGCAGGCCGCCGTTTTGGCCAAAACAATGAATGGGGTGTGCGCGTGAATGCCTTGAAGCGTTCCGGTGAAGGCACTATCGATAAAGGGAGTCAGCAAACAGGTTTGGCGAGTTTAGGGCTTGATTATCTGGGTGAGAAATTGCGCTGGTCTTTTGATGCCCTGGTGCAAGCGGATGATATCCGTGAATTCCGGCCACAAGCGACAATCTCGAGTAGCCTGAGCCGAATTCCATCGGCACCGGATGCTAGAAGAAACTTTTACCCCGGCACCAAGCTGGATTACAACGGTAAAACGTTTTTGAGTAATCTGGAATACGATGTGAATTCGAACGTGACTCTTTATGGTGGAGTTGGTTACACCGATTTCTCCTATAAACAGAATTTCCCATCGGCAGCCGGTGGCATAGGCGCAGGTGGCGACTTCACCTTAAGTAATGCCAATTATGATTTTTACAGCAAAACTTTTGTTTCCAATGCCGGGGCACGGTTTAAATTTGCGACCGGCAATGTGGGGCATACGCTGACGTTGGCTGCCAATCGCTTAGATCAGGAAACCGGGTATTTTTATGCGCAGTCTGCAGGCACAGTCGCATCCAATATCCGCAATCCGGCTGCATTGCCGCCTATCGCCGGTAGCAGAAACTCTCCTGAAAGAAGCCAGGAGCTGACGCTTACCAGCTATGTGCTGACAGATACCTTGTCTTTCCTTGATGAAAAAGTGCTGCTCACCTTGGGTGTGCGAGATCAAAAGGTTGAGCAACTAAGCTATGACCCAACCAGCGGTGTTAAAACGGGCACTTATGACGAGAGCGCTGCATCGCCTTTGGCGGGGATAGTGATCAAGCCTTTAGACAACGTTTCTGTGTACGCGAATCACACTAAAGGCCTAACACAAGGAGATGTCATTGGTGCCGGATTCCAGAATGTAGGGCAAGCGCTTGCTCCTTATAAATCCACTCAGAATGAAGTGGGTGTTAAAGTCGATTTTGGCCGCATCACTACGATAGTGAGCGTCTTCCAGATCGAAAGGCCTAATCTTGAGACTGATGCGGTGACTAATCGCAGGGAATACTCTGGTGAACAACGTAACCGCGGGCTTGAAATTTCCGCCTATGGTGAAGTGACCAGCGGTTTGCGTATGATGGCGAGCACTACTTTCACCGATCCGAAAGTGAAAAGTAATTCTGCCACCAGTGATGGTAAAGATGCGATCGGCGTGCCTGACTTTACCGCCAATCTGGGGCTGGATTGGGATACGCCCTGGGTTGAAGGCCTGAGTTTCAATAGCAGGGCCATAGGTACCAGCTCTGCCTATTACGATAGTGCCAATACCGTGAGTGTTCCAGGATGGACTCGGTTGGATATTGGTGCCCGTTATATAACCAAGGCGGCTGGCAAGCCTATCGTATTCCGCGCCAACCTTGAAAACGTATTGGATAAGGATTATTGGTTGCAAAGTGGCACATTCCTGACGATCGCTGCGCCACGTACGTTATTATTGTCAGCTACAATCGATTTCTAAATGTTCTCTGGAAAGCATATGCAGTCATCAAACGCGGCCACCGGCTCATGGCGAAAAACATTATTGCTCTGTCATCGTTGGCTGGGTCTTGCCAGTGCCATATTTTTACTCCTCACCGGACTCACCGGTGCCATCATCTCCTGGGATCACGAACTCGATGAGTTGTTGAACCCGGCATGGATGCATAGCGAGTCTAGCGGCTTGCATCAATCCAGTCTGGTATTGGCTAAGCAGGTCGCAGAGCGCTACCCGCAGGTGCAAGTGAGTTCTATCCCGCTGACGGTGGAGCCTGGCCATACGCTGTCATTAGGGGTGAGGCCCTTGCCCAACCCACCTGATGGCTTGGCACCGGTCAAGTTCAACCAGGTGTTCGTAGACCCGGTCACCGGGCAGGAATTAGGCAAACGCGAATGGGGAGCGGTTTGGCCGGTAGACCGTACCAATGTCATCTCTTTTCTCTACAAGCTGCACTACAGTTTGCACCTGCCTGAAATGTGGGGCATAGACCGCTGGGGTATCTGGCTGATGGGTGGGGTGGCGATCATTTGGCTGATCGATAGCTTTGTCGGCTTTTACCTGACCCTGCCAAAAACAAGCAGAAAACCGCAGACCCGCCTGCATAAAGCACAAGCGACGCATGCTGCGAACCAGGCTTCGTTCTGGCAACGCTGGTGGCCGGCATGGAAGATGCGATGGAACAGCAGCAGCCATAAACGCTATTTCGATATGCATAGAGCATTTGGCTTGTGGACGTGGATATTACTGATCATCCTCGCATTTTCTGCGCTGGCATTGAATCTGCGCCGCGAAGTGTTTATGCCGGTGATGAAGTCTGCATTCACACTCACACCTGCGCCTTCAGACTTACGACCACGTTTGTCGCCAGCGCAGCAACAGCCGCCTAAAGTCGATTTTGACAAGGTGTTGGCACTAGCGATCAATGACGCCAAAGCGCAAGGCTGGCAGGAGCCTGCCGGACGTATTTCATACAGCGCCGCGTTTCAGCTGTTTAATGTCGATTTTTATTACCCGGATGCCGACCATGGCGTTGCCGGTGCCGGGCATAAGCGCTTGTACTACGACGGTCTGGATGGACACTACGTCAACAAGCGTATCCCCTGGCAAGGCACGGCGGGCGATGTGATAGTGCAGGCGCAGTTCCCTCTGCACTCCGGCCGCATCCTGGGTGTGCCCGGACGTATCCTGATTTCTGTGATGGGCCTGGTAGTGGCCATGCTTTCGGTCACCGGCGTCTATCTATGGCTGAAAAAGCGCAGAGCCAGGAAAGTATCTTCCGCCATAGTGCAAGAAGTGCTGGCACCTGGGCGCGTGCGTTCAATCTCGCATTGATATACGCATTAGTTGGTTTTGCATAGTTGGTCATATTGGGTCAGCCTTGAAGAAATGGCTTGCCCAATAGCCATGCATGCAGTCGTGGGTTCGCATGCCGGTATGCAATAATTCAATTTCAACACTGTTTATTTAAATATGGAAAGTAAGTTTTACCAAATAGGCCGCCAGTGAAGGAAAAACGAATATGCGTATTCTGGTGATTGAAGACAACAAGGATATTCTGGCGAATATCGTTGATTACTTTTCAAAAGAGCACAAAGTCGATTGTGCTCAGGACGGCCTGACCGGCCTGCATTTGGCAGTGACGCAGGAGTTTGACCTGATTATTCTGGATGTCATGCTGCCCGGCATAGATGGTTTGCAACTGACCAGCCGATTGCGCAACGATGGTAATGTCTTTACCCCCATCATCATGCTCACAGCACGTGATACTTTAGCCGACCGGTTAAAAGGTTTTGAATCCGGCTCTGATGATTACCTGGTAAAGCCATTTTCTCTTGCCGAATTAGAAGCGCGTGCCCTGGCTATTTACCGGCGTAGTAAAGGCATCAACAGCAGTATATTGATGGTGCATGACCTCACTTTTGATATGAAGGGGCTGGTTGTACGAAGAGCCGGTGTCATTTTAAAGATCCCGCCTTTGGGTCTGAAGCTGCTGGAAACCCTGATGCAGCATAGTCCGCATACTGTTAAGCGTAGTGACCTCGAAGAGCAGTTCTGGGGCGATGCAGCGACCCGCGGTGATAATTTGCGCGCACATATACATCAACTACGCACTGAAATCGATAAGCCCTTTGATGTGCCCTTAGTACACACCATACATGGCATCGGATACCGCATCGGGATGGAGAATGAATAAGGTCTCGATCCGGTGGCGGATTGTGATCGCTTTCACTCTGATCACACTTTTTGTCGCTGGCGCTTTTACCCTGGCGATTTATAAAATCATCCATGCCATGGAAGCCGAGTTGCTTTCGCAGGAGATGCACGCAAAACTCGAGCTTATCGTTGCAAATCCTGCTTATCCGCAAACGACTTTGAATGACCTTGGTTTACATCTTTACACTGCAGACACAGCGGTAGAGCCTGAAATTGCTAAATACCTGGTTGATCTCAAGTACGGGTTTACTGAGGTAGAAGACAAGCCTGCCAGTTACTATATATATAGACAATCACTGCATGGAAAGGACTATATTCTGTTGCAGGACGAAACTTTGTATGAGGACGGCTTTGAGCGAAATTTATTTCTAGCCTTGAAGTCAGGTTTTTTATTAACTACGCTATTAGGCGTGCTGGTTGGCTGGTTGCTGGCTCGGCAAATTATCTCTCCTATCATTAAACTATCGAACGCATTTTCTCAGCGAAAACTAGGCGCATTGGACGAAGTTCCAAGTGCCAACGCTTTTCCCGATGACGAAATTGGCAGTCTCGCGCAGGCATTTGAGGAGGCCTATGGCAGGCTAAAAGATGCGCTTTGGCGGGAAAGATTATTTACCAGTGATGTCAGCCACGAGTTTCGTAGCGGGCTGATGGTCATTTCATCAAGTTGTGAATTGTTGATGCAGGCCAGAGCGCAGGATGATCCTGATTATGAGAGGATAGAGAGGATCGCGCGGGCGAGTTCTGAAATGCAGCAGTTGATCGAGTCATTAATTATTGTTGCCCGTGCCGAACATACCGCTGCTAATCCAACCAGCACACAAACACTCGAACAAATTGCAAAAGAAGCATTTAACCGCTGGCAGTCCGGTTTTCAGGCAAAAAATATAGCGTTTAATCTGATTATTAAACAAGCACCGGCTTCCCGATTGTTTAATGCCGATTTATTGTTAACCGCATTGTCCAACCTGCTTAAGAATGCGCTTAACTACACCCATCATGGCCAGGTGGAACTCATCATCGATAAAACGTCTATTTCTGTGACCGATACAGGTGTAGGTATCGCTCTTGAACAGCAGGGCCAGATTTTGCAACCCTTTGTGCGCAGCAATGACCTGCCATTGGATGGTTTAGGTCTGGGCTTATCTTTGATACAGCGCATCTGTGACAACCAGGGCTGGCAGCTCAGTTTCTTTTCGCGACCTGGGCAAGGTTCCACATTTACCATCAGTTTTTAGAGACTTCACAAAAAAATCACAAAATACCCACGAAATCCCAATGTTGTTTTATTTATCATGACTGGTTATGAGAAGTATTCTCATTAGCAATGATAAATAGCAAAATGAAGAGGGATAAGATGATAAAAAATAATTTGCTACGCATGCGACCGATCGCAGTGATGGTCAGCTTGCTTAGCTTGGGTGCGCAGATGGCGCATGCTGAAGGTGAAGACCAAAAAGCGCAGACGCTGTCTGAAGTAAATGTAAAATCACAACGTATTCAAGATTTGCCAAACAAGGGCTATCAGGCCTCTAAGACACGCGTTGGTAAAACTTATCAAGACCCGCAAGATGTGCCTCAAGCAGTGACCACGTTAACAAAAGAGTTATTGCACGACCAGCAAATTGGATCCTTGCGTGAGGCATTGCGTAATGTGGTTGGTTTATCGGTCAATGCTGCTGAAGGTGGCCGCGCCGGAGATAACTTCAATCTGCGTGGTTTCTATACTTTTGGTGATATGTACCTCGATAACATGCGCGATACTGCGCAATATAACCGTGAAACTTTTAACCTGGAACAAGTTGATGTTCTGCGTGGTTCTGCCGCTATGTTATTTGGACGTGGTCAAGCAGGGGGCGTCATCAACCAGGTTTCTAAAATGGCTGAGTTGCGTGACAAAAATGTAGTTACTGGTAGCTTGGGGGAATATGACTATCATCAATTTACAGCTGACTTTAACAAGCAATTGACTGAAACTGCGGCAGTCCGTATTAACTTGATGGATAGGCATGAAGAAACCTATCGTAAAAACCCGGCTACGGGAGACAGGCCGGAATTCGACCGTCAGGGTGTAGCTATTAGTTTTGGTGCTGGCATTGGCACCGAGAATGAGTTCTTTCTGAATCATATTTATACGCAAACTCGTGATGTGCCAGATTTTGGTGTTCGTTTTGTGGCAACTCATCCACTGAATAATAGTGCAAATGGCCGTACAGATAGGACCTTCTGGGGAAGTAATAACAACTTTGATGATAGCGATACCAGAGTCACAACCGGTATTTTTACACACAAGTTTGCGGAAGATACTCAATTGAGAACGCAATTGCGTCATGGCAATTACAAACGTGGATATTGGGCGAAAACGCCAGCTGATGAACTGCCGTTAGCTAATGACAGGGTTGGTGGGAATGTAACGCGTACGCTGGAATATGATACGGTTAATTTTCAGTCTGATTTTAGTACCAAATTCGACCTGGCTGGAATGAAGCATGCGGTTGTTACTGGGATTGAATACCTGAAAGAGGATTCTTACAGACATAGCCTACAACCATATGATCCAGTCACCGGGGCGATTTACACACAAACCGGTAATGCATTGACTACTGCAATCAGGAATAATCCTAACGGTGTCGGGTTTAATCGGCATTTTGCCAGCATTACTGGCATACCTGTATCCTTTAATGCTGATAACTATGCTGTATATGTGCAGGACAGTATCGAGTTCATTCCAAACTGGACTGTTCTGGCAGGAGTTCGTCGCGATGAACTTCACGCAACATATCAAAGTGCCACTTCACCAAAATTAAGTTACGGTGAAAATAGCTACAGATCAGGCCTGTCATGGCAGCCAAATCCTGACCGACATTATTATGCAACCTGGAGTGACTCTTTTAGCCCTACTGCAGACTTGTATCAATTGACTGCTATTCCTCAAGATCCAGAGCGTAGCAAAACCTTTGAGTTGGGTAGTAAATGGCTATTTATGGATGGTGATTTGGCAGTACGTACCGCATTATTCACTGCAACGAAGTATTGGGAAAGAAGTACTGACCTGGAAGCTACTTCTGCAATCCTGACTCGAAAACGGCGCACGAATGGTTTTGAATTGGAGGTGACGGGTAAAGTTACTGACCGCTGGGATGTATTTGCAGGTATCGCCTTATTGGATGCGCGTGTACTGAAGGCAGCACAAAACGTTGCAGCTGGTAATGTGTACTCCTACGCAGATGCTCGTGTTGAAGGACAGCGAGCTCGCAATACGCCAATTGCAACGGTAAATGTTTGGACAACGTATGCATTGACCGATGCATGGAAGGTCGGTGGTGGTGTAGAGGTTAAGGGTGAGCGTTATGCTTACAATCCAAGCTCAGCAAATCTTAGTGGATCCTTTACTGGTGGTCACTTCAACCCTAACTCTGCTCCCGGTTATGCACGTGTAGATTTGATGGCTGCCTATGAGCAACCCAAATGGGCGGTGCGTTTAAATGTCAAAAATCTGCTGAATAAAGAGTATTATGACGCGGTATATGACAACGGTGGTCTGGTCACTCCAGGAAACCGTCGTCAGGCTATCGTGACCACTGAATATAAGTTCTAGGAGTTGATTTGCTGCTGAGTTTACCGGGTGTTTTACTTGACGATGAAGTAACATCCATACGTGGCCTGTTGAAACAGGCGCAATGGGTGGATGGACGTACAACCGCCGGTATACAGGCAGCAACCGTTAAGAATAACCAGCAACTGGCCGAACCAGACCCGTTGCTGGCGCAAATCCGCAGGATCGTGATGCAGGCATTGCATCGCGATCCTTTATTTTTTTCTGCGGTGCTCCCGGACAAGATCTTGCCGCCGTTTGTGAATCGCTATGCCGGCGGCACCAATCATTATGGGTTCCATGTTGATAATGCGATGCGCAGCATGCCGGACGGCAGTGCCAGGGTGCGTGCGGATGTGTCAGCGACATTGTTCCTGAATGACCCTGAAGAGTACGAAGGTGGTGAGCTGGTGATCCAGGATGTGTTTGGTGAGCAGCGCGTGAAACTCAAGGCCGGGTCTATGGTTATTTACCCTTCCACTTCTGTGCATGCGGTGACGCCAGTGACAAGCGGTGAGCGCCTGGCCAGCTTTATGTTTATCCAGAGCATGGTGCGCGATGCCGCTCACAGGCGTATGCTGTTTGATATGGATATGGCCTTAGTGAAATTACGTCAGCAGCATGGTGAGCTGGCAGAAGTGGTGCAGCTGACCGGTGTCTATCACAACTTGCTGCGAGAATGGGCTTTGTAACCGTGCTGTTTTAAGCCGCCAGCTGAGTCAAGTCAGCTAGAAGATGTAAAAAAATCCCTCATGGAAACCCATGAGGGATTTTAGTTTAAGCCATGCAGCTTAGTATTTAATATTGAGAGTCAGGAAACTCAGCCTGCCAGGTGCAGGAATGGCATTGTGTCTGAAGTAGGTTGCGCTGTAGTATCTTTCGTCTGTCAGGTTCTGCAGGTTTAGTTGCAAATCAAAGTGCTTGTTGATTTTGTACTTGGCCATCGCATCCCAGCGCACGTAGGATGGAATGTAACCTGCATTAGCCGGATCAGCATAGATTTTGTCTACATAGAACGCACCACCACCTATGGTCACATCAGGGTGTAGCTGATAAGTCGTCCATAAGCTGGCACTGTTTTTTGCAATACCATACATCTGTTTGCCCGCGGAAGCTGGCCCGCCTGCCGCGTTTGCATCACCAACCGTTCCCGCCTTGGTCTGTTCTGCATCCAGGTAGGTGTAGCCGCCAAAGACTTTCCATTGCTCTGTGATATTACCTGCCACACTGAATTCAAAGCCTTTAACCTCGACTTCGCCCGAGTTATCAAAGCCAGTGGACACAGGGACGCGTGCATTATCCTTCACCGTTTTAAAGATGGCGGCATTCACAGATAAATCATCCAGCACTATCCATTTGGTACCCAGCTCAACAGTTTTGCTTCTTTCAGGTGAAAGACTTTGCGTGCCTGCTACTAATTGGCCACCGGCATAATCAAACATGCCCAGATTTAATCCTACAGGTGAACTGGAGGTTGCATAGGTGGCATAAATGTTGGCATTGGCTTGTAGTTTATAAACTGCACCCAGTTGGTAGTTTTTGAAGGTGTTGTCATTTTTAAACTGTGATGTCTGCGCGCCGGTCACAACGTTATTGTTTTCAATTTCAGTGCGATAGCTGTCGATTCGCAGACCAGCATTAAGGATCCAGTTTTCAGACAGATCGATAGAGTCAAAAGCATACGCTGACCGGTTGATCGTTCTGCCTTCAAAAGAAGGATGGTTGTTTCTGGAGGTGGGTGTGGATGCGGTGTTTGCATCCGGGTTATCCAGGCTGGTGGTGGTTGCAGGTAACACACCGCCGGCATAGGTGTAGTTATCAAGCTTTTCGCGTGAAAACTCTATGCCCGCATTCAGATGGTGTTTCAGTGAGCCGGTATCAAAATTCACAGTCACATCGGTCAGGTTGGCAATGGTGTCCACTCTTGCATCACGGCCTCTTAAATCACGCGTGACCTGCCTGTTTTGCATGAGCAGGGCTGTGCTGATGGTCGGGCGCGTCGCGACATAATCATTTCTGGTTTTTGCCAGGCGGGTGGTGTTGCGCAGAGTGACATTTTCATTGAATGCATGCTGAATCTTGAGCGTGCCTATATCTGCAGTGGACTCTGCGAAATCACGGCCTTTCACACCATACCAGTTGTCTTTATCCCCTACTGGTTTGCCGATAGGGAAACCGCCTGGTTGGTAGTAAGGGTTGCCCCAGTCAGGTGTGTCGTCTGTTTCCATGTGGTACCAGCTAGCGTTCAACTGGGTAGGGCCATCCAGCCCCAAAGTGATGGATGGCATAAAGCCAAAACGTTTGTTTTCTACGTGATCACGGCCAGGCACATCTGCATCATGCCCCATGGCTACCAGGCGTAATGCTGAGTTGTCGCCCAGCATAAAGTTACCGTCAACCGTAGCGCGTTTGAAGCTATCTGTACCCCAGCCGATAGAGCCTTTGACAAAGTCGCCTTTTCTGGCCTGTTTGGTAGTGATATTGATGCTACCGCCAGCTGAGCCGCGGCCATCATAAGCGCCGCTTGGCCCTTTGATCACTTCCATTTGCTCAATGGCAAATACTTCACGTACTTGGGGGCCGATATCGCGCAGGCCATCGACATAAATCGAGCCCATGGCTTCAAAACCACGAATATAGGGGCGGTCGCCAACTGCAATGCCGCCTTCACCTGCACCAAAGGTGATGCCTGGTGCGGTGCGCAGTGCATCTTGCATGCTCAGTGAGCCGGTGTCTTCAATCACATCCTTGGTGATGACAGTGACAGATTTTGGTGTGTCTATCAGCGGCGCAACAAATTTCTGGCTCGCTGATTTCTTGGGGTTGTATCCCGTTGCCGCTGGTTCCTTTGCCAGGGCCTTGTCGGTGACTTCAACGTCAGGCAGCTGGCTGATAGGCTCTGCTGCGTAGGCATTGAATGAAAGCATCTGGGCGCTGACCAACACCCCGAAAGCCTGAAAAACGGCTTGCGAGATGGGCTTAAGCCCTAATGCATCACGTGCGTGTGATGGTGTTAACGTTTTCTTCATGTGTATCCCTAGTTATAAATATTATGTTTTGTTTTTTTATAAAAATTGTTAAGAATCACTATTCTTATAAAGGCGGGATTTTATTTTAATTGAGAATTATTATCAATATTAACGAGGATGTATAATGCGCAGCAGGGCGCTCGAGCTTATGCAATATGCGTCATATGTCTCTATGAAACCGCTGTTAAAATGACAGCATTTTATTAACTGCATTTTTGGCTATACGTCATGCAATCGTTGCCACTTTTATCCCATTACCTACAACAAGCGCAGGCTAAACTGCCCGCCGCCATCTGGCATTACCTGCAAGCTGATGCGGGTGATGGGCATCAGCTGCATGCCAATGCACTGGCCTGGCAGGCACAGAAACTCATGCCCAGGCCGCTACAGCAGCTGCACAATGCCAGTACTGCATGCGAAATGTTCGGGGAGCGTTGGGCGCACCCTATCCTGCTGGCACCGGTGGCCTATCAAAAACTGTTTCATGACGATGGTGAAATAGGCACTGCCGTTGCCTGTAATGCGCAGCAAGGGCAAATGATGGTCAGCAGTCTTGCCAGCCAAACCATAGAACATATCATTCAACAGGCACAACAACCGCTCTGGTTTCAACTCTACTGGCAGGGTGATCGTGCCCGCACATTACCGCTGCTTGAGAAAGCCCTAGCCAGCGGCGCCAGTGCCATTGTGTTTACGGTAGATGCGCCAGTAAAGCAGTCATTGATGGATCTGCCTGAGGGCGTGTCGGCCGTCAATCTTGCGCAAGCGCTGGCCCCTCTACCCATAGCCCCCGGACAAAGTACCGTGTTTGATGGCTGGATGTCACAAGCGCCTACCTGGGAAGATGTGCATTGGTTACGGCAACAGGTGACAGTGCCTTTGTTGCTAAAAGGATTGATGCATGTAGATGACGCAAAACGCGCTGTTGATGCTGGCTGTGAAGGTATCGTAGTTTCCAACCATGGTGGGCGGGTACTGGACAATACGCCCACAGTCACTGCGGTGTTGCCGCAGATCGTGACCGCAGTCGGTGGGCAGTGCAAAATCCTGGTTGATAGTGGTATCCGCAGTGGGCAGGATGCGTTTAAAGCACTGGCAATGGGTGCGGACGCTGTATGCATAGGTCGCCCTTATATTTGGGGGCTGGCCACTGAAGGCGCCATGGGCGTTGCAAAAGTGATCCGCTGGATGCGTGATGAATTGGAAATGACGATGGCATTGACTGGTGCATCCAGTCTGCAAGACATCCGTCAGTTAGCGTTGTATCAATCATAAAAGGAAAAAACAATGAAAAAAACAAGCTTAGCTTTACTCGTAGGGGCTTTGTTACTGACTGCCACTTCGGCCTATGCAGCCGCCGATTGCAAGTCTTACCCGAAAGAGGAATGGGCTTCTGAAGAAAGCCTTAAAGAAGCCTTGGAGGCAGAAGGCTACACTATCAAGAAATTCAAGATCGATGGCAGTTGTTACGAGATCTACGGGCGCAATAAAGAAGGCAAAAAAGTCGAGATCTATTTCGATATGAAAACGCTGGCCATCGTGAAAGCCATAGGTTTGAAAGACTAGGCCCAGGCCACAGCCATGGATGCAAATACGGTATGGCCATGGTGGGTCCGCCTCAGTCACTGGCTGGTGGCCAGCGGCGTGATTGCCTTATGGCTGATGAGCTACCTATGGTACGAAACAGACTGGGTCCATCGTACACTTGGCTACACGATCGTGGCGGTGGTGCTGGGGCGCATATTGCTGGGCTGTATCACGCAGTTCAAACCGGCAAGGTTTTATTGGCCAGGCATGGCTGCCATCAGCCTGCATCTCGCACAGATACGCAGTGGGCAGGTGCAACCGCATAGAGGCCACAACCCGCTAGGGCAATGGGCAGTCTATCTGATGTGGTTTTTGATTGCAGCATTGGCTACCACCGGCTGGCTGAGCCGTACCGATGCATTCTGGGGCGAAGATTGGCCGTTAGAGGCGCACGCGATGCTGAGTTATTGCCTGATGGGGCTGGTTGCTGTGCATGTGCTGGCTATTTTCTGTATTTCAAAACTATCCGGGCAACATTTATTGTCACAAATGATACATGGCAGATATGCGCAATTGAAACGTAAGGGCGCAGTAAAGTAAGCCATTACTCTGCTCAATCACCAATCAACCAGCTGCTGCATGGCTGGTGGCTCAACGTTCAGGCCAGGTTAATGTGCAGCAGCCGCTGCGACGACTGCACATACGCCAGGTCGTAACAACTAGCTGATCGGTCGGTCAGTAACGTATCAAAATGTATCGCGCTATTTAAGTCGTCATTCCTCTCCATTATGATGACGCATCTCTGCTGTTACGGGACATCACCTGTCATGGCAACATCCATCCCTTATTTTATTGAGTCATGTTTTGAATAATGCGAGCAGGTTTTTATTTCTAGCATGCTTATGCCTGGCCGGGTGGGTACAGGCGCAGGAGTCGTTGTGGTACGACGATGGCGATCCGCTGGAAACCCAGATCGATACGCTGCCTAAGATCCCTGGAGCTTACTCGGGTGACACGTGTGCACAAGTGCGTCTGGATCAGCCGTTGACGCTGGCGGACGTGGCGGATATCAGCCTGTGTAATAATCCGCAGACCAATGAGGTCTGGGCCAGCGCACGTATACAGGCGGCGCAACTGGGGGTGGCAAAGTCGGCTTATCTGCCGGTGGTGACCGATACCCTGGGTAGCAACGTCGGCGTATTGAGCCCGCAACTGGCTACCCGCAGCAATCCGAATATGACGGTGTCTAATAACCTGGTGGCCAGTTATTTGCTGTACGATTTTGGCAACCGTAAAGCCAATCTCGAAAATGCGCGGCAATTGCTGCTGGCAGCCAGTGCCACGCAAAGTAGCGTGGTGCAGAATATATTGCTGACGACTATCGTTTCATACTACCAGGTGCAAGCCAATATTGCGGCCCTGGCTGCTGCGCGTGAGGCCGAGCGGGCGGGGGAAGAAAGCTTTAAGGCAGCCAATGCGCGCTATACCGCAGGCGTGGCGACTCCGGCTGATAAGTTGCAGGCGCAAACCGCTTATGCGCAACTGACCCTGCAGCGCATCACCATTGAGGGTAACCTTAAAATCGCTTATGGCAACCTGGCCAATATCATGGGTTTGCCTGCTAACCGTGGCATAGTGCTGGCCAACAGTGTGAGTGAAGCGCCGCCGCATATTCTTGAAGATGTGCAATCGTTTATTGAGCAAGCCGGGCAGCGGCGGCCTGACCTGGTCGCCAGTGAGGCGCAGGTGAAAGCGGCGGAGGCAAGCATAGATGCCAGCAAGGCATTGAGCAAGCCGACGATTTCAATCGGTGTTGCCAACAGTTTGCAGGACGGTTCACAGCTGGCCGGCAATAGTTCAACCACACTGGGGGTGACGGTGGCTATCCCGATCTTTGCCGGCTACGCGCCGACTTACCGCATACGCGCGGCCCAGGCGACGGCTGATCTGCGCACAGCCCAGCGTGACCGCTTGCGTTTGCAGATCTCGCTGGATGTGTGGAGTGCTTACCAGAATCTGCGCACCGCCTTGCAAGCGATGACTGCCAGCAAGACTTTGCTGGAAAGTGCCGAGCAGTCTTACCGCGTTGCATTGGGGCGCTACAAAGCCGGCGTAGGCAATATTATTGATACGCTGAATGCCCAGAGCGCGCTGGCAAACGCACGTCAGCAGAATATCCAGGCCGCACTCAACGCGAATGTGGCGCGCGCAACGCTGGCACAGGCGATGGGCGGGCTTGATCATGCCATGATCCAGTCACTGCCGGGCACGGCGGCCTCTAATAATTAAGTGGATCTAACACTATGAAAAGCATCAAAAAAATACTGTTTGTGCTAGTGCTGCTAGTCATTGCGGTTGCCGCTTACCTGTATTACAAGCACACCCATCAACCTCGGCCTGAAGACCTATATAGGCTGGATGAAATCACCGAAGGCAATATCGAGCAGACTGTGGCCGCCAATGGCACGCTGAACCCGGTCAGCCTGATCAGCGTCGGTACCCAGGTCTCCGGTATCGTCAGAAAGATCTATGTAGACTTTAATGATGTGGTAAAAAAAGACCAGGTGTTGATGGAGCTGGATAATGCGATCTTCAACGCGCAGATCGCGCAGTCACAAGGCAGTGTGAGAAATAACGAGGCGGCGGTAGAACTGGCGGTGGCCAATGAAAAGCGCATGCGCGAGCTATATGCACAGGAATACGTCTCCAAACAGGAGCTGGATACCGCGGTGCAGGTACTCAAGTCGGCCAAGGCGCAGCTGCAAACCGCACGCGGCTTGCTGGCGCGTGATGTGACCAACCTGAATTTCAGCATTATCCGTTCGCCGGTATCCGGCGTGGTGGTCAATCGCGTGGTCGATGTCGGGCAGACGGTGGCCGCCAGTTTCCAGACCCCGACTTTGATCCAGATCGCACAGGATCTGGCCAAGATGCAGATAGATACCAGTTTTGCCGAAGCCGATATAGGCAAGATCAAAGAAGGCCAGAAAGTGAGTTTTAATGTAGACGCTTTCCCTGACCGCAATTTTGATGGCGTGGTCAAGCAACTCAGGCTGAATTCGACCAATACTTCCAATGTGGTCACCTATAACGCGGTGGTGTCGGTAGATAACAGCGACCTGACTTTGCTGCCCGGCATGACCGCCTATGTGAATATCATTGTAGACCGTGCGCGCCATGCCTTGCTGGTGCCAAATGCAGCCTTGCGCTATAAACCAAAACTGGCCGAGGCTGAGCAGAAAGCACTGGAGCAGAAAGCACAGGAACAACAGCCTGCAGCTGGCGCGGGTGAGCGTAAAAAAGACTGGAAAAACCGGGCTGGGCGCGATGGAGCGGGCCGGGAGGGCGCGGACAGGCGCTCAGGCAAAGGCGGCCGCGAGCGCGGTGGCCGTGAGCTAGCCAGCGCAAAACTGTATCTGTTAAAAGCCGGCAAACCGGAAATGGTGCGTGTGCATATAGGCATGACAGATGGCCGCTACACGGTGGTGACCGGCCCAGGGCTGGCGGCAGGTGACCAGGTGATAGTCAGCGAACTGCAGGCTGAGGGCCAGGGCAAGGCATCCCCCGGCAATAATGGCCCGCGCGGCCCAAGAATGTTTTAGGCCGCACGTATCATGCAACCGCATGTGATAGAAGTGAGCCACCTTTACAAGGCGTATCAAACGCCGGCCGGGCCTTTCCCGGTGCTGGCAGATGTGAACCTGCAAGTGGCGCAGGGTGATTATGTCGCCATCATGGGGCCCTCCGGCTCTGGTAAATCGACCTTTATGAATATACTGGGCTGCCTGGATATGCCCAGCGCCGGCAGCTATGTGCTGGATGGTTATGCAGTCGCCACCATGGCCGCAGACGAAGTCGCCAGGGTGCGCAATAAAACCATAGGCTTTGTTTTTCAGGGTTTTAATCTGCTGGCGCGATCCAGCTTGCTGGATAACGTCGCCCTGCCGCTGGTCTATGCCGGGCTGGGCAAAGAGGAGCGCCATGCCCGCGCCAGTGAGCTATTAAAAAAGGTGGGCCTGAGCAAACATATGCAATCGCGACCCAACCAGATCTCCGGCGGCCAGCAGCAACGGGTGGCGATAGCCCGTGCGCTGGTCAATCAGCCACGCCTGATACTCGCCGACGAGCCTACCGGCAATCTCGATAGCACCACCAGTGAGGAGATCATGGCGATCTTTGATGGCCTGAACCAGGAAGGTATCACCATAGTGCTGGTCACGCACGAGACGGATATCGCCGAGCATGCCAGACGGCAGATCCGCTTTCTGGATGGCAAGGTGGTAGAAGATACCAGCCATCAGGCACAGAGCGGGCGGGTGGGGTGATGCCAGCGCAGTCCATAGATCATGCATTTAGCGGAGCTAGCCATGTTTAGCGCGATGCTGGGCGAGGCCTGGCACGCCATGGGTGCTAACCGCTTGCGCACTTTTCTGACCATGCTGGGCATGGTGATAGGGGTGGGAGCGGTGGTGCTGATGATGGCGATAGGCCAGGGTGCCGAAGCCTCGGTGAAACGCTCTATCAATGCCATGGGTAGCCATTTGTTCGTGGTACTGTCTGGGCCGCCGCGCATAGGGGGCGCACGTTCTGCCACCGGTAATGCGCCTTCGCTGAATGTGAAAGACGCGAATGCGATAGGCGAGCTGGATGGGGTGACAGGCGTGGCACCGGTGACTACCGGCAAAGGCCAGGTAGTCTATGCCAGCAACAACTGGAATACCGATATCATAGGCACCACCGCCAGTTACCTGGACGTCAGGTCGTGGAATCTGACCGCCGGCTATGCCTTTCTGGATTCGGATACCCGCTCTGCCACCCGGGTGGCGCTATTGGGTAAAACCGTGGTGCAGAACCTGTTTGGCGATGATGATATAGACCCGGTTGGCAAAACCATACGCATCAACCAGCGCCCATTCGTGGTGCTGGGCGTGCTGGAAAGCAAGGGCCAGACCCTGGATGGGCGTGACCAGGATGACACTATCATCGTGCCGCTGACCACTGCGCAGAGAAAGTTATTTGGTAACCAGCTGCCCGGCTCGGTGCGGCAGATCATGGTGCAGGCAGAATCAGACGCAGTGATGGGCATGGTTGAAGATGCGCTGAATAGCCTGCTGAATCAGCGCCATAATATCCGCGAGGGTGCCGATAGCGATTTTTCTGTGCGCAACCTGACCGCCATCGCTAATTCGGCTGCTGAAACCGCGCGTACCATGTCTTTATTACTGGGGGCGATCGCTTCGGTCTCACTGCTGGTCGGCGGGATAGGCATCATGAATATCATGCTGGTTTCGGTAACTGAGCGCACGCGCGAGATCGGCGTGCGCATGGCCATAGGCGCGCGCGAGCGCGATATCCTGATGCAGTTCCTGCTCGAAGCCATCATGATCTCCACCGTCGGCTGCCTGATAGGCATAGTCATAGGCGTGGCCGGGGCGGTACTGGTGAGCGTGTTCACGCAGGCCGAGGTGATAGTCTCCAGCCAGTCGGTGTTGATCGCCTTTAGCGTGGCAGTGAGTATAGGGATATTCTTTGGTTTTTATCCGGCCAGAAAAGCGGCCCGGTTAAACCCGATAGAAGCATTACGTTATCAGTGACAGGCACTCAAGCGGCAAATCAAGAAATGCTTAATCCATTTCTGCTTAATCCATTTCGATAGGGGGCGCGACTTTTAACACTTCTTCCACCGTGGTCATGCCTGCGGCTACCTTTTCGGCGCCGTTGAGCATCAATGGCTGCAACCCGGCCTGGGTCGCCACCTGGCGTAGCTGTAACAAATCGGTTTCTGGTGTGATCAGTTTACGTATGGCTGGCGTGAGGGTGAGCATCTCATAAATGCCGGTGCGGCCGCGATAGCCGGTGTTGCGGCACTCCTGGCAGCCGACGGCTTTCATGACCTTGTGCGGTTTGGCCGCTTTGAACGGCCGCGTGATGCTGGTCCATTCGTCATCAGAGATCGCGCCTTCAGTTTTACAATGCGGACACAAGGTGCGCACCAGGCGCTGCGCCATAATGCCTAGCAGGCTGGAGTGTATCAGGTAAGCCGGCACGCCCAGATCCAGCAGGCGGGTGATGGCTGAAGGCGCGTCATTAGTGTGCAAGGTAGAAAGCACCAGATGGCCGGTCAGTGCCGCCTGTATCGCCATATCCGCTGTCTGCTGGTCGCGGATCTCGCCGACCATGATAATGTCTGGGTCCTGGCGCATCAGTGTGCGTATGCCTTCGGCAAAGCCCAGCCCTATATTCTGTGTCACCTGCATCTGGTTAAATGCCGGTTCTATCATTTCTATCGGGTCTTCCACCGTGCACACGTTGACCTCATCGGTCGCCAATTGTTTGAGCGTGGTGTACAGCGTGGTGGTTTTACCCGAGCCGGTAGGCCCGGTGACCAGAATGATGCCGTTAGGCTGGTGCGTCCATTGCGCCCAGAGCTCGCTCTGGCGTTTGGAGAAACCAAGCAACTGGAAATCCTGTACCAACACATCCGGTTTGAAGATACGCATCACCAGTTTTTCGCCAAAAGCCGTCGGCATGGTCGAAAGGCGCAACTCTATCTCTTTGCCATCGCTACTCACGGTTTTCAGGCGGCCATCTTGCGGCCTGCGTTTTTCCACCATATCCATACGCCCCAGCAGCTTGATACGGCTGGTGATGGCGTTCATGATATTGCTGGGCAGCTGATACACCTGGTGCAACACCCCATCAATGCGAAAACGCATCAGCCCCAGATTGCGGCGTGGTTCCAGGTGTATATCACTGGCGCGCTGTTCAAAGGCATATTTAAATAGCCAGTCCACAATGTTGACCACATGCTGCTCGTTGGCATCCAGCTGGCGGTCTTTACCCAGCTCTATCAATTGCTCAAAGTTTTGTACGCCGACGATCTGCCCGGCTTTGGCCGCATTGGCCGAGTTGATGGCGGCAGAAAGTTGATAGACCTCGGGTAAATAACGCTGCAGATCTAGCGGGTTGACCATCACCACCTGGATCTGCAGCTTGAGCATGCGCTCAAGGTCAGGCAGCCACTCCTGATGGAAAGGGTCTGCCGTGGCTATGGTCGCGACACCTGCCTTGACTGTGATAGGCATGATGCGCAAACGCTCGGCATAAGCCTGTGACACGATCTGCGCGGCGGCACTGAAATCCAGTTTCAGCGGGTCTATCTGGTAGAAAGGCACTTCAGCCTGCTCAGCGACAAAGCGGCTGAGAGCGTCTATGGTCAGCAGCTGCGATGGCTGCTGCAGGTCCTGCCATTTCTGGTCTGCGACGATGACGATAGGGTGTATGCGAGAACTGTCACGCTTGCGGTCCTGGTGCAGTTTTTCTGCCAGTGATTTTTCCACGCGGCCATGCGTGACCAGCAAACGCAGCAAGTCAGACAGGCGCAGGCTATGGATCACTTTCGGCAGTAAGAATTTGGTTGGACTATTCATGTCACATATAGGCAGGGGGACTTGCAGGTGATGCAAGACTCATGCCATTGAAAAGTGGCAGGAATGGTCACTTTGTTATGTCGTGCGTGTAGCAACACAGCTGAAGGCTAGGTCATGCGCAAATGGTGAATTCTGTTACGGGCCGTTATTCCGGCGGAGGCCGGAAAACGTAGCGTAGCGAAGTATCGAGGGACGGCCATCTAGGCGAGGTAAATATTGAGCTTGGCTGCTATGGAGAGCAAGTGCTGCACGTGCTGGTAGTTCAAATCGGTATTTCTTTGAATGGTTCGGTGCTGAGGGTTCTGTGCTCTGTTTCACCAGTTTATTTCGCCCCTCGGCGAGTTATTTTTTCTGGGATGGTTCAGCGTTCTATTTCACCGTTCTTTTTCGCCCCTCGGCGAGTGTCTTTTCTTTGCGTGCCCAAAGAAAAGGCACCAAAAGAAAGGGCACCCTAGCATCCGCTTGTTTCCTGCGTTGCTCGTCAAAATAAGCGGTCGCGAAACTCGCCCTAGCGGCCTGCACAGAACGCAGGCCACCGCGGAACTCAGACAGTCGCTCCCTTCCTCCTTATTTTGACTCCGCTACTCGGCGCGTCAGATAGGGGACCCGGAAAGACACTACGCGGTTATTTCAGTAAATCTGCTCACAACGCATCCCGCTTAACCATTGAGAAAAGCAATCGCTATGCGCCCTCTGCACATGGCGTTTCACTAATGGTCCATCGTGGTGGTGTTGACTTTGGGCCCCTATCTGACGCGCCGAGTAGCGCAGTCAGCGTGGGAGTTTTCGGCCAGCGTCTGTTCGAGTTCCGCAACAAGCCACGTTTTGTGTGGCTTGTCAGGGCGAGTTTCGTTGGACGCCCACGTTGACGAGCAACGCAGGAAACAAGCGGATGCTAGGGTGCATTTCTTTTGGTTACGTTTTCTTTGGGCAAGCAAAGAAAAGTAACTCGCCTAGAGGCGAAATAAAATGCTGAAATAGAGCACTGACCCATCAAAACAAATACACCAATTCTATGGCAATGGCTGCGCGGTAATGAATGTGAGTAGCCTCACTTTACTGAGAGCGTGTGGTTTAACCGGATTTGTATTCAGGGCGCTTAGTGCCTTAAAAGCTATAGCGACATCTGTATGCGCATGCTTAAGTCGATCGCCTGTATATGTTTGGTCAATCCGCCGATCGAGATACGGTCGACGCCGGTTTCTGCGATCGCGCGTACGCTGCTCAGGTCTACATTGCCTGAGGCTTCCAGCAGGGCGCGGCGTTTGTTAGTCTTGACCGCCAGTCTTAAATCATCCAGGCTGAAGTTATCCAGCAGTATGCTTGTTGCACCTGCATCCAGGGCTTGTTGTAACTCATCCAGGTTTTCGACTTCGATCTGGATATTATTGGTCTGCTGCAGTGCAAACGCTGCTTGCAGCACGGCGGCGATAGAGCCGGCGGCGGCAATATGGTTTTCCTTGATGAGTATGCCGTCGTAGAGCGCTAGTCGCTGATTGGCACCACCACCGGTGAGGACTGCATATTT
The DNA here is from genome assembly GCF_042676265.1 of Methylophilus luteus. NCBI lineage: Bacteria > Pseudomonadati > Pseudomonadota > Betaproteobacteria > Nitrosomonadales > Methylophilaceae > Methylophilus > Methylophilus luteus. Next base: position 357,660 of record NZ_JBHTKB010000002.1, read on the forward strand.
CTGTGCCAGTCTGAGCCCGGGCAAGGTCTTGCGGGTGTCGAGTATCTGCGCTGGCAAGCCGCTGATGGCATCTGCATAGTGGCGGGTGTGGGTGGCAACGGCCGAAAGTGTCTGTAAAAAGTTTAAAGCCGGGCGCTCGGCACTGAGCATGGCGCGCGCGTCACCGTTGATCACCACCAGTGGCTGGTTGGCTTGCACGCGGTCACCATCGCTGACCAGCCAGTCCAGGCTGATGCCAGGGTCCAGTTGCTCAAAACATTGCTGTACCCAGGCGCAACCGCAAATGGTGGCCTCTACACGGCTGATGATAGTGGCTGAGGCACGCGTACCGGCGGGTATCAGTGCAGCGGTGAGGTCACCTTTGCCTATGTCTTCCGCCAGTGCGGTGTTGACCTGTGCTGCGATCAAACTGGCATTCAGGTAGCCGGGCAAGGTTGAATAAAGCGTGGATAGGGCCATGGGGGTATCTGTATGATTTGAAAAATTCTGCATGTGCCATTCTAAGCCCATGCCAAAAGCTATTATAATAAATAGCGACCGAAAAACAGCAGTATTTCGTTACGGGCTATTTTCCTCAACTATCTCCATACACACTGGTTAACTCACTATGCAGCTTTTATATACGGTAAACAGTCCTTATGCACGTAAGGTACGCATTGTCGCTATCGAAAAACATGTTGATCTGACATTGACCAGTGTGGTGCTTTCGGCAGCGGATTGCCCGGTGAGTCTATATAACCCCTTAGGCAAAGTGCCTGTGCTGGTGCTCGATGATGGCGAAGCGCTGTATGACTCGCGCGTGATCGTCGAATACCTGGATCATAGGACGCCGGTCGCTCATCTGATCCCGCAGGACCCGCTGGCCAAGATCAAGGTGCGTCGCTGGGAGGCACTGGCGGATGGTGTCTGTGATGCCGCAGTGGCAGTGATGCAGGAGCAGCGCAAGGCGGAACCGTTACAGTCCGGTGCCTGGATACAGAAACAAATGGAGAAAGTCATTGCCGGCCTGACCGCACTGGATAATGACCTGCTCAAGAAAAAATGGTGTGTCAACGAAACCTTCAGCCTGGCCGATATCGCCCTAGGCACCACGCTGGGTTACATCGATTTGCGCTTCAAGAGCACGCAGCTGGAGGGTAAATACTGGCAGGAGAAGTTTCCCAGCCTGGCCAAACATTATGGCGTGCTGATCAAACGCCCCAGCTTTAAACAGACTATGCCACAGCCCTGATCTGGCTGATTTCCGTACCAAAGGTGCTATTCCAGCGCTGACCCCCTCCAGTGTTGCGGCAAAACCGCAATCATAGATGGCAAAATTGCAGGCTTGTTTTTTCAATTTTGCCTTGCCAAACAAGCACTAACAAACCCAATCGTTAAACGTTGTAAAAAATACATCGATTACAACAAATTCCCCAAAATGCATTGATAATCTAAATGATAACTGTTATCATTTAGAAAATAAAATGTCCATCAATGGTAAAACATACATGTCAGATGCCAGCATGCCGGTAAAAAAAAGATTGCTTGAACTCGTTGATGAGCTGATAGCGCATGACGGTTTTGGCAGCATCAGGGTGGATATACGTCTTTTAAAACGCGGTCAGAAAGAAGTCATTATTGATTGCGGTAAGCAGTATCGATTTGTAGTTGACTTTCAGCCTGCTGCAGAATTAGTTGATAGTAAATAACACCACATCAGCTAGTCATTTGTTTTAACCCGGGGAGTTTTCCCCAAAAAAATTCCGACGGCATGGGGCCGTGGAAATGTTGAGTTGAGTAGTTCGCCTGACAGCGCCTTCATGAGGAAGGGTCAACGGCATTATCCATGGCACCATGTTTTAACTAGGGTTTTTACTAGGGTTTCTACTTGGTTTTCTACCCAGGTTCCTACGTGGTATCACATGCTTGATTCACAAGCATGGTCTCGCCTTCGATTAAATACTCAACAAGACATTAAAAAAGATTCGTTTATCGGCAGCTTGTGTCTGCCGAACAGCATCTGCTGCAAACGAACATCCCAGCTACCCTTAACTAGGAGAAGGGGGGTAGCTGGATTAATGGGCTTGTGCCCGTATTTCTATGGAGAAGGCAATAATGATTAAAGAAATAAGTTTTAAACCACTCGCTATCGTTGCACTGGCGGCATTCAGTTTCACTACAGCGACTGCATACGCAGCTAATCCAATTCAGGATGCTATTCCTGTGGCTAAAACACTCAGCGGCAATCAAAAGGATGATGGCTGGTATAACCTGAGTAGTGCTGCCAAGACTAAAGACGTCGATGGTAGCCCGGTGACTATTGCTGGCGTGACTGGTGGCGGAAGCTTTCCAGGGACCGCTCCTTGGGCAACCCCAAACATCATTTCCCAAGTTAAATCTGACACTGATAATTCGGCATATTTGAGAAAAGTCGCTAACGGTGCCGTGGGTGGTATTTTTGTGGCTGGTGACAGTCTGTATGCCGGTACTTTTGCCGATGGCTACAATATTAACGGTGGTAAGTTAGGTGTGTACGAGACGACTCCGGTTGCAAACCTGGCTAATGTGGTTTTCCAAGTAGAAATCGGTGGCGCGTATGGCTACGATTTCTACCAGCCTGACGCTGCAGGTACCAGCGTTTCTGGTGGTGCATCTGCTCAGCAAGTGGGTGCGCTAGCTAGTACAAATTACTTTCCGGTACTCAATTTCACCTATGGCAATAATGAGCAGGGCACCTTGACTGCAAATTGGGCAGAGCTCGTTGCCAAGACAGATAACGGATTCATGAGCACACCAACTGGTAACGAACCTGTTTCTATCAATCTGTACGCATTCCAGTGGGATTTGAGTAGCTACAGCAATATCTCTGCCTTTAATGTTACTTTTAATGTGGTCGCGCACAGCCAGACTTATGCAGCCCGTCTGACACAAAGCGACACTTTCAATCAAGTGGTCGCAGTCACAGCAGTGCCTGAGCCTGAGTCATATGCCATGATCCTGGCCGGATTAGGCTTGATCGGCTTTGCCGCACGCCGCCGTAAGGTTTAACGCTTGAACCTATGCTAAGCGATAAAGGCCCTGTGATTCACTCAGGGCCTTTATCTCGCTACCGGCAACTTTCGCAAGCCGCTAGTCATTTACAAAAGCGGTAAAGGTGTTTGTCCATGCCGCATAAGCATGGAAATTGAATACTCAACGGTGTGAGTCCGTGAGACTTATTTTTGAGGTATATGGCGTATCACCTTCAAGAGGAAGGGGCTCATGCGCCTTAAGAGGAGATTTATAAAATGAAATTATCAGCTTTGGTTATCGCTTTGGGTATGGCATTCAGTGGTTCTGCATTTGCTGCAACAGCCGTATGGGATACAGCAGCACCTTGGGGTTCTGCCACCACTACGCAATACGCTGAATGGAATGTGTTTAATGGCACGAGTGACAACAGTCCAGAAGTCTCATTATCTGCAGAGACTACTGCTTCTGTAACAGAAAATACGGGTTTGGCATTTTTGACCGGCGGCAATATTTATAGCTGGCAGGCACCCACTTCATTTACGGCAAACCTAAGTGGTAGCGGTGCTACCGGAGGTCTGTTTGACGTTTATCTGCGCATTGGCACTTTAGGTTCAGTAGCTAATGTCACCGCCACTCTAAATGGCGTTTCAGCAGCTGCAACAAGTGTGCAAACGATAGGGGAGACTACCATTGTCATGGGTGGAGTCAGTGCTGAGCAAGAGGTTTATTGGAAATGGGCTGGTGTCTCCAGCGCTTCCTTGTATACATTTAACTTCAGCGCGTCTTCCTCCAGCATGAGTCTTGATCAACTGGCGTTGGCAACTGTAGCTGTTACTGCTGTTCCAGAGCCAGAAACTTATAGCATGATGGCATTAGGTTTAGGTCTGATGGCTTTTGTTGCTCGTCGCTCCAGAAAAAATCAAGCTTAATCAGACAGCATGTTCATAACAAAGGGGCTGAATAAGCCCTTTTGTCCTATATATCTTCATCCAAAATAGAATTGTCAAAATGGCAGGCTTTGACCGCGTCTGGTTACACACAACAAGAAAAGTGTATTGCTCCTTATCTAAGGTAGGTAAGGCGTTGGCATTTCTTTTGTTTATATCTTTTATGATATGCGGACGTAATACGCAAGCGGCAGACGAAACCAGTGAAGCAGATATTCAAGCGCATCCTGTTGCGTCTGAATCAACCGATAAACAAAATAAACAAGCCTCACAAAAAACAAAGCCAGATGCCGAAGATGCTGATGTTTTGCCTGAGGTTTCAGTGACTGATAAAAGGGTTAAAGAAGAATCTGGTATCGATCCTGCATTGCCGATTACGACTATTACTTCGGAACAACTTGAGCGTAGTCAATCAAGTAATATATTTGAAGCGGTCAAATCAGCTCCGGGTGTTTCTGTTACCGGAGGGCCTCGTGCGAGCGGGATGACTTTTAGTATACGTGGATATTCTGACAACGAAGATGTGATGGTAAGAGTAGACGGTGCTCAAAAGGGTTTTGAGAAGTACCGTATGGGCGGCACATTTGTTGAGCCAGAGCTATTGAAAAGTATTGAAATTCAACGTGGCCCGCAAATTACCAGTGGTTCAGGCTCACTGGGGGGGACAATTATTGCTCAGACAAAGAACGCAGCCGACTTTCTGAAGCCAGGTCAAACCGTAGGTGCCAAAGCCAAGTTTGGTTATGGCAATAATAACGATGAATATTCGCGTTCCTACATGTTGTTCGCTAGACCAGATGAACGGATAGACATTTTATATAACTATTCAAATCGCCAGTCTAATAACATTACCTTGGCTGATGGTACTAAATTAGATAGTTCAGCAATTGAATCAATATCGAAATTATTGAAAGTCAGTATTTTCCCGACTGAAGATATCGAACTGAGTACCTCGCTGGTTTCGTTTGATGATACTGGTTTGCAGCCTTACGACACAACTGGGGGCCAGCCGGGGACTTTTGGCAATGTGATTCGTAGTATAGATGACTTTAGTTGGACGCAAACATTCGCGTACAGACCCGATCATCCGTGGGTTAATTTTAAAGCAACCGCTGGCGGAGGTCATACCAAACTACACGATCTGATAAAACCGGGTATGTCATCTATAAATCCTGTATGCACGCCTACGCCATCTTCACCTTGTCCAGGCAATTTGAATGATTACTATAATTACAAAACTAAAACCATAGATTTAAATAACACCTCTGTTTTGTATAAGTCGGCGTCTACACAAGTCTCGCTATTAGCGGGCTATCAGTACAATGAGAGCGAGCGAACAATAGAGCGCTTTTTTGATGATCCAAACAGCCCACAAGCTGCAGGTTTTCCAAACGGTTTTAATCCAGGTGCCCCACCAGGAACAAAGTCATACAATGCTTATTATGTGCAGCCTCACTTTCAATTGGGTCAGGTGAGTATCAAGCCTGGCTACCGCCGGGATGATTATAAAGTGGAGGCGGCCGGCCAGACATTAGCTTTACTTAGTCCCTTTAATCAATCCAGTACTTACGAATTTACGCAAGAAACTCTGAGTTTAGGCCTGGCGTATGACTTTTTCCCACGTGCTAGTGCACAGCAATTAACCTTGTATAGCAATTATGGCCAAGGGTTTCGTCCTCCCTTGATTGACGAGGTGTTTTCGCAAGGTCCGAGGTCATTCTCCAGATGCCTAAGATCCTCTGTTTTGATCCCGGGGATCACTATGGCAGACGGCCCCGCATCTGGTATCTGTGGGGATCTTTATCAGCCACAAACCTCAGAATCTACCGAAGCAGGAATCAGTTATCAAAACCCGCATTTGTTGAATACTGATCTAGGGATAACGAGTAAGCTGAATTTCTATCATATCTATACCTCACATCTATTGAGCTCGTTACGTGAAAATGCTGATCGCACAATTACTCAAGATGGCTGGGAAAGACGTAACGGTGTCGAGTTTGAGAGTTTTGTGCAGTACCACAGTTGGTTCATGCGAGGGTCTTATTCTAGGATCAATGGTAAGTTATTCGATGGTGGTGCATTTGTGCCTCTGTATACCGTTCCCGGTAATACATTGAATATTAATATTGGGACAGAACTCACTAAGACATTAGATGTGAATCTTACATATCGAAAAGTTGGTGAGCGAGTTATTGCAACCCGAACTAGCGCAATTTCGCCTTTTGTTTTTGGTACGCAAGATGGATATGAAGTTTGGAGTGCCGGAGTACATTGGCAAGCGGCACCCACCGTAGGCATGAGATTGATCGCTGAAAACCTGACGAACAAACAATATCGCCTGGATGCTGGTTCACTTGGCGGTCTTGGTATGTTTGCTGCAGGTAGGAATATCAAATTTTTTGTTGAGATGACGTACTAAACACCCGCTATAGCATGAGCGGGCATCGCTAGCAATAAACCTGCTGTATCAGTGAGTGATTACAAATGGTTGGCGCACTATTGGCTGGTGAACTGTGGCTGGCGAATTTGCCGCGGCGTGTTAAATCGCTGGCACTGGAAAAGTCCGGCGCCAGCTATTGTTTTAATGGAGGGCAGGTTTAAAGCTGGGCGATATCATCGTCGCCTAGCAGGGTGTGCAGATTGTTTTTGTGACGTAAAGTCTGGCGTTCATTCAGGCGTTTTTGCGCCGCACTCGGGAAATCGGTATAGCTGATCAGGCTGCGTTCTATCAGTATGCTGATCAGGTCTTCCAGCACCCGGGCTAACTGGATATCACTCTCACGGAAGGTATGATTCTTTTTGAGTTCTTCGTCGAGAAAGCTCAGGTACTCGGTATCTGAATTTTCTATCAGTACCCAGTCAGCGGAGACTTGCGTATCCGGGCTGGCGGCAATAATCGCACCTTCTTTATTTTTGAGTATATAGGCCATCAGGTGTCATTCCTTGTCACTTCGCAGTGAGTGATTGTTTATTAGGAAAATATAAGCAATAACTATACCTTTGGGTTAGTTAAATTGCGCCATTAATGATACCACCACCCAGGCAGACATTGCTTTCGTAAACCACCACGCTTTGCCCAGGCGTGATCGCCCATTGATGCTGGCCAAAACGTATGGTCGCTTCTTCGTCATTGACTGCATCGACTTCACATGGCGCATCAGGCTGGCGATAACGGGTTTTCGCCGCGTAGACCCAGTTGGTGCGTGGCTGTTGGCCGCTGATCCAGTGTAACTGCCCGGCGACCAGGCCATCGCTTTGTAGCAGCGGGTGGTCGTGGCCTTGCACGACTATCAGTTCATTTTCTGCCATGAGTTTGGCGGCGACAAACCAGGGCTCGCCGTTGCTGTCGCGGCTGCCGCCTATCTTCAGGCCCTGACGTTGACCCAAGGTGTAATACATCAGGCCTTCATGTTCACCGACCACTTTGCCTTCCGGCGTGCGCATGATGCCGGGCTGCCGTGGCAGGTAGCGTTGCAAAAACTCCTGGAACGGCCGCTCGCCGATAAAACAAATACCGGTAGAGTCTTTTTTCTCGGCATTGGCCAGGCCATGCTGACGTGCGATCTCACGCACTTCACGCTTAAGGTAAGTGCCCAGCGGGAACAGCGTTTTTGACAACTGTGCCTGGTTCAGGCGCGATAGAAAATAGCTTTGATCCTTGGTGCCATCATCGGCTTTCAGCAACTGGTAATTGCCCGCTTGAATCGGGTTTTCACGCACCTGCGCATAGTGGCCGGTGGCAATCAGATCTGCGCCCAGGCTCATGGCGTGATCAAGAAAAGCTTTGAATTTGATTTCGGCATTACACAGGATATCCGGGTTGGGGGTGCGGCCGGCCTGGTACTCCTGCAAAAAGTTAGTGAATACTCGCTCTTTGTATTCTTCGCTGAAATTCACGGCCTCGATGTCTATGCCTATCTTGTCGGCAGCAGACACCGCATCGATCAGATCCTGCTTGGAAGAACAGTATTCATCGGTGTCGTCGTCTTCCCAGTTTTTCATGAACAAACCGGTTACCTGGTAGCCTTGCTGTTTTAACAGCAAAGCAGTGACTGAAGAATCAACGCCGCCGGACAGGCCGACGATCACATGTGGCTTACTCATAATACCTGGCCCAAATGTTGCAAAATGTCTAAAGAATAACGTTTACCCGCGAGATAATCCTGCACGCATAACAGCACCTGCGGGCTACGCATCAGCTCACCATCCGCGGCGATCTCGGCTTCACTTTTCCACACTGTGCGCAGTATGCCGTCATCCAATTGCCGCTGCGGGTGGTGAGCGCCAAGCTGGCCGCTAAAGGCAAAACGCAGATAGGTGATGCCATTGACCGGATGTTGCCAGTGGTAGATGCCTACCAGGGCCTGCGGCGTAAAATCATAGGCAGTTTCTTCCAGCGTTTCACGGATCGCTGCTGCAATGATGGTCTCGTTTTCTTCGAGATGACCGGCCGGCTGGTTAAAGCGGTTGCCACGCTCTGTGGTTTCTTCCACCAGCAAGAACTTGCCTTCCAGCTCTATGATAGAAGCCACGGTGACATTGGGTTTCCACTGCAGGGATGACTTGGAAGAGGCGGGAGAATTCAACATGCGCGGGTTTCGTTAAAAGCGCTATTTTAACGCTAAGTGATTGATTGCGGTAATTAACTTAAAGTTAAGCCATAGGTCGCTGTTGGTATGTTTCAGCCTGCCAGCTGCGGAAACAGGCCTGTCAATCCGTGCGCAATAAATTCCACCGCCATGGCCGCCAGGATCAGCCCCATCAGGCGGGTGACGATATTGATGCCTATGACGCCCAGGTAATCGGTGATGGCATCAGACAGCAATAACAGGCCCCAAATAAACAATGAAATCAGCGCGACCGGGATGATCAGGCTCAGATGCCCCCAGAAACCGGGGTGTTGTTGCGCAGTGAGTATCATGCTGGAGATCGCGCCTGGCCCGGCCAGCAAGGGGATGCTCAGCGGCACGATGGCGATCACTTCACGTTCGGAAAGGTCTTGCGCTTCTTCTACGGTCTGGCGCGTGCCACTTTGCTTGCCATGCATCATGGAGATGGAGATCAGTAACAGCAAGATGCCGCCACCGACCTGGAATGAGGGGATGGTGATGCCAAAAAAATCCAGCACTTTGTCGCCGATAAACGCCGAAACGCATAGCACTATCATGACTGTGGTACCCACTGTGCGTGCAGTGCGCGCGCGTTCGGCTTTGCTCCAGCCGCTGGTGGCGCTGATGAATATAGGCAGGCTGCCTATGGGGTTGACGATGGCCAGCAGGGCGATCGCGACTTTAAGCAGGTAGGTATATTCGTTCATGGCCATCACTTTTTAGTAGCAGTCCTGGTTGCAGAGATTGCCTGAAAAAGATCGCCCTGGCAATTTGCACTGGCTACCGCGTTTATGCCGGACGCTTGTCAAAAAATGCGATCGGCTGCGGTGGTGCCATTTGCAGTATATTTTTACGCACTTTGCCCATCACATGCATCTCGCACGGTTTGCAGTCGAATTTGAGTGTGTATCTGTCGTTGCCGCTGATCAGGGTCATGGGTTCGGCGGTGACTGTGCCCTGCACGCCTATCACCCCTTTTGCTTCCTTGGGGCACAAGCCATGGCTAAAGCGCAGGCAATGTTTGGTGATCATCACCGGCACTTCGTCCAGGGTCTCGTTGGCTTCATAAGCGCTGGCGATCAGCTTTACACCGTGCTTGTGATAAAAATCACGCGCTTTCTGGTTGTAAACGTTGGCCAGGTAACTCAGGCTGTCTTGCGGATAGGTCGCAGGTGGTTCTACAGCTGCGCGTAATGGCGGGCGGTCATAGCCTAAGGTTCTGATGGCGATCAACTCTTGCACGGCATCACGGCGTAACTGATTCACAACTGAGGCGGGCATAAACCACGGCTGGGTCAGTTCCAGGCTGATCTCTCTGGCTATAAAATCGGTATTTCCGAGTTTTGCCAGATTTTCGCGTAGCGATACCGCGGCCTTTTCTGCGTCGTTGGCAGTCTGCTTGTCGGCGACGCATAGGGTGGTCGCGCTAAAGCCTTGTTCATCTGTCAGTGTCAGTGCAAAGCCATCAGCAGTCTCGTAAAGCACAACATCCAGTGCGATCTTGCGTGCGGCTGAATCTTTTTCCAGCAAGCGCATAAAAGCATGGTCGCGGTTGCGGTAAAGTTGGGTGTTGTTGCGGATATCCGCAGGCATCTCATTCGGGAACAGGCGTTGAGTATGATGATCCAGCGCTTGTACCGTATTCACACGCAGGCCGACCAGTTCTTTATGCACATCAAAAAAACAGACGCCATCGCCGTTATGCAAGGGTATGTCAGTCGCTACATCGATAAAGTCCTTACCCACCTTACGCACTTTTCCCAGCTCTTCACCGGAAAACTTTGGCGTATCAAAGGCACCGATATCTGCCTGTCTGCCATTGGCGAAGTAGTCGGTCGCACTACGGTTAAAGGTTTTTTCCGGTTGTGGTGTAAAGGTGTAGCTGGCATGCCCGGCAGAAGATTTCGCGTAGTCTGGCATTTCCTGCAGAATCTCATCCAGCAGCAGGCGGTAATGTGCGGTGGCATTTTTCACATACGGCAAGTCTTTGTAGCGGCCTTCGATCTTAAAGCTGCTGACGCCGGCGGCTATCAGGGCGCGCAGGTTGGCGCTCTGGTCGTTGTCTTTCATGGATAAATAATGTTTGTCTTTACCCAGGATACGGCCTTTCTGGTCTTCCAGCGTGTAGGGCAGGCGACACTCCTGTGAACACTCGCCGCGGTTGGCACTGCGGCCAGTGTGCGCGTGGCTGATAAAACACTGCCCGCTAAAGGCCACGCACAAGGCGCCGTGGATAAAGTATTCCAGATTGGCAGCGGTGGCATCGGCGATTTTTTTCACGGTGGCGATATCCAGCTCGCGCGCCAGTACTATCTGGCTGAACCCTACCTGGTCAAGAAACTGCGCCTTTTGCACGGTGCGGATATCGGTTTGCGTGCTGGCATGCAGTTGTATAGGCGGCAGGTCCAGTTGCAGCAGGCCCATGTCCTGCACGATCAGCGCATCTACCCCGGAGTCATACAATTGATGCACGAGCTGGCGTACGCCCTCCAACTCGTTGTCATGAAAAATCGTATTCAGCGCGACAAACACTTCGGCATGGAACTTGTGCGCATGCTGCACCAGCCTGGCGATATCCGCCACCGTGTTAGGTGCCTTGGCGCGCGCACCAAATGCCGGGCCGCCGATATACACGGCATCGGCACCGTGATTGATGGCCTCTATGCCAAAATCAGCATTTTTGGCCGGGGCGAGCAGTTCTAGGTGTTTGCGGGTCTTTTGCATGAAAGAGGGGCTATATACAGTGTAACAACTTGATTTAAGGCGCTATTTTAAACCAAGCATGCGGTTTGCGCTTGGTTTAAAATAGCGGCATGAACGGAAATCAGGATTTATTACAACGCAGCCTGCAAGCGGTCTGGCACCCATGCACACAGATGAAGCATCACGAACGCACACCGCTACTGCCTATCGCGCGCGGTGAAGGTGCCTGGTTGTTTGATAGTGACGGTAAAGGCTATCTGGATGCCGTCAGCAGCTGGTGGGTCAATCTGTTCGGGCATAACCAGCCGGCGATCAAAGACGCGATCAAAGCCCAGTTAGACCAGCTGGAGCACGTGATGCTGGCCGGGTTCACCCATGCGCCTGTGGTGGAGCTGTCAGAAAAGCTGTCTGCACTGACTGACCTGGGCCATGCCTTTTATGGCTCGGATGGGGCCAGTGCGACTGAGATCGCACTCAAAATGAGTTTTCATTACTGGCGCAATCATGGCCAGCCGCACAAAACCAGGTTCATCAGTCTGCAAAACAGTTACCACGGCGAGACCCTGGGCGCGCTGGGCGTCACCGATGTGGCGATATTCAAAGACACTTATGCGCCGCTGATCTGCCAGTCGGCACAGATGCCCAGCCCCGATAGCCGCCTGGCTGAAGCGGGGGAGTCTGCAGAGGCCTATGCCTTGCGCTGCGCCGAAGCGCTGGAAGCCTATGTTGCCGAACACCATGCCGAACTGGCGGCATTCATTATCGAGCCGCTGGTGCAGGGGGCAGCAGGCATGGCTATGTACCATCCGCTTTACCTGCGCAGAGCGCGCGAGGTTTGCAGCCGATATGCCGTGCACTTGATCGCCGATGAGATCGCGGTGGGTTTTGGCCGCACCGGCACCTTGTTCGCCTGTGAGCAGGCGGGTGGCAAGGTCAGTGATATCGCTGACTTTATCTGCCTTTCCAAAGGCATTACCGGCGGATATCTGCCGTTGTCCGCGGTGCTCACCAGCGATCAGGTTTACCAGGCGTTTTACCATGAGCAGACCGGTAAAGGTTTTTTGCATAGCCACAGTTACACCGGTAACCCGCTGGCGTGCAGTGCGGCACTGGCGACGCTGGCGCTGTTCGAGAGCTCTGATGTGCTGGGCCGTAACCAGCAAACAGCGCAGCAGCTCTGGGCCGCAGTACAGGCTTATGACCTGCCGCTGCAACATATACGCCAGCGCGGCATGATCACTGCGTTTGAGGTCGATAGCGGCAATCCGCACTTCGCCCGCGATTGCTATGCGGCCGCATTGCGGCATGGTTTATTGCTCCGCCCCATAGGCAACACCGTGTACTGGATGCCGCCTTATTGTCTGGAGGCGGCAGAGATAGACCATCTGCTGCAGGCGACAAAAACCACCATACTGGAAACGCTCGCATGCAGCTAGATCTACGCCGTCATCTGTTATTGGGATGCCTGTTCTTGTGCAGCCTGTGGGCAGCTGTAGTGCAGGCGGCTTTGCCGGTTTCGCTGCAACAAGCATTGAGCAAAGCACAATTGCCGCTCGATAGTGTCGCCATCGTTGTCCAGCCGCTGAGCGGTGAGCCGCCGCTGATCAGCCATAACCCGGCCAAGGCCATGAACCCGGCCAGTGTGATGAAAGTGGTGACCACCTATGCCGCGCTTGAAGCACTGACCCCCGCCTATCGCTGGAAAACCGAGGTTTACAGCAACGGGCCAGTCCGGCAGGGCGTGCTGGAAGGCGACCTGATCATCAAAGGTTATGGCGACCCGGCCCTGAATAATGCCGAGCTTTGGCGTTTGTTGCAGCAGGTGCAGCAACAGGGGGTCAGGCATATCAAAGGTAACTTGCTGCTGGACGCCAGCGTGTATGTGCCTGAGCTTAGCCAGCGGCCCATACTGGATGACGAGCCATGGCGCGCTTACAACGTCAATCCCTATGCGTTGCTGGTGAATGGCGCACATAGCAGTTTCAGGTTTGGCGTAGTCAAACAAGATAGCAAGCCGCTGGTGAATATCACGCCGGAATTCGACTTGCCGCAGATCAAACTGGTGAATACAGTGCAGGTCAGCAAAGGCCCATGCGCAGATTGGCGCAGCAACTTGCAGTATGCGGTGGCTGCCACCGCTGACGGTGCAACGGTGACTTTTAGCGGCAGCCTGCCGGAACAATGCGATGAACGCTACCTTGAGTTAAGTGTGTTTAGCCAGCAGCAATATGCGGCCTACACCTTTAAAAAGTTGTGGGCTCAACTGGGCGGGCGGCTGGATGGCCAGGTGCAGGCCGCAGTATTGCCCGCCAGCGCCAGTCTGGTCACTACCTGGTGGTCCGCGCCATTGGATGCGGTGGTGCGTGACATTAATAAATGGAGCAACAATGTCATGACGCGGCAGCTGATGCTGACCATAGGCATGCAGGCCGGTTACACGCCCGTGGATGAAAGCCGTGGTGCCCTGGCGCTAAAGCAAGTATTGCAAAAACAGGGCCTGTCGTTTGCTGAGCTGGTGCTGGAGAACGGTTCCGGGCTGTCGCGCAATGAACGCATCAGTGCGGAACATCTGGCACAATTGCTAATCACAGCCTATCAGCGTCCGCTGATGCCGGTGCTGATGGCTTCGCTGCCTATGCTGGGCCTGGATGGTACACTGAAAAACCGTCTGCCAGACCCGGCCAGCCAGGGCATGGCCTACCTGAAAACCGGTTCGCTGGAAGGCGTCAGCAGTGTTGCCGGCTATGTGCAGGACACCCAGGGCAAGCGTTATGTGGTGGTCATGCTGGTGAATCATCCGCAGGCAGCCGCCTCGCGCGCTATCCAGGATGGCTTGATCAAGGCAGTGATAGAAGGCCGCTAGCAGCCGCGGCCGCCAGTATTTTAACAAGTGTTTTTACGCAAAAACGCGTATGATTATGGTCGTTTTCTAGGAGCTAATGTGAAATCAGGAATGAAAAAAATAAGCTTGGGCATGCTGTTGCTGTTGGCGATAGCCGGTTGCCAGGCGCAATCAAACTCAACTAACACTAAGGAAAATACACCAGTGTCTGCCAATATCACCGAACTGCAAAAAATCGATACCGTTGTCGGTAATGGCCGCGAAGCCGAAGTCGGCTTTAACGTCACCGTGCATTACACCGGCTGGCTGTACGACGCCAATGCAAAAGACTTCAAAGGCCAGAAATTCGACAGCAGCCTGGACCGCAACTCGCCGTTCAATTTTTTCCTCGGCGGTGGCCAGGTCATTCAAGGCTGGGATGAAGGCGTGCAAGGCATGAAGATAGGCGGCAAACGTACCCTGATCATCCCTTCTGAATTAGGTTATGGCGCCCGTGGTGCCGGTGGTGCGATCCCGCCGAATGCGACCCTGGTGTTTGATGTTGAGCTGCTCAACGTCAAATAAAGATCAGCATGCGTATGCGTAGAATTTTTTGCGCATACGCACCGCAACAACTGAATAAAGCGATGGGAAAGTCACAATGCAAGTCACAGTGAAATGGATAGACGGCGTCAGCTTTGTCGGCGAGTCTGAAACCGGTCACGCGGTGGTGCTCGATGGCGCGCCGGAAAATGGCGGCCGTAACATAGGCATGCGGCCTATGGAAATGCTGCTGATAGGCATGGGCTCATGTACCGCATTCGATGTGGTGACGATTTTAAAAAAATCACGCCAGCCTATCGTCGATTGTGTGGCTGAAATCGCCGCTGAACGCGCCGAGACTATCCCCAAAGTATTTACCAAGATCCACGTGCATTTTGTGGTCACTGGTGAAAACCTCAACGAACAGCAAGTCGCGCGTGCCGTCAGCCTGTCGGCCGAAAAATATTGTTCTGCCAGCATCATGCTGCAAAAAGCCTGCGAGATTACGCACGATTTCGAAATCAGAACGCCCACTACCGAGTAAGCGATGACCATTCCAGCCGGCATGATAGGGATACGCCATGTGGCGCTGTTTATCCAGGACCTGGAGTCTGCGATAGATTTTTACACGCGCGTGGTCGGCATGCATATCGAATGGCAACCTGACCCCGACAATGTATACCTCAGCAATCATGGCGATGTATTTGCATTGCACCGGGTCGATTATAAGGCCGACCCTTTGCAACGCCTGGACCATATCGGTTTTGCCCTGACCGAGCAGGCGGCCGTAGATGGCTGGTTCAGCCATATGCAAGCGCATGGCGTACGCATCACCGAAGCACCAAAAACACACAGGGATGGCTCACGCGGTTTTTATTGCCTGGATAGCGTAGGGCATCTGCTGGAGTTTATTTACCATCCGCCGATCGCCCGCACACTGCCGTCAGCGCAGGCCTGAATTGATAGTCTGAACTGATAGCCTGAACAGCATGCGCTGCCAAAAAAATAGCCTCCGTGATGGAGGCTATTTTTTTGACTATCTGTACTTAGTCGGTGACCAGTTTGATGGAAAGTGTCTGTTCTTTATCCAGCACCGTCAGCAAGCGGTCTATGTTGGGATGTTTGCCAGGATGATTCTCGGCGTCTTCAGTATGTTCTGCATACAGGGCCAGGCCTTCAACAGCGGCATCGCTGTTGATCTCACCGTAGATCTTGAACAAATGGTGGTAGACCTTGATAGAACCCTGGGTGCCGGGTTTGTTCTCTATCTGGCCCGCAGGCTGGCTTTTCTCATCGAATAGCTCAATGCGTTTCACATGATCGGCATTGTCCAGGGTGAGTAAGTTATCACTAAATTTTTGCATGGTTGACTCTAGGTGACTTCGAATACTATATGGGAATACTATAAATGATACGCGGTACGCGTCATCACTTTGGAAGCGAGCCGCATAGCCAGTTTAACCGGGGCCGGTAGCGTAGCGCCACCCAGATGTTCCGCCGTCTCGGCATGGTGCTCCTCATCTTGCTTCATCTGCGTGACTATGGCACGTGAAGCGTGGTCTTGCGCAGGCAGTTCATGCAAATGATCGCCCAGATGCGCGGAAACCTGGTGCTCGGTTTCGGCCAGAAAACCCAGGTTCCATTTGTCGCCCAGCAGGCCCGCCGTCACGCCCATGCCAAAGCTGGCGCCAAACCACAACGGGTTGAGCAGGCTTTTACGGCCACCAAGCTCGCCTATGCGTCGCTCACACCATGCAAGGTGATCGACTTCTTCGCGCGAGGCTTGTTTAAGCGCTGCTACATTGGCCGGGTCGCGTGAAACCAGCGCCTGGCCACTATATAAGGCCTGGGCACAGACTTCACCTACGTGGTTGATGCGCATCAGCGCGGCGGCGTGCTTGCGCTCGCTGTCAGACAGGGTGCTATCGTCTGCGCTTTCTGCCTGCGGATAAGGCCGGCTAGGGATCGCCTGGCTGAACACCGTGCGTAAGCCCATGTCCAGCACAGCAATCGCCTTGTCCAGTGTCAGTGGTGGCAAAGTCATTGCTTACTCCCGGTGAATGGCCACTGCCTGCAGGCGCTTGTGCATAATGCAGGCAGTGGCATGGTCATCATGGTTTTTTGGTTTTTGCTGGTTTATCAGTCACTGCTGGTTTGTCAGCAGGTTTTTCTGCAGCTGGTTTTTCAGAACCAGTCGTTTTGTCAGACCCAGCCGGTTTGTCGGCACTGGCTTTTACAGCTGCGGGTGCTTTTTGCACTGGCAAGCCTTTCAGCTGGTTCATCGCCTGCACAAACTGGAAGTCGTCTTTGCTGGCCGGTTCTATAGGGCCGCGCGTCTCGGCGAATTTCTCATCCTTAGGTTTATCGCCGCCTACACGTGCTTTTGCATCTTCAGTCGCTTTTTCGGCGTTGGCTTTTGCAATGTCACTAGGGTTAGACAAATGGCGTTTGAGGTCTGCTTCGTGCAGGCTCAGGCTAGGGTCTGAACCATCGTCGACCTGAATATCAGGCACTATGCCTTTGGCCTGGATAGAACGGCCGTTAGGCGTGAAGTAGCGTGCAGTGGTCAACTTGATCGCACTGCCATTGTTCATAGGCAGTATGGTTTGCACCGAGCCCTTGCCAAAACTCTGTATACCCATGATGGTGGCACGTTTGTGGTCTTGCAGTGCACCGGCCACAATCTCAGAAGCCGAGGCAGAACCTGCATTGATCAGCACCACGATAGGCACAGATTTATACTCTTCCGGCAGGTCTTTCAGGTAGTCAGACTTGCCACGGCGTGCATAATCCATAGGCGTCGCATTCAAACGCATTTTAGAATCCGCCACACGGCCCTCGGTGTACACCACCAGGTCATCTTTAGGCAGGAAAGCAGCCGACACACCCACTGCGGCATCGAGCAGGCCACCAGGGTTATTACGCAAGTCTAATACCAGACCTTTAAATGGTGTTTTGTTCTCAGCGCGCAAGGTTTTCAGTGCCTTGGCCAGATCTTCACCGGTACGTTCCTGGAACTGGGTGATACGCACATAGCCATAATCCTGCTCTATCAGCTTGTTCTTCACGCTTTGCGCCTTGATGATGGCGCGGGTCAGGGTAAAGGTCAGCGGTTTGTCCTCGCCTTTACGCACCACGGTCAGCGTGATCTTGGTATCCGGCACGCCACGCATGCGTTTTACGGCATCGTTCAGTGTCAGGCCACGCACCTGGGTGTCATCCAGTTTCATGATCAGGTCGCCGGATTTCAGGCCTGCCTTGTAAGCCGGGCTGTCTTCGATAGGCGTCACTACTTTGACCAGGCCATCTTCCATGGCCACTTCTATGCCCAGGCCGCCAAATTCGCCCTGGGTGCCGGCCTGCAACTCTTTATAGGCATCGGCATCCATAAAGGTGGAGTGCGGATCAAGGCCTTGCAGCATGCCGGCCAGTGCTTCGTTGATCAGTTTCTTATCTTCAACCGGTTCTACATAGTCAGATTTGACTTTGGCAAACACTTCGGCAAAAACGCGTAGTTCATCAATCGGTAATTGGGAGACCGAAGTGCGGTCAGCCCAGGCAGAAATATTGATACTTACAAGAATACCTACAAACACGCCTGCACCAAGCAAGCTGAACTTTTCAAATTTGGAACGCATACAATGCCTTGTGATCAATTAAGCGAAGAAGATTACAGTTGGGATATTACTGTATTCAGAGTCAAGTTGCATCTGTTGATGACAGCCTGTTTTCAGAGAGTGGAAAGTATAGTGTTAAGTTCATTTTCCGCTATTTCAGTAAAATTGACTATACTCTCAACGCAAATAAGTTATTAGAGTGCAATATGCAAAAGCCTATCGTAGAAATCGAGTTTTGTACACAGTGCCGTTGGCTGCTGCGTGCCGCCTGGTTGGCACAAGAGTTATTGACGACTTTTGACACTGATCTAGGCTCGGTCAACCTGGTGCCTGGCACCGGCGGGGTCCTGGAAGTGCGTTGTGATGGTCAGCTGATCTTTTCGCGCAAGCAGGCAGGGCGGTTTCCTGAAGCCAAAGAGTTAAAGCAGCTGATCAGAGATTTAATCGACCCGCAACGTTCGCTGGGGCATAGTGACAGCCCGGTTAAGAGTGCGGGCGATTAGGCTGGTTGTAGCGGTGAGCCAACAGTTTTAATTGGCGGCTTCGACTTCCATGCGCTTGGCACCGTTATAACGGCTGCTCCAGTAGCGCTCGTCCATATTCTCAATGCGCACTTTAGCCCCGGCTCTTGGCGCATGAATGAACTGGTTATTGCCTACGTAGATACCCACATGCGAGAAAGCTGATTTCAGCGTGTTGAAAAACACCAGGTCGCCAGGCTGCAGGTCGTCACGTTTGACGGTATCGCCGAGTTCGCTGATGGTGCGGGCAGAAGGCGGCAGCGAGATCTGTGCCGCATGCTTGAACACATATTGCACAAAACCGCTGCAATCAAAACCGGTTTCAGGGCTGCGGCCACCATATTTATAGCCGACGCCGGTCAGGCTGAGCGCGCGTATCATGATCTCTTCCACTTTCTCAGACCATGTGCCGGACAGGCCGGACTGGTTCTCCAGCACCTGCTCCTGCGTATAGCTGTAGGCGTTCTGCCAACGCTTGTCATCACCAGGCGCAGCCAGGCTTTGCGATTGGTAAAGCAGTGTGCTGATCATGATTACAGCAAAGCTAAGAACTGATTTATTCATCTCAATCAAAAGGTTGGCTTAGGTTATTTTTGTGTCAGAGATATGTATTACGGCCTAAACCTTGCCATACTTCAATCGCAGATGCAAGTTTTCAGCTATTTTTATACGCAGCGCCCGCCAGGCCATGATTAAAAATCTGCATCATTTAGGGGCGCTCATGGGATAATTATCAGATGTCCTTAATGCAGCAAGTCACGACAGCATTCTCAGAGCACGGCAGTCTGGTACAGACCATGCCGGGCTTTAAAAGCCGCCCGCAACAGCAGGAAATGGCGCAGGCGATCGCCGACGCCATTGAGCAGCAGCAACAGCTGGTGGCTGAGGCCGGCACTGGCACCGGTAAAACCTATGCCTATCTGGTGCCAGCGCTGTTGTCCGGTGGCAAAGTGATCATTTCCACCGGCACCAAGACCTTGCAGGACCAGCTTTATCAGCGCGACCTGCCAGCCGTGCGCGAAGCACTCAAAGTGCCGGTCTCTGTCGCCATGCTTAAAGGCCGGGCCAACTATATCTGCCATTACCATTTGTTACGCGCCAGCCAGGAAGGCCGTTTTCAATCGCGCGAAGACGCGCAATATATCCCCATTCTGCAAAGTTTTGCCGAGAACAGCACCAGCGGTGACAAGGCCGAACTGATCGAAGTGCCGGAGCAGGCGACGGTCTGGCAACAGGTGACCTCGACCCGCGACAATTGCGTAGGCCAGGATTGCCAGTTCTACAAACAATGCTTTGTCATGGAGGCGCGCAAACAGGCGCTGGCGGCCGATGTGGTGGTGGTCAATCACCACCTGTTCTTTGCCGATGTCATGCTCAGGGACGAAGGCGTGGCAGAACTGTTGCCCAGTGCCAACACCGTGGTCTTCGACGAGGCGCACCAGTTGCCCGAAGTGGCCGGGCTGTTCTTTGGCGAGGATATCTCCACCTCGCAATTGATGGACCTGGCCAGGGATAGCCAGATGGCCTATCTGACCATAGTCAAGGATTGTGTCGCCCTGGCTGAAGCGGTGACGCCGCTGGAAAAAGCCTGCCGCGATTTCCGCCTGGTATTCCAGTTTGAAGGCGCGCGCATGCCGGTGCAAAAAGCCCAGGCATTGAAGAATTTCGCTGATGCCTATCAGCACATGCTGGAAACCCTAGCGACGCTGACCAAAGTGCTCGAGACCCAGGCCGCCCGCGACCCCTTGCTGGAAAAATGCTGGCAACGTGGCGAGGCCCTGCTCGCCTTGCTGCAAGCCTGGCACAAAGGCAACCAGGCAAACCTGGTGCGCTGGGTAGAAGTATTCAGCCAAAGCGTACAACTGCATGCGACCCCGCTCAGTGTGGCAGACGGCTTTGGCAAGCAGCTGAACGCGCAGCCACGCGCCTGGATCTTCACCTCCGCCACTCTGGCGGTAAAAAACGATTTCAATCACTACCAGGGCCAGATGGGCCTGCTGGCTGCGCAAACCCGGCACTGGCAAAGCCCGTTCGATTATGACCGCCAGGCACTTTTATATGTGCCCGAAGGCATGCCCGAACCCAACAGCATCGCCTACCCGGCCGCGGTGGCCGCCATCGCCTTGCCGGTGCTGCAAGCCAGCCGTGGGCGGGCTTTTGTGCTGTGCACCTCGCTGCGCGCCATGCGCGAAGTGCATGCCTTACTCAAACAGGCCTTTGCCGAGCAGGGCATGGAATATCCGTTGCTGATGCAGGGCGAAAGCAACCGTACCGAGCTGCTGGACAGGTTCCGCGCACATGGTAATGCGGTGCTGGTTGGCTCACAGAGTTTTTGGGAAGGCGTAGATGTGCGTGGCGAAGCGCTCTCCTGCGTCATCATCGATAAATTGCCGTTTGCACCACCAGATGACCCGGTGCTGTCAGCGCGCATAGATAAAATGAACACCGAAGGCAAAAACGCCTTTATGGAATATCAGCTACCCTATGCCGTCATCACCCTCAAACAGGGTGCCGGGCGCCTGATCCGCGACGAGAGCGATTCCGGCGTACTGGTGATCTGCGATCCGAGATTGGTAGATAAACCTTACGGGCGACGCATCTGGCAGAGTCTGCCGCCTTTCAAACGCACCCGAAAACTGGATGAAGTGCAGGCATTTTTCGAGCGCGTAGCTGAAGACCCACCTGCTGGTTGATCCGCCCCGATTCAGACATGCTGATAGTGCCTGCAAATGAGTACACGTTGACCGCTATCCGCGCGCAAGGCGCGGGCGGGCAGAACGTGAACAAAGTATCCTCTGCCATCCACCTGCGCTTTGATATCCATGCCTCCAGCCTGAGTGATGCGGTGAAACACCGATTGCTCAATAGTAAAGACCAGCGCATCACCGCCGAAGGGGTGCTGGTGATCAAGGCGCAACAATATCGTACGCAAGAGGCGAATAAAAAGGATGCGATCGCTCGCTTGCAGGCGATCGTGGAGGCGGCTTGTCATGTGCATGCCACGAGGTATGCGACGCGGCCGACGCGGGCCTCACAGAAACGTAGGGTGGCGGGAAAGTTGCAGCGGGGGGAGATCAAGCGGGGGCGCGGGAAAGTGGTTGAGGATCATTAGCAATAAATCCTGTGCTGAATCGCCTGAGATTGCTTTTGCGAAAGCTGATGCGTGCCTGGCTGGATGAGTAGTTAATAGGTATTTCTTTGGGTAGTTCTGCGCGCTGATTCAGCGTTTTCTTTCGCCACTTGGCGGGTTACTTTTCCTTTGCTTGTCCAAACTGACGGACTCGTGCAGACGAATGATGCACTTGCTGGAGATGTAATTTAGGTAGTTCTTTGGATGATTTCTCAGCTGCTTTTCGCCTGTAGGCGAGTGTCTTTTCTTTGCGTGCCCAAAGAAAAGACACCAAAAGAAAGGGCACCCTAGCATCCGCTTGTTTCCTGCGTTGCTCGTCAAAATAAGCGGTCGCGAAACTCGCCCTAGCGGCCTGCACAGGACGCAGGCCACCGCGGAGCTCAGACAGTCGCTCCCTTCCTCCTTATTTTGACTCCGCTACTCGGCGCGTCAGATAGGGGACCCGGAAAGGCACTACGCGGTGGTTTAGGTGGGTCTTTTCACGTCGTATCCCGCTCGACTGGCGCAATAATACAAATACTAAGTTACTAAGCGGCCCACTGCACATGGCGGTTCACTAATGACTCATCGTGGTGGTGTTGACTTTGGGCCCCTATCTGACGCGCCGAGTAGCGCAGTCAGCGTGGGAGGGGTCGGCCAGCGTCTGTCCGAGTTCCGCAACAAGCCACGTTCTGTGTGGCTTGTCAGGGCGAGTTTCGTTA
Organism: Methylophilus luteus; assembly: GCF_042676265.1. Classification (NCBI taxonomy): domain Bacteria; kingdom Pseudomonadati; phylum Pseudomonadota; class Betaproteobacteria; order Nitrosomonadales; family Methylophilaceae; genus Methylophilus; species Methylophilus luteus. The sequence goes on from NZ_JBHTKB010000002.1 coordinate 380,244, forward strand.
GACGCCCACGCTGACGAGCAACGCAGGAAACAAGCGGAAGCTAGGGTGCATTTCTTTTGGTTACATTTTCTTTGGGCAAGCAAAGAAAAGTAACTCGCCTAGAGGCGAAAGAAAGCGCTGAAACAGAGCACTAAACCACCCAAAGAAATACCGATTAGAACTTCACAAGCAGATAGTGCATTCCTCACTCTGCGAGGTCGGCCACTTTTGGCAAGTCAGGAAAATCAACCCGCCTACAGGCAAAAAGCCCCCAGCTTAAATACAATTTAAAGAATAAAGATTACGATCTGTAATCCGCATTGATCTTGACATAGTCATACGAAAAATCGCATGTCCATACCGTGGCATCTGCCGGTCCGCGATTCAGCACTACACGCACCAGAATATCGCTTTCTTTCATCACCGCTGCGCCCTGTTCTTCCACATAGGCCGCCGCACGGCCACCTTTTTCCGCGACCAGTACATCGCCCAGGTAAAGCTGCAGGGTATTCACATCCAGATCATCCACTCCGGCATAGCCTATGGCTGCCAGGATACGCCCCAGGTTAGGGTCAGAAGCAAAGAACGCAGTCTTGATCAGCGGCGAGTGTGCAATGGCGTAAGCGACTTTGCGACATTCTTCTTCGTCTTTGCCTGCCTGGACCTGAATAGTCATAAACTTGGTCGCACCTTCGCCATCACGCACTATGGCTTGTGCAAGTTCTGTGGCTACCTCTGTCAGTGCATCGCGCAGGCTGCTGAAGTCGGCACTTTGTTCAGTGATCTCGGCGTTGCCGGCCTGGCCGGTCGCTATCAGGATCAGGCTGTCGTTGGTGCTGGTGTCGCCATCAACGGTGATACAGTTGAATGACTTATTCACCGCGTGCTGGATGATGTTGTCCAGGGTAGCCTGGCTGATGGCAGCGTCAGTCGCGATGTAACCCAGCATGGTGGCCATGTTGGGATGTATCATGCCTGAGCCTTTGCTGATGCCGGTGATGGTCACCGACTTGCCGCCTATAGTGAGTGTACGCGAGCTGCCTTTGGCGACGATGTCTGTAGTCATGATGGCTTCGGCAGCATTCAGCCAGTTATCGGTTTGCAGATTCGCCACTGCATTGGGGATGCCGGCCAGTAATCTTTCCATAGGCAGGGTTTCCAGGATCACCCCGGTCGAGAATGGCAATACCTGGGTGGGGCTGATATTCAGTGCCTGGGCGACGGCGATACAGCTGGCGCGCGCATCATCCAGCCCTTGCTGGCCGGTGCCGGCATTGGCACAGCCGGTGTTCACCAGTAAGGCGCGTATGCCGTTGCCCAGCTGCAGATGCTCTTTGCACACGGTCACCGGTGCGGCACAAAAGCGGTTCAGGGTGAACACGCCGGATACGCTGCTGCCCTCAGGCACGGTGATGACCAGCACGTCCTTGCGGTTGGGTTTGCGTATATGTGCTTGCGTGAAACCGAGTTGTACACCTGCAACAGCTAATAGGTCTTGCGCCAGCGGCGCGCTTAATTTAACGGGCATCCGTTTTCCTTCACTCTCAAAAGAACAGGGTTTTAATCATGTCAGGCGCGGCGCCAGGTGGTGCCTTGTGCGGTATCTTCCAGTACTATGCCTGCGTCGGACAAGGCTTTGCGGATACGGTCGGCTTCGGCAAAGTCTTTGGCTTTTTTGGCGTTGATGCGCGCCGTGATCAGGCTGTCTATATCCAGTTCGCCGGCTGCATCGTCGCCTTGTATATCACCCTGCATAAACGCTTGCGGGTCACGTTGCAACAAACCGACGATACCGGCTAATTGTTTCAGTAATGCGGCGGTCTGCGGCGATCTGTCCTTGTTCAGTTCATTGGCCAGTTCAAACAATACAGCCAGTGCTTCAGCGGTATTGAAGTCATCGTCCATGGCAGCTTTGAATCTGGCGGCTGGTGGCTGTTGCCAGTCTATGTCTATGGATGGCACTTGCAGGCCACGCAAAGCAGTGTATAAACGCGTCAATGAAGCTTTGGCATCGTCCAGATGTTTGTCAGAGTAATTGAGCGGGCTGCGGTAATGAGCACGCAGGATGAAAAAGCGCACTACTTCAGGGTCGTATTTTTCCAGTACTTCACGGATGGTGAAAAAGTTGCCCAGCGATTTGGACATTTTTTCGTCATCTACACGCACAAAGCCATTGTGCAGCCAGTAGTTAGCCATGGTGCAGCCATGGGTGGCTTCGGATTGCGCGATCTCATTCTCGTGGTGCGGAAACTGCAGGTCCTGGCCGCCGCCATGGATATCAAAGTGTTGGCCCAGCAGCTCGGCGCTCATGGCCGAACATTCTATATGCCAGCCCGGGCGGCCATTGCCCCACGGAGACTCCCAGTAAGGTTCGCCTGCTTTGGCTGATTTCCACAATACAAAATCCAGCGGGTCGTGTTTGTGGCCGTCCACGTCTACCCGCTCGCCGGCGCGCAGGTCATCCAGTGTCTTGCCGGATAATTTGCCGTAATCATTAAAGCTGCGCACTTTGTAAAACACGTCGCCATTGTCGGCCTGGTAGGCAAAGCCTTTGGCGATCAGCTGGCTGATCATATCCAGCATGCCTTGCACGTGCTCGGTGGCACGCGGCTCTAAATCCGGGCGTATGATGCCCAGCTTGGCTGAATCTTCGTCCATGGCGGTGATAAAACGCTGGGTCAGGCTTTGTATGGATTCGTTGTTTTCGCTGGCACGTTTAATGATTTTGTCATCAATATCGGTGATGTTACGCACATAAGTCACTTCGTAACCACTGGCGCGCAACCAGCGGGCCACCATGTCAAACACCACCATCACCCGTGCGTGGCCCAGATGGCAAAAGTCATACACAGTCATGCCACAGACATACATGCGTACTTTATTGGGCTGGATAGGCTGGAACTCTTGCTTGCTGCGGGTCAGGGTGTTGTGTAGTTTTAACATGCTAACAAATGTAATGAGGTGAATGCGTGATAAAATCAGCTGAAATAAGGGAGTGTCCGGCCAGCGTTAAGCAAATGTTTTTTTGTGCCTGGCTTAACATTGTGACAATCCGGTTGTTTGTTGTCAGGCAAATGGTTAAAACGCGAATAGATATAGAAATCATTGCGTAATAATCACCTAAATCTGCACTGTCTCTTGTACAATTCAAGTATAACATACTGCTAAAAATCAACGATTGCTCAGGTAATTAACTCATGAATGCAACATTAAAAAAATACTTGCTGGTATTCAGTGTCATTTTCAGTCAGGCCGCTGTGTCGCATGTAGTGATGGCCGGTCAAACCAACGTCGAACTTCGCGAAATCAATCAGCTTTCAGAGCAGGGTAACCAGGCGGCGGCACTCGATAAAGTCAACACCTACCTGTCGGCTAATCCCAAGAATGCTGAAGCCATGTTTATGCGCGGCGTCATTCTGGTCGAACTGGGTAAGCGTGATGAGGCCATCAAAGCATTTACAGACCTGTCCGAGAAGTTCCCCAACCTGCCGGAACCCTACAATAACCTGGCCGTTTTATATGCTGACCAGGGCCAGTATGACAAAGCGCGTAAAGCACTTGAGTCTGCCATAAAAACCCACCCCAGCTATGCCACTGCCCATGAGAACCTGGGTGATATCTATGCGCGCATGGCTTCTGAAGCGTATGACAAGGCGCTCAAACTGGATACTTCCAACAGCCGTGCACAAAATAAACTGGCCATGATCACCGATCTGTTCGGTGGCAAGCGTGCCGTGGCCCGTCCGGCCACCGCCGTGCCTGGCAACCCGCCAGCGGCCAGCGCCCCTGTCATGCCGCCGGGTAGCAGCACGCCGACGGTGACGCCGCCAGCGAATACGGCGCCAACGGTGACCACCCCGCCGGCTGTGGTCGAGAGCAAAAAACCTGCCGTGGTGGAAAGCAAACCGGTTGAAACCAAGTCGGTTGAGTCCAAACCAGCTGAATCCAAACCAGCTGTGGACCAGCAGGAGCAGGCTGTCATAGAGGCAGTCAATGCCTGGGCAGATGCCTGGGCAGCGCAAAACGTGGACCGCTACCTGGATAGTTATGCCCGCGATTTCAAAACACCAGCCGGTGAGACGCGCAAACAGTGGGAAACCACCAGGCGTGATCGTGTCAGCCGTCCGGCCAAGATCTCGGTGAAATTGCAGAATATTTCTGTGAAAATGGAAAGCCAGACTGCGGCGAAAGTCACTTTCAGGCAGATTTACAAGGCGACTGGCCTGGATGCCAACTCCAATAAGACCCTTAATCTGGTCAAAGAAGGTTCACGCTGGTTGATCAAGCAGGAGCGGGTAGGCAAGTTTTAAGGCATATGTGCGCTGAATTAAGAGGTAAAAAACAGGAATCTCCAGCGAATTCAGCGAGTTGCGCGCAGTTTTTGAATTAACGAATGTATAATATCGGCATGAGAAGTTTGAGAAAATATTGCTGTATCGCATTTGTAAGCGCTGCACTATTGCCGTGGAACGCAACCGCGGTGAACCATGAGGCGTTGACCACGCGCCTGTTCATACAAAATAAAAACACCGGCAGCGTAGAACGCATGCTGGTGCAAACCCTGCAGGCCATCAAGGAAGGCCGCCTGCAGCAGGCGCTGGATTACGTTGACCAGTTGCTGGCCATCTCACCGAACTTCGCGCTTGCCCACCTCATACATGGCGACCTGCTCTCTGCCAAAGCACGCATACTCAATGGCTTTGGTGATGCGAATGCGGCCAATCTCAATCGCATACAGGACCTCAAAGATGAGGCCGAGATCCGCATCCGCAATTATTTCGACCAGAATCGCGGCCTGACCCAGCCTAACCTGCTGGTAGAGTTGTCTGAAAAGCAAACACATGTGTTATTCGTTGATACTGCGCGCTCGCGTTTGTATGTCTACGAAAAAAGCCACAAAGACACACTCAAGTATCTGGCCGATTACTATGTCACTATCGGCAAGAACGGCATAGGTAAAAAAGACCAGGGCGATAAACGCACCCCTATAGGCGTTTACTTCGCCTCGCGGAAACTTAATCGTCCTTTGCCTGATCTATACGGTGACGCTGCTTACCCGCTCAACTACCCGAACGAGATCGACAGCTACGAACGCAAGACCGGTTCCGGCATCTGGATACATGGCACGCCGCGTGATACTTACAGTCGCCCGCCACGCGCCAGTGATGGTTGTGTGGTGCTTTCCAATCCGGATATGAAAGCCTTGCAGGACATTTTGCAGCTGGGCAATACGCCGGTGGTGATAGGGGTAGACTTTCAGTGGATCAGCCCAGAGTCGCTCAAACAGCAGGCGCAGGCAAAATCTGCCTTGAAAGTGGCACTGGAAAATTGGCGTAAGGATTGGGTGTCGCAGGACACCGATGCCTACCTGGCGCATTATGCCAGCGATTTCTTTTATTCAGAGGGTGGCTTAAGCAAGTGGTCAGGTTACAAGCGGCAGATACAGGCGAACAAGCCTAAGGTAAGTGTCAACCTGTCAGAAGTCAGTATGTTTACTTATCCTAATTCGGCCAAAAACATGGTGGTGGTCGATTTTGAGCAGGAATATATCAGCCCGGCTTTACGCAACGTCATGAAAAAACGCCAGTACTGGGTGCAGGAAAACGGCCAATGGAAAATCTTATATGAAGGGTCAGCCTGATGCATAAACTGATAGGTTTATTTTTACTGTGTACCATGACAGCGATGTCGTCCGCGACTGCTGCCACGCAGGTCACATTTGAAACCAACCAGGGCAATTTCACGGTGGAAGTCTATGCCGACAAAGCGCCGAAGACGGTAGAGAATTTTCTGCAATATGTGAAAGAAGGCTTTTATACCAATACGGTGTTTCACCGGGTGATCAGCCGCTTTATGGTACAAGGTGGCGGTTTTGACCGTGATTTTGTTGAAAAACCTACCCGCGCGCCTATCGTCAATGAGTCCAACAATGGCCTGATCAACCAGACCGGCACCATAGCCATGGCCAGGACCCAGGACCCTAACTCTGCCACGGCGCAGTTTTTTGTTAATGTGGCTGATAACCAGTTTTTGAATTACACCAGCCCGGAAGCCAGCATGATAGGCTATTGCGTATTTGGTAAAGTAGTTTCCGGCATGGACGTGGTATTCAAGATCAGCAATCTGCCTACCGGCAACCAGCGTGGTATGTCTGACGTGCCTATACGCACTGTGATCATCAAGCGCGCGACCATAGTCAGCGGCAAGTAACTCACTCTATTCAAGCCGCTTAAGTGTTGCAGCACGGCACTAAAGCGGCTATTCAAATCAATTAACGGAGAATGTTTTGGTAAAACTCACTACCAACTTTGGCGATATCACTATCGAATTATTTGCAGACAAAGCACCCATCACAGTGGCTAACTTTTTAAACTATGTTGAAAAAGGCTTTTACGATGGCGTGATCTTTCATCGCGTGATCAATGACTTTATGATCCAGGGCGGTGGCTTTGATGTCAACATGAAGCAAAAAGCAACCGATGCCACTATCAAGAACGAAGCAGATAACGGTTTATCTAACGACAAATACACGCTGGCAATGGCCCGCACCATGGTGCCTGACTCTGCTTCTGCGCAGTTTTTCATCAACGTGAAAGACAATGATTTCCTCAATTTCACCTCGGCGACTACCCAGGGCTGGGGCTACTGTGTGTTTGCTAAAGTAGTTGAAGGCACTGAGGTCGTTGATAAGATCAAGACCGTTGCCACCGGTAACCGTGCCGGTCACCAGGATGTGCCGGTTGAGCCTGTGATCATTGAAAAGGCAGTGGTCCTGGCCTGATGGCTACCTGGATCATCTCAGATCTGCACTTGTGCGCACAAAGGCCTGCGGTAACGCAGGCTTTTTTGCATTGGCTGCAGACTGAGGTGATGCAGGCTGAAGCACTGTATATCCTAGGCGATTTTGTTGAGGCGTGGGTGGGTGACGATGTGCTGGATGACGCTGAACATGGCGCCGAATTCCGGCCAGTGGTAGCCGCCTTGCGCCGCCTGTCAGACAGCGGCGTCAAACTGTATTTCATGCACGGTAACCGCGACTTTTTGATAGGCGCACAGTTTGCACAAGCCTGTGGCCTGCAATTGCTGGCCGACCCCACCATGATAAAGTTTGGTGAAAAACGCATACTGCTGTCGCATGGCGATGCCTTGTGCACTGATGATGTGGCTTACCAGCAGTTTCGCAGCCAGGTGCGCAGCCCGCAGTGGCAGCAGGCTTTTCTGGCACAAACGCTGGCTGCCCGTATCGCTTTCGCCGAGCAGGCGCGTAGCCAGAGCACGCAAAACAAAAACATGCAGCCACTAGCGATCATGGATGTGAATGCAAGCGCAGTGCTGCAGCTGGTGCGTGAAAATGACTATCCTGAGGTGTTGCTACACGGGCATACGCACAGGCCGGAGATACATGCGCTCACCGTGGATGGGCATGCTTGCCAGCGCTGGGTGCTGGGTGATTGGCATGACAGCGCCGTTGTTTGCCGCCTGGACGATGAAGGCATGGCGCTGGTCACATTGCAATTGTAGGGCTGAGGCAAATACTGCCAGGCTCAATTAAAAAAAAGCGCCCAGTTAACCGTGGGCGCTTTTTTTTGCGTCATTTTGCAGCATGCACACTGCGGACTGCATTTACTACCTTACTTGCGCAGTTGCTGACCAAACTCCTGGGGCCTGGCCTGCGCGGCGATCTTGTCCAATACGCCGTTGATATACTTGTGGCCATCGATGCCGCCAAAGGTCTTGGCCAGCTCTACGCCTTCATTGATCACCACGCGGTAGGGGATGCTGACATCAAACATCAGCTCATAAGCAGAAATGCGCAGAATGGCATGTTCTATAGGACTGAGTTCGTCCAGCTGGCGGTCTATAAACTGGCTGATCATATTGTCTACATCAGCGGTGTGGTCGAGTACACCGGTCAGCAATTGTTTAAAGTAGCCTTCGTCTGCCTTGTTGTAATCCGGGTCATCCAGGCTATCCAGGCGTAGTTGTTTCACATCGCCGGCATTCATGCGGTTGCGATACAGCGCTTTCAGCGCCAGTTCGCGCGATTTGCGGCGGTTCTTGCTGCCTTTGCCCTTATTCGCCGAGGCTTGTGGTTTAGCCGACTCTTGTGGTTTAGCCGACGCTTGTGGATTATCTGGCGCTGGGGTCTGGTCCTGGCTCATAGTGCATTTACCAGGTTGGTCATTTCGATCGCGACCTGTGCTGCTTCAGCGCCTTTAACTGCGATACGCGCTTCGGCCTGTTCATCGTTTTCGGTAGTGAGTATGGCATTGGCGACCGGTACACCGGTGTCACGCTGTACTTCAGAAATGCCGCGTGCGGATTCATTGGAAACCACTTCAAAGTGATAGGTTTCGCCGCGGATGATAGCACCCAGTGCGATCAGGGCGTCATACGACTCGGTCAGTGCCATGTGTTGCAATATCAGCGGCGTTTCCAGTGCACCTGGCACTGTTGCCAGCGTGATATCTTCAGCTTTCACGCCCAGTTTCAGCAGTTCCTGCTCGCAGGCTTGCAGCAGACCGGCACCGATATTGTCATTAAAACGGGAGAGAACGATGCCGATTTTTTTGCCGGTACCATCCAGATTTGGGGAGATTTTGTTCACTTGGGAATCCGTGGGCTAAAACTTGAAACCGCTATTTTAACCCAAACGGCCCAGCTCGCGTTTGATTGTATGCAGGCCGGTCTAAAAAGTGTGCCTGGGCGGCACTTTTCAGACCGGGTATGCTATCAAGCCCTAGGGTGGTTTGCGCTAGGCAAACAGCGCCCAGGCCTTTTGCACAGTCATGCAGATACCGTAGGTGATGGGTATCAGTACCACCAGCCAGGCCAGCCCCACCAGCCATGCCGGGCTGGGTTTGCCATCGGCGGCAAGCTTAACTACTTTTGTATTCACTTCTTTAGCTTTGCCCAGCGACTGCTCGGCTGCCAGCTCGGCGTCAGTCATAAAGTATTTGCTGGCGACCGGCCGCACCAGCAGGTTGGCAATAAAGCCTATGCCGAGTAGCGCGGCCAGTGTCAGGAAGATAGGTGCGTAAATATCTGCAAACGGTGTTTTCGCTTCCAGGCGCACATCGTGCATATAGTTGACGATCACCGGCCCGACGATGCCGGCGGTGGACCAGGCAGTGAGCAGGCGGCCATGAATAGCGCCTACAAACTGGGTGCCGAACAGGTCAGCCAGATAGGCCGGGATAGTGGCAAAACCGCCGCCGTACATGGAGGCGATCACGCAGAAGGCGACCAGGAATAGCGCCAGCTGATGATGGTTGGCAGCATAAGTGGCAGTGATATACATCAATGCGCCAAGCACGAAAAAGATAAAGTAGGTGTTGCGCCGCCCGAGTTTGTCTGAAGAAGTGGCCCAGCCTATGCGGCCAAAAATGTTAAACACCGAGATCAGGCCGACGAAGCCAGCACCTACTGCCGCAGCGGCCACCGTCAGCGTTTCATCGGCTTTGATATCGGCAAAACTCAAGTCTGGCTGTCCTATCAGTTTGCCGCCAAACGTCTCCTGCAACATGGGCGCGGCGGCGCCTATGATGCCTATCGCCGCCGACACGTTCATGCACAAGATCAGCCACAGCAGCCAGAATTGCGGTGTTTTATGCGCGTTTTTCAGGTGCACATGCTTGTTCACCACCATGCGTTTATGCTGCTGGTCCGGCGGTGTCCAGCCTTCCGGTTTCCAGTTGGCGGCCGGAATGCGGTAGCCTAAAGAGCCGCAAGTCATGAAGATGGTGTAGACGATGGCGAGCACGACAAAGGTTTGCCAGACCCCAGGCGCGCTAGGCGTGGCGAATATGCTCATCAGCTTGGTCGCCAGTGGTGAGCCTATCATGGCGCCGCCGCCAAAGCCCATGATGGCCATGCCGGTGGCCATGCCACGACGGTCAGGAAACCATTTGATCAGGGTAGACACCGGCGAGATATAGCCCAGGCCTAGCCCTATACCCCCTATGACGCCACTGCCCAGCCACATCATCCATAACTGGTGGTGATACACACCAAGTGCCGAGATCAGCAAGCCACCGCACCAGCAAAGCGTGGCGACCAGGCCGGCCTTGCGCGGGCCTGCGCGTTCCAGCCAGCCACCCCATAACGCCGCCGAGCAGCCTAGCAGCACGAAAAACAGGGTATACATCCAGCCGAGGTCGAACTGGGTCCAGTTGCAATCGGTGGCAAACAGCGCCTCGCCGGTGCCAGCCAGTTTATCGGCAAAGGTCGTGGCACCTGCGGCACAGGCCGCGAGAGGGGCGCCATCTGGCCCAGTCAGGGCGGTGCCCAGCGGTTTCCAGAACACGCTGAAACCATATGCCATGCCTATAGATAAATGTACTGCTAACGCGGCTGGTGGTACCAGCCAGCGATTGAATCCTTTACCTGCCGTGATATGTTCTTTTGACAGATTAAACAACATGAAACACCCCTTAAATTTTTAGCGGTTACATCTTGTTACAGTTTGGCTCAAAAGGCAATGCGGCAGAATTTAAATTTATGTGAGTATGTCATTAAAATGTCATAATACATTCATAAACTGGCGAGCAAATACAGAAGTACTTTTGTTGAATATTGCTTAAAAGGGAGTGTCATGGCAGCAGCAAATATTTTGGTTGTAGAAGATGAGCCGGCGATTCAGGAATTGCTTGCATTGAACATCAAGCAGGCCGGACATCACGCGATTCGTGCAACCAGTGTTGAACATGCGCAGATGTTATTGCGCGAAACCATGCCGGACCTGATCCTGCTCGACTGGATGTTGCCAGGCATGAGCGGCATAGAGTTTGCGCGCCGCCTGAAATCCGACAGCCTGACCAAGGAAGTGCCCATCATCATGCTCACCGCCAGGGGCGACGAGTTTGATAAAGTGCGCGGCCTGGAAGTCGGCGCTGATGACTACGTGACCAAGCCGTTCAGCCCGCGTGAATTGAATGCGCGTATCAAGGCGGTGTTGCGTAGACGTGCACCGCAGATGACGGATGACCCGATAGAGATCGCCGGCCTGCACCTGGACCCTACCACCCACCGCGTCACCGGCCACAATGTGCATATCCCGCTGGGCCCGACCGAGTTCAAATTGCTGCACTTTTTCATGACCAACCCTGAACGCGTGCACAGCCGCACCCAGTTGCTGGATAAAGTCTGGGGTGACCGCGTGTTTGTAGAAGACCGCACAGTCGATGTGCATATCCGTCGTCTGCGTAATGCACTGGTGGCGTCTAACCATCAGGACATGATACAAACCGTGCGTGGCTCGGGCTACCGCTTTTCGGTACACACAGACCCCGGCAACTAGTAAAACCGCCTGCCGCCCACATTGTTTAAATGAATTTTGGGTGTAGCGGTGGGCGCGCTCTATCCTAAGGCCGGGCGTCGTGATACGCTTGCGAGTTCGTTTTTCATGTTCGTCGTGCCTATGAAACCTGCGCCTGCCCACTTTTTTTCTGCCTCTACGCTGACCTGGCTGACGCGTCTGTTCTGGCTGGGTTTGATAGGCTGGGTCGCGCTGACCTTCAGGCAGCATGGCATCAGTAACGACGAGTATGTGCAGCATACTTACGGCCAGATGTTGCTGGACTGGTATCGCTCCGGCTTTACTGACCAGGACGCGTTTCATTACCGCAATCTTTACCTGTATGGTGGCCTGTTCGATATCATCGCCGCCGCGCTGGACCCGTATATCCCGATCATGATCTGGGATATACGCCACCTGCTCTCCGCCTTGTTCGGCCTGCTTGGTTTCTATGGTGTTGCCCGATTTGCCCATCTGCTGGGCGGCCAGCGCCTGGCTTTGCTGGCTATGGCGCTGTTGCTGCTGACCGTCTCCTGGTCTGGCACCATGTTCACCCATACCAAGGATGTGCCATTTGCCACCTGCATGCTGTGGGCCTTGTATGCCACGGCACTGGTGGTGCGCGATATGGAAAACGTCAGTGGCAAAGCCATCGTGTTGCTCGGGTTTGCCGTAGGCGGCGCCCTGGGCTTGCGCGTGGGTGGTGCCTTTGCTGTCATCTACCTGATCCTGCTGGTGGTGTGGCGCGCCTGGCTGGATCATAAGCACAACGGCTCGCCGGTATTCTCGCGTTTATTGCGTATGGTGCTGGTGTTGCTGCCAGCCGCAGTGCTGGCGTTCGTGTTTATGGCCATCTGCTGGCCCTGGAGCGTGATCGATGTAGACAATATGCTGGAAGCCGCTGAGTCGTTCTCGCATTTTGATTTCAATATGCAAACCATGGCTAACGGCGTCATGTACAACATCGGTGACGTACCGCGCAGCTATCTGTTCCAGTACCTGGCGGTGAAACTGCCGGAAGCCGCCTTGCTGGGCTTGGCCGCCTTGCCTGCGCTGTGGCTGCTATGCCGCAAAGCTTGCACAGCGGCAGATATGCAAACGCGCATCACCTTGCACACGCTGTTATTAGGCATAGGGTTTCCTCTGGCCTTTGTGCTCAACGACAAGCCCGCGCTCTACAACGGCGTGCGCCACTTCACTTTCCTGCTGCCGTTGCTGGCTATCCTCGCCGCCTGGGCGCTGGTGGCCGTCTGGCAGGCGCTGGCCGATAGCAGGATGGCAGGCCGTGCCATTTACCAGGGGCTGTGGGCAGGGGTGCTGACGGGTTTGATGCTGGTCACCCTGGTCGATATCGTGCAGCTGCATCCATATGAATATGTGCGGCTCAACCGGCTGGCAGGCGACCAGAAGCAGGCGCAGTTCAAGTGGGAAGACGATTACTGGTCCAGCGCCCTGCGGGCAGCGGCCGATCAGTTGCTGGATATGAAATTGCCGGCACGACCCGGACCTTACTGGGTAGGCGCATGCGTGGATACGCCACAGATAGAGCCATACTTGGACGGCCGTTTCAGCGTCACACGCAAGTGGGAAGAAGCCGATTTTTACCTGTCCACCACCAATATGCACTGCCATGAAGTCATGCAGGGCAAAGTGATCATCAATATCCAGCGCGAGGGCATGTCGCTGGCGGTGGTGAAAGACCGGCGCCAGCTGCAAGGCAAGGATAGGTTGGCGACACCCGCCAAAAACTAGCTTAATCCGCTACAATCCCATCAGTTCATTACCAGATGTAATGCCATGACTATCATAGATTCAGCACGCCCAACCGCCCAGCCGCACATCACGGTGATGGTGCCGGCTTATAACGAAGAAAAGAATATCGCCAGCACACTGCAGAATATCAGTGCCGTGTTGCAGCAAATGTCGCCGCACTGGGATATCGTCGTGGTCGATGATGGCAGCCGTGACCACACGGCGCAAGTGGTGCAGACGCTGGTGGATATCCATCATGTCACCCTGGTCAGGTTCTCGAGGAATTTTGGCAAGGAAAACGCCATCAGCGCCGGACTGAGCTATGCTAAGGGCGATTGCGTGATCTGTATGGACGCCGATGGCCAGCACGCATCTGAACTGATGTTGAGCATGCTGGAAAAATGGCGCGAGGGTAATGACATGGTCTATGCGGTGCGCCAGGACCGCGAGCAGGAGTCCTCTTTCAAACTGTGGGGCTCGCGCGCGTTTTACCGCATGATGAGTGCCAGCAGTCATATCGAGATCCCGCGCGATGCCGGTGATTTCCGCCTGATGGACCGCAAAGTGGTCGACGCCTTATGTGCCTTGCCTGAGCGTAACCGTTTTATGAAAGGTATTTATGCCTGGGTGGGATACAAGTCTGTCGGTATCCCTTATACGCCCTTGCCCAGGCTACATGGCGAGAGCGCCTACTCAAAACTCAAATTGATCGCACTGGCCTGGACTGGCATCACCAGTTTTTCGGTACTGCCGCTGCGACTGGCAAGTCTGACCGGAGTGGTGCTGGCGCTGATCGCCTTCGCTTATGGCGCGGTGGTGGTGGTCGATACCCTGTTTTTCCACGAATCTATTCCGGGCTGGCCTACCGTGGTCGCCAGCATGATGTTCTTCGCGGGGGTGCAATTACTGTTTATAGGCATACTCGGTGAATACCTGGCGCGCGTCTATGATGAAGTAAAAGGGCGGCCGCCCTTTATTGTGGCTGATGTGGTGCAACCGTCAGCGGCCTCTGCCGCGCAAACAGCCGCGCTCACCTCTGCCGACAGCCAGTCTGCGCCAGTAAAAAGCCCGACATTAGTAAAAAAACCAGCGCCACGCCGCCGTAAACCGGCCAGTGACGCCTGATCCAGCATGCAGGCTTCGCTATTAGGATTTGTCAGCATAGGCGCATTGGCCGCCGGCGTACATTATGTGGTCGCCTTGCTGGCGCATGCCCTGGGCTGGCAGCCGGCCAATGCCAACTGGCTGGGTTTTCTGCTGGCTTTTCCTGTCAGTTATATAGGCCATAGATGGTGGTCGTTTCGCGGCACCCTGGCTAATCACCGCCAGGCTTTCCCCAGGTTTTTCGCTGTGGCCCTGCTCGGGTTTTTCGCTAACCAGCTGCTATTGTGGTTGGCACTCACTTACACGCCATTGCCTTTCTGGCTGGTGTTGGGCGTGGTGATGGTGCTGGTGGCGATCAGCACCTGGCTGCTCAGCCGCTTCTGGGCTTTTCATCATGGCTAAGGCGGGCATGGATAGGAGCAGGCATGGCTAAAGTCATTATTTGTGCCGATGATTATGCACAGTCAGCCGCTATCGATGCCGCCATCCTGGATCTGATCACACGCGGGGTATTGACCGCGACTTCCTGCATGACGCTCAGCCCTGCCTGGCCGCAAAGTGCCGCGCAACTAAGCCCTGAGATCCGTGCCCGGGCAGATATAGGCTTGCACCTCGACTTCACCCAGTTCTCCCAGACCATACGCTTATCGCATCCGGCACTGGTGTTACGCAGTTTGTTCGGGCTGCTTGATCAGCGCGCTATCCGCGATAATATCCGCCAGCAACTGGATGCGTTTGAGCAGGCGCTGGGCACGCCGCCCGATTATGTGGATGGGCATTTACATGTGCATCAGCTGGCCGGCATACGCGAGCAGCTGCTGGCAGAAATGCAGCAGCGCTATGCCAGGTTGCCTGCGCCGCAGCGGCCCTGGCTACGCATCTCCAGCCCGCCTGAGCGCAGCGGTTTAAAGGCGCGAGTGATCCACTGGCTGGGCGCAGGCGCGTTGCGTGCAAAAGCCGAGCAACTGGGCTTCAGAGTATCGCCGCGTCTGCTCGGGGTCTACGATTTTCAGGCTGATGCTGCGGCTTATCAGGCGCACTGGCTGCACTGGGCCAGGCAATTAAAGCAGCTGGCACCTGCCAGCGCAGCTAGCCTGCCGCCGGTGCTGATGTGCCATCCGGCGATGCCGGCAGAGCTGGTGGATGAGAGTGACCCCATCGCCAGCGCCAGGGTCATAGAGTGGCAAGTCATGCAATCAGCGGATTTTTCAACCTGGCTAGCACAAGCCGATATTCAGCCCGTGAAAGGCTCGCATTGAATCCACCTGCATTAAATCCATCAGCATCTAATCCAGTGCCATTTAAAACATTACTACATTGGGCGCAGCATGCGCCACTCTGGCAGCGCGCTATGTTGGCCATCTTGCTGGGCGCGCTGACCGTATTGGGCTTTGCCCCTTATTATCTGTTCTGGTTGCCATGGCTGACACTGGCAGGCTTGCTGGGCTTGTGGCAAGTGGCCCCGACCTCAGGCCAGGTGTTCAGGATAGGCCTGGCTTTCGGCCTGGGGCTGTATTGCGTAGGCATTTACTGGATCTATATCAGCCTGCATGATTTTGGCGGCATGCCGTGGTGGTTTGCCGGTTTCAGTACCTTTTGCCTGTGTGCCTTTATGGCTTTGTTTCCGGCCCTGGCGGGCTACCTGGCAAAACGGCTGGGCAATCTGTTGTGGGCCGCGCCGGTGTTATGGGCAGTTTCAGACTGGGTGCGCAGCTGGATATTTACCGGCTTCCCCTGGCTGACCCTGGGTTACTCGCAGGCGCCCTCCAGTCCTTTGGTGGGGTTTCTGCCTGTCATAGGTGTTTATGGGGTGTCGGCATTAGCAGCTGGCATCTCCGCCAGCCTGGTCTGTGCCTGGCTGAATGCCGCACAGCGTCTGCACGCATTGCTGCTGACGGTAGGGCTGTTGGTGAGTGGCAGCCTGTTGGCGTTTATTCCATGGAGCCACCCGGTCGGCCAGCCCATCGCTGTCGCACTGTTACAAGGCAATATCAGCCAGACCATTAAATGGTCACCTGATCAGGCCGAGCGCACCCTGAGGCAATATCTGGATATGGTGCGCATGGCGCAAGCCAAGCTCATCGTGCTGCCGGAAACCGCATTACCCATATTGGCCGAGCAGGTCGATCCTTCTTATATGGCCGCGCTGGAACAGCATGCGCTGAGTCAGCACGGCGATATTTTGCTCGGGGTGGTCGAGGCTAAAAATAACAGTTACTACAACAGTGCCATCAGCATAGGTTCCTCTCCCGGGCAAGCCTATTCTAAAAGCCATCTGGTGCCGTTCGGTGAGTATATTCCGCTAAAAAGCGTGTTCGGCTGGATCTACCAGGACTGGTTGCATATGCCGCTCAGTGACCTGTCACGCGGAACTTCCAGAAAACCGTTGCAGATCGCCGGGCAAAAAGTCGGGGTCAATATCTGCTATGAAGATGTGTTTGGCGAAGAGATCGCCCTCCAGTTGCCAGAGGCTGAATTGCTGGTGAATATCAGCAACGACGCCTGGTATGGCAGGTCGTTTGCGGCAGAGCAGCATATGCAGTTCAGCCAGGTGAGGGCGATAGAGACCGGGCGCATGGTGTTACGCAGCACCAATACCGGCGCCACTGCCATTATCGGCCACGATGGACAAGTCAGGCAGCATGCGCCACACGATGATGGCCTGATCCTGGTTGGCAAGGCGCAAAGTTATCAGGGCACCACCCCCTATGTGCGCTGGGGCAACTATCTGTTTATCCTGTTGAGCGTGATAGGGCTGGCTGTCGCCTTTCGTTACAAAGACCAGGCATAAAGTACATGGTCAGCGAGCGGGCGCTAAACAATAGCCATGGCGCGCTGTAGTGCAGGGGTAGTCGCCGCCAGCCGGCATCAGGCTGCACCTGCTGTTGTAGGCAGCTGATCCGCTACTGCGGCAGGGCGAATCATTTCGTACCTGCCCCTTATTCAGGTAAAATCTGCCTTTTGCATTTCATCGGATCAGGCAAAATGGTGCTGACCTTTCAACAAATCATTTTAAAACTACAAGAATACTGGGATAAACAAGGCTGTACCTTGCTGCAACCCTATGACATGGAAGTCGGTGCCGGCACCAGCCACACTGCCACCTTCCTGCGCGCTTTAGGCCCCGAGCCATGGAAAGCCGCCTATGTACAGCCTAGCCGCCGCCCCAAGGATGGCCGTTATGGTGAGAACCCCAATCGGTTGCAGCACTACTATCAATTCCAGGTGGTGCTGAAACCGGCACCCGCCAATATTCTCGAGCTATACCTGGGTTCGCTGGAAGCTTTGGGTTTCAACCTCAAAGAGAACGATATCCGTTTTGTCGAAGATGACTGGGAAAACCCTACCCTGGGCGCCTGGGGCCTGGGCTGGGAAGTCTGGCTCAACGGTATGGAAGTCACGCAGTTCACCTATTTCCAGCAAGTGGGTGGTATCAATTGCAAGCCTATCACCGGCGAGATCACCTATGGCCTGGAGCGCCTGGCCATGTACCTGCAAGGCGTTGAAAACGTTTATGACCTTGAATACTCGCCCGGCGTGAAATACGGCGACGTGTTCTTGCAGAATGAAAAAGAACAGTCTGCCTATAACTTTGAGCATAGCGATGTCGATTTTCTGCTCACCGCCTTTAACGCGCACGAAAAACAGGCCAAGCACCTGATGGAAGAAAAACTGGCCTTGCCTGGCTATGAACAGGTATTGAAAGCCGCACACACCTTTAACCTGCTGGATGCACGCGGCGCTATTTCGGTGACCGAGCGCGCTGCCTATATAGGCCGTATTCGTAACCTGGCCCGCGCAGTGGCTGCCAGCTACCTGGATAGCCGCGCCCGCATGGGTTTCCCCATGGCACCAAAAGCCTGGGCCGATGAAGTCATAGAAAAACTGGCCAGCGATAAAGCCGAACAAAACAAGAAAGCCGCCGCATGAGTACCCGCAACCTGTTAGTTGAATTATTTGTAGAAGAACTGCCGCCTAAAGTGCTGCGCAAGCTCGGAGAGTCTTTCAGCGGCGTACTGGCTGAAAGCCTGCAGGCTTCCGGCTTGCTGGCTGCAGGTGCTGTCGTCACTACCTTTGCTTCGCCGCGCCGCCTGGCTGCACACATTGAGAATGTCTCTGCCAAAGCGGCCGATAAGCAGGTCGCGCAAAAGCTGATGCCTGCCACGGTAGGCCTGGATGTTAATGGTCAGGCCAGCCCGGCCTTGTTAAAGAAATTGCAGGCGCTGGGTGAGGATGAGTCTGCGGTCGCCAGGCTTCGCAAAGAGCATGATGGCAAGGCTGATATCCTGTTTCTGGATGTGACCCAGGCTGGGGCCAGCCTGCAGGAAGGCTTGCAGAAAGCCCTGGATGAAACGCTGGCCAGATTGCCTATTCCTAAAGTGATGACTTACCAGATCAACGATGGCTGGCAGAGTGTCAACTTTGTGCGCCCGGCGCATGGCCTGGTCGCCTTGCACGGTGCTGAAGTGGTGGCTGTCACCACCCTGGGCCTGACGGCGGGTAACACCACGCAGGGCCACCGCTTTGAGGCAAAGAATCCAGTGGTGACGCTCAGTTCTGCCGACAGCTACGCACAACAGTTAGCGGACGAGGGCGCGGTGATCGCCAGCTTTGATGCGCGGCGTGCCGAGATCGTCAGGCAACTGCAGGCAGCAGCGGCGGCACAGAACCTGAAGCCGATCGAAGATGATGCCTTGCTCGATGAAGTAACTGCGCTGGTGGAACGCCCCAACGTGTTGCTCGGCCAATTTGAACAAGAGTTTCTGGCGGTGCCGCAAGAGTGTCTGATCCTGACCATGAAGGCCAACCAGAAATATTTCCCCTTGCTGGATGCCAGTGGCAAGTTGACCAATAAATTTTTGATTGTTTCCAATATCAATCCTGCGGATGCCAGCAAGGTGATAGGCGGCAACGAGCGCGTGGTACGTCCACGCCTGGCCGATGCCAAATTCTTTTTTGATCAGGACCGCAAAAAGTCACTCGAAAGCCGTTTGCCTGGCCTGGCAAAAGTGGTTTACCACAACAAGCTAGGCTCGCAAGGTGAGCGTAACGAGCGGGTGGTGGCTATCGCTTCTGCGCTTGCGCAGCACATTGGTGGCGATGGGTTTGTCGCTAAAGTGGCGCAAGCGGCACGTTTATCTAAAGTGGATCTGCTGACCGATATGGTCGGTGAGTTCCCCGAGCTGCAAGGCATCATGGGACGTTACTACGCGCAACACGAAGGCCTGGCTGATGATGTGGCTTATGCGATTGAAGACCATTACCGTCCGCGCTTTGCCGGCGATGAGCTGCCGCGCAGCCAGGTCGGTGTAGTGGTAGCACTGGCCGATAAGCTCGAAACATTGGTCGGCCTGTTCAGCATAGGTGAAAAACCAACTGGCGATAAAGACCCGTTCGCCCTGCGCCGCCAGGCACTGGGTATCTTGCGCATGCTGATGGAAACCGATCTGCCATTGGCCTTTGACCAGCTGATCGCGCAGACCCTGAGCGTATTCAATGCCAATGGGAATACTGAAGTGGCCGCGGCTATCCAGACTTTCTGCTTTGATAGACTGGCGGTGAACCTGCGTGACCAGGGTGCCAGTGCGCAGGAAGTCGATGCCGTGCTGTCGCTGTCGCCCACACAGTTATCAGAAGTACCGCGCCGTCTGGCAGCGGTGCAGGCATTCGCCAGCCTGGCGGAAGCCCCGGCGCTGGCGGCTGCCAACAAACGCGTCAGCAATATCCTGAAAAAAGTCGAAGGCGAAGTCAAAGCCGAAGTGAAGGCAGAACTGCTGCAGGAAGCCGCCGAACAGGCACTGCATCAGGCGCTGGCCGCTAGCAAGCCAAAAGCCGACCAGTTATTTGAGGCCGGCGATTACGCCGCTTCGCTACAGACGCTGGCTGCGCTAAAAGCACCGGTGGATACTTTCTTTGACCAGGTCATGGTCAACGCCGATGACCCGGCCCTGAAAGCGAACCGGCTGGGCTTGCTGGCGACCTTGCACCAGGCCATGAATCGCGTGGCAGACCTGTCGAAATTAGCCAGTTAATGTAAGTCATTCCCGTGCAGCGGGAATGCCGGAGAGCCCAGATGAAACTCGTTATCCTTGATCGCGATGGTGTGATTAACCAGGACAGTGCGACCTTTATTAAAAATCCCAACGAGTGGATCCCTATCCCCGGCAGCCTGGAAGCGATCGCTTTGCTGAACCAGCGCGGTTACCGCGTGGCTGTCGCCACCAACCAGTCCGGCATCGCACGCGGCTATTTCGATATGGCTACCCTGAATGCCATACACGAAAAAATGCACAAAGCCGTGGCCCAGGTGGGTGGCCGTATCGATGCGGTATTCTATTGCCCGCATGCGGCCGATGACAATTGTAACTGCCGCAAACCGAAAACCGGCATGATAGAAGAGATAGGTTTGCGCTTTAATCTTGAGCTCAACAAAGTCCCCGGTGTCGGTGATGCCCTGCGTGATCTGCAGGCCTTTGCCAAGGCCGGTTGCCAGCCATATCTGGTGCGCACCGGCAAGGGTGAAGAAACCAATAACCTTTCAACCGTGCCGCCTAATACCATAGTGGTGGCCGACCTGGCAGCAGCGGTGCAGGATATCATCGCGGGGGACAGATGATGCGTCATGCATTGCTGTATCTACGTTCTCTGTTGTTTTATGTCGGGCTGTTCGCGCTGACCGTGCCTTTCTCGTTGCTGGCACTGCTGTTGCTGCCCTTGCCTTCAGCGGTGACGCGCTCGCGCTGGGTCAGCCTTTGGTCAAACGCCGTGTTGTGGTGGCTGAAAGTCACCTGCGATCTGCGCTATGAAGTGCAGGGCCGCGAGCATATCCCGGCCACCCCGGCAGTCATTTTGTGCAAACATCAATCGGCCTGGGAAACCATCGCCCTGCAATGCATATTCCCACCCCAGGTGTGGGTGCTGAAAAGAGAGTTGCTGCTATTGCCATTTCTGGGCTGGGCGTTGTGGGCGGTAGGCTCTATCCCCATAGACCGTAGCTCAGGCCGCGAGGCTTTGAAAAAGCTGGTCAATCACGGCAAGGACAGGCTGAAGCGCGGCTTATGGGTGGTTATTTTTCCTGAAGGGACACGCATCGCACCGGGGTCACGCGGCAAATACCATATAGGCGGCGCCTGGCTGGCCAGCCATAGCAAAAGCTGCGTGGTGCCGGTCGCGCATAATGCCGGCCGTTTCTGGCGCAAGAGTTCTATCCTCAAATACCCTGGCGTCATCCAAGTAGTGATAGGGGCGCCCATAGATACCAGCGGCCTCAAGCCGGATGCGATCAATAAACTGGTGGAAGACTGGATAGAAACCCAGATGCAGTCTTTGTGATCACCACCCCATGATAGAGCAGCTGCTGCAATTGCCTGACGGGCAAACCATCCCCTACCAGCTAGACCTGCGCGTGCGTAGGACCATAGGCCTTAAGATCACCGCCCAGGGCCTGGTGGTGCATGCGCCCAAGCGCATCGCTGCCAGCCAGCTGCAACAGGTGCTGTTGCAAAAGGCGCGCTGGATACAGCAAAAACTCGCCTTGCGTGAAGTGAACCAGGTCAGCCCCATGCAGTGGGTCGATGGCGAACACTTGCTGTTCATGGGCCAGGATATCGTGCTCACCCTGCAACAGCATGCCACTAGTAAAGCGGTGGTCCTGCAGGGTAATCAGTTGCTGGTCCGCTCGCCGCAGATAGACCAGCCGGCGTTTGTCGCGCGCAAAGTATTGCAGTGGTTCGCCCAGCAGGCGTTGCCGGATTTTAAACGCCGGGTAGAACTGATAGCGGCACAGATGGGCGAGAAAGTCACTGCGGTGGCGTTGTCTAATGCGCGTTCGCGCTGGGGCAGTTGCAACAGCCGCAAGCAGATACGCCTGAACTGGCGCCTGATCCAGGCACCACCGCACATTATCCAGTACGTGATCTGCCATGAAATGGCCCATCTGCGCGAGATGAACCATTCCGCCAAGTTTTATGCAGTGCAAGCCAGCCTGTTTCCCAATTATGAGCAGGCTGAAAAAGAATTGAAGTCACTGTCGGCCATCTTGCACCGCATGGCGTGACCTACGCTGCCTGCCGGCAAATTACCAGACGCGATATTCCTGTCCGATCTCGAACCCTTCCACACTTCTCTGATAGGCTAGCGCCACTTGGCACCGGGTGCCGCTTCCAGCCCGGGAAAGGCCGCGCCATAGATATGCCAAGATTCTTCCAGCACGGTGGGGCTGACCACCTTTGTCGATTATCTGCTGGCTGCGTTTAGCGAGACTGCTTGATGGCCGCCAGCAACTGGTCCAGTACCGCGCTCCAGCCGGCCTCAAAGCCCATGGCCTCATGCCGTTGTTTTGACGCCGCATTCGGGTGCAAAACATGGGCTGTATAGAGGGTGCCTTTTGCGGTGGCCTGCAGCGTGATGCTGGCCGTCATCAACAGCTCTGCACACTCATGGCCTGGCGACTGTGGCGGGGTGTCTGCCGGCCGGAAGCCGGGTTGCAACGCATTGGTCCAGCTTAGTTTCTGCTCGGGGATGATTTCAAGGTAACAGCCGGTATTCGGAAACTGCTGGCCTTCTGGTGATTGCATCACGGTGTAAAAGCGCCCGCCGGGCTTGAGCTCGATCTCACATTCCACGGTTTTCCACGGCTGCGGACAGAACCATTGTTTGAGGTGTTCAGGCGTGGTCCATGCCTGCCAGAGTTCTGCGGGGGATACATCGACTTCGCGCTCCAGGATCAGATCCAGTTCCGGGTTGAATGCAGTCGTCATCACGCTTCTCCTTTGAGTTTAATGGGTGCTGGCAGTTGAGCGCCGGGTGCTGTTGGCCAGCCAGATACCAGTGAATATGGTCAGCATACCCAGAAATTGATACCAGTGGAATGCTTCGCCTAGCAGCAGGGTGGAAAGTATGGAGCCAAAGATAGGCATGGCATGGATAAACACGCTGGCACGCACAGAACCGACCAGGGTCACGGCTCTGGAGTAAGCCAGCAAGGCGATCACAGACGGAAAAATACCGATATAGGCCAGTATCCACAACGTGTGCGGCTGATCTAGGTGCACTGCGCTGGTCTGGCTTTCCCACAGGTACAGCGGCAACAGCAATAGCAGCGCGATCATGACCTGGCATAGCATCAGCCCGCTGCGGTTGATAGTGGCGGGAATCTCTTTCACCCACAAGGTATATAAGGCCCAGAACACCATGGCCAGAAAAATGATCACATCGCCTTCAGCAAAAGCCAATGTCAGCAATACTTGCAGCTCACCATGTGTCACCACCAGCAATACGCCACACAGCGATACCAACAGGCCTAGCAGTTGGCTGCTAGTCAGCTGTTGCCGGTAAAACAAAAAGCCGAATATCGCCACCAGAAAAGGGATGAATGAGTTGAGGATGATGCCGTTAGTGGCGCTGGTAGTGTGCAAGCCCCAGTAAACCAGTAAATTGAAGGCAGCAACGCCGGTGATGGCAGTGCCCAGTATATGCCAGCGATAGCTGAGGTAGTGGGCACGGTCACGCAGAAATGGTTTGAGGGCAAACGGCAGCAGGCACAGGCCGGCGATGCTCCAGCGGATCAGCGAGAGCGCGACCGGCGGCACAGCGCCGCTGATGGCGCGTCCGGCAATAAAATTACCCGCCCAGAATAGCGGCGGTAGTAATAACAATATCAATATGCGCCAGTGTAATGGGCTGGCAGGAGTCTCAGGCATGGTGTTTAGTCGGGGTTAGACCTTTATTCAAGTCAAACCAGGGTCGAGAAGATGAATAACAGGATAACGATTGTAAGTGACCAGGCCAGCGGCGGCAAATGCTGATCCATCAAATGCAAGAATGGCCGGCAAATGCAAAAAGGGGCTGGTAAGCCCCTTTTTAGAATATGCGATGTAACAGTCGCGCTATGTTATGTAATCGCTGCGCTTAGACGGCGCCCAACTGCACCGGCGTTAACTGTATCAGTTTTTTGACCAGGCCAGGATGCTGCTCGGCATGCGCTTCTTTCAGGCAGGCTTTGGCACAGCTGACACATTTGCCACATTCTGCCCCAACCCCCAGCTGTTCTTTCAAATGCTTAACGGTTTTGGCGCCTTGCCTGACTGCCTGATGCACCTGGCGCTCGGTCACTGCATTACACACGCAAACGTACATATGTTTCCAAGTTAAGTTACTAATGATAATTATTATCATTTATTGGGATTGTGTCAAGCGCAGATTGGTTCCATCAGGGCGTGAAAAAAGCCGCAAAAGCGGCTTAATTCAGGAGCTCAAACCAGCCGGCGGCGGCTAGTCGGATGCGATCTGCGTTTGCAGGTAGTTAGGCAATGTCACGTCTGCGATCAGGCGTTGCTGAGTTTCCAGCCAGTCTATGGCCTCTTCGCAGGCTTCCAGCAGTTCGGTCAGCAGGTCACGCGTCACGTAATCCTGCAGTTTTTCGGCTTCGGCGATCGCTTCTACCAGTTGCGGACGCTGCACATCTTTTTCAAAGCTGAGGTCGCCTTGCAGGCACTCTATCACTTCTTCACCTATCAACAATTTGCCCAGGTTCTGCAGGTTAGGCAGGCCATCCAGAAACAGGATACGTTCTATCACTTCGTCGGCTTCTTTCATGACGCGGATAGATTGTTTGTACTGGTAATCGTTGAGTCTTTCCAGGCCCCATTTCCTGAACATGCGCGCATGCAGGAAATACTGGTTGATAGATGTCAGCTGGTTTTTGAGCACTTTGTTCAAAGTGCCGATAATGTGTTTTTCGCCTTTCATACGGGCTCCTTAAACGGCCACCGGGCCATCGCCCATCTGGCTTTGGCAGTAGTTTTCTATGCCTATCAGTTTGATCAGGCTTAATTGTTTTTCCAGCCAGTAGGCGTGGTCCATTTCGGTGTCTTCCAGCTGTACCAGCAGCATTTCACGCGTGACAAAGTCTTGCGCCTGCTCACAGGCTTCCATGGCTTTTTTCAGGTGCTTGACTACGGCATATTCCAAGGCCAGGTCAGACTCCAGCATGGATTTGACTTCTTTGCCGATGTGGATAGGGTCACGCTTGGTGAGGTTGGGAGTGCCTTCGAGAAACAGTATGCGTTGTATCAGTGCGCGGGCGTGTTCGCGTTCATGCAGCGATTCGTGCAGTATGCGCTGGGAGATCACGCCCAAACCCAGGTCGGCATACATTTCACCGTGAATCAGATACTGGTCGGTGGCTGTGAGCTCGCCGGCCAGTAAATCATTCAGGATATCTACAATTTTCTTATCGCCTTTCATCATCGGCTCCTGTGTGTACTTTAATGCAGTGCATGATACAGGAAACGCGCGTCTTTGCAATAGAAATATTATATAAGTTATTGATTTAAAATGAGTTTTTAAATAAAAATCTAAACAAGAATCGTTCGTGATTTAGCAGTGCAGCAAGACTTCAGCTGCCGCCTGCAGCTAGAGCAGCAATTGCAGGTCATGGGCGATATTGGCAGGTTTTTCGCCATAACCGAGGTAGATACGAGGTGCGCCGGTTTTATCAAATACATAAAGCCCGGCGCTGTGGTCCATGGTGTAGCCGGCTTGGCCAGGTTCGGCTACCTTGGCGGCGTAGACCTTATATTCCGCCAGGTTGGCGGCGACTTCAGCCGGGGTGCCGCGCAGGCCGATAAAGCGCGCATCAAAGCCAGGCACGAATTGCGCCAGCACCTCCTGCGTGTCACGCTCGGGGTCTACGGTGACGAACAATACCTGTACCTCATTGGCCTTGTCACCTAGCAGCTTCATGGTCTGTTTGAGGTCGCTCATGGTGGTGGGGCAGACATCCGGGCAGTGAGTGTAGCCAAAAAACAATACGATCACTTTGCCTTTGAAATCATCAATGCTGCGCAATTTGCCGGTGTGGTCTGTCAGGCTCAACGGTTTGCCGAACTGGGTGCCGGTGAGGTCGGTGCCGATAAAGCTGGCGGTTTTGTCAGCCTGGCAACCCGCTAGCAGGCCAGCCAGCAATACTGCGCTAAAACAAAGCCACGTGAAACGAGCGCGCATACAAAAATCCTTGTAAATCATCATTGAATTGGATTTTAGCATAGGCGAAAAGGGTGCAGATTGGTTTACAATAATGGTTTTTGACGATAGACGGATTAGAGGCGAGTTTAAATGGCAATACCGAGTTCGATGGCAGACCGTGACGGCGTTATCTGGTACGACGGCAAGATGGTCAACTGGCGTGATGCCACTACCCATGTATTAACCCACACCCTGCATTACGGCATGGGCGTATTTGAAGGCGTGCGCGCTTACAAAACAGACAAAGGCACGGCTATTTTCCGTTTGAAAGAGCATACCGACCGCTTGTTCCGCAGTGCGCATATCCTGGGCATGAAAATGCCGTTTGATAAAGCGACCCTGGTTGAAGCGCAAAAAGCCGCCGTACGCGAAAACAATCTGGAATCAGCTTATATGCGCCCTATGGCGTTTTATGGTGCCGAAGCCATGGGTATTTCTGCCAAAACATTGTCTACCCACGTCATCGTCGGTGCCTGGAGCTGGGGTGCTTATATGGGTGAAGAAGCGATCACCAAAGGGATACGCGTCAAGACTTCGTCGTTTGCCCGTCATCACGTCAACATCACCATGTGTAAGGCCAAAGCAAACGGCAACTACATGAACAGCATACTGGCGCACCAGGAAGCGGCACAAGATGGCTACCAGGAAGCATTGTTGCTGGACGTGGATGGTTTCGTAGCTGAAGGTTCAGGCGAGAACATTTTCATTATCCGCAACGGCAAACTCTATACACCAGACCTGACTTCTGCGCTGGAAGGCATCACCCGCGACACCATCATCACCCTGGCCAAAGACGAACTGGGCCTGGAAGTGATTGAAAAACGCATCACGCGCGATGAGGTCTACAGTGCCGATGAAGCCTTCTTTACCGGTACCGCCGCTGAAGTCACGCCTATCCGTGAACTGGATAACCGTGCCATTGGTGAAGGCACACGCGGCCCTATCACTGAAAAACTGCAAAGCCTGTATTTTGATGTGGTTAAAGGTAAAAACGCCAAATATCAGCACTGGCTGACTTTGGTTTAAGTCTCTGTTTTGAATGGCTGTATGCGGGAGAAACTGAATGTCTGATGTAAAAGAGTTTGAAGTAGATGGCCATGATCTGCCATTGCATTGCCCGACCAAGGAAGTGGCCTTATGGGCTTCGCATCCACGGGTATTCCTGGATGTAGCCAAAACCGGGCAAGTGGCTTGTCCTTATTGTGGCACCAAATTCAAGCTCAAACCTGGCACACAGGTGCATCACCACTAAAGTCTGACCCGTTGAACAAACCCACGCCTGGCGTGGGTTTTGTTTATATGGCTTAAAGTATCTGCCAGAGCTGCTGCATCACGCGCTGGGTTTGCTGGCTGCCGCTGGTTAAAAATAGCGGTTTTACACTGGTGCTTGCATGTTGTGCATCAGCGGTACTTAAGTAGCCAGCCTGATTGCTAACCTGGTCGCTAGCCGGGTTGAGCAGGTTTTTCTCTGCCAATATCTGCTGCAAACGCTTGGCAACGGCGGCACCGGTGTCGATCAGCGTGACTTGCGGCCCGACGATGTGCTGGATATGCGCACGTACAAAAGGGTAGTGGGTGCAGCCTAGCACTATGGTGTCGGCACCAGCGTCTATCAGCGGCTGGCAATAGGTTTTAAGCAGGGAGAGGGTGTGCGCGTGGTCCAGCTGGCCTTGCTCTATGCATTCCACCAGCCCGACGCAGGCTTGCGTCACCACTTGTACGCCGTGGCCGTAGTGTTCCAGCAAGGCGGCAAACTGTGCGCTCTGCAAGGTGCCGGTGGTGGCCAGCACGCCTATGATGCCGGTTTTGCTGGCAGCAGCAGCGGGTTTGACGGCGGGTTCCATGCCTATGATGGGCAAGGCGTAGTGATCACGCAATGGGCTGATGGCGGCGGCGGTGGCGGTATTGCAGGCGACCACCAGCGCTTTGGCGCCTTGCTCTATCAGCAGGTCGGCAATGGCAAAACAGCGCTGCTGGATTTTTATCGCAGATTGATTGCCATAAGGTGCATAGGCACTATCGGCATAATAGATGAAATGCTCGTGTGCAAGCTGGCGTGTGAGGTGTTTGAGCACGGTCAATCCGCCTACGCCTGAATCCATCACGCCGACCGGGGCGTTCACTGCAATCGCTGAGCACATCGAAATGGCACGGTATGATTTATAATGAGCGGATTATATAGGATTTCAAACGGGTTATAGGAATGGCCAACCGGCTGAGCAGGATTTATACACGTACCGGAGATGCTGGCACCACTGGCCTAGGCGATGGCTCGCGTGTCAGCAAATCTGACCTGCGTGTGCAGGCCATGGGCGAGGTGGATGAGCTGAATGCCGTGTTCGGTATGTTGCTGGCTGAAGATCTGCCTGAGGATGTACGTGACAGTTTGCAAGCTATCCAGCATGATCTGTTTGATATGGGTGGCGAACTGAGCATGCCTGGCCATCATTTTATGCAGGCCGGCCGTGTGGCTGTGCTCGAGCAGACCCTGGATGGCTGGAATGCCGAACTGAGTCCGTTGAAAGAATTTATATTGCCGGGAGGCAGCCGTGCCGCTGCGGTGTGCCATCTGGCGCGTACGGTCTGCAGGCGCGCCGAGCGTGTGCTGCATGCGCTGCACGCGCAATCGCCGGTGACAGCGGTGAACCTGCAATACCTGAATCGCTTGTCTGACCTGCTGTTTGTACTATGCCGTACCTTGAACAGGCATGCCGGGCTACCGGACGTGCTGTGGAACAACCAACATAAACTGTAATGCGCGATTAGCGCCTGTGTGCACTGAGTAATGATTAAACAATTTCTGCAAAAAGTATTTGGCAAGCGTAGTCTGTCTAACGACCTGGATTCAGACCCGGCAGCCAGGCGTGGTAAGTCGTCAGCTGTGCTGGTGATCCCCGCCAGCAAACATAAGATCAACCACAAGCTGATCAGCCAGGCGGCATTGAAAACCTGCGACGGCCTGCAAAAAGCCGGTTTTCAGGCTTATATCGTTGGCGGTGCCGTGCGCGACCTGCTGCTCAATCATCCGCCCAAAGATTTTGACATCGCCACCGACGCCACGCCGGAACAGGTGCATAAAACATTTCGCCGCTCGCGCATCATAGGCCGCCGCTTTCGCCTGGTACATGTGCTGTGGGGGCAAGAGACCATAGAAGTATCTACTTTCCGCGGCCATCATCAGAGTGAAGGCGATGGTGAAACCAACGATAGCGGCCGCATCATACGTGACAATATTTTTGGCTCTATTGAAGAAGATTCGGTCAGGCGTGATTTCACTGCCAATGCGCTGTACTACGACCCCAAACGCCATGAAGTGCTGGATTTCCATCACGGCGTGGCCGATATCCGTGCCAAAACCCTGCGCATCATCGGTGACCCGGTCAAACGCTATCAGGAAGACCCGGTGCGCATGCTGCGCGCGGTACGCCTTTCGGCCAAGCTGGGCCTCAAGCTGGAACAAACCACAGAAGCGCCTATACGAAAACTGGCAGGCCTGCTGGAAGATGTGCCACCCAGCCGCCTGTTTGATGAGATGCTGAAGCTGTTTTTATCCGGCCACGCCATTGAAAGCATAGGCGCACTGCGCGCCCAGCATCTGCATCATGGGCTGTTACCATTGCTGGATGTGGTGCTGGAGCAGCCGCTGGGCGAGAAATTCGTCATGCTGGCGCTAAAAAACACTGACGAGCGCATACAGGCGGGCAAGTCTTCCAACCCTAGTTTCCTGTTTGCGACTTTGCTCTGGCATGAGGTGCTGCAAGCCTGGCTGGAAAACCAGAGGCGCGGTGAGCCCGTGATCCCGGCGCTGCATGCGGCCATGAACGAGATCATCGATAAGCAGGGTGAAAAGATGGCGATACACAATCGCTACACTGCCACCATGAAAGAGATCTGGGCCATGCAGCCGCGCTTTGAACAGCGCTCTGGCAAGCGCCCATACGCTTTGCTGACCAACCCCAAGTACAGGGCTGGTTATGACTTTCTGCTGTTGCGTTGTGCTTCTGGTGAATTGCCTGAAGAGCTGGGTGCCTGGTGGACACGCTTTGCCGATGCCGGCACTGAAGAGCGCACCAATATGCTGCTGCCTGACAGCAGTCCGGCTAAGCGCCGCCGCCGTCCACGCAAGAAAAAACCGGCAGCCGGCAATGGTGAGTCGGCATAATGGCCCTGGCCTTGATCGCGCTGGGCAGCAATCTGCAACAGCCTGAACAACAAGTGTCTAAAGCTATACAGGTGCTGGCCGCAACGCCAGGCCTGAACTTGCTGCAGGCTTCCAGCCTGTATGCGACTGCACCGGTCGGCTATGACAACCAGCCGGATTTTATCAATGCGGTGATACAAGTGGACACCGAGCTGCCGGCGCCTGCACTGATGCAGTTATTGCTAGCCATTGAGCAGACATTCGGCCGTGAGCGACCATTCCCCAATGCTCCGCGTATCCTGGACCTCGACCTGCTCGATTACGCCGGTCTGCAGATGGCGACAGAGCTACTGACATTGCCGCACCCGCGCATGCATGAGCGCGCTTTCGTTATTTTGCCGCTGGCTGAAATTGTGCCCGACTTTATACTGGCGCAAGGGCAGACTGCTGTAGAATGGGCAACAGCATACCCGCATGCTGATGTGCGAAAACTGGACGCGCAAAAACTGGATCACTGATTAAATTAGCTGAACGAGCAATCACAATGTTTACCCGTTTTCCTTATGTTGTAATCGAAGGGCCTATAGGCAGTGGCAAAACTACGCTGGCCCGTATGCTGGCAGACAAGTTCTCGGTAGAACTGCTCTCTGAGAAAGCCGAAGCTAACCCTTTTCTGACCCGCTTTTACCAGGATGCCCAGCGTTATGCCTTGCCTACGCAGCTGTTTTTCCTGTTTCAGCGTTCACGCCAGATTGAAGATATGGCCCAGCGCGACATGTTCGGCCAGCCCACAGTGTCTGACTTCTTTCTCGAAAAAGACCCGCTGTTCGCGCACCTGAATCTGGATGACGAAGAGTATTCCCTGTATCACCAGATCTACCAGCACCTGCAGCTAAAAGCACCCAAGCCCGATCTGGTGGTGTATCTGCAAACACCGATAGATGCGCTGGTAGACCGCATAGAAGAGCGCAATATCAGTTATGAGCAGGACATGCCGCGCGAATATATTGCACGCCTGGCCGAGGCCTATAGCGAGTTTTTCCATACTTATGACGCCTCGCCGCTGCTGATCGTCAATAATGAAAAACTCAATATCATTAAGGACCAGGAAGCGTTCAATCTGTTGATTGAGCGCATCAACCAGATCAAAAGCAGCCGCGAGTACTTTAATCCCAATTTCTAGGCGCAGCAGCACATGCCCGCCTGCCGCACAGCGGCGGCTTTGCGTATTTGCTGCGCCACATTATCATGGCTGACACTATGCTGAATGCACTCCTTACCCGCGCAAAAGCCGGCGAAAAGATCGCCATGCTCACTTGCTACGACGCCACCTTTGCCAAGCTGATGAAGCAGGCCGGGGTAGATGTATTGCTGGTCGGCGACTCGCTGGGCATGGTGATCCAGGGCGACGCCAGCACACTGCAGGTGAAGATGCAGGATATGCTCTACCACACCCGCATCGTCGCCAGAGGTGCGCCGCAGACGGTGATCATGAGTGATATGCCGGTAGGTAGTTATGAGCATGACCAGGCACTGGCACTGGCCAATGCGCAGGCCCTGCTGCAGGCTGGCGCGCATATCGTCAAGATAGAGGGCGGCGGCCATATGGTAGACACCGCGCGCCATCTAGTAGCGCATGGTATCCCGGTGTGTGCCCACCTGGGCTTCACGCCGCAATCGGTTGAAAAATTAGGCGGCTACAAGATACAGGGTAAGACCGAACAGGCAGCCGCCGCCATGCTGGCAGATGCCCAGGCCATGGCCAACGCTGGTGCCAGCATGGTGCTGTTTGAAATGGTGCCCGCCGCGCTGGCGACCCGCATTACAGAAAATATCACTGTGCCCACCATAGGCATTGGTGCCGGGCCAGGCTGTAGCGGCCAGGTGCTGGTACTGCATGACCTGCTGGGCATATACAGCGGCCCGGCCGAAACAGATCCGCAGGCCTACAAAGCGCCGCGTTTTGCCCAGGATTTCCTGGGCCAGTCGGGTAACATAGCGCAGGCACTG
This sequence comes from Methylophilus luteus, assembly GCF_042676265.1. Lineage (NCBI taxonomy): Bacteria > Pseudomonadati > Pseudomonadota > Betaproteobacteria > Nitrosomonadales > Methylophilaceae > Methylophilus > Methylophilus luteus. The sequence continues at coordinate 412,553 of NZ_JBHTKB010000002.1, forward strand.
CTAAACTATGTGCAGGCAGTCAAAAACGGCGACTTTCCTGCCGCTCAGCATAGTTATTAAGGCTGGCAGCATGCACTCTGCGCTAGTCTGCGACGCCACTTGATTAATATGAAACTACTGGCAATCGAATCCTCTACCGAATTCCTGTCACTGGCCGTGCAAACTGCGGCCGGTGTCAGCGCATTTCATGAGTCCACCGGCCCTGCCGCGTCACAGCGCATCCTGCCGGAGATCCAGCGCTTACTGGCCGTTGCCGGCATACAACTGGCTGCATTGGATGGCCTGGTTTATGGCACTGGCCCGGGCGCGTTCACCGGGGTGCGGGTGGCGGTAGGCGTCACCCAGGGGCTGGCGTTAGGTGCCAGTTTGCCTGTGCTGGGCATCAGCTCTGTGCAGGCGGTGGCGCAAGCAGCCTGGGTTGAAACTCAGGCGGAAAAGATACTGGTATGTCTCGATGCGCGCATGGGTGAGGTGTATCATGCAGCGTTAGTCAGGCAACCAGATGGCTGGCAGGAAGTGTCGCCGCCCATGGTGTGCAAGCCACATGAGGTGCCTGCTGTGGCAGGTGAGGGCTGGCTGGCTGCCGGCTCTGGCTGGGCTGTATTTGCCGAGGCGTTGTCGGCACAATATCAGGCACAGGTCAGCCAGGTGCGTGCAGACATCATGCCGACTGCACTCGCCATGCTCACGCTGGCCACGCCGGGATTTGTCGCCGGTGACACCCAGCCGGCAGAGCAGGCTGCGCCGCTGTATATACGCAACCGGGTGGCGCTGACCGCCGCCGAGCGCGCGCAAGGCCAGATTTTGTAAAGCCAGATTATTTAGAGCCAGATTATTTAGACCTTGGACCATGAGTGCACTACCGCAACAGCAGCCGCAATTTCGCCTGATGTCCTACGAGGACCTGATCGCGGTTTGCCGTATTGAGCCCACCATATACAGCCACCCGTGGACCTACGGCAACTTCAAAGATTCGCTGGATTCCGGCTATCACGCCTGGGTGATGGAAATGTCGGGCGAGATCATCGCTTATGCGCTGCTGATGATGGTGCTGGATGAAGCACACTTGTTGAATATCAGCGTCAGCCAGCACTATCAGGGCCAGGGCCTGGGCCGGGCCATGCTGGCGCAGATGATCACAGTTGCCAGGCAACGGCTAGCCAGCAATATGTTCCTAGAAGTGCGCGCCAGCAATCACAAGGCGATCAGTTTGTACGAAGCGATGGGTTTTTGTGAAATGGGTATCCGTCGCCATTATTATCCTACCAGCCACGGGCGTGAAGATGCCGTGTTAATGGGCCTGGCATTATGAGGAGTCGCGCTTTGAGTCACACTATGGCTGGTAAACGTAAAGGCACTGCATGAGTCTGACCCGCGAAGATATGCTGCGCGAACTGGAATTGTTGCCGGTGTGGCGTTTGCGCGCACCCATAGCGGCGGCTAACTTGCCGGATACGGCGGTGCTGGCAGCAGCCACATCGTTCGCTGAACCACAGCCGGCACAGACTGCCGATATCTTGCCTGAGACCGTGGTGGCGACGGCGGTGGTGGCTGAGCCTGTTATTGTTGAGTCTGCCATGATTGAGCCTGCTTTGGTTGAGCCTGCTTTGGTTGAGCCTACAGTCGTCCCGGCAGCGGCTGAAGAGTTGGCAGTCCCACCGTTAACAACGACTGAAGTTGCGGCTGAAATTGCCGCTGCAGAAGTCATTTCCCCACCATTGGTCACTACGCCCTGGCTGATATTGTGCCCGTCAGCGGCTGATGCCGCTGCACAGCAATTGCTGCAAAATATAGTGCAGGCCTTGAAGTTGCCGCACGAAACATTACATGTTTCTGAGCAAGCATTGCAGGCCAGCCAGGTGCAAAGCAGCTTTTGTGTGCTGTTCGGCCTGCAGGCGGCCAATACTTTCCTCGGCAGCAGCCATGCCGACATCGCTGAGGTCAGGGGCCGCTTGCTGACGCATGCAGATGTCAGCTATGTGGTCACCCATCATCCGCAGGCCATGCTGGAAAACCCTTTACTAAAAAAACAGGTCTGGCATGATCTGTGTCTGCTGCTGTCTGCACAACCTGTGTCTGCATAATTAGGACAGGCAGAAAAATAAAAAAACCGGGCTGCTTGAAGCGATTCGGCCAGCCCCCATCTAACTGATATCCATTTGAGAGGAATATCTGATGCGTCAAATTTTCAAGATCGTGTTGCTGGCTGGTATGTTGACCCTGTCCGGCTGTGGCTATAACCAGTTTCAATCGCTGGATGAAGAAGCCAAGGCGAGCTGGGCAGAAGTGTTGAACCAGTACCAGCGTCGTGCCGATCTGGTGCCTAACCTGGTGTCTACCGTGAAAGGCTATGCCAGCCATGAGGAAAAAGTGCTGACTGAAGTGACCGCAGCGCGTGCCAAGGTGGGCAGCATGCAGGTGACACCGGAGTTGCTGAATGACCCGGAAGCGTTTGCAAAATTTCAGGCGGCACAAGGCCAGTTGACCAGCGCGCTGTCGCGCTTGATGGTGGTGTCAGAAAATTATCCTAACCTGAAAGCCGATGCCAGCTTCCGTGATCTGCAGGCACAACTGGAAGGCACGGAGAACCGTGTGACCGTGGCGCGTAACCGCTATATCGAGGCGGTGAAACAATACAACGTCACCGTGCGCAGTTTCCCCAATAACCTGACCGCCATGATGTTTAACTACCAGCCTAAACCATCTTTTACCGTAGAAAATGAAAAAGAGATCTCATCTGCGCCAAAAGTAGATTTTGGCGATAAATGATTGATAGGATGACCTGTTGATGGCTGTCACCGCAATAGTATCGGGCTGGCTGCGCACGCTGGTGACACTAGTCTTGCTGCTGGCAGGCCTGAGTGCGCATGCCGGCAACGAGCTGGTGGAGATCCCGCCACTCACCAGTGCCGTCACTGACCTGACGCAGACACTCTCGGCTGAAGAGCAGACCGCACTCAACGAGAAGTTAACGCAATTCTCGCAACAGACCGGCTCGCAGATCGCGGTATTGCTGGTGCCCAGCTCGCAGCCGGAAGATATCGCGCAATTCGGTATCCGCCTGGCCGATGCCTGGAAGATAGGCCGCGAAAAGCAGGATGATGGTGTGATCGTCATCGTCGCCAAACAAGACCGTAAAATGCGCATAGAAGTCGGCTACGGCCTTGAAGGTGCCATCCCCGATGTGGTCGCCAAACGCATCATCGCCGAACAGCTTTCGCCGGCATTCAAGCAAGGCCAGTTTTACCAGGGCCTGCATGTGGCGACAGACACACTGATCAAACTCATACAGGGTGAACAGTTGCCCGCGCCAGCCCAGCGTCAGCCAGCGACCGCACAACAAGGCTTTATGCACTGGTTACCTATCCTGATGTTTGCCGCCATCATAGGCGGCGCCATACTGCGCGGCATGTTTGGTGCCTTTTTTGGCAGTGCGGCGACGGGTGGTGCGCTGGCCGTGCTGGCCGGTTTCCTCGGCGCAGGCTTGCTGGTCATGGGCCTGGTGGGCCTGGCCGCATTCATCTTCACCCTGGCCATGGGTGGCGGACAAGGCGGCTTGCCTATAGGCGGTTTTCCGGGTGGCTTTGGCGGTGGCGGTGGTGGCCGCGATATATTCAGCGGCGGCGGTGGCGGTTTTGGTGGCGGTGGCGCGTCAGGAGATTGGTAATGAAACCGGTACATCCTTTACGGCGCTTCCTGCGCCATCTCAGCAGTCATCCGTGGCAGGTCAAACGCCACTTCTCGGCGGACGCTTTGCAGCACATAGAGCAGGCCATCGCCGCCAGCGAACATCTGCACGCCGGTGAAGTGCGCGTCGTCATAGAGTCAGGCCTGCCGCTGTCTTGTATCCTGCAGGGCATGTCACCGCGGCAACGGGCTATACAACTGTTCGGCCAGCTGAATATCTGGGATACTGAACACAACAACGGCGTGCTGGTCTATCTGCTGCTGGCGGACAAAGATGTAGAAATCGTCGCTGATCGTGGCATACATCAACATGTGCGTGAGCAGGGCTGGCAGCAGATTTGCCAGCAAATGGAAGGGATGTTTAGAAGTGGGCAGTTTGAACAAGGCGTCACACACGGCATTACGGCGATCGGCCAGCACCTGGCTACACACTTTCCTCCCGAAGCGACGCCGCGCAACGAGCTCTGCAATCACGTATTGGTGCTGTAGCATGTTGTTGGCCTGCGGTAGCACTGCCCAGGCCGATCTCAAAGATATCTCCCGTATCTACCATAGCCAGCCCAGCCTGCAGGCGTTCGAGATCTGCCAGGGTGGCGGCTGCACCCGCTCTGATATATTGCAACTGACCCCGCCCGAGTGGGATAACGTGGTGCAGATATTTACCCCGCAAGCTGAAACCGCTGAACAGGAACGGCAGCAGATCGCGCAAGCGATAGGCATGCTGGAAGATATCACCGGCACCAAGATAGGCACCGCTGCAGACCGTGCAGGCACCTTTAACAATAGCGACTACCTGCACCAGCAGGACTGTAACGATGAGGCCATCAACAGCACCACCTATATGCGCCTCATGCAACAGGCTGGCCTGATACGCCTGCACACGATCACAGATACACGTACGCGCAAATTCTTCTTTACCGGCTGGCCGCATAGCACGGCGGTGATACGCGAAAATGACAGCCAGGCCGAGTTCGCGGTCGACAGCTGGTTTTACGATAACGGCCATGCCGCCACCATAGTGCCTATAGCGTTATGGAAAGACGGTTATATTCCTGAAGACAGCCCTATCCTTCAGCGCGAATAAAGCCAGCTTATTTGCCGGCTTGTTTACTTGCTGACTGGTTTACTGCTGACTAGCGCCGCAATAAAGGCTAGAATTCGCCCTTTAGAATTCTGTTAGAACTCCATTCTTATGCGCGCATCACAATTTTTCATTGCTACCCAAAAAGAAGCTCCTTCCGATGCTGAACTGATCAGCCATAAACTGATGGTCAGGGCTGGCCTAATCAAAAAACTGGGTAGTGGTTTATATAGCTGGATGCCGCTGGGCCTGCGCGTGTTACGCAAAGTAGAAAACATAGTGCGCGACGAGATGAACAAAGCCGGCGCCCTGGAATTGCTGATGCCAGCCGTGCAACCGAAAGAACTGTGGGAAGAAACCGGCCGCTGGGCGGTGTTTGGCCCGCAGATGCTGAAGATACAGGACAGGCACGAGCGCGATTTCTGTTTTGGCCCTACCCATGAAGAAGTGATCACTGACATCGCACGTAAAGAGATCAGCAGCTACAAACAGTTGCCGCTGAATTTTTACCAGGTGCAGACTAAATTCCGTGACGAGATCCGCCCGCGCTTTGGCGTGATGCGTGCGCGCGAGTTCCTGATGAAAGATGCTTATTCTTTCCACACCAGCGTTGAATGCCTGGTGAATACCTACAACGGCATGCACACGGCTTACAGCAATGTGTTCACCCGCCTGGGCCTCAAGTTCCGCGCGGTGAAAGCTGATTCAGGGGCTATCGGTGGCGATGGTTCGCAGGAGTTTCATGTGCTGGCCGACAGCGGCGAAGATGCCCTGGCCTATTGTGAGCAATCTGATTATGCCGCTAACGTCGAAATGGCCGAAGGTGTGGCGACCGGTAGCCGTGCCGCGCCAGCTGAAACCATGCGTGAGGTAGATACGCCCAAGCAGACCACCTGTGACGATGTGGCAAAGCTGCTCGACATAGACGTGAGCAAAACCGTGAAGTCAGTCGCCCTGGTGGTGGATGAAGTGTTTACGCTGGCCTTGCTGCGTGGCGATCACCAGTTGAACGAAGTCAAGTTCGGTAAAGTGCCTGGCGTGCAGAACTTCCGCCTGGCGACTGAAGAAGAGATACGCGCCAACCTGAACTGCCCACCCGGCTTTATCGGCCCGGTCGCGGTCAATGCCAGTGTGCGCGTGATCGCCGACCGTTCTGTCGCCGTGTTGAGCGATTTTGTCTGCGGCGCCAATAAACCGAAATTGCATCTTGCCGGCGTCAATTTTGGCCATGACCTGCCTGAGCCTGCGCTGGTCGCCGATATCCGCAATGTGGTGGCTGGCGATGCCAGCCCGGATGGCAAAGGCACGCTGAGTTTGTGCCGCGGTATTGAAGTCGGCCATATCTTCCAGTTGCGTACCAAATACTCTCAGGCCATGCAGGCGACTTACCTTGACGAAAATGGTCAGTCGCAAGTGATGGAAATGGGTTGTTATGGCATAGGCGTGTCACGTATCGTCGGTGCCGCGATCGAGCAGGGCCATGATGATAAAGGCATTATCTTCCCGCGTAGCATGGCACCGTTTGATGTGGTGATCTGCCCTATAGGCCTGGATAAGAGTGATGCGGTCAAACAGGCGGCAGTTGCGCTCTACCAGCAGTTGCAGCAGGCTGGTGTCGATGTGTTGCTGGATGACAGGGGCGAGCGCCCGGGGGTGATGTTTGCCGAAAGCGACCTGCTCGGTATCCCGCACCGTATCGTGATCGGTGACCGTGGCCTGGCTGAAGGCAACGTAGAATATAAGGGCCGCACCGATACTGAGGCACAAAACTTGCAAGTGACTGACAGTGTTGCGTTTTTACGTGACAAACTTGGTCAATAACTGGAAGCTTTTAGTCATTCTGTTTGACGTCTGAACCGCTTCTGAAATGGATAGAATAGGTAAGATGAATCGCACCCGTGTTTTACCTTATGCGCTAGTGGCGGCCGGCCTGTTGTTGTGGTCGGCACTGGCTATGGCCGGCAACCAGCAGGAAGAACCTTTAGCCAACAGCGTTAAATCGCTGATGCAAAAATCTGTCACTGACCTGGCGGCGCCGCGTTTGCTGTTTGACAGTGAGCAGACGGCGCAGCAATGGTTGCAGGAAATGTCGCTCAGGCTGGCAAAACGCATGCCGGATAGCCAGTACCGCGAAGACTTTCTCAAGTCTGTGCATTATGAAGCGACGCGTGCCGGCCTGGACCCGCAACTGGTGCTGGGCCTGATACAGGTTGAAAGCGGCTTTAAGAAATATGCACTCTCCAGCGTTGGTGCGCGCGGCTATATGCAGGTGATGCCGTTCTGGGTGAAAAGCATAGGTGCCAACGAGCATAACCTGTTTGATATGCGTCTCAACCTGCGCTACGGTTGTACCATCTTGCGCCACTATCTGGATATAGAGCGTGGCGATTATTACCGTGCGCTAGGGCGTTATAATGGCAGCCTGGGCAAGCCGGAATACCCTAACCTAGTGGTGGGTGCCTGGCGCAACCACTGGCATTACGATACCCCGTTAAAAATGAATATCGCCAGCCAGTAAGCACTGGCGAGCTCACAAAAAAAACCGCGCTGATGCGCGGTTTTTTTGATTGCTGGGCACCTGTTAATTTAACGACTTTTGTTTATTTAACGACTTTGAAACCGTAATAAGTGCCGAACTCGCCTTCGTTCTCATGGTAAACAAACAGCATGCCGTTGCTGTAACCGGTGCCATTGTAATGGTTGTGTGAACGCAGCTTCATGCTTTTGGGCAAGGCACTTTTGCCTATATACTGGCCAGCCAGGTCAAAAATCAGTACCGCTTTATGGTCCACGTCGAGCAAGGCCAGCTCATTGCCGGCCACACCGGTAAAGCCGACAAAATGGTCACTGACATCATCATGCGCTACTTGCGCCTTGCTGAAGTCCAGTGCGATCTGCTTGAGCTTTTCGCGCTGCTTGTTGTCCACCACAAACACCAGGTTGCCGTGTTCCTGCTTGGCATAATAAATCTGGCTGGCAGGGTCGTAGCTCGGCATGGTGCCGGCATCGCCAAAGGCCGGGTTGAACTGGCTGATATCGCTGGAGCTGGTCAGCACTTCACCTTTTTCGTTCACTTCCAAACCGAAAATGCCGGTGTTAGGTGAAAAGCCGGCAGCGGTGGAAATGTTATAAGTGATGGTTTCCAGTTTGCCGGAGTTGGCGTTGTAATACAGCGAGCGGTTATCAAAGCCTGGCCGCGCGGAATTCACATACTGGCCGCTTGCGGTATAAGCATGTACCTCGGATTTTGAGATGGGCGCTTCAAACTCGGTGCCCAAAGGCGCCAGGCCGCCATCTGCAATATAGTAATGCTGGTTGCTAGGCAGGTAAGCCGCCGTCATCGGCCGCGTGGTGGGTTTTTTGACTAGCGGGATCTTAATACCGACTTCAGCTTCCGGCAGAATCTCCGCCTGGCTGGTGAGCGACAGGCATAGCAGTGCCAGTGCGCCCAGTGTGTTTGTTTTAAATTGCATAGCTCCGTGATCCTGTTTTTATATGTGCTGTGTAGACGCTATTTTAAACGACAAGTTTTAAGCGGCTACTTTTTTTGTGCGGGTGCCCGTGTAATCAGCCAGGTGCCCGGGTAATCAACATGGCATCGCCATAACTGAAAAAGCGGTATGACTGCTCAATGGCATGCGCATACGCGCGCTTGAGCAGATCATAGCCGCCAAAGGCCGAGACTAACATCATCAGCGTGCTTTTGGGCAGATGAAAATTAGTGATCAGTCTATCCACCAGTTGAAACTCAAAACCTGGGGTGATGAAAATATCGGTTTCGCCATGGTGCGCAAACAGTTTTCCGGCACGGGCCGCGCTTTCCAGCGTACGCAATGAGGTAGTGCCCACTGCGGTCACGCGTTTGCCGGCTGAGCGTGCCTGCAGTATGGCGTCTATGGTTTGTTGCGGCAGGTGATACACCTCGCTATGCATATGGTGCTCGGCGATATTGTCTACCTTCACCGGCTGGAAAGTCCCGGCGCCCACATGCAAGGTCACGTAATGCACATGCACGCCTTTGTCTGCGAGCTTCTGCAACAGAGCATCATCAAAATGCAGCCCCGCCGTCGGCGCCGCCACCGCCCCGGCATGCCTGGCGAACACCGTCTGGTAGCGTGTGTCATCCGCAGTATCCGCCGCATGTTCAATATAAGGTGGCAATGGCAGCTGGCCATAGCGTTCGAGAAAGTCATACCAGGAGTCATTACCTAACAACCGGATATGAAACATATCGGCATGCCGCCCCAGCACCTCAGCCTGATAACCGCCTGCCAGGTGCAGCAGACCGCCCGCTTTAGGCGAGCGCGATGATTTGATCTGCGCATAGGCTTCCTGCAACTCAAACACGCGGTCTATCATCACCTCAATATTACCGCCGGTGGATTTCTGCCCAAACAGCCGCGCTTTGATCACTTTGGTGTCGTTAAGCACCAGCACGTCACCGGCAGCAAAATGGTCGCTGATCTGGCTAAAAAAACTGTCCGCTATAGTCTGCTGAATCGCGTTGACTTCCAGCAGGCGGCTTTGTGAACGATTGGGTAGCGGGTGTTGTGCAATCAGGTGCGGCGGGAGATAAAAATCGAAATCTAGAGTTCTCATAAATCAAAATTACAGTTATAATAGCGGTCTTTGATGTCCTACATTATATCCCATGCCGGGATGGCGGAACTGGTAGACGCACTGGACTCAAAATCCAGCGCCGCAAGGCGTGCCGGTTCGATTCCGGCTCCCGGCACCAAGTAATACTTTTAAAAGACTCAAAAGTATATGAATTCTAAAGGCTTAGATGAAAATCTAGGCCTTTTTTCTTATCATATGTTGCTTGATTATGCATTTTTCATGTATATCTGAGAGCGTACATATCAGACCGCAAACAGCAAAAATACTATGGTGTGTATCTATTTAATTGAGTAGTAATGTCTCGTTTAAAATCCCATGATGCAGGCCAATGTAGCATGTCCTTTTCCAGGTCAAATGGAATTACCCAAAGCTCTTGAGTCTGTGAGAAGTCGAAGGAAGGCAAGGGAGCACTAAAAGTGTCAATCAAAGGGTAAATTAAAAACAAAGGCCCATTTGAATTTAGGTATTTATGCCCATAAGCAAAAAGCTGATAAAAGTCAGGTTGGTTTAGGCCATATTTGTTTGTTTTGTCAGTAGAGAAAATCAATTTCCATTTAGTATCAAGTACTGCAATGTTCTGTCCATCTCGTTGGATTAACAAATCTGGCAATAGCCTAAACATTCCATCATTTTCATGGGCACATAAATATTTACTAGATGCCTGTCTCTTTAACGAATAAATGGCTGATAACTGCTTCCGTATTTTAATTTCAACATAGCGCTCGAAAAGTTTCTCCATTGGGAAAAGCAAACTAATACCTTGCGTATTACCTCGTATCGATAGAGGCATATGTTGGCTTAGTACTAGCTCACACCAGGGTAGTATTGGTTGATAATGGGCCATTAGGCGATCTTTTGACCATTGCTTAAAGTCGATATCAATGCATTTACTCTGTGGAATATCTGATATTAGAGTTGAGATTTCATGTGACAGTCGCCAAGTTTCTACTTGCTGAGTATGTTTACAAACTCGGTCAATTGCAGATTTGAGTAACCGGTTTTCTGGTCTATCTGTCAAAAATAGATCATGGTTAATTTGGAATATATGCCCTTTTCCTGGAGGTTGACGCATTTGTCTAGTGACATCTAGTTGCCCTCGCAGAAATCGCTGCTCATCTTCTATTCGCTTGTAATCAAATCGAACCCCACACTTAATTAACTGATCAAAAGCCAATGTAAACTCTTTCATTACCCATTCAAGCAACGAATGTCTGAAGGTTGATATATTGGTTTTATCCGAATTGCGTACGGGAAGATCAAGCGCGACTGAAAGCATTTTAATTAACAAGTCCCTTGATGCCTGAGTCTTATTGTCTCCCGTTTCTTTGGTAGTCTTGGGTAAGATTTCCAGCAACGTGCCGCAAGGGGTTTCAATCACTCCAACATGGTTATTTAATCGCAGCCAACGTCGGTTCTCTACTTGTAAAAGTGATGCACCGCTCTTGCCATATAATGCTGAGAGATTGCATAAATATTCAAACGCTGACACTGAGACAGACGCTTGATCGATCGTCGCCTCAATCGTATCTGTGGTTAGTCGCGCATATTCACGCACGACTACATACTTCAATTTGCAACTCCTAAGATACCTTTATAGCTTTCAATATTATTAAAAGCGGCTTCATTTATATGCCAACGTTTGTCTAGGTTTTGTAGCATCTCTGCTGTATTCCCAAATAAGCCTGACAAGTTATTATTTGAATTTTGTACAAATGCTTGATTACTGGATTTGTTTTGATCATTTAATATCCAAGCAATACGCTCCCAATCTTCAAAAAAGTACTCTTGAAGCAAAGGTAATATTTGTGATCTAAATATTAAAGACAGTTTCGGAAGAGTATTTTCTTTACGTAATGGCATGAAGTAGGCATGGCCCAGGCAATGTTCCCTATCGAATAGCACTTCAATACGCTCATTCATTACTTCTAAGATATCACCAACATTTACTCCTTCTACAAAAGTATTTTTTAATAGTTCTGGTTGAGGTGGCATTTCTTTAAATATAAATCGTCTACGTAACGCAATGTCTAAACCAGACAAGGAGCGGTCTGCTGTATTCATTGTTCCAATGATGAATACATTTCCAGGCACCATGAATGGCTTTTTAGAATAGGGCAGCGTGATTTTTAGTGCCTCATCCGCACCTTCACGCTTGGAGGGTTCGATTAGTGTTATCAGCTCACCAAAAATGCGTGAAATATTGCCTCTGTTGATTTCATCAATGATCAATACTTTTCTATTGTTTTCTAAATGGCCCGCATTTAAGTTTGGATCTAAGATTTTATTTGATACTAATTTACTGACCAGATATGGCAAAATGTTGTTGTAACCATTCACTAAAAATTTTTCAAGGCTTGAATCTGGTACCTTGTCAAACACTGCTTTGTTACGAATATCTTCTATACTTATTTTTCCATTTCGAACGTATTCAGCAAGCGCCTTTAGTAATGACATTCCAATTGGCAAAGTGCTGCCATTAGGCTTGGTTAATTCGATTAAATCTTCTGTGATTTTGGCGACTTTATAATTGCCAATTAATTCATTAACTTGATAAATGTCCGAGATTAATCTGTAGTTGGGTGGTGTAGCAACATTCAATAATGCAGCTAATGCTTTAAGATCAATTGAGCTATTATGCAATTGATATAAAGTCATCTGACTAAACTGATTATGCATTAATTGATTGGAAGGCAACGAGGGTTTATAAACCCTTAACCATTTGACATTTCTACATTGACCATACAAATCTTCTTGAGCTTCACGACTAATAGACCGATACTGACTGGTAATTTCGCCGATAGCACGGAATTTCGTATTTCCATCTGAAACAACTATAAGATCCCCCACCTTTAGTTTCAGTAAAAAAGTGCTTACAGCTCTAACTGCGTAATCATCTTTATTAACTTTATGGCCTGATTTAAGAAACTCTTGGTATACGTCTTCTCTATTTTTACAATTACTGAAGTCTGTAAGTCCACCCCAACCTAAGAGGGCATAACCATTCTCGATACAGTCCTCATAAATGTAAGCATCTTCACCTTGGGTGTTTCCCAGTGACATTTTCCAGATTTTTCTGCCAGTAAGCTCAATATGGGTTTCTGCTTGCTTGGTCACTTTAGCGGCAGCTGAGTCACAAATTTCCTTAAAAACACCTTCTTTTACCTCGTAGCGTAAATTACCATCTGGATCATTCTCCGCACGCAAACCCTCAACAAAATCTTCGTACGAGAAGCTTTGGTGAAAGGTAACAAATCGGATATGTCCACCTGCTTCTAATTCATCAAAACGTTTCTTTAGTGCATCTCTATTATTTTGATTAGTTGTCAGAAAGTTTTTGTCTAAAATACGTAAAGCCTCATCAATGGTAGCGTACGTTTTACCTGTGCCTGGGGGGCCAAATAAGATTTGATTTAATGGTGGCATTGTTCTTATCTCAGAATCTGTTGGTAATGAATTGCTTTTGTTAGTTAATTTAGTGTCACTACTATCGATTTTTTCATAAGCTTCAATCACGGCAATCAACGCACTCATATTTGGCACAACGGCTTTAATCATGGGATTACCTACAGCCAGTTGTGGAGCATTGGCGGCTATGTTACTGCTTCTTGATTTTTCTGCCGTATAGTAAATAACCTCTTGCAATTGGGATTCAATACTTTGAATCCAATTGCCTGGGTTAAAGTAAATAGTCGTTTTCTGATTATCTAAAGTTAATGCGAGTTGATGCCTCTGTTCAAGCTTGTGCTGATAACCAGCAATATATTTGGTAGGTGCTTTAATGGAGCCAAAGCTTTCAGACTGATCTAGATATGCTTTTGCCTCAGAGGGTGATAGCTCAGTCTTTAGCTTTGGCTCTAACGTGCTCCATAATTCATCACCATATTCAAGAACATTTCTATCGTTAATCTCTTGCATTATCTGTCTATTCATAATTGACATGCGCTTTTCAGTCGACTCAGTGATAATGCGAAGATATTCGCTTTTATAAATAGGCAAAATACTGGGGCGATTTTGATTCTGGTACAAGAAGGCAATTTTCCATTTAAAAGCGGTACCAATATCAATCTTTTCAATCTGCTCTAAATCCCCATTCTGAGCCGCTTTTGCAATAGCGACGATGTGGCTTCTTACTATCTCAAACGCCTTTTCTGCGTTGTCACCGTATTTTGTATACCAAGCGTATTGTTCGTTATAAGATTTGCCAGAGCCCTCTACCTTTTCTGATTGATCTTTACGGGAGTAAACGCCAAATTTAAAAGCAGATCCTCCCCACATGGAGCCTAAAATACTTGTTTTAGACTCCATCCAAAAGATAAAGACATCGGTATTCCCTGCCTGGCAATATTCTTGAAGGGTTAGCATTTCAAGATTTGCGATAGGCCATCGTTTTAGAAATTGATCCCATAAGGCTTGACGTTCAATGATAGAAGCCACCAGATTTATTCCTTTGTTATTTTTTTGAATAATAAAAATTCTAATTAGTATAAATTAGATTTATGTGTGGATCGTTAAGGCTCTATATTCTGATTAGGATAATGTCTTTGCCTACTATGTAGTTCCTAAAGCGACTATTAACTTATTGTGAGGGAGGAGACGATTTACAGAGGAAAATTTAGGCAGACGAGCGACATTTATTGCCGAGTCTGTGGATATTTTGTAAAGCATCGATAAATCAATGAGTTACGATACTTTTTATCTATAGGTTCCGAAATGGTTCAGTAGCATCCAGAGTTGATTGCGGGTAACCAAATATACGTCGATAAGGGCGATGTGAAACTACCCCAGCTAGGGCCAGCATTAGACTTTAATTAACTGCAGAAGCTTATCTCCAATCATTTGCCTTTGCGCTGATCTAGGTATTTATCGCCGGCGATGTGGTTTGCCTTATACATTTCGTCCAGTTGTTTATTCAATGCATCACATTTGTCTTTTAACTGTTCGGAATCTTCCAGCCCGTCATTAAGGTGTGCCATTGCAGCATCATACCTTTCGGTTTTTTGCTTTTGGGATAAGCCTGGCTCATTCATGGCTGCGTTGATTGCTTTCATCCGTTTGATGCGGATGTTGGATTTGTATGAATATTTAGCACATGCTGCTTCTTGATTGGCTTCCACTTTTTTAATTTCGGGTTTCGAGTACGGCATTGCCTTTTCGTAAGTGTTGGTTGTGGTGATTGATTGCTGGGCGCAGGATGCAACCAATAAGGCCAGCAGGGGGATGAGTGCTCTTTTCAACATTGGCTATACTTTCTATTTGCTTGTTTGCAATACAGCTTGGGTAGGTTCTGCGGTGAGTATATAAGTTTTAAACGACTTATCGATGCATAAAATGAAGCAAAGTTTCAGATGCTTATATTCGTAATAGAAGTAAGCATGCAGGCATAAAAATTTGAAACAATCCTTTTACATAATTGGTTTGATTTGGCTGTAAAAAACCATTTTTGGTAAAAATGGTTGTATTCAACCCGAATTAATTCGGGAAAAATTCACTAGCAAAGATTTTTATAATTGAGAATCAGTCTCTTAATGCAAATAAATGTAATGGCACGCGTTTTGCACATGTTTGCGTAAATGTAAAATCTTGAGTGGTGGGAAATATGAGCGACACGCTTGCATGGTGCGGAATTGATTTGAAGTGGGCTTATACAGTGGAGCTCAGACGCATAGGACGCAGGACGGCATGCGTGCAGCGCGCGAAAGATATTTTGCATGATGCGCTGGTGTTTTTTGCTGTGTCTAGCAATCCGGCGCGCGAATCTGCCCCTGAGGCTTTTCTTAACGGTATCGTGAATCACCTGATGGTGGACGAATATCGCTATCGCACCCGGTTTGTCGAAGAAGATCAGATCGACGAAACGGCGATGATCCTCGAATGCTCGCCTGAGCAGATCTATGAGACGCGGCAGATGCTTTATAACCTGCAGCGCATCGTCGATTTACTGCCTAAAAAGTGTAGACAGGTGTTCTGGCTTTACCATGTGGATGAAATGAAACAAAGCGACATTTCTACCCACCTGGGGATCAGTACCAGTATGGTCGAAAAACACCTCATTCGTGCTATGCTAGATATCCGCGCTTTCCAGCAAAAAATGGCACATTAATCTTACACATGCTTAAACCGATGACAGTCAGCGAAATGGCAGCACGATGGTATCTGCGGATGCGCGAGCATTCTCAGGGTACGCCTGAGCGTGACGCGTTTGAACGCTGGTTGGCAGATGACCCCAGGCACGCTTCGGAGTATGAAAGTATCACGCGCGCCATGCGTAGGATGAGTTCGCCTGAGTCATTATCTACCCTGGCGGATGAAGCCGAGCAGCATGCTTTTCTGGCGCAAGAAGCACGTCGCAAAAACCGGCAGCGCCGTGTCGGCCAATTGTTCCTTGTCAGCCTGCTGTGCATCATGAGTTTTGTCTTTCACCAGCAATACCTTGATTGGCAGGCTACGCCGGTGATGCAAATGGCGGCGCAAAACCCGGTGGGGCAAATAGCCTTTAAAACGCTGGATGACGGCACACGCGTCACCCTCAGCGCCAAGAGTGATATGGAAGTCACTTATTACCGGCATGAGCGCCATGTGTTGCTTAAAGAAGGCGAAGCCGTTTTTGAGGTGACTAAAGACCCGGACCGCCCATTTATTGTGGAGACCGACACCGCGCGTGTCACCGTGCTCGGCACCAGATTCGCAGTGAATAAATTAGAGCAATTAGTGCGCGTGAGTGTAGACCATGGCACTGTCAAAGTAGAGCCCAAAGTCCAAGAGACACAAAATATTCAAGCCGAGACCCGCGTGATCACCAATGGTCAGGTGGTAGAAGTTTTCCCCAATTATGCCACTGTGCTGGTGAATCGTCCGGCAGCGGATGCCTTCGCTTTCCTCAATGGCCGCCTGGTGTTTGACCGCGCGGATATCAACGAGATCGCCACCACGGTTTCACGTTACCGTCAAAAACCAGTGCATTCCCTGGGTAAAGATATCCGTAATATTTCAGCCGATATCAATATCCGCGATATAGACCAATTCCTGCGCGGCTTACCAAATATCGCCCCGGTCACAGTCAAAGACACTCCGCAGTACACATTGGTTAAAAGCCGCTAGGCCGACAATCAATTCTAATTAAAGGTGCCTGCAGGCACCTTTTTTTATGCCTGTTATTCCCGCTGCAAGCAGCATTTTTGAGGGCGCCATCAAGCCGCGCCATTTGATTAATGGCTCACAAAAGCTCGGCAGTGGCACATCAATTTCTCCTCTAAATTTTTCAAAAAGCTCGCCTGGAAAAATCACGCGCATGGCAATAAATGTAAAGTTAGGTAAACGACGTCAGGTTTTTCTCTCTCCCAGAGATGAGTCTATATAGAGGGAGATTCAGGTGATGCAGATCATAAAATTTAAACAATGTGCAATGTACACATTGTTTGCATTGTTACAGGGGATTTCGGCGCAGTTTGCCTGCGCTGAAGCATTGAATACACAAGTGCCTAAACAGCAAGAGGAGACGTTCAGTGTGCCGGTCAATATTGATATTCCACAGCAGCCATTGGCTAACTCGTTGCATGCTTTAGGCAAAGCCACCGGCATGAGTATCTCTTTTCCCAATGACCTGGTTTCTGGCAAGACTGCTCCAGAGGTGAGAGGTCGTATGACGCGCAAAGAGGCTCTAAGACGTTTATTGGATGGCAGTAGTCTTGTCCCTAAAATTGAGGGGGATAGCGTATATATTCAGAAAACACCTAAAACTGAGGATAAAAGCGTACAACTTGAAAAAGTAGAGGTACGGGCCAAACGCTTTTATGAAATCGGCCCTTTGCCCGGTTTGGGTTTAACCAAAGAGCAAATTCCCGGCAACGTACAGAGTATCTCGGCCAAGGAAATCAAAGAAGCACACTCCCTAAGCATTACCGATTTAATGAATCGTAAGCTTCAATCAGTGACGGTCAATGATTACCAGGGCAACCCATTCCAGATGGATGTGCAATACCGCGGATTTACTGCTGGCCCGCAGATCGGTACTCCGCAAGGTTTGTCAGTATTTTTTGATGGCATTCGCGTGAATGAACCATTTGGTGACGTAGTTAACTGGGACATGATCCCCATGAATGCGTTATCTAGTGTGGACGTATTCCCAGGCTCTAATCCTATTTTTGGTTTAGGGACTTTAGGCGGTGCTTTTTCAGTAAAAACCAAAGATGGTTTTAATAATGCAGGCACAGATGCAACTATTTTAACTGGCTCTTATGGACGAAAGTATTTGCAAGGTGAGGCTGGTTGGAATAATGGCACTGTTGCGTTATTTGGCGCTGGTAATTTTTTCCTTGAAGATGGCTGGCGGGATAACTCCCCGAGTAAGGTCAATCAGTTTTTCGGTAAAGCTAGTTACCGAGGTGATAAATTAGATCTCAATTTAAGCACATTGCTTGTGGGAAATGACCTGACAGGCAACGGTGTAGTGCCTACAAACTTTTACGAGCAAAACCGTAGCAGCGTATTTACCAGTCCTGATGAAACTAAAAATCGGCTGTCGCAATTCCAGTTATCTGGTAGCTATTTTGTAAATGATATATTTACCATCACTGGTCAGGTTTACCGGAGAAATAGCAAAAGAACTCAAAAAAACGCTGATGTTTATACAGATTACAGAGGTCAGGCACTTAGCCAAAATCTGAATGGACAAGATTTCACATGTTTGTTTGATAGTACAGGTCAAGCTGCGCAGCTTGGTTTGTCTGACTTTATAGTTATCGACGTACCAGATCCTAACGACTTGTCTAGCAGTGCGTTTTTAAATAACTTCTTTAATACCGGGAATGCAGACTTTGGTTTGCTAGATCAAGCCTCGCAAACATTATCAAACACTCCAGAGGCCTCTGCATTTTTGGAACTTGCTCGCGCTAATCTTGCTTATTGGGGTAATGCGGCTCCGCTAGTCCGAGCTAATGTGCCTGCGCCTGGGGTTACTCTACCGTTTGCAACATTCACTGCTGGTCCAATATTTCAAAACGAATTTGCCGTGGATTCTACCCCCAGCACTTTTGGTGCAGGATTTGGTTATAGCATTTTAGGGGCAATGGCGCATTCAAATTACTTTACCCCGGATGGCGTGTGGCATTTAGTCGCATTTAAAGAGGCTAGAAATGGAACAGAATGCTTGAACACACAAGTGAATACGGCACTTGGCAAGTATTACAATCCACTCGTTGCTCAAAATGGTCTTGTTACGATTGATGGATTATCTAACGGTGGTCGCGGTGTAGTGGATGGTGTTCCCACAGCAGTGATTAACAACAATAATATCAACCAAAAAGTAGATGGAGCTTCATTCCAATTTAACTGGAATCTGGAAAAACATAAGTTTATGGTGGGTGTTTCCATCGATAATGCTTATGCTGAATATAACAATTCACAACAGCTTGGTTTTTTTGATAGTAAAAGGAATGGAACAATAGACCCGGACCGTGCCCTTGATGTGTTTAAAGCTGCGGATTTTGCTATTCCTAATAACAACTTCGATGGCAACTCAATTACCAAAAGTATTTACTTAAGTGAGACTTGGACTCCTGTCGAGTCTTTCCATATGACAGGCGCGCTACGTTATAACCAAACGCAAGTAAATACAACCCTGGCAGCACGAGACTTTGGTCAATCAGAAATCACCCTAAATCGGTATTTAAACGACCCAGCTCTTTTTGCATTTTGTATGCAAAATGGTACTTGTCCCGGCACTGGTTATACAAGCGCATTTCCAAGTTTTCAGACCCTCCCAGCTGAGCATGAAAAATTCAGTTATTACTCGCTCAATCCCTCACTTGGTGCGACATGGCAAGCCAAAGAAAATCTGAATATATATGCCAATTGGGCCCAAGGTACACGAACGCCAAGTGTCGTTGAGTTGGGTTGTGCATTGGATAAAACGCCAATGCGTTACGGTACTGACCCAAGTGGCAATCCCATTTTTATGCCCAGAAGTGTTGTCTTGGGTCGCTCTTGCCAATTGCCTAGTGGTTTATCTGGTGACCCTTATTTACCCCAAGTGCGGGCAGAAACATTCGACGTTGGGGCACGTGGTCGTTTAGGTGAGTCCCTAGAGTGGAATATGGGGTATTACCGTACCGAATTGAAGAATGATATTTATATGGTCACCTACTTTGGTAACCAGAACTTTTTTGACAGCATTGGTAAAACACGACGTCAAGGTCTTGAAATGGGGTTGAAAGGCGAATTAGGCAAGGCCAGATTTGGCCTTAACTATGCCCTCACTGACGCCAAATTCCGCAGTACCTTTGTAACCGGTGGCGATGCCAATAGTAGTGCGACTACACCGATTGTGATAGCCGGTACAGATGATACAACGTCTGGCGAGATTACCGTAAAGCCGGGTGATCGCATTCCTGGGGTGTCATTACATAACCTTAATGCTAATTTCAGTTATGACATCACGCCTGACTGGACCGTGAATTTAGGTGCGGTTCTGCATTCGTGGTCTTATTTACGTGGGAATGAAAACAATGAGCATCGTCCTGGAGTGGCTCGCCCCGTCATCATTCCTACTTATGATGCAAATGGGACAGCAACGGGTTATCAGACCGTTTATCGTCAGCCATCATCGAACCCAGGAAAAATACCTGGCTATACCGTATTCAATTTTCAAACAAGCTATAAGTTGAACAAAGAATGGACGGCGACAATGCTGGTTAATAACTTGTTTGATAAAGAGTATTTCAGTGCAGGACGCTTGGGTGTGAACCCATTTTCTCCCAGCATTAACGGTGCTGTCGGTCCTGATGGATACAACCATAACTCAGGAGATTGGTTGAGCACAAACTTTGTTGCGCCGGGAGCGCCGCGCGGGATCTGGTTTAGCCTCAACTGGCATTTTGTTCCTGATTAAGGACTAAAGGGAAAGAATCCTAATGAAAGTTGGGATGAGTTTGATTATGGTGAACATGCTTTCAAATGATTAATTTATTGAAAGGGTAGGGCAAATGGAGCGCTTAGTGAAGGTCGCCGTAAGCACTCTTTGTTTAGAGAGTGTAGTGCCAGCATTGGAAGTAAAAATTGTGCCTTTCACGGGGAGCGTTTTTTTTGTCTTGCTCTTCGGAAGCTGGTCAACCCTTCAGGAAATCCGTTACCGGTCAGCCAATTTTACTAAGTTCCACAGGAGGCATTTGTGACATGCCTTTTTACAGCATTCAACTACAACCGGCTTAGAACTATCAGGAACTAACGATTGTGGTGAATTGGTGAATGCGGGCAGCCACAAATGCCTGCTAATTGTACCTTCTTTAAAAGGACTAAAACATGAAAAACATGACATTGAGGTTAGCAGTATTAGGAAGTGTTGCATATTCTGCATATGCATTAGCAGCACCAGGATTTACAGCGTTGCCAACAACTACGCCTCTACCTCATCCCACAGTTGCTGGAGCAACAACGGCTTATGTTACATGTAACAATACTGGTAATTTTGGTTCAGGTGTAAGTATCAAAAGTCCTACCACTTCGCCTTCTAACGAGTGCTTTTTAACGCCTAATCCAGCAGCAGACCTTGCCTCTCCTGTTACTGGATATACATTAGTGACATCAGCAAATAGGCCAGTCACTTTGAATAATATTTATTCTGGAAACACCCCAATTGTTATCGGCAATGTGCTAGATGTAGTGTGGCGTAAACCAGCTGCCACCGCACCTGTAACACCAACGCCAATGTGCATTTATGGTACCAAATTTACTGCAACAGCTACTGACTACAATACAACGGCTGTAGGTAACCAGTATTTTGAGGCAAACGGCATAGCACGAGGTGGTTTCATTGATACTGTGGCAGCAACTCCGAGGAATGTGGAAGTGGCGTATGCTCGAATGACAGCCGTCTCTGAAGTATTGTTCCGCGCTGGTCGTGCTTATAAGTCTGTCCAACATCGTCCTGGTGACCAAGATGTCCCACAAACCGGTTTGGGCGGCAACCCTTCTATTAATGGTTTAAATGCTTGGCCGGGTAGTGCGGGTGCTGCGCAACAAACCGCAGATTTAGACAATAACTGGGTTGAGTTTACGACTGACGTCAATGCACGAGATGACGATGGATCCACTACAGCTAGCTCTGCAATGTTCTATATTCGTACATCATGCACAACCGCTGCTCCAGCAACTGAAAGTAACGCAATTCGCTTACGTCAGACTTTCCAAGAGCAAAGTACAGATGGTGCAAATCCTGCGGCAGACCAGAACTTTATCCAAGTTAACATCAGTGGTTTTGTTCCTCCAAATGGATTAACTGCCAACTCTCCAACTCCATTGCAACCATATTAATTAGGCAGTGAGTAAATAAACGAGTAAGGCAAGGCAGAAGATTATTGCCTTGCCGCTTACTGATAAGTTCTTGAGATTAAGGAGTTTAAAATGGCTACAAAAATTTTCAATGCAACGGAAACGGAATATACAGGTACCACAAGTGCTGATTTAATTATTGGTAATAATTTAGGTAATTTTATCGATGGCAGCGATGGGAATGATGTGATTGTGGGTGGCAGCGGAGATGATGTTTTGCTCGGTGGTGAAGGTAATGATGTTATTTCAGGAGGTGCTGGTAATGATGTAATTGATGCTGGCAATGGGAATAATGTTGTTGATGGAGGCGCTGGTAATGACTATATCGCTGCCGGAGATGGCAATGATGTGCTTTCAGGTGGGGATGGCGCAGATTCGATATTTGGCGGTGAAGGTAATGATATCTTAACGGGTGGTGCTGGGGCTGATTATGTAGAAGGCCAAGGAGCAACTGCTGGAGACGAAACTATTGATGGAAACGTGTATCTGGCTACCAGTGATGATTTTTTGATTGGTGGTAAAGGGAATGATACTTTTTTAATTAGTTCTGAAGAAAATGCAACTAATCTTTTTATCAGTGGTGGCGTTTCTGGACTTGATAACAATGGTGATGCAGCTCGTTATATTAATGTAAGTGAATTAGAGGGCGAAGAAGAAGAGGGTGGCGAAGAGGAGGAGGAGTTAGTCGTCTTTGATACAGTAACTAATGAATATGTTGAAATCGAAGATCAGGAAATGTCTGAAGAGATTGAGACTGATGTTCGTCTAAATATTGTAACTCGTCCTGGTTCCTCAGCAATTAGCACATTCGCTACAACGATTGCTGGTTATAACGCGGTAGATACTCTCGCATTCACCCAGTCTGGTGAGTTTGAAAATATCGCATTCACTGGTATAGAACGTATTGAGTTAGCTAGCGGTGTAAATATCACTCTGTCAGCTGAGCAATTAGAAAATAATGGTGAGTCTTTAGGTTTAGGTTTCCTGAATCCAGGTACTCACATTTATGGTGTAGCAGGCGGCCCTTCTGAGTCAGTGACTATTGAGCTCGAGTTTGAAGAAGCTGAGTTTGAGCCTGCAAGCACTATCGTAGGTGCGGTTGAGGTGGAGTATAACAAAGCTTCTATCGAGTTTGACGATTACTCTGTTGCTAACTTGTTCCACAACGTTGATATCATCTATGACGCCAGCGAAGGCGAAGCAGGTAGCTTTACCCGTGTTGACGGTGCTAATGAGTCAGCCGGTGCCAGCGAGACCTTGATCGGTGGTGAAGGTGTTGATTACGCGACCCTGCGTCTGGGTGATGACACTGCTTATGGTAACGGCGGCAATGACCTGTTGATCGGCCATGGTGGTGCTGACTACCTGGACGGTGGCGAAGGCAATGACATTTTTGTGATCGGCGGTTTTGGTAGTGGTGTGCAAGGCACGACTTCTAAAGCGGATGACGGTAACAAAGAGTGGATCGCTACTGGCGCTAAACACGATGTGATCGTGGGTGGTGATGGCGTAGACACATTGCGTATCACTACCGGCATTGGTGCCAACACCAAGGCTAACGGTACTGTTGTGCTCAACAACGACAACTTCAAGTCTATGGAAGTCGTACAAGTGGGCGGTACGGTTGGTCGCTTGAATGTAGAAAATACAGACTTGCAACTGCTGAATGACCACTACTACTTTAAAGCCAATGGCACAGTGGCTGACCTCTCCAACACCCTGGGTAACAACGGCGGCACTATCAACAATGTAGTGGTGGATGCTTCAGGCGTGACTACCAATGGTTTGCGTTTTGAAGGTAATGCCAACCAGCAGACCTTTATCGGCACCAGCAAGGCTGACGTGTTTGTTGGCAATGGTGGTAACGATACGCTGACTGGCGGTGGCGGTGCCGACAAGTTCGTCTTCGGCAAAGTATATGAGCAAGTGGTGACAGGTTCTGCAACTACTGTGCAGACTTACACCAACACTGCGTTCAACCTGACTGGTGTAGATACCATCACTGACTTCACCCGTGGTACTGACAAGCTGGAATTGCATCTTGACCAGTACAGCAACCTGGCTGGTTTTAACGCCAGCATGTTGCGTGTGAATGCCACTGGTACTGCACAGGACGCCAATGATTACCTGGTTTACAACACCACGACCAAAACTCTCAGCTATGACGCTGACGGTAATGGTAGCGGTGCCAAGGTAGACATTGCCATTCTGACTGGCGTGAACACACTGTCCACTTCGGACTTTATCATCGTTTAATTGCGATAGCTGTGGACGGCCTAGCGTCCGCAGTTTTTAGTTAAAAAATAAGTGAGCGAGCGGGATAAAGTGCAAGGCGCACGGAACGCAGGAACCAAGACAGTACAAGAAGTACGGCTTGGTTACGAGTACCGCGCAACGCAGCAATTTGCCCACGTAGCCACTTATGATTATCCCTGGTGAATATGTTGTCGCAATCTGAAGTTATCAAACAAGTCATGTCCGAACTTTGGCCCACCTGGCGCAAAGTATGGCTGTTTGGCGTCGTCACCAACCTGCTTATTTTAGTGCCCTCCTGGTATATGCTGGAGGTGTATGACCGTGTCATCAACAGCCGTAATGTGTCTACATTATTGATGCTGACCTTGATGGCCGCTTTTGCCTACCTGGTGATGGAAGCGCTGGAGTGGCAACGCCGCCGCCTGTTACAGGCCGCCTCTCACCATTTTGAGCAATCACTGCAACAGCGTTTGTTCGAGCGTGTGTTCAGTGCCAAATTATCCATGCCGGACTTTCCGGCACAACAAGTATTCTCTGATTTTTCTACCCTGAAGAGCACTTTGCATTCTTCTGCCTTGCTGGGCCTGATGGATGCGCCTTTCTGCCTGATCTTTCTGGTCGCGGTTTTTCTGATCCACCCGGCGTTGGGTGTGCTCACCTTGTTAGGGCTATTGGTGCAACTGGTGCTCACCCTGCAGAACCAGGCGCGCGTGGCGCCCATGATGAAACAGGCCAATCAGCACGCCATGGAATCGCAGCGTTACTTTGCCAGCATCAGCCGCCATGCCGATGCCATGCAGGCCATGCAGATGATAGTGCCGGTGGAGCAGCGCTGGTTGCAAAGCCAGCATGGTTTTTTATGGCAACAGGCGCAGGCTTCTGAGCTGGCAGGCAAGAACGCGGCGGCTTCGCGCTGGTTGCAGACCATGCAGACCAGCCTGATCCTGGGTCTGGCTTGCTACCTGTTTATCGCCGGCGAGTTATTCAATGGCGGCGCCATGATGATAGTGGCTTCTATTTTGGCGGCACGAGTGCTGGCACCGCTGGTGCAATGTGTGGGCAACTGGAAAACCTATGAGCAAGCGTGGACTGCCTGGCAGCGCATAGAAAGCCTGTTTGCCGGTGCTACGCAAAAAAGCGCCGGCCTAGTGCTGCCGCCACCTAGCGGTGAAGTCACGGTAGACCAGCTGGCTTATGCGCAGCCGCAAGCGGGCAAGGCCCAGGCCGAAGTGTTTATCCGCCAGGTACAGTTCAGCCTGCCTGCCGGGCATGTGCTGGTGGTGGCCGGCGCTTCGGCCTCGGGCAAGACCACATTGGCAAAATTGCTGGTCGGGCTGGTCGCGCCTACTAGTGGCCGCGTACGTTACGACGGCGTAGACGTGCATGGCTGGGATAAGAACAGGCTGGGGCCATATGTGGGTTACCTGGCGCAGGAAGTAGACCTGTTTGATGGCCGCGTGGTTGATAATATCTGCCGCTTTAACCGCCCTGACCCCCAGGCGTTGTCTGAGGTGATAGAGTTGCTGGGTTTAGCCGACTGGATCAACCAGCTGCCACAAGGGCTGGATACCCTGGTCGGGCAATCCGGCGTGCCGCTGTCTGGTGGTGAACGGCAGTTGCTGGGCCTGGCGCGGGCACTGTATGGCAAACCGCGCATCGTGGTGCTCGATGAACCGAACGCCAATCTGGATACCGCTGCCGAGCGCATTTTTCAGCAGGCGATCGCGCGCCTGAAGCAGCAGGGCACCACCTTTATCATTATCAGCCACCTGCAGCATATCCTCAATATCGCCGACTTTATGCTGGTGATGTGCCAGGGGCAGATGATACGTTACGGCAAGCCGCATGATGTGCTGGCGAGCTTTCAGCCCGAGGCGGCTAAATCCGGGCCAGCCAAGTCCGGGCCAGTCAAGTCCGGGCCAGTCAAGTCCGGGCCAGTCAAGCCTGAACCCGCCACCGCCCAAGCAGTGAAAGTCGCGCAGCCATGAAACCAGCCAGGCAACATTCACTGTGGGTGTTGATCAAGCCGTTCCGCGCGCAATTCATGCAGATGGCCTGGCTCAGCCTGCTGACCAATGTGCTGATGCTGGTGCCTACCCTGTATATGCTGCAATTGTATGACCGCGTCATGCAAAGCCGTAACACCCTGACCCTGGTGGCGGTCACCGCGCTGGCTGCCGGCCTGTTGTTGCTGATGGCAGGGGCAGACTGGTTGCGCAACCTGTATGCGATCAAAACCGGTGTGCAGTTCGACCTCACCTACGGCAAGCAGGTCTTCTCTGCCATTTTTGATGCACGCACCACGCTCAACCAGTCGCCGGTGCAGTCTCTGCAACAACTGACCACAGTCAGGCAGTTTATGAGCGGGCAAGGGCTGTTTGCCATGCTGGATATGCCGTGGAGTGTGGTGTATATCGCAGTGCTGTTTGTGCTGCACCCGGTGCTGGGTGCCACCGCTGTGGTGTTTTGCCTGGTCCAGTGCCTGGTGGCGTGGTGGAACCAGCGCGTCATCGCCGGCCCGGCGCAGCAAGCGCAACAAAGCAAGCAGCACACTGAGAACTTTATCCAGCAAAAGATACGCCATCTGCAGACCAGCCATGTGCTGGGCATGTCTAACACTTTGCGCCAGCGCTGGCAGGCCTTGCTGGCCGAGCAGTCGCAGGCCGAACATGGCTGGCTGGCCGCCAGTGACCTTAGCCAGTTTGTTAATAAATGGGTGCGTTACACCATGCAATCGCTGATGCTGGCGATCGCCGCCTGGCTGACCATCAAAGGCCAGATCAGCGTCGGTTCCATGATCGCTTCTAACGTACTCATCGCCCGCGCCCTGCAACCGTTCGATGTGATCGTGCATAGCTGGCGGCAATGGTTGCAGGCCAATGCCGCAGCCAGCGACCTGCAGGCTATGCTGGCCAGCCGGCAGCAGCACCTGCAGACCTTGCCTGCCATACAGCCACTGCAGCGCCCTTACCAGCTGCAACTGCACGGGGTGACGGTAGAGCTGCAGGCACGGCGCATACTGAATAGCCTTAACCTCAGCATCTCGCCCGGCCGTTTACTGTGCATCATGGGGCCTTCCGGTTCCGGCAAAACCACGCTGGCGCGCTTGCTGGTAGGGGTGGTCACCCCGCAGGCCGGCAGCTACCAGATCAACCAGTCCGCCATACTGGCCAGCAATGCGCGCACGCTGCTAACCGGCATAGGCTATCTGCCGCAGCAGGTCTCATTGCTGGAAGGCAGCATCGCCGAGAATGTGGCCAGGTTTGGCGCGCTCGAAAGCCAGCATATCATCCAGGCTTGCCAGCGCGTAGGCCTGCACGAAGCGATATTGCGTTTGCCACATGGCTACGATACCCGGCTGGATGAGCAGGGCCTGCCCCTGTCCGGCGGCCAGCGCCAGCTGCTGGGGCTGGCGCGCGCCATTTATAAAGAGCCGCCTTTGCTGGTGCTGGATGAACCTAACGCCAGCCTGGATGAGTTTGGCGAAGCACGGCTGATGGAATTGCTGCAAGCCTTGAAAGGCTTGCAAACTACCATAGTGGTGGTGACGCATCGCTCCGGTGTGCTGAAAGTCACCGATGACCTGCTGATCCTCAAACGCGGCGAAGTGGTGCATCACGGCCCGCGTGATGCCGCCATCGCCTACCTGAATCAATTGCAGTCTGCTGCGCCACAGCCAGCTTCTTCTGGCATGACTGCGCCATCCACATGAGTGTATCCCTATGCAGTTAAATCCTATGCAGTTGAACCCTACACATGCAGATGCGGCGCTGAGCAATAGCAGCCATGCCGGCCCTGGCAATGTACATGCGATAGAAAGCTATGCGCAAAGCAGCGGCCACACCAGAAAAGGCGCTGCCATCCTGCTGGCCGGGGTGATCGGTTTCGTACTCTGGGCCGCCTATGCGCCGCTAGACGAAGGCGTGCCTACCGAAGGCCAGATCAGCATAGAGAGCAACCACAAAGTGGTACAGCACCTGTCTGGTGGCATAGTCAGTGCCTTGCTGGTGCACGAAGGGCAAGAGGTGCAGGCCGGCGATGTGTTATTCAGGCTGGATGATATGGCGAGCAAGGCGCGCTACGAAGAAGTACGCCAGCGCTATGCCGGGCTGCGCGCGCAGGAAGACCGCTTGCGCGCCGAGCAGGCGCAGCGCAGTGCAATCGCGTTTCACCCTGATTTGCTCGCGCAACAGCAAGACCCGCTGATACAACAGCAAATGCGCAACCAGTCACAATTACTGCTGGCCAGGACTTCTGCGCTGGCCGCCGACATCGCCGGCAAACGCGAATCCATCGCCGGCTACCAGGCCATGGTGCAGGGCTACCAGGGCATGCTTGCCAGCCACGAGTCTCAACTGCGGCTGCTTGAAGACCAGTTGCAGGGCGTGCGTGGCCTGACCGCCGAAGGCTATGCGCCGCGCAACCAGCAGAACGACCTTGAGCAGCGCGTGGCGGCATTGCATGGCGAGCGCGCCAATACGCAGGCCAATATCATACGCGCCCAGCGCGCCATCATGGAGCTGCAGCAGCAGATCAACCAGCGCCAGCAGCTGGAACGCAAAGAGATAGACGCCGAAATGGCGCAGGTCAAACTGCAGGTAGAAGCCGATGCACAAAAGGTGCTGGCGCTGCGTGACGAGCTGGGCCGTACCGAGATCCGCTCGCCGGCATCCGGCCAGGTGGTCGGTTTGCAGGTGCACACCACCGGCGCGGTGATACAGCCAGGGCAGAAACTGATGGATATCGTGCCTTCCGGTGAGGCGCTGATCGTTGATGCGCAGATCCCGCCGCACCTGATAGACAAGATACACACCGGCCAGGCCGCCGACGTGCGCTTCTCCACCTTTGCCAATAGCCCGCAATTGCTGGCAGAAGGCAAGTTGAAATCGGTTTCTAAAGACCTGCTCAGCAAACCGGCGGCCACCGTAGAAGGTAGCCAGAGCTACTACCTGGCGCGGATAGTGCTGACCGAAAAAGGCACTAAAGCATTGCAAGGCCGCCAGTTGCAACCTGGCATGCCGGTGCAGGTGGTGATCAAAACCGGTGAACGCACGCTATGGGATTACTGGCTGCATCCGCTGAGTAAACGTTTAGCCGCTTCAATGAAGGAAGAGTAATGCCCTGGGGTCACCGATCAAACGTGTTATCCGGCCTGGGCCTGCTGATGTGCGTGCTGGCAGCGCAGGCGCAAGACGACCTCAACGGCCTGTATCAGCTGGCCGTCACGCACAATGCCGATTTTCGTGCTGCACTCGCCAATACCGAAGCCGAGCGTGAAGAGCTGACCAAGGCCAAAGCGCTGTTTTACCCCAAGGTGCAACTGGGGCTGATGCGCGGGCGCGGCAATACCGACCGCACCACGCAGACCAGCATAGGCGCGCTCAACTCTGATATCAATTACGAGCTGGAGAACTACAGCCTGACTGTCAGGCAGCCTTTGTACAACAAGGAGACCTTCGCCATTTACGGCGGTGCCAAGTCTTATGTCACCGCGCAGGAGTCACTGCTGGAACAGGAAAATGCCAAGCTTATCCTCAAACTGGTGTCGGTCTACCTAGAGACCCTGTACGCGCAAGACCGGGTGACTTTGCAGACCAACAAGCTGGAGGCGGTGAACCAGCAATTGCGCCAGGCCGAGCAACGCTATCAGCGTGGCAGTGGCACGGTGGTAGAGGTGAATGAAGCGCAATCTAACCTGGATATCGCCAAAGTCGAGAAGATACAGGCGGCCAACGACCTGCTTTCCAGCCAGCAAAGCATGCAGATACTGACAGGCGCACCGCATGCACTGTCAGCCGAGCTGGTGGTCGCTGGCTTGAATACCCTGTCGGGCAGCGAATACAGTGTGGAACGCTGGCTGGAGCTTGCGCGCCAGCATCACCCGGAACTGATGGCCGCCAGCCTGGATATCGATGTCGCCAGAAAAGATGTGGAGAAAAAACAGGCCGGCCATTACCCGACGCTGGACCTGGTCGGCGTGCGTTCATACAGCCAGAACGACAGTAACAATACGCTGGGTTCGCGTTTTGATACTTCTACCATTGCCCTGCAAATGAATGTGCCTTTATTTGCCGGTGGCTACGTCAGTGCCAATGTGCGCCAGAGTGCCAGCCGCCTCACCGCCAGTGAAGAGACCATGACCGCCAAATCGCGCGAGATCGAATTCAATGTGCGCAAATATTACCAGAGCCTGATCGCGCAGCAGCAATCCATCAGCGCTTACCAGCAAGCGGTGCAGTCGGCAAAAGTGGCGCTGGACGGCACGCAAAAAGGCTTTCAGGCCGGCTTTAAAACCAACCATGAAGTGCTGGATGCGCAGCAGAAATTATTCAACAACCAGTTGTCGCTCACCAAGGCGTACTACAGCCTGATCAGCGACTGGGTGAATCTGCAGTTCAGCAGCGGGCAGCTGACGCTGGACGCATTAGGCCGCGTCAGCCAGTTATTTATCGCAAAAAAATAAAGTGTGAGTGTAGGAGTTATGTTTATGAAAAAAACTAATCTATTGAAAACAATCAGACAAACTGGGTTCACCCTGCTGGAATTGCTGGTGGTGATGGTGATCATCGGTCTGCTGGCGGGCTATGTAGGCCCCAAATACTTTGCCCAGATCGGCAAGTCGGAAACCAAGACTGCCAAGGCGCAGATTGAGGCGCTGTCACGCGCGCTGGACACTTACCGGCTGGATGTCGGCCATTATCCTAGCAGTGAGCAAGGCCTGGCCGCGCTCAATCGCAACCCTGACAACGAGGCCAAATGGCAAGGCCCCTACCTGGCCAAAGGCGTGCCGGCCGACCCATGGGGCAGGCAATATCAATACCGTTACCCGGGCGAGCATGGCGATTACGATGTGTGGAGCCTGGGCAGTGACGGCGTCAGCGGCGGGCAGGATGCAGACAGTGATGTCGGTAACTGGTGATGGCAGTCTGTAGTTGGCATGCTTGAGCATGCCGGTAAAGAAAGTAGGCAGGCATGAAATTCGAGCTTAAAGTCATGCAAGGCACGCAGGTCAGCTGGCTGTCGCTGGAAGCGGCTGACCAGCAATCTGCGCGCCAGCAGGCACAGGCACAAGGCTATGGCATCTT
Organism: Methylophilus luteus; assembly: GCF_042676265.1. Taxonomy (NCBI): domain Bacteria; kingdom Pseudomonadati; phylum Pseudomonadota; class Betaproteobacteria; order Nitrosomonadales; family Methylophilaceae; genus Methylophilus; species Methylophilus luteus. Next base: position 443,606 of record NZ_JBHTKB010000002.1, read on the forward strand.
GCAGGTGCGCCAGGCCGATGGCGCTGGCTGGCTGCCGAAATGGCCATTCAAACAGCAGAGTTTTAACCTGAGCCTGTTCAGCCAGGAGCTGCTGGCATTGCTCGAATCCGGGCTTAGCCTGATCGAAGCGATAGAAGGTCTGGCCGAGAAAGAGCAGCACGAGCAGTCACGGCATGTGCTGACCCGGCTCAGTGCTGCCCTCTACGAAGGCCTGCCACTGTCACAGGCGCTGGCGCTGCAACCGCAGGTGTTCAGTGCCCTGTATGTGGCATTGATACGCGCCAGTGAGCGCACCGGCGATATGGCGCAGGCCTTGCGCCGGCATGTCGCCTACCAGGCGCAAGTCGACGCCATACGCAAGAAGATCATTTCTGCTTCTATCTACCCGGTGTTGCTGATCGTGGTCGGCGGCATGGTGGTGCTGTTCCTGCTCGGTTATGTGGTGCCACGCTTCAGCACTATTTACGAGAGTGGCGGCGATAACCTGCCCTGGGCCAGCCGCATGTTGTTGCGCTGGGGGCAGTTGCTGCAGGGGCATGGTGAGTGGGTGCTGCTGGGCACCGTGGGCATCAGCGTGCTGCTGTGGCTGATCTTCAGCCGCCCGGCCAGCAAGATCTGGGTCATGCAGCGGGTATGGAGTATCCCCAGCCTGGGCGAGGCCTTGCGCATATACCAACTGGCACGCTTTTACCGCACGCTGGGCATGTTATTACAGGGAGGAATTCCCTTGCTCACCGCGCTGGGCATGGTGCAATCTTTGCTGCCGCAGGAGTTGCAGCAGGTACTGCAGCGTGTGATCAGTGAGGTGCGCGAAGGCAAACAACTTTCTTCTTCTATGGAAGCGCACGGCCTGACCACCTCTATCGCCAACCGCATGCTGCGCGTGGGCGAGCGCACCGGGCAGATGGATGAGATGCTGGGCCGCATAGGTGTTTTTTATGATGAAGATACGGCGCGCCGGGTCGAGTGGCTGAGCAAGCTGCTGGAGCCGGCGCTGATGGTGTTGATAGGGCTGATCGTCGGCCTGGTGGTGGTGTTGATGTATATGCCTATTTTTGAGCTGGCAGGAGCGATCGAATGATTGCTCCTCACAACCAAAAGTACCATCGAATGATTGCTACTCACAACCAAGAGCACCATCGAATGATAGTTAGGCAAGATCCAGGGAATATGGAATGAATATGCAGGATTTGCCCTTGGCCGGCACCGAGCCGCATGCGCTGACAGCAGACTTGCTGGCTGAAGCCCATAGCCTGGCTGCGCAGAGCGGGCGCCCGCTGCTTGAAGTGCTGGAAGAGTTATCTGCATTATTGCCGGATGCGTTTGTGCTGGCTTTGTCCCGCCTGATGCACTACCCGGCAGTGACTGCGCTGGACCTGAATGCCATGCAGCCGCTGTTTGACCGCCTGAGCTTTAATCAGGCGGTGGCCATGCAGGCGGTGCTGATGCAGAACCAGGAGGGCCAGGTGAAGCTGGTGATCGCAGACCCGTTTGATCACGGCCTGCAGTTGCGTTTGCAGAATAGCGTGCGCGTGCCGGTGCAATGGTGCCTGGCGCACCGCAACGATATCGCCACCTGTCTGCAGTTTCACGAATCACAGATGCGTGCGCTGGACCAGATGCACACCGAAGACGGCCACGGCAGCGAAGACCAGGTGCCGGTAGAGCAGCTGTCACTTAAATCCATCAGCGAAGACAGCAGCCCGGTGGTGCGTTTTGTGCGCTCAACTTTATACGACGCGCTCAAAGCCGGCGCCAGCGATATCCACCTTGAATCCACCATACACGGCCTGCGCGTGAAATACCGCATCGACGGCGTGCTCAATGAAGTCGGTGGCCTGAGCGGTGTCATGCAGGCAGAGCAGGCCATCTCCAGGATCAAGGTGATGTCGGAACTCGATATCGCCGAACGCCGTATCCCGCAGGATGGCCGCTGCAAAGTGCATGCGCTGGGGCGCGAGATAGATCTGCGTGTCTCTATCATGCCCAGCGTGATAGGCGAGGACGCCGTGCTGCGCGTACTCGATCGCAAGGCACTCAGTGAAGCGCAGGGCATCAGCCTGGAAGTGCTGGGTTTTGCCCCGGCCATGCTCACGCAGATACGCACGCAGGCCGAGGCGCCGTATGGCATGTTCCTGGTGACCGGCCCCACCGGCAGCGGCAAGACCACTACTCTGTATGGCATGATCTCCGAGATCAATACCGGCCAGGACAAGATAGTCACCATTGAAGACCCGGTCGAATACCAGCTGCCCGGTGTGCTGCAGATACCGGTCAACGAGAAAAAAGGCCTCACCTTTGCGCGTGGCCTGCGCTCCATTTTGCGGCATGACCCGGACAAGATCATGGTCGGCGAGATACGCGATGGCGAAACCGCACAGATCGCCGTGCAATCGGCGCTGACCGGACACCTGGTGCTGACCACCGTGCATGCCAATAATGTATTTGACGTGATAGGCCGTTTTACCAATATGGGGGTGGATGCCTATAGTTTTGTGTCGGCGGTGAACGTCATTCTTGCGCAGCGGCTGATACGCGTGATCTGCCCGTTCTGCAAAGTAGACGACCAGCCCGAACCGGACTTGTTGTTAAAGTCCGGCCTCGATGCCCAGGCCAGTGCCCAGTTCAAGTTTAAAAAAGGCCAGGGCTGCGGCCAGTGCCACGGCACCGGCTACAAGGGGCGTAAAGGCATCGCCGAATTGCTGCTGTTCGATGATGCCATGCGCGAACTGATAGTCGCCAAAGCACCTATCAGCCAGATCAAGGCGCTGGCGGCAAAGTCAGGCACACGCAGCATGCGTGAAGCAGGCATGGCCCTGGTGCAGGCAGGCGAAACCACTTTGCAGGAGATCAACCGTGTTACAGCATTATCCTGATCCCGGCATCGATAGTCATTTTGCTGACAGCCGCCGCTGGTGGCAGGCACTGCTTGCGCCTGAACTGAGGGTGGTGGTAAGTTGCGATGCGCTGGAGATATTCCAGTTTGAGCGCCAGCTGCGGCCGGGCGCACCACGCACATTGGCCAGCCATCAACATCACCCCCTGCCCGGCACAGCGCAGGATACGCTGCCGCCGGAAATGCTATGGCAGACCTTGCGCGAGGTGCTCAGCCCGCTGGCAGGCCAGCGCTGGCATGTGGTGATAGTGCTTTCCGAGCAATATACGCGCTGGCTGGTGCTGCCCTGGCAAGAACAGGTACGCAGTGCCGCCGAAAAACAGGCTTATTACAGCCATGGCCTGCAACAGTGTTTCGGCCCGGAGCTGCAAGGCTGGCAGAGTCAGGCCCAGGCCGGCGGTTATGGGCAGAGCACCCTGCTCAGTGCCATGCCACCCGGGCTGGCACAGCAACTGCATGCGCTGTTTGCCGAGCTGCGTTTAACGCCGGGCGTGATCGCACCAGCCTGGATGCTGGCGGCGAACCAGGCCTTGCATGGCATGCGCCAGCAAAAACTGGCACAGGCCGGCTGGATCATCAGCCGCGAATCCGCCAGCCTGACCATAGGCTGTCTGCTGCACGGGCAATGGCAGCAGATACGTTATCTGCCGGTTGATGAGCAATGGCGCGCCAGCCTGAGCCAGTATCTGCTGCGCGAGCAGGTCATGCACCCTGACTGGGCTGCGTTGCCGGTGTATATGCCACAGGCGCAAGCGAGTGGCATGACGGCAGCCTCGCTGGCGCCATTCCGCCTGGTGGATGTGCAGCCTGTGTACTGGCTGGGTGAGGCTTTTCACCAGCAATTACGCAGGAGGCTGGCGTAATGCGGCGGCTGTCATTCAATCATGCACAAGGCCAGGTGCCGGGGCCAGGCACGCTGCTGGCCGGGCTGCTACTGCTGCTGGTGGCGGGCGTGCTGCTTGCTGTTTATAACCAGCTGGCAGCTGACAATGCGGCCTTGCAACAGCAGGTGCAGGCGCGGCAGGCCATGATTGCACCGGCCGGCGCAGCACCTGACAAAGTTGCTTTGGCTAGCAAACAGGCCAGCAGTGCAGAATTAGCTCAGGCGCAAGCGCAGATACAGACACCGTGGCTGCCCTTGCTGAATACGCTGGAAAAAGTGCAGCAGCCGCAACTGTACTGGATGCAACTGGCACCGGATGCCAAACGCAAGCATATACGCATGACGGTGCTGGCGCCGCATCGCAAGCAGGGCTGGGCGTTGGTCGAGCGGCTCAAACAGCAACCCGGCCTGGCAGACGTGAAATTGAATACCAGTGAATCTACCGATGTGAACGGAGTAATCATGACCACCTTGCAGCTGGAGGCCGGATGGCGCTATTAAAGCTACAGATGCAGCGTTTGATTTTCCGCTGGCAGCAGGGCAGGTCGGGGCAGCGCTGGCTGACTGCCATGCTGGTTCTGGTATTGCTACTTGCTGCGTTATTGAGCCATGCGCTGTTTACGCGCCATCAATTGCAGCAGGCGCTACAGCAACTACCGGAGCCGGCACCGGCAAGTAGAACGCCGTTGCCATCTTTAGCAGCCTCTGCTGCAGCCACTACGATCCAGGCGCTGCAGCAATGGCCGTCAGAAGAACAGGCCGACGCGATCAGCGCCGAGATACTGGCACAGGCCGATGCCCTGGGCATGATCTTCGAGCGCGCCGAGTTTCAATCTATCCCCATTGAGCATGCCACCTTGCAGATACAGCGTATCAAGCTGCCGCTGAAAGGCGATTACCTGCAGGTGCGGCAATTCCTTAACCAGGTATTGCAGGACTACCCCAGCCTGGCGCTGAGCAAGTTCAAACTGCAACGTAGCGATGTGATGCAAACCGCAGTAGAAGCCTATATCGAGTTCAGCCTGTATACGCGCAGGCAGGAGCCGGCATGATGCGGGGCTGGATCATGCTGGGTGCCCTGGGGCTGACCTTGCTGGCCTGCTGGTGGGTAGATCAGGCTGAGCAGCCATCTACTGTAGCCAGCAGCATGGCCACTCCGCGGGTGCGGGCGCGCGTACCTTTGGCGCAGGCCATGCCGCAACTGCCGGCAGCAACCTCGACAGCAACCCTGGCCAGCGCTAGCGTTGGCTTGCCGCTGGCCGAGCAGCAGGCCGGCGTGAATTTATTCAGTGCCATGCCGGAGCCGGTAGCAGAAAGCGCCGCAGTGGCTGTCGCTGTGCCGGTCAGCCCGTATACCTATGCTGGCCGCCTGCAGGAAGACGGGCGCTGGACGGTGTTTTTGACCGATGGTCAGCAACAATATGTATTACACGAAGGCGACCAGTTCGCTGCAGGCTGGAAGGTGGCGGTGCTGGATCAACAGAAAGTCATTTTGCAGCATGCGGCTGATCGCTTTGAGATAAGGTTGGATCATGGGTTGGATAACGGGGTGGTGTTTTGAATAAGCAGATCATAAATAGAAAAAATCATAGTCGCTGGCTGAGCGCAGTGGCCAGGCCGTGGCTGTGGCTTAGCCCTTTGCTGCTGGTCAGTTGTAGCAATCTGTTCCCCACTGCCACACCCGGCGATGTCACGCTGGAACAGGCCAGGATCTACGCTGCGCGCGGGCAGGATGATGAAGCGATCAAGCTGCTGCAGCCGCTGGTGGAAGCCAACCCGCGCCAGCCGCAATATAAAAACTGGCTGAGCTTGCTGCAGGAGAAAAAGCTGCAAAAGCAGTTGCAACAGGCTGACAGCCTGCTGGAGGCGCAACAGTACCAGGCGGCAGCGCAGATCTACCAGCAAGTGTTGCAGGCATCGCCCACCAATCGCGCCGCCAGTGATGGTCTGCAAAAGGTCGCCATCATGCAGAAACACGCAGCACAGATAGAGCTGGTCAAAACCGCCATTGCCGCCCAGGACTTTGCCGGCGGCGAGTATATGTTACGCAATGTGCTGGCCGAGCAGCCTGCACATGCAGAAGCGCGCAAGCTGTTCGAGCAACTGGAACAAAACAAAAGTGAGCGCGTGAGCATAGTGCGGCCGCTGCAATCGTCGCTGAAAAAGAAGATCACGCTGGAACTGAAAAACACGCCGGTTAAAAATGCCTTCGAATATCTGGGCAAAGCCGCAGACCTGAATTTTTCGTTCGACCAGGAGTTGAATGAAGGCATACGTGTCAGTGTGTTTTTGCGCGATACGCCTATAGAGCAGGCGCTGGACGTCATACTCACCAGCCACCAGTTAGGCAAGAAAGTGCTCAACCAGAACACCTTGCTGATCTACCCGCTGTCACGCGCCGCGCAATATGAAGAACTGTTTGTGCGCAGTTTTTACCTGAATCATATGGATGCCAAGCGCGCTTTAAACCTGATGAAGACTGTCTTGCGTGCCAGCGACCTCTATATAGACGAGAAATTAAATACACTGGTGATACGCGACACCATGGACAGGATCAAGGTCGCCGAGAAACTGATCGCCTCGCAGGACCTCAACGAACCTGAAGTCATGCTGGAAGTAGAAGTGATGGAGATCAACCGCCGCAACCTGGAAAACCTGGGCATACAGTATCCGAGCCAGATCGGGGTAGGCGTGCAGGGCAATGCGCTCGGTAATAGCAACGGCACCCAGCCGCAGGCCGGCAAGCTGACGCTGACCGAACTGCGCAATTTTAATGGCAACCTCGGCGTCTTCACCATTAACGACCCGGCCATAGTGCTCAACCTGTTGCATCAGGACACAGATACCAACCTGCTGGCCAGCCCCAAGATACGCGTGAAAAACCGCGACCGCGCCAAGATACATGTCGGCGACAAGATCCCGGTGCTGACCAGCGTCGCCAGTGCCCAGGGCTTTGTCAGCCAGAATGTGAACTATATAGAGGTGGGTATCAAACTCGATGTCGAACCGGTGATACAGATGCAGGATCAGGTCAGCATCAAGGTCGGCATGGAAGTGAGCAATATCACCGACCAGGTGACCACCAGTACCGGCGTGCTGGCTTACACCATAGGCAGCCGCAACGCCAATACCACCTTGCAGTTACGCAATAACGAGACGCAGATCCTGGCTGGGCTGTTCCGCGATGACGAGCAGAAAACGCAACGCCGGGTGCCGGGGCTGGGCAACCTGCCCATCATAGGCAAACTGTTCAGCAACAATAACCAGGACAAGCGCAAGAACGAGATCGTACTGCTGATCACGCCCCGCATCATGCACAATATCAGCCCGGCCAATGCGGTATATAGCCTGATCCCTTCCGGGGTGGCAGCCACCGCCAATCCGGTGACTGGCGGCGGTGCGCGCACCGTGCAGGCGGCAGAACCGTCAGCGCCACAGCCAGTCACGCCGCAATCTACGCAAAGCAGCAACGCGCGTAACGATGGCGGATTTGGTGCGCAGATCATGAACAGCACTGATACCGGCACGGTGCAGCCCTAGAAATGTGCAGCCATAGCACTGTGAACAGCATGATGATGTCCGCACCACGCCGCAGCAGGGGATTCACACTGGTAGAGTTGCTGGTGACACTGGCGCTGCTGGCGTTGCTGGTGACTTCGGCCAGCCCGGTGGTGCAGCTGAACAGCAAGCGCGAAAAAGAGCGCGAACTGAAGCGGGCCTTGTGGCAGATACGTGATGCGCTGGATGCCTATAAAGACGCAGTCGACCAGGGCCTGATCAAGAAAACGGCAGATGGCAGCGGCTACCCGCCCAACCTCAGGATACTGGTGACCGGCGTTGTAAATGCCCAGGACCCGAAAAAGAAAAAAATGTTTTTTTTAAGGCGCATCCCGCGTGATCCGTTCGCTGCGGATGTCACCCTGAATGACGCCCAGACCTGGCGCATACGCGCTTATGACGGCGGCGTGGATGAGATGGCCGAGGATGTTTATGACGTGGCTTCCCGCTCGGGTGCTATCGGCATCAACCAGCAGCCATATAGTGAGTGGTAACAGATGAAACGCGGATTCACCCTGATAGAAATGCTGGTGGTGCTGGCTATCCTGGCCATGCTGCTGACTATCGTCAGCCCTAAATTCATGCATATGTTGCAGCGCTCCAAGGAAACCACCTTGCGCCATGACCTGCTGACCATGCGCGACGCCATAGACAAGTTCTACAGTGATAAGAACCGTTACCCGGAGGTGCTGGAAGAACTGGTAGAGCGGCAGTACCTGAAAGCCATCCCGCCCGACCCTATGACTGAGCGTAACGATACCTGGGTGATCACCTTGCCGCCCAATATAGACGAGCAGGGCAGCGTCTTTGATGTGCATAGTGGTTCCAACCAGCTTTCCGGCGATGGTACGCCTTATGCCGTCTGGTAAGCAGGCACCGCTGGGGTTCGTGCTTATAGGCATGTTCATGCTGGTGATGCTGAGTGGCCTGGTCATGGCGCAGGCGGCCATGCGCTGGCAAACCCAGGTGTTGCGCGAAAGGGAACAGGAGCTGATCCGCGTCGGCCTGGCTTATAGAGACGCCATAGGCCGTTATTACAACCAGACGCCGGCGGTGGTGAAAGTGTTTCCGCAGACCCTGGAGCTGTTGCTTGAGGATACGCGTTTTCCCACCCCGCGCCGCCATTTGCGCCGTCTTTATCAGGACCCGGTCACGCAACGCGAAGGCTGGGGCATAGTCGAAGCCCCTAGTGGTGGCATCATGGGGGTTTACAGTTTGTCGGATAAGCCGCCGTTCAAGAGCAAAGGTTACCGTGGTGAATTGCAGCACCTGAATAACAAACGCTATTACGGCGAATGGTATTTTGTCTATGTGCCACCTGCCATCTCCGGCCAGAATCCGCTTTAAGCCGCAGTCAGTCCTTTCACTACACAAGTAACCACATCGACTTATCTTCAAACGGCCTGCCAGCCATATGGCGCTTTTTCAGCCTTAAATGTAAAGATAAGTTAAAAACATGAGGTTTTTTGCTTTGCCAGCGATGAATATATGTAAGCGCACTAAAAGGAAATATTCCCCATGTCAATGGGTGTTTTTCCTGACTTTGCGTCTCTGACTATAAAAGGCTGGCTTTTTAACTATTGGAGTGGTTTGTGGACTTGGTACCTGACATCGTAGATTTAGTGTTGTATCTGCTGGGCGTGCTGTCGGTGGTGGTGTGGGCCATCATCATTATCAAAAGCTGGGCCTGGTACAAATCACAAAGTGAATCGACGGACTTCCTGTCTGAATGGCAGCAGATGCGCAGCATCTACGAGCTGCCCTTGCTGATCTCTAAAAGTGAAAGCAGCTTTGCCCGCCTGTGCCATGCCGGCATGACTGCCATGAATGAAGTGATGGCCAACTCATTGCTGCGCCGCAACGAGCGCCAGGAAGTGATCCTGCTCTCGCTCAAGCAACAGGCCTACCTGGAACACAAGCGTATGGATGGCGGTGTCGCCGTCCTGGCCAGCATAGGGTCCACTGCACCTTTTATCGGATTGTTCGGCACGGTGTGGGGCATCATGAACGCGCTCAAGACCATCACCGCTACCGGCTCAGCCGGGTTGGACGTGGTGGCGGGCCCCATAGGCGAAGCCCTGATCGCCACTGCCATCGGCATCGCCACCGCCGTGCCGGCAGTGCTGGCCTACAACTACTTTATGCGCAGGCAGAAAGTGCACCGCGCCGATATGGAACAAGTCGCCAGCCGTTTTCATAGCCTGCTCACCCAATCAGGCATAGAAGGCTAAGCCATGGCTATCCTTGGGGATGCAGAACAAGAAGAATTGGTGAGCGAGATCAACGTCACGCCGCTGGTGGATGTCATGCTGGTATTGCTGACGGTGTTTATCGTCACCGCACCTTTGCTCATGAATGCAGTAAAGGTCAAACTGCCCAAAGCCAGTGCTGAAGTGGCCATCACCGTGCCTAAAACAGCACATATCAGTATCACCGATGCTGGCGATGTTTTTCTCGACCAGCAGAAACTCGCCTTAGACACACTGACCAGCAAGCTGGGCAGCTTAAAGCAGCAACAGGACCCCGCAGTAGAGATCTATGCCGATGAGCATGCCGAATATGGCATAGTCGCCAAAGTGCTGGCGGCGATACAGCGCGCGGGCATCAGCAAGTTCAGTTTCGTCATGTCGCCGGAAGCAGGCAGATAAGTCTATGACCAGCCTGGTGTTGATAGATGATGAAAGCCAAGCCAAGGTCTGGCGTGCGGTAGGCATCTCCATCGCAATACATTTATTAGTGGTCGCCATTTACCCTACACTCAGCCATATCCCGCTGCCGGCATTGCCAGACAAGCTGGAGATCGAATTCTTCACCATGAAGATGCCCGCTGCCAAACCCAGCGAGCAGCAGGTAACTCCGCCGGTGGTGACCTCGGCTCCACCCGAGCCACAAACGACCCCCACCACGGTCAAGCCACGCACAGCGCCACCGGTGGAGAACCAGAAGTCAGTCATCACCGCCCCGGCGCAGAACGAAGCGGATTACCAGGTGCCTGAGCAGGCATTGCCGGCGCGGGTAGAGCCAGCGCCAGCAGTGAATACCACCGCTGCGCCTAGCAGCAGTGATGCGGCCAACCATACGGCGACAGAATCGGCCGCTAAAGAAACGCGGGCCGCGCCTGCGGTGAGTGCGCCCGTAAGCAACGAGTCTGAGGAGCTGGCAGCCAGTGACAATGATGCCTGGGGCGATTATGGCGATCAGCTGCGCAACCTGGTCAACAAGAGCAAGCAATATCCGACCATCGCCATCAGGCGGCATCTGGAGGGCGATGCGACTATACAGGCGCAGTTCGTGCGCGGCGAGCTGGTGCAGGTGTCGCTGGTGGATAGCAGCAAGCATGCGCCACTCGATGAAGAGGCGGTGCGCATGGTGAAAAAAGCCATCGCCCAGCTAGGCGTCAAGGAAAGCCTGAGGAAAAAAACTTTCAAGATCACCATCCCGGTTTCATTCAGGCTGGAATAAAAAATAAAAGCAGTCTGCAGCAGGCATTATCGGAAAGCCAATCCCTCACTTTCTAAACGATGATGTTTGCATTCCACCCCTGTACTTGCCATCTTCCTCCGGTAAGTGCAGGGGATTTTTTTCTGTAGTTATATTGAAGAATTAAATAATAAATTTAATAGATATCGATGGTTATATAAAGCCGATATGGCTATATGAAGCCATTTAAATTTGGTTGAAATGAAACACTTTTAAATCAAAGCGCGAGAGTATAAGCCTTGAGATGCAACCAGCAGCTGGGAATAGTATTTGCTCCAGCCATATAAAGAAATCGGAACTATCACGGAAATGAATTCCTTAATTGAATGGCATGGCATTAATTTAAGATGGGCATATAGCGAATTATTGCCGGCTATCTATAACGATATTCGCTGCCGTCATAAAGCCTACGATATCTTGCATGATGCCTTGTTGAAATTTGCCATTTCTCCAACTGCCATCAATCTTGAAAAGCCTCACGCTTACCTGCGGGTCATTGCGCAAAACCTGGCGAATGAAGATCGTAGAATCAATAAAAAGTTGATCGCATTTTCTTCCACTGAAGAATTCAGTCTGCCGGAGTTTATCAATGACCCAACCAGAGTCGCGCCATCTCCGGAAGAGCTAATTTCACTTAAACAACGGCTGGAGGCTTTGCAAAAAGTGATCAACCGGCTGCCACCAAAATGCCGCGAAGCTTTCTGGCTATATCGGGTCGAGCAACTAACTCTCAAAGAAATTGCTGACAAACTGTCTATTACAGTCAATATGGTGTCAAGGCACATCACCCGCGCCATGCTTGATTTAACCAGGCTGCAGGATCAAATCCGTTAACCATGTCGCGGACTCACATGGACAAACTACGCGAGTCGGCGATTGCCTGGTTTATTAAAATCAGGGATGCCGACGCAGATGACGCGATCAGGACCAAATTCGAGCAATGGTTGATGGCCAATCAAGCGCATCAGCAAGCCTATGCGGATGTGTCAGCAGTTTGGGAATCTTTTGATTCGACGCCTGAGCTGGAAAAGCTGGCGGGCATCGTCGAGCAAGACCAGTTCTTCGAAAAAGCCGAGCGCACGCAGCGTGTCAGAAAATATATCACTGTGGCCATGGTTGCCGCTGTGATCGGGTTAGGCGGCATGCTGGGAATTCAAACCTGGCGGGCCCAGCCAACTATGCAAATGGTCGCTCAGGCGGAAGTCGGCCAGGTGAAGTCGCATCGCCTGGACGATGGCACTCTACTGACGATGAATACCGGCGCCGAAATCGAAGTCACCTATTACCGTGATCGTCGCTTAGTCACCCTCAAGCAGGGCGAAGCCATCTTTGAAGTGGCCAGGGATGAAAATCGTCCGTTTATTATCGACAGTGGCAACGCACAAGTCACAGTCTTAGGTACCCGGTTTGCCGTTAACCGCATGAAAAAACTAGTGCGTGTCAGTGTCGATCACGGCACCGTTAAAGTAGAGCAGCAAGATGTCGATCACAACATAAATCCACATGCCGTGATATTGCACGATGGTGAAGTCGCGGAAGTGAAAACGGATAGCACGCAGCCTGCACGCTCATATAGGCATGCTTTAGATGCTTTTGCCTTTGAAAAAGGCGTGGTGGTGTTTGAAGAAGCTGATCTGGATGAAATTGCCGAAACCTTATCCAGATACCGCAAGCTGCCATTGCTAGCTGAGCAACCTGTTTCAAGTAAGGTGCATATTTCTTCTATGCTCAAGGCAAACTCAATTGAAACCTTCATCAATCAGTTACCGGAAATGGCGCCGGTTCGCATTGTGCCGACTGATAAGGCTACGGTTATTAAAAGCAAATCTGTAAATAAATAATAATTTCAAAAATCGACATCATAATATTGCCGCCCTAAAGCGTCATTGCAACAACAAGACGAAATTCAGGGATGGCAATGGCAAAGAAATTCTCGTACACGCGCAGGTTTTTAACATGTGCTGTGTTATCCACACTAAGTGCAGGTGCTGCCTTACCTTATCTGCATGCCGCTGAGCTGAATACAAAAGTACCTGCGGTAGCTGACGGCACCGGCTTCCCTCAGCAATTCAATATACCTGCACAGCCTCTGAATCAATCCATCAGGCAACTGGCCAACCAGACTGGTCTCAGCATTTCGTTTGATAGCGAACTTACCAAAAACAAAACAGCCCCAGCAATCAAGGGCTTTCTCTCACCGCAAGATGCATTGAAAAAGATGCTACAAGGTAGCGGTTTACAAACTACGATTAGTGGTGACTCGGCAGTTATAAAGCCCGAACCAGTACAAAATTTGCAGAGTCTAAAAATTGAAGGCGTTGAGGTGCGTGCTAAACGTTTTTACGAGATCGGGCCTTTGCCGGGTCTGGGACTCACAAAAGAGCAAATACCTGGCAATGTACAAAGCATTTCCGCCAAAGAAATCAAAGAGGCTCATTCGTTAAGTCTGGCTGATTTGATGAACCGCAAGCTGCAATCTGTGACAGTGAATGATTATCAAGGTAATCCATTTATGATGGATATACAGTATCGTGGTTTCAGTGCTGGTCCACAGATTGGCACTCCTCAGGGATTAAGCGTTTTTCTGGATGGCATTCGCATGAATGAACCATTTGGTGATGTAGTTAACTGGGACATGATGCCCATGAACGCCTTGCAGAGTGTGGAGGTGTTTCCTGGCTCAAATCCGATTTTTGGCCTAAATACTCTGGGTGGTGCGTTTGCACTTAAAACGAAAGACGGTTTCAACAATCCAGGCGTAGATGCAGATATTTTAACGGGTTCATTTGGGCGTAAACAGCTGCAGGTTGAAGGCGGCTGGAATAATGGTACGGTTGGTTTATTTGCTGCAGGTAACTTTTTTATAGAAGATGGCTGGCGTACAAACTCACCAAGTAAAGTTAACCAACTCTTTACTAAAGCCAGTTATCGTGGCGATAAATTAGATCTGAACTTTAGTACCTTATTAGTACAAACTGATTTGGTGGGTAATGGCTTAGTGCCAAACGAGATGTACGAAAGGGATAGAAACAGCGTATTCACCTCTCCTGATACAACTAAAAACAAACTGCAACAGTTTCAATTAAGCGGCAGTTATTTTGTTAATGATACTTTTTCTATAACGGGTCAGATTTATCGAAGAAATAGTAGGCGACATCAGAAAGGTTCTGATGTGATGACAAATTGGGATGAAGAGTTAACAGCTAAGCGTTTACCTAGACCAGCCGACCCTGCAAATGGTATTTCCGCGGAAGAATTTACATGTACATTCACAACGACGACAAGCAGTAATCGTTATGGGCTACCTGATTATCTTGTTATACCTATTAATGTTACTTTAGGCGAAGATATAGGATCATCTAATTTCATTAGTGATGTAGGTACTAATTTAGGTGCTCCAGGAACCGTTGATTTCCGCTCGAATCCTGGCTATGCAAGCAATCTGAATGCTGCGATAACTGAGCAAGGACTTGTAGATACCTATCGCTATAACTTCAATTTATTCAGTAATTTTACTGAACAAATTGTATACAACAGGGTAGCTCCGCCCCCACCGCCTAGCAGAAGCTCAATTGATCCCGCAATTGGTGACTATTCATTCTATGGTGACTTTGACGCAACACTTCAGAATTTAGACAGTCAAGGTAGTGGTATTTTGCTTTCTGATACAAATTACTTCTACTCTACTGGCACTAATGGTACCGATTTAATTAAAAACTATGTATTTATACTAGCCGCAACGAACGAATCAAATTGTCTGTCTCTCCGTTCTCCCTCCCCAGGTTATGAAATTACTCAGAATGGAAATCCCGTTTATATAGATGGTGCGGGTACTGGGCAACCAGGCTATGTGCAGGGAACTCCTACTGCACTGTTGACTGATAACCAAATCGATCAAATCGTAGATGGTGCTTCAATCCAGTTTAACTGGAATCTTGAGCATCACAAATTCATGGTGGGTGCAGCTATTGATGCCGCCAGCGCCGATTATACTAATTCACAGCGCTTGGGTTTTTTTGATGCACAAAGAAATGGTTATCTTGATCCATCACAAGCACATCCGCAATTTGTAGGTGCATTTGTGCCAATCGAAAATAATAATTTTGCCGGTACTAATACGACAAAAAGTTTATATTTCTCCGAGACGTGGACACCTGTAGATGACTGGCATTTCAACGTCTCAGCGCGGTATAACGAAACGCAAACAAAAAATAAAATTGCAGCACGTCGTGGATTGGCAGCCTATGAAATTGGTGATGTGATTGCCGTACCAAGTGAGTTTGCAGTATGCCCCAATGGTGACTGTTCAAATGTGCCTTTAAACTTCAGGCTGCCCAGCTTATACAACCAACTGGATTCTGCTGAAACTGAAAAATTCAGCTACTACTCACTCAATCCGTCACTAGGCGCTACCTGGCAGGCAAAAGAGAATCTCAATCTATACGCTAATGTAGCACAAGGGACGCGTACGCCAAGTGTGATTGAACTAGGCTGCGCACTTGATCACCGCCCATCCGGAGTTTTTTATACCGATGGTCAAGGGGGTACCTATGAAATTCCGAAGAGTATTTTAGAAAATCGTCAGTGTACTTTGCCAACCACACTTTCAGGTGACCCTTATCTCCCTCAAATCAAAGCAACTACGTATGACATCGGTATGCGCGGCACGATTGGTGAAAACATGCGCTGGAATCTTGGCGCATTTCAAACCGACTTGAAAGATGATATCTATTTTGTAGCTGTCGGTAACGGGCAGGGTTTCTTTGACACCGTCGGCAAAACACGCCGTAGAGGGATCGAAGCTGGCTTCTCCGGCAAAGAAGGTAGGCTCGGATTTGGTCTTAACTATAGCTTGACGGACGCAACCTTTGAGGACGAGTTTCTTATGATCAGTAATGATAACAGTAGCTCGTTTTATGTCCCTGCTATTGGCCGCGGTGTAATCAGAGTAAAACCTGGTAATCGTATGCCAGGCACAGCATTGCATAACCTGAATGCCAATTTGAACTATGACTTGACAGACAAGTGGGTGGTGGGCCTGACAGCAATTATGCACTCTGATAGTTATGCGCGAGGGAACGAGAACAATGAGCACAAGCAAGGCGTAATAATGTATCGGACCGTAGCCACGGGGATAGGAAGTACAGTAGAAGTTCCTCGTCAGCAAACAAACAATCCAGGAACGCTAGCTGGCTATGCCACATTCAATTTTCAAACCAGCTACAAAATCAATAAAGAGTGGACCGCCACAATGATTGTAAACAATGTTTTTGACAAAGAATATTTCAGCGCAGGTCGATTAGGGCGTAATCCTTTTTCACCAAGTATTTTGGGCGCGATTGGTCCGGATGGCTACAACCATAACTCTAGCGATTGGTTGAGTACCAACTTTATCGCACCAGGTGCGCCACGCGGTGTCTGGTTCAGTCTGAACTGGCATTTTGTGCCGGATTAACATCCCACGAAGACGCGGGAAAATTCCTAATGGCTAAAAGGTCCCGCGACTGGGCCAGATTTAAACTGGCCTAGGTCCGGACTATCTAACCTAAACCTGCCATGGCCAGTTTGCAGTTGTAAAGAAAATCTTTTGCATGTCACTGATTTTTTTAGTTTTTGTGGCGCCATGCCCAATAGGCACGCCATTCTGCCAGTAGCGCTAAAAATCGCCGCATAGCCGAATAGTCCACTTTCTTCACGCTGAGCGTATTCTTTTTTCTTGTCACTCAGGTCGTCTTATGCTACCTTTCAATGTGTAACAAATTTGTAACTAAACGTAATTTAGTTGCTACAGATTCAGTTCCGGGTTGGCAAACATGTTATCCATCTGCGAAACACAATGCATTGCAAAGCCAAATGCTTCCGCTTCTGCTGAAAGTGTGTGGAGATTGCTGCTGAGTTTAGGCGTATTGACAGGGTTGATCGCCTTTGCTTTTTTGCATATCGGTGCCTGGATGGTGTTGCCATTTGCTGGCTTGGAAATAGTGTTAGTGGTTCTGGCGTTTGTGTTGGTGTTGCGGCACAGCAGTGATTACGAAAAAGTCACGGTCGCTGAGGATCATGTTGAGATAGAACAAAGTGTGCTGGGCAAAATAAAACACGTTCGCTTTCAACGATATTGGACCCGGGTAACGCTCAGGGAAGGTGAGAACGGTAAAACGTCACTGTGGATAGGGTCCCATAATCAAGAGGTCGAGTTTGGTCGTGACACCATGAACAACGCGCAACGCGCTGAACTGGCTTCACATCTCAGGCGGACACTTCTCAAAACTAAATAACTAGATTTTGGAGCAGATTAGATGCAAGGAATGAAGAAACTCGGGGTTAGTGCTTTTGCACTGTTTTATTCATTAAGCGCACGCGCTGACTACACGTTCAACTTCCCGGACCCGGTCACACCGATGGCGCTGGACACGCTGCATGTGCATAACAAGTTCATGCTGATCACCGCCGTGATCTTTGTGGTGGTGCTGGCCATCATGATTTACTCTATCTTCAAACACCGCCACGACAAAGGCTACCAGGCGGTGGTTGATAAAGCACCTTCCACCTCTATGGAAATCTTCTGGACCCTGATCCCGTTCGTCATCCTGCTGCTGATCGACTTTGTCATCATGGGTATCCCGGCTTACCACAGTGTGGTGATGATGGAAGACACCCGCGACCAGTCGACCATGGTGATCAAGATCACCGGTTCGCAATGGCGCTGGCAATATGAGTATCTGGACGGTGATGCCAAAGGCATCAAGTTCGTCAGCAACCTGGCCACTTCTGACAGCCAGATGCATAACAAGGAAGACAAGGGCGAGAACTATCTGCTCGAAGTAGATAATCCGCTGGTGTTGCCTGTGGGTGAAAAAGTGCGCATCCTGATGACGGCCTCTGACGTATTGCATAACTGGTGGGTGCCGCAGTTCGGTTCCTCACGCGTGGCGGTGCCTGGCTTTATCCGTGAAACCTGGGTGCAGGTTGAAAAAGCCGGTGTTTATCGCGGCCAGTGTAAAGAGTTATGCGGCAAAGGCCATGGTTATATGCCTGTGGTGGTGAATGCGGTTTCCAAAGAAGAGTTCGCTGCCTGGGCTGGTAAAAAACAGGATGAGCAAAAAGCGGCCGGTGATGTCAAAGAGCTGAGCAAGGAAGAATTGCTGGCGCAAGGCAAGGTCGTCTACGAGAAAAACTGTGCGGTCTGTCACCAGGTTAGTGGCGCTGGTTTGCCTCCGGCTTTCCCGGCGCTGACTGGCAGCAAGATCGCCACCGGGCCTATCTTCGGCGCGGATGGTAAATACCAAAAAGACAGTCATCTGGATAGAGTGCTCAACGGTAAAGGCGTGATGCCACCGTGGAAAGCTACCCTGAATGACACTGAAATCGCTGCTGTGATCACTTATGAGCGTAATGCGCTGGGCAATACCGCATCGGTAGATGCCCTGGTGCAACCGCCTCAAGTCAAAGCAGCACGTGAATAATACTTTAAGAGATTTTTAGGAGAGCAACGATGAGTACTACTTCCGTAGCACATCACGACGAGCACCAGGAGCATCCTACCGGGATCATGCGTTGGTTGACCACCACCAACCACAAGGATATCGGCACCATGTACCTGACTTTTTCACTGGTCATGTTCCTGGTCGGTGGCTGTATGATTCTTGGCATCCGTGCCGAGCTGTTCAAGCCTGGTCTGCAATTGATGAACCCCGAGTTTTTCAACCAGCTGATAGGCGTGCATGCGCTGATCATGATCTTTGCGGCGCTGATGCCTGCCGCGACCGGTTTCGCCAACTGGATGTTGCCGTTGCAACTGGGCGCGCCGGATATGGCCTTGCCGCGTTTGAATAACTGGGGCTTCTGGATACTGCCGCCTTCAGCCATTCTGCTGACCCTGCCTTTCACCCTGGCATTGTTCGGCATAGGTGATGGCGCATTGGCGACCGGCTGGACTTTCTACCCGCCGCTGTCTGTGCAAGGTGGTATAGGTGTGGACTTCGCCATTTTTGCCGTGCACTTGCTGGGTATTTCTTCAGTATTGGGTTCCATCAACGTCATCGTGACCATTTTCAACATGCGTGCCCCGGGCATGACCCTGATGAAGATGCCATTGTTTGCCTGGGGCTGGCTGATCACGGCTTTCCTGCTGATCGCAACCATTCCTGTGCTGGCCGGTGCAGTGACCATGTTGCTGACAGACCGCCATTTTGGTACCCACTTCTTTGATGCTGCCGGTGGTGGCGACCCTATCATGTTCCAGCATCTGTTCTGGTTCTTCGGTCACCCTGAAGTGTATATCCTGCTGTTGCCGGTTTGGGGTTTCATTCCTCAGATCCTGCAGACATTCAGCCGCAAGCCTATGTATGGCTACAAGGCGCAGGTGTATTCACTGTGGTCTATAGGCGCGCTGTCTGTAGTCGTGTG
The DNA here is from genome assembly GCF_042676265.1 of Methylophilus luteus. Lineage (NCBI taxonomy): Bacteria > Pseudomonadati > Pseudomonadota > Betaproteobacteria > Nitrosomonadales > Methylophilaceae > Methylophilus > Methylophilus luteus. The sequence goes on from NZ_JBHTKB010000002.1 coordinate 462,829, forward strand.
GGCGCACCACTTCTTTACTGCGGGTATGCCAGTGCCGGCGCTGCTGTATTTCATGTATAGCACCATGGCTATTTCGCTGCCACTCGCGGTGTTGTTCTATTGCTGGATACGCACCATGTGGAAAGGCGCGATGACGTTTGAAACGCCTATGCTGTTCTCTGTGGGCTGGATCATACTGTTTGGTGTCGGTGGCCTGACCGGTCTGGTACTGGCCGACGTGGCAGCCGATGCGCAATACCATAACAGCTACTTCGTGGTGGCGCACTTCCACTACACCCTGTTTGCCGGTGGCATCATGGGTATCATGGCTGGTGTGTATTACTGGTTGCCAAAAATGACTGGTCATATGTACAACGAAAAGCTGGGTAAACTGCACTTCTGGTTGACTGCCATTTCATTCAATGTCACTTTCATTCCGCAGTTCTTTGTCGGCCTGGCCGGGATGCCACGCCGTATCCCTGACTACGCACTGCAATTTGCCGAATTCAATATGATTTCGACCGTGGGTGCTTTTGTACTGGGCTTGTCACAGTTGTTACTGGTGTACAACATCATCAGTTGTGCCCGTGGCGGCCAAAAGGCGACAGACAAAGTGTGGGATGGCGCGATCGGCCTGGAGTGGACATTACCTTCACCACCGCCGTATCACAGCTTTACCGAGCAACCTGTCGTCAAATGATAGCAGTGGCAACGTTACGGTGAGTCACTATTGATAGGCGCCAGTGTCATATTAGGCTAGCAAATGGCACTGGTCACCGACTCACGCTGACACAGAGAATTACAGGAAAAAGATTTTGAGCAACGAACCTAAGCAAAGCAACAATAGAAAGATCGCCTGGATTCTGGCGGGTGTGGCGATCGCATGGTATGTGATTTCAATGTTCACCATGTGGAAATAATATTGTTAAAGGCATGCAGTCGTGAACGAACAGCAGTCGCAGGCCAATAAAAAACTGGCCCTGAAATTAGTCTGGATCATCGTCGGTGCCTTGCTGTTTGCATTTGCCCTGGTGCCGCTGTATGACGTGATCTGTTCTGTCACCGGCTTGAACGGCAAAACCAGCAATATTGCTCAGACGGCCGGCAAGCAAAAGGTGGATACCTCGCGTGAGGTGACAGTGCAGTTCGTTTCGGCGGTGATGCCGGGCCTGGGCTGGAATTTCTACCCCATGCAGACGAGTGTCAAGGTGCACCCCGGGCAAGTGACAGTGGTGATGTTTGAAGCGAAAAATACTACGAGTGAAGTGGTAGCCGGGCAGGCGATCCCCAGTGTGACACCGGGTAAAGCCTCGGCCCACCTGAAAAAGATTGAGTGTTTCTGCTTTGTGCGGCAATCACTGAATCCCGGCCAGGTAAAACAGCTGCCGCTCAGGTTTTTTATCAGCGCGGATCTGCCGCCAGATGTGAATGAGCTGACCTTGTCGTACTCATTCTTTCCGGCGACTGATGATGCAAATTAATGTGATGTGTGATTCAAGGAGGCTCTAATCAAGTGTGACTTCTAAGCCAGGCCTGGCAAGTGCAGGAAATATTGACGCGGTATGTAGTGAACGATAGCGCAATGTTTTACCAGCAGCAGGGGGTGGCAGCGAAGATGGACTTAAGCAGAGCTTGCGACATTATAAAAATCAAATGATTGGGAGTTAGGCATGGCAAGTCATTCAGATAACCATTATTTCGTACCACATGGCAGTATTTATCCCGCATTTATTTCTGTAGGCCTGCTGTCTATGGCCAGCGGTTTTGTGTTCAATGTGACGGGCTCCGACCTGCGCGGTGATGGATCGCTTAAGAATCCATCACTCGATTATCTGGCCACCCCTGGCAAATACATGATGTATATAGGCCTGGCCATCATTCTGTTCATGATGTTCAAATGGCTGAGTGATGTGGTGACCGAGAGCCTGACCGGGCAGTATAAAAAATGGGAAGACAAATCATTCCGTATCGGCATGATAGTGTTCATCTGTTCCGAGGTGGCGTTCTTTGCCGCGTTCTTTGGTGCGCTGTTTTATATGCGGGTACTATCGGTGCCTGACCTGGCTTCATATGCGCCGGATATTACGCCGTATAAAGACTTTCTTAACAGCTGGCCGTCACAGGGGCCGGGCGGGGTAGTGCTGGGTGAGACATTCAAACCTAATCCTGACTTTCACCCCATGTCTTGGAGTGGTCTGCCGCTGATCAATACGCTGCTGTTGTTAAGCTCGGGCGCGACCATCACCTGGGCGCACTGGGGCCTGATCAAGAATAACCGCAAACAACTGGTTGTGGGCCTGGCTTTGACCGTGGCTTTGGGTATCACTTTCCTGATCTGCCAGGCAGCTGAGTATCACCACGCATATACCGAGATGGGCTTGACGCTGAAGTCAGGCGCTTACGGTGCCACCTTCTTTATGCTGACCGGTTTCCACGGTTTCCACGTCACCATTGGTACGCTGATGCTGATCGTGATCTTGCTGCGCAGTATCAAAGGCCATTTCACGCCTGAGCATCATTTCGGTTTTGAAGGCGTCGCCTGGTACTGGCACTTTGTGGATGTGGTGTGGTTAGGCCTGTATATCTTTGTCTACATGCTCTAGCAATATGAAAAAGGGCGCCAGAAGCGCCCTTTTCTTTCACTGCTGTGAGCTGATCATCATCAGGATGCACTCCTGAAAACAAGCATTCCTGAACAGGGCTACAGCAGCAGTTATTTCACCTAATCGCAGGTCAGTTAAAGTGTATGGCCTATATAGCCAAAGTGGGCGGCAATAATCAGTAGCAGAAACAGGGCGATAGACAGGCCTATGCGCATGGTGAGCGCTTTCACGGTGCGGTCAGAACCTTGCTTGTCCTTAAGTAAAAATACCAGGGCGGAAAACAGACTGCCTATGATGACCAGTAGTATAAGAACCGTTGCAATTTTAATAAGCATGGTGTGATCCTGCGCTAAGTGTAAGCAATTAGTGAAGGCACATTATGGGCTGTAAGTAGGAAAATGCAAATACCTTTAGGATCGTATGTTTTACGGCTGCGGCCGCTGGTGATACTGGTGGTGGCAGTCATGGTTTTTGGCTGTTTGAAATTGGGCATGTGGCAGTGGCACAAAGCCGAACAAAAGCAGGCGATCACCCACGCCCTGGCCGAGGGCAAACTCAATGTGCTGGAGCTGGCGGCTCAGGGCAAGCTGGATGAAGCACATGTAGAAGCAATGCATACGCGCACGGTGAAACTGAGCGGGCATTACCTGGCTGAGCAAAGCTTTTTCCTCGATAACCAGGTAGAGCAGGGGCAGGCAGGCTTTCATGTGCTGACGCCGTTTCTGCTCGCTGACGGCCACACTGTGATCCTGGTCAATCGCGGCTGGGTGGCCGGGTTTAATGATCACCAGCAGTTGCCGGTGGTAGAGACGCATACTGATGAACAGGCCCTGACCGGCATGTTGTGGCATCAGACCAAAACCGGTTTTCAACTGGGTAAACCGGGAACAGGCTGGAATAAAGTACAGCAGGTGATAGATTTTGATTATTTGCAGCAGCAGCTGAGTTACCCTTTGCTGCCGCATGCTATATTGAAGCTGGACCCGGCAGTGGCACAAGATGGCTTTGTCCGCCATTGGGATGTGCCGGCCGGGCAGGTGGAGAAACATTTAAGTTATGCCTATCAATGGTTTGGTTTTGCTTTGGCAAGCATACTGATAGGTGTGTATCAAATGCTGGAAAAACGCCAGTAAACAAGCCAGTAAATCGGCCAGAAAATAGTTAGTCAGGTAGGTTCATGCAAGAAGATACAACAACGCACGCCAGTTTGAATGCCGCACAGCAGCGCAAAGGACGCATGATCTTTTTACTGCTGGCGATCTTCTTCACCGTGCCGCTGGTCGTGGTGGTGGCCATGATCAAGTTTGACTGGCGCCCCAGTGGCAAAAGCTATGGCCAGCTGATACAACCCCCGGTCTCGATTGCATCCACCAGCCATTGGCTGACGGATGACAAGCAGGCTGTGCCTGCCTTCTGGCAAGATAAATGGAGCATGGTGCTGATTGCCGGCGAATGTGACGCCCGTTGCATGCAGCGCCTGCACGATTTAAGGCAGGTGTATGTGTCGCTGTATAAAGACATGATACGCGTGCAGCGCGTGCTGATCACGCAGCAGGCCGACACCCGGCAGATACGCGATCAATATCCTGACCTGCTGATCATCAATGGCGAGACAGAACAGATAGACACCGTGGGGCGCATGCTGAGCGGCGGCGGGCAGAATACGCTGGCGGCGCAACGCGTTTATTTCATAGACCCACTCGGCAATATCATGATGCAGTATGACCTTGAGCAGGAAGCCAAATGGATACGCAAGGACCTGGTGAAATTGCTTAAGGCTTCCTGGGCGGGTTGATGATGTTTAAACCGTTAAGTGTTTTTGCAGTGGTGCTGGCGTTTTGTGTGGTGGTGCTGGGTTCTTATGTGCGCTTGTCTGACGCCGGCCTGGGTTGCCCTGACTGGCCTGGCTGTTATGGCGAATTGTCCGTCCCGCAAAGCGAGGCTGCCATACAGTCGGCACAGCAGGCCTACCCTGACCGGCCGCTGGAACATGCCAAAGCCTGGAAAGAAATGGCGCACAGGTACCTGGCCGGCAGCCTGGGCCTGGTGGTGCTGGCCCTGGCCGTGCTGGCCTACCGGCACAGGCAAACTATACGCAGCAGCTGGCAGTTATCCGCTGCCCTGGTGGTATTGGTAGGTTTGCAGGCATTGCTGGGCATGTGGACAGTGACCCTGCTGCTCAAGCCGGTGATAGTCACCCTGCACCTGCTGGGCGGCATGAGCACACTGGCCTTGTTATGCTGGATAGCCGTGCGCAATACTACCCAGCCATCCATCGCCTTGCCCTCAGCCCAGCAAAAGTGGTTACGGCTGGCGTTGCTGGTGTGGTTGCTGCAAGTCATACTGGGTGGCTGGACCAGCAGTAATTATGCGGCGCTGGCCTGTACCGATTTTCCCACCTGTCATGGCCTGTGGTGGCCAAACATGGATATGTATGATGCTTTTCACCTGACCCGTGCACTCGGTGAGAGCCGTGATGGCGGTCAACTGCACCTGGATGCGCTGACTGCCATCCAGTGGGTACACCGGTTGGGGGCATTGCTGGTGCTGGCCTGGGGGGTGGTGAGTTTCAAGATTTTGTGGCAACGCAAAGCCGCCAGGCCGCTGGCATGGGCACTGCTGGTGGTGCTGTTGTTACAGATCAGCGTCGGTATAGGCAACCTGTTGCTGCAACTGCCGCTGGTGCTGGCAGTATTGCATAACGCTGGCGCTGCGTTGCTGGGCATCTGCCTGGTGACTGTGAATGCGAGATTAATTGATACGTCTTATTAGAAAAGTTGGGGGATTAGTCATGCAAAGTATTTGGGTTACACAACTGACATCGGCCAAGATGAGCTTGCGCAATTTTTATGCCTTGTGCAAGCCGCGGGTGACGGCGTTGATCGTTTTTACTGCCATCATAGGCATGTTCATGGCCACACCGGGCATGGTGTCACTGCAGATATTGCTGGCCGCGACAGTGGGCATCGCTTTTGCCTCGGGCGCTGCGGCGGCATTCAACTGCCTGATAGAGCACAAGATAGATGCCATGATGGCACGCACGCGGGCGCGGCCTATCCCGACCGGGCAACTGTCACAGATGGAGACCCTGCTGTTTGCCAGTGTGCTCGGTGGCCTGGGCCTGAGTATCCTCTATTACTGGGTGAACCCGCTCACCATGTGGCTGACCCTGGGCACCTTTGTCGGCTATGCCGTGATCTATACCGTGTTCCTCAAACCGGCCACGCCTATGAATATCGTGATCGGTGGCGCCTCCGGTGCCATGCCGCCTATCCTGGGTTGGGCCGCAGTCAATAACACCGTCTCGCCAGAAGCGCTGGTGATGTTCCTGATTATTTTTGCCTGGACGCCACCGCACTTCTGGGCGCTGGCCTTATACCGCCGTGAAGAGTACGCCAAAGTCGGCATGCCCATGTTGCCGGTGACGCACGGCGAGCGCTTCACCTTGCTGCATATACTGCTGTATACCGTGATCCTGATCGTGGTTTCATTCATGCCTTATGGCCTGGGCATGAGCGGCTGGTTATACCTGGCTTCGGCGGTCGCTCTGAATGCGGTGTTCCTCTACTATGTGGTCAGCCTTTACCGCCATTACTCTGACGCACTGGCCAAAACCACTTTCAAATACTCTATCCTTTACCTGAGCCTGATCTTTGCCGCTTTATTGCTGGATCATTATCTGATCTAGCATCTGATCTAGCGCTCAGGCCATCTCAAGCACACCTGCTTAAGATAACTTGGTGGCAGCATGTTGCAATGCTGCCATTTTTGTTTCTGCGATCAGTAATGGCTGCGAGAGTTGCTCCAGCGTCTGCTGGTCTATCTGCTGCAACAGCGTGCTGAACAATGCCGGTCTGCCGTGCAAAAAGCCCTGGATAAAATCACAGTTGATCACCTTGAGGATATTCTCCTGCTGGGCGTTCTCCACGCCTTCGGCGATCAGCTGCATATTCAGCTCATGCGCCATCTGTATGATAGAGCGGCACAGGATAAAGTCATAGTTGTCCTCACCCAGGTTGCTGATAAATGACCTGTCTATCTTGACGTAATCGACATGGTATTTCTTCAGGTAACCCAGTGCCGAATAGCCGGTGCCAAAGTCGTCTATAGAGAGCTTGATGCCTGCCTGCTTAAGGGTTTTCAAAGTGTCCTGCACCACGCGTGAAGGTTCCAGCAGCAGGCCTTCGGTGATCTCAAAACAGAATAACTCACACGGGATATTCGAACGCTCCAGGCGTTTGATAAATGCCATCAGGTGTTGCGGATGGGCGAACTGCACCGGCGAGATATTGAGACTGATCTGCACGCCTTGCAGGCGCAGCGGGTCTATGGTCGATAAATCATGCAGCACTTCATTAAACACCCACTTGCCTATCTCTATGATAAAGCCGGATTCTTCTGCCAGCGGGATAAACGTGCCCGGCGGGATATTGCCACGCGTAGGATGCTGCCAGCGTATCAGCGCCTCGGCTTTGATCAGCGTGATGTCGTGCAGCCGGTAGATAGGCTGGTAGACCAGGTGCAACTCGCCATTATCAACCGCCGAACGCAGGTCGTGCGTCAGTGAAATGCGCTCGCTGATCTCCTGCTGCATGGTCTGGGTAAAAAACTGGTACTGGTTCTTGCCTGCGCGTTTGGCGGCATACAGGGCCTGATCGGCATACATCATCAGCGTTTCGGCCGAATCACTGTGGTCGGGGAACACGGCGATCCCTATGCTGGCGGTGACAAAATACTGGTTATCGTCAATGTGGAAAGGCGAGCGCACCGTCTCTACGATCTTGGCGCCTATTTCATGCAACAGCCTGGCATCTTTCAGTTTGGGGATCACCACTACGAACTCGTCACCGCCGAGCTTGGCGGTGGTGTCGCCGTCGCGTACACATGACTGTATGCGTAGGGCCGCATTCTGCAGCAGGCGGTCGCCGACCGCATGCCCGGCAATATCATTCACATCTTTAAACCCATCCAGGTCTATCAGCAGCAAACCCAGTTGCTGCTGCGACTGCTGGCAGTCGAGAATGGCGCTCTCCAGGCATTGCTGTAACAGGTAGCGGTTGGGTAACTGTGTCAGGTAATCATAATTGGCCTGGCGCCAGATCTGCTGGCGCACCTCGGTTTCGCGGCGTTGTGCGCGCTGGTAAAAGCGCCACAGCTGATAGACGAGAAATACGCAGGCTAATGTCAGTACTGTCAGGCCGGCCTCTATGGCCAGCCGGCTGACCAATGCCGGTTCACTGGCAGCTAGAGGTTGTGCCAGTGTCGCTGACCAGGCTGGCGGCGCCAGTGCCGCTGACAATGCTGATACTATCAATAACAGTCTTGCAGATGATGTTCTGAGTGGGTTGTGCATACCATTCTATCTTTGCGTTGCGTGCAATGATGGCTTGGTATCAGGGCGGCCGGTCTTACCCGCTGCAGGCTTGCGCCACCCCACACCAAGAGCTAACTGGGTTAACGGCAGGCCGATGAAAAACTTAAGGGGGAAAACGGATTTTTTTGCAGTGGCACCTGCAGCGTGGCTGCAGGTGTTTATCAGGTGGAGCAGAGACTGCTGGCCGGCATTATTTGCCGGACAAACAGCTCTTCATAAACGCTTTGCGTTCGTCGCCTTGCAATGCCTTGGTTTTGGCATCGGCGTTACAGGTTTTCATTTTATTCTGTTGCGCAGTCAGGCCGGAAGATGCGCTATCGGCCGATAGACATGTTTTCATAAAGGCTTTGCGCTCATCGCCTTTCAGCGCTTTGGTGCTGGCATCGGCATTACAGGTTTTCATTTTTTCCTGTTGCGGGCCTGCAGATACTGACAGACAGACAGAGGACAGCAGCAGGGCAAGAACCAGTTTTTTCATGAAAGTCTCCAAACAAAAAGTAAACGGATGATAGTGTGATGCAGGCACGCCGGGTGCGGGCCTGTCACTGATATTCTGACACAGAGCAGTAAGCCCGGGTTAACAAATAGCTAAACAAATAGCTGAACAAAAAATCTCAACAAAAAAGCCCGGTGAGTACCGGGCTTTCAGGGATGGTTGTGTCTATGTTTTACTGGATAGGCACGCTATGCAGGGTGCCGGCTTTCATATCCGGTACCAGCAGGGACTGGCCATCGGCAGACAGACTGATATCCGCCGCCGACTGGTAACCCTGGATGATGCGTTGCGGTGTGGCTTTAGGCTCAGCCAGTTGCCAGACATTGCCGCCGGCCCAGTCGCTCACATACAGGTGGCCATGTGCATCGCGCACCAGGCCGTCTGCGCCACCAAAGCCCTGGTTGAGCAGGGTGACGGTGGCCTTTTTAGCGCCCAGTTGTACCCTGAACAGTTTGCCAGTGCCAAAATCGGCGACCAGCATGCTGTTCTGGCCATCCATCAGCAAGCCATTCGGACGTTTGATGCCGGCATTGCCTTTGAGCACTTCAGTCACTTTACCGGCTGCGATCTTGAAGATGCCAGCGCCTTTGCCATTGTCATCGCCACTGTCAGAGATATACACATTGCCCAAACCGTCTATCTCGACATCGTTGAGGAACACCGGTTTGCGTGGAAAAGCCGAGCTGTCAGCCAGCACGGTCTGCTGACCGCTTTGTGCATCTATACGCACCACTCTGTCTACATCGGCGACATACAGCTGGCCATTGAACAGATCCAGGCCTTTAGGGTCGTTCAAACCATCCGCCAGTGTCTTGCGGCTGCCGTCAGCAGCAATCTGGGTGATCTTGCCATCACCGGCTTTGCCAAACTCGCCTATCTCTGACACATACACTGTGCCATCGGGTGCGGCAAATACAGATTCCGGCATGGCAAATCCGCTCAGTGTCTGGTCAGCGCTGCTGGTCGGCTTTGCACTGGCCGCCGCTTTGCTTGCGGCTTTGCCATCATAGCTGACGCGGTAGATCACGCCATTGTAGTCATCCGACACCAGCAATGAGCCATCCGGCAATTGCAGCACATCGTTAGGGCGTCCCCACACTTCACCTTCGGCACTCAGCCAGCCGTCTATGAATACCTTGGTTTCCTTGACCTGTTTCTGCTCGTCAAACGTGACGCGCACCAGCTGGTAACCGACCGGCTCTTTACGGTTCCACGAGCCATGCTGCGCGATCACAGCATTACCCTGGTATTCACTGGGGAACTGCTTGCCGGTGTAAAACTTGAAACCCAGGTTGGCGCTGTGCGCCTGGAACTCGGCCACCGGTTTGGTCACTGCTGCTGGCGGAGTCTTGTTCTTCCAGTTCGGGTCACGTGCATCGCCACCGGCAAAGAAAGGGAAACCAAAGTGCAGGCCGGCTTTAGGTGCCGCATTCAGCTCGTCATGCGGAATATCCGCACCCAGCAGGTCCACACCGTTATCGGTAAAGAACAGGGTATTGGTGCCGGGCTGGAAATCCAGGCCGACTGAGTTACGCACGCCTTTGGCAAAGGTTTCTACCTGGCTGCCATCCGGGTTAAGGCGGATGATGGAAGCTTCGATACCGCTAGGGTCGCAGATATTGCATGGCGCGCCTATGGTCACATATAACTTGTTGTCAGGTCCGGCAGCTATATAACGCCAGCCGTGATGGGCCTTGTTCGGCAATTTGTCATACACCACTTCACGCATGGCTTTAAACGGCAAAGTCAGGTCAAAGTCTGGCGCTGCATAGCGTGTGATACGGTGTTGTTCGGCCACATATAAATGCCCGTCTACCATGGCGACGCCATTGCCTACGGTGAGGTCATCCAGAATGGCGACGACCTGGTCGGCCTTGTGGTCTTTGTTTTTATCAACCACGGCATATACCTTGTTGCCACGGGTGCCGACATAGACGTTGCCGTTAGTGCCCAGTGTCATCTGGCGTGCGCCCGGCACTTCAGCGTATATGTCGACATGAAAGCCGTCCGGCACACGCAGTTTGCTCAGGTTGTCACGTACATCCTGTATATCTGCCCAGGCGCTGACAGACAGGGTGGCGAATATGGAACCGATCAGACTTTTTATCAATTGATTTTTCATTAAGCTTATCCTCTACTCCAAAAAATGATGACTCATGCAAGTTTGGTATGAGTAGTCTACGCAGAGTAGGGTTCTGCGGTAAGTTTAAAAAATATGAAATGATTGCCTATTTCTATTTGATAAATGCTTAAAATAGCTAATCAGGTGTATTATTTGTGCCTAATTACTTTGGTATATATATTATATGAGCAACCTTGATTGCTGGTCTGCCCACGACAGGGATAGAACCATAGCGCTGCTATCCAGCCAGACGCCTAACGAGGGTTTTACCCTCACGGCGCTGGAGGGCGTCAAGCTGATGCGCTGGAATCGTGCTATTCCGCGCAGCCCGGTGTTTTATGAGCCCAGCATCGTGTTTGTCTGCCAGGGCAAAAAGATAGGTTATCTGGGCGGCGAGGTCTATCAGTACAATCCGCAGCAGTTCCTGATCCTGTCGGTGCCACTGCCATTCGAGAGCGAGACCATTGCTTCGATAGAAGAACCTTTGCTGGCGATCTCCATCCGTATCAATCTTTCCATGATCTCGGAATTGCTGTTGAGCGTGGAACATGACACGCCCATGAAGATCAATGGCAGGAGCGGTATCACCTCCACGCCGCTGGACGCCCGTTTATCCAATGCCGTGGTCAGGCTGCTGGAGTGTCTGCAGTCTAAAGCGGATGCTACCGTTTTGGGTCAATCCATCATCCGCGAGATCCATTACCGCATCTTGCAGACCTCGCAGGCGTCGGCCATACTGGCTGCGCATAGTACGCACAATAATATGGGCAAGATCAGCAAGGCCTTGCGCCTGATCCATGCCGAGTATGACAAAGAGCTGAACGTAGACAAGCTGGCGTCGGAATCGACCATGAGTGTGCCTTCTTTTCATGCAGCGTTCAGGGATGTCACCGCCACTTCACCTATCCAGTACCTGAAAATGACGCGCTTGCACAAGGCGCGCCTGCTCATGGTGCAAGATGGCCTGAGTGCCACGCTGGCCGCCAATAAAGTCGGTTACGAGAGCGCCTCGCAGTTCAGCCGCGAGTTCAAGCGCATGTTCGGGAAAAGCCCTATGGAAGAAGTCAGCGCCGTGCGCAGTGCGTTGATCACCACGCCGAGTGAGTCAGCGGCGAAATATGTCACGGTGGAGCAATAGGTTGCAGAAATAAGGCGCAACAATAGGTCGCCACCGGCAAACACGGCTGGCAGGCAAACTCATAGTTTTAGGCAATTATTCAAGAAAAGCTGGCAATTATTTTGCGGCTGATTCTTTTAGACTGATGTGCTTAATGCCGGCAGAGTTTCAATCTCACCCTCACGGCATGCTGGATTTTTTTGCTGCAACAAAAATGATATGGAGAACCTGCTATGGCAATCACCTTTAAAACCGCCGCCTACGGAGTGCAAAACGCGACCACCCCGGTAGCGCCTATGAGCATAGACCGGCGTGAGCCTGGTCCGCACGACGTGCTGATCGATATCGAATATTGCGGTATCTGCCATTCCGATATCCACCAGGCCAGAAACGAGTGGGGCGGTGGTTCTTTATATCCCATGGTGCCGGGGCATGAAATCGTCGGTCGTGTCAGCAAAGTCGGCGCGCATGTGAGCAAGTTCAAGCTGGGGCAACTGGTCGGAGTCGGCTGTATGGTCGACTCCTGCCGCCACTGCGCAGACTGTGCCGCCGGTGAAGAACAGTATTGTGATGGCTCGGTGTTCACCTACAATGCCAAAGACCCCAGACATGGTGGCCTGACTTTTGGTGGCTATGCCGAGCGTATCACCGTGGATGAGAACTATGTGGTCAGCGTGCCTGAAAATCTGGACACCAAAGCAGTTGCGCCATTGCTGTGCGCCGGCATCACCCTGTATTCGCCACTCAAGCACTGGAATGTACAGCCTGGGCAGAAAGTCGGCATTATCGGCCTGGGTGGTCTGGGGCACATGGGGGTGAAACTGGCCGCGGCCATGGGCGCACATGTGGTGGTGATCACGACCTCAGCCAGCAAAGCTGCTGATGCCACCAAGCTGGGCGCGCACGAAGTGCTGATTTCCAAAGATGCTGATGCCATGGCCGAACACGCCGCCAGTTTTGACCTGATCATAGACACGGTGCCGGTCGCGCATGACCTCAACCCTTATATTGGTTTGCTTAAACGCGATAAAACCATAGTGCTGGTCGGCCCGCTGGACCCGGTGGATGTGCATGGCGGCAACCTGATCCTGAAACGCCGCCAGGTGGCGGGTTCACTGATAGGCGGTATTGCAGAAACCCAGGAGATGCTGGATTTCTGCGGCAAGCATAATATCGTCAGCGATGTGGAGATGATAGATGCCAGCTATATCAACCAGGCTTACGAGCGCATGCTGAGCAGCGATGTGAAATACCGCTTTGTGATCGATATCGCCTCACTGAGGTCTACGGCAGACGCCTAAGACAGTGGCTGGCCGGGGTTGGCTGACGCACGACCCGGGCTGGCGCACTGTGCAACGTCGGGTAGCAACAACAGGGCTGGCGGAAAAGCCATGCTGGTGTGGCAAAAAAGCACCGGGTGCAGGTTTTAATCTGTCAGGCGGGTATGAAATGCGCTACAAATTGGCCGCTTTAAAGGCACAAGCCAGAGGTCGGTGTTAAGATGCTTATCTGTTCATTTTTCACTTAGCGCATGCTTGCAGAAAAACCTCCCCAGGGCCTGATATCACTAGTGATATCGATACTTGCCTATCTTTCCCTCACCCAGATCGACAAGGTGATGCACATCGGCCAGCAGGAATCGCTGGTGGTTTCCATAGTGTTTGTATTGCTGATCATCAACCTGGCTTTTCAGCTCTCGTTCCAGGTGGAGTATGTGGCAGAGCGGCTTAAAGAGCCGTATGGCACCATGATACTGACTATCAGCGCGGTGATTATTGAAGTGGTGATCATCGTCATGATGTTAAGCCATACCTCTTCAACCACGCTGGCGCGGGATGCGATCTACTCGGCGGTGATGCTGGATATGAATGGTATTCTCGGTCTGTGTGCCATTGTTGGCGGTATCAAATACGGTGAGGTCGAATATAACGTCAACTCCGGCAATACCTATATTGTGATGATCATGACTGCGCTGGGCATCTCCATGGTGTTGCCAGCGTTTTTGCCGCCCGAGCACTGGCGACTGTATTCGATGTTTACCATCATCACCATGAGTGTGTTTTACGGGCTGTTCCTCAAAATGCAAACCGGCAGACACCGTAACTATTTCAGTTACAGCAACCAGCACAGCAAAGAGCTGCTGGGCGAAGTGGCCACGCGCAAGACCATAGTCGATGTCAGGCTGGCGATCGTTTATATCCTGGTGGGTATCATCACCATAGGCCTGCTGTCGGAAGAGATGAGCATGCATATGGATGCCGGTCTGACCGGTAGTGGCGTGCCACCTATCGTGGCTGCCATCGTGGTGGCTATCATCGCCGCCAGCCCTGAAGTGCTGACTGCGCTGAAGGCCGCGACCAACGACCGCATGCAGACGGTGGTGAATATCTCGCTGGGCGCGACCTTATCCACCGTGATACTGACCGTGCCGGTGATAGAGGCGATCGCGCTGATACAGAACAAGCCGCTGATCGTCGGCCTGTCACCGACGCAGATGGTGATGACGTTTTTGACGTTGGTGGTCGCCACCATCAATCTGCATGATGGCGAAACCAATGCCATAGAAGGCATGACGCATTTTGTGTTGTTTATGGCATTTGCCATGCTGGCCACATTAGGCATGTGACCGCCAGGCATGGCGTGATAGCGCACCGCAGCTGGGTTTTTTCAGGCCACAGCTGCGCTTTATTAAGACCTACAGCCAGTAACTGGCTGATGTAGAAGTGAATCATGAGTACTATTCTGGAATTATTGCAACAATTCGGCCTGCTGATCGTGTTTGCCAATGTGCTGCTAGAACAGCTGGGCTTGCCGTTACCAGCGTATCCCACTTTATTGCTTTCCGGCGTATTGATAGGCAACGGTCAATACAGTCTGGGCACGCTGCTGGCAGTGGCGGTGATCGCCGCCCTGATCGCTGATTCCATCTGGTATATGGCCGGGCGCAAATACGGCAAACGCGTGATGGGCAAGCTCTGCAAGATCTCGCTGTCGCCGGATACCTGTGTCAGGCAAACCGAATCGCTATACCTGAAGTTCGGGCCGCCGGCATTGCTGGTGTGCAAGTTCATTCCCGGTTTTGCTTCTATCTCCAGCGCCCTGGCCGGCTCTTCCGGCACGCGTTACCTGGTATTCGTACTCATGGATGGCCTGGGAGCCATGCTGTGGGCCGGTTCTGCCCTGTGGCTGGGTAATCTGTTCAGTTCTGCCATTGATGAGCTCATGCTCACCCTGGTGCAAATGGGCAAATGGGGCACCTTGCTGGTACTGGTGTTGCTGGCGGCGTTTATCGCCTATAAATGGTGGGACAGGCAGCGCTTTATCAAAAGCCTGCGTATGGCGCGCATCAGCATAGAAGAACTCAACGAGATGCTGAACAGCGGTGCCGCACCGGTGATACTCGATACGCGTGCTGCCCACCTGGTGGATGACGGCTGGATACCCGGCGCACAATTCATCACGCTGGAAGACGTGGACAGCCTGGTGCTGGATATAGACCAGGATGCGCCCGTGGTGCTGTATTGTTCCTGCCCTAACGAAGTCACCGCTGCCAAAGTCGCCAAAAAACTGATCAACCGCGGTTATCGCAATATCCGGCCACTCACCGGCGGCATAGACGCCTGGCGCGATGCCGGCTTTGAAGTGGTCAGCGTGCAGGTTGCAGACGCCGCAGCACCAGCAAAGGAAACACATGTTTAATGTAGTGGGCATCGCACTCAAGCGGCCCTATACCTTTGTGGTGATGGCCCTGCTTATCCTGATCGCCGGCACTTTGTCTGCGCTGCGCAGCCCGGTGGATATCTTTCCCGAGATACGTATCCCTATCGTGGCGGTGGCCTGGCAATACGCCGGTTTGCCACCGGACGAGATGGCCGGCCGCATCACCACGCTGTACCAGCGCACGCTGACCACCACCGTCAATGATATCGAACATATAGAAGCCAATTCGATCAACGGTATCTCTATCGTCAAGATATTCTTCCACCCCGGTGTCAATATCGCGACCGCCAATGCGCAGGTGTCGGCGATCTCGCAGACCGTGACCCGGCAAATGCCTACCGGCACCACGCCGCCGCTGATCCTGAATTACAACGCTTCTACCGTGCCTATCCTGCAGATCGCCTTGTCTGGCAAAGGGCTGACCGAGCAGAACCTGGCTGACCTGGGCCTGAACGCGGTACGTATAAGGCTGGTGACGGTGCCAGGCGCAGGCGTGCCTTTCCCCTATGGCGGTAAAAGCCGGCAGATCCAGATAGACCTTAATCCTTCTGCCTTGCAGGCACGCGGGCTGTCGGCGCAGGATGTGTCCAGCGCCCTGGCGGCGCACAACCTGGTGGTGCCGGTAGGCACGCAGAAGATAGGCAGCATTGAATACACCCTCAACCTGAATAACGCAGCTTCCGGGGTGGATGAGCTGGCCAATATCCCGGTCAAGGTGGTCAATGGCGCCACCATCTATATGCGCGACATCGCCCAGGTGCGCGACGGTAATCCGCCGCAGACCAATATCGTGCATGTGGATGGCAACCGCTCAGTGTTGATGACCATACTCAAAAACGGCGCCATCTCCACCCTGGCCATCGTCGAAGGCATTAAAGACAAACTGGAAGAGATCAAACCCAGCCTGCCGGATACGCTGGTCGCCACCCCCATCAACGACCAGTCATTGTTTGTGCGCGCGGCTATACATGGTGTGGTGTTTGAAGGCGTGCTGGCGGCGATACTCACCAGTCTGATGATATTGCTGTTCCTTGGCAGCTGGCGCTCTTCGCTGATCATCGCCACCTCTATCCCGCTGTCTATCCTGGGCGCCATCATAGGCTTGTCCATCACCGGCGAGACGCTGAACATCATGACGCTGGGTGGCCTGGCGCTGGCGGTGGGCATACTGGTAGACGAAGCCACCGTCACCATAGAAAACATCAACTGGCACCTGGAACAAGGCAAGCCGGTGGAGCAATCCATACTCGATGGTGCGGCACAGATAGTGACGCCGGCGTTTGTCTCGCTGTTGTGTATCTGTATCGTGTTCGTGCCTATGTTTTTCCTCGAAGGCCTGTCGCGCTTTCTGTTCGTGCCCATGGCCGAGGCGGTGATGTTCGCCATGGTCAGCTCGTTTATCCTGTCGCGTACGCTGGTGCCTACCATGGCCAATTACATGCTCAAACCGCATGTGCACGGCGAGCCCCATGCCACTGCCAGCCGTAACCCACTGGTGCGTTTCCAGCGCCGTTTTGAAGCTGGCTTCGAGCGCATGCGCCTGTCTTATAAAGGCTTGCTGGAACTGGCGCTCGCGCATAGCCGGCTGTTTATGGGCGGCTTTATGGCTATCGTGCTGCTGTCGTTCCTGCTCACCCCCATGCTGGGCAGCAACTTCTTCCCCGCGGTGGATAGCGGGCAGATACTCATGCACGCACGCGTGCCGGTGGGGACCCGTATTGAAGACACCGCCAGCCGCTTTGCCAATATCCAGACCGCCATTAAAAAAGTCATTCCTGCCGACGAGATACTGACCATAGTGGACAATATAGGCATCCCTATCAGCAGTATCAATATGACCTATAACAATACCGGATTGATAGGCACCCAGGATGGTGATATCCAGATCGCGCTCAAGCCCGAACATGGGCCGACCGCCGGCTATATCCGCACCTTGCGCGAGACCTTGCCCAAGCAGTTCCCGGATACCACCTTCTCATTCCCGCCTGCCGATATCGTCAGCCAGATCCTGAATTTTGGTTCACCGGCACCGATAGATATCCAGATCCGCGGTGGCAAGCTGGCGGATAACTTTGAATACGCCAACCACTTGCTGGCCAGGATACGTACTGTGCCTGGCGTGGTCGATGCCCGTATCCAGCAGTCACGCAGCCGTCCGGCATTCGATATCACCCTGGATAGGACACGCGCGCAGGAGTTAGGTATCAGCACCCGCGATGTGACCAATAGCATGGTGATCAATATGGCGGGCAGTTCGCAAGTGTCGCCCACCTACTGGCTGAACCCGGCCAACGGCGTGACTTATTCCATCGTGTTGCAAACCCCGCAATACCAGCTGGATAGCCTGGATACACTGGCCAACCTGCCTATCAGCGGCAGCAACGGGCAAACCCAGACCCTGGGCGGCCTGGCAAGCTTTAAGCGCAATGTCGGCAATGCCGTGGTCAGCCAGTACGATATACAGCCCATGGTGCAGATCCACGCCAGCACTCAGGATAGAGACCTGGGCGCGGTGGCGGCCGATATACGCCAGATCCTGGATGAAACAAAACCGCAAGTGCCTAAAGCGGCCAGTGTGGTGATGCTGGGGCAAGCCTACACCATGGATCATGCTTTCACCGGCTTATTCTTCGGCCTGCTCGGTGCCATCGTGCTCATCTACCTGCTGATCGTGGTCAACCTGCAATCCTGGAGTGACCCGTTTGTGATCATCACCGCCTTGCCAGCGGCACTGGCAGGCATAGTCTGGATGCTGTTCGTGACCTATACGCCACTATCGGTGCCGGCACTGACCGGCGCCATCATGTGTATGGGCGTGGCCACTGCCAACAGTGTGCTGGTGATCAGCTTTGCGCGTGAACGCCTGGCAGAACTGCAGGATGCGACCGCCGCCGCAATCGATGCCGGATTCGTGCGTTTCCGCCCGGTGCTGATGACAGCGCTGGCCATGGTGATAGGCATGACGCCTATGGCGCTGGGCCTGGGCGAGGGCGGTGAGCAGAATGCGCCGCTGGGGCGCGCCGTGATCGGCGGCCTGATCTTTGCCACCATCGCCACCTTATTCTTTGTGCCGGTGGTGTTTGCCAGCATACACAAGAAAACGACTTTAACCCCTGTCAGCAGCTCTACAGGAGAGACTCATGACCAATAATTCCCCACGCCCCTCCCGCCGCTTGCAACTGGCTGGCTTGCTGCTGGTGCTGGTGGCGATAGCCATCGTCATCATAGGCATGACCACGCGTGCCAGCCAGCACGCCAAACTCAAGGACTGGACCGACCAGCAAGCAGTGCCCACCGTCAGCGTCAACCAGCCTGGCAGTGTAGCCGAAGGCAATCAGCTGATCTTGCCGGGCCGGTTTGAAGCCTATTCGCGTGCGCCTATCTATGCCCGCGTCAGCGGCTACCTCAAACAGTGGAAAGTCGATATCGGCGGCGCCGTCAAAGCCGGTCAATTGCTGGCCGAGCTGGAAACCCCAGACCTGGACCAGGAGCTATTGCAGGCCAAAGCCGACCTGGCCAGCGCGCAAGCCAATGTCAGCCTGGCAGAAACCACCGCCAAACGCTGGCAGGATATGCTGAAAACGCAATCAATCGCCCGCCAGGAAGTGGACGAAAAAGTGGGGGACTATCAAAGCAAACAGGCACTGGTGAAAGCCGCCGAAGCCAATGTGCAGCGCTTGCAGGCCCTGAAAGGTTTTGCCAGCATAGTCGCGCCATTTGACGGTTCTGTCACTGCACGTAATACCGATACCGGCGCGCTGATCAACGCCGGTAACAGCGGCACTAGCGCACAGCCCTTGTTTGAGATCTCCAACACGCGCAAATTACGCCTGTATATCAATGTGCCGCAGAACTACGTCGGCTTTATACGCGCGGGTAGCACAGCGAGTTTCAGCGTGCCGGAATATCCGGACGGCCGGTTTGAAGCCACCATACAATCCACTTCTGGCGCTATCAATGCGTCGTCGGGTACTACACTGGTGCAATTGCTGGTGGATAATGCGGCCGGCAGGTTCCTGCCTGGCGGTTTTGCCAACGTCAGCCTGCAACTCAAGGAAGCCACAGGCATTCTGACTATCCCGGCCAGCGCGCTGATCTTTGACCAGAACGGTTTGAAAGTGGCAACGGTGAATGCCGACAACAAGGTCAGCCTGAAAACCATCACCATTGCGCGCGATATGGGTAAGACACTGGAGATACAATCCGGCCTGACTGCCAGTGACCGCGTGATAGAAAACCCGCCGGATGGCGTGGTGGATGGCGATGCAGTCAATATCGCGACCGCGCCTGACGCGGCTAAATAATCAGCCTTATGGGTGAGCCGCTGATCAACGCGAGCAGATCAGCCAGGCACTCAACGCCACCGCAGATAGACTCAGAAACACATTGACCGCCGGTGGCAGCCAGAAGATATGGCCGCGCGGTCTTTCTTGCGCGCCCAGGGTTTTACAGAACACCACGAACTGCCATGCCGAGAGCAGGGCAGTGCCAGCGCCTATCAGGATAAACCCTACGCCTATATACAAAGACAAGGTGCTTTGTGACTCAGACAGTGGGTTGTCGTGCGCCATCAGTTTGATAAACAATCCAAAGCGTTCTATGACAAAACCCAGGCCCATCAAGGCGATAGACGCCCGTTGCCAGGCCAGCAGGGTGCGCTCGGCAGCAAAATAAACGCGCGGATCGTCAAGGTAGGACATGGCATGCACTCTCAGGTAAAGACAGTCATTCTACGACTTCCCCGGCAGAACTCCTAAGTAAGTCTGCCTAAGTAAGTCGTAGAATGAATGGTGCACAGATCACCTGGCACCCGGAGCCAGCAAGCTCCGGGCCGGTGATGGTCAGCCTGTGATAATTATCTAGGTTCAGGCAAACAGGCTGATGCCCAGTATGGCCAGTATGGCGACACCGATAGCCAGGATCAGGAAGATAAAGAAAAACACTTTGGATATCTTGGCGGCGCCGGATTCAACACTACGGAAACCCAAGGCCCCGGCAATGATGGAAATAACTAAAAATACCAATGCGTAATAAAGCATTTGTTGACCCCTTAAATGTCAGTAAGTGTAGCTAAATCATAAAAGCCAGCCTGCGCTTTGCGTATAGGGCATTAACTGCAATACAGGTAAGAAACCGCCTACAATGCACAAAAGCAAAGCGCAAGCCGGCACCGGCTGGCGGCGACAGCTGAAATGGCCGGCAGGGCTGTCACACAGCCGCTGTGCTGGCGATAGCGGCAAGCATGGCAGGCTCGCTGGCAGATAGTGATTATCTGACATAGTCAGTGTCATTATCCCCTTGGTCAAACAGCAATATCAGTGCCGGCAGCAGCATCAGGTTCACCGCTACCGATGACAGCAGGCCGCTGACCACCACCACGGCGAGCGGGTATTCGATCTCGTAGCCTGACACCGGCCCTTTGAGGATGATAGGCACCAGCGCCATGCTGGTCGCCAGCGTGGTCATGCTGATCGCCCGCAAACGGTCAGAGACCGCCATCGCCAGCAATGCAGGCCCGTCATAGGCATGGCTGTGCCGCAGTTGCTGATAGCGCGAGATCAGCAAGATGCCGCTTCTGGCGGCAATCCCCAGCACTGCGATCAGCCCTATCATGGCCCCCAGCGAGATGACGCCACCTGTCAGCCAGATGCCTGTCACCCCGCCTGCCACTGCGAACGGCAGCACGGCGAACAGCATGGCGGTCAGGCGCAGCGATCTCAGGCTCATGAACATCAGCAAGAACACCAGCAATAACGCCAGAAGGCTGTAGCTGACCAGGGTGCGGGTGGCGGTTTTCTGCTCGGTGTATTCGCCCAGCATGCGTACATAGTAGCCGGCCGGCAGGGTCAGCCGGTTTAACCTGGATTCAATCTCCTGCGCCACGCTACCGATATCCGTGCCTTCTACGTCGGTAGAAATATCGATTTTGCGTGATGCCGCTTCGCGCTTGATCTCATTTTGCGTGGGTTGCACTATGACTGTGGCGACATCCGCCAGGGCGACCACGGCCCCGGACGGGCTTTGTATGCTGATCTGCCGCAAGGCCTGCAGGCTGTCGCGTGCCGGTGTAGCACTGATCAGCCGCACATTAAAACGCTGCTGACCCACATACACTTCGCCCTGTATCTGGCCCAGTGTCATCAGGCTCAGCGCTTGTTTCACCTCTTTTTCAGTCACGCCGTAACGGTCTGCCAGCGCAGTATTCAGTCGCACATGGATATGCGGGATCAGCGCTTGTGACTCGACCTTCAAATGGCTGAGGTGGGGGATATCCGCTATCGCCAGGCGTATGCGTTCAGCCTCCTCCCTTAAGGTGTCCACATCATTGCCGAATAGCCGGATCACGATACTGGCGCTGGTGCCAGACATGACTTCTTTGCTGCGTTCTTTGAGGTAAGTCTGCACATCGGTGAATATGCCGGCATAGCCACTGATGCTTTGCTGTATCCTGGCCATGGTTTTTTCATAGTCGGCCTGAGGTGAAATGCTGACCCACAGCTCGCCAAAGTTAGGCCCGACCACTTCATCCGCGACTTCGGTACGACCGATATGTGCTCCCAGGTTGCGTACGCCTTCAATATGCATCAGCGCCTGGCTTGCGCGCAGCGACATGGCTTTCATCTGCGCGATAGAGGTGCCGGGGCGCTCTACAAAATGCATGAGAAAATCTGTTTCTTTAAACGCAGGCAGAAATTCAGAGCCAAGAAAAGGCAGGCTGGCCAGCATGCTGAAAAACAGCAGCGCGGCAGCTGCGATCACCGCTTTTGGCTGCGCCAGTAGCTGCAGTGTCCATGCCGGTGGCGCGGTGTGATCCACGATAGCCGGCAGATCACCCTCGCGTTTGAGCAAACAGTAGGCCAGCACCGGTGTGACTATCAGCGCCACCAGCAATGAGGCAAAGATCGCCAGCAGATAACCATAGGCCAGCGGTTTGAAAAAAGCCCCGGCGATGCCCTGCAGAAAAAATACCGGAATAAATACCGCCATCACGATCAGCGTGGCATGAATGACTGCGCCGCGTACTTCATACGAAGCCTGGGTGATGACTTTGAGCAGGCTTTTCGGTTGCGCCAGCAAACGGTTAGCGCGCAGCGCACGCAGGATATTCTCCAGGTCTATGATGGAGTCATCCACCACCTCGCCGAGGGCGATCACCAGCCCGGCCAGTACCATGGTGTTAATGCTCACTTGCAGCCAGCTCAGCAATAACACAGCAGTCACCAGGGAAAGCGGGATAGCCGCCAGGCTGATCAGCGCCGCCCTGAAATTGCGTAAAAACAGGATCAGGATCACGGCGACGAGGCAGGCACCCAATAGCAAAGCGCTCTGCAGATTGTGCAAAGCCGTCTCTATAAATGTGGCCGGCCTGAAGATAGTGGCATCGACATTGATATGCGGCAGCGCAGGTTTCAGCTCGCGCAATGCCTGGTCTATCTGTTGCGTCACGCGCAAGGTATTGGCATGCGGGTGTTTTTCCACGATCAGCAGCAAGCCATCGCCCTGGTTCACCACCGCATCGCCTATAGGCAGCGCATGGCCCCAGCTGATCTCTGCCACCTGGCCCAGCTTGACAGGCGTCGCTTTGGAGTAGCCCACCGTCAGTTGTAAATAATCCTCGGCATTCAGGGTGGGTCTGTCATAGCTGACTGCCATTCTTTGCTGGGCAGTATCCAGGTAGGCAGCACCATCCGGCTGCAGGGCGTTGCCCAGTTGCTGGCTGATCTGGCTGGCGCTGAGTTGGTGCTGCGCTAGTTTCAGCGGGTCAAACCGCACATGCAATTCCTGTTCACGCAGGCCCCAGATGGCGACATTGGCCACCCCGGGGATAGACATCAGCCGAGGCCTCACCGTCCACAGTGCCTTGGTACTTAATTCTGCCAAGGTATCGTGGCGGGAGCTCAGGCCTATCTTCAGCACGCGGGACAATGAGGATAAGGGCGGCAGCATGACCGGTGGCCTGGCAACGGCAGGTAGTTTTTGCGCCAGCAGCAGCAGGCGCTCCTGCACTGCCTGCCTGGCTTCTGCGATGCTGGTGCCTTCTTCAAACAGCATGACTACAGACGACAGGCCCAGCACAGATTTGGAGCGTAAAGTCTTCATCTGTGGCAAGCCGTTCATGGCGTGCTCGACCGGGATAGTGATCAGCTGCTCGGTTTCTACACTGGAGAGTCCGGGCGCTTCGGTCTGTATCTCGACCTTGACCGGGGCGAATTCGGGAAATACATCCATAGGCGTTTGCGGTATGGTCTTAAAACCAATCAGCATCAGGATCACGGCACAGGCGATCACCAGGTAACGCGCCTGGATGGCGCGCATGGTTAATTTTTTTAGCATGGCTGGTTTCCGATTAATGTGTATAGCCGGTTTCAATGGCGAACAGTTCCTGCGCGCCCTGGGTGACCACCGCTTTGCCCGCCAGGCGCTGGTCAGCGAGCACACAGCCCTGCGCAGTAGATAGGCTGATAAACACCTGCTGGCGCGTAAACCGGGTCGTTTCCTGCTGCAGGTAGACCCAGGTATTGCCATAAATATCGACGATGGTGGCCGCACACGGCAGGCTCAGGCGTGGCCGCGGCGTGTGGCGCAAGGGCAGTTGTACTGTCAGCCGCTGCATGGGCACCAAGTCGCCTTTGGCTTGCACCGCGTATATCAGTTTGCGCGTGCCGCTCAGCACGTCGCCTTCCGGCATGCTGGAAACCGGCTTCAGGCTATATGCCGCCTGGCTGTCGCCCGGCTGCTGATCTAGCCAGGCATCGGCTTTCAGGTCGATGCGGTTGAGATGGGCGTGCGGCAGCGACACTGTCACCCACAAGGTCTGCTGGTCGACTACATCTGCCAGCCTGGCACCAGCCACCAGCAACTGGCCGGGCGTGAAATACAGATTGCCCAATAGTCCAGTGCCGGCTGCCGTCACGTAATAGCTGCCGGTAGCACCTTGTTCTACCGCTTGTTGTAATAAATGGCGTTTTTGCTGGATGGCATGCAGGTTGGCCTGCGCCAGCGCGACATTGGCTTGTGCTTCATCCACTGCTTTCTGACTGCCCACGCGCTCAGCCTGTAACTGGCTGGAGCGGTTCAGGGTCAGGGTATGCGCCGCCAGTTGCTTCTCGGCTGCCTGCTGCTGGCCACTGGCATCGGCCAGGCTGGTCATCAGGTTCAAACGCGTTTCCGGTGAGACGATGGGCGTGATGGTGAACAAACGTTGCCCGGCTTGCACTTTGCTGCCTATGTGCAAGCCTGGCGCTGGCTGCACTGTGCCGCTGACCGGCGTGCTGTAGGCGGCCAGCGCGGCAGGCGGCACACTCACCTCCGCCGGATAGCTTTGATAGGGTTGCACACTGGCCGTTGTGACTTTGCTGCTGCTGATGCCCAGTTTCTTCACCGTCTCAAAAGGCAGGCTGACCTGGTTGAGCTGTGCTTCTGCAATAGTGGTCGTTTGCACAACAGCTGGTGTGGCAGGCGCTTTGCTATTGTTTTCAGCGGCGATGCCTGGGTGGGTGATGGCCACAAGTAACGGTGACCACCATAGCAACAAGCTGCGGCGCAGGGCAAAAGATAAAACAGATGATTGGGCTGACATGGGGGATTTCCTAAGTGTTCTGTACGTTAGCGGGTCTGCTGCTGTGGGCTATGGCTGCTGCTACGCATCAACTCTGACCAGCTGCCTACCAGGTCTGCTTTTAATTGCGTTTCACGTAATTGCAGCGCTATAAAGCGCTTGCTGCTTTCCAGCACATTCAGGTAGGCGATCTCGCCATGCTGGTAAGCCTGTTCAGCCGCGCGTTGCGTCTGTGCGAGATTGGGTTGTAACTGCTCATGCAACTGGCGCCATTCCAGGCAGTCACGCTGATATTTGAGATGCGCACTGTGCAGTTCTAGCGAGGCTTGCACTTTGGCTGCGGCCAGCGTTTGTTGCGCTTTGACCAGCTCGGCATCGGCACGGCTGATCTGCGCCTGGTTCTGGTTGAATAACGGCAGGCTGCCACGTATGGCGGGTGCCAGCGTATGGCCGCTGGTTTCGCCACTGGTGGCGTCGGCGATCACCGCGGCATTCAGCCAGTTGAGGCCGGTCAACTGACGTTTTTGCCGGGTGGCGGCCACCGCCGCTTCTGCTGCCAGAATATCCGGCCGGCTGCTCAGTGCCTGTGTTTTCAGTTGCGCTATATCCACTGTGCTGCAGGCCGGGATAAGCGCGTCACTGAGGGCTAAGTGCTTGCTCGTTTCAGCCTGGCCTATCAGGTGCATCAGCTGTGTCTGCGCCAGCCGGCTATCCAGGCTGGCAAGCTGTGCATCGCGGCCTGACAGCAGGGCTTCGTTTTCAGCCAGTAATACCTCCTGCGTGCTGATGTCGCCCAGCTGTTCGCGTTTTTTAACCAGGTCGGCGATGGCCTGGTTCAGTTGCAACGCCTGCTGCAGCCTGGCCTGTTTCTCCATGGCGATCACTGCCTGGGCATAGGCGACGCGGGTGTCGCGGATCAGATTAAAGCCGGCCTGTAGCAACTGGTATTGCGTGGCTTGCGCCTGGTATTGCATCTGTCTGGTGCGTATAGGCCGTAACCACAGTGCCTCAATGGGAAACTCGATCGCATAGCGGTAAGGCTTGTTGGCTGCGCCAAAAGCGTAGAATAACGATGGGTTCGCCAGCTGGCTGGCCTGGTCTATGTCGGCATTGGCCAGGTTCAGGTCACTCAGCTGTGCCTTAAAACCCGGATTCTGCGCCAGCGCAGATAGCACGGCGTCCTGTTCGGATAAATAGTTAGCCGGTGCCGGCGTGCCTGCATCAGCTGGCTGCGGCAGTGTCTGCTGTAGCGACTGCACCAGCTGCGCAGGATCGCTGACTTTTTGTGCGCTCTGGCAAGCGGCCAGCACTAATGTCACAATGACAAGGCTGAGCTTTTGTAATCGAAAATGCATGATGTAAATGACCGTGCGATGGAATAGCCCGTATCTTGCGCGGCTATTCTTAAGGCAAACTTAAACCGGCTTTAAGTTTGCCTTAAGGTCACTCAGCAACAATGGCTGTGATGCATGACAGGGAAACCGGTTTGAAACTGTTGTTAATAGAAGATGATGTGATGATAGGCGAGAGCTTGCAGCATGCCATGCGCGCGCACGCCATTGACTGGGTGACCGATGCCTTGCAAGCAAAAGCTGCGCTGGCGGGTGTAAGCTATGATGCGATCTTTCTCGACCTCGGCCTGCCTCTACAGTCCGGGCTGGATTTTTTGTTGCAGCTGCGGCAGTCCGGCAACCTCACCCCTGTCATCATAGTCACCGCCAGGGATGCGGTGCAAGACCGCATACAAGGGCTGGATGCCGGGGCGGATGACTACGTGCTGAAGCCGTTTTCGATCGAAGAACTGGAAGCACGCCTGCGCGCCATCTTCCGCAGAAAAGAAGAGCGCCGCTCCAACCAGATCAGGGTGCACGATACGGTGCTGGATACGGCAAGCTATACACTGACCGTGGGCGCAGTCAGCCAGCGCTTATCCAGTAAAGCGTTTGCCATCATGCATACCCTGATGGCGCAACCCGGCATGATATTCTCCAAAGCACAGCTGGAAGAAAGGCTTTACGGCTGGGGCGACGAGGTGGAGAGCAATGCGGTGGAAGTGCATGTACACCATCTGCGCAAAAAATTCGGTGCCCAGCTGATACAAACCATACGTGGCATAGGCTACGCTTTTCCCGAGCAGCACGACGCATGACGCAATCTATACGCGCTGAACTGGCGATAACCCTGACCATCGCCATTGTGGGCGTGATCGGCCTGCTGTCATTTTTATCCTATCGCTCGGCGGCAGAAGAATTGGGCGAACTCTATGATGCCAATTTGCAGCAGCTGGCAACGGTGATCGCCGCCAATGACGGCCAGTGGCTATTATCAGCGGGGACCCCGGCGGCAGCCCCGGCCAACAGCAAGATCCAGGGTGAGGAAGATTATCTGATCAAAATCTTTCATGGCGATAACGCAGTCTATAGCTCGCACCAGCAGGTGTTTGATGCCAGTGCTGTACCAGCCGGGCTTTCTACCCAGTGGCTCAACCACAAGCGCTGGCAGGTCTATGTGGTGAAACGTGCGGCATTGACGGTGATCGTGGCGCAGGATGACAAGCTCAGGCGGCGCACCATACGTGAAACCGCCATACACCTGATCATTCCGCAACTGTTGATCGTGCCTTTGCTGGTGGTGATCGCCCTGTTGCTGATACGCAAGACCTTCAGGCCGTTGCTGGCAATATCCAGTGCGATCGCAGCGCGTAGCCCGGAAAGCCTGCAGCCCTTAGCCCTTGAAAAAGTGCCCAGCGAGCTGAGGCCTATAGTACAGGCACTCAATCAATGGATGCACAAGGTGGCGCAGACCGTGGCCATGCAAAAGCGCTTCACCTGTGATGCCGCCCATGAGCTGCGCACCCCGGTCACCGCGCTCAAACTGCAGATCAGCGCCATGGCCCAAGCCGGCAAACAAGAATTCAATCAGTGGGTCAGCCTGGCGAATGCGGGTGTGGCACGTATGGAGCGCCTGGTACAGCAACTGCTGACACTGGCGCGCGTGGACCCGGATGCCTTGCCCCAGGCGCAACAAACGCTACACCTCAACCCGCTGGTGATCAAAGTGCTCAATGAGCTGAAAGCGATCTATCTCAAGAAGCAACTCGATATAGGCTTTACCCACAGCGACCAGGTGCATATACCAGGCGTGGCAGAAGAAATAGAGATTCTGCTCAATAATGTCATCATCAACGCCATACACTACACCCCGCCGCAGGGCACCATCAACCTTAAACTGGTGCAACAAGACCACGCTGTGCTGTTTGAGGTTGAAGACTCAGGCCCCGGCATAGCAGAAGCAGCGCTGGATAAAGTGTTTGACCGCTTTTATCGCGGGCCGGATAGCGCCTCACCAGGCTCAGGACTGGGCCTGGCTATCGTCAGGGAGATCGCGCACAAACACCATGCCGAGGTGCGCCTGACTAACCGGCCAGCCGGGGCCGGATTGATAGTCAGCGTGAGATTCATGCTGGCCGGCGCTAAAACAGACCGCCTTTAAGCTGGCTGGCTTTATTCATCCTCATTAAAAGCATCGTGGAAATCTTCCGCGGCCACCACTTCTCTGGCACGCATCTTCTGGATAAACAGTATGCCTTCCCTAGTCAGCTGGCTTTCGTTTGAGCGCCGGCCTTCGCGCACATCTCCATTGGCGGTCAGTGGCAGCCTGAATACCTGCTGATGATGCCTGAGGCTGGCTTCGCCCAACCCTATGCGTTTGCATTTTTCCAGGTCCAGCACCGTGATCAGGTAATAGTCTGGGCCGCGCGGATTGCTCACGCGTTTCAGGTCTATCACGCCCAGTGTTACACCGCTTTGCGCAACCGTGATCTCTTCCCCCGTCGCATTGATAGTGATGGTGTAAGTCAAACCGTCTTTCGCGACAAATTCTTTTTCATGCATAACTAGAAATCCCTTGTAAGCCATTTTTATGCCTGCGCCCACAGCGCAACCGCACTGTGTCAATCATACACATTACAAGTTAAATGTCAGGCGTTTCGCTGTTTTTGTGCACCGCTTTATCATTAGCTGAATTAAGCGGTAAAGTCATGGTTATCTTGATGTCAATAAATATTAATTTGTAGTAAAGTATGTTGGTGTAACCCATCTCCCGTTCACTATGCAATGCGCGCCTGTTTAGGAACTACATGATGCAAGAACAAGTTTTCTTTAGCCTTGAGGGCATCAAGGTCAGTGACACCCAGTTTATTGCCGAGGGGCAAACCTATCCTCTTGAAGAGGTCACCTCAGTCAAACACCGCCTGATAGAGCCCAAGCGCGGCTTTTCCACCTTCTGCATGTTGTCAGGCTCGTTCCTGATGATATTTGAGGATGTGTTCATGCTGGTCGGTGGCTTTTCCATCGCTCTGGGCATGCTGGCGTGGTTTAGCGCGCAAACGCTGTATTCTGTGGTCATCCATACCGCAGAAGGTGAAAAACAGGCGCTGACCAGCGCCAGTAGTCATGATGTAGACAGGGTCATCCGCGCCCTGAATACGGCTATCATCAGCAGAACCTGAACGAGATCACCCTGGCACTGCAATAAACACCTTCTGCAGCGAGACCAGCTGTAGAAGGCAAACTGAAAAGGACCTGTCATGGAAGAGTTTATATTCTTCAGCCTGGAAGGCATCAAAGTCAGCAATATCCAGTTTATTGCTGACGGGCTCAGCTATGCCTTGCAAGACGTGATCGCCGTAGAGCACGGCATGACAGAACCCAGCCGCGCCTTCGCCACCATCTGCATACTGGCAGGTGTATTCCTATTTCTGTTTGAAGATATCTTCATGTACGTCGGTGGCTTTGCCATCGCCATGGGCATTGTGGCCTGGTTCAGCGCCAAGACCAAATATGCCGTAGTCATCCACACCCCCAGCGGCGAGCACCAGGCATTCAGCAGTGAAAACAGCCACGATATAGACCGCGTGATACGGGCGTTGAATACTGCCATCATCCATAGGGGTTAATGCCAGCCAGCTTAGTCAGTGAGTAATATGCCCCCCTAAAGCCCCTGTTCCACAGGGGCTTTTTAGATTACTCATGGGTCACAGCGACTTTTTGCTAGCCACAGAGGTAGAATGCAGGTGTGAATTGATCAGGGCGGCTTAATATTCAAATTGGGATCTTTCACTTAATTTAAACAACAAACAGGGGTGGGTTATGCAGGCAGATGAAGTCGAGTATGTAGGGTTTTGGGCACGTTTTGTTGCTTCTGCGGTAGATACCATTTTAGCGACACTGGTTGTCTGGCCTTTTATCCAGCTGGTGTATGGCGACGCGTTTTTGACGCCGGGATTTGAGTTGGGGCCGGTTGAGAATGTGATTTCCTGGTTGCTGTTCCCGGTGGTCGTGATCGTGTTCTGGGTGACCAAAGAAGCCACGCCCGGCAAGATGCTGATTTCTGCCAAAGTGGTAGATGCTGAGACCGGTAACAGGTTGAGCAAAGGCCAGGCCATAGGCCGGTACCTGGCTTACTATATTGCACTCCTCCCATTGGGGTTAGGCTTTTTCTGGGCGGGCTTCGATAAGCGCAAGCAGGGATGGCATGACAAGCTGGCTGGCACGGTAGTGATTTGGAATAAAAAATAAATGGTGAAAGTCCCAGGTAGTACAGTTTTTTATTCGCCCGTGCAGTGTCAGCCGTCATGGAGGATGGCGGCAGCAGTGATATAAAAGCGCATTGTTTTTAGCGTGGTCTCAGCATGTTTTTAGCGCTGGCTGAGCCATGATTCTCGAGCAAAAGTGCTATAGTGAAAACTTGAAAGCTAACCACACGATCAATCCGTTAGCCATAAATTATTCGTTAGACTCAGCCATTATTGTTAACAAGAGCTGCCATGCCAACCAAGACCTCTGAAGCGATCCCTTTTAAATCAGATGATGCTGCAACCGGCTTTCGTGCCATGGCTGAATATTTGCCGGTGATGATGTGGCGGTCTGGCGATGACGCGTTTTTTAATAAACAGTGGCGTGAGTTTACTGGCTGCGAGTCAGCACAGGCGGGTGATGCAGACTGGGCGGCCAGCGTGCATGCTGAAGATATAGCACGCTGCCGGAATATCGCCGCGCAGGCGTTTGCTGCGCAACAGGCTTATAGCATTGAGTACCGGTTGAAACGCCATGACGGCAGCTTTCACTGGGTAGTGGACAAAGCCGCGCCCACCTATTCCGCGCAAGGCGAGTTCACCGGCTTTGTCGGCAGTTGTGAGGTGATCCAGGAGCGCAAAGCGCTGGCAGCCGAACTGGAACAGACAGCAGCACGTTTACGCCAGCTGGAACAGGATAAAGATAGCACCGTCAGAAAATCCGAGCAGCTGACCCAGCTGTATGAAACCATACTTTCTGCCACCCCAGACCTGATCTACAACTTTGATTTTTCGGTGCCGGAACCGCGCTTCACCTATGTCAATGAAGGCCTGGTGCAGATGCTGGGCAAGCCGTTCAACCAGATCGTCGGCAAGACGCTCAGAGAGCTAGGCTATGAAGACTGGCATGCAGAGATGCATCACAAAGAAATAGACATCGTGCGCGCTACCAAGAAACCGATACGTGGCGAAGTGGCTTTCACCGGCACCTTTGGCCGCAGGATCTACGACTATATCTTTGCTCCGGTATTCGACAGTCATGGTGAAGTGGTGGCAGTCGCAGGCACCACGCGCGACGTGACTGAAAGCCATGATGCGCAGGAGATGCTCAAACAGAACAAGGAAGCCCTGCAAGAGGCCGATTTGAAAAAAGATGAGTTCCTTGCCATGCTGGCGCACGAGTTGAGAAACCCATTAGCGCCTATCAGCGCTGCGACCCAGATCATGGTGCTAAGCAATTACGAACAAGCCAAGGTGAAAGAATCCAGCCAGATCATAGAACGGCAGGTCAAACATATGGTCGGCCTGGTGGATGATCTGCTGGATGTCTCGCGCGTCACCCGCGGCCTGGTCAATATCGAGAAATTGCCGCAGGATATGGCGGCGGTGATCGCCAGTTCGCTGGAGCAAGTGCGCCCGCTCATTGAATCGCGCCAGCATGAACTGATCGTCGAGCTGCCGCCGCAACCTGCCCTGGTGCTGGGTGACCACAAGCGGCTGGTGCAAGTGGTTTCAAATATACTCAATAACTCGGCCAAATATATAGAAAACAGCGGCAAGATCACGCTGACCATGCAGGTGGTACAGGGCAATGTCATTATCACTGTCGCCGATAATGGCATAGGTATATTGCCTGAAGATCAGGAATCCATCTTTGAGTTGTTTGCGCAGGCAAAACGTAGCTCAGACCGCTCGCAGGGCGGGCTGGGCATAGGCCTGGCATTGGTGAAAAGCATGCTCAAACTGCATGATGGCAGCATCACCTGTTTTAGTGCAGGCTTGAATAAAGGCAGCCAGTTCACCATCACTCTGCCGCTGTGGGCCGAAAAATCTGCAGCAGAAACCACGCCTGAGCCGCTGGCAACGCAGGCGCACAAGCTTTCGGTGCTGGTGGTGGACGATAATAAAGACGCCGCGACCACCCTGGCCATGTTTATAGAGCTATATGGTCATGAAGTGCTGGTGGAACATGACTCGCTGAAAGCCTTGCAGCTGGTTGAAACTGCCTTGCCCGCGGTGTGCGTGCTCGATATAGGCCTGCCCAAAATGGATGGCTATCAACTCGCGCAGCGTATCAAGGCCAACCCGGCCATGCGTGCAGCCACCCTGATCGCAGTCACCGGCT
This sequence comes from Methylophilus luteus, assembly GCF_042676265.1. Lineage (NCBI taxonomy): Bacteria > Pseudomonadati > Pseudomonadota > Betaproteobacteria > Nitrosomonadales > Methylophilaceae > Methylophilus > Methylophilus luteus. The sequence continues at coordinate 495,499 of NZ_JBHTKB010000002.1, forward strand.
ACGGCAGGGACGAGGATAAAAAAGCGGCCTTTGCCGCCGGGTTTGATCACCACCTGGTCAAACCGGTGGATTTTGATGTGCTGATCAAGCTAATCAATGATGTCGCAGACAAGGCAGCTTTAAAGCCTTAAGCAACGCCGGTCAGGCACAGGCAGTCTCTTATTTAGCTTGAATATGCGTTTTAGTAACTATTTCTATAGTCTGCAGACTAAAACGCTAAAGAAATCCTGATTCAGGCGGTTAAAGAGTCATGGACATCATCAGGCAGTACACACCATGACTTCAGTCAGCATCAATACCGGCTCGCTGGCAACGGCGAGCGCCGGGGGCCAATCCGCGGGCAATGACAGCAGCATCGCCGGGCTGAAACAAAAGCTGGCCGCACTCAACAAAAACCTGCGCGAGGCTTTGAACGAGTCTAGCGAGGCTGGCATGCAAAAGGCGAAAGCCATACAGATGCAGATTCAGATCACACAAGCCAAGCTTGAGCTGCTGATTCAGCAGCAGGCGGAAAAAGCCAGCAAACAGCAGGAAAAACCGGCAGCAAATACCGCTGCTGTGCACAGCCGGCATCAGGGCCAGATCGACGTTTATGCCTGATTGATCCCTCGCGCCACAGCATGGTTACTCCAACGCTGAATAGACCACTGATCAAACTACACACAACTATATCGTCATAAATATGGTCTAGTAAAAATATGGCTGCAAATAGGCTGTGTGTGAGCACAGCTGCGTAGACAGCAGACCTGGAATCAGGGGAGAGATGACATGCCAGTTGCCGATCATGAAGACTTTCTGGACTTCACGTTATTTTCGCGTTTTTCATTGGACAAGATCCAGGACTGGATCACCTGGATCAACGCGGCCGGCGACATTGTCTATGCGAATGAAGCCGCTTATACGGCACTGGGTTACAGCAAGCAAGAGATATACGCGCTGAAGATCTTCGATATCGACCTGAGTTTTACGCCTGAGGTGTGGGCCACGCATCTGCAGCGGCTGAAAGCGCTGGGCTCGCGTAGCTTTGAAACACAACATCGCAAAAAAGACGGTACTTTTTTACCGGTTGAGATCAACTCCAATTATATTGAGTACCATGGCCTGGAATATAACTGCGCCATCATACGCCCCATGGTGGACAGGCAACGTGCCGAAAAGCGCGAACAGATCAAGAACCATGTGCTGGACCTGGTGGCGCATAACGCACCGCTGAAAGAGATATTAGCTTATCTGGTCCGTGGGGTAGAGGAAGAAAATCCCGAGCGGCTGTGCTCTATCCATCTGCTGGATAGCAGCAAGCAGTTCCTGCGTAACTACGCGGCACCAAGCTTGCCGGCAGGTTATTCCGCGGCGATAGAGAACCTGAAGGTAGGCCCTGATGTAGGCTCATGCGGCACAGCGGCGTTTGAAGGCAAGCCCGTGATCGTCGCCGATATACAGGCCGATAGCCGCTGGCGAGATTACCATGCACTGGCTGCCGAGTACGACCTGGCTTCGTGTTGGTCGGTGCCTATCATCGTCGACCATAATGATGTGGCGGGAACCTTCGCCATTTATCACCGCTACCCGCAAGCGCCGGCGCAGGCAGATTTAGAGCAGATGGAGTATCTCTCCAATCTGGCGCGCATCGCCATAGAGCGCCATCGTACCGCCGAAGAGCTGCGGCTGTCGGACTCCATATTCAAAAACACCAGTGAAGCCATGCTGGTGCTGGATATCAATGGCATGATCATCGCCACCAATCCGGCGTTTACAAAAATATCCGGTTATCAATCATCAGAAGTCATAGGTCACCATCCTGTCACTTTCGGCTCACCACGGCATGACAGGGATTTTTATGACGCGATACGCAAAGACCTGCAGGAAAGGGGCTCATGGCGCGGCGAGATCTGCGGCGTGAAAAAAACCGGCGAAGAATACATCAACTGGGTGACGGTCAATACCACCAATGATGATAAGGGGCAGCCATTCAGGCGGGTAGTGCTGTTTTCTGATATCACCGAGAAGAAAAAGCATGAAGAGCGCATCTGGTATGAAGCCAATTACGACGCGCTGACTCATCTGCCTAACCGCCGCCTGTTTCAGGAAAGGCTGCAACAGGAGGTTTTTCGCGCCAACCGCCTGGGCACCAAAGTCATACTGCTTTACCTGGACCTGGATGGTTTTAAAGAGGTGAACGACGCCATGGGCCACCAGGGTGGCGATCAGTTACTGATAGAAGTCGCCCGCCGCCTCAATGCAGTAGTACGTGTGACTGATTGCACCTCGCGCCTGGGTGGCGATGAATTCACAGTGACGTTGCTGGACGTGCATGATACGCAGGCGGCGACCAAAGTGGCCAGTTCTATCCTCGAGTTATTGCAGGCACCTATCATGGTAGATACGCATGCCACTTATATCTCGGCCAGCATAGGCATCACGGTTTACCCGGACGATGCTGACGATGCCTCCAGCCTGATCAAGAATGCAGACCAGGCTATGTACCAGGCTAAAAAGCTGGGCCGCAACCAGTATTCGTTTTACACGCAAGAGATGCAGTATGTAGCGAACCGCCGCACCGAGCAAAAGCGCGAATTACGCAATGCCTTGCTCAACCATGAGTTTGAGATCTATTTCCAGCCGCTGGTCAATCTCAGGACCGGGATAGTCACCAAAGCCGAAGCGCTGATCCGCTGGCGGCATGCCAGCATGGGCATGGTGAGTCCGGCCGAGTTTATTCCGCTGGCTGAAGACGCAGGCCTGATCCACGAGATAGGCAGCTGGGTATTTATAGAATGCCTAGACCAGGCGCTCAAGTGGCGCAGCCAGCTACACCCCGACTTTCAGATCAGCGTCAATCTGTCACCGGTGCAATTCAAGCATACGGCATATTTTGAGCGCTGGTTCAACCTGATCGCTTCTGCTGCCAATACCCACAACTGCCTGTGTGTGGAGATCACCGAAGGCGTGTTGCTGGATGCTTCGGCAAAAACCGCACAGCAGCTGCTGCGCTTCCGCGAAGCCGGCATAGAAGTCGCTATTGATGACTTTGGTACCGGCTATTCATCACTGGCGTATATCAAGCGCATAGAGGTGGATTACCTCAAGATAGACCGTAGCTTTATCACCAATATCGCCGCCGAATCCACCGACTACCCGCTGGTTGAAGCCATTATCATGATGGCGCATAAACTGGGGCTGAAAGTGGTGGCCGAAGGGGTAGAGACTGAAGCGCAGCTGGCATTGCTCGATAGCATAGGCTGCGACTATATCCAGGGCTATTACTATGCAAAACCCTTGCCCAGGGCAGAGTTTGAAGCCTGGGTTTTAGCGCAACAGCAGCAGGTTTAAGGCGCTACCACTAGCCTCTAGCCACAGCACAGCCGCTGGCGCGACTGTGCTGTGTTCTAGGCTTGCAATCTCTCCTCCAGCGCTTTTATGCGCGCTTCCAGTGTGGCGATCTGCTGGTCACGCTGCTGTATCGCTGGCAACACATCTTCCGCCCGCAGTAATTTGGGGATATGTTTAGGGCAATTGGCGTCCCAGGCTTTCACGCTGAACACGATCACGCGCTCTACGCGTGCCGCGTAATCCGGCGACACTACACGCGCCAGCAACTCGGGGTCGCCGGTCACCACTTTTGCTTCGCCCCAGATCTTCACGCGTTGCGCATGGGCATAATCCATCAGGAAAAGCTGCGCTTTCGGGTTGTCATCCAGGTTGCCGGCGGTGATGTATTGCTTGTTGCCGGCATAATCGGCAAACGCCAGTGTCTGCTCATCCAGCACATGCAAAAACCCAGGCGGGCCGCCTCTATGCTGCATATACGGTTGCCCCTCGGCATTGGCGGTGGCCATATACATGCTGGTCTGTTCAGCGATAAACTCTGCCAGCACCGGTGTCACGCGCGCTTCCCAGCCGCGGCTGCTTTCAAATTTGGCATAGCCCGCTCTTGAGCCGTTTTCTTGCTGCCGTGCCTTGACCGACGGGGTGAAGGCGATTTCGCTGGGCGAAACTAAAGTTGAAACCTGATCCAGATGTGCATTCATGATATTTCTCCGCAATGTGTTGAACCACAACTGCATTCTAGTGCTGCACAGCTTTGAGAAAAACCTGGCTGGCCGCAATAGATTATTTCACCTGGAGAAATTATGAGCCGGTTGACGCGGCACGCTCTGGTCACTGTTCAGCGATGTTGCGTGGCTGGCAGCTCAGCGGCAGCGGCTGCAACTGTGACCGGCCACACGCAATGGCCGTCAGTGACGCAGATAAAACTGCCTGGCGTATTTTCTTGTATTGCGCCGCCGGTAAAATCGCCGAAAGAAGGGAGCAAGGTCATGCCGGCCTGGTGGTAAAAACACGGTAAAACCAGCCGCTGCCGCCCTTTGCCCAGCAAGCGGTAGGCCGGGTGTATATGCCCGGCAAGCACATGATGGGTCGCATGCGCTGCAGGCATATGCTGCAAAGCGAGATTGCCCAGCAGATAAGGCTCATCCACGGTGGTGATGTGTAAATCTGCGGGCGGGTCACCTGCGTGTTTGTCATGATTGCCGCGCACCAATATACAGCGCATGCCTGCATGCTGCGCCCGCCATAGCCGCAAGGCAGCGAGGGTGGCCGGTGCATGCGACTTGGGCGCATGCAGAAAATCACCGAGCAGGATCAGTTGCTCGGTAGCGTATCTGCTCAGCAACGCGTTCAGGCGCTGCAAGTTCTGGCTGGTGGTGCCCTGCGGCACTGGCTGCCCCAGCGCCCTATAGGCCGCTGCCTTGCCGAAATGCGCATCGGCGATCAACAATGCTTTTTGCTGCGGCCAGTAGATGGCTTTGTCGGCAAGCAACAACAGCTCATGGTTGCCTATGGTGAGCGGGTATTCACTATGCATGGCGGTGTCTATTCATCTCTCTTTCAAAACCCTTGCCGCGCCTTAGGCGGGATGATGCGGCTACGCCGCCGTTTGGTTGTTGACGCATTTTCATCGGTTTCTATGCTGGGTAAGCCACTTTTGCGTACACGTTCGCGTTTTTTATAAACTTTTTCCTGCACGTTGAATTTTGCCTGGGCGTTGACGGTTTCTGCTGCGGTGTAGGCACCGGGTCCGGCGGCTTTTTCCAGGTCGGCCACCATGCGGGCAATGCGGTCAGCCAGTTTTTCTGAACTGCTGCTTTCACGAAAACGTTCCACCAGCAGCGGAAATGCAAACGGCGTCGGTCGTTTGATCTGCATTAGTTGTATCTGTCTGCCTTGCAACTGTTGCAAGGTGGCGGTCAGACGCGCGATCTCCAGCTCCTGCTGCAGCACTTCTTGCTGGGCCTGAGTCAGCAATAGATTGTGCGGGTCGTATTTGCGGAATACATCAAAAAACAGGCTGGATGAGGCCTGCACTTGTCTGGCACTTTTATGTGCACCGGGAAAACCGGCAAACACCAGCCCGGAAATACGCGCGATCTCGCGAAAACGCCTTTGCGCCAGCTCGCCCGCATTCAGGCTGCTGATCACATCAGCTAACAGCTGGTCTGTGCTGAAGATCTCCGGCGTCAACACCGTCTCCCATGCCACCGGCGTGGCAGAAAGCAGTTCCAGGCCATAGTCATTCACGGCAATGGAGAAAGTATTTGGCTGGTGCTGGCCTGCGCGCCAGGCCAGCAGGCTGGCCAGGCCCAGGTGCACGCTACGCCCGGCATAAGGGTAGAGAAACAGATGCCAGCCTTCGCGCGAGTGCATGGCTTCTGCCAGCAGGTTACGATTGGTCGGCAGTGCAGACCATGCGCTTTGCACCTGCAACAGCGGTTTGATCAGCTGCATTTCCGGGCCGTCAAAATGGCCGTGCGCCGCGGCATCCATGCGTGCCACCATGGCGCTGGCCAGTTCAGTGGACAGTGGCAGGCGGCCGCCATTCCAGCGCGGCACGGCCGCTTTTTTGCCGCTGGCTTTACGCACAAAAGCCGTCATTTCATGCACGCGCACCAGTTCCAGCAGGCGTCCGCCAAACAGGAAATGGTCACCGGGTTTCAGGCGGGCAATAAAGTTTTCTTCAACCGAGCCCAGGCTTTTGCCAGAGGCGGCTTTACTCCAAAACTTGACCTGCATGCTGGAGTCGCTGACTATGGTGCCTATGCTCATGCGGTGCCGCCGCGCCAGCTGCGCATCGGGCACATGCCAGACACCGTGCTCATCGGGGATGGCGCGGCGGTAATCCGGGTAGGCGGTCAGCGACTCGCCGCCATGTTGCACAAATGCCAGCGCCCAGCGCCATTCTTCATCGCTTAACTGGTGGTAGGCATAACAACTGCGTACTTCGGCCAGCATATCCTCGGCCGTAAATCCGCCACCCAGCGCGATCGTCACCAGGTGCTGCACCAGGACATCCAGCGGTTTTTGCGGCGATAGACGCGGCTCGACATTGCGCGCGGCGATCGCATCTTGTGCGGCGACCGATTCGATCAGCTCCAGGCTGTGGGTAGGCACCACGGTCAGGCGCGAAGCCCGGCCAGGCGCATGGCCAGAACGACCCGCTCTTTGCATCAGCCGCGCGACACCCTTGGGCGAGCCTATCTGCAATACGCGTTCTACCGGCAGAAAATCCACGCCCAGGTCCAGGCTGGAGGTACAAACCACCGCCTTGAGCGTGCCTTGTTTCAGGCCATTTTCTACCCACTCGCGTACATTGCGGTCCAGTGAGCCGTGATGCAATGCGATCAGACCGGCCCAGTCAGGCCGCGCCTCCAGCAGGGCCTGGTACCAGATCTCGCATTGCGAGCGGGTGTTGGTGAAGATCAGGCTGTTAGGGCTGGCCTCTATCTGCTCCACCACCTGCGGCAGCATGCGCAAACCCAGGTGGCCCGCCCACGGGAAGCGTTCTATGCCGGGTGGTAACAGTGTGTCTATCAGCAGCTGTTTCGCTTGCATGCCTTGCACCAGTAAAGCATCTGCGGCCGGCACCAGCACTTGCATGGCGTATGGCAGATTACCCAGGGTGGCCGACAAGCCCCAGGTGATCAGCTGCGGCTGCCAGCGGCGCAACCTGGCCAGGGCCAGTTGCAGTTGTACGCCGCGTTTGTTGCCTATCAGTTCGTGCCATTCGTCTACCACCACCATTTTCAGGCTGGCGAATGTTTCGGCGGCGTCGGCCCGCGTCAGCAGCAGCGTCAGGCTTTCCGGGGTGGTGATCAGGGCGGTCGGCAGGCGTTTTGATTGCCGGGTACGCTCGGCACTGCTGGTGTCGCCGGTGCGCAAGCCTATGCTCCAATCCAGGTTGGTTTCTGCTATGGGTGCCAGCAGGGCGCGCTCGGTATCCGCCGCCAGTGCGCGCATGGGGGTGATCCAAAGCACCGTCAGTGGCTGGGTCACCGGTTTGCGTTTGGCAGGTTTTTCAGCATTTGCGGTTTTTTTGCTGGCTGCGCGCGGCTTTTTCACGGCAAAACGCTCTATCGCCGCCAGCCATACCGCATAGGTTTTACCGGCGCCGGTCGTGGCGTGCAGCATGCCAGAGCGGCCGTCGGCCACCGCCTGCCACACCTGCTGCTGGAAAGGGAACGGCTGCCACTGCCGGGCAGCGAACCAGTGACGGCTCCAGCTAAAGTCGCTGCGCTGTGGCGTGTCAGCGGCTTCATCAGGAAAGGGCAATTGCGGGTCAGGCTGCGAGGTCATGGTTAGGCCGCATCCTGTTTCTCTGGGCCATTCTCCAGGCGCGAAGTTTGCGGCAGCAAGGCCTGCAGGGTCTGCAGCGTATCGGCTTCGTTCACTGGTTTATCCTGCCGCCAGCGCAGCATGCGCGGAAAGCGCACCGCGATGCCGCTTTTGTGGCGTCCACTCAGGGCGATGCCTTCAAACCCCAATTCAAATACCATGGTCGGGGTGACGCTACGCACCGGGCCGAATTTCTCCACTGTGGTTTTGCGTATGATGGCATCCACTGCGCGCATTTCAGCATCGGTCAAACCAGAGTAGGCTTTGGCGAATGGCACCAGTTTGCGCTCAGGGTTATCTGCTGCACTATCCCACACCGCAAAGGTGTAGTCGGTATACAGGCTGGCGCGGCGGCCGTGGCCGGTTTGCGCGTAGATCAGCACCGCATCTGCCGTGTAGGGTTCTATCTTCCACTTCCACCACACGCCCACATCTTTAGTGCGGCCCACGCCATACAGTGCGTCTTTGCGCTTGAGCATAAAGCCTTCCACGCCCAGGCTGCGTGAGGCGGCGCGCTGGTGGTCCAGCGCTTGCCAGCTTTCGCCGCTGAGCAAGGGTGATATCTGCAGCTGCGGCTGCATGCACTGCTCAACAATGTTTTCCAGTTGTGCACGCCGCGCAGATTGCGGCTGTTGCCGCCAATCCTCCCCCTGCCATTCCAGCAGGTCATAAGCCAGTATCACCACCGGCAGGTTTTGCAGTATCTTGGCGGTTAAGGTCTTGCGGCCTATACGTTGTTGCAGCAGGGCAAACGGCTGCACTTCTCCCTGCATTTTTGCTGACCGAATTGTTTTTTCGCGCGCGGTTGCGTGGCTGGTCTGGTCTTTTATCGAGTCTGGGTCCACCGCAGTTTCAGGCGCAGGCGCATGTTTCCACACCACCAGCTCGCCATCTATCACCGTGCCGTCCGGCAATGATTGCGCCAGCACCTGTAATTCGGGAAAGCGTTCTGTCACCAGTTCTTCGCCGCGTGACCATAGCCACAGCTGGCCGTCACGCTTGACCAGTTGCGCGCGTATGCCATCCCATTTCCACTCCACCTGCCATTGCTCAGGGCTGCCTATGGCTGCGGCTAGCTCATCAGTAGGCAGTTGCAAAGGGTGGGCAAGAAAAAACGGGTAGGGCTGGCCTTCGCTACGTTCGTCACCCGCTTCCGTCACCGGTGCGATCAGTTTCAGGTAATCCGCCGCAGTCGGGCGGGCAGCAAGGTCGGTATAACCGACCAGGCGCTGGGCGATGCGTTTGGCGTCTATGCCCGCCACTGCAGCCAGCGCGCGCGTGACCAGCAGGCGCGAGACGCCGACGCGGAAACTGCCGGTGATCAGCTTGATACACACCAGTTTGCTGCGCTGATCCAGTTGCTGTAACAAGGGGGTCAGTTGCAGCGGCAATACGTCAGGGGCAAGGCCGCGCAAGGGCAGTAATTTATCTTCTACCCAGGTCGCCAGCCCATCTTCTGAAGTATGGCTGGCTTGCGGCAACAGCAAGGCCATGGTTTCCGCCAGGTCGCCCACGGCGTGGTAACTCTCTTCAAACAACCATGGCGGCAGGCTGGCTAGCGTGAGTGTCAGCTCGCGCAATAATTTGCTGGGCACTAACTGGCGCGGCCGCCCACCGGCCAGAAAATACACCGCCCAGGCGGCATCTTCAGGGCTGGCGGCGAAAAAATAATCGCGCAACGCAGCCAGCTTGGCATTGCTGCTGGTGGTCGCGTCCAGCCGGCTATAAAGGTCGGCAAAAGCTTTCAAACGGTCACCTTTGCCATGGTCATCTGCTCGCTGCCTTCGGTTTCAGGCGGAAGCTCGGCTACCGGTGCTGGTGGCTCAGCGTCAGCGGCCAGGCCGGTCTCGGCTTCGGCCGATTCTTCACCGTATTCGGTGACAAATGCCTGTGCATCCAGGCCTTGCTCGCACAACCAGCGCACCATGGGGTGCACCTGCCCGTGCGTGACAAACACGCGCTGGGCACCTGTGGCCTGTATCGCACTCTGCAAACCTGGCCAGTCGGCATGGTCGGACATGATAAAACCACGGTCTACCCCACGGCGTCTGCGTGTGCCGCGCAGCTGCATCCAGCCGCTGGCAAACGCATCCGAATAATCGCCAAAACGTTTTATCCACGGCGTGCCTTGCGCCGAAGGGGGCGCCAGCACTATGCTTTTGCCTATCTGCGATTTATCCTGCATCTCGCTGACATACTGCGTGGCAGGCAAGTGTACGCCGGCGTCGCGGTAGACCTGGTTGAGCGGCTCCACTGCACCGTGCACCAGGATAGGCCCGATACGCGGATCCAGCCCGGACAATAAGCGCTGCGCTTTACCAAAAGCATAGCAAAACAGCACGCTGGCACGATTGTTATCCGCATTAGCCTGCCACCACTGGTTGATATCGGCAAAAATCTCGTCCTGCGGCTGCCAGCGGTAAATGGGCAGGCCAAAAGTCGATTCGGTGATAAACGTGTGGCAACGCACACTCTCAAACGCCGCGCAGGTGCCGTCAGGCTCCACCTTATAATCACCAGATGCCACCCACACCTCCCCCTGGTATTCCAGGCGCACCTGGGCAGAACCCAGCACATGGCCGGCCGGGTGCAGGCTAAGCTTCACCCCATGATGGTTGATCGTTTCGCCATATTCCAGTGTCAGCAGATTGATATCTTCACCCAGGCGCTTGCGCAATATGCCTTCACCAGCTGCCGCTGCCAGGTAATGGCTGTGGCCAGTGCGTGCATGATCGCCATGCCCGTGCGTGATCACCGCCCGCTCCACCTGGCGCCAGGGGTCTATATAAAAATCGCCAGGCGGGCAATACAAGCCCTCCGGGCGCGCGATAACTAGATCCATAACTCATCTTGATGATTGAACATGCAGATGTGACACCAGGAATGCGATTTCATTCTGCATCCGGTAAAAATTAAGGCAGCTGCGTGTGCAAGCTTTTTGATACGCCATTTCATGTCGGCAAATACGCTGAAATCCAGTGCGCCGCACTAGTGGCGACGCATCAAAAATCCCGCCAAAAACTGTTTATTGTCGCTTTTCAGCACCTGGGCTCTGAGCAGGTGATCGTCGCTTATCAAAACCTGACTGGCGAAATCCTCTTTATAGACCCTGCAGTTATAAGTATTTGTCAGCTTAATAGCCTTCAGGCACATGAGAATGCATGCATATTTTGATGTTGTTTCTCAATCTTGAAATCTGAAAGGCTACAGTATGCATACATTTGGCTATAGTATGAGTGTTCATTATAGGCCCCGCCCGACGGCTCAAACGCGACAGTTTTCGTTGCGGATCGGAAGCGCGCTGCTGTGCATTGCGTGGGGGTTGGTGCCGTCCATGGCAGGGGCGCAGGTGATTATCAATGGGGTTGATTATGGGCCGTCTTATACTCTGGAAGTCTCTCAAGAGCTTCCCGCAATTCCCCAGGCTCCTTCAACTTATGAAGTTCTAAACGGTGCTCAACTTACCTATGGTAAGACGCAGCCGCTGGGGCCGGGTGGGTTGAACAGACCATGGTCAATTCTGACGGAGCCTATCGGAGTGTATCGTTGGAAAATCGACGGTGCTGGTTCGACTTTGAATACACCTGGCGTCGCCCAATTCGGGCGGGGAGCGCCTGGGCCTAACGATAGTCGCATGGATATAACAAATGGCGGTACTTGGAATTCTAGTAATAATGTGATTTTAGGCTCTGGTCTTAATTCAAAAACAGTGCTTACTGTCGACGGCATAGGTTCGTCGGTCAATATTGCTGGAGAACTTAACAGCGGCCGATTTGGTGGATTGGGCATAATAAATATCACTAATGGTGGGCAGTTGAACGCGGCTGCCGGCTTTCGATCAGGCTACGGCCAATTGCTGATAGATGGCTCCGGGTCGAAAATGACTACTCATTTTCTGTCTGGGACGGGAGAATCGTCCTTAGATATAAGAAATGGCGGCTCTCTAAGTGTTGCTACTTTTTTTGAACTTTACGGTCAAACAAGCTTGAATGTTTCGGGGCCTTTGTCTGTAGTGGAGGTGAGTACGGCTAACCTTATCAGTTATGGTGCAAGCGTTTCAGTTTCCGAAGGAGGGAAGATCAAGGCTAAAGGGATTTATCTCGGTAGTAACGAAGGAAAAGCGGGCGTCCTGAATGTAGGGGTGGGCGGCAAGGCTGGGATTCTCGATGTTCCAGAAGTCAGCCTTAATGACATGGCTAAGGTGAATTTTAATCACACAGATTTTCTAAATTTTAATAGTCCGATTACGGGAAATGGCAGCGTAAATAAGATTGGATCAGACTTTGGCGTTACGGCTCTCACGGGCGCCAACACCTATACGGGCGGAACGAATATTTCGTCTGGTGCGCTGCAAGTTGGCAATGGTGGAACGACAGGTTCCATCGTTGGTGACGTAAACAACAATGGTGCCCTGATCTTCAATCGTTCGGACAACATTACGTTCAGCGGGGTCATTTCCGGCACCGGTGACGTAGTCAAGGCCGGCTCGGGGGTCGTGACCTTGTCCGGGATGAATACCTATACCGGTTCAACCATCATCGCTGAGGGTACTTTGCAGGTCGACGGCTCGATCGATTCGTCCTCAAGGGTGACAATTGCACCAGGGGCAGTGCTGACTGGTTCAGGCCGTATGCCTGCGCTTGTGATGAACGGCACTATGGCGTTGTACGGCGTGCCGGGGACGTCGCTCGGGATCAGCGGAAACTTGACCATGAGTGCTGACTCGGTCTATGAGGCCAGGGTGCGGGGTGCGATGGCGGATCGCATCAACGTTGCTGGCACTGCTACACTCGCTGGCACGCTCAAGCTCATCCCGCGCGGCGCGCCCTATGTTTTTAAAAGCCCATACACGCTGCTTTCTGCGGCCGGCGGGCGAAGCGGAACTTTCAACAAGATCGATACTGCCGGAACCTTCGGCGGTGCTGTCAACAGCGAGGTGAGTTATACCGGCAATGACGTGCTGCTGACCCTGACGCCGGGTAAGCTGACGACCTTCGTTACGGACGACGCCCCGCACAATGGCATTATCATCGCCTCGGCGATCGACCGTGCGGTCACGGACGGGGGCGATCCGTCCTCGCTGTTCGCGATTTTCAACCAGCCGGCGGCGGCGATCCCGGCGTCAGTCAATCAGCTCTCCGGCGAACTCCACACCGCCGCGCCAGCGCTGGCCTATCGTGCCTCCGATCAGTTTCTGCGTGCAATGCTTAATCCCATGGCAGCAGGGCGGCTAGGCATCAACCAGCAGCCGGTGTTTGACAAGCCTGTCTATTCAATCTGGGCTTCGGCCTTCGGCTCCGATGGTCGCAATAGCGGCGATAGCACGGTAGGCTCGGCTAGACGTACGATCAGCGACACCTATATCGCTTCCGGCGTCGATGTCCAGATCAAGCCGGGCACCATCGTCGGCCTTGCAGTCTCTGGCGGCAGCGCGCACGCCTCGCTGGCCGGATCCGGTGGCAAGATAGACGCTGACGTCTTCCAGGCCGGCCTTTACGGCACAACACAGCTAGGCAAGGTCCGGCTCGGTGCGGCAGGCAGCTATGCTCGACTCGACAACGATGTTAGCCGCGCCATCCCGGTGCTCGGCTCCAACCTGTCCTCATCTTACGTGACTACGGCTTGGAGTGGACGTTTGCAGGGCAGCGTCGAGGCTGCCAGCTGGAACGGGCTGAGCCTCTCGCCACTGGTCGCGCTACAGGCAACTCGGGCGTACAGCCCGCACGTGAACGAGGCGAACGGAGCCGGTGCACTCACTTTGAAAAGCCGTAGTGAGACGAACTCGCGTGGTGAACTCGGGGTTCAGCTCGATGCCGATAGTCCTTTCGATGGCCTGCCTATCACCGGGTTTGCCCGGGTGGCCTGGGCGCATTATTTTCAGCGCGATGCCGACCTGAGTGCAAGCCTAATCGGGCTTCCTGGTGCTGGCTTCAAAGTCACTGGTGCCGAGGCCAACCGCAACAGTGCGCTGATGATTGTCGGCGTCAACGCCAGTTTGAATAAGCGCGTCACCGTGGGCTTTAATCTCGATAGCGAGCATTCAGGCAGTGGTGACCGCATCGGCGCATTCGCCAACGCCAGGTTCGAGTTCTGAGGAAACTAATTCAGCACCCAAATGATGGGGTCAGGTCTTGCAAAATCTCATTTGAATGATAGCCAGGGTAATAACGGTAAGGACGCGAGTTGAACTTTGAGGTAAGGCAATTTTGCAAGACCTGACCCTCGTTAGTTACTGTTCCTGGCTCATATTCATTCTTCTGGCAGCATGTGGTTGAAAAGTGTAACCAAGTATTTTGCAAGTCTGATTTCAATCTTTTTTGTGTTTTAGTTAAATAAGATTAAATTGATTTAGGATGATAAGCCGTTTCTGGCATGAACACTTACAATCTGTCAGCAAATATCAGTTTAGCCTCGTATCCCCTCGCATAATAAATGCCTTTGCACACATGCGTGTGCAAGCTTTTATCGAGAGTGTGCTATGCAGCAGGATCTAACGCCAGATAGTCTACACAGTGTTTTAAATGATGTAGTGAATGAGTGTATGCCGGACATGCAATCGGGCCCGGTTTCTCAGTTGATACGCCATTTTACGTCGGCAAACTCGCTGGCATCCAGTCCGCCGCCCGAGTGGCGACGCATCAAAAAATCGCGTCAAAAACCGTTTATTTTCGCTTTTCAGCACCTGGGCTCCGATCAGGTAATCGTCGCTTATCAAAACCTGCTTGGTGAAATCATTTTTATAGACCCCGCAGGTTTCTGACAGACCCTTACAAAAAGTGACCACCTTTGTCACTTCGTTCAACGCAGTGCTGATGTTTCTGACCGGTGTATTGCTTAAGTGCTGCAAATTCATAAGTTTTTCTCAGAACTTTTTTCTGACAGCGTAAGTGCGACTTTGAGCTGGGTATTGCCCTGCATGCGATCGTGAGGCTTGCGTGAGAAAGGAGTTTCAAGAAAATTCATCTTCCTATCAGTCATTGTCAGCTTAGTAGCCCTCAGGCGCATGAGAATAAATGCATATTTGGGGTGGTTATTCTCGATCTTTAAATCTGAATTCTGTCAATCTGAAAGGCAATAGAAATGGCAAAGACTGAAATTGCAAAAAAAACACGTCTGGTAAAAATCAAAAAAAATGGTGAAGTTGAAATCTTTTCATCAGTTGATCACGCGGTGGCCGGCAAGGCCACCCGGGTGTCGGTGGCCGATGGTGACCGTCTCTGTCTGGAGACTACAGATGGTGAAGTGATCGAGAATATCAAGGTTACGCGCGAGGGTCAGGCTTTAACCGTTGCAGCGGCTAATGATAGTACCCAGCAATTTGTGCTGGATGGTTACTTTAACTCAGGGCTGACCGATGTTGAGTTTGTAGGCCCCAGTGGCCAGCTACTGTTTAGCAGCGCGGATGCTTACGCCATGCATACGCTGCTGCCAGGACAATCGGCCAGTTATATGGGCCATGCCGGAGCCCTGGGCCCTGCTGCCGGCGGAGATACAACTGCCGGTGGATGGCCTAGCTACGCCATGCCATTGGCGATTGCGGGTGGTATAGGTGTTGCGGCACTGGCCTTTGGTGGCGGAGGCGGTGGCGGTGGCAGCAGTGCGGGTAGCGGCGGCGCAACGCCGCCAGCGGGAAACACCGTGCTAGGTGCATTTGCCGCAGGCCCCGCCGTCGCCGGCCAGAATATGGAAGTGTCGATTTATGACAAGGATGGCAATCTGATTAAAAGTACCAAGATGCTTGATGATGGCACATTCAATATGGACCTTGGCAGTTATACCGGCCTGGCTATTGTGCGCGTGGATGGTAAAGGCGGCGCTGCTGATTACCAGGATGAAGTCAGTGGTGTACCTACCAATCTGAATGCAAATATCCTTGCCGTCATCAATATCGCCAGTGGTGTTAACAAAATGAGTATCAACCCGCTGACAGCCATTGCCGCCAAAATGATGGGTCTGGAGGTGGTGAATGACAAGCTGGATTTCACCAAATTTGATGCTAGCAAGGTCAATGATAAAAATGCTGAGGTTGCCAAAGCGTTTGGTTTGGGCGGTGATGTCACCAAACTGGATGTGACGACGGCAGTCGATAAGAATGGTAGTCTTCAAACGCCTAACGATGCTGGTGCGGTTCTGGCTGCACTTTCCGGCATGGATGCTATCTACGGCGGCATGCAGGCCACGATAGATGCTCTGGTCAAAACAGTGGGCGGCCGACTTGAAAAAAGTATCCTGGCTGAGGCGCTTATGCTGGGGGCGGCCGCGGCTTATGTTAAGCTGGACTTATTACCAGTGGGTGTTATCGATGTAGTGTCGAATCTATTAAATGCAGCCAATAGCAGTGATGGCTACAGTATCAATAAGATCGCCGGTGACAACATCATCAATGCCGTTGATCCCGAATTCAAGCTGGGTTCAGAGATCACTTTTAAAGTGCCGCCAGGCAAGCTGGCCGGAGATTTTGAAATGTGGTTACCTGGCGCCTCTACCAAAGGGGCTGGCACCATCACCATTGATGCGTCCACTAATACCGCTACCTACACGCTGACTGCCGCAGAAGCGAGCGAATTGAATGCCCTCAGCGATGGCGTAAAAGGTTTCAGGTAAAACTGGCTGGCAGCACTTTTGCTAGCCCAGCTTTAACTGAGCGTTATGTGTATGTGAACAAGACAGATGATCCGCCAACTGCCATCAATTTTAGCAATACTGTGACTAGCCTGGGTGAAGCAACCATCACCGGCGGTAAAAAAGTGGCAGATATCGTCATTGTCGATCTTGATGGCTATGCAGGGACTGTGCCTACGGTGAGCGACGCCAGCCATTTTGAGGTGAAAGTAGTAAACGGCAGATATGAGCTATGGCTTAAAAGCGGCGTGGTACTTGATTTTGAGAGTGACACCAAATCGTTGACAACCACAGTGACTGCGGGCGGCGTGGACAGTGCAGCATTTACAGTGAATGTGACTGACGTCAACGAAGCGCCGGTCGCCAAAGGGAGCATCCCTGCCCAAACGGCGATCAAGAACTTAGCTTTCAGTTTAGATGCCGCCCCTTTCTTTAAGGATATGGATGCAGGGGATGTGCTCACCTATGCGGTCACCTCGGGCACGCTGCCTGCGGGCTTGAGCTTAAACACCACCACCGGCGTGATCAGCGGTACGCCTGGTGCGGATAAAGACCCCGTCAGTGTGACGATCAAGGCGACAGATAAAGCTGGCCTGTCAGTGACACAAACCTTCGATTTAGGGGTGGTCACCACTGCGCTGGCATTGGCCACTGAGAGTGATAGTGGCGTCAAGGGTGACGGCATCACCAACGTCAGCACCCCGACCTTTATCGGGGTGGTGGCAGCCGGGGCTCAGGTTGAAATATGGGACACCATTAACGGCAGCAGCACCAAGGTGGGTACTGCGACCGCTGACAGTAAAGGTGGCTGGAAGTTGGCCCTGACTGCCCAGGCAGAAGGCAATCACAGCTATGTGGCCAAAGAATTAGCGGCTGACGGCACTGTCAGCAACACTTCTACAGCGCTGCCGTTGACGATAGATACCAGCGTGAGTGCGCCTTCTATCGTTCAAGCTGTCGGCGCCCGCTATGTGCTGTTAAAACAAAACGGCAATACTACGAACACGATGTGGCTTAACGAAGTGGAAGTCTATTCAAACGGCGTCAATGTCGCACTGAATAAACCAGTCACCGCAAAGGTGACTGACGTCTGGGATGGTCACCCGTTAGCCGCGGTGACCAATGGTAATTTGGCACGCAACAATAACAACAGCTACGCGGCAAAGACAGCCACCAACGATAACTGGATCATGGTTGATCTGGGTGGCTTTTACACCATAGACCAGATCAAGGTCTACGCTTTGTCAGACGCGGCTGCAGATATTGTAAATAGTGCCAATATTGATATATTTGTCACTGCAACGCCATTGAGTGACTTGACCATTGACAAGCTCAAGGCAGTTGGCAGTGGTGCAGTTGCTGTGGGCACTACAGGGCCATCACCTGCTTATATCACCACCACGCCCAAACCCACCAAACCACTGGCTAATGATAACCCGGCCTTGAGTCCTGATCCGCTGTTAACCGGCCTGGGCGAGGTAGGCAACACCATAGAAGTGTTCGATGGCACTACCAGCCTGGGCACCACCAAGGTAAAGGCCGATGGTTCATGGAACTTCCAGACCAGTGGCATCACCAATGGCAGCCATACCATCACGGTCAAGCAGACCGATGTGGCGGGCAATGTGAGTACGGCTTCCGCCCCTTACAGCTTCAGCATAGATACCAGCAAGATGAGCGCGCCGGTGCTGGATACGTCTAGCGATAGCGGCGTGAAAGGCGACGCTGCCACCAGTCACACTACCCCGACCGTGAAAGGCACAGGCGCGACGGCGAATGCCAAGCTGGATATCTTTGCTGGCAGCAGCAAGCTGGGTCAGGTGACTGCCGATGCGAACGGACGCTGGGCGTTCACCGTGCCTGCCGACCAGCCTCTGGCCTCAGGCATGCATAATATCGTGGCTAAAGAGCTGGCTGCGGATGGCTCGGTGGCGAAAACCTCAGACATATACAGCCTGGTGATCGATACCTTCGCATATGCGCCGGTGGTGAATACCATCACCAGCTATGTTAAATCTGCCCCGCTAGTGACGGGCACAGCAGAAGCGAACGCCACGGTCACGCTGGTGGCGACCAGTGACGATGGTGTGAGCAAGACCTTCACCACCACCGCCAGCGCCAGTGGTGCCTGGAGTATCAATACCGGTGCTGGCAGCAATGCACTGGTAGCGAACAAAGTGTATAGCGTGCGCGCCAGCCAGGTCGATGCATCAGGCAACAGCAGCGCACAGAGTGCGGTGCAAACGGTGAACTACGATACGGTTGCTCTGGCACCAGTGGTGAATGCGGTCACCGGCGACCAGGCCCCTACCTTTAGTCTTACCGGCACTGGCGAGGTTGGCGCCAGCGTGCGTGTGTATGACGGTGAAACCTTGCTGGGCAGCACGACGGTCAACGCGCAGGGCCAGTGGGGCTTTGTGGTGCAGGGCTTAACTAACGGCGCACACAGCTTGAAGGCCGAGCAGATAGACCGGGCGGGTAACCAGAGCACCCAGACCAGCACAGCGGTGACTGTAGACATCACACTGCTTGCAGCCCCGGTGCTAACAGTGGCTACGGATAGTGGCATCAAGGGTGATGGCATCACCAATGTCACCAGACCTGGCTTTATTGGAACTGCAGCAGCCGGGGCTAAGGTTGAGGTGTGGGATACCTTTAACGGCAGCAGCATCAAAGTCGGCACTGCGACTGCAGACAGCAAAGGCAACTGGAGCCTGACCCTGACTGTCCAGGCAGAAGGCAGCCACAGCTATGTGACCAAAGAAATAGCCGCTGACGGCAGTGCCGGCCGTACTTCCAAGCCAACAGCGCTGACCATAGACACCACCGCGCCTGGTAGTGCGCCTAGCTTGTCATTAACCACTGCGAGCGACAGTGGCGCCAGTGCCACGGATGCTATCACCAAAGTGGCCATGCCTACCCTGAGTGGCAAGGCGGATGCCCAAGCGCAGGTCAATGTATATCAAGGCGATACTCTGGTGGGTAATGCCCAGGCCGATGCCAGCGGCAACTGGAGCCTGAAAGTCCCCGCTGCACTGGCGGATGGTAAATACAGCTTTACCGCCAAACAATTGGATGCAGCCGGCAATGAGAGTGCTGCCAGTGTGGCAGCGGCAATCACTGTGGATACCAGCGTGAGTGCGCCTGCTATTGTTCAACCTGTCACCGCCCGTGCCCGCTATGTGCTGTTAAAACAAAACGGCGAGAGGGCGGGTAGAATGTATGTTAACGAAGTGGAAGTCTATGCAAACGGCACCAATGTCGCATTGAATAAACCAGCCACAGGAGGTAGGTCTGGACTAGCCCTCGTCTTGGGCTCTACGGCATCCGGGGTCACGGATGGTAATTTGGCGGATAACACTAATAACGCCTACCTTTCAACAGGTATAACCACTGATGACTGGGTAATGGTAGATCTGGGCAGCTATTACGCTATTGAGGAAATCAAGATCTCCGCTTATACAAACGTGGGTGATTACCTTGCAGCGACTTCTCAAATCGATGTATTTGTCTCCGAAACGCCATTGAGTAGCTTGACCTATGCCCAGCTCACAGCAGGTGAAAGTGGTGCGGTGCATCTGGGCACGACAGGGCCCACACCTGCTTACACCACCACCATCAAACCCAGCAAACCAGTGGGTGATCAAACCCCGGTCTTGAGTGCTGACCCGCTGCTAACTGGCCTGGGCGAGCCAGGCAGCACAGTCGAACTGTTTGAAGGTGAGAAAAGCCTGGGCACCACCCAGGTGAAGGGCGATGGTTCATGGAGCTTTCAGACCAGTGGCATGACTACCAATGCCAGCCACAGTATCACGGTGAAGCAGACCGATGTGGCGGGCAATGTGAGTGCGGCTTCTGCCCCTTATCAATTCACCATAGATACCAGCAAACTGCGCGCGCCGGGGCTGGATACGTCTAGCGACAGCGGTCAGAAAGGCGATGCTATCACCAGTAACACCACGCCGACCCTGAAAGGCACAGGCGCGACTGCGAATGCCAAGCTGGTGATCTTTGATGGCAGCAGCATGCTGGGGCAGGTGACTGCCGATGCGAATGGCCAGTGGACGTTCACGGTTCCTGCCGCCATGCCTTTGGCTCCAGTCGCGCATAGGATCGTGGCTAAAGAGCTGGGCACCGATGGTGTGACGGTGGTGAAAACCTCAGACCCATACGCCCTGGTGATCGATACCGTGGCAGCTGCGCCGGTAGTGAATACCATCGCCAGCTATGTTAAATCTGCCCCGCTAGTGACAGGCAAAGCAGAAGCCAACGCCACTGTCACCCTGGTGGCGACCAGTGACGATGGTGTGAGCAAGACTTTCACCACCACCGCCAACGCCAGTGGTGTCTGGAGTATCAATACCGGTGCTGGCAGCAATGCCCTGGTAGCGAACAAAGTGTATAACGTGCGCGCCAGCCAGGTAGATGTGGCTGGCAACAGTAGCGCCCTGAGTGCGGTGCAAACGGTGAACTACGATACGCTAGTACAGGCACCGGTGGTGAATGCGGTCAGCGGCGACCAGCCCACCACATTTACGCTCAGCGGCACTGGCGAGGCAGGCGCCACCGTGCGTGTGTTTGACGGTAATACCTTGTTGGGCGGCGCCACTGTTAACGCGCAGGGCCAGTGGAGCTTTGTGGTGCTGCCGGGTTTAGCTGACGGCGCGCACACCTTGAAGGCCGAGCAGATCGACCGGGCGGGTAACCTGAGCACCCAGACCAGCACGACGGTATCCGTAGACACGAAACTGCTAGCAGCCCCTGTGCTGGCCGTTTCCTCTGATAGTGGCATCAAGGGTGATGGCATCACCAATGTCACCAGCCCCAGCTTCACTGGGGCAGCAGCAGCCGATGCTAAGGTGGAAGTGTGGGATACCTTTAACGGCAGCAGCATCAAGGTTGGCACTGCGACTGCTAACAGCAAAGGCAACTGGAGCCTGACCCTGACTGGTCAGGCAGAAGGCAGCCACAGTTATGTGACCAAAGAAATAGCCGCTGACGGCAGTACCGGCCGTAGTTCTAAGCCAACCGCGCTGACCATAGACACCACCGCGCCTGGTAGTGCACCTAGCTTGTCATTAACCACTGCGAGCGACAGTGGCACCAATACGGCGGATGGTATCACCAAAGTGGCCATGCCTACCCTGAGTGGCAAGGCTGATGCCAAAGCGCAGGTGAATGTATATCAGGGCAATACCCTGGTGGGCAATACCCAGGCCGATGCGAGCGGCAACTGGAGCCTGAAAGTCCCCGCTGCACTGGCGGATGGTCAGTACAGCTTTACCGCCAAACAATTGGATGCAGCCGGCAATGAGAGTGCTGCCAGTGTGGCAGCGGCGGTGACTGTGGATAGCAGCGTGAGTGCGCCTGTTTTTGTGCAACCTGCAAGCACCCGCGCCCGCTATGTGCTGTTAAAACAAAACGGTGCGATTGCCAGCGAGATGGCTGTGAATGAAGTGGAAGTCTATGCAAATGGCACCAATGTCGCACTGAATAAACCAGTCACAACAGGTGTGATGAATGTATACGCGATCCACGCTGGCACCACGCCATCCGGGGTGACCAATGGTAATTTTGACCGTATGAATTATAACGGCTACTATGCAACTGGAGCCAAGCCCAATAACTGGATCATGGTTGATCTGGGTGACTTTTATAGCATAGACCAGATCAAGGTCTACGCTTTGTCCAACGGGTCTAAAGATATCCCGGGTTCTGAATATGATCTTGCACGCGTGGCTAATATTGATGTATTTATCTCCGAAACGCCCTTGGGTGACTTGAGTTATGCCCAACTCATGGCGGGTGAGGGTGGTGCGGTGCGTATGGGAGCTACAGGGTCCACGCCCGCTTACATCACCACCGCCAACACAGCCACCAAACCAGTGAATAATACTTTGAGTGCTGACCCGCTGTTAAGCGGCCTGGGCGAGCCAGGCAGCATAGTCGAACTGTTTGAAGGCGAGAAAAGTCTGGGCACCGCCAAGGTGAATGGCAACGGTTTATGGAGCTTTCAGACCAGTGGCATGACTACCAATGCCAGCCACAGTATCACGGTGAAGCAGACCGATGTGGCGGGCAATGTGAGTGCGGCTTCTGCCCCTTATCAATTCACCATAGATACCAGCAAACTGCGCGCGCCAGTGCTGGATACGTCTAGCGATAGCGGTCAGAAAGGCGACGCTGTCACCAGTGACACAACCCCGACCCTGAAAGGCACAGGCGCGAAGGCGAATGCCAAACTGAGTATCTTTGATGGCAACAGCATGTTGGGTCAGGTGACTGCCGATGCGAGTGGCCAATGGACGTTCACGCCACCCGCCGACGTGCCCCTGGGCCGGCATAGTTTCGTGGCAAAAGAGCTGGCTGCCGATGGTGTGACGGTGGTGAAAACCTCAGACCCCTACGTCCTGGTGATCGATACCACAGCCGCTGCGCCGCTAGTGAACCCCATCACCACAAATACTAAATCTGCCCCGCTAGTGACAGGCACAGCGGAAGGGTACGCCACTATCACCCTGGTGGCGACCGGTGACGATGGTGTGAGCAAGACCTTTACCACCACCGCCAGCGCCAGTGGTGCCTGGAGTGTCAATACCGGTGCTGGCAGCAATGCACTGGTAGCGAACAAAGTGTATAGCGTGCGCGCCAGCCAGGTTGATGTGGCTGGCAACAGCAGCGCGCAGAGTGTAGTACAAACGGTAAACTACGATACGCAAGTGCAGGCTCCGGTGGTGAATGCGGTCACCGGCAACCAGGCGCCGAGCTTTAGTCTCACCGGCAGTGGCGAGGCAGGTGCCAGCGTGCGTGTGTTTGACGGTGATACCTTACTGGGTAGCACTACTGTCAACGCCCAGGGCCAATGGGGCTTTGTGGTGCAGGGCTTGGCTAACGGCGACCACAGCTTGAAGGCCGAGCAGATAGACCGGGCGGGTAACCTGAGCACCCAGACCAGCACGAAGGTGACTGTAGACACGGCGCTGCTTGCAGCCCCGGTGCTGGCAGTGGCCACGGATAGTGGCATCAAGGGTGATGGCATTACCAATGTCACCAGTCCTGGCTTCACTGGGGTGGCCAAAGCCGGGGCTAAAGTAGAAGTGTGGGATAGCTTTAACGGCAGCGACAACAAGGTCGGCACTGTGACTGCTGACGGCAACGGCAACTGGAGCCTGTCCCTGAGTGGCCAGACAGAAGGCACCCACAGTTATGTGGCTAAAGAACTTGGCACTGACGGTGTCACTGCCATCCGTACCTCTAAGCCAACGGTGCTGACCATAGATATCAGCGCGCCTGCTGCTGCGCCTAGCATATCGCTGTCAGCAGCGAGTGACAGCGGAGTGGCAAGTGACGGCATCACTAATGTCACCACACCTGTGCTGCAGGGTAAGGCGGATGCAAATAATGCCGTGAATATTTATCAGGGCAGCAGTCTGGTGGGTACTGCCAAGGCCGATTCGAACGGCAACTGGAGCTTGCAAGTGCCTGCCGTATTGATGGATGGTCAGTACAGCTACACCGCCAGGCAGGTGGATGCGGCTGGCGACCAGAGTGCTGCCAGTGTAGCAGCGGTGGTGACTGTGGATACCACCGCCATTGCGCCTGTTTTCGCTCAACCTGCCTCTGCCCGCGCCCGCTATGTGCTGTTAAAACAAAACGGCGCTAATGCGAACAGGATGTATGTTAACGAAGTGGAAGTCTATGCAAACGGCACCAATGTCGCGCGGGGTAAAACAGTCACAGCAGGTTTGACCGGAAGCGACGTCTACGCTGGCTACAAGGAATCCGGGGTGACGAATGGTAATTTTGACCGTGAGAATAATAACGGCTATGCGGCAAGTAGAGCCACCACCGATAACTGGATCATGGTTGATCTGGGCGAGTTTTTCACCATAGACCAGATCAAGGTTTACGCTTTGTCCAACGGTTCTAAAGATATCCCGTATTCTGAAATTGATCTCGCATCAGTGTCTGATATAGATGTATTTATCTCCGAAACGCCATTGAATGGCTTGAGCTATACCCAGCTCAAGGCGGGTGAGAGTGGTGCGGTGCGTATGGGAACAACAGGGCGTTCACCCGCTTATATCACCACCGTCAACACACCTACCAAACCAGTGGAGAATACTTTGAGTGCTGATCCGCTGTTAAGCGGCCTGGCCGAGCCAGGCAGCATAGTCGAACTGTTTGATGGCACCATCAGCCTGGGCACCACCAAGGCGAATGGCAACGGTTTATGGAGCTTTCAGACCAGTAATATGACCACTAATGGCAGCCACAGCATCACGGTGAAGCAGACCGATGTGGTAGGTAATGTGAGTGCAGCTTCTGCCCCTTATCAATTCACCATAGATACCAGCAAGCTGAGCACGCCGGTGATGGATGCTGCGAGCGATAGCGCTCAGAAAGGGGACGCTGTCACCAGTAACACCACCCCGACCCTGAAAGGCACAGGCGCGAAGGCGAGTGCCAAGCTGGATATCTATGATGGCAGCACCAAGCTGGCTCAGGTGACAGCCGATGCGAATGGCGGGTGGACGTATACACTTGTTGCCGCCCTGGCCGCAGGCACGCATAGTGTCGTGGCCAAAGAGCTGGCCGCCGATGGTGTGACGGTGGTTAAAACCTCAGGCGCATATAACCTGGTGATAGATACCTCGGCAGCTGTACCGAAATTCGATCCTGTCCCCAGATATATTAAATCTGCCCCGCTGCTGACAGGTACAGCGGAAGCGTACGCCACTGTCACGTTGGTGGCGACCAGTACCGATGGTGTGATCAGCACCTTCACCACCACTGCCAATGCCAGTGGTGCCTGGAGTATCAATACCGGTGCGGGCAGCAATGCACTGGTAGCGAATAAGGCGTATACCCTGTACGCCACCCAGGTCGATGTGGCTGGCAACAGCAGCGTCAAGACTTCGCTAGAAGTGCTGCACTACGATACGGTTGCTCTGGCGCCGGTGGTGAATGCGGTCACCGGCGATCAGGCCACCGGCTTTAACGTCAGCGGCAGTGGCGAGGTGGGCGCCAGCGTGCGTGTGTTTGACGGTAATACCTTGCTGGGCAGCACCACGGTCAACTCAGAGGGTCAGTGGAGCTTTGTGGCGAAGGGTTTATCTAACGGCGTGCATACCCTGAAGGCCGAGCAGGTCGACCTGGCGGGTAACCTGAGCACCCGCAGCGACGTCAGGCTGGGCACTAACCTGGCTGAGCAGATGGTGGGAGACAAACAGGATAACGTCTTTTTGCCAAATGGCGCACCTGCTGGTGAGCCCGGCGACACACTGACTGGCGGCGGTGGCCATGACAGATTTATATTCAACGTCAAGACCCCGTTGAACAGTGGCGCCACCATCAAAGACTTTGGTTTGAAGCTGGGCAAAGGCGCAGGCCAGGGAGCGGATGAAACCGATGTGATCGATGTGTCTGCACTGCTGTCAGGCTTTACCGCCAGCAGCAATTTGTCAGACTTTGTGCGTGCAGTGAACCTGAATGGCAAGGTGCAGATCCAGGTTGATCATGACGGTAAGGCAAATGGCGCTGGCTTTGATAAGAGCTCGTTTATGACGCTGGATAATTTGAGTGTAGACGCGAATAACCAGGTGGTGGTCAATGCAGCGACTATGGCGACGACTGTGCCGGGTTTAACCGGCAATATCACGCTGGACAATCTGGTAGAGCAAATGAGGCTGGATAATCAATTTAAAGTACTTGCTTAAAATAATCGCATGGCCAGGTGATCACCTGCAAAGCTGATGACCTGCAATTGATCAGCTGCAATGCTGATGACTTACAAGGTTGATCAGCAATGCTGAGGACTTAGAACGTTGATCAGCTTTAATGCTGAGGACCTACAAGGTTGATCAGCAATGCTGAAGACTTAGAAAGTTGATCAGCTTTAATGCTGATGCCCTGGAAAGTTTATCAGCTGCATTGCTGTGGCCTTTAAAGTTGTTCAGCAATGCTGAGGACCTACAAGGTTGATCAGCAATGCTGATCAAGTGAAAAAATAGCTGTGCGAGTGCCCGGCGGGTGAGCCCTGCCGTTTTAGCCCTTACTCCCGCAACCCTTTACTCTGGGTTGCCGGGCAGTAAGGGCTCTTTGTTTTTGGGGGGGCTGCCGCTTAGATTTAAGGTTATGTTCAAGGTTTGGCCAGTATCACTGCCTGGGTGTGATGGCTGAGGCCGCTTACAACGCAAACTGCAAGCATGCTTTTAATTGAGGATGCGACAGCACTTAAGTATGCGACAGGATTTAAAAATACGGCCCCATTTGGCCCCAATCACGCCGGCAAAAGCAGCATCAGCGAGTGTCAGCTACGGCAGGGCCATGCTTAATATACTTTAACAGCTGTGATCGGGCCCGCCAGATGGTTTGGCAGGCAGTTTTTTTGGCTGTTTTACTGTATTCCTGAATGTTCAATGCATAAATATTCAGTTGAATAAGTATTTGTCTGCATAAGTATTGAGGAGGTCGTATGAGTGAGGACTTGAAGATCAGGTATTTTTCAGTGGTGGCTGAGATTTTGTGTGAGATCGACGAAAAGAAATATCTGGGTGCGTACTATCTTTCTGCCTGCGTACGCTGTGCACAGATCATGCTCTCTCAAATGGAGGCTGAAGCGTGGGATATCGGTCTTTTACCGGATATATTCAACAACATTTATCACGAAGCGCAACAGGACGCGCACCATATTTGCCAGCTGATCGATCAAGCCCACGAGGAAATCGCCAGATTGTTGGGCATGGATTCGGTGGTTTTGTATGGCGAAGATGCCTGGTTTCAGGCACAGCCGAAAAAAAAGATTAGTCAGCTTCTAAGCTAGAGGCTGGAGATTAGGGGTTGGGGGCTAAAGAGTAAGGGTTAGGGGCTTAAAAGCAGGGGTTGGGGGTTAGAGAACGGTAGCGTTGAGAATAAGTGCTTTAGGGCATAGATTGGTGCAGATCAAGGGCATGAGATAAGTACATAGGGGCTAGGGCATGGAGACAAGTGTAGTGGCTGACAACTGAGTGCATTCGTTCACGCGCTTGTCAGCACGATGATGCGGCATGTGAGCGCCTATCAGGAGGGGTTGTCAGCGCCGACGGCTAGCTTGATGGCGGCGCTTAGCTGCAATGAATTGTGATTTGCTTGATTTTGATTTGCTTAAGTGAGGCTGTTTTGTGTCAGCAGTTGCATGCTGCTTAAGCCTTTATCAGGTGGCGATTCAGATAACAGCTGTCAGTTTTTCGTGTTTGCCTGTACTAACCAGCGCGTTTTCAGGAAAAAATCCCGGTTTTTATCACATTTCCTGACGATTTGTCAGAAATTGTCAGTTACTGACCTCTACTTAATGAAAAAATCCCCCACATGAATTGATAGTAATGTTTTTTTAGGGGGTAGCGTGCTTTATCTTTTTAGCTTAGTTCTCTGCCTGATGTTTACTCAGGCTGTTGCTGGTGAGGCGCTTTCTGCCTGCACTCCAGCTATAAACTCCGGCAGTGGCACCTCGTTTGTCGCGCCTGGCTCGGCTGGTGGTTTGCGATTGTCTCCTTTGTCAGAATTTAAGCGCAATGTTGCGCTGGCTGACAATAGCTGTCAGGTTTACTCAACTACAGTAAGTGAGAGCGCGACATCTGGCCTGGCCCAGCAACTGGATGCACTGGTGAAAGAAACCGTGCGCTCACACCCTAACGTTGAATCTAGAAATGGTGCTGTGAATGAGGCAGCCTATGGATTGCGGGCAGCTGAACTGCAATATTACCCTGCGCCTAGTGCGCAAGTCTCTCAACGTAGTGATGGTACGCATGTGACCACGTTGCAATTGACCCAGCCATTGTGGACCTGGGGCCGGATCACTGCCGGGGTGGATGCTGCCAGCAGCCAGAAACAATCCGCTGAATTCTCCGTGCTGGAGGCCCAGTATGGCCTGGCTTTGAACGTGGTGTCGGCTTATCAGACATTGCAATCGTCATTGGGTCGGCAAAAGGCCTCAAACAATAATCTTGAGCGGCTGCTTTCTTTGGAGGCTCTGGTCAAGCGGCGTATCGCGCAAGGTGCCTCGCCATTGTCGGATAGTTATTTGATCTCTTCCAGGCTGGACCAATCCCGAAGTGAGCTGGCAAATGAGCAGGCTAATGGTAATTCTGCCCTGGCGCAGTTGTCATTGCTGGCCGGCCGCGAGGTCACCGCGAGTGAGATTGAATTGCAGAGCGGTGTGGCAGCCAGTGAGTTTTTCAACCATGAAAATGAAGAGCAATTCGTTCAGTATGCCTTGAATAATCATCCAGTGCTGTCGCGTTTTGCTGCAGATATAGAAGTGGCAGATGCGCAACAGCGCGCGCAGAAAGCAGCCCTTTGGCCCAGCCTGGCTTTACAGGCACAGCACACCACCACGACTGCCCCCGGTACTTTTGACAATGATTCGGTATTTTTAACCGTGCAGTACCAGCCTGGTGCGGGGTTATCGTCTTTTGCGCAAGCACAGGCTGCGCAGGCGCGTGTGCAAAGCGTGCGCGCGCTGCGTGTCGCGGCTGAGCGTTCATTGGTACAGTCTATCCGGATAGAGTGGCAGGCAGGCACCGCAGCCAGCAAACGCTTGGGTAATGCACTTGCCAATGCCAAAACAGCAGCGGAAGTGCTGGAGTCTTATAAGCGGCTGTTCAAGGCCGGTAAACGCAGCTGGTATGACGTGGTGAACGTTGCCAGGGATCTGGTGATCGCTGAGCAGGCACTGGCCGAAGTCAATGCCCAGCTGGTGGTCACCCGCTACAAACTCGATGTGCTCAGTGGGAAATTCCCCTGGTTAGGAAACAGAACATGATGTGGTGGAACAATAAACAAGGTAAACAGGCGCATGGACTGACGATGGCCGATTTTGAATGGCTGGCGCACAGGCTGGCAGTCACCAGTCCCAATGCGCGCAAACTTTCCAAGCGTGAAATGCATGCGATCTATGAGGAATGCCTGGGGCAGGTTAAGACTGCAAGCGTTGCTGTAGACGCTCATGAGCGGGCGGAGCCATCGGCCGTGTTGCATGAGTTGATCAAGCCTGATGCGTTGAGTCCTCATGCGGTAAACCCTGATTTGGGAAGCCCTGATGCGGTAAAGCATAGCGCGCACGCGCCTGAAGTGGTGGACGCTGAACTGGTAGCTGATCCTGCACCGCCAGTCATGCTGGAAGCACGCGTAGCCAAAGCGGCTATCAAGCTCCTGCATGCAGAAATGGGCCTGAAGCCGCCGGTGTGGATGCGTAAAGTCAGGCCTGAAGTACTGCCTGCGATCGCCATGCTGCCAGGCATGGGCTGGCATATCATTCTCGGTAAAGGCAGCGATGGTAACTGGGTAGTTGAAAGCCCGGCAGGCCGCACGCAGGTGGCGTCACTGCCTGCAGGCGCAAGCTATTCGACCATAGAGAATACGGTGGTCGGTGAGAAGAAAGCCAGCCTGAGAAAGTTGTTCAAGCAAGTTTTGTTGCAGCGCTCGCATGTGTTGTTTTACGTTGGTTTTGCTGCAATCATCGCCAATACACTGGCTTTGGCGGGTTCATTGTATTCCATGCAGGTGTATGACAGGGTGATCCCCACGCAAGGGGTGCCCACCCTGATCGTGTTAACCACGGGTGCCCTGGTCGCGGCGGTATTTGAGCTGGTGATCAAGATGGCGCGCTCTGCGATTCAGGACCGTGCCATGAAGGGCATAGACATTGAATTGGGGCACCGTGTGTTCCAGCGGCTATTGAATATACGCATGGATCAGTTTCCGCCTAGTGTGGGCAGCCTGTCTTCGCAAGTGCGTGGCTATGAGACTATCCGCGCTTTTGTACTTGCCGCGGTGCTTTACTGTTTGATCGATGTGCCATTCGCCATTCTTTTCCTGCTGGTGATCGTGATGCTGGCAGGGTTGCAGATGGCGCTGGTGCCTATCGGTTTTTTTGTGGCTTCCATGCTGGTGGGCTTGATGTATCGCAAGCGCATACAAGCGCACACCCGCAGCTCTACCATGGCCAGTAACAAAAAACTGGGCTTGCTGGTTGAGACTGTTGAAGGCGCAGAGTCGATCAAGGCCACTGGTGCAGGCTGGCATCAGCTCAATCGCTGGGGCATGTTGAGCCGGGAGTCAGTTGAAGAGGATGTCAGCATACGCCATTACAGCGAGCACGCCAGTTACCTTGCCGCATTTTTACAGCAATCCAGCTATGTGGTGCTGGTGTGCATGGGGGCGTATATCGCTTCTACCGGCCTGTTGACCACCGGTAGCCTGATCGCTTGCTCTATCCTCTCCGGCCGCGTGCTGGCACCAGTGGGGGCACTGCCTGGCCTGATCGTGCAATGGGGTAATTCAAAGATCTCATTCGAGAGCCTGGAAAAGGTTTTTTCCCTGCAAATGGATAATGAAGGTGTGGAGACCCCGCTGGTGCCTGAACGCCTGCTCGGCAATATCATGGTGCCCGCCCTGCAGTTCGCTTATAAAGAAGGTACACAAGGCCTGAAGATAGAAAATCTCAACATAGGCATGGGTGAGAAAGTGGGTATTATAGGCAGCATAGGTGCAGGAAAAAGCACATTGCTCAAGCTGCTGGGTGGCTTGTATAAACCGGTGCAGGGCACGGTGTTGCTGGATGGGCTGGATATGCAGCAATTATCCCGCCCCTGGCTATCTGAACAGATAGGCTATATCCCGCAAGAGATACGGCTGTTGCAAGGCAGTCTGCGTGACAATCTGACCATAGGCCTGGTCGGCATCACGGATGCCGCTATTCTGGCCGCCTGCGAAGCGACCGGGCTGATCCGTTTGGTCTCGGGTCATGCCAAAGGCCTGGATCTGCAGATCGCTGAAGGCGGCGCGGGGGTGTCTGGTGGGCAAAAGCAGCTTATCGCACTCACTCGATTGTTATTGGCCAAGCCCAATATGTGGCTGCTGGATGAGCCTACCTCGGCCATGGATGAAGGCACTGAAGGCCAGGCGTTGACTGCCATTCAGCAGGCGGCCACCGCCACGCAAACCCTGCTGCTGGTGACACATAAACCGGCGCTGGTGGCGCTGGTCAACCGCCTGATAGTGCTGGGCCCGCAAGGTATCTTGATCGATGGTCCGCGCGATGCCGTATTGCAGCGGTTGCAGGGCCGGCCATCTACCACCGCGCCAGCAGAAACTGTTACCGTGAACGCGCAAGAAGGAGTTTGAAATGAGCGATAGATTCTTTCACTATTTTGTCATTCTGTTTTTTATCCTGGGGCTGGGCGGTTTTATTTACTGGGCAAAACATGCACGTATCGATGAAGTGGCCAGTGCACAAGGCCAGGTCATTGCGCAAGATAGGACCCAGGTGATCCAGGCTGCGGTGGATGGTGTGATCGATCAGCTGATGGTGCATGAAGGGGATAAGGTGAGCAAGGGGCAGACACTAGTCGTGCTGGAGCGCCAGCAGGCTGAGGCTGGCTACCATGACAGCCGGGCCAAAGTGGCCGCACTCAAGGCCAATCTGGCACGCTTGCACGCCGAAGTGTATGGGCGCGAGTTGTCTTTTCCTGCGGATGCCTTGCAATATGCCAGCTTTGTCTCCAATCAGACGCAGCTGTATAAGCGGCGCAAGCAAGCCCTGCAGCAGGAGATCGCTGCGCTCAGGAGTAGCCTGGCACTGGTCAACCAAGAGCTTAAAATCAATGAGCCACTGCTGGAGACCGGCGATATCGCAGTGTCGGACATTATCCGCCTGCAACGGCAAATGTCTGAAATACAAGGCACCATCACCAATCGTGAGAACAAGTATTTTCAGGATGCCCAGGCCGATATGACCAAGGCGGAAGAAGATCTGGCGACGCAGCAACAGGTGTTGTTTGACCGGCAGGCCACGCTTGAACGCACCGAGATACACGCACCGGCCGATGGTTTTGTGAGCAAGATCGAGCTGACCACGCCAGGTGCAAAAGTCAAACCAGGCGATATGATCATGACGATATTGCCTACCCATGGTCCGCTGATCGTTGAAGCTAAGCTCAAACCTAAAGATGTGGCCTATGTGCTGGTTGGTTTGCCGGTTTCGATCAAGCTGGATGCCTATGATTACAGTGTGTATGGAGTATTGCGCGGCAAGGTCAGCTATGTGAGCCCGGATGCCCTGGTAGAGAATACAGCGCAGGGACAGGTGTTCTATTACCGGGTGCAAGTGCTGATCGACAAGCAGGAGATCTCCCATGGCGGTAAAAAGGGCATCAAGGCGATTGAGATGCAGCCGGGGATGACCGCTACGCTGGATATCTCGACCGGGGAAAAAACCGTATTGAGCTATTTGACCAAGCCTATCACCAAAACCATTTCTGAATCATTGAAAGAGCGCTAAGTTAACCCTGTATTCTGCTTTAAGAAACATAGATATAAATTCGTTATAAGGATATGAGCAGTGAGCCATGCGGCCACGCGATTACTTTTCAAAGGTGCCCTGTGAACAGACCAACACTTAAGATCAGCAGGATGAAAACTCCCGCCAACCTGTTGTCACATATCGGTGACATGGTCGTCACCACCGTGGGTGGCGCTATCCTGGTGCTGGGCATAACCTCATTTGTGGTGGCTTCGTACTTGATGATCAAGTTTCATCTGGAAGACATACACCTGAGGATGATGATGCTGGAAGACAACGTCGTTGCGCCTTTGAGTTTTAGCGACCGCGAAGCCGCCAGAAAAGTGCTGGCTAACCTCGATTCAGTCACGGACGTGAAGTATGTGGAGCTTTACGACAATAATCAGCAATTGTTTGCCAGCTATTATCGGCCTGGTGTGGAAAAACCAGCCCTTGCCAAGCCGTCCAGGCATCCGCAACCGTACCAGAAGATCCAGGGTACCAGCATAGTCTTGCAAAAGACGATCAGTTTTGATGGTTTTAATCTGGGCTCATTCAGGCTAGGTGTAGATGTAAAACCTTTGATCACCCATTTAGGGCAGCTGCTGATATTTTTGCTGGTGATCTCACCGGTGGCAGTGCTTATTTCGATTCAACTGTTTGCCAAGCGTATACGTATGGTGGTCTCGCCATTAACCAAGCTGGCGCATGTGATGGAGAATATTGCTGATACCAGGCAGCTGATGGTGTTTGAGCAAGAGCTGGAGACCAGCCGCATCATTGAGATCAATCAGTTGCAACAAGGCTTTCAATTGATGCTGTTGCAGTTGAGGACGGCCAATCGGGCCATTCTTGATCAAATGGACCATCTAGATAACGAGGTCAACAGACGGACAGAGGAGTTGGTCAAGGCCAGGGATCTGGCAGAGCAGGCCAGCCGGGCCAAGAGTGATTTCCTCGCCTCTATGAGCCATGAGATCCGTACGCCCATGAATGGCATCGTTGGCATGATAGAGCTGTTGTTAAAGACCCCACTGGATAATGTGCAGCGACAGTTTGCTGAAGTGGTGGAATCTTCGAGCCAGCATCTGCTGCAGATCATTAACGATATTCTGGATTTTTCGCGTATCGAGGCCGGCAAAGTAGAGTTGGATGATGCTGATATGAATATCATCTCTGTGGTCGCTGACGCCAGCAATATGTTCCGCGAAATGATCATGATGAAAGGCCTCTACCTGCGGGTGCAGGACTCGACCTCACAGCCACTGCTGCTGCGCGGCGATGCGTTGCGCTTAAGGCAGGTGCTCGTCAACCTGCTCAATAACGCCTTGAAATTCACC
This sequence comes from Methylophilus luteus, assembly GCF_042676265.1. Classification (NCBI taxonomy): domain Bacteria; kingdom Pseudomonadati; phylum Pseudomonadota; class Betaproteobacteria; order Nitrosomonadales; family Methylophilaceae; genus Methylophilus; species Methylophilus luteus. The sequence goes on from NZ_JBHTKB010000002.1 coordinate 529,450, forward strand.
GAGCAGGGTGGCATCACGGTGATGACAGAAGTCACGGCAGAAACAGACGACACCATATCGTTCACCATCGCGGTGCAGGATACCGGCATAGGCATCCCGCAATCACTGCAAACGCGTATTTTTGATCATTTCTCGCAGGCGGATAACTCCACTTCGAGAACCTATGGCGGTACCGGACTGGGGCTATCGATCAGCCGCTCATTGTTAGAACTGATGGGCGGGACCCTTTCTGTGACAAGTGAAGAGGGCAAAGGCTCTATATTCACGATTGCACTGACACTGAACAAATCAGTGATGGCGCAGGGAGTGATGAATCAGCCCGGGTTTGACGGTTTAAGTGTGCTGGCTTGTATGCCGGCTTCTGATCAGTTCGCCCCGGTGTGCGCCCAGTTGAGTGCGGTGCATATTGAATGTGAACTGCTGACTGAGATGACGGCCGCATTTGCCGGGCTCGATGCTGCAGGCCAGGCTGGCTACGGTGCGATTGTGATCAGTGAGGCCTTTGAGCAGGGTAATTACGTGCTGTTGCTGGAGAAGGTCCGTGCCGACTATCGCTGGGACCAGACACCGGTGTTGCTGCTGGCTGACAGCGAAAATGCCCAGGCCTTGGCGGCAAGATTCGCCCTCACTACCTTGCTGCAGCCAGGCTTGAGCTTTGCGCAACTCTACAGCGCCATACAGCATGCCGTGACCGGCGCTGCGCGCATACCCACCACTCCGTCAGCCAGCCTAGACCAGGCCCATGTGTTGCTGGTTGAGGATAACAAGATCAATCAGATGGTGGCGATCGATATGCTTGAAGACCTGGGCATGCAGGTGGCGCTTGCCAATGATGGCTATGAGGCGCTCGCTTTGTTAGAGCACCAAGCATTCGATGCCATTTTTATGGACTGCCATCTGCCAGAGATGGATGGTTACGAAACCACGCGCAGGATACGTGCCATGCAACAGGCAGACCAGCCACGTATTCCCATCATTGCTTTAACCGCCAATGCGATCGCCGGCGATAAAGTCAAATGCATGCTGGCTGGCATGGACGACTACGTCATCAAGCCTTATACGCAGGATCAGCTCAAAGGCGTGCTCAACCGCTGGCTCAAGGTCACCGGCCCTGTAGATGCAGCAGCGCCTGCGGATGGCCCTGAGCCGCTACCGGCCAAGGTGTTGCACCATGTCAATCATCATTCCCTGCGTAACCTGGCTGCGATCTCGCAACCCGGCAAGCTGCCACTTATCCTGCGTTTGTTAGACGCCTTTTGTGAGACTTTTCCAACCGGCTTGGCCGAAATGCAAAGGGTATACCACAGAGGCGACACCGTCGCCCTGACCAGCACCGCGCATGCCTTGAAGTCTAGCGCGGGCAATATGGGGGCCGAGTTTCTGGCCCATACACTCAGTCTGATCGAGGCCTCAGCCAGGGATGGTGTGCTGGATAAGTCGGACATCTTGATCAAATCAGTGAAATGCGAATATGCATTCGTGGTGCATGAGCTGAGCGCCACCTACCGTACAGAAGGGTGATTATGCTAAATAAAGGGAAACTTTTGGTGGTGGATGATGACGTGATCATGCAGTTATCACTACAGTCCATGCTGCAAGAAAATGGGTATGAGGTGCACACGGTAAGTAATGGCCATGAAGCCTTGCGCTGTATTTCCAGCGATGAGTTTCAGATCGTGCTGCTCGATGTCGATATGCCGGAAATGAGTGGCTTTGAGGTGTGCCGTAATATCCGTGGCGATCATGCTGAACTGCCGGTGGTGATGATCACCGGCTGCCGTGACACTCAGTCTATCGCTCTCGCTTATGATGCTGGCGCGACAGACTTTCTGCCTAAGCCTATCGATTGGTCACTGATAGGCTACCGCATGGATTATGTCATGCAGTCCTATCGCACGCTTAAAGAGCTGCAACTGTCTGAGGCGCGTAATCGCGCCATGCTCAAGGCCCTGCCCGATACCATCTGCCTGCTGGATGGTGAAGGCTTGATACACGAGGCATATGGTGCCCTGGAAGAAGCTGGCATATTGAGTGCCGGCCAATCGCTGCCCGGGTTCTTTGCGCCTGAGGTGCATAGGTTTTTCGTGCAGGATCTGCAAAACGCCTTGCAGCATGAAGTCGTACACACTATCCCTTTCAGCCTGACTGTGCCAGGCCAGGATGCGCGCTTCATGGAGGGTAATATTGCCCGTATCACCCATGACAGAGCCTTGTGTGTATTGCGCGATATCACCGGCCGGTTTCGGGCCGAACAGCAGGTGCAGTATCTGTCTGATCACGATTTGCTGACCGGGCTGCCTAACCGCAGGCAATTTCTCAGACGCGTTTCTGAGACCATAGTGCAAGGCGAGGCAGAGCTCAGTAAGTTTGCGGTGATCCTGATGGATATCGATGATTTCAAGCTGATCAATGAGTGCCAGGGCAGCGAGACCGGTGATGCGGTGTTAAAGATAGTGGCTGGCCTGATCAGTGATCATTTATCCAGAACCGACTTTTTAGACCGCTTGTGCCAGAGTGAACAGCCATTTTTTGATGCCGGCGAAACCTTTGCGGCCAGGCTGGGTGGCGATGAGTTTGCCCTGCTATTGCCGCAGGTGGACACTGCTGAGCAGGCCTTGTTACTGGCACAGCGCATGCAGATCTTTTTAAGAGGGCCGCATCAGGTAGGTCAGCATTCTATTTTTCTCAATCTCAGCATGGGTATCAGTGTTTATCCTGAAGATGCGGGCGACGCGCTTAACCTGCTCAAGTTTGCTAATACTGCCATGTCTGAAGCCAAGACCATGGGTAAGAACAACTGCCAGTTCTACACGCCGAGGCTGACCGCGCGACTGCTGGATAGAGTGCAGATAGAAGCTGATCTGCGTGTGGCATTACAAGAAAGATCGCTGGAAGTGTTCTACCAGCCACAGGTGGATGCCATCAGCAAAAAGATGGTTTCTGTGGAGGCGCTGCTACGCTGGCGGCATCCTGAAAAAGGCCTGTTGAGTCCTGCAAGCTTTATTGCGGTCGCTGAAGAGAGCGGGCTGATCACCGAGATAGGCAGTTACGTATTGAACACTGCCTGTCACGATGCCGCGCGCTGGGCTGAAGCCGGTTTTCCGCTTTCAGTAGCGGTCAATCTTTCGCCATTGCAACTGTTAAGTGCGGACTTTTATGAGCAAGTCGTCCATGCGCTTGAGACCTCAAAACTACCGGCAGCCAGGCTAGAGCTGGAAGTGACAGAAAACATAGTCATGCATCACACCCCGTCCACGGTCAACAACCTGCGCGCCTTGCGTGCCTTGGGGATACGTATCGCCATCGATGATTTTGGCACTGGCTTTTCGTCACTGAGTTACCTGAAGAATTTTCCGGTTGATGTACTCAAGATAGACAGACATTTTGTCAATGAGCTGCAGCATTCCAAACAGGATGAGGCGATAGTGCGCGCCATTATGATGATTGCAAAAACCATGGAATATGTGGTGGTGGCTGAGGGCGTGGAAACCCAGGAACAGGCCAATATACTCACCGAACTCGGATGTGATTTTTTGCAGGGGTATTTTTATGGTAAACCCCAGCCGTTCGCTGCTTACGCATTCACAGCTTAGCCTTATTGGTCAGAAAGATTTGCTATGTCTACCCTCTCTGCATCGATAAAATCCGCGCCGATTAGCCCTGGCCAGCAGCACTACAGCTCAGTGTCGCCTGCCGTTGCGATGCTGGGCCTGCTGCTGGCGACCACTCTGCAGCCAGCTGCCATGGCTGAGGAAGAAAACCCGACATTTAACTTGCGTGATGCCTCACTTGAAGACCTCATGCATGTAGAGGTGGTCACCGCTTCCAAAAGGCCGCAGAGCATTTCCAAAGTGCCGGCGGCGATGTCTGTCATTACCGCCGAGGATATCCGGCAGTCCGGGGCAACCGAGTTACCTGAATTACTGATGATGGTGCCTGGGCTGGATGTAATCAGGATATCAGCCAACCACTGGGCAGTCGCTGTGAGAGGGCATGCACATAGGATATCGAACAAACTGTTGGTGCTGATCGATGGCCGCAATGCATACGACCCGGTGTATGCCGGCATGAACTGGGAAAGCGTGGCTTTCCCGCTTGAAGATATAGAGAAGGTGGAGATCATTCGTGGTTCCGGTGCCTCGACCTGGGGGTCTAATGCAGTCAATGGGGTGATCAATATCATCACCAAATCTGCTGCTGCGACGCAAACTTCCAGTGTGGTGCTCGGTGGTGGCTGGCAACAATATATGCGCGGAAAGTTCGGCGGGGCGAATGCCGACCAGAGTGTGTTTTATCGTGGATACGTGTCCGACTTTCATGTAGACCCTAATCGGAATCTGAGTGGTGGCAGTGCTCAGGATTCCTATTTTAAACATTCGGCGGGTTTTCGGCTGGATGGCTACAACCGCGATGGTGGCAAGTGGGATTTTTCTGCGGATGCTTACAATAACAGGGGCAGCAGTTGGATCTCAGTGGTAGAGCGCAGGGGAGAGGCTGCACGCTATCAAGAACAGACTGATGGCTTTAGTTTGCGCGGGCATAGCGAATGGCCTATGGCCAATGGCGGCGGTTTGCAGCTGAATACTTCCTTTGTACATACCAATATAGGCGCAGAATGGATGAGCCCCGCCATTCAGCCGCAGCGTATTCTCGGCATCACAGAAAACATCTTCGATGCCGAAATACAACATCACCTGTATGTCGGCAATGGCCATGATATCTCCTGGGGGGCATTTACCCGCGTGTTGAGTGATGAAATCAAGACCGGGCAAGTCCAGGTGACTAAACCCGACTCGCGCCAGCTGTTTTACAGTCTTTACGGCATGGATGACATCACCCTCAACGACAAGCTAACGCTGTCGCTAGGGGCACGTATGGATCACAACGAATACACCGGCTGGGAGTATTCTCCCAACCTGGGCCTGGTGTGGAACCTGCATCCCGATCATGTGCTGTGGGGCAAGCTGGCGCGGGCGGTGCGCGTGCCTACGCGCTTTGACCGCAATGTAGAGGTCGGCGTCGACTACCAGCCAGCAGGGGTGCTGCCAGTTGCAAATACAACAGTCGTTCGCGCGGATGGTGCCTTCAAAAGTGAGTATCTGAATTCGGCCGAGCTAGGCTGGAGATCACAGTGGACCAACAAGCTGCACACCAATTTCAATGTGTTCAGCAATGATTACACTGGCTTGTCGTCCTATAACGTCAGCTCAATTGATGGCAGCACTTTTGCCACACAAGGCTATGTGACCAGCTATGTGACCCCAAATAATAATGGCGAGTTAAGAACAGTAGGCGCGGAGTTGAGTGTAGACTGGCGTTTTCGGCATGACTGGCATTTGCAACTCTCAGAGACCTTTAGTCATGTTGTGAGTGAAAGCAATCAAGCTGAGGAAGCGACATTGATACCCACCAGTATTACATTCTTGCGGGCGACCTGGGAGCCGAATGCCCGCTTCAGTACCAGCCTGGATATACGGCGTACCAGTGACAGAAGCTCTGCTGCCGAATCACCCCATTATTCCCGGCCAGCCTATACGACTATTGATATGCGCATGCGCTGGAAGCCGGTGAAAAATATCGAGCTTTCACTGAATGGACGCAGCCTGAATAACGGCATGTGCAACGCCTATGAAGACAAGGGTGTCTTGCTTGACCACGGCACTCGCATGTTTTTGACTTGCACGCCCAGAAGTCTGGTTGGAGAGATACGGTGGGACTTCTAGCGCGCCTCATAGCCATTTTATTGGTGACCACATTCACTCTGCGAGCGCTAACCACTTGCGCAGCGGATGCCGTCACCAGGTTGGCTTATTTGCTGAATTTTTGCAGGTTCAGCACATGGCCTGAAGTCAGCCGCGCTGACAGCGCCGTATTGCATCCTTGCATACCAACCCAAAGCGACGCCTTCATCCCCGGCTCACGCTGCTTACAGGCGCAGCTGGTGAAAGGACATTCACTAAAAAACATTCAGATCAGCGCCGTCAACGAGCTGCCAGATCGCCATCTTAGCCGTGCTAGTCAGAAGGATTTACTATGTATACCCTATCTGCAACTATGACATCCCCACCGATAAACCCTGGCCAGCAGCGCTACAACTCAGTGCCGCTTGCCGTTGCGCTGCTAGGCCTGTTGCTGGCAATGACACAGCTGCTACCGCTGGCAATGGCTGAAGAGGGGGATACGCAATTTTCTTTGCGTGATACCTCTCTTGAAGACCTGATGCATGTAGAGGTGGTCACCGCTTCTAAAAGACCGCAGAGCATTTCCAAAGTGCCGGCGGCGATGTCCGTCATCACCGCTGAGGATATCCGGCAGTCTGGGGCAACTGAGTTCCCTGAAGTACTCATGATGGTGCCGGGCGTGGATGTGGTCAAGGTATCAGCCAATCATTGGGCAGTGACTATCAGAGGCGGGGCGCGGCGGATCTCGAACAAACTTCTGGTGATGATAGATGGACGCAATGCCTTGGACCCGGTATTTTCCGGCGTGAATTGGGAAGGCCTGGGTTTTTCAATTGATGATATAGAGAGAGTGGAGATCATTCGTGGCTCTGGTGCCTCGACCTGGGGGGTGAACGCAGTCAATGGGGTGATCAATATCATCACCAAATCTGCCGCTGCGACGCAAACTTCCACTGTGGTGGTTGGGGGTGGCTGGCAACAATATCTGCGTGGAAAGTTCGGCGGGGCGAATGCCGACCAGAGTGTGTTTTACCGTGGATACGTGTCTGACTTTCATTCAAACCCTAACCAGAATCTGAGCGGTGGCAGCGCTAAGGATGCCTTTTTTAAACATTCAGCGGGTTTTCGGCTGGATGGTTATAACCGCGATGGTGGCAAGTGGGATTTTGCTGCGGATGCTTACGTGAGTGATGGTACAAGTTGGATTTCAATGATAGAAGGTCAGGACGACCTTGCCCGCTTTAAAGAGCAGTCTAAAGGCTTTAGTCTGCGCGGGCATAGCGAATGGGTATTGGCGAATGGAAGCGCGATGCAGCTGAATGCCTCCTATGTACGTTTAGACATAGGCACAGGCTGGCTGAGCCCGGCCATTCAACCTCAGCGTATAGTCGACGTGACAGAAAATATATTTGATACAGATATACAAAACCGTGTTTATGTAGGTCACGGCCACGATATCTCCTGGGGCGCATCTGTACGCGTTGTGGATGATCACATCAAGTCTGGCCAAGTCATCGTTAAAAAACCTGAGGCCACCATGGTCTATAGCAGTCTTTACGCCATGGATGAGATCACCCTCAACGACAAGCTATTGCTGTCTCTAGGCGCACGTATGGATCACAACCAATACACCGGCTGGGAGTATTCTCCCAACCTGGGCCTGGTGTGGAACCTGCATTCCGATCATGTGCTATGGGGCAAGCTGGCGCGGGCGGTACGTGTGCCCAGACGCTTTGACCAGGATATAGAGTTAGGCGTTGAGTACAAGCCAGCACAAGGGGGGCTGCCACCATCTGCAACCATCGTTCGCTCAGATGGTGGCTTAAAGAGTGAGTATTTAAATTCGGCCGAGCTGGGCTGGCGAGCACAGTGGAACTCTAAGCTGCACAGCAATATCAACGTATTTAGCAATCAATACACTAGCTTGTCATCGTTTACGTTCGACAGAACTGATGCCAGCACTTTACCCACCCAAGGCTATGTGACCAACTATGTGAGCCCCGGTAATAAAGGCGAACTCAGAACAGTAGGCGCCGAGCTAAGTGTAGACTGGCGACTTTTGCATGACTGGCATTTGCAGTTTTCACAGACCTTGAACCATGTGGTGAGTGAAACCAATCAGGCTGATGAAGCGGCATTGATCCCCACCAGCATTACATTCCTGCGGACGACCTGGGAGCCGACTGCCCGCTTTAGTACCAGCATGGATATCCGACGTATCAGTGAGAGAGATTCTACTAGCGGATCATCCTATTATTCCCGGCCAGGCTATACCACGGTTGACATGCGCATGCGCTGGAAACCGGTGAAAAATATCGAGCTTTCATTGAATGCCCGCAGCCTGAATAACGGCATGTGTAACGCTTATGAGGGCAGGGGTGTCATGCTTGACCAGGGTACTCGCATGTGGATGCTTTGTACGCCCAGAAGCCTGGTGGGAGAGATCCGTTGGGACTTCTAGCACGCTTCGTTTATATTCTGTTAGTGATGACATTCACGCTGCGACCGCTAGCCACTTACGCTGCGGATGCCGAGGTCAGAATGGCTTTTCTGCTGAATTTCTCCAGGTTCAGCACCTGGCCTAAAACCAGCCTCGCTGACAACGCCGTATTGAATGTATGCATCCGTACCCAAAACGATAATTTCATACGCGGCTCACGCGCCCTGGAGTCGCAGCTGGTGAAAGGACATTCATTGAAAATCATCCAGGTCAGTGCAGTCAACGAGCTGGCAGATTGCCATGTTGCTTATCTGGCAAATGATTTGCCTGACGCCGAGATCTCTAACTATTTAACTTGGTTGCAGAGCCGGAATGTGCTCAGCATTAGTGATACGCCCAATTTTCTGGAGCGCGGGGGAATGATAGGGCTGGAAGAGGTCGGTGGGCGCTATGTGTTTGATGTGAGTCTGCGCAATATCCGCAAGACCGAATTAAATCTCTCAACCAGCGTGCTGAAGATTGCCAGATCAGTCAGATAAACTTAAGGCCAGCCCATAGTAGAGGCCAGCCACAGTCGAGGCCTGCCATAGTCGGCTGTCAGCGTATATCCAGTACCAGGATATAGCCGGTGCCATTGACCGCTCTGACAACCTCAACATCAGGGTAGGCCTGATTGATTTTTTTGCGTAAGCGGCTGATCATGGCCTCTAGGCTGTTGCCAGAGTAGCGATACAAACTGCCCAGAGATTCACTGATCTTGAGTCTGGAAACCGGCTTGCCGTAATGGCGTTGCAATAGATCCAGCAACTGGGTTTCCGGCACACTCAAGCGTATCTCCACGTCATTCGGCGCGATCAGTATCCATTGGCGCACTATCAGTTGCCAGTGTGCCAGTGAACCGCGCTCTTCAGCCGCAAAAACACGGCGACAGACTGAACGCAGCGTGACCAGCAGCTCCTCATGGATAAACGGTTTCTGCAGGTAGGCATCTGCCCCCTGAGTGAGAACCGCCAGCTTGGTCTCTATGGTGGATTCGGATGTGATCACGATCACAGGTGTTTGTGGCCTATGGGTGGACAAGTAATCAAGCACGTCTTTGCCGTCGCCATCCGGCAGGCCAAGGTCTAGAATCAGTACGATATTATCTGTGGCAGGTTTATCGTCAAACCACTCGATACCCGACCTGACCGTGCCCTCGCATGAAACTTGTACATGACCAGCTTTGGTGAAAAGGGCACTGACGACAATTTGCATCAACGGGTCGTCATCAATGACAAGAATATGGTCTATGTTGGTTGGCAGTGAAAGGTTCATGACCCAAGTCCTGGTTAGCTGCTGTTAACGATATCAATCATAACTATGCAATACAGTGCTTCTGCAAATTAGAATGCTGCACTATGTTTTTTCAGCCCTGATAACGCAGGGCTGCAACATTTTTCTGCCAGTGATTCAGCGCGCAATTGCCGGCAAATTAACAAGCCGTCACGCGCTGCTATCAGTCAAGATTGTAAATATTTAATAAAAGAATAATTGTCGTAATATATTACCAAACTAAAAATTAAAAACCTTAATATTCCTGACAGTTTGTAAATTTCAGTGGTTTTTACTTTGGCGTAATCTGATGAATGCTGAATTGCGAGTTTGCATTTGTCTATGTCATTGACTGTTCAGCCTGTGGAAAGAACAGTTTTTCAGGTGGATAGATGCAGGTGATTGGGAGGCTATTTCAACCATCATTTTTAGCTGAGCCAGCTTCAGTGCAGATGAAAGTAGGTACTGCTCAATTAAGATTTCGTTAGCTTGAATAACAGTTGAAACTGACTGCTAGTCACTGCCGAAAAGGGGTAGGGAAGAGTGCTGAGCTTTATCAGTATCAGTCTTTATAACGACCTGTACTGTATCGCCAATACGTAAAATACCACCGCGCAGAATACGTGCCGTGATACCGCCATGGCCGCGCATAGCATTGTAGCCCCCGGGCCCAAGCACTTGTTCCATTTTTGAGCAGGGCTCACAAGGACCCGTGACCTCCAGCACCACATCACCTATCAATAGAAGCAAAGGCTGATCTTTAAATAGCGATTTTGTCGCCAGCAAATTGATGCCGGAAACAATCAGATTGCGCCTGAGTAAAGCCGGATCAATCTGTGCATGCCCGGTGAGCGCTGCTATCACTGGTAAATGCTCTGCTTGCAGCAGAGTCACTTGTCGTTTGCTTCCATTCGGTGCCGATGACTGGCGCAAACTTGCGCGATCTCCCTGTAATCCAAGGTTGGCAATGGCATCGGCTTGATCTTGTTGCAAACAAGGCTGACCACGACCCGGACGCAGGTAGATGGCATCCAGCCGTCCGGGTTGGCTAAATTGTTTAGTCAATTGACGCAGGGTGACGGGCTGCATGAATGCCAGTATTGATGGTTGGTAAAGCTATTTACTGACGATTGTTTTACCGATTGGGGCGAGTGAAATGCCAGCAAGTTTCAGATGCTGAATGCCAAAAGGAATGCCGATGATAGTGACGAAACAAGCAAGTGCAGAAATAATATGACCGATTGCCAACCATGCGCCGGCAAAGATAAACCAGATGACGTTTCCAATAAACCCAAGCACACCAGTGCCTATGTCATCCTTCTGATTTAACACGTTGCGGCTCACCGCTTCTCGACCGAATGGTAAGAAGGTAAATTGGCCGATGACAAAACAGGCCTTACCCCAAGGGATGCCTATGATGGTGATGAAGGCCAGAATACCAAAAAACCACCATGCCAGGCCCATGAAAAAGCCGCCAAAGATGAACCAGAGAAAGTTTCCTATACTTCGCATTATGTTTCCTTATGGTATCCGAACAAGATCATGGACTAAACATAACGTAAAAATGACTTCTCTACAACGAGCTGTGCTGTATTTCCAATACGCTACAGACCACTTCGCAAGACGCTTGCCGTATACCGCCATGGCGCGCATCGGCTCTTAAGTTGGCATAGGTGTGCTGGGAGCTCACGACCAACAGATTAAACCGGCCTATCTAATATAAGTGGCTGCGTGATTAATTCGGAGTATGAACATTGGCTATCTCCTTTGTCTGTCCAATCGCTATTAAATTGAAATTTTCTACATTTTGGTTTGCAATAGCAGCAGCAAAGTCTTTGCGATTTTGCTCTGATGTTTCATCGCCAAGTTGAAATGTTCCCCAATGTATCGCAATCGATTTCACCGGTTTTAAGTCTCTGTGTGCTTGCACAGCTTCACTTGGGTCCATATGTTCAAAACGCATTAAATTGCGGGGTTTGTAAGCGCCTATCGGTAACGCGGCCAAATCGATATGACCTACATTTTGTGAAATTTGTGCGAACAATTTTTCTTCATAAGCGGTATCGCCAGCAAAATAGAGCTTCTTACCAGCATATTCAACTAGCCATCCTCCCCATAATGTTTTGTTTTTAGTAGTAAATGTTCTACCACTTGAATGCTGAGCGGGTAAAAATTTAAAATTTGCATTTCCAAACTTGGTTTCGTGCCACCAACTGAGCTCTTCTACTTTTGCAGCTACCACATTGTCAGCAAACCAAGATTTCAGACCGAGCCCAGTTAAAAACAACGGGCTACCATTTTTTTGGTTGGCCAATGTTGTTACCGTTTGCAAATCAAGATGATCAAAATGATCATGAGAAATGAGCACAATATCGATATGCGGCAGATCCCTGATATCTAACGCTGGCGGTACCAGGCGTTTTGGTCCTAGCGGTGGAGTCGGCGTGGCATATTGACTAAAGACGGGATCCGTTAATATCCAAAGATCACCAGCTTTAATCAACATAGTGGCGTGTCCAAGCCAGGTGACAGAGAAGTCATGCTGTTGCAGTTGCTTTATGTTCACTGATGATTGTTTAATACTATTCTCATCGGCTTTCTGATTGGTCATTTGCACCCACGCTCGGTGAAGCATATAGCCAATAGAAGCACGTGACTTCGTGTCTTCCGCAGATTCGAATTGGTTTTTAAAAGGCATATGCTTCGTTCTTTCATCGCTATTGGCAAACACAATTAAACTGGTTAGCAAAATAGCTATAAATAAAATGGATTTGATCATAGGGTAATTATCGCAATAGGGCTTTTAGTATGAAGTCTGCTAACGGTCCAAATGGCGCTCTAAGCACACTGCTCATATTCCATTTTCTGAACTCTAGCGTCCCTTTTGCATGGCTCATGGTGCGGAAACCTTCAATGCCATGATAGGAGCCCATTCCACTTGGGCCAATCCCACCAAACGGTAGGTCCTCGATGACATAGTGCAGAATCGTGGTATTGATCGTTAGATTTCCCGAAGTGGTTCTCGTCATCACTTTCTGACGGTTCAAATTATCATGCCCGAAATAATAGAGTGCCAGTGGACGTGGGCGTGCATTGATATATGCGATTGCATCATCCATGTTGCTATAAGTCATGACGGGTAGCACCGGCCCAAAAATTTCCTCTTGCATGATATTCATTTCATCGTTCACATTGAATACTACGGTGGGAGCAAGCGTGTTAACACGTTGTCGTGCTTGCTGAGGATTAACGCCAACTTCAACGACACGCGCTTGCTTGATTTTGGCATCCTCAATCAGATTGGATAATCTCTGAAAATGATGTTGATTGATAACAGAGGTAAATTGGGTTGATCCAGGTCCGTTAGGGTAGAGTTTACGGACCGCTTTATCGTAAGCCGTCAAAAACTGATCAAGCTGTGTTTCATGCACCATGACGTAATCCGGTGCGATGCAAATCTGGCCGCCATTTGCCAGCTTTCCATAGGCAACCTCTTTAGCTGCATGTTCAATAGGATATTCAGCATCAATGATCACGGGAGACTTTCCTCCGAGCTCCAGTGTCACAGGCACTAGGTTCTCGCTCGCAGCTCTCATGACATGGCGGCCAACTTGAGTACTCCCTGTAAACAATAAATGATCAAATGCAAGTTCGGTAAAAGCGGTGCTCACTTTGATATCACCCGTGAATATAGCCACTTCGCTCGTAGAAAAGATTTCACTCAGTATCGACGTTAAAACTTTATTTGTAGCCGGCGTCATCTCAGAAGGTTTGATCATTGCACGATTTCCGGCAGCGAGGGCAGTTGCAAGCGGCATGAGCGCTAAAGCAACCGGATAATTCCAGGGTGACATGATCCCTATTACACCCAAAGGCTGATAAGTGACATACGCACGAGCAGGTTGGAAATTAAGTGGGACATGACGTTTTTGCGTACGCATAAAGCGACGCAAATTCTTTAAAAGGTAATCAATCCCTTGCACAACCGACATGATGTCCATGATGGCAGTTTCATGTGCTGATCTATTACCAAAATCTAACATTACCGCCTGCTCGAATTGTTGTTTATTTTCTAATATTGCACTCCGTAACTTTTTTAAATTGTTACGCCTTTGGTCTATCGTTGGCGGACCTTCTTGAAGAAAAGCTGCCCTTTGTTTAGCAAGGCAACTATTTAACGTTAAAGAAATTGTTTCTGTAGGCAATTCATTTAGTGTGTTCATGGCTATCTCCTTAAGTGACGGCTTTGTCTGGGTAATAAAGAAAATCCTGAAATGTTTACAGTGTAAACATAACGGCATGATATTCCCATATGTTTACACTGTCAACTATGTGAGCAGCGACAACATTAACCTAAAGATATATAATTATTTATATTGAGTATCTGAAAAAGATGAACAAATGAGTGAGATTGAGGAAGCTAAACGTCCATATCATCATGGCAACTTAAAAAAAGTGATTGTTGATACAGCCTTGCACATGCTTACGGAAAACAACGGCTGGCAATTCACGTTGCGTGAAGTAGCGAGGCGTGCTGAAGTCAGTCACGCCGCCCCTTATAAACATTTTCCTGATAAAAACTCTTTATTGGCAGAACTCGCTTTAATTGGCTTTGATCAAATGGGGGCAGAGCTGACAAAGGCATTGAAGTTAGCGGGCATAACGCCAACTGATCGCTTTTTCATTGCTGGAAAAGCATATATTCAATTCGGGTTGACGCATCCTTCCCTGTATAAATTAATGTTCAGCGCTGAAGCCAATACTGAATCAAGCCAGGTTCATCTGGATAAAAGAGCGATGTCTGCTCTTGGCGTATTGCTAGAGATTTTGGAGACTGGACAAAACCAGAAAGAATTTAAACGTAGAGAGCTTAATGACCAAACGGCTGCATGCTGGGCGCAAGTGCATGGATTAACCATGCTCTCTATTGATGGCTTACTCTTTGCAGAAAAGGTTGGGGAAAATGCAATTGATGGCGCTCTTAAAACGCTTTTGGAAGGATTGAAAGCGTGAGTACTGACTGGTAATCCTCACCGCTAGTCATGAAGACTTTTAGCTGTAATTGAAGCTAAAAGTTATTGCCGCAGTAAAACATTAAAAAAGCCAAGTTAGTATTCACTATCTTGGCTATGCTTTATTGATGGTGCGCCAGAGAAGATGAAGATGGGCACTGGTGTAAAGTAATCTGCGTCTCTTAAAAATTCTTTTGAAGCAGGGGTACTTCTCTCTGAGTGCGGGCTTAAATGCCCCCGCAGCTCGGACGCTGGCGCTTTCTCAAAGGTTGGCATATCCCAAGTCCCAAGATAAACTAAAAGTTTTCCTAAGATGCCTGTTTATAATTTGTCATAGCCTATACAAAGGAAGTAGTTGATCAGACAGATAGTCACAATAGCAGGCTTAGTTTTACAGGTAACCAACTGCTTTTCCATAGTTATAAAGTTTTGTAAGTGCGTAGTTTGAAATTTCTGCCCTACCTGTTTTCTTTCTCCACATAATTTCAAGTCTAACGGTATATTCATCTGTTACAGCGACAATATCCGTTCGTCTTGTTAATCTGCCTCCAAAATCTTCTTCATATGTGTAGCTTTTAATTAGCCCCATATCTTTAAGACATTCTGCTAGTGCCTTATTGAGTGATACATCATCATTAGAGGCAATGGTAGTTAATTTTTCAAAGGCAGCTGTTGAGTTTGATCCAACTTTCCCGCCAACTTTTCTTGATCCTATTGGCTTGTTTTTAAAAGAGTAAACCAATCCTGTTTCTGAAAACCTATCTTTAACTTTTTTATCTGATATTACCTGCATCCCCATGTTTTTCATCGTGTTTTTTAATTTTTGGTCTGCGTAAGATCTGACTGCGGCAAGTGCAGCCAAAATTGGTATATGTAAAATTCTGGCATCAAAATATGTTCCTATCATGCCGATCTTTTCAGGATGAGTTTTTAACTCATGTACTATGTTTGCGTTAGTAACTGATAGCATTCTATCGACATCTGCGGAGTACATTGTGCCTCTAGTAATAGCATCAATGTCGCTGTCGGGCTCGTTACCAGCCAAAATTACAATCCATACTCTACAACGTTCAGTTTTTGAAAGTGCTTTTAGTGTTTTTTGATTGGATAGTAATTCACTTCTAATTTTTACTAGCAATTCACCAATTGTCTTTGAGTTGGAGACTAATTCGTTCGCTCTATCATTGGATATGCCGAGGTCATGTATGTTTTCTCCTTGATTCAGAAGGGCAATTGTGTTTTTAGCAATATTCAAATACTCTTGTTTTTCTGGGCCTTTGAATATGTATACCGGCCCATCTATTCCTGAGAGTGACTCCGCACCTAATACATTTGATAGGTGAGCAAGCTTTTCTGCTAAGTCATCTCTATTAACTGGCCAAGCAATTAAAGTCATTTCCCCTTTTTCCGTTCTTATAAAAGAATTGATTGCGTGGATAGATTTCTCTAGAAGCTCATTTGAAACATCCGTTAATGCTTCGCGCCCTTCAAATACAATAATCCTCATGCTGGATAGGGTTGCTGATAAGCTAGATAAAAACTTTCCGATATCCTCTTCTTTTGATATGGATATAATTTCTACATTTTCCCTAAACAACCCAACGGTATGAATAAAGGTTGACTTTCCAGTTCCTGAGTCTCCCCTCAGTACCATGAAGCTTCCTCTGGAAGAAGCTCGCATATCTTGAGAAATATTATCTATGTGATTTAAAGCATCTTGAACTGGTGAGATTATCTGAGATAACTGACCCTCAGCTTTGCGTTTCAATATGTCATAGCGATCAGGAAGGTTAATTTCAACAGATGGATTATTCATAATGTTCCGAATTTAATTAAATCTAATTTTGGCTAGTGATCTACCCGGGCATATAACACGAGGGGTATAAATACATAAAACCAAATCATAAACCCGAATTTGATAAAAGTGGCAATGAATTGCTGTGATTGAGTTTGGCTTTGATTTGAGACAGTTGCACGTTACCCTGCATTTACAACTGTCATTGCTCTCAAGGTCCTAAGAAATCTTCATGGGAAAGAGTCCCCATAAAACTGCTAACTTGATCAAGATGGCTCAGCGGACACTAGACCGGGAGTCCGAAATGCTCCAAATTGAGCGTGAGGCTGTTACAATTTTTAGCGGCCAAACGCACCATCCGTAAGTATGAAGAGATTCTTAATATCAAGGTTGAAGAATTCTTCCCGCTGAGAAATCTCAGTCCCCATAAGTCATGGGGTTACAAGATTGCATGCAAGCTGAGTAACTTTTGGACGGCTGTTAGTGGAGACATCAAGGCTTCGATGGACAATAAAAAAGTGGGTCACTATTACAAGTGCCCACTTCTTTATCTGAGTGGTGCGCCCGGCGAGATTCGAACTCACGACCCTTGGCTTCGGAAACCAATACTCTATCCAGCTGAGCTACGGGCGCAATCCGGCCATTATAGCAAATAAGTCGCGCTGCCTTGGCGCGCTGGTAGTCTTTTTGTATGCCTTTGCTGGCATAAGTCGCCTGAAATAATCCTGTCATAGAGCATGACTATGCTTGATCCTGAAAAACGTTAAAGTTATTTAAGGATATAAGCAATGATGAAAGCCATGATTTTGGCCGCTGGTAAAGGCACGCGTGTGCGGCCGCTCACCTATGAGTTGCCTAAGCCTATGATTCCTGTGTTGGGTAAGCCGGTGATGGCTTATCTGATTGAGCATCTGGCCATGCATGGCGTGGCCGATATCATGATCAATGTCAGTTATCTGCACAAAAAGATCCAGGATTATTTTGAAGACGGGCATCGCTTCGGGGTGAATATTGGTTATTCGTTTGAGGGCGATATTATCGATGGCCAGGTGGTGCCGCATGCGGTCGGTTCTGCCGGTGGTATGCGCAAGATACAGGATTTCAGCGGTTTTTTTGATGAGACCACCATAGTGCTGTGCGGGGATGCGGTGATAGATCTGGATATCACGCGCGCGGTGAATGAGCACAAAAAGAAGGGTGCGCTGGCCAGCCTGGTGACTATGCAGGTGCCTATGGATAAGGTATCTGGCTATGGCATTGTGGTGACCAACCAGGAGGGGCGTATCATTTCTTTCCAGGAAAAGCCGACCCAGCTTGAGGCGCGTTCTAATTGGGCCAGCACCGGTATTTATATTTTTGAACCTGAGGTGCTGGACTTGATTCCGAGCGGTAGCGAGTTTGATATAGGGTCTGACTTGTTCCCTTTGCTGGTGCAGCGCGGCCTGCCTTTTTATGCGATACAGCATCCATTTAACTGGATAGATATCGGTGTGGTGGCTGATTACTGGCTGGTGATGCAACAGATGATGCAGGGCTTTTTCCCTTCTATGCCTATCCCCGGCAAGCAGATCAGGCCCGGGGTGTATGTGGGCTTGAATGTGCATATCGATTGGGAGCACACGCAGATTGAGGGGCCGGTGTATATAGGGTCAGGCTCGCGCGTGGATAAGAACGCACGCATCATAGGCCCGACCTGGATCAGCAATGGCTGCCATATCCAGCGTGACAGTACGGTGATCCGTTCTATCCTGTTTGATTACACGCGTATTGCTCAGGGTTATCAAGTGGAGGAGCGCATCGTCTGTGGTGAGTATTGCGTGGACCGCGATGGCCGCATGATGCATATCGATGACGAGAATTGCGACATTATCTGGACCGACGCGCGCGAAAAAGTGGTGTATCCGCAAAATTATGCTCATGCACGGCTTTAATGGAGAGTGGGTGCTTACCGATTGACTGGTTTTATATGTCTGGATATCCGAATAAAACATTATTCTTGA
The DNA here is from genome assembly GCF_042676265.1 of Methylophilus luteus. Lineage (NCBI taxonomy): Bacteria > Pseudomonadati > Pseudomonadota > Betaproteobacteria > Nitrosomonadales > Methylophilaceae > Methylophilus > Methylophilus luteus. The sequence goes on from NZ_JBHTKB010000002.1 coordinate 547,689, forward strand.
GGTTGATTGAAGAATAGTCCGCTGAAATATTGCTGACATACCAGCTTCAAGGATTTGTCATATTTTCTACGTATCCTCTAAGGACTTTTGAGGAGAGGATATAATGAAAAAAATGACTTTAATGCTGGCATTAGCGTTGGGCACTATGAGTGCTGCGCAGGCCGCTAACACTTACCAGATCAGCAAGGAGTGGACGTTCACCCATAGCGGTAGCGGTTACCTGGCTGAGATCCCGGCTTATGATGCCATCACCAATACCTTGTGGGTCGCCGGGGTCAAGGGCGTAGATGTATTGAACGCCACTACCGGCAGCTTTCTGCAACATATAGATACCAGCGCTTACGGCAGTATCAATAGTGTGAGCATCAAAAATGGCCTGGCCGCATTCGCGATCGAAAACAACACCCGCACCAATGCCGGTATCGTGCAGTTGTATGATACTTCCAGCAAAAGCCTGGCTGCAGGCACTCACACTTTTAACGTAGGTGCGTTGCCAGACATGGTGACATTCACACCTGATGGTTCAAAGATCCTGGTGGCAAACGAAGGTACGCCAAGCACCTACGGCACACGCATAGGCTCTACTATCCCGCGCAATTACAACCCGGCAGTGAATGACCCTCAAGGTAGCGTGACTGTGATTGATGTCGCCTCGCGTAGCGTGGCCGCGACTGCTACTTTTAACGGCGTGCCGACTTCAGGTACTCATATCCGTACCAACACCGGCATGAACTTTGAACCGGAATACATCGCGGTAAGCCCGGATGGCAGCAAGGCTTACGTCACGCTGCAAGAAGCGAATGCGATCGGTATCCTGGACCTGAACACCAACACCTTCACCAATGTGGTCGGCCTGGGTGTCAAGGATTTCAGCAAGCCGGGCAACAGCATAGATCCATTGAATGATGGCAATATCAACTTTATCAGTGCCAACGTCAAAGGCTTGTACATGCCAGATGGTATCGCTGCTTATTCTGCAGGCGGCCAGACTTATCTGGTGACCGCGAATGAAGGCGATTTCCGTGAAGATGATGGTGACCGTTCTGCGGCCAGTTCTTTAGGCGCGACCGGCGTGCTGGCTAATATCCGTGTTTCAAATACCGATTCTTCACCAGGTGATCTCTATGCGGCAGGTGCACGCTCTTTCAGCATCCGTGACGCCAATGGCGCGCTGGTTTATGACAGTGGCGACATTCTGGATAAAGAAGCAGCCGCACGCGGTATTTACGATGATGGCCGTAGCCGCGACAAAGGTGTGGAGCCTGAAGGTGTAGAGTTGTTCGAGCTGGCTGGCCGCACCATTGCTGCAGTCGGCCTGGAAAGAACCACCAGTGGCGCGATTGCCCTGTTTGATATCACTGACCCGACCAAAGTCAGCTTTATCGACATGATAGTCTCTGCCGGCGATCTGGCACCTGAAGGCCTGGTTGCGTTCGAGTTTGGTGGAAAGTCTTATCTGGCATTTGCCAACGAGGGTTCTAACACCACTACACTTTACAGCATCAGCGCAGTGCCAGAGCCGACCTCTGCCGCTATGCTGGGCCTGGGTGTGCTGGCTTTGAGCGCATTGCGTCGCCGCCAGAAGTAATCTTCACCCGACATCAGTTTTAGCATAAGCAACAACAGCCAGACAGTATTTGTCTGGCTGTTTTGTTTTTAGCCGTGATAAAGGCTGTGCGGCTTGCAACAGCCATGTTACGTTTCATGACAACGGGTTCTGCGTTATAATCGCGCAGGTAATTTCAAAATCAATGGGGCACAGATATGTCGGGGTACAAGGAAGGTTCAAGCATCAAAGAGTTAATCATTGTGATACCAGGCACAATTATTGGATTCACTCTGGTAGTGTCACTGTTAGCTTATCTTTTTGGCGTCATAGGCAGTGAAAAACCTGCGCCAGCCAAAGAGGTGACTGAAGCAGCTGAGCAAAAAATAGCCGCAAATATCCAGCCGGTAGCCACGGTTGAGGTTGCAGCAGAAGCTGGCGAGCATGTAGAAAAAAGCGGTGAGGAGATCGTGAAAGTGACCTGCGCTGCCTGTCATGGCACCGGTGCACTGGGTTCGCCAAAAATCGGTAATGCCGGTGATTGGGGTCCACGTATCTCACAAGGTTACGAGACGCTGGTGAAACACGCGATCGAAGGTATACGCAGCATGCCACCTAGGGGCGGCGGTGCTGACCTGACCGATCACGAAGTAGCCGATGCGGTCGCTTATATGGCGAATCAGGCCGGTGCAAAGTTTGATGCTGCCAGCTTGAAAAAATAAAAGCCAGCACATGCAAAAGCCGCTTGTCACAAGCGGCTTTTTTATTTGCCGGCGGTACTAATTTTCAGCGGTACTAATTTTCGGTGATGCTGGGTTTATAGTGCAGAATAGAAGCTAAGAGTTAAAAAAAACAGGCACAGGTGGCAGGCATGGCAAGATATGCAATCGGGGATATACAGGGGTGCTATCACTCGCTGATGCAGTTGCTGGCAGAAATAAACTTTCAGCCGGCAACTGACCAGCTATGGCTGGTGGGCGATATCATCAATCGCGGCAACGGCTCGCTGGCTGTATTGCGCTGGGCTTATGCGCACAGGGTGCAGATCCGTCTGGTGCTCGGCAACCATGAACTGCATGCGATCGCTGTCGCCCATGGCGTGCGCCCACCGCACCGGTTTGACACGCTGGCCGAGATCTTTGCTGCGCCAGAGGGCGGTGAGCTCATGCACTGGTTGCGCCAGCAGCCACTGATGGTGCTAGAAGACGACTATGCCATGGTGCATGCCGGCCTGTATCCGCAATGGACACTGCCCAAAGCCAAGCGGCTGGCTGAAGAGGTAGAGGCCGTTTTGCGCGACACGGATTACGCCAGCTTTTTATTCGCCATGTATGGCAATAGCCCGGCGCAATGGAATGATGCGCTGGTGGGCATGGACAGGCTGCGCGCCATCGTCAACGCCTTTACCCGCATACGTTTGTGCAGCGCGCAGGGTGAGATGGAATTCACTTTCAAAGGCGAAGTGCCGGATATGCCGGCCGGTTATTATCCCTGGTTTCAGATCCCCGATAGGCGCTCGGCACAGGCACAAACGATACTGTTCGGCCACTGGTCAGCATTAGGCCTGCACCAGGGTGACGGCGTGGTGGCGTTGGATACAGGTTGTTTATGGGGGCGCCAGCTGACAGCCTATGATCTTGATAGCCAACAGGTGGTACAAGTGGCGCTGGATGAACGCGACCGGCCAGCGACTGGCGGCGGCGACTAAAAAGCGGCTGCTTGCCATGACGGATCTCTGGCTGGTCGTATTGGCTTCATTTCTGGCCGGTATCATGGATGCCATGGTCGGTGGTGGTGGCCTGGTCACGGTGCCGGCGCTGTTATCCACCTACCCGGCATTGCCGCCTTCGTTGCTGCTGGGCACCAATAAATGTTCCAGCGTATTCGGCACGGCAGTGGCGGCGTTACGCTATGCACAGCGGGTCAGGCTGGATTGGGCCTGGTTGCTGCCGGCTGCGCTGGTGGCTTTTGCTGGCTCGTGGCTGGGCGCGTGGACCTTGACCCGGACTGACCCGCAGTTGCTGCGCAAACTGCTGCCGCTGATCTTGCTGTTTGTGTTGCTGTATACCCTGATGCACCGCCAGTTCGGCATGCTGCATAGCCCGTTGCGCTCGCAGCGGGTACGTTTGTTACTGGCGATGGCGATAGGCGGGCTGATAGGCTGGTATGACGGATTCTTTGGCCCTGGCACCGGTAGTTTCTTTATTTTTCTGCTGATACGGTTGCTCGGGGTAGATTTCCTGCATGCGTCAGCCTCGGCCAAAGTGTTGAATGCCGCGTCTAACCTGGCGGCAGTGTTATTGCTGGCGGCTACCGGGCATGTCTGGTGGCAGGTGGGGCTGGCGATGGCAGCAGCCAATGTGGCCGGTAGCCTGCTGGGCACCGCGCTGGCACTCAGGCATGGTGCTGTGCTGGTGCGGCGGGTGTTTATTGTGATGGTGATACTGCTGATTATAAAAGCCGGCTGGCAGGCTTATGTGCCATGACTCATGATTTTCAGGCAACCGCTTGCTGATAGTGCGCCGCCGGGTAGAGCACCTGCGTGATCTCGTCATGCGCCAGCCTGGCCAGTGCCTGGCGGCTCATATCCCTGGCCATGATAGGCTGGCAAAAATGTAAATGAACAGCAGGCCGGCGCATGTTGATAAATGCCAGCATGGATTCGCCCATGGTGGTGTCGCCGGCATAAGCCGCAGCCAGGTTCAGGCTGCCATCAGCCAGCGCATAGCGTATCGCCACCGGGATGACTATGCTGTTGGCATCAATAGCGGCCTGTATCAGGCTGCTTTTAAACGGCAGCACCTGCTGGCCTTCGGTGGTAGTCCCTTCCGGAAAAACGCATAAATTATCCCTGAGTTTCAAAGCATTGCTGGCCAGTTGCACCACGCGCGCCGCGTCGCGCTGACGGCTGCGGTTAATAAAGATGGTGCCGGATTTTCTGACCAGGTAACCAAATACCGGCCATTTGCTCACTTCGAGCTTGGCGACAAAACGCACCGGCAGCACGCTGTTGATGGCATGTATATCTACCCAGGAGATATGGTTGGCGACAAACAACACGCCGTGGGTATCTTTGCCAGGCAAGGCCCCAGTAACGGTGGTGGCGATATTAAAGCTGCGCAGCAGGCTTTGACACCACCATTGGATCAGACCCAGCCGCACGCGGCGACTGGCCATCGGCAATACAACTGTTGCCAGGGTCAGCCCTGTCAGTACCAGCAGGATGATGCGGGTGATGCGCCAGCCGCGTATGAGTAATGGTGTTTTGGTCAAAAATTAAAAACTAAATTATTTCTGGAAATGCGCTGCATATTTCGGGTTCATGCGCGAGAAAGGTAACAATACCAGCATATCTGCAGTATTAAAAGTAGAGTCCCAGGCCGGCTCGCCACAAATGTAAGCGCCCAGACGCAGATAACCCCTGATCAATGGCGGGCAGGTGACCGGCAAGGATTGATCCAGTGCTTCGATAGGCAACGGGTTATGCGGAAAAACGCGATATTCAGCTGGCGACAGGTATTCTTCACGCAGGCGGCTGAACAGTGAAGCAGCCATATGGCCGCCATCATGCATGGAGAGGCTGCCGCAACCTATCATATATTCGTACTGACGGGCCATCATGTATTTGGCCAGTCCTGCCCACAGTAAAGTGATGGTGCCACCAGTGCGGTAGTCTGCATGCACGCAGGCGCGGCCGACTTCTACGGTTCTGTCAGCCAGCGGCGATAACCTGCTTAAATCAAATTCACCGGCGGAGTAATAGCCGCCAGCCAGCATGGCCTGCATAGGGTTGAGGATGCGATAGGTGCCAACCACTTGTTGTGTCGCATCATCGCGCACCAGTAAATGGTCACAAAACGCATCAAAACCATCCACGTCCATCCCGTGACTGTTTTTGATCTGTGCGCCCATCTCCTCGGAAAAAACCTGAAAACGCAGGCGTTGCGCTTCGGCGATCTCTTCGGCGCTGGTGGCCAGCGCTACGCTGAGTGAAGCAGCCGGTTTACGCGAGAGCGGGGTAGTGTTTTGAATTTCAGACTGATGTATGTCAGGCTGTTGCAGGTTTGGTTCAAACATCACACTTCTCCTTACTATTTAGCGAGAGAATAGGATTGCGATGTGAATGATTGGTGACTTTGTTGTGACAGTTATGTGCAGATATGACTAGTGGCAGGCAATAAAAAAGAGCGGACTGGCCGCTCTTTTTTATTGCTCAGTATGACTGAATCTAGTGACTGACACGTGAGGTAGAGCCATTCTCTACGATACGCACGCGGTCGCCAGGCGCAAACTGCTCATCTGCTTCCTGCACGATGGAGACCAGGTTGCCGCCATCCAGCTTGACGGTGATCTCATAGGCGTTTTTACGGGTCACACCTTCTTCGATCGCCGAACCTGCCAGACCACCGGCCACCGCACCTATCACAGCAGCAATGATGCTGCCTTTGCCGCCACCTACGCTGCTACCGGCAATACCGCCTACCGCACCGCCAGCAACAGTACCGACTGGTGACTTGGTACCTTCCAGTTTGACGCTGCGCACACTTTCGACCACACCGGTTTTCACCGTTTGTGTTTTACGCGCTTCGTCACGCGAGTAGACACTGCCGGAGTTAGAACTGGCACAAGCGCCTAAAAACCCCACTAGCACTGCTAAAGCAACTAACCTTAATGCGCGTACTCTCATTGTTTGTTCCAACATTGATTTTCTCCTTGTCTTGACTTATTTCCGCCTTAAACTTATTCCTGCCTTGAATTTATTTATGGCATCAACTGGATTCCAGGTTAGCTAAACGTAAGGTTTAGCTAGATGCTGGACGACCTAAAGAAGGGTCTTCCTTGATCGCATCCTGTACCAGCGCATGGCTATAAATACTTTCAATCTCTTCCCGGCTGACTTTGTGGTTCTGGCCACCGCGGTGTGCGATCTTGATGGCTCCCAGAGTTGCTGCCAGGCGGCCACAGGCTTTCCAGTCCCAACCACGGGCAATGCCGTATAACAAGCCAGCACGATAGGCATCACCACAGCCGGTCGGGTCTACTACTGCTTGCGCTTTAACGCACGGAATTTCATGGCGTTGACCATCAGCATAAATATGTGAGCCTTCACTACCTAGGGTCACGATCAGCGCTTTCACTTTGGCGGCGAGTTGCTCCAGTGTCAGCCCTGTCTTATCTTGGATGACCTGAGACTCATAATCGTTCACTGCCAGGTAGTCTGCCAGCTCAATAAAATAAAGTAATTCTTCGCCGTTGAACATAGGCAAGCCTTGTCCGGGGTCGAACATGAACGGGATGCCGGCTTCATGGCATTCTTTGGCATGCTGGAACATGGCATCACGCCCATCCGGTGCAATGATCGCCAGTACCGCATCCTTGGCATCCTGCACGCTATTGGCATGCGCCTGCTGCATGGCGCCAGGGTGGAATGCGGTGATCTGGTTGTCGTCTATATCGGTGGTGATAAAGGCTTGCGCGGTAAATGCGCCATTAATAGTTTTAATGTGCTGGCTGGTGATCTGGTGCTGATCCAGCCAGTGTTGATAAGGGGCAAAATCATCGCCAACCGTGGCCATGATCTGCGGCTGGCCATCCAGCATCTGCAGGTTGAAAGCGATATTGCCCGCCGTGCCACCAAACTCTCTGCGCATCTCAGGCACCAGGAATGCCACGCTGAGTTTATGGATTTTATCTGCCAGGATATGGTTTTTAAACTGGTCGGGGAACACCATGATGGTGTCATAGGCCAAAGAGCCGCAAATTAGGATTTTCATGTGTCGTTTGAGCTGGGGTTAATGATAGCGTTGAGAATGAGCGGCTATTATTGCCGCCAGCCACTAAGCTGGCAAGCGCTAGTTTAGCCATATAGTTAAGCCAGGCATGGGCAGATCGGGTTGTGGCAGGTGTGGCAGGCCTTCAGGATTGCTTGATCGCGATATCGATCAGGGTTTTAGCCGCTTTTTTGGCCGACTTGATGGCACCGCAGCCACGTTTGATCTGTTCTGCCTGCACCGCGCCTTCAAACAGGATAGAAAGCTGCAGCGCCAGGCCTTCTGCATCTTTGATCTGTGCTTCTTGCGCCAGCTGATGGATAAACTGGCGGAACTCGCGTGACTGCCGGGATGACAGCTGGTGTATGCGGTTTTCTTCGTTGGGGAATTCAGCCGAAGCCTTGATGAACGCGACACCGACAAACGAAGGTGCGGTCACCCATTCTTCAATAAAATCAAATAGTTGCTGTATCTTGGCGTCCGGTTTGTCGCTCAGGCCGGCCAGTTTTTCATTCATCCAGCCTTGAAAGTCCTGATGGCTTTGCTGCAAGACTGCCAGGATCAGCTCTTCTTTGGTTTCAAAGTATTTGTACAGCGTCATCTTGGTGGTGCCCGCCACCGCCACTATGGTGTCTACGCCGGTGGAGTTGATGCCACGCGTCTGGAACAAGTCCGTAGATACCTGCAGGATTTTTTGCTTGAGCACACTCATGCGCTGAATTATAACACCCTATACTAAACGGTATAGTATCTATGTTGCGTTCAGCCACGGCGGCAAGTTGACAGCGTGGTTGATCACCTGGAGTTGGCCATCAGTTTTGGCGTGTAATTACATTGCACCTGATCCAGCAGCTGATTCACCACCACCTGCTCGTCGCGGTTGGTGGTGACGTGGCCATTGATCACGTTTTCGATATAGACGCTTTTGAGCCTGTCCGGCAGGTGCAGCACTTCGATCAGGCGGCAATCACCATGTTTCATGGTTTCCAGGCGGCTATAGATGGCCGCTGTTTCAGACGGGCTGGCCTCGAAAGAGAACGGGTTGGGCGCTGGTTTTGCGGGTTGCTGGCGACTGAATGGCTCAGCCGCATGCGCAGAGCGTATCTCAACTGGTGGCGAGTCGGGCCAGAAATGCCCAGCCAGTATGCCGCTGCACATGACCACTGCCACGATGCCGTAATTGCGCACTGCCAGCCAGTTGATGTCGCGGCTGGTCTGTTCCTTGATCAGGGCTTGTGCTGCGCGCTGCGCATGCAGCAGGGCGGTGGAGTCAGGGTGGGCCAGCTTTTCCTGGCAGGCGCTGATGGCCATAAAATACAGCTGGTTAGCCAGCATCTCGGGTAGCTTGGCGCCAGCTTTCTGTGACTGTATGGTGAGGTAGCTTTGCAGGCGGCCGGCCTGCACAGTGGCGTCGTGTGCGTGTTGCCCGCTTGCCCAGGGGCTGGAAAGTAAATCATCCAGAATAGAGAACAGGCCCAGCATCTTTTGCACTGGTTGCTTGCCGGATTTATCCAGCATGCGTATCAACCATTCAGATTGCAGCAGGCTTTGCAGCATGGCTTAAAAAGGTTTGACCACCACGAGAATGACGATCACAAGCAGCAGCAACACCGGGATCTCATTGAACCAGCGAAACCAGGTGTGCGAGCGCCGGCTGCTATGCGCGGCAAACTGTTTCAGCAATTTGCCACAATAATGGTGATAACCCAGCAGCAGAAACACCAGCGTCAGTTTGGCATGCAGCCAGCCACCGCTAAAACCGTAACCCAGCCACAACCAGATGCCAAAGCCTAAGGCCAGTATGGAGAGCGGCTGCATAAAACGATACAGCTTTTGTGCCATCAGCAGCAAGCGTGCATAGGCCTGTGCATCAGGCTCCATGGCCAGGTTGACATAGATACGCGGCAGATAAAACAGCCCGGCGAACCAGCTGGTGACAAACAAGATGTGAAATGCTTTGATCCATAACATGGTCAGTGTGCCTGCTGTTCTATCAATGCGTGCAGTTTGGGAAAGTCCAGCTCGCCTATGACTTTTTGCAGGCGACGGCCCTGCGGGTCATACACGAATGCGGTAGGGGTGAGGTTGACATTGCCAAAGGCCTTGACCATCTCGCCAAAGCCATCGTGCATCACCGCGAACGGCAACGCTTTCTCCTGGCTGTAATTGAGTACCTGGGCCGGTGGGTCATAGGGCATGGCCACTGCGATCACTTCAAAATTGCTGTCTTTATAGCGTTTGTAGGTTTCTATCAGCGTCGGCATCTCTTTGATACAGCCCGGGCAATCGGTAGCCCAGAAATTGACCAGTACGGTTTTGCCGCGCAGCGATGCCATGCTGATCTTTCTGCCATCCAGCGTAGTGAAAGTCACTTCCGGCGCTTGCGGTTTATGCATCACTGCCATCGCCAGGCCAATAAACAAAGCCAGGGCCACCAGCGGCATGATCCATTTTTTGTATGCAAATTTGTATTTCGACATGATGTTTAAATCTAGATTAACTATCCTAAAACGGTTGCTTATTGTCATAGTGGCAAGCTGATGCAGGCCAGATTCTACTCTTATTCTCAGACTATGGAATCCCGATTCGGTTTCTAAAGCGAGTGGAGTTCTTGCGTAGTCGCCAGCGTGCCACAAAAGTGAACATGCTATAATTCTGCTGCCTATTTTAACTAGCATGCCTTTAGTTTCCCTATGACACATCCAGCCAGTGCAACCTTGATCAGCAACATGCAAGCCATAGTCGGCAAGTCATTCGTCCTGACCAGCCATGCCAAGATCGCCCCCTATAGCAAAGGTTTCCGCTTTGGTTCGGGTGACGCGATGGCGGTGGCCAGACCGGGCAGCTTGCTGGAGATCTGGCAGTTGTTAAAAGCCTGCGTGGCAGCCGATGTGGCAGTCATCATGCAGGCGGCCAATACCGGTTTGACTGGTGGCTCTACGCCGGATGGTAATGACTACGACAGGCCTATCGTCATTATTAACACCATGCGTATCAGTGATATCCACCTGATCAACGACGCCAAGCAGATCATAGGTTTGCCCGGCAGCACCCTGTTCGGCCTCGAAGAGACCTTGAAGCCTTTTGGCCGTGAGCCGCATTCGGTGATAGGTTCTTCTTGCATAGGCGCATCTATCATAGGTGGTGTGTGCAACAACTCTGGCGGTGCGCTGGTGCAGCGCGGGCCGGCTTATACCGAGCTATCACTCTATGCGCAAATCACGGCCGATGGCACCCTGCAACTGGTGAACCATTTAGGCATACAGCTAGGGGATACCCCTGAGCAGATACTCACCAATCTGCAGCACAAGAAATACCGCCAGGCAGATATCGAGCATCCGGATAAACTGGCCTCAGATAATGTTTATCACGAGCGCGTACGCGAAGTCGATGCCGATACCCCGGCACGTTTTAACAATGACGGCCGCCGTCTGCACGAGTCCTCTGGTTGCGCCGGCAAACTGGCTGTATTCGCCGTACGCCTGGACACCTACCCTATCCAGAAACAGCAGGTGTTTTATGTAGGCACCAATGACGCGCAAGTGCTGGCGACCATGCGCCGCGAGATCCTGACTCAATTTAAAACGCTGCCAGTCTCGGGTGAGTACCTGCACCGCGACTGCTATGCAGTGACCAAAAAATACGGCAAAGACACTTTCTGGGTGATTAACACGCTAGGCTCAAAAGTGATCCCCAGCCTGTTCAGCATGAAACGCACCATAGACCGCTTTGCCAGCAATTTCAGGTTTTTGCCGGCCAAGCTGTCTGAAGTCATCATGCAATGGTTCAGCTACTTGTTACCCAGCCACCTGCCCAGCCGCATGGAAGCCTATCATCAGCAGTACCAGCACCACTGGATACTGGAAATGAGCGGTGAAGGCATAGCGGAGGCACGTGCCTATCTGCAGCAGTTTTTTGCAACACAGCAGGGTGATTACTTCGAGTGCACGCAAGAAGAAGGCGATAAAGCCATCTTGCACAGGTTTGTCGCCGGCGGTGCGATAGGCCGCTACCATGCCCTGCATAAAGAATCGCTAGGGCCTATGATGACGGTGGACGTGGCGCTACGCAGAAACGAAGCCAAATGGTTTGAAGAACTGCCGAAAGAGATCGATGACCTGATCGCCGACAAGTTTTATTACGGCCATTTATTCTGTCATGTCATGCATCAGAACTACGTGCTGAAAAAAGGCGTAGATGCCAAAGCTTTAAAGCAGAAGATATTAAGCTCGTTTGATGCGCGTGGTGCGGAATATCCGGCGGAACACAATGTTGGGCACGAATATATCGCCAAGGAGCCGCTGAGGAAGTTTTACCGGGTGCTGGACCCGACCAACAGTTTTAACCCTGGCATAGGTAAGACCAGCAAGCTAAAGGGTTGGGCTGAGCGCTGATGCTTTAAAGTATTTTTCTCACCCAAGCAGCAATAAAAAAGCCTTGCATCACTGCAAGGCTTTTTTTGTCACTAACGACTGATTAGTAAAGCAATCTCAGGCGTATGGTGCCGGCGACTTTATCCAGTTGTTCAAACGCCAGTTTGGAGTCTACATCCGCCACATCCATGACCAGATAACCTATATCATTGCTGGTCATCAGGCTCTGCGCCACGATGTTGATGTTCTGCTCGGCAAACAGGTGGTTGATGTTGGACAACACGCCAGGCTGGTTGTGGTGGATATGCAGCAAGCGGTGCGTATTCGGCTGTTGCTGCATGGCGATCTGCGGGAAATTGACGGCAGAAACGGTGTTGCCCGCGCCGGCAAACTGCACAAATTTCTCTGCCACTTCAATACCGATATTGGCTTGCGCTTCTTCGGTTGAACCACCGACGTGCGGTGTCAGGATCACGTTGTCCAGACCGCGCAATGGAGATTCCAGTGGCTCGTCATTGGATTTCGGCTCGGTCGGGAACACATCAATGGCAGCGCCACGCAGCTTGCCGTTTTTCAGGACAACGGCCAAGGCTTCAATATCCACGCAAGTACCGCGCGCAGCATTCATAAAGATAGAGCCGGGCTTCATTTCTTCAAACTCGGCAGTCGACATCATGTTTTTGGTCGTCTCAAGTTCAGGCACGTGTAAAGACACCACGTCAGACTGGTTGAGCAATTCTTTCATGGTGCCCACTTGGCGCGCATTACCCAAAGGCAGCTTGGTGATCACATCAAAGTAGATGACCTTCATGCCCAGACTTTCCGCCAGTACGGATAATTGCGAACCTATGCTGCCGTAACCGACGATGCCCAGTGTCTTGCCGCGTGCTTCATTCGAGTTGGCAGCTGTTTTAGGCCAGGAGCCCTGATGCACCGCAACACTTTTTCTTGGAATGTCACGCAGCAATAAAATGATCTGACCAATGATCAGCTCGGCTACCGAACGTGTGTTTGAATAAGGGGCATTGAATACCGGAATACCTTTGTCGCGTGCAGCGTCCAGGTCGACCTGGTTGGTGCCTATGCAGAAGCAGCCGATCGCGGCCAGCCTGTCAGCTGCTTCAAGTACGCGCTTGGTGATTTGCGTGCGTGAACGAAGACCGACAAAGCGTGCGCCTTTGATCCTTTCGATCAGGGCATCTTCGTCCAGAGCAGTCTTGACATAGTCAATGTTGGTATAGCCTGCATTGTTCAGTGTATCAATGGCGTTTTGATGCACACCTTCTAACAATAAAAACCGGGCAGATTCTTTAATATTTGATTCCATACGCTACCTAAAGAAATGAATCAGTGGAGGAAAAATAAGCTCGTGAGTATAGCATAAATGAAATGCTGTTATTGCGTAAAAGCAGGTTAACCAGGCCTATTATTCGTGCCCGGATGCCAGGGTGGCAGGCATTGTGGATTGTTTATGGGCGTGCTGTAGCGCGCCAACCTGCCTGGAGTATGCCAGTAACTAAGCGGGGCTGCTATAATTCAAATGCAAGCCCTGCAGGTGCAGGGCTTAAACGCGTAATAAACGGCAAGGTGATTGTTTTTATATGTAAAAAGGGCGGTTTACTTGCGTGCTTTAAGGTAAACATAAATCCCTGCCCATGTCATGACCATGGTGATGGCAGCAATGACGATCAGGCTCATCAAACCATAGTCAGTAGAGAATAAATCAATCAGAATTTTCATCGTATGTCCTCCTGTGAGTGAAACTACCTAGCTGATGATTATTCTGAGCTGTTACACCGAAATGGTTTTTGATATAACGCAAACCCCATGCATGCCGCATGCTGTGAAATCACTTTTTCACGCGCCAATAACAGGAAATAGTTGATGAATGTGTACTCCTTATTAAAACCGCTACTGTTCAGGCTGGACGCCGAACAAGTGCATGACCTGACGCTGAAATCGCTTAAACGCGCTGAGCAACTGGGTCTGTTGGCATGGGCGACCGGGCGTCTGCCTGACCAACCCAGGCAAGTGATGGGGCTGCATTTCCCCAACCCGGTAGGGTTGGCCGCCGGCCTGGATAAAAATGCCATGGTGATAGACGGTATGGCCGCACTGGGTTTTGGCTTTCTCGAAGTCGGCACGGTGACCCCGCGCCCGCAACCCGGCAACCCGCAACCGCGCTTGTTCCGCTTGCCCGAGGCCGAAGCCATCATCAACCGTTTTGGTTTTAATAACCTGGGCGTAGACCAGCTTATCCAGAATGTGAAGGCAGCGAAATTCAAAGGCGTGGTGGGTATCAATATCGGCAAGAACTTTGATACGCCTAACGAACGCGCGGCTGAGGATTACCTGACCTGCATGCGCAAAGTGTATGCACATGCCAGCTATATAACGGTGAATATCTCTTCACCCAATACCAAGAACCTGCGCGCCTTGCAGGAAAAAGACGCGCTCAGCCAGTTGCTGGCCACCTTAAAGGCCGAGCAGAATATCCTGGCACAAGTGCATGGCAAATATGTACCGGTCGCTTTGAAGATCGCGCCTGATTTGACGACTGAACAAGTGCAGGAAATCGCAGGTTTATTGATGCAGCATAGGATAGATGGCGTCATCGCGACCAATACCACACTGGCGCGTGAAGCGGTTGCAGGCTTGCCGCATGGCGAAGAAGTCGGTGGTCTGTCTGGTGCGCCAGTCAAGGAGAGTTCTACTCGGGTGATCCGTACATTGGCGGCAAGCCTGCAAAACAGTCTGCCTATCATAGGCGTAGGCGGCATTCTCAGTGGTGCAGATGCCAGAGAAAAAATCGCGGCAGGTGCCAGCCTGGTGCAGTTGTACAGTGGCCTGATCTATAAAGGCCCGCAATTGATCAAGGATAGCCGCAAAGCGCTGCTGTGATGGCATTGCCTATCCTTTATTCCTACCGCCGCTGCCCTTATGCCATGCGCGCCCGTATGGCGTTATGGGCAGCCCAGGTGCAAGTCGAACTACGCGAAGTCTCCTTGCGCGAAAAACCGCAGTATCTATTACAGATCTCCCCCAAAGCCACGGTGCCGGTATTGCAATTGCCGGATGGCACGGTGCTGGAGCAAAGCCTGGATATCATGCATTGGGCCTTGCAGCAGAATGATGCGCAAGGCTGGCTAAACATAGATATAACGCAGGCCGATGCGCTGATTAGTGCCAATGATGGTGAGTTTAAAAAAGCGTTAGACCGCTATAAATACCCTGATCGCTATCCTGAGCAATCACAATTGTTTTACCGTGAGCAGGGTGAGCAATTTTTACAACGGCTGGAAACGGCACTGGCTGGTCATCGCTATTTGCTGGGTGATGCTGCCAGTATTGCGGATGTGGCGATTTTTCCGTTTATCCGCCAATTTGCGGCGGTGGATAGCGAGTGGTTTGCACAAAGTGCTTATGGCAATTTGAGGGTGTGGTTGGCGGGGTGGGTGGAGAGTGCATTGTTTGATGAGGTGATGAAGAAGTTTGCGACTTATGTTGAGGGGTGAGGATTGAATGGTGGACGCTAGGTTCTCCCGTCATTCCGGCGTAGGTCGGAAAACGTAGCGTAGCGAAGTTTCGAGGGGCGGCCATCCAGGCAAGGTTCATACATAGCTTGGTTGCATTAGGATAAAGATGTAGCGCTTGCTGGAGGGTTTAGTAGGTATTTCTTTGGAAGGTGTAGTGCTCTGTTTCAGCGTTTTATTTCGCCTGTAGGCGAGTGTCTTTTCTTTGCGTGCCCAAAGAAAAGGCACCAAAAGAAAGGGCACCCTAGCATCCGCTTGTTTCCTGCGTTGCTCGTCAACGTGGGCGTCCAACGAAACTCGCCCTAGCGGCTTGCACACTGCGCAAGCCACCGCGGAACTCGAACAGACGCTGGCCGACCCCTCCCACGCTGCCTGCGCTACTCGGCGCGTCAGATAGGGGACCCTGAAAGGCACTACGCGGCTAGTGTGGTAGGTCGTTCTCACATCGTATCCCGCTCGACTAGCGCAATAAAACCAAACAAAGCAAAAGCAAAACAGCAAGAGGGTTGGCGGGTTGGTTTTAGATTACATAGGCGCTAAGCGCCCTCAGCCCAATGCAGTTAACAGAAGTCACATCGTGGTGGTGTTGACTTTGGGCCCCTATCTGACGCGCCGAGTAGCGGAGTCAAAATAAGGAGGAAGGGAGCGACTGTCTGAGTTCCGCGGTGGCCTGCGTAGTGTGCAGGCCGCTAGGGCGAGTTTCGCGAGCGCTTATTTTGATGAGCAACGCAGGAAACAAGCGGAAGCTAGGGTGCATTTCTTTTGGTTACGTTTTCTTTGGGCAAGCAAAGAAAAGTAACTCGCCGAGGGGCGAAATAAAACGCCGAAACAGAACACAAACGGAACACTGAACCATCCAAAGAAATACCTATTAAAACCACAAAGAAAATTGCAATCAGTGTGCTCTAAAGCAAGCAGACTTGGCTGTGCAGCCGTCGCCCGTAACTCCGCTAGGCTAAGCTTTAACTATCCTGCTCATATCTCTCATAAGCATTAATAATCTTCTGCACCAGCGGATGACGCACCACATCCTGTGACATAAACTGGGTAAAGGCGATGCCTTTGACTTCTTTCAGAATCTTCTGCGCTTCAACCAGACCGCTTTTCTGGTGGCGTTGCAAGTCTATCTGCGTCACATCACCCGTGATCACCGCTTTAGTACCAAAGCCTATGCGCGTCAAAAACATCTTCATCTGTTCTGGCGTGGTGTTCTGCGCTTCATCAAGGATGATAAAACTCTGGTTCAATGTGCGGCCGCGCATATAGGCCAGCGGTGCCACTTCGATCGCGCCGCGTTCAAACATCTTGTTCACCGTGTCGTAACCGGCCAGATCATACAGCGCGTCATACAGCGGTCGCAGGTACGGGTCTACCTTCTGGTTCAGGTCACCGGGCAGGAAACCCAGGCGCTCACCGGCTTCTACCGCCGGGCGTACCAGTACTATGCGTTTGACGCGGTCACGCGTCATCGCATCTACGGCGCTGGCGACAGCCAGGTAGGTTTTACCGGTGCCGGCAGGGCCTATGCCAAAGGTGATGTCGTGATCCTGTATCTGTTGCAGATAGCTGACCTGGCGCGGGGTGCGGCCATGCAGGTCGCCACGGCGTGTCATCAGCGTCGGCATGGCGCTGGTGGCTACTTCTTCTGGCTTGAGCTTATCGATTTCGACCAGGCCTAGTTGTATGTCTTCCAGCTCTATCGGTTTTTTCGCGCGCGCATAAAAATTCTCCAGCATTTGTGCGCCTAGCCGCATATTGGTCTCGGTGCCGGTCAGATGAAAAGTGCTGCCACGGCGGTTGATGTCAATATCCAGGCCATTCGCCAGCTGGCGAATATTTTCATCCAGCGGGCCGCACAAATTGGCCAGCATCAGATTGTCTTCAGGTTTTAGGGTGATTTCCATGCTTAATTCACTATTTCGCCTACCAGGCGGTGCGGGTTGTAGACATCGGTAATTTTTACTTGGACCATCTGGTGGATAAAGCGTGCATCGGCGGCGATATCCACCACGCGGCCATTGTCAGTCTTGCCTGCCAGTAGCGTGGGGTCTTTCCAGGACGGGCCGTCAATCAGTACGCGCTGCACACTGCCCAGCATGGCGCGGCTGATGGCGTCACCGTTGCTTTCGTTTTCAGCTTGCAATTGTTTCAACCAGTTGGCTTTAATCTCTGGCGCGGTTTCATCCGGCAAGTAACTGGCCGGCGTGCCCGGGCGCGGGCTGTACAAAAAGCTGAAGCTGTAATCAAAACCGACATCACGCATCAGCTTGAGCGTGGACTGGAATTCTTTTTCGGTTTCGCCGGGGAAACCGACAATGATATCGCTGGTGATGGTCAGTGCCGGATTGGCCGCTTTCAGTTTGCGGATCAGGCCTTTGTATTGCAGCACGGTGTAGTTGCGCTTCATCGCCATCAGGATGCGGTCACTGCCGGCCTGCACCGGTAAATGCAATTGATTGGCCAGTTTAGGCACATTGGCGTGGCAGGCGATCAGCCGCTCGTTCATTTCGTTAGGGTGGCTGGTGGTGTAGCGTATGCGCTCTATCTGCGGGATCTCGGCCACCGTTTCGATCAGCATGGCCAGGTCCGCTTCTATGCCTTCGTACTGCACGCGGTAAGCATTGACGTTTTGCCCTAGCAGGGTGATTTCTTTCACCCCTTGCTCGGCCAGTTGTATGGCTTCGGTCAGCACGTCTTCAAACGGGCGCGAAAATTCTTCGCCGCGGGTGTAAGGCACTACGCAAAAAGTGCAGTATTTGCTGCAGCCTTCCATAATGCTTAAAAAGGCGGTGGCACCTTCTATCCTTGGTGGCGGCAGGTGGTCGAATTTTTCAATCTCGGGGAAAGTGATATTGACCTGGGGTTTGTTCTGTGCGCGTTTGGCCTGGATCAGCTCCGGCAGGCGGTGCAGGGTTTGCGGGCCAAATACAACGTCTACATACGGTGCGCGCTTGATAATGGCGTCGCCTTCCTGGCTGGCCACGCAACCGCCGACACCGATGACCAGGTTGGGGTTTTTCTCCTTGAGCGGGATCATGCGGCCCAGGTGGCTGAACACTTTTTCTTCAGCCTTTTCGCGCACCGAACAGGTGTTGAGCAGGATGACATCAGCTTCTTCCATATTGTCGGTCTGGGTCATGCCGTCGTGTTCGCGCATGAGATCCACCATGCGTGAAGCATCGTACTCGTTCATCTGGCAACCAAACGATTTAATGAATATCTTTTTACCGCTGTCCTGCTTCATCTAGCAATTTTTCAAATCAAAACAGCATTTTAGCGTATTTGACTGTGGCTGACATGATAATCGGCAGCGCAATTCACGGGTTGCGGTAAAATGGTGTTCTCTCAAAAAACCTGACCTGCATGCAAGCCTTACCGATTTTCTTCAATATTGCGCAACGTCGCTGCCTGGTGATAGGCGGCGGTGACGTGGCGACCCGCAAAGTCATCATGCTGCGCAAGGCGCACGGCAGTGTGGTGGTGATCGCGCCTGAACTAAGCAGCGAGTTGCAGGAGATGCTGGCGCAAAACGAGATCGAGTATGTCAAGACCCGTTTTGCCGCCGAGCAGCTGACCGGCGCTTGCCTGGTGATCGCGGCGACTAATGATGAGGCGGTGAACGAGGCAGTGTCAGTGGCGGCCAAACGCCTGAATATTCCGGTCAATGTGGTGGATGCGCCTGCGCTGTGCACTTTCACCATGGGCTCTATCATAGACCGCAGCCCGGTAGTGATTGCGGTTTCCAGCGAGGGCAATGCGCCGGTGCTGGCGCGGCATATACGCAGCAAGATTGAAACCATGCTGCCGGCCGCTTATGGCCGCATAGCGACCATAGCCGGCGAGTTCAGGGAGCAGGTCAAAGCCAGGTTCTCCACCACGCAAAGCCGGCGCCGGTTTTGGGAGCAGGTATTGAATGGCCCGCTGGTCGAGCGGGTATTGTCCGGCCAGGAGCAGGCGGCGCGCGAACTGCTGGCTGAGTTGATCAACCAAAGTGACGATGCACCGGCACGCGGGGAGGTCTATCTGGTCGGTGGCGGGCCTGGCGATCCGGATCTGCTGACTTTCCGTGCGTTGCGTTTGATGCAGCAATGCGACGTCTGCGTATATGACAAACTGGTGAGCAAAGAGGTGATGGAGCTGGTACGCCGTGATGCCGAGCTGATCTATGTCGGTAAATCGCGAGATCAGCATACCTTGCCGCAAGAAGAGATCAATGCCTTGCTGGCCAGGCTGGCGCTGGAAGGCAAGCGCGTGTTGCGACTCAAGGGCGGCGACCCGTTTATTTTTGGCCGTGGCGGTGAAGAGATTGAAACGCTGATGCAGCATGGTATCCCGTTCCAGGTCGTGCCTGGCATCACCGCTGCCAATGGCGTGTCCAGTTATGCCGGTATCCCGTTGACGCACAGAGATCATGCGCAGGCCTGCCTGTTTATTACCGGCCACCTCAAGGATGGCACGGTGGATCTGGACTGGCAGGCGATGGCGCGTCCGCGGCAAACAGTGGTGATTTATATGGGGCTGGTCGGGCTGGAGCAGATCTGCGCGCAACTGGTCGCGCATGGCGTCTCGCCGGACATGCCTGCCGCGGTGATACAGCAAGGCACCACGCACAAGCAGCGTGTGGTGGAATCTACCCTGGCGAGATTGGCTGAGGATGTGGCGGCCGCCGGTTTGAAACCGCCCAGCCTGACCATCATAGGTGAAGTGGTGCAGCTGCGCTCACGGCTGAACTGGTTCACCCCGGCTGAGGGTGCTGCCGGCTGACGCTAGCGTAGTCTGGGCAGGCGCACTACTGTCGGTGGCTTAAGTATTTGGCAGGATAGGCAGCGACAGCCTGGCTTCCAGCCCGCCTTCGGGGCGGTTGAGCAAGTAGAGCTGGCCGCCATGCAGTTTGGAGATACGGTTGCAAATGGCCAGCCCCAGCCCACTGCCACCTTCATATTTATTGCGTGCGCTATCCATGCGTTCAAACGGGCGTAACAAGCGCTCGGCATGCTCGGGTGGAATGCCGGGGCCATTATCCAGCACGCTGACCACGATCTTGTCGGCCATCACCTGGCTGCGCACCTCTACTTTGCCTTTGCCGTAGTTGTAGGCGTTGCCTACCAGGTTGTCCAGCAGGCGCTGCATGGCCAATGGCCGGATAGGGATGAAGTATTTGGGCCCCAGCGATATCTTGAGCTCGCGGCCAGCGCGCAGTTGCCGTTCAGACAAAGCGCGTAACAGATCATTGATATCCATCATGCGGGTAGGTTCGCCTTCCACGCCACGCACAAAATCCAGGAACTGGTGAATGATATTATCCATATCGGAAATATCTTCTATCATGCCGTGCTTCATGTAATCGGCTTCCTGCGGCAGCATTTCCACCGCCAGCCGCAATCTGGCCAGTGGCGTGCGTATATCATGCGATACGCCGGCCAGCAGCAGGGTGCGCTCGGCATCCAGCCTGGCCAGTGATTCGGCCATCTCGTTAAAGGTATGCGTCACTTCACGCAGTTCTTCTACGCTGTCCTCAGGCAGTTTGGGGGCCGGTTCGCCATTGCGCAAACGTTCAGCAGCGTGCACCAGCATGGTCAAGGGCCGGTTGATGCGCGCAGTCAGCAGGTAGCCACCCACCAGCGACAACAGGCCGACCACCGCCGCCCAGCCCAGCCAGTGCCAGGGGAAAGGCCGGTCGACTTGGATCTTGGGGATGACCACCCAGAAATCATCCTGGCCGACATTAAAACTGATCCACAGGCCGGGAATATCGTAGTGGTTAACCGTGATGATGGTTTCTTCACCCAGCTTGTCGCGTATCTTCTGCGCCATCAGGCTGATAAACGGGTCAGCAGGCAATGTTTCTATGTCTTCCAGAAAATCTGCCGCATAGACGCGCACGCCTTCGCGGCCTGACAGTTCGGAGAGCAGCGCCAGGCGGCGGTTCTCGTGTGAGGCGATCAGCGAAGCGCGCGTATAGTTGACGATGGTGACAGCTTGTAACGCGGCCGCAGTGGCACGCGGTTCGCGATCAAAATAATCAAAGATCTTGAGCGACGCATAAATGCTGACCGCCAATAGAATGGCGATCAGCAACATGATGCGGGAGAGTAATCTGCGGGGTAGTAGGCGCACGAGAGCTAGGCGTGGTCACGCACAGCGTTACTGTGGCGATTCGCCATCAGGAATGAACACATAGCCAAAGCCCCACATGGTTTGCAGGTAGCGTGGGTGCGCCGGGTCTGGTTCAATGATGCGGCGCAGACGCGAGACCTGCACATCGATACTGCGGTCAAACACATCCAGCTCACGCCCGCGGGCCAGTTGCATCAGCCGGTCGCGTGACAGCGGCTGGCGCGGGTGCTCGGTAAACACTTTCAACAGGGTGAACTCACCGCTGGTGATGGTGATCTGGGTGCCGTTCTTGCTCAGGCTGCGGGTGTTGATATCAAACACGAATTCGCCAAACTGGAAGGCGGAAGCTTTATCGTCGGCGACCAGCTTGGGCGTGATCTCATGGCGGCGTAACACGGCGTTGATCCTGGCCAGTAACTCGCGCGGATTGAATGGTTTAGGCAGGTAGTCGTCCGCCCCCATCTCCAGGCCGACGATACGGTCTACTTCATCGCCACGCGCGGTCAGCATGATGATGGGCGTGACATGGTTGGCACCGCGCAAGCGGCGACAGATGGCCAGGCCATCTTCACCCGGCAGCATCAGGTCAAGAATCAGCAGATCAAAACTCTCGGCCGCCATGGCCTTGTCCAGTTCCTTGCCGTCAGACACAGATTTGATATTGAAGCCTTGTTCCGTCAGGTAGCGCTGTAAAAGTTCGCGCATGCGCAAGTCGTCATCGACCATCAGGATTTTTTTAAACTGTTCTGCCATACGAACCTTCACACTAAAACTGGCGTCTTGGTTAACGCGTTAAGCCGAAATACCGGGGTCATGAGACCTGATGATAAAACGGCTGGGGGGACTAAACTTATCAGCTGACATTATACTCCAAGCTGCATAGAGCATGAAATGGGTGCAGTTACAAATTGGTTACAATTAGCGTTTGTATGAAATATTACATTTACAATCCTTAGGCATCATGAGTGCCCGTTTGCACTAAACGCTGCTTTGAAACACGCTATTTTGTGTTAAAACTGTTGATGTGCTTGCAAGAGTTGCGTTATGGTATGCAGCCTGACTTTTTGCAGTCAGCTGGCATTTTTCCGAGTGGTCTTAGATTGTACCCAGCTTGCGCCCAGCCTAGCTAGGTGCTGACATTAAGACACGATGTTATGTATAGGTGTGGATGTTTAGAGCGATAAAACATTTAAATGAGGTTTTTTTGCTAACAACGACCATGTTGCTAGCATTGCCTGCATGTGCCGACCTTAAGTTGCCTATCCGCCTGAGTGATAACCGCGTGGTGGACAACGACGATGCCGGACTAGCCAAGACCCTGGAACACAACTTCAGCCCGGAAGACCGTGCGCGCTTGCGCAGGGCGCTTACCGAGTATGCCCGCAATACCGACCCAGACCATCAGTTGATGCAGCAAAAGCGTAAAGCCATGCATGACAGCATTTCGCAGCGCTTTAACGAATGTAACCGCGATAACGACGAAACCCTGGACCGCGAAGAGGCCACTTTATGCCTGCCACAGGTGGCACGACATTTCTCTTATGTCGATCTCGACGGCGACGGTGTCATTACCCTGGAAGAGCTGGAAAACGCCTATGCCAAAATGACCGAGCGTCAGCGTGAAGCTGAATCGCGGACTGAGGCCCAGCAGGCAGCGGCGAGCGAAGCCGACATGGATGCCAAACTCAAGAACAAGCCCAAATCCAACCCTTCAGTGATCCCCGCCAGCAGTTCGGTGAACTCTTCCGGTAAAGAGAGTGCCGGCCTGCGCAAACGCCCCAGCTAGTTTTAGCACTACCTGCCAGCTGGCCTGGCGATCTGCCCCTTATGTGTTTGCTACTTACCAGATAGCCTGTGCGCATGGTATAAACTGAGCATGCCCCTTAGTCATTTATCTTTTAGCTGGCAGCGTGGACTGCAGGATATTCCAGCTGACGCCTGGCAAGCCCTGGCCGGGCCACACCCCATGCTGGACTACAGGTTTTTGCACGCGTTTGAGACCTCGGCATCGGTAGACCAGCAGACCGGCTGGGTGCCATATCACCTGACGGTATCAGATGGCGAGCAACTGGTCGCTGCCGCCCCTTGCTACATTAAGACCCATTCCTACGGCGAATATGTGTTTGACTGGTCGTGGGCCGATGCTTACGAACAGGCGGGCGGCAAATACTATCCAAAACTGATCTCTGCCATTCCTTTTTCCCCAGTCACCGGGCCGCGCTTGCTGGTACACCCTGATTATGCTGAACCTGAGCAGCTTGCCGCTGCCATGTTGCAGCAGATGCGTGCGCTGTGCGAGGAAAATGCATTATCCGGCAGCCATGTACTGTTCCCCGACCCAGCATCAGCAGCGCAGTGTGCAGCGCAAGGCCTGTTGCGCCGTGAAGGGGTGCAGTTTCGCTGGGAGAACCACGGCTATGCCGATTGGGAAGCCTTTATGGCGGTGCTCAGCCGTGACAAGCGTAAAAAAATACGCCAGGAGAGAAACAAGGTTGCCCAGCAAGGCGTGACTTGCCGGGTGCGTAATGGGCACCAGCTGACTGCAGATGAACTGGCCCTGTTTTATCAATGCTATAGCAATACCTATCACCGGCACGGCAGCCAGCCATATTTAACCATGGCATTCTTTGCACAGATAGTGCGCGACATGCCTGACAATATCCTGCTATTTATTGCCACCCAGGCGGGAAAAGATATCGCCACCAGTCTGTGTATACTGGGGCCGGACGTACTGTATGGCCGCTATTGGGGCAGCCTGCGCGATGTTTCCTGCCTGCATTTCGAGTTGTGCTATTACCAGCCGCAGGCATTCTGCATCAGTCACGGTATCCGTTATTTTGAGGGCGGCGCGCAAGGCGTGCATAAACTGGCGCGCGGGTTTGTACCTTATACCACCTGTTCTTACCACTGGTTGACGCATAAGGATTTCCAGCAAAGTGTAGAGCGCTTTTTAGCCAGGGAAGAAACCGCCATGCAGCATTATGTCAATGAACTGGAAGAGCGCAGCCCTTACAAGGTGGTTGCCGAAGCAGATGATGGTGCTGCCGGTGGCGACCAGCTAAACGATCAGGCTACATGATCACCTATACACGATAACTAGACATGATCACCAGGGCACGGTTTTGCCATCATAGGCGATAAACTCACCGGAGCGCGCCACGCTCAGCTCATCTATCACTTTGCGCAGCCCGGTCACGCTGGTTTCGGTGTTGATCAATCCGTTAGGGCCGCCCATATCGGTGCGCACCCAGCCGGGGTGTAACAAAGCCACTGCGATATTGAACGGTTGCAGATCCAGCGCCAGACTTTTGACTACCATATTGAGCGCGGTCTTGGTGCTGCGGTAAATATACTCACCACCGCTGCTATTGTCTGTAATGCTGCCCATTTTGCTGGTCATGGCGATCACCTTGCCTTTCTCGGCGCGTTGCAACTGGGTTAAAAATGATTCTGCCAGATAGTAGGTGGTGAGAGTGTTAACCTGAAAAGCATGCAGCCATGCCTGCGGGTCAGTGGTGCCTAAGCCGCTGGGCGGGTAGATACCGGCATTGCTGATCAGGATATCTATAGTCAGCTCGGATAACTGCGTAGCCAGGGCGCGGATAGCCGAAATATCAGCGACATCCAGTGGCAGCACATGCACCTGGCTATGCCTGGCCGCCAGCGCTTGCAGGTCATAGGCGCTGCCGACATCACGCACAGTGGCATATACCGTGTGGCCTGCCTGCGCATATTGGCTTACGTATTCCAGCCCTATGCCACGGTTGGCGCCGGTGATCAGAATCGTTTGCGTAGTCGTCATTGCTTGCATCTCCTTGAATCAATGTCGTCAGATAGTCGTGCTAATCTGCGCTATGATTGAATTTTACGCGGTTTAGTTTGCCTGAGCTGTATATTTATAACCATAAACGGAGTGGCTGGTCTTGATGCGTTTGAACCGAAAAAAGGGGGTGTTCATTGTTGCACTCTGTCTGTTTTGTCTGTTAATGCTGAGTGAAGTTCTGGCCGGGGCAACCGATATTAGCCGGCAATTACGCAGCAGGCCCTCTCTGCTCAAGCCAGAGGATGTCGCGGTCATTTACAATATCAATGATGCACTCAGTGAAGAAGTCGCCCGTTATTATTTGCAGGCGCGTCAGGTGCCGGCCGAAAACCTGATAGGCGTGGAGTTGCCGCGGCATAGCAAGGACGTGCTCAGCGTGGCGGAGTTCGAGTCACTGAAAAACCAGATCGAAGCCAAGCTCGGCGATCAGCAAGTGTTGTTAGTGGTGTGGAAAACGCCGTTTGCCGTGCAGTGCAACAGCCTGACCAGCGCGCTGACCCTGGGGCTGGACCTGGAACAGTGTAAAAAAACCTGTGACCCCGGCCGTGACAGCCCTTACTTTAACAGTGGCTCACTGCGGCCCTGGGCAGATCATCATATCCGCCTCTCCATGCTGCTGCCTATCACCAGTGTAGATGCGGCCAAAGCATTGATAGACCGCGGCACCATGAGTGAATTCAGCCTCAATGAAGGCAATGGCTATTTCCTCAAAACCAAGGACGCCGCCCGCTCCAGACCGCGCGAGCCGTTTTTTCCGCCGGATGGCACCACGGTCAACTCCAAACGCCTGACCTTGCATACGCTGAACCAGGAAGCGCTGGAGAAAGCCCAGTCGGTGATGTTCTACTTTACCGGCCAGGCGCAGGTCGATTACATGCTGACCAACAGTTATCTGCCGGGTGCGATAGCCGATCATTTGACCTCTTTTGGCGGTACGCTGACCCGCAGCGGTCAAATGCCTGCCACGCGCTGGCTGGATGCCGGGGTCACCGGCAGTTATGGCACCGTGACAGAACCTTGCAATTACTGGCAGAAATTCCCTAATCCGCAAATAGTGATGGGGCACTACCTGGCCGGGGAAACCTTGATTGAGTCTTACTGGAAAAGCGTCAAATGGCCTGCGCAAGGGCTGTTTGTCGGTGAGCCGCTGGCCAAGCCTTATGCCAAGAGCGCACCGTTGATGATGGACCAATAGGCCGGTCTCTACTGCAAGCTTGTGTCAGGCGTCACAATCCTGCCGCGGTTGTGTCGTATAATCCCAGCCATCTGTATTTTGGGTGTCGCCTGTGCAAGATATTCGTTGGAAAGCGTTCTGGCTGCTGATCTCCTGGGCATTCTGTTGTCTGATCCTGGGCTGGGTGACCAGTGCAGAAACTGCCTGGCTGGCCTATGTGGTAGGTGTGATCGCCTATCTGGCCGGGCATCTTTACTGGATGCAACGGTTGTACCTGTGGTCACTCAAACCCGGCCTTAACTTTATGCCTAATGGCAAAGGCATCTGGGAAGACATTTTTGCCAACCTCTACCAGGAGATGCGCAGGCATTCACGCAGCCAGAGCCAGCTCAGCAGCACACTGGAAAGGTTACGCCACGCGACCAGTGCATTGCCGGATGGCGTGGTGGTGCTCAATCATCGCAACGAGATCGAATGGTTTAATGAACCGGCAGTACAACGCTTAGGCCTCAAGCGCCAGCATGATGAAAACCAGCCTATCTATTATTTACTGCGTCAGGCCGAGTTCGTGCAGTATCTACAGAGTGAAGATTACAGCGAGCCGTTAAAACTCAAGTCCTGGCGCAGCCCGGATGTGACGCTGGAATTACAGATCATTCCTTTTGCCAGTAAGCAGCGCTTGCTGATCTGCCGCGATATCTCTGCCATAGAAAAAACAGAGATCATGCGCAGGGATTTTATTGCCAATGTCTCGCATGAGTTGCGCACACCGTTGACGGTGGTGGGTGGTTTTCTGGAAACCATCAGCGATATGCAAGGCGAAGTCTCGCCTGATATTCAACCTTACTTCGATATGATGCAGTCGCAGACCACCCGCATGCGCCGCATCATTGAAGACTTGCTGACCTTATCCAGTTTGGAAAATAATGTCGTGCTCAAGGATGAAACCGATATTGCGATGGAACCTCTGCTCAACCAACTGCTTAAAGATGCCAGAGCATTAAGCCTGGGCGACCACACCGTGACATTGCATATGGATGCCAAGGTGAATATCCGCGGCAGCTATAATGAATTGCTGAGCGCCATGAGCAACCTGACCAGTAATGCTGTGCGTTATACGCCGGCAAACGGCAACATAGATATCTTCTGGCAAATGCAGGATGAACAGGTGATATTCAGTGTGCAGGATACCGGTATAGGCATTGAGCCGCAGCACTTGCCCAGACTGACCGAACGTTTTTATCGTGTGGATAGCGGACGTAGCCGTGACACCGGTGGCACCGGCCTTGGCCTGTCTATAGTCAAGCATATCCTGCATCATCATCAGGCTATCCTCAAAGTTGAAAGCGAGCCGGGTAAAGGCAGCCGTTTCAGCATAGTCTTTCCAGCGCAAAGGGTACTTGTGGCATGAAATGGCGGGGCTGCAGCTGGATAAGCATATTGTTGCTTGCGGCTTGTAGCACCAACCCCAGTGGCGGCTATGTAGATTCGCCCAATGGCAGGCCATTGCCGATCCGGCAAGACCGCAATACCCTGCATCAGTTAGTTAAAAGTGATAGTGACCGGCTGGCGGATATTGAATATGCCGAGAATGAGGCCAGCTTGCGCCTGCTGATGCTCAAGTTATACAAACGCAACCCGGCCGAAGCACACAAATCCGGGCTACGGGTCGCGGGCCAGATCGCCACGCCGGACCAGATCGCTACCCTGGTATTTGACCAGGTGGCTACCCATCAATGGAAATTCGAGGCCCTGGCCGGCGCGCAGGATACGGCAGCGATCAAGCTGGCGTTAAACCCGCAGTTCAGCGGTGACCGCGTGCTGGCGCTGATCGTCGGCCTGCAATCCATGTTATACCGGGCACACGGTAATAAATCCGCATTCTTTTTGCTGGATAGCATAGAGCCGCAAAACTTGTACAATGCAGCGCGCAATGTAGAGATCGCGGTCTGGAAGCTGGGCAACGCTAAAAATGCACGCGGTGAGCTATTATTGCTGACCAACAGCATGCAGGCCGATGGCCAGAACCTGAGTTTTGAGCGTGAATTCACAAAACTGATCGCGCGCACCGATATGCTGGCGCTGATGCTGGCGGAGAAGTCGCAGCGTTTTATCTCGCGCCTGACGCAAAGTATCACCACCACCCCTTTTCTTCCCTTTAGGTAGTTTATTTTTTTGCCATGCAACAAGCACTGACCTTACTCAACGGCCTGACCCCGGCGCAATTCATGGCCGAATACTGGCAAAAAAAACCATTGCTGATACGCGCCGCCATCCCCGGTTTTCAGGGCCTGCTGACGCCGGATGAACTGGCCGGGCTGGCCTGCGAAACAGAAGTGCCTTCACGCCTGATCCAGTTCGACCCGGCCCGTGCGCAGCAAGGGGCCGGCTGGCAAGTCAGGCAAGGCCCGTTTGATGAAGATGATTTTTCGGCTTTGCCGCCACAACACTGGACGCTGCTAGTGCAAGGGTTGAATCACTTGTTGCCTGAAGCGCAGGCCTTGCTAGACCACTTCAATTTTATTCCCACAGCCAGGCTGGATGATGTCATGGTCAGCTATGCGCCCACGGGCGGCGGCGTGGGGCCGCATCTGGACAGCTATGATGTTTTTCTGTTGCAGGGGGCAGGCAAGCGGCGCTGGTCTATCAGCCAGCAAGCGGATAAACGCCTGATCGCCGATGCGCCCTTGCGCATACTGGCAGACTTTGTCAGCGAGCAGGAGTGGGTGCTGGAAGCGGGCGATATGCTGTACCTGCCACCCAACGTCGCGCATTGGGGGGTGGCCGAAGATGATGACTGCATGACCTATTCCATAGGCTTTCGCGCACCGGCGGCCAGGGAGCTGGCGGTCGAGTTCCTCGATGCCTGCCGCCAGGAGAACTTGCCGGATGAGCTGTATCAGGACCCTGAATTGCAGCCGGTCGCCGATGCGGCGGCGATAGACCAGGCCATGGTGCAACGGGTCAGCGAGATGCTGCAACGCCTGGCCTGGCAGCCTGAAGCACTGGGGCCTTTCCTGGCGCGCTACTTCACCGAGCCCAAGGCTTATGTGCTATTCACCCCTAACCGCAAGCTCAGTCAGGCAAAATTCAGTGAGGCTGTGCGCGATTGCGGCGTAGTGCTGGACCTGCAAACGCAGATGTTGCACTGGCAGGGGCAGTACTTTATCAACGGTGAACTGGTGACTGTAGGCGATGAACCTGCTCAGAAGCTACTCAATCACCTGGCCAACCGGCGGCAGCTGGATGCGGCGGTTTTTCACGGCGAAAATGCAGGCTATTTACTGCCATGGTTGCGTGACATGTACCTGCTGGGCTATCTGCATTTGGGCGAAATATGAGCTTGCCAGCGCTGATTTGAACCATTTGTGAGCGGTTTTTGTCAAAAAAAGCGAGGGTTGTTGTTCTTATGCAAAAAAATCATGTGTTTTTAATTGCACTTACATTCTTTTTTTAATAAATTACTGATACAATTTTTCTACTCGGCGGGTTCTTGCATATGAGAATTGTGCCGTACACAAAATTTTGCTCATACATACTAAGGAAATAAAGATGACACGTTCTGCATTGTTGGCTGCATTGTTGGCTTTGGCTTTGACCGCTTGTGGTGAAAAACCAGCTGAAGAGGCTCCTGCTGTTGAGGCTCCTGCTGCTGAAGCTCCAGCTGCTGAAACACCAGCTGCTGAAACACCAGTTGAAGCTGCTCCTGCTGAAGCTGCTCCTGCTGAAGCTGCACCAGCTGAAGCTGCTCCTGCTGAAGAAGCTAAGTAATTCAGACAGTTGTAATCTGGATTACCTGGTTATAAAAAAGCCGACGCAAGTCGGCTTTTTTGTTGCCTGCAACTCTGCGCTGCTGATCAGGCCGCTGTCTTCAAAGCGGTCAGTTCATTGGCTATCTGGCAGATACGGATAAAATCTTCTGCCACCAGCGAAGCGCCGCCTATCAGGCCACCATCCACATCCGGCATGCTCAGCAGTTGTGCCGCATTGCCAGGATTGACACTGCCGCCATAGAGCAGATCGATTTTTTCTGCGACCTGTTCGTCCAGCAAACCTATGTGGCCGCGGATAAATGACAGGATAGCCTGCACATGCTGGGGCGTGGCTGCTTTGCCAGACCCTATCGCCCATACCGGTTCATAGGCGATCACACCTAAGGATAATGCCTGTATACCAACATGTGCGATCACCGGATTCAACTGGCGTACCACCACCAGGTCGGTTTCACCCTGTTCATATTCCTCCAGCGTCTCACCTATGCACAAGATAGGTGTCAGCCCGGCTTTGATCGCCGCTTCAAACCGTTCACCGCAGCTTTCATCGCTATCATGGCCGCGCTGCCTGCGTTCTGAATGGCCGATGATGACATAAGTACAACCGAACTCCTTGAGCATCACCGGCGACACCGAGCCGGTATAAGCCCCTTTCTCAAAGCGGCTCATGTTTTGCCCGCCCCAGGCGATATGGCTGTTCTGCAGTATATGTTGCGCCTGATAAAGGTAGGGATGTGGCGGGCACACGGCATAGCGCGCCTGGTGATGCTGCGTTTGCTGCAACAGGCTTTGCATGAATTGATGATTATCCGGTACGTTGCCATGCATTTTGCGATTGGCAACCACCAGTTTCGGCCGATTCGACATCCCACGGTTTCCTTTAAGGGTTTTCTTCTTATAATGACGGATATTTTTCAGAAAACTTGACCGTATGCCGCAACTAGATTTTTCCCTGCAACTGGCTAGCGTAGCAAACGACCTGCCGGCTGTTGCTGAATTCAGGCGCTGGGTGCGTGCCGCCTTGCGTGTGGATACCAGTGTCACTATCCGCCTTGTCGATGCTGAAGAAGGCCGCCTGCTGAATGCGACCTACCGCGGCAAGGATTATGCGACCAATGTGCTGACTTTTCCGTTGACTGAAGAGCCGCAACTGATGGGCGATATTGTGATCTGCGCCCCGGTGGTGGCGAGAGAAGCGGCCGAGCAGGGCAAGACCCTGTTGGCGCATTATGCGCATATGACGGTGCATGGCATATTGCACCTGCACGGTTATGATCATGAGGTGGATGCGCAGGCCGAGTTGATGGAAGCCATGGAAACGGCGGTCATGCAAAAACTGGGCTTTGCTGACCCTTATGCTGAATAACCTTTAATCCGCACGCGCAAATCGTTACAATCCCCAGTATGGATATCCAGGAACACAGCCCGGTCAGGATCAAAGGTGAAACGCTCTCCGAGCTGCCGCAGGATCTGTATATCCCGCCCGATGCTCTGGAAGTCTATCTGGACACCTTTGAAGGCCCGCTGGATCTGTTGCTCTACCTGATACGCAAGCATAACCTGGATATCCTCGATATCCAGATGGCCCGCCTGACGGCGCAATATATGGCCTATGTAGAGAAGATGAAAGCCATCAAACTCGAGCTGGCCGCAGACTACCTGTTAATGGCCGCCATGCTGATAGAGATCAAGTCGCGCATGCTGTTGCCCAAGCCCACCGAAGTCGAGGAGGAGGATGATCCGCGCGCGGAGCTGGTCAGGCGGCTGATGGAGTACGAAGCCATCAAGCTGTCGGCGCAGCGCCTGGATGCCTTGCCTAAAGTAGGCGAAGAGATCACTGTCGCCGCCGCATACTATCAGCATATCAGCCAGGTCAAACCGCCGGAAGTCAGCCTGGATGACCTGGTCGAGGCCTGGCGCAATGTACTCAAGCGCGCCAAACTGAACCAGCACCACAAACTGGGGCGTGCCGAGCTTTCGGTGCGCGAGCATATGAGTCTGTTATTGCGGCGCCTGAGCACGGCCAAAGTGCTGCGGTTCGACGAGTTGTTTGATATGGAAACCGACGGCATCCCCAAACTGGTGGTCAGTTTTCTGGCCATGCTGGAACTGGCGAAAGAAGGCCTGATACTCATCACGCAGCAGCAGGCGTTCGGCACGATTTATGTGCAGGCACACGCTTATAGTGAGGAGAGCTCATAATGCGTGACCCGGACAATATCCAGGAGATGAAACAGATACTGGAAGCGGCTTTGCTCACCTCGCCGCAGGCACTGGCGCTGGATGATCTGCTCAAACTGTTTGCCGGGCGCATGGAGCGGCCTACGCTGCGCATGCTGCTGGATGAACTGAAAACCGACTGGCAGGACAGAACGCTGGAGTTGGTGCAGGTGGCCACTGGTTATCGCTTTCAGGCCAAGCCGGAATATAGCGAATACCTTGCGCGACTCAACCCGGAAAGGCAGCCGAAATACTCGCGCGCGGTGATGGAGACCCTGGCTATCATCGCCTACAGACAGCCGGTCACCCGGGGCGATATAGAGCAGATCCGCGGCGTGGCCGTCAACCCGAATGTGATCCGGCAATTGCAGGAGCGTGACTGGATAGATGTGGTCGGCCAACGCGAGGTGCCAGGCCGGCCATCGTTGTACGCAACCACCAAACATTTTCTGGATGACCTAAATTTACGCTCACTGGCAGAACTGCCGCCATTTGAGGTGTTTGCACAAGCCGAGATCCCGCTGGAATAAGACAGATGTCAGCAAGCTTACTCAAGATACGCATCAACCATGAAGGCAATACTGCGCTGGGGCCGGGCAAGATAGAGCTGTTGCAGATGATAGAGCTGCACGGGTCTATTTCTGCCGCT
Organism: Methylophilus luteus; assembly: GCF_042676265.1. NCBI lineage: Bacteria > Pseudomonadati > Pseudomonadota > Betaproteobacteria > Nitrosomonadales > Methylophilaceae > Methylophilus > Methylophilus luteus. The sequence continues at coordinate 580,668 of NZ_JBHTKB010000002.1, forward strand.
GCCAAGCACATGCAGATGTCTTACCGCAGGGCCTGGGAGCTGGTGGATGTCATGAATCGCTGCTTTGATCAGCCAGTGGTGCAGAGTACCACCGGTGGCACGCATGGCGGCGGCGCGCAAGTCACGGCGTTTGGCAAGTCGCTGATAGCGGCCTACCAGCAGATCTTGCACAAATCATCACAGGCCGCAGCCGATGAGCTGCACCTGATCACCCAGCATTTGAAAAAAACCTGATTTTTTTTGCTTTTCGTAATGCATGGGTGGCTATAACGATGATAGCATGACTGCTTTTGGCGAGTCACAAGCTGACGCCAGCAGTTAATCATTTATCTGGGATGGAAATCATGACTAAACAGGGTAGGCTACAGTGGGCTGGAGTACATTGGTATGCTGCGCGGGTAAGGTCTGCTGTGGGCATGCTGGTCGGCCTGTGCCTGGTCAGCGCTTTGGCGCACGCAGAAGAAGGCAAGGTCAAGGTATTTGCCGCAGCCAGCCTGACCGATGTGATGAACGTACTGGCCAAGCAATATAGCCAGCAGGCCGGTGTGCAGATCGTGCCGGTATACGGTGGCTCAGGCACGCTGGCCAAACAGCTGGAACAAGGCGCGCCGGGAGATCTGTTTATTTCTGCCGATGAAAAGTGGATGCAATACCTGAAAGACAAGCAACTGGTGCAAACGGCGACCATCAAGCCCTGGCTGAGTAACCGCCTGGTGCTGATCACCCCCCTGACCAAACCACTGAACATCAAGACCGAGGCAGCTGTAGATGTGAACCAGCAGGCACCTGGTTACTGGTGTACCGGCGATACCTTGTCAGTGCCAGTCGGCATCTACGCCAAACAGTCACTGACCAGTCTGGGCTGGTGGGAAAAACTCAAAAACCGCCTGGTAAGCACACAGGATGTGCGCGCCACCTTGAATCTGGTCGAGCGCGATGAGTGCGATGTCGGCATCGTTTACGCCAGTGACGCGCAGTCTTCCAGCAAGGTGAAGCTGGCTGGCGAGTTCGCGGAAAACAGTCATGTGCCTATCATCTATCCTATGGCGGTGCTGCCACAGGCTTCAGCGGCGACCACTGCTTTTTATCAATATCTGCAAACGCCTGAAGCCAAAAAATTGCTAGCCTCATATGGGTTTAAACCACTTGATTAAATTGTTGTTGTCTTTGTAATTTGTATGTGGACTTTATCCCCTGCCGAAATCGCCATCGTGCTGCTTTCATTGAAAGTGGCGTTTTGGTGCGTGGTGATTTTGCTGTTGCCCGCCATGCTGATGGCCTGGCTGCTGGTCAAAAAACGTTTCTGGGGCCAGTCATTGCTGGATGCGCTGGTGCATTTGCCCATGGTGCTGCCGCCGGTGGTGCTGGGCTATATGTTGCTGGTGCTGCTGGGGCGCAGGGGCTGGATAGGTGCCTGGTTATATGAGCATTTGCATATCCAGTTCACTTTCCACTGGTGGGGCGCCGTGATCGCCTCGGCGGTGATGGCCTTCCCGCTGATGGTGCGCGCCATCCGCCAGGCGCTGTACCAGGTCGACCCACTACTAGAACAAGCCGCGCAAACGCTGGGTGCAACGCCATTAAAAGTATTTTTTACGATCACACTGCCTTTGTCCTACCACGGTTTGTTGACCGGTGCGATACTGGCATTCAGCCGCAGCCTGGGCGAGTTTGGCGCCACCATTACCTTTGCCGGTAATCTGGAAGGCGAGACCCGCACCTTGCCATTGGCGATTTACAGCCTGACCCAGACGCCGGAAGGCGACGCCGCCGCGCTGCGACTGGTGATACTCAGTGTGCTGGTGTCGGTGTTTGCCCTGCTGGCCAGTCAATGGCTGGAAAGACGCCTGATCAGGAGCCAGCGCTGATGTTGAAAGTCAATATCCTGATCAGCCAGCCTTATGCAGTTGCCGCCGCAACGCCTGCTTTTACGCTGCAGGCCAAGTTTGATTTAAAACCTGGCTATTGCCTGGGCATCATGGGAGCCTCAGGCTCGGGCAAGACCACCTTGCTGCATAGTCTGGCCGGGCTGTTGATGCCTGCTTCTGGCCTGATCCAGAGCCATCAGCAGGTATGGTTCGATACCAGGCAGGGCATACAGTTGCCGCCCTGGCAGCGGCAGGTGGGCATCGTTTTTCAGGATGGCAGGCTGTTTCCACATATGGATGTACAGCACAATCTGCGTTATGGCATGCCTAAAGGCGAGGTGGCTATTTCATTGCCTGAAGTGGTCGAGGTGCTGGATATCGCTGGATTACTGCAGCGCAGGCCCAGCCAGTTATCCGGGGGTGAAAAACAAAGAGTGGCCATAGGCCGTGCCCTGCTCAGCCAGCCCAGCGTATTGTTGATGGATGAGCCATTGAGTGGCCTGGATGAAACGCTCAAGCAGCAGGTATTGCCATATATCAGAAAAGTGATCAGCACATTTGGTCTGCCGACCTTGTATGTCAGCCATGTGCGTGATGAGGTGGCGGAGATCGCCGATGAGGTGTTGCAACTGGCGCAAGGGCAATTGCGCCAGCCGGTTTAATGCCTAGCTGATTTGATACTTAGTGATGATGGCCGCCAGCACCGTGTACATGCTGGTGCTCTATCTCTTCTTTGTTGGCTGAACGTACATCTTTGATAGTGGCCGTGAACAGCAGGCGTTGACCAGCCCAGGGATGATTGCCATCCACCACGACTTTGCCATCAGCGATATCAGTGATGGTGTAGAGGATCACATCACCGGTCTCGTCTTCACCTTCAAACTGCATGCCCACTTTTAACTCTTCCGCCGGGAAAGCGCTGGCCTGTTCGATCTGCACCAGGCCATCATCGTACTCGCCAAAACCATCTTCCGGGTCCAGGCTGACTTCGATCACGTCACCGACGTTTTTGCCATGCATGGCTTCTTCAACTTTAGGGAAAATATTGTCGTAACCGCCATGCAGGTAAGCGACCGGTTGCTGGCTTTCCTCCAAAGTTTCGCCCTCGGTATTTTGTAGTTTGTAAGTCATGCTGACTACGGTGTTCATTGCTACTTGCATGTGGAATGTCCTAAGTTGTTCGCTAATAAAGCATTATTCTAAAGGATATTGGCGAAATATGGTCATTCTCGCTGTTGATAATGTTGACCAAAATGCTTGCGCCAAACCCAGGGTGGGGTAGGGTCAGACTGTTGCCACAGACCCAATGCCTGCTGTTGTGCCTGTTGTTGCAAAGGCGCTAATTCTGCACGGCTGGAGTAGCGGCTATTGAACCAGGCCATGCCCTGGGCAACCTGGTACTGGCTGGCATCAATATCGTTGCAGCGCAGGTGGCCCAGGGTGCGTCCGTAACGGTCGCTGCCGCTGGTCTGTACCGCTATCTTGCCGCTGCAAAGAGCCATCAGGCTGCGTTTCGCCTGCTTGCCATAAGCCTGCTGTGATTCGGGGGCATCAATATCCAGCAGACGCAGGCGATAGGTGATGCCCTGGTCACTGATGATCACGGTGTCGCCATCCAGCACTTTTTTCAGCACCGGCTCGGCATGGCCGCCTGTGCTGGCCAGGCATAACAGGCAGAGCAGTAGACGTGCCCACATACTAATCCAGCAGGCTGGTATAGTTTTCTGGCGTTAACACGGTGGGGATAGCCTCAGCTAACAGCTCAGGGTGATCTTTGCTGTAATGCAGCCCGCGGCTTTCCTCGCGCTCAATCGCGCAGCGCACGATCAGTTCTGCCACCTGTAACAGGTTACGCAGTTCTATCAGGTCATGGCTGACCTTGAAGTTGCTGTAAAACTCGTGCACCTCATTGCGCAGCATATGGATACGGTGCAAAGCCCGGCTTAGTCTTTTATTGGTGCGCACAATACCGACATAGTTCCACATGAACCGCCGCAGCTCATCCCAGGTGTGGGTGATGAGTACTTCTTCATCGGCATCGGTGACACGGCTTTCATCCCAATCCGGCAGCGAGATGGTCGGTTGCTGGCCCGAGGCCTGGATGTCCTGCGCGCAGCTCTGGCTGAATGCCAGGCATTCCAGCAAGGAGTTGCTGGCCAGCCGGTTCGCGCCATGCAGGCCGGTACAGGCGGTCTCGCCTATCGCATACAGGCAATCGATATCGGTACGGCCATGCATGTCTGTCATCACGCCGCCGCAGGTGTAATGCGCGGCCGGCACCACCGGGATAGGCTGCTTGCTGATATCTATGCCCAATTGCAAACAGCGTTTATAGATATTGGGAAAGTGTGACTGGATAAAGGCCAGTGGCTTGTGGCTGATATCCAGGTAGACACAATCCAAGCCGCGTTTTTTCATCTCGAAGTCTATCGCGCGGGCGACGACATCGCGCGGTGCCAGCTCGGCCCGTTCGTCATGCAGGTGCATGAAACGGGTGCCGTCCGGCAAAGTGAGCAAGCCACCTTCGCCACGCAGGACTTCCGAGATCAGAAACGATTTGGCATGCGGGTGGTAGAGACAGGTCGGGTGAAACTGCACGAACTCCATATTGGCGACCCGGCAGCCGGCCCGCCAGGCCATGGCAATGCCGTCGCCGGTGCTGATATCCGGGTTGGTGGTGTACAGGTAAACCTTGCCGGCACCGCCGGTGGCCATCACGGTATATTGCGCCGAAAGCGTGGTGACATGCCCGGTCTGGCTGTTCAGCACATAAGCACCCAGGCAGCGGTTAGGGCCGTCGCTGGCGGTCTGCTGGAACAGCTTGTGCGTGGTGATCAGGTCAACCGCGATATGGTGTTCAAGAATCGTGATATTGGGATGTTCGCGCACGCGGTCGGTCAAGGTGGTCTGCACGGCCTGGCCGGTGGCGTCCGCCACATGCACCACCCGTCTGTGACTATGGCCGCCTTCACGCGTCAGGTGCAGGCTGTCATCTTCCGCTACACGCGTGAAATTCACGCCTTGCTGCAGCAGCCATTCAATACTGGCACGGCCATTATTCACCACCATGCGCGTGACTTCACTGTCGCACAAACCGGCGCCGGCATCCAGGGTATCCTGAATATGGGCTTCCAGCGAGTCTTCACTGTTGTGTACTGCCGCGATGCCGCCTTGCGCCCAGTTGCTGGCACTCCTGGACAGCTCACGTTTGCTGAGTATGCAGATGCGGTAACTGTCAGCCAGCCGCAAAGCCAGCGATTGCCCCGCCAAGCCACTGCCTATGATCAAAACATCAAAGACTTTATTCATATGTTGTTAAGTCGGGGGAACTTCGCAGAAAAGGCGGTGTCAGAAAGTTGTCTGTATTGCATGTTGCATTGGCAGGCGAAAATAAGGGATGAGACGATGTTAAACACAACAAAATTAGAGGCGTTAACACGCACCGGGTTCGTCGAAAACAATACAAAAGCGTATACTACTCCCAATCAGAAAATTACCCAAGGGAGTCATCGCGATATGACTGTTCAGGCGGCAAACGCCAAACAGATAGAGAATAGAGAGTTCGACCAGTTGCTGGTTGAACGTGCCCAGCAGGGCGATAAACGCGCATTCGGATTGCTGGTAGAAAAGTATAACCGCAAGCTTGGGCGCCTGTTGTCGCGTATGATACGCGACCAGGCTGAAGTCGAGGATGTGGTTCAGGAATCCTTTATTAAAGCCTATCGGGCTTTGCATAGTTTTCGTGGTGACAGTGCCTTTTATACCTGGTTGTATCGCATAGGCATTAATACTGCCAAGAATTACCTGGTTTCTATGGGGCGCAAGCCACAGGTGATGCAGGACGTTGAGATCGAAGACGTAGAGAATTTTGACGAAGGCCAGGACATGCGTACCATGGAAACGCCTGAAACCTCGCTGATGACAAAAGAGATCGCGCAGACTGTGAATGATGCGATCGGTGCTTTGCCTGAAGAGTTGCGTACGGCGATCACCTTGCGCGAACTCGAAGGCTTGAGTTATGAAGACATTGCCACGGTCATGCAATGTCCTATCGGTACCGTGCGCTCACGTATTTTCCGCGCCCGTGAGACCATTGCTGCAAAGCTGAGACCATTGCTGGACACGCCACAACATAAACGTTGGTGATACAGCCCATTTGATGCGATTATTTTTTTAAATATTAGGTGTTATGACAAATAATTTGTTAAGTGCTAACATAAAAACATTGATTGATTTGGGGTTATTATGAAGCAGCAATTGTCCGCTTTAATTGACGGCGAAGCCGATGTCGAGCGCTGTGAGCATATCTTTCTCGCGGCCAAGTCTACCGGAGAGGTAGCGCAGGCCTGGCAGGATTATCACATCATCCGTGATGTCATCCGTGAAGAGTATTGGGTACAGCCTGATATGACCAGCCGCATCATGGCCGCTCTGAACGAAGAGCCGGTAATGCTGGCTCCGCAAGCTGCAGCGACGCCTGTGGTGACGCAGATACGCCCGCGCCCGGCTAAATACATCTGGTCTATCGCCGCCTCTGTAGCCGCTGCGTTTTTTGTCGGCATGTTCGTGCTCAACCAGCCGGCAACGGTTGAAACGGTGCAGATCGCCGATAGTGAAACTGATCAATATGTGATGGCGCATCACAACTATTCCCCCAATAGTGCGACTTACTATATACACAACGTAAGCTACAACGCTGGCGAATAAATTTAACTGTGATTGGTATGTCTGTGCCGGGTGTGATTCGTCTGTTGCTTGCGTGTTTGCTCTGCCAGCAGGCATGGGCGGAAGAAGATTTATGGCCTGCCATGCAGAAGACCGCAACTGCAGCCAGAGAGCTCAATTATCAGGGTTTATTCATCTACCATAACGGAGCGATCATACGCTCCGTTCAAATTACCCATATCAATGAAGCCGGACGCGAATTCACGCGCAATGTCGTGCTCGATGGCCGCCCGCGTGAAGTGTTCAGTGAGGGCGATGATATCGTCATTTTTAACGCTAAAAATGACAAGATAGTGATTGAAAAGCGCAGGGGCCAGAATCTGTTCCCGGCCATGTTGCCCACCCAGCTGCAACCCCTCAAGCAAAACTACAAGCTGAAATTCATCGGTCAGGAGCGCATCGCCGGCCGATTAGCGCAAGTGATCGATATGATCCCGAATGACAATCTGCGCTACCAGTATCGTGTCTGGTCTGACAGTGAATATGGCTTGCTGCTTAAAATGAGCATGCTCGATACCCAGGGCAATACACTGGAGCAGATCGGCTTTAACCAGGTCTCCATGCTGCAGACCAAAGACCTGGACTGGTTCCAGCCCAAGATAGACGCATCCAAACCTTATGTGATGGATGACACCACCGATCTGACCCATGTGGAAAACAATCTGGTGATCGCTAACCTGCCTGCCGGTTACAAAAAAGTAGACCAGATACGCCTGCGCGTACCAGGCAGGGCGGTGCCGGTGCAGCAATTGATCTTCTCTGATGGCCTGGCTTCGGTATCGCTGTTCGTCGAGCCGGTGATCAAAGGCATGCAGCCGCGCATAGGCAAGAAAAACATGGGTTCCACCAATGTGTATGCCCATGTGTTAAATGGTTACCAGCTCGTGGTCGTCGGCGAAGTGCCGGCGCAAACAGTTGAGCAGATCGCCCAGCAGGTGACCTTTAAAAAATAGACCCGCGGACCACTTCTGCCATCAGCATGCAATATGCACTCCACACCACTCTTTAAATCCCTGACTTCTTTCCAAGACATGACGCGCGCCTTTGATCTATCCAGATTGCATGCGCTGACTGCGTCGGTGGCGGAGTTTTGTATGGCAGTGTCACTAAGCTTAAACTTTTTAGCTGTATTTTTTTTAGCGCTCTTGTTATTGAGTACGGCGGGCACCATGTGAAGAGAAATCGTAGCTCATGTGCAAAGCCTGTTATCCCCGTAGTGTGAGCGGCCTGGCATAAATTTTAAAAGTATTGAATTTTGAACTGATTAAATAATAGGAAGAATCATGATGAAGCAATGGATCTCTGCAGTATTGCTGACATGCAGCATGTCATTAACGATCTTTGCCATGCAAGTGCAGGCCAAGGACTTGCCTGATTTCACTGAGCTGGCGGAAAAACAGGGGCCTACCGTGGTCAATATCAGTATCACCTCGGTAGTGCACGGCAATGGTGGCGGTATGGGCTTCCCTGGCATGCCTAATGATGAGAACCTGCAAGAGTTGCTGCGCCGTTTCGGCATTCCCGGTATGCCTGGCATGCCAGGGCAAGAGGGCGGGCAGGATTATAAGACCCAGTCGCTGGGCTCAGGCTTTATCATCAGCAGTGATGGTTACATTTTGACCAATGCACATGTGGTGAGCGAGGCGGATGAAGTACTGGTCAAACTTTCTGACAAGCGCGAATTTAAGGCGAAAATCATAGGTGCCGATAAGCGCACCGATGTTGCGCTGATCAAGATCGAAGCGACAGGTCTGCCAAAAGTCGTGGTCGGCGACCCTGGCGCATTGAAAGTCGGTGAGTGGGTGGCTGCGATAGGCTCGCCCTTCGGCCTGGAAAATACCATGACAGCCGGTATCGTCAGTGCCAAAGGCCGTGCCTTGCCGCAGGAGAATTATGTGCCGTTCATCCAGACCGATGTCGCCATCAACCCGGGTAACTCGGGCGGCCCGCTGTTCAACCTGCGCGGTGAAGTGGTTGGCGTCAACTCGCAGATCTACAGCAAGAGCGGTGGTTCCATGGGGCTGTCTTTCAGTATCCCTATCGATGTCGCCATTGATATCTCCAACCAGTTAAAATCCAGTGGCCGTATTTCGCGTGGCTGGCTGGGCATAGGCATACAGGAAGTCACCAAAGACCTGGCTGACTCTTTTGGTCTCAAGCAGACCAGCGGTGCATTGATCGCCGGGGTTGAGAAAAACAGCCCGGCAGACAAAGGTGGCCTGGAAGTCGGCGATATCATCCTCAAGTTTGATGGCAAGCCTATCGTGACCTCTGCCGATCTGCCGCGCGTAGTGGCATCTATCAAACCGGGTAAAGTGGTGCCTGTCGAGATCGTACGTAAAGGCGCCAGCAAGACTTTGCAGCTGGGTGTCGGTGAAATGCCTAACGAGCAGGCAGACGCGCAGCCTTCGAGCAAAGAGCCTGCCAAGCCTGAATCTAACAAGATAGGCCTGACCTTGCGTGAACTGACGCCACAGCAGAAGAAAAAGCTCAACGGCAAAAACGGCCTGCTGGTGGTTGAAAGCGTCGGTGCAGCTGCCCAGGCCGGCATACGCCGTGGTGATGTGATCCTGGGGCTGAACAACAATGAAAGCCAGAGTGTGGACCTGTTCAACAAGCAGATCAACGCTGTCGCTGCCGGCAAAACGGTGGCGGTGCTGGTGCTCAGAGGTGAAAATACGCTGTATGTGCCTATCAAGGTAAGCAAGTAAGGGTGCGTTTTAAAGCGCACTGCAGCTGGTGCGCTTTAAAATAAATCCCTGATAAATAGGCGTTTGCTGTAAAATGCCAGCAAATTCGGAAAGGCGCGTTAAGCGCCTTTCTTGCTTGTAATCAACCTATAGCAGAACATGAAGAATATTCGTAATTTCTCGATTATTGCCCACATTGACCATGGCAAATCGACACTGGCTGATCGCATCATTCAGTTGTGCGGTGGCCTAGAGGCGCGCGAAATGGAAGCGCAGGTGCTTGATAGCATGGATATCGAGCGAGAGCGCGGCATTACGATCAAAGCGCAAACCGCTGCCTTGCAATACAAAGCCAACAACGGTGAGACTTATTTCCTCAACCTGATCGATACCCCTGGGCATGTGGACTTCAGTTATGAGGTCAGCCGCTCACTCTCCGCCTGTGAAGGCGCACTACTGGTGGTGGATGCCTCGCAAGGCGTTGAAGCGCAAAGCGTTGCCAACTGTTACACCGCCATAGACCTGGGTGTAGAAGTCACGCCCGTGCTCAATAAGATAGACCTGCCTTCAGCCGACCCGGCCCGCGTGGCGCAGGAGATCGAAGATGTGATCGGCGTGGATGCCACCGATGCCGTACAGTGCTCAGCCAAAACCGGTTTCGGTGTGCGCGATGTGCTGGAAGAAGTCGTGGCCAAAGTGCCGGCGCCTAAAGGCGATATAGATGCGCCGCTAAAAGCCCTGGTCATCGATGCCTGGTTTGATAACTACGTAGGTGTGGTCATGCTGGTGCGCGTGGTCGATGGTGTGTTGCGTGCCAAAGAAAAGATACGCCTGATGGCGACCGGTGCCGAATATCTGTGCGAGCAGGTGGGTGTGTTCACCCCTAAATCGCTGCAACGCCCGCAGCTCAATGCCGGTGAAGTAGGCTTTATCATCGCCGGCATTAAAGAGCTGGCCGCTGCCAAGGTGGGTGATACCGTGACTTTGGCTGGCAGACAGGCCGCCGCGCCATTGCCTGGCTTTAAAGAAGTCAAACCACAGGTGTTTGCCGGATTGTACCCGGTAGAATCCAACCAGTTTGAAGGCCTGCGCACCGCGCTGGAAAAACTCAGCCTGAATGACGCCAGCTTGCAGTTCGAGCCGGAGAATTCCACCGCGCTGGGCTTTGGCTTCCGCTGCGGCTTTTTAGGCCTGCTGCATATGGAGATCGTACAGGAGCGTTTAGAGCGCGAGTACGATATGGACCTGATCACCACCGCTCCTACCGTGATCTACGAGTTGCTGCTCAAAACCGGTGAAGTGGTGCAGATTGAAAACCCGTCGCGCCTGCCTGAGCCTTCGCGCGTTGAAGAGATACGTGAGCCCATGATAGTGGTGAACCTGCTGATGCCGCAGGATTATGTTGGCCCGGTGATGACCCTGTGTAACAACAAACGCGGTATACAGCGCAATATGCAGTATATGGGCCGCCAGGTCATGCTCAGTTACGAAATGCCACTCAACGAAGTGGTGCTCGATTTCTTTGATAAACTGAAATCCGTGTCGCGCGGCTATGCCTCCATGGATTACGAGTTCATGGAGTTCCGTGCCGCCGATCTGGTCAAGCTCGACATCATGGTCAACGGCGAGCGTGTCGATGCGCTGAGCCTGATCGTGCACAGGGCCAATAGCATTTATCGCGGGCGTGAGCTGGTGTCTAAAATGCGTGAACTGATCCCGCGCCAGATGTTCGATATCGCGATCCAGGCAGCCATAGGTGCCAATATCATTGCGCGCGAGACGGTCAAGGCCATGCGTAAGAACGTGATCGCCAAGTGTTATGGCGGTGATATCACCCGTAAGCGCAAGTTGCTGGATAAACAAAAAGAAGGTAAAAAGCGCATGAAACAGGTCGGTAATGTGGAGATCCCACAAGAAGCCTTCCTGGCTATTCTGCGCGTTGAAGACAAATAAAACGGGAACACCCGATTTTTACAGGGAACGAGCATGTATTTTGCGATTTTTATGTTGGTGATTTTGCTGGTATCCGGCCTGATCTGGTTGCTGGATATTCTGATTCTGCGCAAGAAACGCCAGGCGAGTGCACTGGGCGAAGTACCGGACCCATGGTATGTGGAATACAGCAAAAGCTTTTTCCCGGTGATCCTGCTGGTATTCACCGTACGCTCATTTATCGTCGAACCGTTCAAGATCCCTTCCGGCTCCATGATGCCTACCTTGCTGGCGGGTGATTATATCCTGGTGAATAAATTCACTTATGGCCTGCGCGTGCCTATCCTCAATAACGTGTTTTACCCGATTGATAAGCCCAAGCGTGGCGATGTGTTCGTTTTTCATTATCCGCCTGACCCATCGATAGACTATATCAAGCGCGTCATCGGTTTGCCTGGCGACCAGATCCAGTACCGCGACAAACAGCTGACCATCAACGGCAAAGTGGTCAACCTGGATTTCATAGCACCCTATAAATATGCCCTGAATGTGAATGACGAGAGCGGCAGCTCCCGTGCCGTCGATGTCACGGCGTCGCGCCTGACTGAGCAATCAGGCACCATCAAGCATGATGTGCTGATCCATGACATCATGAACCAGTACAGCCCGGGCAGCCTGGGTGACCGCCTGATGCAGGGCGAGACCGTCACTGTGCCAGAAGGCGAGTACTATGCCATGGGCGATAACCGCGACAATAGTTCTGACAGCCGCGTCTGGGGCTTTGTCTCAGAGAAACACCTGGTCGGCCGCGCCTTCTTTATCTGGTTTAACTTTGACCAGTGGCGTCGTATCGGGCAAAGTATAGGTTAAGCGCGCCGGGTGAGTGTGGTGACAGTCGCAATTTGTGAGGAGATGGCAGATGAAATGTCCTAGAGTTACAGCACGTGCACAACATGGGCTAGGGGTACTCGGTTTCCTGCTGGTGCTGACCGCGGTCGGCATCATAGGCATGGTGGGCTTAAAGGCACTGCCATCCTATATGGAATTCTTCTCCATACAATCGACCATCAACCGTATCGCTCATGACCCCATGCTGCAAAGTGACGCTGATATCCGTGCTGCATTTGACCGCCAGATGCATGTAGACATGATCAGCACTGTGCACGGCCGCGATCTCAGTGTGGTCGGCGGTGTGGTGACCGTGCGTTACCAGAAAACCATCCCGCTGACAGATAGCATCAGTCTGCTCATTGATTTTGACGCGGCCAGCAAAGCAACGCAGTAGGTGAGATGAGCGCGCTTCCGGTATTACAGACCCGTATTGCTTACAGCTTCACGCAGCCAGAGTTGCTGCAGCAAGCGCTCACCCATCGCAGCTTTTCGGCCAATAATAACGAGCGGCTGGAATTTTTGGGCGATAGCGTGCTCAACTTTATCATCGCCCACCAGTTATTCAATTTATTCCCTGACCTGCCCGAAGGCGACCTCAGCCGTTTACGTGCCAAACTGGTCAAAGAGGCCAGCCTGGCAGAGCTGGCCATCAGCCTGAATCTGGGCGATGCCCTCAAGCTGGGCGAAGGCGAATTGAAAAGCGCAGGCTGGCGCAGGCCTTCTATCCTGGCTGATGCACTCGAAGCCATCGTCGGCGCCGTTTACCTGGATGGTGGCTTTGCCGCTGCCGAACAAGTGGTGGCCTTGCTCTACCGCGACACCCTGACCACCATCAACCCGAACGCGATTGATAAGGACGCCAAATCCCAGTTGCAGGAATACCTGCAAAGCAAAAAGATGGATCTGCCTGAATACCAGGTGGTGTCTATCGAGGGCGAGGCGCACGCACAGACTTTTACCGTGCAATGCCTTATCAAAAAACTTAAACTCACCACCACCGGTGCCGGCACTAGCCGCCGCGTGGCGGAACAGCAGGCGGCCAAGCTCGCCATGGAAAAGATCCAATCATGACAGAACAAATACAGCCTACTGAAGATTTCCGCTGCGGCACCGTGGCCATCGTCGGTCGCCCCAATGTCGGTAAATCGACCCTGCTCAACCATATTCTGGGCTTGAAGTTAGCCATTACTTCGCGCAAGGCACAAACCACCCGCCATAGATTGCTGGGCATACACACCACTGAAGATACCCAGTTCCTGTTTGTGGATACGCCGGGTTTTCAGCAGAAACATATCAATGCACTGAACAAGACACTGAATAAAACAGTGACACAGGTGCTGTCAGAAGTTGATGTGGTGCTGTTCGTGATCGAACCGATGAAACTGGGCGAAGCCGATGAGCTGGTGCTGAAATTACTGCCCAACAACAAACCGGTATTGCTGGTGGTGAACAAGGCAGACCTGATGGGTGACAAAGGCAATCTGTTACCGCTGATCCAGGATTTTGACCTGCTGTTTGATTTTGCCGGCATCATCCCGGTCAGCGCCAAAAAGAACCAGAACCTGGAAGAGTTGCTGGCCGCTGTGCGTGAGCACTTACCCGAGCAACCCGCCATCTATGGTGAGGATGAGCTGACCGACAAGAATGAGCGTTTTCTGGCAGCCGAACTGATACGCGAAAAGATCTTCCGCCTGGCCGGTGATGAACTGCCTTATTCAATGACGGTTGAGATTGAAAAGTTCGAGACCGTGAAAAAGCTGCGCCGTATCTTTGCCGTCATCATCGTCGATAAAGACAGCCAGAAACCGATGATCATAGGCAAGGGTGGCGAGAAGCTCAAGCAGATCTCCACCGAAGCACGCCAGGACATGGAAAAACTGTTTGGCTCAAAAGTCTACCTGGAAACCTGGGTCAAGGTTAAAGGTGGCTGGGCTGATGACGAACGGGCACTCAAAAGCCTGGGTTTTTAGTCGTAGCGGGCAGCAGCTAGCGTCATGGCCGTGAGCATGCCTAATGTTGCCTCACTCAAGCAATCGCTGCAGCCGGTGTTTATCCTGCACACCTATCCCTTTAAAGAAACCAGCCTGGTGGTTGAAATGTTCAGCCGCGATTTTGGCCGCATCGCCGGCGTGGCCAAAGGGGCACGCAGACCGCTTTCTGCCATGCGTGGCATGTTGCAGTCTTTCCAGCAGCTGGCGGGTACCTGGTCTGGTAAGAACGAACTGAAAACCCTGCACGGCCTGGAGTGGCTGACCGGGCTGACGCTGCTCAAAGGCGACGCCCTCATGTGCGGGTTTTACATGAATGAGTTACTGTTACGCCTGCTGCCGCGTGACGACGCCCATGCGCAACTGTTTGAGTACTATGCGCAAACCGTACAATTGCTGTCTACGCTCAGCCACGAAACCGGCAGTGGCCAGCTGGCTGAGATCATGCGCAGGTTCGAGCTGAAAATGTTGCAGGAGCTAGGCTATGCGGTGCCGCTGACCCATGATGAAAACGGCGAGATCATCCATGCCGATGAAACCTATAGATTTGAAGCGGATTACGGTGCCTGCGCCCCAGGCGTGACCAAAAACGGTGTGTTGATCCAGGGGGCGACCCTGCTGGATATGGCGCGCGGCAGTTACAGCAATGCCATCACACAAAGCCAGAGCAAGCAGTTGATGCGTTATCTGCTGCAACATTACCTGGGTGAAAAACCCTTGCATACGCGGCAACTGCTGGTCGATCTGCAAGGGTTCTGATCTTGCGCGCTGGCTGGCCGTTACGGGTGAGTGTTGAGGCCACAGCAAGGCTAAGTTTATAATCGCAGGCAGTGCAGTCTGTTTGCCAGAGTCATCGAAAGTAACTATGTTAAAACTAGGTGTGAATATAGACCACGTTGCCACCATACGCCAGGCGCGTGGCACCAGATATCCGAGCGTGGTGCAGGCCGCGCTCAGGGCCGAGCAGTCCGGAGCCGACAGTATCACCCTGCATTTGCGTGAAGACCGCCGCCATATGCAGGATGCCGATATCTTTGCCTTGCGCCCTTTGCTGCAAACCAAGATGAACCTGGAGTGTGCAGTCACTGACGAAATGCTGGATATCGCGATACAGGTCAAGCCGCAGGATGTCTGCCTGGTGCCGGAGCGCCGCGAAGAACGTACCACCGAAGGCGGCCTGGATGTGCTGGCGCATTATGCAAAAGTGGAACATGCAGTCAAAAAACTGTCTGACCAGGGTATACGCGTCTCGCTGTTTATCGCGCCGGATCTGGCGCAGATCGATGCTGCCATCAAGCTGGGCGCACCGGTGATAGAGATACACACTGGCACTTTTGCCGACGCCGAAAACGAAAAGAGCCAGACCGAAGAGTTACGCCGGGTAGAGACTGCGCTGTACCATGCCAAAGCTGGCGGCCTGGTGGTCAATGCCGGGCATGGCCTGCATTACCACAATGTGTATCACATCGCGCGTCTGCCCGGCTTTGAAGAGCTGAATATAGGCCACGCTATCGTAGCGCATGCCCTGTTTGTCGGCTGGGATAATGCGGTGCGCGAAATGAAAGCCCTGATGAAAGAATTCTCGGCAAGGTAGGCTTTAGCAACAGGGGTATGCCTGCAACTGGCAAAACCCTGCAGCGATATATTACGGATCCGGCGATCTGACAGAACCCCTGAACGCCGCAGATAAATGCAAGGGTTGAGTTTGCGAGGTGACCATATGATCTTTGGAATTGGGACAGATATCGTTGAAGTCGAGCGCATACAAGCATCGCTGGATCAGTTTGGTGAACCGTTTGCCAAACGCATACTGGCCGATTCCGAGTGGGCCGATTACCAGGCCAGCCAGTTGAAAGCCCGTTTTCTGGCCAAGCGCTTTGCCGCCAAAGAAGCCTTTGCCAAAGCCATAGGCACCGGCATACGCGGCGACGTCAGCTTTCACAATATCGCCGTCACCCACGATGCACTGGGGCGGCCACTGCTGCAGCTGGCAACTACCTTGCAGGCTTTTCTCAAGCAACATCATATTCATCAGTCCCACATCAGCATCAGCGATGAAAAAAACCTGGCGCTGGCTTATGTGGTGCTGGAAACCGTGAGCAACAAATGAACTTAGCCGTAACTGCCGAGCTGGATAGTGCGCGCCGTTTTTCCGGCGTGCGCCGCCTGTATGGCGAGACTGGCCTGCAACGTCTGCAAGCCGCGCATGTGCTGGTGATAGGCATAGGCGGGGTAGGCTCGTGGACGGTGGAAGCCCTGGCGCGCAATGCGGTCGGTAAACTCACCCTGGTCGACCTGGATAATATCGCCGAATCCAATATCAACCGGCAGATTCATGCGCTGGATGCCAACCTGGGCAAAGCCAAGGTGACCGCCATGCGTGAGCGCATCGCGCAGATCAACCCGCAGTGTGAGGTGCGTGAGGTAGAAGACTTTATCACTGCCGACAACCTCAGCAGCGTGCTGGCCTCTCAGCCGGCCATGGTGATCGATTGCATGGATGATACCAAAGCCAAGATAGCGTTGGCGGCTTATTGCCAGCAGCAGCAATTGCCGCTGGTGATGGTAGGCAGTGCCGGAGGCAAGCTGGATGCGACGCGCATACGGCTGGCTGATCTGGCACATGTGCATGGTGACCGCATGCTGGCAAAAGTGCGCAACCAGTTGCGGCGCGATCATGGCTTTGCCAAAGCCAGCGATCACAAGAAATCTGCCAGATTCGGCATCACGGCAGTCTATTCAGACGAGCCGGTAGAAAAACCGGCTGAAGCGTGCGCAACCGACAGCGGGCTGACCGGCCTGCATTGCGCCGGTTATGGTTCCAGTATCTGCGTCACTGCCAGCTTTGGTTTTGTCGCCGCCCAACATGCGCTGCAACAATTAGTGTCGTCTGATTGATCCCTGCCTTTTAAGTCGCCGTTCTGGTGGCGATAGTCATATTGCTGTGACAAGATTGTTGAACAATATGGCAGATGTGACGTCTACTTTAGTAGAAATTCAGGCATGGACATTGCATAGCTAGACATAGTTAAACTTTTTATCTAGGTTAAATGCAGGTGTTTCCAGCCTGTCATCGCAACTTTGCGTCGCCGTATTGTCGGGTACAGTTTCGCTGCAAGTATCGCTAAAACCATAAAAAAGGTATCTGCCATGCAATTGGACGTATTTCTGAAACAGGTTTCACTGAATCATGCATTGAACGTGTTGATATGGCACGCAGCCCAGGCTGGCATTGAGATCGCTGCCCTGGTGCGGCAGGGTGCCCTGCAAGGCGTGACTGAAAAAACTGCCACCACCAATGTGCAGGGCGAGACGCAGATGCAGCTGGATATCCGCAGTCATGAAGTAGCCATCGCACAATTGCGTGCTTCAGCCGTAGTGGCTGCCGTGCTGTCTGAAGAAGAAGATAAGCCGGTCATGTTTGAAACGCTGGATGCACCATTTCTGGTCAGCATGGACCCGCTGGATGGTTCTTCCAATCTAGCTATCAATGGCGTGGTCGGCAGTATTTTCTCTGTGCTGCCGAATACCGGCGTGGCGACTCAGGGCGAGCAGGCATTTTTACAGCCCGGCCAGGCACAGCGCGCTGCGCTCTATGTGATGTATGGGCCAGCGACTTTGCTGGTGCTGAGCTTAGGGCAAGGCACGCATGTGTTCACTCTGGATCACGACACTGCCAGTTTTGTGCTCACCCAGCAAACGGTTGAGATTCCGCCCGAGACTTCTGAATATGCCATTAATGCCAGTAACCAGCGTTACTGGCAGCCTGCGATACAACGCTATATAGACGAATGCCTGCAGGGTGCTGAAGGCGTGCGCGGGCGCGATTTTAATATGCGCTGGTGCGCCAGTATGGTGATGGATGTACATCGCATACTCACCCGTGGCGGCGTGTTCCTCTATCCGCGTGATAATAAGCAGCCCGTCAAGGCGGGGCGGTTGAGATTATTGTATGAAGCCAACCCTATGAGCCTGCTGGTGGCGCAGGCGGGCGGCGAAAGTATCAATGGCCTGGAAGATGTGCTGGCGATACAGCCCACCTCCTGCCACCAACGTGTCCCGGTTCTGCTGGGGTCCAGACAAGAAATCCAGCGCTTGCGTGAATACCACCAGCAAGCCACAGAATAAAGGAGTTTTGCATGGCATTGATTTCCCTCAGGCAGTTACTCGATCACGCAGCTGAACATAGTTATGGTTATCCCGCGTTCAATATCAATAATATGGAGCAGATCATCTCCATTATGAAAGCCGCAGATGAAGTCAACAGCGCGGTGATTCTGCAGGCATCGGCCGGTGCGCGTGGTTATGCCGGTGAGTCGTTTTTGCGCAAGATGGTAGAAGCGGCTATTGAACAGTTTCCGCATATCCCGGTGTGCATGCACCAGGATCATGGCACTTCGCCCAAGATCTGCCAGATGGCCATACGCAGTGGCTTTTCCAGTGTCATGATGGATGGCTCGTTAAAGGAAGACCACAAGACCCCGGCCAGTTATGAATACAATGTCGATGTCACGCGCCGCGTAGTAGAGTTCGCCCATGCCGTGGGCGTTTCGGTCGAAGGCGAGTTAGGTGTACTCGGTTCTCTCGAGACCGGCATGGCTGGCGAAGAGGATGGCGTAGGGGCCGAAGGTAAACTGGATGAATCGCAGTTGCTGACCGACCCCGACGAAGCCGCCGCGTTCGTCGAGGCGACCAAGGTCGATGCGCTGGCGATCGCCATAGGCACCAGCCACGGCGCTTACAAGTTCACCCGTCCACCGTCAGCCGACACCTTATCCATACAGCGTATCCGCGAGATACACGCCAAGATCCCTAACACCCATCTGGTCATGCATGGTTCTTCCAGCGTGCCGCAAGAGTTTCTCGAGCGGATACGGCATTATGGCGGTAATATCAAAGAGACTTATGGCGTGCCTGTGTCGCAGATCGTCGAAGGTATCAAGAGTGGCGTACGCAAAGTGAATATAGATACCGATATTCGGCTTGCCATGACCGCTGCCATACGCGCATACTTTGTCGACCATCCCGAAGAATTTGATCCACGCAGCTACTTTAAAGAAGCCACCAACGCGGCGCAGCAACTGTGTAAAGAACGTTTTGAAGCGTTTGGCAGTGCTGGCCAGGCCGGCAAGATCAAGGTGGTTTCGCTGGAAAAAATGGCCGCCATTTATTAAAAATGATTGAACGGTTATAGGGGATAGCTGCCATAGATGTTAATGTTGCCACAGCAGTGGCAGTCAATAACACCTACTCCACTTTACCCGCTCGTGCTTAAAGCAAAAATATAATCTCATCGAGGGGGCATGATAGAAAGGTTTTACATCATGCGCAAAAAATTAGTCATCGGTAACTGGAAGCTGCACGGCAGCCTGCTTGAAAACCAGGGCCTGCTCAACCGGCTCAAACAGGAACTGCATCACCTGGAAGGCGTAGATGCTGCGGTCTGCCTGCCTTATGTTTACTTATACCAGGCGCAATCGGCCTTGCAGGGTTCAGCCATTGCCTGGGGCGCACAAAACGTCAGCCAGTTTACCGAGGGCGCTTATACCTCCTGCATCTCGGCAAAAATGGTGGCTGAGTTTGGTTGCACCTATACCATAGTCGGCCATTCTGAACGCCGCGCACTCAAGCTGGAAAGCAACCAGGTAGCTACCAAGCGCCTGCTGAATGCCTTGCACGCCGGCCTCACGCCTATCTTTTGTGTAGGTGAGACGCTGGATGAACGCGATGGCGGCATGGCCGAATTGATAGTGCGCAACCAGATGCTCAATGTGGTCTACGGCCTGGATGATGCAGCGTTCGCCCTGGCAAAAAAACTCAATATGGTGATCGCCTATGAGCCGGTGTGGGCGATAGGCACCGGCGAGCACGCCACGCCTGAACAGGCACAGCGCATGCATGCTTTTATCCGCATGATGATCGCCGAGCGTGACCGCGAGTTTTCCGAACAGATACGCATACTATACGGCGGCAGTATGGCACCTAAAAATGCCGAGAGCCTGCTGATCATGCCGGATATCGATGGTGGCCTGCTGGGCCGTGCCGCCCTGGTGGCGGAAGATTTCATAGATACCTGCCGCATCGCCGCACATTGCTGGCAGCAGCAAGAGAGATTTAAAGCGCAGGCGCACTCGCCGGCCGTGGTGGTTTAATCGACCACTGCAGTAGTGTCGGCACGCAATTTCACAAAACTGTCATAAATGGCTGGATGCCAGGCGCTACAATAGTGGCCATGAAAAATAACCCCTCTGTTTTACTAGACCGAGACCTAAGTATCCTCAGTTTCAATGCGCGTGTACTTTCCCTGGCGCAACGTGAAGACTACCCCCTGCTAGAACGCTTGCGTTTCTTGTGCATAGTCTCCAACAATCTTGATGAATTTTTTGAAGTGCGCATGCCATTACAGATGGAAGCGCACCAGCAGGGTGTCACGCATGGCCCGGTGACTGCTACTGGTTGCGAACAGATCGCCAGCATGGCGCATGCGCTGGTGGCCAAACAGTATGAACTGTTTAACGATGCGCTGATGCCTGCGCTGGCCGAGCAAGCCATACACCTGGTCTCAGGCACGGTGCGTACACCGGAACAAATCGCCTGGGTGAGCAGTTACTTCAAGCGCGAAGTGCTGCCTTTCCTGATGCCGGTATCACTGGACCCTTCGCATCCTTTCCCGCAAGTCGCCAACAAATCATTAAACTTTATCGTGCGTATCGCTATCGATAAAGAAGAGAAGATCGCCATTGTGCGCGTGCCGCGTGTGGTGCCGCGCCTGCTGCAATTGCCACATGGCATCAGCAAAGGCCAGCAATGCTTTGTCTCGCTGACCAGCATCATAAGAGCCAATCTGCATGTGTTGTTCGAGGGTGCCAAGATACTGCATTTCTCGCAGTTCCGTGTCACGCGAAACAGTGATCTGGAAGTGGATGAAGATGATGTCAGCAATTTGCGCATGGCCTTGCGCGAAGAGCTGGCACACCGCCAGTATGGTAAAGCCGTGCGCCTGGAAGTGACGCATGAATGTGATGATGCCCTGGCTGATTTCCTGCTCAAACAATTTAATTTGCCGGCGCTCGCACTCTATCGCGTCAATGGCCCGGTCAACCTGGGTCGTTTGATCCAGTTGCCGGATATGGCGAAAGGCGACCACCTCAAATTCACCTCTTTCCAGCCGCAATGGCCGCAGCACATCAACAAGAACATTTTATTGCTGGCGCAGATGCGTGAACGCGATCTGCTGATACACCAGCCTTACGAAAGTTTTGATGTGGTGATCCAGCTGCTGGAAGAAGCGGTGAAAGATGAGCATGTGCTGGCGATACGCATGACCATATACCGCACCGGTGCCGACCCGCGCATGCTCTCGCTGTTGCAGGAAGCCGTGCGCCGTGGCAAAGAAGTGCTGGTAGTGGTGGAGCTGAAAGCCCGTTTCGACGAAGAAGCCAATATCAACTGGGCAGAAGCGCTGGAATCAGTCGGCGCGCAAGTAGTGTATGGCGTGGTCGGCCTGAAAACACACGCAAAAATGTTATTGATCATGCGCCGCGAAGGTAAAACCATACATCGCTACGGCCATTTATCTACCGGTAACTACAACCCGAAAACCACGCGCCTGTACACCGACTGGAGCATGCTGACCGCCAACCCTGACCTGACCAAGGAAATGGAAGCGGTGTTCCGGCATTTGACCAGCGAGCTGCCCTTGCCACGCATGCGGCATTTACTGGTGGCGCCATTCACCCTGCATTCCGGCATGATCAAGCAACTGGGCAAAGCCCAGCGTCTGGCCAGGCAAGGCAAACCGGCGCGCGTGATCGCCAAAATGAATGCGCTGACCGATGTGCCCTTGACCGAAGCCCTGATCAAGGCCGCTGCTGCCGGGGTGGAGATAGACCTGATCATACGCGGTGCCTGCATATTGCCAGTCGATCTGCCAGCGCTCAAAGGCCGCATCCGTGTCAGGTCTATTGTTGGCCGCTTGCTGGAGCATTCACGCGTGTTCTATTTCGAGCTGGATGGGCAAGTGCAGATGTGGCTTTCGAGTGCTGACTGGATGAGCCGTAACATGATCAGGCGCGTTGAGCTGGCCTGGCCTATCACAGACTCGAAAATGCAGCTGCGCATCATGCAGGAAGGCCTGCAGCTTTACCTGGATGACAACCTGGATGCCTGGCAGCTGACTGAGCAGGGCGTTTATAAAGCCGTGCGTGATTCAGCCGGCGAGTCAGCTTTGCAATCCTGCCAGCAGATATTGTTAAAACAATATCATTCGCTATAGAGACCGGTGATGACGGTACGTAACCTGATCTTATGGCGGCACGCAGAAGCGGAAGACCTGCAGCACGGGCATTCGGACCTGGAGCGCGCGCTCACCAAAAAAGGCCACAAGCAGGCTAAACAGATGGCGGCATGGCTAAAGAAATACCTGCCCAAACAAACCTATGCCATGGTCAGCCCGGCGCGACGTACGCAAGAAACCGCCGCTTACTGGGGTGAAAGCTGGCAAGAAGAGAACCGGCTGGCGCCGGAACGGCCGCTGGAGCCTATACTGCAATTGCTGGCGCAAAGCCCGTTTGAAGACATCATGCTGGTCGGGCATCAGCCCTGGATAGGCGAATTGGCAGCGCAATGCCTGGGTATGGAAGATACGCAACTCAGTATCAAAAAAGGCGCCATCTGGTGGTTGCGGCTGCCCAAGTCCGGGCCGCCTTACAAACTATACAGTGTGCAGTCGCCCGATCTGGTGTAGTCAGCGTTGGCGTACAGCAAGATATGCAGCGGCACGCATGCGCTGAAGTCAGTGTGATACGTCATCTATGACGTTTGCCAGCATTCTATCGGTGATGCACACCGATAAAATGCCGCTGTGGTGCACAATTACTTCTTGGGTCTGCCGGTTTTGATGGTAGGCACTGTGTCTAGTGTGGCTTTTAATGCTGAATCGTTCAACGTAGCCAGCAGTTTTAAACCGGCACGCAACAATTCGCTTTTCTTGACCGGTTTGCCCAGGCCTTCAAGGCGTTTTTTCAGGGCTGCGATCTGCGCGTACTCGTCTTTAGGCATGGTGAAGCTATCACGTTCCATTTTGACTTTAGGCGTTTTCGGTTTGTCATTCGCGACCACTGCTTTTGCTGGCGTTTTAGCCGCAGCAGCAGTAGCAGGTTTTTTAGCCACAGGCGCGCTTGCCTTTGCCAGCGGTTTGGCGGCTGGCTTGGCTGCGGGTTTTACTGCTGGTTTGCTTACAGCAGCTTTGCTGGCCGGGGATTGGGCGGCTGCTGGTTTGGCAACAGCTGGTTTAGCCGTGGTTGCTGTCACTGGCTTTACCGTTTTGGATGCAGTGTTAGTAGTCGTTGCTGCTGGCTTGCTTTTTGCCGTAGGTTTGGCTGCCGGTTTAGTGGCCATGTCGCTCTCCTCAGTTTTACGTGAAAACAGTTTATACTGTTTTTGTTTCGCGTCAATTGTCATAAAAATTTCATATTGCTATGGTGTCATAGAGTCTGTTTTTCATGACAGAATTCAAAACCTTCAAACAGGGAGCATGAGATGCGCAGGGTATTGGTGGCAAACACCAAAGGCGGTAGCGGTAAAACTACCCTCGCCACCAATCTGGCTGGCTATCTGGCGCAATTGGGGCACAAGGTCGTACTCGAAGATATAGACCGCCAGCAATCATCTGCTGCATGGCTGGCACGCCGCCCGCAACATGTGGCCAGCGTATTCAATGCCGAAGACCTGGGCAAATCAGCCTTGCAAAAAGCCGATTGGGTGATCACTGATTCGCCCGGTGGTTTGCGCGACAAGAAGATCTCTGATGCGGTGACCGAGACCGACCTCATCCTGGTGCCTGTCGCGCCCTCTGCTTTTGATATAGGCGCGACCCAGGATTTTCTCAGTTTGCTGGCCGAAGAAAAAGCCGTGCGCAAACACAAGACGTTTGTCGGGCTGGTAGGCATGCGCGTGATGCCGCGCACCAAATCTGCCGAGCGCTTACTCACATTTATGGATGAATCCGGTTTTGCCGTGTTGTCGATGTTGCGCTCATCGCAGATATACGTCACCGCGGCTGAAGAGGGATTAAGTATTTTTGAATTGTCGGGCTCACTCAAAGAGGTCGATATTGCACAGTGGAACCCGGTCACCGACTGGATTTTACAAAACAGTTAGCGATTGCCCTGTCCAGCCAGGCAATAAGCACTACGTCAAAGGGAGTAATATGAAAGACAAGTCGAATCCAGTGTATCTGGAAAAAGTGCAACAGCTCAGTCCGGCTGAAGCTGAACGCGTGTTATCACGTATGGGTGGCAAGCTGCCTAAACGTTTTATCAAGGAAAAACTGTCGCAGGAAGAAGCCCTCGCTTTGCAGCTGGAGATCGAGGATGAGCAGTTGAACGAGTGGCGCGACAAAATGGCCAAGCTGCGCGAAGAAGACGAAAAGCAAAGCAAGAAGAAAAAGGATTAGTCGCCGCACAGGCGAGGTGTGCTGCAGCCATCATGCAGCAAATAAAAAACGGGCCTAGCTAGGCCCGTTTTTATTTGCTGTGTTCAACACCAGTGGCTATGTCTGCTATCTAGCCATAATGGCTTGCAGCCTAGTCATAATGCGCTTCCAGCTGCCAGCCTAGCTTTTGCCACAGCTGGCATTCTTCTTCAAGCAGGTAATGCGTTTGCGGATGCTGGCTGACCCATTGTGCAGGCAGTGTCAGGGTGAACTGCTGTTTTTCATGCGCTAACTGCAGGTGCTTGAGCACCGGTAAGCGGCGTGAGTGGCAGAATATCACCGCCAGCCGCAATGCCATCAACTGGCAGACCAAGTCCTGATTATCGAAATCCGCAGGCAGCTTGCGCAGCTTGCCCTGATGCCCCAATACCAGCAGGCTGATGGTGTGTAACTCACTTTGTGCAAAACCCATCAGCTCGGTATTGTCGAGTATATAAGCGCCATGCTTGTTACAGTCGGTGTGCGAGATAGCCCAGCCGATCTCGTGGCAGAGGGCTGCCCACTGCAATAAAGGTTTTTGCGTGTCACAGGCTTGCATCGCATCGTAAAAGTGCAGTGCCACTTTGCTGACATTCTGTGCGTGTTCCAGCTCTACCCCAAACTGTTTGCACAGGCGGGCGATAGAAGCTGAACGTAAGTCTTCAGTCGCGTCGGCCGGGCTTAAAATGTCATACAGTACACCATGGCGTAACGCGCCATTGGCGACCAGCATGCTCTCTATATTCAAGGTGTCAAAAACCGCCGTCAGTATGGCCAGGCCACCGCCTATCACCGCGCGCCTGTCATCTTTCAGGCCTTCCATATTCAGGCGGTCTGGCGTTTTGGCTTTGATCAGGGTCTGCTTCAGCCATTCCAGCTGGCTGCGCTCTATCTTGTTTGCCGAGAAGCCAGAGCCCGCCAGTACATCGGCCACCGCGCCCACCGTGCCCGAAGCGCCATAAGCGACTTCCCAGCGGCCGTTATAACGGCTGGCGATCATGTCTATGATAGATTCGGCAGCGATCTCGGCGCGTTCAAAGTTGCGCTCGCTCAACTGGCCATCGGCAAAATACTTTTGTGACCAGCCGACTGAGCCCAGGCGCAGTGACTCGGTAACATTGGCTGTAAAATGCTGGCCCAGAATAAACTCGGTCGAGCGTCCGCCTATATCTATCACCAGGCGTTTCTCATCCGATTGTGGCAGCATGCGGCTGACGCCCTGGTAGATCAGGCGGGCTTCTTCCACACCTGAAATGATCTCTATCGGGTAACCCAGTACTTTCTGTGCCTGCTTGATAAACTCGGCGCTGTTGGCCGCTTCTCGCAATGTCTGCGTGGCGACCGCGCGTACATGTTCCGGCGCAAAGCCTTTCAGCCGCTCGCCAAAGCGTGCCAGGCATTTCAGCCCGCGTTCAAACGCTGCCGGTTTCAGGTTGCGCTCTTCATCGAGGTCGCCACCCTGGCGCACGGCCTCTTTCAGATAATCGACACGCAGGATCTGCCCGTCGACCACACGGCCGATTTCAAGTCGAAAACTGTTGGAGCCCAGGTCTACAGCAGCGAGTTGGGTGTCATGGGTAATAGTTTGCATGCGATACCACTGAAGAAATTACTTTAGATAACGTGAAATGGCCTTGGGGTATTCAGGAAAATAGCGTTCGATCACACTCAAATCAAAACTTCTCAAAATACTGGAGTTAGACTCGCGGTCAAGCAGAAAATCGAAAGAAGCCGCGACCAGATCATTGATCGTATGCGGCGTAGTCAATAACTGCCTGGCATAATCCGGTTTGACACTGACCTGGTGCGTGGTGACTTGTGACCCGTGCACGGTGACAGAAAAAGAATTAGGACTGGTTTCAGTCACCTCAATAGTCGCCACGATCACCTCCGCCATGTTTGCCCTGTTAGGCAACTCTTGCAAACAGTATAAATTGTTATCCTGGCATAGGCCAGTGAAACTAATGTGACGGCAATGAATATAAAATGCTGCCCTGACAGACGACTGATTTCATTAAACTGTCATCGCTGCCAATTAAAATAACAAGTAAAAAATGATGAAACTGATACTGACCTCTTGCTCCCTGGTATTGCTGCTGTGCCTGTCTCACAGCGCGCACGCCGCACGCCCTCTGGTCACGGATGACGCCCGCCTGACCAATGCCCACAGCTGCCAGCTTGAAAGCTGGGTGCGTGCCTATGAAGGCGGGCGCGAAATGTGGGCGCTACCCGCCTGCAACTTCGGTGAAAACTTTGAAGTCACCCTGGGCGGCGGCGTATACCGCAACCAGGACGAGAACTACCGGACCGAAGACTGGATAGTGCAATTCAAAACCTTGTTCAAGCCTCTGGAAACCAATGGCTGGGGCTGGGGTTTGGCTGCCGGGCATGTCAAGCACACCGATATCCAGCCTGGCCCTAACCAGCTGGGCAATACCTATTTTTATGTGCCGGTGTCTTTCTCTTTGCGCGATGATGATGTGATCGTGCACCTGAATATGGGCATGTTGCGTGACAAACAGGCATCAGAACTCAAGGCCAGTATGGGGCTGGGCGCAGAATTCAAACTGGGCGGGCCGTTTAAAGGCATTGCCGAGGTGTTTGGCGATAATTCGCAAAACCCGTTTTATCAACTGGGGGTGCGCTACTCGCTGGTGCCGGAGGTGTTTCAGGTGGATGGGACGCTGGGGCAGCAGGTGAATGGGGATAGTGAGAGCAGGTGGTTGTCGATTGGGTTGAGATGGACACCGTAGGGGTTTGTTTTTGTGACTAGCCTTGTTTGATGGGGAAGTAGATCGTTTTAATCGGTATTTCTTTGGATGGTTCTGTGCTGATTGTTCGGTGCTCTTTTTTAGCCTTTTCTTTCGCCCCTCGGCGAGTGTCTTTTCTTTGCGTGCCCAAAGAAAAGGCACCAAAAGAAAGGGCACCCTAGCATCCGCTTGTTTCCTGCGTTGCTCATCAAAATAAGCGGTCGCGAAACTCGCCCTAGCGGCCTGCAAACTACGCAGGCCACCGCGGAGCTCAGACAGTCGCTCCCTTGTTTCTTATTTTGCCTGCGCTACTCGGCGCGTCAGATAGGGCACCCGGAAAGGCACCACACGGTTAGTGAGGTGGGTCTTTCTCACATCGTATCCCGCTCGACCTGCGAATAAAACAAATACACCGTTGCTAAGCTGACCGTAATTGGTATTTCTTTGGATGGTTCAGTGCGCTGATGCAGCCTTTTCTTTCGCCCCTCGGCGAGTGTCTTTTCTTTGCGTGCCCAAAGAAAAGGCACCAAAAGAAAGGGCACCCTAGCATCCGCTTGTTTCCTGCGTTGCTCGTCAAAATAAGCGGTCGCGAAACTCGCCCTGACAAGCCACACACTGCGTGGCTTGTTGCGGAACTCAGACAGTCGCTCCCTTCCTCCTTATTTTGACTCCGCTACTCGGCGCGTCAGATAGGGGACCCGGAAAGACACTACGCGGTGATTGACGTGAGTTTTTCTCGCATGGCATCCCGCTAGACAAGTGAATAAAACAAATACTTAGTCGCTAAGCGCCCTCTACTCATGACGTTTCACTAATGGCCCATCGTGGTGGTGTTGACTTTGGGCCCCTATCTGACGCGCCGAGTAGCGCAGTCAGCGTGGGAGAGGTCGGCCAGCGTTTGTTCGAGTTTGCGGGGTGTGCAAGCCGCTAGGGCGAGTTTCGTTGGACGCCCACGTTGACGAGCAACGCAGGAAACAAGCGGAAGCTAGGGTGCATTTCTTTTGGTTACGTTTTCTTTGGGCAAGCAAAGAAAAGTAACTCGCCTAGAGGCGAAAAGCAACGTCAAATTCATCCAAAGAAATACCAATTACAACTTTCAGCTAGTGCATCACTGGCTTAGCGACTACCACCAGTTTTGTTACGCAAAGAAATATAGCGCGTCAAATAGCAATCCCTTATTTCAACAAAATAATCCGATTCACCTGCCCCAGCCTAAACGCCGTTGTACTCATCTTCCCGCCTTTCAACGCCAGTGGCCTGATCGGACACGGCGGGATCCTCCGCCCATCCTCCAGCAAGGTATCATCCTCAGCAGTCGATTGCCAGACACCGCCATTCACCGGCCTGAACTGCCAGCGTATATAGCCGACTTTGGCACCCAGTTGCAACATCTCATCGCGGTCGGGTGCTTCACTGACTAATAGCTCGTTTTCCAGCTCTTCATCATATTTGCCAAACGCTTGTTTGCAGGCCAAAGCCTCTTGATCTGTTGCCCCGATATAAGTGCATGCCCGGTGTTCTTCGCGTTGCACATCCCAGGCGCCTAATTGCCAGGCGGCATCCAGTACGGCTTCTTCTACCATTTCCGGCTGACGCCAGCGGTCATTGATCTGCAAGGCTGAGCCTGGCACCGGTTGCAGTATTGGTTTTAGCATGGGTAATGCCGCCACGGGTTGCTTGCGAAAGCCATGCCAGTGCAGCATCAGTAGCAAGGGTGTGTCCGCGCGCGGCACCGCTGTCAGTGTCACTGCGGTCAGGGGCAGTTGCATGACTTGCATTTGCTCAATTAAAGTGTGAAAAATATTCATCATCCACTCCTCATTACTTAACAAAGCCTGTTCAGTAAATAGCTAGCAAGAAGTGTGCTGAGCGCCGCTTTTTTAATCGGCGAGCAGCGCGATGAAGCCGTGGCTTGATAGGCCAATGACGTGCGCAATGTTGTGTTTTAATCATGGGTTAGTTGCGTGATTAGCTGCAACTGTCATTCCCCCTCTTGAAATACGGTTTTGTTTTCCCCATCTATGCAGAAATTTTTGTGTTTAACACCCGTTATTTGGAGAAACCGTTATGACGACAGCGACAGCAGAATCGCCATCTAAACAAACCATGGGCTTTCAGGCCGAGGTTAAGCAATTACTACAGTTGATGATACATTCGCTGTATAGCAATAAAGAGATCGTGTTGCGTGAGTTGATCTCTAACGCGTCTGATGCGGCGGATAAATTGCGCTTTGAGGCTATCTCAAATGACAGCCTGTATGAGAATGACAGTGAGCTTCGCATCAGGATCTCGTTTGATAAACAGGCGCGCACAGTGACCATTTCTGACAATGGCATAGGCATGCGCCGCGAAGAAGTGATCAATAACATCGGTACCATTGCCAAATCTGGCACCAAAGAGTTCTTCCAGAACCTGACCGGTGACCAGGCCAAGGATGCCAACCTGATCGGCCAGTTCGGCGTCGGTTTCTATTCCAGCTTTATCATCGCCGACAAGGTCACGCTGATCACCCGACGTGCAGGTGAGAAAGAAGCGATCAAGTGGGAATCAGGCGGTGAAGGCGATTTCACCATAGAGACTACCGAAAAAGCGGAGCGCGGTACCGAGGTGATCCTGCATCTGCGCGAAGCTGAAGATGAGTTTCTGAATGACTGGAAACTGAAAACCATAGTCCGCAAATATTCTGACCATATCACCTTGCCTATCGTGATGAAAAAGTCTGAATGGAAAGATGGCGAGAATGGCGAGGGCGGCCAGATGGTGGCTACCGATGAAGACGAAACCATCAATACCGCTTCTGCCTTGTGGGCGCGCAGCAAGAGTGATATCAGTGAACAAGAGTACAACGAGTTTTACAAGCATGTGTCGCACGACCATGAGAACCCGCTGGCTTATACGCACAGCCGCGTAGAGGGCAAGCAGGAATATATCTCGCTGCTGTATGTGCCGAGCAGGGCGCCGTTCGATCTGTATGACAGAGAGCGTCGCCAGGGCATCAAGCTATACGTGAAGCGTGTATTTATTATGGAAGAAGCAGAAAAGCTGATGCCACAATATCTGCGTTTTGTGCGCGGGGTGATCGATTCTGCCGACTTGCCACTCAATGTGTCACGTGAGATCCTGCAGGACAGCCGCGATGTGGAAGCGATTAAAAACGGTTCTGTGAAAAAAGTACTCAGCTTGCTGGAAGACATCGCCGAAAACAAAGCGGAAGAATATAGCAAGTTCTGGAACGAGTTCGGCCGTGTGCTGAAAGAAGGCCCGGGTGAAGACTTCGCCAATAAAGACAAGATCGCCGGCTTGCTGCGCTTTGCTTCTACCCATGCCGATAACGATACGCAAAACGTGTCGCTCAAAGACTACATCGCCCGCTTTAAACCCGAGCAGGAAGTGATCTACTACATCACAGCCGATACTTTTGCCGCTGCCAAGAATTCACCACATCTGGAGATCTTCCGCAAAAAAGGCATAGAAGTATTGCTGCTGTCTGACAAGGTGGACGAATGGTTGCTGGGCAGCCTGACCGAGTTTGAAGGCAAGAAATTGCAATCCATCGCCAAAGGCGATCTGGATTTAGGCAAGCTGGAAGACGAAGCCGATAAAGAAGCGCAAAAGCAGGTGGAAGAAAACGCCAAGGGCCTGGTGGAGCGTCTCAAGACGGCATTGGGTGATGCCGTGAAAGAAGTGAAAGTGACGCACAGGTTGACCGATTCCCCGGCTTGCCTGGTGGCGGGCGAGCATGATCTTTCCGGTAATCTGGCACGTATCCTCAAGGCGGCAGGTCAGCAGGCACCTGAGAGCAAACCTATCCTGGAAGTGAACCCGGCGCACCGGCTGGTGGAAAAACTGCAGGCTGAAACCGATGATGCGAAATTCGCCGATTATGCGCATGTGCTGTTTGACCAGGCCTTGCTGGCAGAAGGCGGTCAGCTCGAAGACCCGGCCAGCTTTGTAAAACGTATCAACAGCCTGATCCTGTAAGTTCGATCAAATAAGCAGCCCTATCTGCTTTTGATATAAAGCCCGCGCAAGCGGGCTTTATATTTTTAACCGTTATATCAATATAATTCAAAATTCTTTTTAGGTATTAAGTAAGCTTGGTAGATTAAAGGCCTCAACAACGTTTAAGGGGTTGGATATGCGCACTACTGTAAAACTGTTGCCGTGGCTGTTATCTATAATGGCTGGGCAGGCCTGGGCAACCGATGGTTACTTTGCCCACGGCTACGGCGTCAAGGGCCTGGGCCTGGGCGGTGTCGGCATTGCTCTGCCGCAGGATGCACTGGCGGCGGCTACCAATCCGGCTGGTTTGGGCATCGTTGGCGACCGTATCGATTTTGGTGTGACCTGGTTCAAACCAGACCGCGATGTACGTCTCAGCAATACTGCCGGGGGCAGCGGGGCGCTGGATGGCCGTTATGATGGCAATGATAGCGAACACTTTTTTATCCCTGAGTTTGGCTACAACCGGGTGATCAATGAGCGCATCACCCTGGGCGTGAGCGTTTACGGCAATGGCGGCATGAACACCGATTACAAAGACGGTATCCCTTATTTCAACAACACTGGCAGCCGGGTCGGCATCGATTACCTGCAGGTGGTGGTAGCGCCGACCGCGACCTGGCGCGTGAATGAACAGCATGTGTTGGGCGTGTCACTGAATCTGGCCTACCAGCGTTTTGAGGCCAAGGGTTTGCAGAACTTTGATAATGCGCTCTCTACTACTTCTGTCGGCAATGTGACCAATAACGGGCACGACAACTCTTATGGCGCTGGCTTGCGTTTCGGCTGGGTTGGCCAGGTGAGTGATGCCGTGACTTTGGGTGCCACTTATCAAACTAAAACTTATGCCAGCAAGTTTGATAAATATAAAGGCCTGTTTGCAGAAGGTGGCGATATTGATATTCCTGCAAACTACGGTATCGGTATCGCGATTAAAACTTCTCCATCCTTAACGCTGGCTGCAGATGCACAACGCATCCTATATTCTGATGTGGATTCGATTGGTAATTTGTCAGTGAGCAATTTGTTTGCAGGTAATGCGCTTGGATCATCTAAAGGCCCAGGGTTTGGTTGGCGAGACGTGACAGTCTTCAAGGTCGGGGCATAATACGCTTACAGCGATACATTAACGTTGCGTGCTGGCTACAATCACAGCTCGCAGCCGGTGCGCAGCAGCGAAACCCTGCTTAATATTCTGGCGCCTGCTGTGGTGCAGGATCACCTTACATTAGGCGCAACCTATACTTTGCCGAACAAATCTGAGCTTTCATTCTTCTTCGCACATGCCTTTGAAAACAAAGTGCGCGGGAGTAACTCGATTCCCCCTCAATTTTTTGGAGGAGAAGCTGATTTACGGATGAACCAGAATTCCCTGGGTGTTGCTTACGGTTGGGCGTTATAGGCTAAATCCCTGATTTTCTATATGATTGCCTGAGTGCGTTTCCGCTTTCAGTCATTAAAATTACATTTATCGTAATTTATAATAAAGCCATGGCACCTTCGCCGTGGCTTTTTGTCATAAAGGGCAATAGCCGCGACAGGCTTGTTTTTTGCTTTTAAGTTAGACAATCACATCCGTTATTGATCATTCCAGGGGAAGATGCATGGCCACTAATGCCAAATCCACACGTAGCAAGACCAACAAAATCGAAACCATCCATAACGCTGAAGATTTTTTACTGACGCAGTTGCCGATACCGCAAGCTTTACGCAACCATCTGACATTCTCCCTGGGTAAATCCGACTCCTGGGCCACCACTCGCGACTGGTACCAGACCGCTGCCTTTACCGTGCGCGACCATTTGATGAGCCGCTGGGTGATCACGCGTGACGCCTATCGCGATGCCAATACCAAACGCGTCTATTATTTATCACTGGAATTTCTGATCGGCCGCATGCTTTCAAACGCGGCACTGAATTTGGGCGTTGCACCGGAACTAAGCGACGGCCTGCAGGAAATCGGCCAGCAGCTGGAAGGTGTGGCCGAGATGGAACCCGATGCTGCGCTGGGCAATGGCGGTTTGGGCAGGCTGGCTGCGTGTTTTGTGGATTCCATGGCCACCATGGATATTCCCGCGACCGGTTACGGCATACGCTATGACTATGGCATGTTCAGGCAAAGCATAGAAGGCGGCCAGCAGGTTGAAAACCCGGATAACTGGCTGCGCTACCAGAATATCTGGGAAGTGCAGCGCCCCGAGCATACCTGCGAAGTGAAGTTCTACGGCCGCGTTGTGCAAGTGCACACCGAACGTGGCACCGAGCGCCACTGGATAGACACCGAGAGCGTGGTCGCCATGCCTTATGATGTGCCGGTGCCTGGCTATGGCACGCAAACGGTGAATAACCTGCGCCTGTGGTCTGCCAAAGCTGCGAAAGAGTTTGATCTGGCATCTTTTAATCAGGGTAATTACGATAAGTCTGTCGAAGGTCGTCATGGGGCGGAGACTATCTCGCAAGTGCTGTATCCAAACGATGCTTCCGAATCTGGTAAGGAATTACGTTTAAAGCAGCAATACTTTTTTGTGTCAGCCTCTACGCAGGATATCCTGCACCGGTTTATCACCTACAATCCGGACTGGGATACCTTACCGCAGAAAATCGCCATCCAGCTAAACGATACCCATCCGGCGATCGCTGTGGCAGAAATGATGTATCAGCTGGTGGATCATTACCATCTTGCATGGGATAGGGCCTGGAAGCTGGTCACGCAAATATTTGCCTACACCAATCACACATTAATGCCCGAGGCCTTGGAAACCTGGTCGGTCGATCTGTTTTCATCGCTGTTGCCACGCCACCTGGAAATCATTTACGAGATCAACCACCGTTTCCTGCAGATGGTGAACCAGCATTTCCCTGGCGACAGCGGCTTGCTCAGCCGTGTCTCCATTATTGATGAGACGCACGGGCGCCGTGTGCGCATGGCTCACCTGGCCGTGGTCGGTAGCCATACCGTGAATGGTGTGGCCGCGCTGCATAGCGAGCTGTTACGCACCACATTGTTTGCTGATTTCAACAAGATTTATCCGGGCAAGTTCACCAATGTCACCAACGGCATCACACCGCGGCGCTGGCTCAATCAGGCCAACCCCTTGCTCACCGAGTTGTTAACC
Organism: Methylophilus luteus; assembly: GCF_042676265.1. Lineage (NCBI taxonomy): Bacteria > Pseudomonadati > Pseudomonadota > Betaproteobacteria > Nitrosomonadales > Methylophilaceae > Methylophilus > Methylophilus luteus. The sequence goes on from NZ_JBHTKB010000002.1 coordinate 615,104, forward strand.
AAGCATATAGGGTCAGGCTTTCAGAAAGACCTTGGCCTGATCCAGAAGATAGAGCCACTGGCAGAGGATGCCGCCTTCAGGAAAGCCTTCAGGGAAGTGAAAGCCGCGAATAAACAGCGCCTGGCCTATAAAATCTTGCAGAAAACCGGCGTGGCGATCAATCCGCATGCGATATTTGATGTGCAGATCAAACGTATCCATGAATATAAGCGTCAGTTATTGAATGTGCTGCATGTCATCACCTTATATAACCGTATCCGCAGTGGCCAGGCAAAAAACCAGACGCCGCGCGTGGTGATCTTTGCCGGTAAGGCCGCACCAGGCTACTGGCTGGCCAAACAGATCATACGTTTGATCAATGATGTCGCCACCCTGATCAACAACGACCCGGTAGTGGGTGACCAGCTGAAAGTGGTTTTCTATCCTAACTATGAAGTGAGCGCCGCCGAGATACTGTTCCCGGGGGCTGATCTGTCCGAACAGATCTCTACCGCCGGCACCGAGGCCAGCGGCACCGGCAATATGAAGATGGCGCTGAATGGCGCGCTGACCATAGGCACGCTGGATGGTGCCAATGTAGAGATCAAGGAAGAAGTCGGCGACGAGAATATCTTTATCTTCGGCCTGACCACGCCTGAGGTCGCGCAAATCAAGGCCAGTGGCTATAACCCGTGGGATTACTACAACGGCAACCCAGAACTGAAGCAGGTGATAGACATGATAGGTAATGGCTTCTTTTCAGTTGGCGAGCCGAATCGTTATCAGGCCATAGTCGATACCCTGTTGCACAAAGGTGATCACTACCTGTTGCTGGCTGACTACGCCGCCTATGTGGAGGCGCAGGAAAAAGTGGCCGCCCTGTACCAGGATGAAGAAGCCTGGTCGCGTGTGGCTATCTTGAATGTGGCGCGTATGGCCAAGTTTTCCAGTGACCGTACCATAGGCGAATATGCCAACCGTATCTGGAAGGTAGAGCAGTTTAAAGCCTGACTGTTGCAGCAAACAGCAATGCCCACATGACAAAGCAAGCCCGCGAGGGCTTGCTTTTGTGCTTTCTTGCCAGATCATTTATCGTTACACTGATCTCAGTTTCTCTAGGAGATAAACAATGAAAAAAACTGCGTGGGTGATGCTGATAGGCTTGCTGTTTACGGATGCGCAAGCGCTGGACCTGAAAAGCCTGGGAGATGTAGTCAACAAAGTCAGCGGTAACGCCAGTGCTGACAATAGCAGTGCTGTCAGCAGCCTGACAGACAAGGAAACCAACGATGGCCTGAAACTGGCGCTCAATCAGGGCGTGACCAAAGCCGTTGATGTGCTGGGGGCCACTGACGGCTTCCTCGGTAATAAAGACGTGAAGATCCCGTTGCCGGATTCGCTGAAGAAAGTCGAAAAAGGCATGCGCCTGGTCGGCATGGGTGATCAGGCCGATGAACTGATACTGAAAATGAACCGCGCCGCAGAACAGGCGGTGCCGGAAGCGAAGACCCTGCTGGTGAACTCGATCAAGCAAATGAGCCTGGCTGATGTCAAAGGTATACTCACTGGCCCGCAAGATGCGGCGACACAATACTTCAAGAAAACCACCTCAGCCGACATGGCGACCAAATTCCTGCCGGTGGTGCAAAAAGCCACTGCCAATGTCAAACTGGCAGATACTTATAATCAGTATGCAGAAATGGGCAGTAAGTTTGGTTTGGTGAAAAAAGAAAATGCCAATATCAATCAATACGTCACGCAAAAAGCGCTGGATGGCGTTTACCTGATGGTGGCAAAAGAAGAAGCGGCTATTCGGCAAGACCCCATGGGCCAGGCCAGCAACTTGCTGAAAAAAGTATTTGGTGCCGCCAAGTAAGCAAAAAGTTATATAAAGCCTGAAAAGTAAAAGGCGTCGCTACCTAGCGGCGCCTTTTACTTTTCAGCAGTCACTGGCCGCCTTCACTCTGTAAGTATTTTCGAATTGGTGTTGACACACCTTAAGCTTCCTTGCTATAGTCTCACCTCTCGACGCAACACAAGTTTTACTAGTCGATTCGGACGCGGGATGGAGCAGTCTGGCAGCTCGTCGGGCTCATAACCCGAAGGTCACAGGTTCAAATCCTGTTCCCGCAACCAAGCAAATAAATTCGTTTTATATTGAAATAAATTTCCTGCTTGACCGATTTAAATTGCGCTGTATAATGCGCACCTCGTTAACGCAAAGCGTTGGTGATGAAGGCCCTGGTGGCCATGTTCTTTAAAAATTAGGATGACTGATAAGTGTGGGTGTTTGTAGTTGGGTGAAGCGCATTTGATGCGTAGAAGCCTCAGAAAATACAAATGCTTTACACTTAGATTTATGACAAGTATGTACAGTGTTTTAGACACACATACCTTGAAATGAATTTGAGGAATTAAGCGAAACGA
>NZ_JBHTKB010000003.1:0-406353 GCF_042676265.1 Methylophilus luteus
TCGTTTCGCTTAATTCCTCAAATTCATTTCAAGGTATGTGTGTCTAAAACACTGTACATACTTGTCATAAATCTAAGTGTAAAGCATTTGTATTTTCTGAGGCTTCTACGCATCAAATGCGCTTCACTCAACTACAAACACCCACACTTATCAGTCATCCTAATTTTTAAAGAACAGTCAGCTTCTAAGCCGTTTCGTTAACGTTGTTTCGTAACGAGGTGCGCATTATATAGGGCTGAGCCTTGCGGTCAACCCTTATTTTTCCATTTTTACAATTTTGTTACAAATTACTAGAATCAGGCTTTAAAGTGCCTGCTATCAAGCCAGTTTCAATGCGGCTTTCAGACGCTTCCATGCCTGGGTCAGCGCATTGCCATCCAGGCGGTAATGTTTGTGCAGCGGCTGTTTGACTTCCCACTTCACTTTTAATCCGGCAGGGAATATGACGAAATCGCCTTTGCCAAAAGACACCGGGGTACCGCCTATGGGGGTCACTACGCATTCACCTTCTAATATATAAGCCTGCTCTTCTTCATGAAATACCCAGTCAAAGATGGAGACTTCTTTTTGCCAGGTGGGCCATTTGGAAACACCAAGGCTGTTTAATTGTGTTTCGGCAGGATTATGTTGAACTTGAATTTGCATGATGAAATCCCATGATTATGTATCGTTAGCGAAAACGCGCATTTTATAGGAAGCCGCTATGCAGCTGTGAAGTTGTTCAGTAGTAAAATAGCTTTTTTGTATTTTTAGAGTGTGTGATGCGCATATCCCTGGCCAAGGCGATTGAACTGTTAAAGCAGGGCGAAGTGGTCGCTATCCCGACCGAAACGGTCTATGGGCTGGCGGCGGACGCGCGCAATGCACAGGCGATCGCCAGCATCTATGCCACTAAAGAACGGCCTGCGAATAATCCACTGATCGTGCATATTGCCGACGCTGAGCAGGTGGCAGACTGGGCGAGTGAGTTTTCGCCTTTGGCGCAAAAGCTGGCACAGGCATTCTGGCCGGGGCCTTTTACTTTGGTGCTGCCTGCACTGGCAAATGTCAGCACGGCCGTGCGTGCAGGAGAGCCTACGGTAGCCTTGCGCGTGCCGGCTCACCCGCTGACACGGCAATTATTGCGTGAGAGCGGATTAGGGCTGGCCGCACCATCTGCCAATAAGTACACGCAATTGAGCCCGACCACGGCGGCGCATGTAGAGTCCGGACTGGGCAGTGACATTGCCGTCCTGGACGGCGGCGCTTGCCAGGTGGGCATAGAATCCACCATCGTTAGTGTCTCTGGTGATCGCTGGCAATTACTACGCCCCGGCATGATCTCTGCAGCGGACATTACATTAGTTGCAGGTTCACCGGCCAGCCAGGCAACGCCGGCAGAAACACCCAAGGCGCCAGGGCAGCATCTGTTACATTATTCACCGCGCACCCGCTGCCTGCTGTTCGATACCCGCCAGGCACTTTATGACTATGCAGCCAAGGCAGATGGTGCCGTAGCCTTATTGCTAGGCGACCAAGACCTGACTGGCATGCGCAATATCACCTTGCCAGCCGACCCGGCACTGGCCGCCGAACAGTTGTATGCCGCATTGCACACATTAGATGCATGGCAGGCGGCAGTCATACTGATCGAGTCGACCCCGGAAAGTGCGGACTGGGCTGCAGTGAAAGACAGGCTACAGCGCGCTGCCTACCAGCCCACGGCGTAAAAAGATTGAGTCTGCCAAACATGACTGGCACAATGCTAGCCATTCACCCTTTTCAATGACATCAGAACACCCATACATCATGAAGAACGCTTATCACTTTTTAATCCTGGCTGCAGTTTCAGCTTTATTGTTTGGCTGCAAAAGTTTTGAAATGCCACGCGTATTTGAAAAAGGCACCCGGGAAACGCCACGCTACGGCAAAGACGCCGTTCATTACCAATGCGAAAACTTTCAGTCGTTTGGCCTGAAGCTTTCGGAAAACAAGGAAGATGCCTGGGTGATGCTGCCTGACCACGAAGTAGGGCTGGTCAGGGACGCGAATGACAAGCAGCTATATCATTACGGCACCATGGATCTGCGCCTGAACGGCGACCAGACCACGCTGGATGATAGCGACCACTTACACCTGAAAGGCTGCAAGCCACCTGCTACAAACTAGCAGGCTTTTCATTTAAGCAGCTATAACGGTCAGCAGTTGAAGTTTGCAGATTGCTGACTCGCGTATTTGCCGCTGCTGCGCTGGATAATGGTTTGCAAGGTCTGCTGTATCAGCTGTTGTGAAGCTGCCTGATTGAATACCCCCGCCTGTGCTGCATCATCTTGCAGTCGCTTCTGCAAGCCTTGCATCTGACACACCGCTTGCGCCACTGCTTGCTCATCCATCTGCGCCGGAATCTCGTATTCATTTTTGCCGCCATAGGCATGAAACAACAAGGTTTCCAGCCCCACCACCAGCGCCAGAATATGATCGCCGGTATACTCCGGGTCGAAGATCAGTGCGATGGCCTGGTCTTGCTGGGTGCGCCGGATGGCATCGAATCTCCAGCCAGCTTTGCCATCAAACACCCATTCTGTCATTTCGCGCGCACCCACTTGAGTACTTTTGGCAAGCTCTTCAGGGTGTAACTCGTAGAGCGCCTGCATCAATGTGCGCAAATCATCCGTATGCTGGCTCATCACCTGTTTTGGCGTGTGCGGCTGGCTAAGCGGTGTGACTGCCTGCCCCCTCTTTGCAGGTTGCGCCTGCGCATGACTGACCAGCACAGCGCACATTACCAGCACACTTGCTGATAGCAACATCCCCCATTTATGCATGCCACGATTATGTTTCATACCCAGCCAGCCTCCAACATCAGTCAACAATAAAAAAGCCCGAAGATTCGGGCTTTAGATGCTAACGCGGAATTGACTTGATTAGAATGGGATATCGTCATCAAAATCGTCAAAATTGCCTGCCGGCTTGCTGGCTGCAGGTTGGCTAAAGGCATTACGGTTGCCGCCAGCGTTCGCGCCAGCTGCCGGTTGACGGGCAGGGGCCTGGTTGTAATTATCCGCGCCACTGCTTTGGTCCATGTCACCACCATCATAAGAGGTGCTGCCACCATCGCGGCCTGAGCCCAGCATTTGCATCTGGTCAGCGACGATTTCAGTGGTGTAGCGGGTGACGCCATCTTTTTCCCACTTGCGGGTTTGCAGGCGGCCTTCAATGTAGACCGGGCGGCCTTTTTTCAGGTATTCACCAGCGATCTCGGCCAGTTTGCGATATATCACAATGTTGTGCCATTCGGTTTTTTCCTGCTTGACGCCGGATTTGTCTTTCCAGTTTTCAGTCGTTGCGATACTGAAGTTGGCGACGGCTTCGCCATTCGGCATAAAGCGCACCTCGGGGTCGCGCCCCAGATTGCCCATCAAAATAACCTTGTTTACTGACGCCATAATGACTAGCTCCCTATCCTGTTCATGATTGCTTGCGACAATGTCGCCTGAAATTCTTTACTGCGCTGATTCTCTAACTTTACCATGAGCATGGTTTCAGATGGAATCGCCACCACTTCATAGACGCCTTCCATAGCACGCACATCGTGCGCCAACTGCGCGGCCTGCTCGTCATTATACCCTTGAATATTGAACATTTTGGTCTTCACACTTGGCGGTGGCTGCATGCCTAGCGCCAGGCCCAGCCAGACCAGCATGGCGATCGCGCAGATCAAAAACACGGCAGCGCCGGCGTTGCTGCCAAAATAATTGGATAAGCAGCCACCCATGGCGGCGCCGAGGAACATGCCGAACGATTGTGCAGTATTGTGTACGCCCATGGCTGTGCCTTTGGCGGCGACCGGGGCCATTTTCGAGATCAACGAGGGCAGGGTGGCTTCCAGGATATTGAACGCCAGGAAATAACTGAATAAGGCGAGAACGATGCCGGTCAGCGAATCCAGACTGAATATAAAAGCAATCTGCGTGAGCATCATCAGGCCAACCGCACTGACGAATACCGGTTTGAGCTTGGCTTTTTTTTCTGCGTAGATAATCACCGGCACCATGAGCAGAAAAGACACCAGCAACACCGGCAGGTAGATCTTCCAATGCAGGTTCTCATTGAGCCCGGTGCTGTGCTTGATGGCGAACGGCACCACCATGAACATGGCCATCTGCGCCCCGTGCAAACAGAAAGTACCAAAGTTCAGGCGTAACAATTGCGCGTCTTTCAGCACTTCCCGCATCCTGGCGGGCACGGCTTGCGCGTCGGAATGCACATGCACATTGACTGGTGGCGGCACGCCGAATTTCACCACGGCGATGGCGACTATCGACAACCCTGCCATCAGCCAGAACATGCCTGGCACACCGATATACTGGTTGAGCACCGGCCCCAGCACCAGCGAAACGGCAAAGGTCAGGCCTATGGTCGCGCCTATCATGGCCATGGCTTGCGTGCGGTGTTCTTCACGCGTGGAGTCAGCCACCAGCGCGGTAATGACGGCGGAGATCGCCCCGGCACCCTGGATGGCACGGCCAAAAATCACCATATAGATATCAGTGGCGGTGGCGGCGAACAGGCTGCCCATCGCAAATAGTATCAGGCCGACGTAAATCAGTTTTTTGCGGCCAAGACGGTCAGAGGCAATACCAAACGGCAATTGAAAGATCACCTGCATAAAACCATAGGCACCCAGCGCCAGGCCGATCAGGGTATGGTTGCTGCCGCCTTCGAGTTTTTCGGCGTAGATGGCAAAGATAGGCAGAATTAAAAACATGCCCAGCATGCGCAAGCCGTAGATGGAAGCGAGTGCGACGGTCGCACGTGTTTCCAGTCGGGTCATTTTTTCAGAGAACTGCATGGCTATAGTGATAAGAAACGTTGAGGCCGGAAGAAACTTTGGCTTAATTCAGAATAATTGCGTATATTATCAGGTTGGCTGTCTGTTCGTGAAAGTATCATGGAATTTATCAAAATTCGCGGGGCGCGCACCCACAATCTGAAGAACATCAATCTGGATATTCCACGCAACCAGTTAGTGGTTGTCACTGGCCTTTCTGGTTCAGGAAAATCCTCACTTGCCTTCGATACCCTGTATGCAGAAGGGCAGCGCCGTTACGTCGAAAGTTTATCTGCCTATGCCCGCCAGTTTCTGGCGCGCATGGACAAGCCGGATGTAGACTTGATCGAAGGCTTGTCGCCGGCGATCTCCATAGAACAAAAGTCCACTTCGCATAACCCGCGCTCTACCGTAGGCACCGTCACCGAAATCCATGATTATCTGCGCCTGTTGTTTGCGCGCGCCGGTGATCCGGAATGCCCTGACCACGGCATCAAACTGGAAGCGCAAACTGTCAGCCAGATGGTGGACAGTATCCTCAAATTGCCGGAAGACACCAAGCTGATGATACTGGCGCCTGTGGTTTCCAACCGCAAGGGCGAACAGCTGGATCTGTTTGATACGCTGAAGGCGCAAGGTTTTGTGCGCCTGCGCATAGATGGCAAAGTCTATGAGATGGATGAGTTGCCGCAGCTGGCCAAAACCACCAAACACAGTGTAGATGTGGTGGTTGACCGCCTGAAAGTGCGCGAAGACATGAAGCAGCGCATTGCCGAGTCACTGGAAACGGCTTTGCGACTGGCCGACGGCAAAGTCATTGCCCAGGAGATGGACGACGAAAAAGAACATTTATTCTCAGCCAAATTCTCCTGCCCGGTATGTGATTACTCGCTGGCAGAGCTGGAACCACGCCTGTTCAGCTTTAACAACCCTATGGGCGCCTGCCCCAAATGCGATGGCCTGGGTAACGTCACTTTTTTTGACCCCAAACGCGTCGTTGCTTTCCCGCACTTGTCTTTAGCCAGTGGCGCGATCAAAGGCTGGGATAAACGTAACCAATTTTATTTCCAGATGCTCGCCAGCCTGAGCCAGCATTATGCTTTTGACCTGGAAGCACCGTTTGAGAGTTTGACAGAAGAAGTGCAGCAGACCCTGTTATTCGGCTCTGGCCGCGAGCAGGTGACATTCAAATACCTGAATGAACGCGGCACTTTCTTTAGCAAATCGCATACTTTTGAAGGCATTATCAACAACCTGCAGCGCCGTTATCGCGAGAGCGATTCCAGCGCCGTGCGTGATGAGCTGGCTAAATACATCAATGCCACCACCTGCCCGGAATGTGCCGGCACGCGCTTGCGTAAAGAAGCGCGCCACGTCAAAGTAGGTGACAGGAATATCCACCAGATCTGTGAAGTACCGCTTAAACAGGCGCTCAACTTTTTTGAAAGCCTGCAGCTCAGCGGCCAGAAACTGGCGATTGCAGAGAAGATCGTCAAAGAGATCGAAAACCGCCTTAAATTCCTCACCAATGTCGGCCTGGATTACCTGTCACTGTCACGCTCGGCTGAAACCCTGTCTGGTGGTGAAGCGCAACGTATACGGCTGGCTTCGCAGATAGGCAGTGGCCTGACTGGCGTGATGTATGTGCTGGATGAACCCTCTATCGGCCTGCACCAGCGCGACAATGACCGCCTGCTGGAAACGCTGAAGCGCTTGCGTGACCTGGGCAATAGCGTGATCGTGGTTGAGCATGATCAGGACGCTATCCTGCTGGCAGATTTTATTGTAGATATCGGCCCCGGCGCCGGCGAACATGGCGGCAGGATAGTGTCGTCTGGCACCGCAGCCGAGATACAAGCCGACCCCAATTCATTGACCGGGCAATATATCAGCGGCAAAAAACAGATCACCTTCAAGTTGCCACGCACGCAGCCTGATCCTGCCCGTATGGTGAAGCTGCATGGCACCAGCGGTAATAACCTGAAAAATGTCAGTATCGAGATCCCGGTGGGCCTGCTCACCTGCGTGACCGGCGTTTCCGGTAGCGGTAAATCTACCCTGATCAACGATACGCTTTACCGTGCGGTCGCGGCCCATTTATATGGCAGCAGTACCGAACCCGCGCCTTATCAGGGCATTGAAGGCATGGAGTTCTTTGACAAAGTGGTGGATGTAGACCAGAGCCCTATCGGCCGTACGCCGCGCTCTAATCCGGCGACTTATACCGGCTTGTTCACGCCTATCCGTGATTTATTTGCCAGCGTGCCGGACAGCCGTGCGCGTGGCTATGGCCCGGGCCGTTATTCTTTCAACGTCAAGGGCGGCCGCTGCGAAGCCTGCCAGGGTGACGGCGTGCTGCGCGTAGAAATGCACTTTTTGCCGGATGTCTATGTGCCGTGCGATGTATGTAAAGGCCATCGTTACAACCGCGAGACACTGGAAATCCAGTTCAAGGGCAAAAATATCCGAGAAGTGCTGGAGATGACGGTAGAACAGGCGCACCAGTTCTTTAATGCGCAACCGGTGATAGAGCGCAAACTCAAAACCCTGCTCGATGTGGGCCTGGGTTATATCACCCTGGGCCAATCGGCGACCACGCTCTCCGGTGGTGAAGCACAGCGCGTAAAACTGTCACTCGAATTAAGCAAACGCGACACCGGCCGCACCCTGTATATTCTGGACGAACCCACCACCGGCCTGCACTTTGCTGATATTCAGCTGTTGCTGGACGTGATCCATAGACTGCGTGATGCGGGTAACACGGTGGTGATCATCGAGCATAACCTCGACGTGATCAAAACGGCAGACTGGCTGATAGACATGGGGCCGGAAGGCGGCGATGGTGGCGGTATGGTGGTCGGGGTAGGCACGCCTGAGACACTGGCAAAAAATACGGCCAGTTATACCGGCCGTTACCTTACACCCTTGTTAAAACATCTCGCTGTAAAGGGCTAAGGTCAACATGCAACCTTTCCCGCTTGTGCGTCGTTGCGTCTGATAAAGGGCGCAATCGGTGCAGCCTGCTTGTGGCCACATACAAAGATTCAGACCCCCATTGTAGGCACGCCCGCCTGGCGTTGATCGCTGGAACAAAGGCTTAAAATCAGGGTACTTTGACCAATCGCATGCGTGCTTGAATAGTAGCCGCATGCCGGTTTAAAAAGCGCGTGCTGCGGTGTTTGTCATAAAAGCGGGGGTTAGGGATCATGGCAGCCAGGCGCGCTGCCTCTGCTGGGCCAAGCGCGCGGGCCTTGCTATGAAAGTAATGCTTGGCCGCTGCCTCGGCACCAAACACGCCATCACCCCACTCGATCACGTTCAGGTAGATTTCCAGTATCCGGCGCTTGCTCATCATGCTTTCCAGCATAAAGGTGATAATCGCCTCCTGCACTTTACGCCACGGCGTGCGCTGCCCTGACAGAAACAGGTTCTTGGCCAGCTGCTGGCTGATGGTAGAACCACCGGCCACTATCCTGCCTTTTTTCAGGTTTTTTTCAAACGCATTTTCTATACCGTCCCAGTCAAAGCCACGGTGCTCTACAAATCTGCTGTCTTCGGCTGCAATGACTGCGCGCTTTAAATGTGGACTGATGCGCGCATAAGCTACCCACTGCTGCTGCAAGCTGGCGTCGGGCTTAGACTCCTGCATAGATTCCAGCCTGGCTTCCATAAACGCGCTTGCATCAGGGTTATGATCTATCCACCACAATATATGTAGCAATACCCAGACCTGGTAAAGGCATATCCACAACAACAGAAAGCCGAACAGCAGTTTGATGGTGCGTTTCATGAGCTGGATGCCGGGTCGTTGTAAGGGATCAGGATAGGCGTAACGACTGGATCACGGGTGCAGTCTCGGGGCGCACGCCATGCCACAGGTAAAAAGCTTCTGCCGCCTGCTCGACCAGCATGCCCAGGCCATCGGCCACTTGCGCACCGGCCGCATGTGCCTGCTGCATAAACAGTGTTTCACGCCCATACATCATGTCATAGGCCAGGCTGTGGGCATAAAAAATCGTGTCGCTGACAGGCAAGGCCTCAGCCTGCAAGCCGGCAGAAGTGGCGTTGATGACCACGTCATAACCTTCTGATAATTCATCAAAGGTTTGGACTGTTAAGCTGACCTGGTGCAACTGTGCATCTGCCTTAAAGCAATCAACCATCGCTTGTGCTTTGTCCAGGCTGCGATTTGCCACCGTCAGCACCGCGGGCTGTTGGGCCAATAGCGGCAATATCACGCCTTGTGCGGCACCGCCTGCGCCCAGCAATAATACTTTCTGGCCATCAATGGTGCGCTGCCAGTGCTTGAGGATATCATTGACCAGACCGCAGCCATCGGTGTTATCGCCGCTGATATGCCCGCCCTGAAAACTCAAGGTATTGACTGCACCAGCGGCAGTTGCGCGCTCTGAAAGCGTCTGGCTGACCTCAAATGCTTCAAATTTGAATGGCACGGTCACATTCACTCCCCGGTAGCCCTCTAGCTGCAACTGTTTAATCGTTGCGGCAAAGCCATCCAGCGGTGCCAGCAGCTTTTCGTAGGTCATTGTTTTGCCAAACTGCCGGGCAAATGCCTGATGTATCAAAGGCGATTTGCTGTGTTCGATTGGATGCCCAATCACTGCGAATTTTTCAGTGGTCATGTGCGGCTGTCAGTTGGCGAGTTGCCAGTTAATTAGTCCACGGCAATCCGGCGTGTTTCCAGCCGTTGATCAGCGTGCGCTGCTTGTGCTCGTTGGCGTCGCCTTCAAAGCCTTGCAGCATATTGTAAGCTTTGCCGTAGCCTAGCTGTTGTGCCAGCAGGGCAGCATTGTGGCTGCGGCCACCGGTACGGCACATGAACACGATGGTGCTCTGTTTATCGACCTGCGCTTGTAACTGCGCGGCAAAATCAGGGTTAGCCACCATGCCCGGGTAAAAGGCCCATTCGATATGTGTCGCTAGCGGCACCCGACCCACCAGTTCCAGTTCTGCACGCGAGCGTACATCCACCAGTACCACGGACTGACCTTCATTCACCAGTTGATAGGTTTCTTCTGGCGTGAGCGCTCCGGCGTAGGGCAGGTTATTTTGCGTGCCGCGTGCCTGGGCACTGCCTAAAATATTTTCTACATTACTCAATATGACACCTTTAGTATTGATCAGACTTGATAAAGTAGCGAGTATACCTTTGAATGCTAAGGCTAGCGTGAATGCACTATTTTTGTGCCTTATTTGTTGCAATGCACACAAATGGTGCTATCCGTTTTTACTATTTTATGCAGGTTACCTGTAAACCACGTAAAATGCATATTTTTGGGTGGCATGCTTCCTGCTAATATTACACTCTGAGATTTAGCGGGATTGAGTGTGAACCATAATCCCGAATCATTATTTGTATTTGCCCACGTTCCGGGACATCCGCAACATGTCCCGTTTTTTGTGTGTGCAACTTAAAATTTAGACCTTGCTCATTGAGGAGAATGTAATGTCCGTTGCAAACGTAATGAAATTGGTTGCCGAAAATGACATCAAATTTGTCGATTTCCGTTTTACCGACACCAGAGGTAAAGAGCAGCACGTGACTGTGCCAGTTTCTCACTTCGACGAAGATAAATTTACCGAAGGTCATGCATTTGACGGTTCCTCCATCGCAGGCTGGAAAGGCATTCAGGCATCTGACATGCAACTGATGCCTGATGCAAACACTGCTTTCATAGACCCGTTTTTTGACGAGCCGACACTGGTGCTGACTTGTGATGTGGTTGACCCTACCGATGGTAAAGGTTATGACCGCGACCCGCGCAGCCTGGCTAAACGTGCAGAAGCCTACCTGAAATCCAGCGGCCTGGGCGACACTGCCTACTTTGGCCCAGAGCCAGAGTTCTTCATTTTTGACAGCGTGCAATGGGATGCCACCATGGGTGGTAGTTTCGTTAAGATCAACTCCGAAGAAGCTGCCTGGTCATCAGGTGAAAAATTCGAAGGCGGCAATACCGGCCACCGTCCAGGCGTTAAAGGCGGTTATTTCCCGGTACCTCCAGTCGATTCATTGCACGACATCCGTTCTGCCATGGTATTGACCCTGGAAGAGCTGGGCGTGCCTGTTGAAGTGCACCACCATGAAGTGGCGACTGCTGGCCAATGTGAGATCGGTACCAAATTTGCAACCTTGACACAACGTGCTGACTGGACGCAGATCCTTAAGTACGTAGTGCACAACACTGCACATGCTTACGGCAAAACTGCAACGTTTATGCCTAAGCCTATGTTTGGCGATAACGGTTCTGGCATGCACGTACACCAATCAGTATGGAAAGATGGCAAGAACCTGTTTGCAGGTAACGGCTATGCTGGCCTGAGCGATTTCGCCCTTTACTACATCGGCGGCATCATCAAACATGCGCGCGCATTGAATGCGATCACCAACCCAGGCACCAACTCATACAAGCGCCTGGTACCGCATTACGAAGCACCAGTTAAACTGGCTTACTCTGCTAAAAACCGTTCTGCTGCTATCCGTATCCCGTTTGTGCATTCAGATAAAGCCCGCCGTGTTGAAGCGCGTTTCCCTGACCCTATCGCTAACCCATACCTGGCGTTTTCAGCCTTGCTGATGGCTGGCCTTGATGGTGTTCAGAACAAGATCCACCCAGGTGAGCCTGCGACTAAAGACTTGTACCATCTGCCACCAGAAGAAGATGCACTGATCCCAACTGTGTGTTCATCACTGGAACAGGCACTTGAGTATCTGGATAAAGACCGTGAGTTCCTGACACGCGGTGGAGTTTTCACTGACGACTGGATTGATTCTTACATTGCATTGAAAATGGAAGAAGTCACCAAATTGCGTCAGACACCTCATCCGGTTGAGTTTGGCTTGTACTACTCATGCTAATTTACTCCTGCTAACCGCAAGAGTGCGCACCAAAACAGGGCAGCTTCGGCTGCCCTGTTTTTTTATCGCCGTCGCCAGGGTCAACCATTTAGATTTTAGGCACGTTGATAAGCTTCACAATCTACTCTAAACTGTTGCCATGAAAAGACTTTTTTACTTTATTGCCACACTGCTGGCAGCTAGCCCAAGTCTTGCGGATATTTATAAATATACCGACAGCAATGGTGTCACCACTTATACCAACATCAGGCCAGATGGCAAACAGAAACCCGAATTGATCATCAGCGGACCCAGGGAAACCGAAGCGCCGCCCGCCGCGCGCGAAAAAAAGCCAAGCGCAAAAGCGCCTAGCCCCAGCAACTTCCCCAAAGTGGATAATCAGGTGCAGACGCAACGCGACAACAAACGGCGTGAAATACTGATGACTGAATTAGATCAAGAAAAACAAGCACTTGAGAACGCTCACCTGCTCTATGAAGAAGCAAAAAACACCCCTGAAGTCTACAGAGCTGCCAATGGGAAAACCTTCAGGAATGTGGCCAAATACGAAGAAAAACTACGCATTATTGAAGCTGAGATCCAGGCGCACGAACGTAATATCCAGCTGCTGAACAAAGAGTTAAATCACTAAATGCACCATTTTGGGAATTTTTAATTTGCAATGGGATAAATAATATAGAATTGGCTTGGCTTTTGCTTTAAAACAGGGCGTCATCACTTATTTTAACAAGCTAAGGATATGGTTCAGATTTCTCCCCAAGGGTTTAACGGTTTAGAGCATATTGCCACTGCGGTGATATTGCTGAATAACCAGCTCGAAGTCACCTATGCCAATTCGAGCGCTGAGATTTTATTCGCCTTTAGCGCCAACCAGATCCACGGCCTGCACATCCATGATGTGTTTGTGAATTGCGAGATCCTGCAAATGGCGGTGACCAATGCCATTCAAACCCAGGGGCCTTTCCGCGAACACGAATTCACATTGACCACCCAGCGCGGACATACCACCGCGGTCACTTGCACGGTAACGCCGATTTCAACCAGCTTTAACCAGACAGCTGAAGACATGCTGATTCTGGAGTTTGTACAAATGGATCAGCAATTGCGTATCGCCAGGGAAGAGCGCATGCTGATCCAGCAACAGGCCAATTCCGAGCTTTTACGCAACCTGGCACATGAGATCCGTAATCCTTTAGGCGGCCTGCGCGGCGCGGCGCAGTTACTTGAATTTGAATTGCCGCAACCCAGCCTCAAAGAATATACCCAGGTCATCATCAAAGAAGCTGACCGCCTGCATAGCCTGATGGACCGCTTGCTGGTGCCGCATCGCGTGCCCAAATACGAGCCGACCAATATTCACGAGGTGCTGGAGCGCGTGCGCAGCTTGCTGCTGGCGGAATCGCCCAACAATATCAGAGTGATACGCGACTATGACACCAGCCTGCCTGAGCTGATAGGTGACCGCGAAAAGCTGATACAGGCGGTGCTGAATATCGCCCGCAATGCGGCGCAAGCCATGCAGCAGAACCACACTAAAGATGCCAGCATCACCTTCCGCACACGTGCGGAACGTCAGATCACCCTGGCCAGAAAACGTTACCGGGTCGGCATCCATCTGGAAATCATAGATAACGGCCCCGGTATTCCGGCCGATATCAAAGAGCGCATTTTTTACCCGCTGGTTTCCGGCAGAGAAGGTGGCACCGGCCTGGGGCTGGCACTTGCCCAAACCTTTATCACCCAGCACCACGGCATGATCGATTGTGACTCACAGCCGGGTAAAACTATCTTTCATATTTTATTGCCTATTGAAAGCACCTTATTTAAATAAAAAAACATGAGGTTTTTGCCGGCAAAGTGGATACCACGCTTTTCAGCAGCTAACTCACATAATATTAATCAAACAGCAGCAATTCAAAGAGAAATGCCATGAAGCCAATCTGGATCTTAGATGACGACAAATCAATCCGCTGGGTATTTGAAAAAGCCCTTGCCCGCACCGATTTTGAGTTTAAAACCTTCTCCTCACCTGCAGAGGCACTCAACGCCCTCAACCGTGAACAACCACAGGTGATCGTCAGCGATATCCGCATGCCTAATGGCTCAGGGCTGGACTTTTTATCCGAAGTGAAACAGCGCTACCCTGAAATCCCGGTCATCATCATGACCGCATATTCAGACCTGGAAAGCGCGGTCGCAGCGTTCCAGGGCGGCGCATTCGAGTATTTGGCCAAGCCTTTTGATGTAGACCAGGCGATTGAAATTATCAAACGCGCTGTCGATGAAAGCATGCGGCAAGCAGTGGAGAAAGTGGAAGACAACGAACCCACGCCTGAAATTATCGGCCAGGCCCCCGCCATGCAGGAAGTATTCCGCGCCATTGGCCGCCTGAGCCGCTCACACTCTACCGTGTTGATTAACGGTGAGTCCGGCAGTGGTAAAGAGCTGGTGGCCAGTGCGCTGCACAGGCATAGCCCGCGTGCCGACAAACCCTTTATCGCCATCAATACCGCAGCCATCCCCAAAGACTTGCTGGAATCAGAACTGTTCGGCCATGAACGTGGCGCGTTTACCGGCGCTGCCGCCGCAAGGAGAGGGCGTTTTGAACAAGCTGATACCGGCACCCTGTTTCTGGACGAGATCGGCGATATGCCGGCAGACTTGCAAACCCGGCTGTTGCGCGTGCTTTCGGATGGCCAGTTTTACCGGGTTGGTGGCCACCAGCCGATCAAGGTCAATGTGCGCGTCATTGCCGCGACCCACCAGGACCTGGAAGAGCGTGTCAAACAAGGCTTGTTCCGCGAAGACCTGTTCCATAGGCTGAATGTCATACGCCTGCGTTTGCCACCTTTACGCGAGCGCAGGGAGGATATTCCTTTCCTGACCAAACACTTTTTGGTACACAGCGCGCAACAACTAGGCGTCGAGCCCAAACAACTTTCTCCTGCAGCCCTCAAGTACCTAATGTCGGTGAACTGGAGCGGCAACGTCCGCCAGCTTGAAAACGTCTGTCACTGGCTGACAGTGATGGCGCCCGGGCAGAACGTCGACGTGAATGATTTACCACCAGAATTAAAAGAAGACTCGAGCAAGCATAGCAGTGGCGGCTCCTGGCAAGAAGCACTGGCCCAGGAAGTCACCGACGCCCTCAACCGTGGCGAAACCAATATCCTGGACAGCAAGACCAAAGAGTTTGAGCGTATCTTGATCACGCGCGCCCTGGCACATACCGATGGCCGCCGTATCGAAGCAGCCAATCAGCTGGGCATGGGCCGCAATACGCTTACACGGAAGATACAGGAATTGGGGATTGATGATTAGCCATTAAATTTTGATCTGCTGGCTACGCCAGATAGGGAAAGAACTGTGCTTTTGTGCATCTATGCTGCTGACAAAAAATACTTGTGCCAACCTCGAATCTTTTAAGGTTTTGCCAAAGAAGTTGTTGGCAGCATGAAAATGCCGGCCTTCATATAAAATCAAAGTATTGTAGACGTTATTGATACGTACGATTTCATCAAACATTGAGTGATACCCAGTATCCATGGCAATAGTACCCGCTGCAAACCTTTTATCGTTTTCTTTTAGTGCCTTTTCATAAGCGGCCTGATCAAATTTTTTATTTTTTCTATATAAAGATGTTCCAGAGTCTAATGGAGCATCAGGACTAAGGTATAACACTGCAGCAAATACCGCATTTCCATCCGTATGAATAACACCTCTACCATAATCCTCACTCACACTTTGAAAGTTAGTCGAAACTCCCCATCGCATAAGTTCGTATTCGGAATTATGAAATAACGAAATAATTTTATTACTAACTTTTTCAAATAAAGGTTTATTAATCACGGACAAATCTTTAGTTCGTGCTCCAGGAAATACATACGGCACATCTTTTAATTGATGACGATACTGGTATTTCTGATTCAGTGCGAAAGTACGCACAGCATCTGGATCCTCATAAAAATTTTCTACTATTGTCACCGGATACAAATTCATAGCTTTATCACTAAATTAATTTAACAAATGTAGATAAAAAAACGGCAACCGAAGTTGCCGTTTTACTGAACTCTTAATTAAGCAGAATACTCTGCTATTAAATTAGAAGAACAGGATAGCACCTAAAGAAACAGTTTTCGCTTTGAAATCTGTATCAACAGCAGCACCACGGTTATCTGTATCATCTTTAGCTTGAGAGTATTCAGCAACCAGGTTCAAGTGCTTGGTCAATGGATGATAAGCACCAACTACCCACAGGCTTTGTTTCAGTTCATCCAACGCTTCACTGGAGTTACCTTCCAATGTAGAACGGCCATAAGAAGCAGCCAGTTTAGTACCTACACCTGGCAATACATATGAACCTTGAACATACCACTGATCAGAATCACGACGCTTACCAGTTGCATCAAAGCCATTCAATAATTGAACAGTTTGGCCAATGCCTTTACCTTGACCGTAGTAACCAACCAGACCGAAACCAGCCAAGTTTACGCTAGTACCGATATCCCATGCATTTGCACGGTCACTTGTACTTGTTACTGTGCTTGCAGCACCTGCAGTTACAGCGCCAGTAATTGGGTCAACTGTGAAACCAGTTGCACTTGTCAAACCTTCAACTTTTTGGCTAATTGCAGAAACCCATACTTTACCAGCAACATCACCAGTCCACTCGTAAGATGCTTTAGCTTCAAATGCTGGCTGTGAGCCTGAACGCTCTGTAGATCCAGCTGAACCAGCTGTTGCTAATGCATTCCAACCTTGTGTTACACCGGCTGTGAATTGGAAACCGTTCCAGTTTGGTGAAGTGTAAGCAACTTGTGATTTCCAGTCAGCATACATGAAACCACGACCGATACGGCCCAAAGTAGTTGTGTTACCAGCCAAGGAACCAGCAGCAGAACCAACGCCCAACAATGTTTGGTCGTTCAAGATAGCGTCAGAAGCGTAGATGCCCAGATCTTTACCCAGTTTGATAGAACCCCAAGAAGCATCACCGAATGTCAAGAATGCTTGACGGTTTTCTTGATGCGCACCTTGAATACCAGCGTTTTGTGTTGAAGCACCTGGGTTAATGCTGATTGTGAAACCAACATCCAGATCGTTCTGACGTGTTTTACCAGAAACGCTCAGGTAGTTTGGCAGCAGACCAGTAGTAATGTTGTTTACGCTGTCGCCGTTACCAAATTCACCTTCACCTGCGTCATCGCCGCTGAAGCTAGTGTGTGTGTAGTAAGCGTTAACCACGCCACCGATGTCCAGAGTCCAGTCACCAGCTGGGATAATGATACCAGCTTGAGCGCCAGTAGCTGCAGCGAACAGAGCTGCTGCAACTGCAACGTTTAATTTTGTATTCATACGAATCTCCAAAAATGTTGTTTTTACAACTTGTGTAAGGATATTGCTTTTGGCCGGATTATTTAAAAAACACCCTGACCTCCAGTAACTCCCTCGGAATCGCTATGCATTTCCAAGAAGGTCAGTGCAATTTTTGCAAAATGCGCCTGTGTGGCGCAAGTGAATACGTCAAATTGCTTAGTCCAACTTTAGATTGTTGTAGATTTGCAACATTTTCGCGTCATATGTTGAAGAGGATGCGTAGGCAGCATGCATTTGTTCACGTTTTTCACACTGCCTTTATTAGATAGTTTCTGCTAGCATAGCGGTGGCTTTCCTGATTCATTGCACTTCTAAGCCATATTCAATCATTATAAATATATAGAGGCCCTCATGATTTCCGATATTCAGTTATGTAGTCGATTTATAGATACATTAGACTGGATCTGCCAGGTGCTGGTCAGGCACGCCGATGACTTTAATATTGCGCTGGTAAAAATCGCCTATGGTGATGACAATAGCCTGGGAGAGGCTTACGGTGCGCCTGAGGCATTGCGCCAGCTTTCATCGTTGACGCATGACTTGCAGAATTCATTCAGGAAATCTGACCTGGTTGGACGCGAGGGCACGGATTTCTGGATTCTTTTTCCGTATACCCGCGTCACAGATAATGTTTACGATAAGTTGATGGATGTATTGCAAGGCTCTGCGCACAACAACCTGAACATTGTCGAACGTGAAATTGCGATTTTTGAATTACCTGTGATCTATCAAAAGGCCACAGTAAAGCCTGAGGATGGACTGGCATTATTGCATTACGCAAAAGCCAATCAGGCAGAATTAGCCAGCCATATTTTCCGCTTGGCCAATGCTGAGTCTTAAATAAGGCTGAATATCAATAACGGGTTTGCTGTAGTGTTTTAAGCAATGTCCGCACCGGGGTAGGCAGCGCTGCCGCCATGGCATCAGCCAGCGGCAACCATTGCAAATGCGCTGGCAACACAGGGCGTTCGCCCACCAGTTGTAGCGGCTGTGGTGTGATTTCCAGTTTAAAGTGAGTAAAGGTATGCCACAACACCGGCAAACCTTCCAGCGATTCGGCCTGCATGCCATACCGTTCTTGTGCCTGCTGCACCGAGATCTGGTCTGGCTGACATTCAGGAAAGCTCCACAAACCACCCCATATGCCTTTATCAGGCCGTTTTTCTAGCAGTATCTCTCCGCCATCCATAATCATCAGCATGGTGGTTTGTTTTTCGGGGATAGCCTTGCGCGGTTTGGAGACCGGCAGTTGCGCGACGCGCTGTTGCTGAAAAGCCTGGCACTCGGCCTGCATAGGGCAATCGTGGCAGCGCGGCTTGCTGCGGGTACATAATGTGGCACCGAAATCCATCAGCCCCTGGATATAGGCTGGCAGATTTTTTGCGGGCAGCAGGCTTTCTGCCAATGACCACAAGCGCTTTTCTATCACCGGCAGCCCGGGCCAGCCATCCACTGCATGCAACCGTGCCAGCACCCGTTTCACATTGCCATCCAGAATGGTATGCGGCTGCTGAAAAGAAAATACCGAGATCGCAGCGGCGGTAGAACGGCCTATGCCTTTGAGGGTTTGAATCTGGGTAAAGTCTTGCGGAAAGATACCGTCATGCTCACGCATAATGGTTTGTGCGGCGAGGTGCAGATTGCGGGCGCGGGAATAATAACCCAGGCCACTCCAGTGTTGCATCACCTCATCCTGGCTGGCCGCTGCCAGACTGGCAATGGTAGGGAAGCGCGCCATAAAGCGGCCGTAATAGCCTAGCACGGCACTCACCTGCGTTTGCTGCAACATGATCTCTGACACCCACACCGCATACGGGTCGCGTGTTTGCTGCCACGGCAGGTCATGCCTGCCATGCACTTGCTGCCAGGCGATCAGTTTTTCTGCAAAAACACTCACTTTAAAAATTGAGCAGCTTTTTCAAAGCCTTTTGCTTTAATTGATCTGCAGGCTTTTCTTCTGTGGGCTTGGCCTCTTCAGCACCTTTTTCAGCTTCGGATTTCGCGGCTTCGCCTTCTTTATTTTTTGTAGAAGACTTGCCATTCAACAGGCCCTTCAAAGCGTCAGCCTTGTTTTCACCATTGATTAAAGATTTCACCGCGCCGGCCTTATCGCCACCCAGCTTGTCGGTCAACGCATCCAGGGCGGCAGATTTGGCCAAGGCCTGGCCTAAGGCGGCCATATCTATGCCAAACTTGGGCGCAGCGAAGGTGCCGGTGACTTTGATCGGCACGCCGACGCCGGCAAGTTGCTCGGCGTCTTTACCGCCTTGCCCTTTCAGGGTGTTGACCAATGTCGGCTTGGCAAGATAGTTGATTTGTTCTTTGCCGATATCGATATCGCCCTTGCTCTCGCCTTTAGGCAGACGGAAGATAGGCGCTTTCATCGCCAGATCATCATTATGGGCAACGCCATTCTTAATATTGAAAGTAGCGGTCAGCTCACTGAAATCTGTTTTTTTAGTCTGGTCTGCTGCTGTGTTAGCCTGGCCTTTTAACAGACTGAGTTTAGCTTTGGCGTCACGGATAGTTCCCGCCAGATCAAAGCCCTTAACGGCGCCATCGGCCATGCGCAAATCAACCGAGCCGCCCAGTGACTTTTTTAGTGCTGTCACCGTATTACCCTGTGCAGTGACATCCAGTGTGACATTACCGGTGCCAGAAAGCATATCGTTATTAATGGTATCCACCAGCAATGGGCCAACCGCGATATTCTGCAGTGACTGTTTGATGGTGAAAGCCGGGTTAGCGCGCGCGTCTACTGTCACCGCACCTCGCACCGTCCCCTGGTAGACATCGACATTCAGTGGCTGCAGGCTCGCCAGCCCATCCTGCGCTTTTAGGCCGATATTGAGGTTTTTGGCTTCAGTCTTGCCATATTTCAACCAGCCGATGCGGATGTTACCTTGCGCATTCAGGGCTTTTAATGCGGACAAGTCTAATGGTTGCTCTTCAGCAGTCGCCACTTTCGCCACCGTTTTATTTTCCGTCGCCCCCGCCGGTTTTGGCTGCTCCGGTAAATAGCGGTTCAGATCCAGCTTGTCTATATTCAGATCAAACGTATACAGTGGCTTGTTAAACTGGCTGATGCCTACATTGCCATGAATCCGCGATTCATCCAGTTTGACATCCAGCCCCTGCAGCGCCAGCTTCTGCCCATCAGCCTTGATACCCACATTTAATCCGGTCAGCGTATACGGGCTATACAGTATCTTGCCGATATTGATACTGCCATCCAGGAACAAGGTTTTTAATGCGCTCAAATCAGCAGCTTTTGCCGGTTTTGTGTCAGCTTTGGCGGTGCTGTTAGCTGCAGGTGCGCTGCTTTTAGCCTTGCCAGTCCCCAGCAACGCGTTCAGGTTCAGGGTATCTGCATGGACTTTAAAGCCTATATGCGGCGTTTTAAAGCCAGCCACACTCACATCGCCGTTCAACCTGGTTTCTGCCAGATTCAGATCAAAACTGGTTTTCACT
Source organism: Methylophilus luteus (assembly GCF_042676265.1). Taxonomy (NCBI): domain Bacteria; kingdom Pseudomonadati; phylum Pseudomonadota; class Betaproteobacteria; order Nitrosomonadales; family Methylophilaceae; genus Methylophilus; species Methylophilus luteus. The sequence continues at coordinate 20,535 of NZ_JBHTKB010000003.1, forward strand.
TTTTCCTGCTTGACGTCGGCATTGGCGGAGAGTTTGAACTGGCCTTGCATAGCGCCGTTAGGCAATGCCGGGTCTTTGATATCAAACTTGCCGGCCAGCGCTGGCACATCAAAAATCATATCCGCCAGGTTGGCTTTCACCGGCGATTCAAAGTGGCCATCTACCTTGCGTGCGCCGGCATTGACTTTCACATCGGCAGTGATGCCCTTGCTTTCAACTGCCTGCTGATTGCCTTTCAGTTCAGCCAGCACCACATCAAGGTTGAAATCACCTTGTGCATCCTGCTGTTTAAGTGCCAATATGACTTTTTCGCTGGCAATCTGCTTGGGGTTCACCGCCAAAGCCGGCGCCTGCAAACTGACATCACGCTTGGCACCATTAAACTCACCTTGCATGGCGAGTTTCAAACCGGAGACGTTGAGCGCCGTTTGTGCGGCATCGATATCCACCGCACCCAGTGCGGTCACATTCACGTCCTTGCCATCCAGCAATGCGCCTTTCAGGCTGGCATCCAGGCCTTTGACCACAAAGTGTTTGCCTTCCGGGTCTACCATCACATTAGCTTTGATCTTAGCCAAGGCATCCACCACCGGCTGATTCGCCACCAGATGAAAATCGGCCGCCAGGTCAAACGGTGTCTTCAGCGCCACTTGCCCGGTGGTCAGGTTAAACTGGTCTACGCTATATTTCGCGCCGCTGGCTTCGTTGATAAAACTGGCCTGGGTGTTGGTGATCTTGACGCCCTGCACATCAAAATTGATCTGCTGTGACTCTTCCTCTTCTTTGCTCAGCAGGTCATCAAAGTTAAAACTGCCATCGGCATGCTGTATCACATTGACCTGCGCACCATCCAGGTAAACAGTATCGACCACGATCTCTTTTCTCAGCAGCGGCAACACTGCCAACGCTACTTTTGCGCCCTTGATAGCGGCAAACTGTTTATCCGACTGGTGCTCAGACAAAGTGATCTCACCGAGGTCGGCGCCTATCTTGGGCCAGAAACTGAGCTTGATATCGCCCTTGATATCCAGCGTGCGCTGTTTTTTGTCTTTGACTAACTGGATCACGGTAGCCTTGTAATCGTTAGGGTCAAAAGTCACGGCCAGATAAACCACCAACAGCAAAACCAGACCAATGACGGCAGCCACTGCATAGAGGATCTTCTTCAGAAGTGTATTTTTCATTCATTACACCTTTAAGTGGACACTAAACAAGTTAATGCGCAAAAAACAACAGAATCAGGATGCCGAACACAATGCGATACCAGGCAAATACAGCGAAAGAATGCTGGCCGACAAATTTGATCAATGCACGTATGACCACCAGCGCAGACAAAAATGCCGTCACAAAGCCAATCAGAAAAATAAATGCATCATCCAGAGACAACAGATCACGCGCCTTGAGCAGGTCATAGCCTGTCGCCGCAAACATGATAGGCAAGGCCAGAAAGAAAGAAAACTCAGTAGCTGTTTGCCGGCCAAGGCCAAAACACATGCCGCCCAGAATCGTCGCGCCGGAACGCGACACACCAGGAATCAGCGCCAGTGACTGCGCAAAACCGATCTGCAAGGCCTGCTTGGCACTGATATGGTCGATATCCTGCACCTTGCCCGCCGGAACGAATTTCTCTATCAGCAAAATCAATATGCCGCCGACGATCAGCGCTATACCAACGGTGAAAGATGAAAACAGGAATTCTTTGATTTCGTGATGAAAAGCCAGGCCAAGGATAGCCGCAGGCAGAAAAGCGATAAACAGGTTACGCACCAGGTGTTGTGCATTAGGGTCGGTTTGAATACGTTGCACCGTGTGCACCAGCCGCTGCCTGAATTCAACGCAGACTGCCAGTACTGCGCCCAGCTGTATCATGATTTCAAACACATCACGTTTATCTTTATCCAGAAAATTCAGCCATTCACCTGCAATAATCAAATGTCCGGTACTGCTTACGGGTATAAATTCGGTCGCGCCTTCGACCAGGCCCATGATGACGGCCTTCAGCATTAAGTAAATATCCATGCTTGTATTCTAGCAGACACTGCAAAGCAGATTAGGGGGTGTTGGTAAAATTAGAGTAATCAGTTGCTGATCAGTACCTGGAATTGATGTGTGTGTGTAGAGTTACTTAATTTCTGTGGAGGCGGAATTTTTTTGAATGGTTCAGTGATCTGTTTGTGCTCTGATTCAGCATTTTCTTTCGCCTAGGCGAGTTACTCTTCAAACTGTCTAGAGTTATTGATGCATTGTGTGAAGTTGTAATTGGTATTTCTTTGGATGGTTTAGAGCTGCATTTGTGATTCATTTCACTATTTTCTTTCGCCTGTAGGCGAGTTACTTTTCTTTGCTTGCCCAAAGAAAACGTAACCAAAAGAAATGCACCCTAGCTTCCGCTTGTTTCCTGCGTTGCTCATCAAAATAAGCGGTCGCGAAACTCGCCCTAGCGGCCTGCACAGGACGCAGGCCACCGCGGAGCTCAGACAGTCGCTCCCTTCCTCCTTATTTTGACTCCGCTACTCGGCGCGTCAGATAGGGGCCCGAAGTCAACACCACCACGTTGAAACGATAGTTAAACAGTTGGGGATTGAGGGCGCTTAGCAATTGTGTAAAAGACCAACCCGCCAACTATCTTTCTGCTTTGCTTTTAATTTGCTTGGGTTATTTTGCGCTGGTCGAGCGGGATACGATTCGAGAAATACCCGCCTCATTCACCGCGTAGTGCTTTTCAGGGTCCCCTATCTGACGCGCCGAGTAGCGCAGGCAGCGTGGGAGGGGTCGGCCAGCGTCTGTTCGAGTTCCGCGGTGGCTTGCGGTTTGTGCAAGCCGCTAGGGCGAGTTTCGTTGGACGCCCACGTTGACGAGCAACGCAGGAAACAAGCGGATGCTAGGGTGCCCTTTCTTTTGGTGCCTTTTCTTTGGGCACTCAAAGAAAAGGCACTCGCCGAGGGGGGAAAAAGAACGCTGAAATAGAACACTGAACTATCCAAAGAAATACCTAATCACATCTTCCAGCAAGTACAGCACTCCCTCTGCACGAGACCGCCAGTTTGCAAAGTAACTCGCCTAGTGGCGAAGAAACAGTTCTTAGGGAAAAATCTTAATTCTTAGCAATTAAAAGCAACTTACTTCGGCGCAAACGTAAACGCATCACTATAAAACTCCTGCTCCGGCAAGCCCCGTGCAACAAAAGTTTCTTTCGCAATATCCACCATCCCCGGTGCGCCACACACATACACCTCAAAACCGCTTAGATCAGCATGGTCTTCAAGCACCGCCTGGTGCACCAGGCCACGACGTCCACTCCACTCATGCTGTGCCTGCTCCCCTGAAATCACCGGGATATAACTGATATCCGGCATAAACTCCGCCCAGCGCTGGCAAAGCTCATCCATATACAGGTCGCTTACCTGACGGGCACCACGGTATAGCAGCACTGGCCGCTGGATATTCTGGTAAATCATATGTTCCAGCATGCCCTTGATAGGCGCAAAACCGGTGCCGCCGGCGACCATGATGATAGGCTTGTCGTTTTGCTCGCGCAGGAAAAAGCTGCCCAGCGGTGCTTCTACCCGCAGTATGGTTTTCAAGGGCATCTCGTTGAACACTTGCTCGGTAAAGTGCCCACCTGCGATCTTGCGGATATGCAGTTCGATAAAACCAGTTTCATGCGGGGCGTTGGCGATTGAAAACGCGCGACGGCGGCCATCCTTAAGCAAGAATTCAATATATTGCCCGGCCATGAATATAAGTGGCTCTGTGCCTGGCAATTGCAGGTGCAGCACCATGACATCGTCACTGACCTGCTCTTTTTTCTGCACGCGCACCGGGAGTATGCGTGGCTTGATGCCTTGCACCATATCGATCTGGCGGCATTCGATCACCAGATCTTCCAGCGGTCTGGCGCAACAGAACAGTGCTTGCCCGCTGGCCAGTTCTGCATCGCTCATGGCACTGCCCTGATAATCGTCATGGTAGACCTTGCCGGTGAGTACTTTGCCCTTGCAGGCACCACAGGCGCCATTGCGACAGCCATAAGGCATGTTAATGCCAGCCTCTATCGCCGCTTCCAGCACGGTCTGGCTGGGGCGCACATCAAAAGTGTGGCCGCTGTTTTCTATCAATACACGGTTCATGGCTTCAGGGTCGGGGAATTGTCCACAGAGCGGGATTTTAATTAGACTGATCTTTGCCTGGCAGGTGCACTACCTTGTCGTTAGGCTTGGTTTCATTGACTTCAGTATATTCGCCTTCTATCACTTCGTCATTGGCACTGGCCCTATGATCAAAATTGGACTGGTTGGAAGCTTTGCCGGAAGTGGGGCTATTACTGGGGATCAACAGCAACACCACCGCGATCACATCACTGATGACGCCAGGGATCAGCAGCAATACCCCGGCGAACATATTGCGTGCCGTTGAGAACATGGCAGAGATAGGGTTACCGCCAGCGCCTAATTGCTGGAATATGCGCGCGGCGATCAGGTCTTTTTCACTGCGTATCAGCTGCAGACCAAGGTAGCCTATGATCAGCAGGTAAGCGAGCACCCACCAACCATAGCGCTGGCTGAGTTCGATCAAGATCGCTATCTCCAAAAACGGAAAAGCCAGTAAAATAGCAAAGATGATAAAACGCATGTCAGTGATCCTGTTGATGAGTCAGCGCGCATGACGCCGGAAAAGGAAATTATAATCGTGTTTACCCATGTGCCGGATATGGCGTGTGCAGAAAGCATGGCTCACACGCTGGTTAATGAACAGTTGGCGGCATGTGTGAATATTTCAAGCCCTGTGCGATCGGTTTATCGCTGGCAAGGGCAGGTAGAGACCGCGCATGAGATCGCGCTGAGCATCAAAACCCCGCGCCAGGGCTATGCCAGACTGGCTGAAAGAATACGCGCTTTGCATCCTTATGAACTTCCCGAGATTGTAGCTATCCATGTCAACGAGGGTTTGCCGGAATACCTGCGTTGGGTAGCGGCTGAAACGCTGGCATAAGACTGGTGGCTAGATAAAGGTGCAGCAAACATGATGACTAAGTGGATCAGAGCGTGGGTGACCTTGGCGGTGCTGCTGGCAACGGCGGTGCCGGTGCAGGCAGATTCAGGCTTCTCGCAGCTGTTCACCAATGATGACACGCAAGAGTTCTTGCCGGTGGATAAAGCGTTCAAGGTGGAAGCTGCGCTGGTGGACCAGACGCATGCGCAGGTCAGATTCGTGATTGCGCCCGGCCATTATTTATACCGGGAGCGCATACAGCTAATATCGCCTGCAGGTGAAACTGCGCAAATCACCTTGCCGCCTGGCGAAGCCAAGAACGACCCCAATTTCGGTCAGCAGCAAGTGTTTCACCATGACACCGCCGCTGACATTGCTTTTGCAGGTGCTGCACCTGCCGTGCTGCAGATCCGCTATCAGGGCTGCAGCGAAAAAGGCCTTTGTTACCCGCCGCAAACCAAATCACTGACGCTAGCCCCGCTAGCAGCCGCTGCCACGCCGGCAGCCCCGGGCAATGCAGTCACGCCGCCTGCGCTGGATGACGAGGACGGTGTTTCCGAGAAATTGCTGTCTTCCGGCCACTGGTGGCAGATCGTCGCCGGTTTCTTTGGCGCCGGCCTGCTGCTGGCTTTCACGCCGTGCGTATTCCCCATGATCCCTATCCTGTCAGGCATCATAGTCGGTAAAAACGCGCAATCTTCGCGTGCTAAAGCATTTACTTTATCGCTGGCCTATACCCTGGGCATGTGCCTGACTTACACCCTGGCCGGAGTGGCGGCCGGGCTATCCGGCCAGCTGTTGAGCAATGCCCTGCAAACGCCGCTGGCGTTAACGGCGGGCGCGCTGATCTTTGTCGCCTTGTCTTTTTCCATGTTTGGTTTTTATGAGCTGAAACTGCCAAGCGTGGTAGAAAATGCTTTTTTTAACTGGAGCCACCGTTTCAAGGGCGGGCATCTGCTCAGTGATTTCCTGATGGGCGCCATTTCCGCGCTGATCATCAGCCCCTGCGTAGCTGCGCCACTGGCGGGCGCCTTGCTCTATATCAGCCAGACACATGATGTGGTGCTGGGTGCTGTGGCGCTGTTTTCACTGTCGTTAGGCATGGGCGTGCCCTTATTATTGATCGGTGCCTCTGCCGGTTCTGTGTTGCCCAAAGCCGGTGAATGGATGAATAGCATACGCCGCTTGTTCGGGGTGTTGATGCTGGGTGTCGCCATCTGGGTCATCAGCCCCATATTGCCGGTGACATTACAATTGTTGTTGTGGGCGCTGCTGTGCATAGTGCCGGCGATTTATTTACGCGCCATAGACCCGCTACCCGCGACTGCTGGCACCGCACAAAGATTAAGCAAAGGCGCAGCGGTGTTTTTGCTGCTGTATGGCGTTGCCCTGCTGATAGGCGCATGGTCTGGCGCCAGTTCGCCGTTAAAGCCATTGCAGAATCTCGCCTCTGCCAGCCACACCAGCAGCCAGGCGCTACGTTTCCAGCGCGTGCATAGCGTGCAGGAGCTGGAGCAGGCAGTGCGGGCCGCGCAAGGCAAGCGGGTGATGCTGGATTTCTACGCAGACTGGTGTGTTTCCTGCAAGGAATACGAGCAGTTCGTTTTCAGCCAGCCCAAGGTGCAGGCCGAGTTGAATCAGACTGTGCTGTTGCAGGCAGATGTCACGGCTAATAATGCGCAGGATGCGGCATTACTGAAAAAATTCGATCTGTTCGGCCCGCCAGGCATCGTGTTTTTCAATGCGCAGGGCCAGCCCATGCAGCCTGTGATCAAAGGCTATCATGATGCTGACCGTTTCCTGAATATATTGCGCGCACTGGGAGCAGCCCATGCGTAACGTGGCCCGCGTGGTGATGACACTGTTGCTGGTGGTGGTGCTGGGCAGCGGTTTCCGCTGGTTCTATCTGAACCGGCACCAGTTTCTGGCTACAGACAGCTCCCTGCCGGATCAATCGGCAGTCGCCACGCTGTGGAACACCAGCTTGAGCGACCAAAAGGGCAAGGCTTATGCACTGTCACAATTTAAAGGCAAACCGCTGATCCTGAATTTCTGGGCGACCTGGTGCGAACCATGCCGTGATGAAATGCCGGAGATCTCTGAACTTGCCAGCGCAAACCCGCAGATCGCCGTGCTGGGGCTGGCGATAGATGAAGCGGCGGCCGTCCATGAGTTTGTAGCAAGCACGCCGGTTTCTTATCCGCTGTTGATCGCAGAGAACGAAGGCATGCCACTGGCAGAGGTTTTGGGTAACAATAAAGGTGTGTTGCCTTATACAGTGGTGGTTTCTGCGCAAGGTGAGATCACCCACGTTTTCTTTGGTCGCGTCACGCGCGACATGCTGCAAAAAGCGCTCAAGTTGTAGCCTATCGCCACCCTGTTTGCACAAAAGGCAGTGCTTTGATGGCTGCATGTTAGATGCAGAAATACCACACTTAACAGCAGAATTAGCGATTTTTCACTTTTGCCTTAAACAAGAATTCTACTGGACAAAATACAATAACTTCGGCAAACTTCGCGCCATGAAGGTTGTATCTTTCTCTTTAAAAGGCATGTGAAATGGGCACCAAATCTATCCTGGTGATTCATGGACCCAATCTCAATATGCTTGGCACACGTGAGCCGCAGCATTACGGCAACCAGACCCTGGCAGATATAGACCAGGGCTTGCATGCACTTGCTCGCGCCGATCAGGCGCGGCTTGAAACCTTTCAGAGCAATTCTGAAGCGGAGATTATTGAGAAGATACACGCATTGTCTGTTAACCGCGTCGATTACCTGATTATTAATCCTGCGGCTTTCACACATACTTCGGTGGCTATCCGTGATGCAATTTCAGCGGTCAAAGTGCCGTTTATTGAAGTACACCTTTCAAATGTACATGCACGGGAGCCATTTCGGCATCACTCCTATTTCAGCGATATTGCGACGGCCGTGATCTGCGGTTTGGGCGCAGAAGGCTATTACGCCGCTTATCGCCATATCCAACAACTATAATTAAAACATTCTAAATCGAGGTTTCTATGGATTTACGCAAACTCAAAAAATTGATTGATCTGGTCGAGGAATCGGGAATTTCCGAACTGGAACTGACCGAAGGTGAAGAAAAAGTACGTATCAGCCGCACCATTACTGGCGTTGCGCCAGTGACACAATATGTGGCTGCCCCGGCGCCGGTTGCAGCCCCTGCTGCAGCGCCTGCCGCCGCACCGGCTGCCAGTGCTCCAGCCCCTGAAGCAGAAGGTAAAATCGTGAAATCACCTATGGTGGGCACTTTCTACCGTGCTTCGTCGCCTGATGCGAAAGCGTTTGTAGACGTAGGCAGCAGCATCAGCGCCGGTGAGACCGTATGTATCATCGAGGCGATGAAACTGCTCAATGAAATTGAGAGTGAATACGCTGGTGTGGTTAAAAAGATTTTCGTTGAAAACGGTCAGCCTGTGGAATACGGCGAACCATTATTCCTGATTGGTTAAGCCGCCTATGTTTGAAAAAATTCTGATTGCCAACCGCGGAGACCAGCTACCGACAGGTAGCGCAGCAACGAAGTTAAATTGCCTGGTGGCTGCAAGCCACGGGACTATTGAGACGCGGAGTAAAAATGTTTGAGAAAATCCTTATCGCTAACCGCGGCGAAATAGCCCTGCGCGTGCAGCGTGCCTGCCGTGAATTGGGGATTAAAACCGTTGCCGTGCACTCCGAGGCTGATCGCGATGCCAAGTACGTCAAACTGGCTGATGAGTCTGTCTGTATCGGCCCGGCGCCTTCCGCTAAAAGTTACCTGAATATTCCGGCGGTGATCAGCGCTGCCGAAGTCACAGATGCACAGGCGATACACCCGGGTTATGGCTTCTTGTCCGAAAACGCCGATTTTGCCGAACGTGTGGAGCAAAGCGGGTTTGTATTTATCGGGCCGCGTGCTGACACTATCCGCCTGATGGGCGACAAAGTCTCAGCCAAGGATGCGATGAAAAAAGCCGGTGTGCCTTGTGTACCTGGTTCTGACGGCGCCTTGCCTGATGACCCGGCTGAAATCATCAGAACCGCCAAACGTGTGGGTTACCCGGTGATCATCAAAGCCGCTGGCGGTGGTGGTGGTCGTGGCATGCGCGTGGTGCATACTGAAGCGGCATTGTTGAATGCGGTCAATATGACTAAAGCCGAGGCGCAAAGTGCGTTTGGCAACCCGGTGGTTTACATGGAAAAATTCCTGGAAAACCCGCGCCATATCGAGATCCAGATCCTGGCCGATGAGCATGGCAATGCAGTTTTCCTGGGTGACCGCGACTGCTCCATGCAGCGTCGCCATCAGAAAATCATTGAAGAAGCGCCTTCGCCTTTATTGCCGGCAAGATTACGCGACAAGATAGGCGAACGTTGTGCCGAAGCCTGTCGCAAGATCAAATACCGTGGTGCCGGCACTTTCGAGTTCCTGTACGAGAACGGCGAGTTCTATTTTATTGAGATGAACACGCGTTTGCAGGTCGAGCATACCGTGACAGAAATGATCACCGGCATAGACCTGGTGCAACAGCAGATCTTTATTGCCGCTGGTGAAAAACTGCCGTTCCGTCAGCGTGACATCGTGCTGAATGGCCACGCCATTGAGTGCCGTATCAACGCAGAAGACCCGTATACCTTTGTGCCATCCCCTGGTTTCATTAACCGTTTCCATATGCCGGGCGGCCCTGGTGTGCGCATGGATACCCATGTGTATGGCGGTTATACCGTGCCTCCGCACTACGATTCCATGATAGGCAAGCTGATCACACATGGCGCAACGCGCGAGCAGGCGATCGCCAGGATGCGTGTGGCTTTGTCCGAAATGAATGTAGAAGGTATTAAGACCAATACTGCATTGCACTCTGACCTGATGGCTGACCTGGCCTTTCAACAGGGCGGCACCAGCATTCATTACCTGGAGCAGAAGCTGGGTATCAGCTCTAAGTAATCGTGCATTGGCTGTTACTTAAAATTCAGTCGACCGAGCCGCAGGCGGAGTCGCTCAGCGATGTGCTGATGGAGCATGGCGCATTATCGGTCAGTATTGAAGATGCGCATGCCGACACCATGGCCGAACAGGCTATTTTCGGCGAGCCGGGTGACCCGCCGCCCGGTATCTGGCAACAGAATATCGTGACTGCCATGCTGGATGATGAAGCCGACGTGCAGGCGCTATTGGCGACTGTGCAGGCAGAATTACAGCTGGACGGCCTGAAATATCAGCTGGAGCAGATCGAGGAGCAGGATTGGGTGCGTGCCACCCAGGCGCAATTCGACCCTATCCGGGTGACGGATGATCTGTGGATAGTGCCATCTTGGCACCAGGCACCGAATGCCGAGGCGATCAATATCGTGCTCGACCCCGGGCTGGCATTCGGCACCGGCAGCCACCCGACCACGCATTTGTGCCTGAGCTGGCTAGCGCAGTTACCCAAAAGCGAGTTACAACAGGCGAATGTACTGGATTACGGCTGCGGGTCAGGCATTCTCGCCATTGCTGCCAGCAAACTTGGCGCCGCCCAGGTGATAGGTGTGGATATCGATACGCAGGCAGTGATCGCCAGCCGTGACAATGCCGCCAACAACCAGGTCAGCGCGGTGTTTTATGATTCGGCCGATTACCTACACGAACCGTTTGACATTGTGGTCGCCAATATTCTCTCCAGTGCCTTGATGGTATTGGCACCGGTGATCGCTAAATCTTGCAAAAATGGCGGCAAAGTTGCATTATCCGGCATATTGGATAGCCAGCAGGAAATGTTGCTGACACGTTACTCAGAATGGTTTGAAATGGATGCCCCCATCCAGCAAGATGGATGGGTCTTGCTGACGGGAAGCAGAAAATGTCTCTAATCACCGAATGCCCTGCCTGCTTTACACAATTTGAAGTCAACGACGAGCAACTGCAAGCCTATGCCGGCAAAGTGCGTTGTGGCGAATGCAACCATGTGTTTGATGCGCGATCTGCACTGCTCGCAACGACTGAGCCAGACCAACCAGTGGCGGCAACCGTTGTAGAAGCCAGCCCTGCAGACGCCGAACCTATCGCGCCTGAAACTTTAGCATCTGACTCTTTTGAAACCCGGGCCGCAGAGACCGAAACCTCAGAAACCGGCATCGCAGACCAGAGCCACGCAGAATTCCAGCCAGCGCCTATAGCCACCCTGGATAGTCCCATCCTGGATAGTCCCACCCTGGACAGCCCCACGCAAGTATTGGAATCCGCCACTGCGGCAGAGCTGGACCAGCCTGAGATTACAGAACCAGCGCCGACCCTGGCCTGGAACATCGGTAATGAAACAGAAAACGATGCCGCCATCCCGGCATTTTTACGCAATATCCCTTTCGACCAGGATAGACAGCCGCTGCCAGAAAAAGCCACACTGCCCTGGGTTTACCCGCTGCTGTCTGGTCTGTTGCTAGTCGCCATTTTGCTGCAACTGGTGTATTTCACGCGTACCAGCCTGGCGGCCAATTACCCTTCCAGCAAACCCTGGTTGCAGGCAGCCTGCAAGGCGCTGCATTGTGTGGTGGCCCTACCTAGCGACATCACCCAGTTGACCATAGATGACGCCGATATTCAGGAGCACCGCGAGCGCGAAGGCGTATTGGTGTTTTCCAGCGTGTTGATCAATCACGGCGCGGTCGCGCAAGCTTATCCTATGATAGAGCTGACCCTGACCAATATGGCGGATGAGCCGGTATTGCGCAAAACACTTAAACCCGCTGAATATTTACCGGCCTCGGCTACAGCCGCCTCAGGCCTGGCCGCGCAACAGGAGCAAGCGGTGAAAACCACCCTGGGTATTGAAGAAAAAACCGTGACCGGCTTCCGTGTCGCAATCGCCTACTGATCACCCCTCAATCAGGCTGCGCTGCCCAGTTTTGCCTGCGCCCCTATGTCTGACATCACCTTGCCCAATACTTCTATCGCAGCGGTACGCACAAAGCTTTTACGCCAGGCCAGAGCGATACGGCGGCTGGGAACCGGCTTGGTGAAAGGGATCACCCGTATCAGCGGGTTCTGGTAACGCTCTACCGTGGCCATGGCCGGCAACACCGTGATGCCCAGGTTAGAAGCCACCATATTGCGTATGGTTTCCAGCGAATTACCTTGCAATACTTCGCCCTTGCGGCCCAGCTCAGGGCAGGCCTGCGTGACCTGGTTGCTAAAGCAATGGCCACTATTGAGCAGCAACACTTTCTCATTGCTGAGTTCATCCGGACTGACTGTTTTACGCTGCGCCCAGGGGTGATTGGCCGGCACTACGACATTGAAATCTTCGTCATAGAGCGGGGTGATCTCAATGCCAGGCACATTAAATGGCAAAGCCACCACCGCCGCATCGATCACGCCATTCCTTAACTGTTGCTCCAGCGTCGCGGTGATGTTTTCTTCTACTTCCAGCGGCATATTGGGCGCTGTTCTCACCAGCGGCGGAATCATCTCCGGCAGCAGATAAGGCCCGACCGAATGTATCATGCCCAGTTTGAACGGGCCATTGAGCGGGTCATTGCCGTGCTTGGCCATTTCCTTGATCTTGGCTGCCTGTTCCAGCACGATATTGGCCTGGTCTATGATCTGCTCGCCTATAGGCGTTGGCGTCACGTCGTTACGATTGCGCTCAAAGATCAGCAAGCCCAATTCTTCTTCCAGCTTTTTGATGCCCAGGCTCAAGGCCGGCTGCGTGACAAAACATTTTTCTGCTGCGCGGCGGAAGTTGCGTTCCTGCGCGACTGCCAGCACAAATTTCAATTCAATCAAGGTCATGACTGCTCCTAATCTTAGGGATAGCAGGAATTCTATATTGATTAATTTAACTAATCAATAAAATAAAAACTCACAATTATACAAATGATTATTAGTTGCCTAGAATGGTCGCTGTGCTAGGGGAAAACCCAGCGCAGAAAACTATATTCAAACACACGCGCCAAGCAAGCTCAGCCCGCAATGGCTGGCTGGCATGACAGATTTTACTGATGGTATATTTCAAATGTGGGCAGCTGGGGAAACAGGCCCACCACCCTTTGAAATATAAAAATATAAAGGAGCAATCATGGGTACTCAGAACACTACTACCAATACTCAGAACAATTCTGGCGGAAAATGTCCGTTTCATCATGGCGCGAATACCGCCAGCAGCAGTTCAAATACTGATTGGTGGCCGAATGCCCTCAATCTGGATATCCTGCATCAGCAGGACAGCAAAACCAACCCGCTGGGCGAGCAGTTTGATTACGCAGAGGCGTTCAAGCAACTGGATCTGCCCGCAGTAAAAGCCGATCTGCACGCGCTGATGACCGATAGCCAGGCGTGGTGGCCGGCCGACTGGGGCCATTATGGTGGTTTGATGATACGCCTGGCCTGGCATGCGGCCGGCACTTATCGCGTGGCGGATGGCCGTGGCGGTGCCGGCACCGGCAACCAGCGCTTCGCGCCACTGAACAGCTGGCCGGATAACGTCAACCTGGATAAAGCGCGCCGCCTGCTGTGGCCGATCAAGAAAAAATACGGCAACCGGCTATCGTGGGCTGACCTGATCGTGTTATCCGGCACCATCGCCTATGAATCCATGGGCTTGAAGATCTTTGGATTTGCCGGTGGCCGCGCCGATATCTGGCATCCGGAAAAAGATATTTACTGGGGCAATGAGAAAGAATGGCTGGCCAAGACCGGTGCCGAAGGCAGCCGTTATTCCGGTGAGCGTGAACTGGAAAACCCGCTGGCGGCGGTGATGATGGGGCTGATCTACGTCAACCCTGAAGGTGTGGATGGCAACCCCGACCCGTTACGCACGGCAAAAGATATCCGCGAGACATTTGCCCGCATGGCGATGAACGATGAAGAAACGGTGGCCTTGACCGCCGGTGGCCATACCGTGGGTAAAGCACATGGCAATGGCGCAGCGACTGATCTGGGGCCTAACCCGGAAGCAGCAGCTCTCGAAGAACAAGGCATGGGCTGGAATAACCATAGCAGCCGTGGCATAGGCAGGGACTCGGTCACCAGCGGTATCGAAGGTGCCTGGACCACGCACCCCACCCGTTGGGATAATGGCTACTTCAAGATGCTGTTTGAGCACGAATGGGCGCTGAGCAAGAGCCCGGCAGGGGCATGGCAATGGGAGCCGGTGAGCATCAGGGAGGAAGACAAACCGGTGGATGTGGAAGACCCCAGCATACGTTATAACCCTATCATGACCGATGCCGATATGGCGATGATCAAGGACCCGGTCTACCGCGAGATCTCCGAACGTTTTTACCGTGACCAGGCCTATTTCTCCGAAGTATTCGCGCGCGCCTGGTTCAAGCTGACGCACCGCGATCTGGGCCCTAAAGCACGTTACCTGGGGCCGGATGTACCGCAGGAAGACCTGATCTGGCAGGACCCGACACCCGCTGGCAATCGCAACCTGAGTGCGGCGGATATTGCGGCCCTGAAAGCACAGATCCTGGCGAGCGGCTTAAGCACAGCCGAACTGGTAGCCACCGCCTGGGACAGTGCCCGCACTTTCCGGGCGTCGGATTATCGCGGCGGTGCCAATGGTGCACGCATACGGCTAGCACCGCAAAAAGACTGGCAGGGCAACGAGCCAGCCAGGTTGCAGAAAGTACTGGCAGTACTTGCAGGCATACAGTCAGCGTTCGGCCAGACTGTCAGCCTGGCAGACCTGATCGTGCTGGGCGGTGGTGCTGCCATAGAGCAGGCAGCCAGCGCAGCAGGGGTGAGCATCACAGTGTCTTTCGCACCAGGCAGGGGCGATGCCACAGACGAGATGACCGATGCTGATTCTTTTGCGGTGCTGGAACCTGTGCATGATGGTTTCCGCAATTGGCAAAAGGCCGACTTTGTGCCTACGCCGGAAGAACTGCTGCTGGACCGCAGCCAGCTGATGGGACTGACCGCGCCAGAAATGACCGTGCTGATCGGCGGCATGCGCGTGCTGGATACCAATTATGGCGCCAGCAGACACGGCGTATTTACCGACAGGCCGGGAGTGCTCAGCAACGATTTCTTTGTCAATCTGACCGATATGCAATACAGCTGGAAACCGGTAGGCAACAACTTGTATGAAGTGCGCGACCGCACTAGCGGTGCACTGAAATGGACCGCGACCCGTGTCGATCTGGTGTTTGGTTCTAACTCTATTCTGCGCGCTTATGCAGAGCTGTATGCGCAGGATGATGCCAGAGAGAAATTCGTGCAGGACTTTGTGCAGGCCTGGACTAAGGTGATGAATGCAGACAGATTCGATCTGAAGTAAGCCTGATGTAGCGAAAGAGCAGTGTCGCAAGCGAAAGCGCCCTGAGTGATCAGGGCGCTTTTTTTATTCGGTTGCAGGGCCAAGCTTAAAAGGTCGGCAGCAATTAGCGCTGCCGCCATGGTGCGACCCTGAACAGCAGCAGCATGCCCGGGATAGCCAACAACGTACACACATAAAAAAACTGTTCCCAGCCCAGGCTCTCTACCATGCCACCGGTCAGCGCATTGAATATAGAGCGTGGCACCGCAGATAAGCTGGTAAATAATGCCAGTTGCGTCGCGGTATAAGCCGGGTTGGTCTCACGCGCCATATAGGCCACATAAGCAGCCGTGCCCAAGCCTATGCCAAAGGCCTCGGCGCCGATCACGATAGCCAGCATGCTGCGCTCAGCAGCACCTATCTCTATAAATGGGCCACTGTGCGCCAGCCAGGCAAAGCCGAGTATGGATAATGCCTGCACCACGCCAAATATCCACAAACCGCGGTTGATGCCCAGCTTGAGCATCCATAAGCCGCCGACAAAAGCGCCGGCGATCTGCATCACCAGACCACTGCCTTTGGCGATGGCGCCGATATCGGTCTTGCTAAAGCCCATGTCTATATAAAACGGCGTGGCCAGGGCGGTGGCCATGCTGTCGCCCAGTTTGTAAAGCAGGATAAACAGCAATACCCATAGCGCGTACTGCCAGCCATTGCGCTGCGTGAATTCTTTAAACGGTTCTACCACCGATGCCAGCAGGGTTTTCGGCATCAGGGTGGCGACAGGTTCTTGCGACCATAAGGTAAAGCCTATCCCTGGCAGCATGAATAAGCCGACGATCAGAAATACCTGCGACCAGGCCATATGATCAGCCAGTATCAGGGCCAGTGAGCCTGGCACCAGGCCGGCGATGCGGTAAGCGTTGACGTGTATGCTGTTGCCCAGGCCCAGCTCCTGGTCACTAAGGATCTCACGTCTATAGGCATCAATCACTATGTCCTGGCTGGCGGAGAACAAGGCCACCAGCGTAGCCAGCAGTGCCACGGTAGAAATATCCAGTTGCGGCTGGCACATGCCCAGGCCTATGATGCTGGCGAATAAAGCCAGTTGGGTGGCCAGTATCCAGCTACGCCTGCGGCCAAGGCGGGCGAGCAGGGTGTATCTGTCCATCAGCGGCGCCCACAAAAACTTCCAGGTATACGGCAGTTGCATAAAGGCAAAGGCGGCGATGGTTTTAAGATTGAGCCCCTCGCTGCGCAACCAGGCGGGTAATAATTGCAATAACAGATATAGCGGCAAGCCAGAACTGAAGCCCAGCGCCACACACATCAGCATGCGGCGGTTAAACAGAGTGTTTGTGATGGTCATGCCAGCATTGTAATCGCTTTTATTTGGCCGCCACGGGCCGGGCAAAAAAAAGCCAACCCTTGCGGGTTGGCACACTCGGAGATCAAACCGTGTCAATAACAGGGGTACTACAAACTTAAAATCCACTGGACCAGGGTTTTAATGTCCTCGTCCTTCACTTGCGGGCTATTCGGTGGCATGGGCATATCACCCCAGGCCCCGCTACCGCCAGCCTTCACTTTCTGGATCAGCCTGGCTTCAGCCGCTTTGTCGCCTTTGTATTTCGCAGCCACCTCTTTATAAGCAGGCCCCAGGATTTTTTTATCTACACTGTGGCACATCAAACAATTACTTTTTTGTGCCAGTGCTTCTGCGTTTGGCGCTGCCATGGCTGTGGTTGCTGCCACCAGTAAAGCGCCGGTGATTAAGATTTCTAATTTGGTCATAGAGGTTCCTTGATAATCTATGCTTGATGATCTATTTATAGGCTGAACACGTTCATGCCACCGCCACCAGGGGCCGCGTTGTACTTGGTCAGCTCCTTGTAGCCGCCGGCAGCCCCCAGGCCATCGGTTTCATTGGTCAGGCCGAGGTTCATGGCTACCCCTGCCCAGCCACCGATGCCAGACAATACCCCCACGTACTGTTTGCCTTTGTGGCCATAGGTGATCACGTTGCCTACCACGCCGGAACCTACCTGGAATTTCCACAGTTCTTTACCGGTTTTGGCGTCCAGTGCTTTTACCCAGCGGTCCAGCGTACCGTAGAACACCAGGTCAGACGCCGTCACCAGCGCACCGCCCCAGGCAGAGAATTTCTCTTTGTTGTACCACTGTGATTTGCCTTTTAACGCATCCCAAGCCATAAAACCGCCCATCACGCCGTCAGGCCCGGCAAACATGGTCAGGGTCGCCCCTACCCATGGCTGGCCCGCCACATATTTGGATTCGACCGGTTCATAAGTCATGCAAACGTGGTTGAGTGGCACATAGAACATCTTGTTCTTGGGTGAGTAAGCAGCTGGCTGCTCATCCTTCACACCCAATGCTGATGGGCAAATACCTTTAGCGTTGTAATCCTGGTGTGTGGAGTATCTGGCATCTTTAACCGGAATGCCGGTCTTCAGGTCTATCTTGCTGGCCCAGTTGACGAAAGGATGCATTTTTTCTGCCACCAGCAAGCTGCCGTTGGTACGGTCAAAGGTATAGCCAAAACCGTTGCGGTCAAAATGTGAGGCCAGTTGTTTGCCGTTGGCTTCCCAGAGGATGATTTCGTTCATACCGTCGTAATCCCACTCGTCATGCGGAGTCATCTGGTAGGCCCAACGCGCCATGCCGGTATCGAGGTCGCGCGCAAATATCGTCATCGCCCACTTGTTATCGCCGGGGCGCACGTCCGGGTTCCAGGTGCCGGGGTTGCCGGTGCCGTAGTACATCAGGTTGAGTTTAGGGTCATAGGAGTACCAGCCCCAGGTCGGGCCGCCGCCGTTCTGCCAGCCATCTTTTTGCTGTTGTGGTTTCAGCCAGGTTCGCACGCCGAGGTCAGCTTCAGGGTATTTCAGTTGCGATTTTTCCAGTGGCTTGAACGAACCGCCCTCTTTGTTACCGCCGTTCACATCCTGATAAACCGATAAAGCGCTGTAATGCGGGTTGTTCTTGTTAAAGTCTTTGCCTATCAGCATCTCGCTATCCGGTCCGGTGCTATAGGCTTTCCATAACAGGCTGCCGTCTTTAATGCTGTAAGCAGAGATATGGCAACGCACGCCGAATTCACCGCCTGAACAGCCGGTGATTACTTTGTCTTTAAATACGTGTGGCACATTGGTATTGGCCGCGCCGGTTTTCGGATCGTTGACTTTCACGTCCCATAATTTGGCCCCGGTTTTAGCATCCAGCGCCACCAGCACCCCGTTATTCTGCTGCAGGAAGATCTTGCCATCGCCATAACCCAGGCCTTTGTTGACGTTGTCACAACACAATACCGACTGCACATCCGGGTCCTGCTTGGGGAAATAAGACCACAGTATCTTCTGGTTGTCGTCCAGATTCAGCGCATACACATTGTTAGGAAAAGCAGTGTGGATAAACATGGTGTTGCCTATGACCAGTGGCGCACCCTCATGGCCACGGTTAACGCCGGTGGCGAACGACCAGGCCAGTTTGACGTTCTTGACATTGCTTTTGTTGATTTGTGACAGTTTGCTGTAACCCTGGTTGGCGTAATCTTTACGCGCCATGGCCCATTGGTTGTCATCTTTCATTAAAGCGTCCAGTTCGGCATTGGCCCATACACTGGTGCTGATACCGGCTAGCATCATTGCAGTGATGGCAAGCTTGATTTGGTGTTGCATACATACCTCCAAAATGGTGTGTTTGAAGCTGGAATAAGTGATTTGCACGCCAGTAGACAAAAGCTTCTTTTGCTACCTGCAGGGCAATGTTTGCAACGCCTGTGCCAACAATGTGTTTTATTTGGGTTTATGAAAAAAATGAATTAAAATCAAACGGTTATTTATTGGTATCAGTGCTGGCACTGGCCGTTGCCACAGTGAAAACTGTGCAAGGGTGTGTCAGATTGGTACAGTTGTTCAACCACGTGATACAGGTGTGCCAACGCTCATGTCCCAGCTTTCTCCAGCCTCAGCTCAAACAGCATTGCCAGCCATGCGCGACGATCAATTGGCGATTGCCGAAGCGATAGAACGCTCCTGGCGTCGCTGCATGGTCAAAGGCGTGGATGAGCAAGCGCCCGCGCACGACCAGATCATTACCGCACAAGAGTTGAGCCAGCGGCTGGAAAAAAACCGTTTATTGCTCACCCATGCCGAGCCAGAGATGCTGACCCTGAGCGGGCAGATCGCGCATACGCGCAGCCTGGTGATACTGACCGATAGCGATGGCGTGATCTTGCGCACCATGGGTGAAGGCGTAGAGCAGGGTGACATACGCGCCTCGCTGTTACCCGGTGCCTCATGGAGTGAGGAGCACCGGGGTACCAATGCCATAGGCACGGCTCTGGTGGAGCGGGCGCCTATCAGCGTGCAGGGTGCCGAACATTTTATGGCTTATCACCATTCGCTGAGTTGCTCGGCGGTGCCTATCTTTGCCGCGAATAACCAACTGGTGGCGACGCTGGATGTTTCCAATGACCTCAACCAGCCGCAGCAGCACACGCTGGCGCTGGTCAAAATGGCGGCGCAAATGGTGGAGAACCGCTTGTTCCACGCCACGGCACAAGGCGAGATCGGCGTGCATTTTCATGCGCGCGCCGAGTTCATCGGCACCTTGTGGGAAGGCCTGGCATTATTTGATGATGACGGCCAGTTGCGCGCCATCAACCGCAGCGGCCAGTTCCAGTTCGGCTTGCCGCTGGATGAGGACGTGCTGGCTAACCGCCGCGTGCCTTTTGCTGATGTGTTTGATGAATCGTGGGCCGCATTCAGGCAGCGCTGCCAGGGCAGTGACCTGCTTTTTCCTCTGCAACTGCGTAACGGTGCCCGCCTGTTTGCCCGCACATCGCTACAAAATACTGCACGTGCACGGCCGGTTGTAGTGCAAGCGCGTGAGTCAGCCGCCAGCCTGGAAATGCTGGATACCGGCGACCCGCAGCTGAAACTGGCCATCAGCCAGGTAAAACAGGTGCTGAATCGCGATATTCCGCTACTGGTGCTGGGCGACACCGGCGCCGGTAAAGAATTGTTCTCGCGTGCCATACACGATGCCAGCAACCGTCGTGAGCGGCCGTTTGTGGCAGTCAACTGCGCTGCGCTGCCCGAGGGCCTGATAGAAGCTGAATTATTCGGCTACGAAGAGGGTGCCTATACCGGCGCAAAACGCAAAGGCAACCACGGCAAGATCCAGCAGGCAGATGGCGGCACTTTGTTCCTGGATGAGATAGGCGATATGCCACTGTCTTTGCAGGCGCGCCTGTTACGCGTGCTGCAAGAACGCTGCGTGACGCCGCTAGGCTCCAGCAAGTCGATACCGGTTAATTTTATGCTGATCAGTGCCACCAACCAGAAACTGAAAGATAAGGTGGCGGCCGGTGAGTTCCGCAGCGATCTGTACTACCGTATCAATGGCCTGGCGCTGCAGTTACCTGCATTACGCCAGCGCCACGATCTGCAGCGCCTGATCAGTTTGATCCTGCAGGTAGAGCAGTCGCCGCACACCGAGATCAACAGCGAAGTGATGGCATTGTTTGCCCGCCACCCATGGCCAGGCAACGTCAGGCAGCTGCATAATGTATTGCGTACCGCCATTGCGCTGGCAGATGGCGGCGAGATCAGCTTGCTGCACCTGACGCAGGATTTTCTTGAAGAACTGCAGGCAGCAGGCCAAGCAGCAGGTAATGACCAGCCGCCGCGACCTGCATTGACTTTAAAAGCACAATCCGATGCCGCGATAACTGCGGCCATGCAGCAGCATGCAGGGAATGTTTCTGCGGTGGCGCGCCAGTTGGGTATGAGCAGGAATACGCTTTACCGGCGCTTGAAAGCACTGGCGCTGAGCTGAGCCACCAGCAAATAAAAAGCCCCGGTCAGGCCGGGGCTTTTTTTCATGGCTTTATTGAGTGCACATGGCTTTACTTAGAGCAATCGTGCCAGGCAATCACTTGCTGCGGCGGCGTGCTACAGCGCCCATCACGCCCAGACCCAGCAACATCATGGCATAGCTGTCAGCTTCAGGGACTGAAGAGACTGCTGCCACCTGATCTACCTGGAATGCCAGCGCCTGTGAGAAACCGGCGCTGAAATTCAAAGTGTAAGAAGTGATAGGAGTGGTCACACCGCTCAGATCCCAGGAATAACGGTAATAATCGTCCACCGTGTTGGTGCTGGTGAAGTTAAGCAATGAACCTGCGATCGCCTGGCTACCACCGTTGTAGCTAAGGGTAATGGTATATGCCTCGCCGCCGAATGAAGCATTGAAGTCATTCACTATGCCCTGGAATACCAGTGAGCCGATATTGCTGGCAACAGTATTGTCAGTGAAGGTCAGGTTGCCATCACCGTATAAACCAAAACCGGCCGGGTAGTAGCTGCCAGTCACCAGTTTCAATAATGCATCACCAGAGCCAGCAACGTTACCAGCGGTACCTGCAGCCAACTGTTCAGCAGTCAATGGATTAGGGACATTGTTGCTATCAACGCGGCTGCGGTTCAGCTGGTTCCAGCCGTCAAAAGAAACAGAGTTTGCAACATCTGCAAAACTGCTGTAAGTGGAGTTCGCTTGTGCCAGACCAGCGATTGCGAACAGGCTTGCACCGATAACGATGCTCAGATATTTAGCTTTCATTTTACTAACTTCCTTTGAGTAATTATTAATGACTGGCATCTTTAATAAGTGCCAGAATTTTTTAACTGGCCGCGTTACTCACAAACGTCTTTACCATGTATTCCCAGCACATATCGTAATGGGAATGATTATCATTATGAATAAATAAAAAAATATGTCAATGATTGCAGATATGCGCAAAGCTAAAACTGAGATAGAGATAGTGGCAGATGCTGGCCTGAAATAAGGCGCAGCCAGGCGGCAGGCTCAGGCATGCCCGAGCCTGAGGTGTTCGGGGTGGGGGGATTACAACTTAATTGCCGGCAGTCTTCAGGCGGTACATGGCCAGGTTACCCATCAGGTTAGGTAACACATGCACATCTTCACCATCGGTGATCACTTTGCGTTCTATCACCTGAATATGATGGTTGATGCAAAACTGGTCAAAATCATGAATGGTGCATAAGTGCACATTAGGGGTGTCGTACCACTGATAAGGCAGAGTTTTGGATACCGGCATATTGCCAGTGGCGATCTGCAGGCGATTGCGCCAGTAGCCAAAGTTGGGAAAAGTAACGATAGCCTCGCGGCCTACCCGCAACATTTCTTCTACTATGGTTTCGGTGTTGTGCATGGCCTGCAGGGTTTGCGACAAGATCACAGTATCGAACGACTGGTCTTCAAAGCCGGACAGGCCGTCTTCCAGGTTCATCTGGATCACATCTACGCCATTTTTCAGCGCTGCCAGCCAATTGGCATCATCTTTTTCCACGCCATAACCGGTGGTGTCCAGCGTCTCGTGCAAATGGGTAAGCAAGGTGCCATCACCGCAACCCAGATCCAAAACCTTGGTTTTTGCCCGCACCCAGTTTGTGATTAATGCAAAGTCTGGGCGAATATTTGTAATATTTGCATTTTTCATACTTTGACCTGCTCTAGATAGGCGCGCATGATGTCGTGGTAATGCGGGTCGGGCATCAGGAATGCGTCATGCCCATGTGCAGAGGTGACCTCGGCATATTTGACCGGCAAGGCGTTATCCAGCAATGCCTGCACGATCTCACGCGAACGGCTCGGCGAAAAACGCCAGTCGGTAGTGAAAGAGATGACGATGAACTTGGCGGTTGCCTTGCGCAGCGCCTGGCTTAAATCACCAGCATAGGCTTTGGCCGGGTCAAAATAATCCAGCGCGCGTGTCATGCGTAAATAGGTGTTGGCATCAAACTCACCGGCGAATTTATCGCCCTGGTAACGCAGGTAGGACTCCATCTCGAACTCAACATCAAAACCATATTTGAGTTCGCCATGGCGTAATTTGCGGCCGAATTTCTCACCCATCACATCATCAGACAGATAGGTGATATGACCCAGCATGCGCGCGATGCGCAACCCGCGGCGTGGCACGGTGCCGTGATTGTAATAATCGCCATCGTAAAATTCGGGGTCGGTGATGATCGCCTGACGCGCGACTTCATTAAAAGCCATATTCTGCGCCGTCAGATTGGGGGCGGATGCGATAACGAACGCATGCCGCACGCGCTCGGGGAAGGCGATATTCCATTGCAGGGCCTGCATGCCGCCCAGGCTGCCGCCTATGACGGCAGCTAACTGTTCTATGCCCAGGTAATCGAGCAGGCGCGCCTGCGATTCTACCCAGTCTTCGACTGTCACTACCGGAAATGTCGCGCTGTAGGGCCGGTCTGTGAGCGGGTCTACACTGGAGGGCCCGCTACTGCCATGACAGCCGCCCAGGTTGTTGAGTCCGATCACAAAAAACTTGTTGGTATCCAGCGGTCTGCCGGGGCCTATCAGGTTATCCCACCAGCCCGGGTATTTGTCGTCTTCAGCATAACGCCCGGCGACGTGGTGATTGCCGGACAAGGCGTGACAGATCAGCACCGCATTGGATTTGCTGGCATTGAGCTCGCCGTAGGTTTCGTAGGCAAGATGGTATTGTGGCAACACGGCGCCACTTTGCAGGGTGAGTGGCTTGTTGAAATGCGCCACCTGCGCTTTAACAATACCAACGGAATTCGATTCAGACATGCCGCGATTATACTATGTGGCATGGATAAACGGCGAGTGCAGGCTGTGCCGCTTTTATTGCGGTGCCACTGACAGGCATCCGAGCAGGGCTGGCAGGTCGGCCACCGAGTTGATCACCGCATCCGGGTCTACCGCCGAAAGCCGGGTGTAGGTTTCACGGTATTTGCCGGTTTTGACCAGAATGCCATGCAGGCCGGCATCCTGCGCGCCGCCGACATCGGCATCAATATCGTCGCCCACCATCAGCACTTGTGAAGGTTTCAGGCGCAAGGCATCGACCGCGATATTGAAAAAATGCCGTGAAGGTTTACCCATAAGCATGGCTTTGGTATTGCTGGCGTATTCCAGGCCGGTGACAAAGGCACCTATATCCATCTGCAGGCCGGTTTCGGTCTGCCAGAAACGGTTTTTATGGATAGCGATCAGTTGCGCGCCATTCACCAGGCAGTGGAACACCTCATTCAGCAACTGATACGACCACTGGTCACCTATATCGCCTATCACCACATAGTTGGCTGCGGTATCCGATTGGTCAAAAGCGGCGAAATCCTTCTTCACGTCTTCGGCCAGCAGCAGTTTGCACACCGGATTAGGCTGATTGTTCAAATGCTGTATGGTCGCTTGTGGTGCACTCATGATTTCTTCAGGCACCGTATTGAAGCCTAGCCGGTTGAGTTTTTGTTGCAATGAATCCAGCGACAGCGTGCTGGTGTTGGTGACAAAACGCACGGCGATACCGGCCTTGCGTAGCTGGGCGACCGCCGCCAGCGCCCCAGGGATCAGCTGGTTGCCTATATACAAGACCCCATCCAGGTCAAACAGCACGGCTTTGATCGCGTTGAAATTAAACATAAACAGCCTTTCTTGCTACAAACAGATAGACCTGTTGCAGCAAGAATCGTGCACAACCGGGAATTACTTTTTAAACGGATACAGCAATTGCTTCCAGTAACCATTAGGCACCGGGTGTCCGCCTATGCCATAGCCACTCGGCCACTGGTTCTTGGGCATGTAATAAGTGCCGAACAATTTATCGAACAGCGGAAAGTGGATGGCAAAATTCACATCTATCGCTTCTTTTTCTATGCCGTGGTGCCAGTGGTGAAAACGTGGCGTAACGATGAACGGTTTCAGCCATTCGACATTAAAGCGCACATTGGCATGCACAAAGGTGGCGTTGAGGTAGACCAGCAGAATATAGATATGCAAAGCCGCTTCGGCAAAGCCGAGCACATACATGGGGATCACGGTCATGCTGCGCAAACCTATGATCTCGACGATGTGCATGCGCGAACCAGCCAGCCAGTCCATCTTTTTGGCGGAATGATGCACGGCGTGAAAGCCCCACAAAAACGGCAGCTGGTGAAACGCGCGATGAAACCAGTATTGAACGAAATCGGTCAGGAACATGATCTCTATCACCTGCAGCCACAGCGGCTGACTGGCGACTGCCTCTCTGAAGGTTGCCCAGTCACCGGTGTAATGCAACACCGTCATCGCCGGCGCCAGGGTAAACAGCGTCAGCGTCTGCACAAACACACTGCTGATTAAAAAATAAAACAGATCCTCACGCCACTCATCCCTGAATAATGCCTGCTGGGTCAAACGGCCGAACAACTTTTCCAGCGGGATGAACAGGAAGCCGGTCAGCAGTATATTCAGTACGAACCAGTCCAGGCTGAGTGCCAGGCTGTTGCTACGCGCCGCCTGGGCCGCCAGTGTTTGTGCAATGGTCATGGTGAGCAGCACCAGCACGATAGCGCTAAAGCCGAGTATGCGGTTACGGCGCAGGATCAGGTTGGTGCAGGCCAGTAAAAAACTGCCGACTATCAAGCCCTGAATGATCAGCGTGAATTGCGGCAAGGCATACAGCGGTGCCAGCATCTGCGTAGAGAACACACCTTGCAGGCGTTCGCCCAGCAGCAGGCACAGGCTGGCAATGCCCAGCACCAGTGCGGCAACGCCACTTAACCAGCCCGAGCCAAAGCGCCTTGATTCTTCCGGTGCTTCCAGATCATTGCGTATCGCCAGCCGTAGTTTTTGTATCATGATTCCCCCTTTTTTATTGATTGTTTTTAGTATTTGCTAAGCTGCCAGCCACTGCGCCAAGGTGACTCTGGGATTGTCGCCTAAATCGCGTAAAGTTTGAATATGCGCAAAGCCGGCGGTTTGATAAAGGTTTTGCACAGCCTCTGCCTGGTTGTAGCCATGTTCCAGCATCAGCCAGCCGCCCTGATTCAAATAGCCAGGCGCCTGCGCTATGATCTGCCGTATATCCGCCAGGCCATCTTCGCCGGCAGCCAGCGCTGAGAGCGGCTCAAAACGCAGGTCGCCCTGACTTAAATGCTGATCGGCAGCTTCAATATACGGCGGATTGCTGACGATGAGGTCGAAGGTCTGCTGGGCGAGCGCAGTGTACCAGTGGCTATGCAGCAAGCTGACGTTGGCAAGCTGCAAGCTATGCCGGTTTGTTTCAGCCACCTTTAATGCCCGCTCTGAAGCGTCGACTGCTGTCACCTGCGATTGCGGCGCGTGGCTGGCAATCGCCAGGGCGATAGCGCCGGTGCCTGTCCCTAGATCCAGCACCCGCATGGGGCCGGCTATTTTTTGCAAGGCCGCTTCAACCAGGGTCTCGGTATCCGGGCGCGGGATCAGCGTGTCAGAAGTGACGGTGAGTTTAAGGCCAAAGAATTCGCGATAGCCGAGAATATAGGCGACCGGTTCACCCTGTAAACGGCGCTGCACTAAATGCGCGTAGTCCTGCACAGAGTTTTCAGGCATAAGGTCAGTGGCATGCGCCAGTAACCAGGCACGGTTCACACCCAGTATATGCATCAGTAATATCTGCGCTTCTATGGATGCTTCGCTGGTTGGAACCAGTTGCGCCAGTTGTTGCCGCGCGCTTTGCAATGATTGTTGCACCGTTTGTGACATGACTATCTGCCGCCGGCAGCTTTGCGCAAGGCGATCGCGGTTGCATTGCCCTGCCTGGCCGGGTGGCGCACCGCGTGGCGTATCACCCATTTCAGCTCTTTGTCGGCATGGCTCAGCCAGCGGTCACACAGGTCAAACGCAAGCTCAGGATGGTCTTTGGCGATGTCGCCGACATGGTTAGCCACACTGCGCCGCACATAAAGGCTAGGGTCGCTTTTCAGCGCATCGAGAATAGGCAGGGTAGGCGTAGGGTCTTTGATCAGTTGCGGGATACGTGCGCCCCAGGGCAAACGCGAGCGGGTACCTTCAGAACACAAACGCCGCACATGCGGATCGGGGTCGTCCAGCCACTGCATGAGCTGCTTGAGCGTGCGTTCAAAATCATGCATCAGGAAAGGGCGGATGGAAAATTCAGCGGTAAAGCGGCGCGTCAGTTCATATTGCGCGCGCATGGCGGCATCAAACGGATCTTCACCGGCGTTATGCTTATGGTCGCGGCCATATTCCGCCACAAAGCGGGTATGCGGCAAATAGAAAAACACGCCCAGTCCCAGGCGCTCGGTATGTGCATTCGGCGGCGTCAGCGTGTTGATCAGCACTTCGGTAGCGTCGGCAAATTTGGCCGGCAAGGTGGCCTTGAGTGCTGCGGCAATATGCGCTGACCTGTCCATAAAACCAAGGGCTGCAATGTCAGTAAGCGCCAACTGCCTGAAGGCCTGTACATCAAAAACGGGATGCACCAGCGCAATATTGTGCGCCAGACAATCTATGGCTTCGCTATCCAGAATAAACTTGATAGGCTGGTCTTTTTGCAGGCTGCGTGGGGCTGTAGGCAGGCGGAAAATGGTCATGCGTTTTCGGGTTTAAATATTCAGGCTGCCTGCAACATAAAATCCACATGCACGGCCTCATAGTCAAATAACAATTGTCCGGAAGCCGTTTTTTCCAGCACTCCGGTTTTGAGTAATAGTTGTACATCCGTGTGCACAGCTTTCACATCGCGTCCCAGGCGTCTGGCAATCTCGCGCAATGCCAGCGGGCCACTGCCAGCCATGGTTTTTAGTATAGCCATACGGTTAGGGGCAAGCACTTTCCACAACAAGTCCAGAGTGCTAAAACTGATATGGGCCTTTTGCGGAATAGCTTGCATTGCCTGTTTTGCACGCTCGGCTACGCTTGCGGGTGATTCAACTGACAATAAAACTGTTTTCATCGTGAAGACTCCATTTCATTTACCATCGCAAAAAAATCATCAATCAACTGGTCAGTACTCACAAAGTCGTAGTGAAACTCTTGCTGACCGCGATGGTAGTGGTTGCCCTTACCAACTTCATTGTCAAAACGCAGCACACATTCCGAGTCGACCACATATGCAAAGCGGAATTTGAAAGCGTGTACAGAGCCTGCGAGTGGTTCTGGCAACTGCCAGATCACCATCTCTACAAAGCTGGATTCAGATAAGATTAACTTTTGCTTGAGTAATAACTCTGCTCGCATGTTGTCAGTATAAACAACGAGCATGTGTTGTCAATAATTACAACAACACTGCTTTTACTATGCCTGCTTATGGCTAAAGATTTTAGTTTTCCTCACCCAGACTCGCCAGCAGATCCGCCTGGTACTCGTTGGAGAGGGCGCCTATCAACTCGTCCATATCGCCTTCGGTGATCGCTTCTATCTTGTACAAGGTCAGGTTGATGCGATGGTCGGTAATACGGCCTTGCGGGTAATTGTAGGTGCGTATGCGTTCTGAACGGTCACCCGAGCCTATCAGGTTGCGACGTTCCGAGGCGATCTTGCTCTGCTGCTCGTCGACTTGCTTGGCTTTGATACGTGCGGCCAGTACCTGCATGGCTTGTGCCTTGTTGGCGTGCTGGCTGCGGCCATCCTGGCACTCCACCACAATGCCGGTAGGTGCATGGGTGATGCGCACGGCAGAATCGGTTTTGTTGATGTGCTGACCACCGGCGCCACTGGCGCGGAAAGTATCTATGCGTATATCTGCCGGGTTGATCTCCACATCACCGACTTCTTCTACCTCAGGCAAAATCGCGACGGTACAGGCAGAGGTATGGATACGGCCCTGGGTTTCGGTATCCGGCACGCGCTGTACCCGGTGGCCACCAGACTCGAATTTGAGTTTTGAGTAAGCGCCGTAGCCATTGATCTTGGCGATGATCTCTTTGTAGCCGCCGACTTCACCTTCGTTGGCAGACACGATCTCGACTTTCCAGCCCTGGCGGTCAGCATAACGCGAATACATACGGAACAAGTCACCGGCAAACAGGCCGGATTCATCACCGCCGGTACCGGCACGCACTTCCAGAAAGATACTTTTATCGTCGTTGGGGTCTTTAGGCAGCAACAGTTTCTGCAATGCTAGCTCGACTTCTTCCAGACGCTGCTTGCCGCTGTCTATCTCTTCCTGGGCAAACTCTTTCATCTCCGGGTCTGAGAGCATGGCATGCGCTTCTTTCAGGTCAGACTCGGTTTGTACATAAATGTGATATTGCTCAACAATAGGTGTGATCTCGGTATGCTCCTGCATGATCTTGCGGTAATTATCCATATTGTCAGTCACGCCTTCACTGCTGAGCAGGCGGTTGATCTCTTCCAGGCGCTCGCTCAAATTGGCGAGCTTTTGCAACATACTTGGTTTCATTGGTTACCCTAAATGCTGGCGAAATCGTTCCGCCAATTTATTTCCTGCCACGCTTTTGCCGGCCTAGCTCGCTGCAGATGCAGCTTGGACTGTGCAAAGGTGATGTTAAAAACTTATTCTTTCAGCTGAAACAGCTGTTTTACCAGATGCTCCATATGCGCATGGGCATCGCCTTGAGCATTGTTGAGCACATGGCTGGGGCTATGTAAAAACTTATTGGTCAGCGCGTTACTTAAATGTTCTAGCGCTTTTTCAGGCGCTTCGCCTTTTTGCAGCAGCTTGAGCGCTTTTTCCAGCTCGGCCTGCCGCACGGCATCTATCTGGTCGCGCAGCGCTTTGATAGTGGGCACGGCTTCGCGCTGTTTGAGCCACTGCATAAAATGCTCAACCCTGGCGTTGACGATCAGTTCGGCATTCACGGCTGCTTCCTGGCGGTTGCCTATGCCTTCGGAGACCACTTGTGCCAGGTCATCCACCGTGTATAAAAACACATCGTCCAGCGCCGAGACTTCAGGCTCTATATCGCGCGGCACCGCCAGATCGACCATAAACATGGGCCGGTGTTTACGCAGCTTAATGGCGCGCTCCACCATCCCCAGACCCACCATGGGCAACTGGCTGGCTGTGCTGGTGATCACAATATCAAACTCATGAAAACGTTCAGGCAGGTCATTGAGCAAGATCGCCTGCATATTCAGGCCCTGGCTGCGTATCTTTTCTGCTAGTTGTTCGCCACGCTCCAGGGTGCGGTTGGCAACTGTGATTTTTTTCGGCTTTTGCGCGGCAAAGTGGTCGGCACACAGCTCTATCATTTCACCCGCGCCTATGAATAGCACGCTTTGCGCGCTCAGGTCGCCAAAGATACGCTGCGCCAGTTTGACAGCGGCAGCGGCCATAGAGATAGAGCTGCCGCCGATATCGGTATTGGTGCGTACTTCTTTCGCTACTTCAAAGGTGCGCTGGAACAATTTGTGCAACATGGTGCCCAAAGTACCGACATCCTGTGCGATTTTGACCGATTGTTTGAACTGGCCCAGTATCTGCGCTTCACCCAGCACCATGCTATCCAGCCCGCTGGCCACGCGGAAAGCATGCTTGACCGCCTCATGGCTGCTCAGGGTGTAGGTATAAGGCAGCAGCTTGTTGGCTTCAAGCTTGTGGTAATTGGCCAGCCAGTCGATCACGATCTCCGGCCGTATCGATTGCACATAGATCTCGGTACGGTTACAGGTGGAGAGTATGGCTACTTCGCTCACATTGTGGCGCGTCAGGTCTTCCAGCGCTTGCGGCAGATTTTCGTTGTTAAACGCAACGTTCTCGCGGATAGCGATAGGGGCGGTGGTGTGATTGACACCAATGGTAAACAGCTGCATGACGCTATTTTACCTTTGAGCTCAGGCAAAAGGATAAATTAACTAGCGCTTGCAAGTCGTTCATGGTGGATTTGAGTAGTGCCTGTAGCAAAGGTGCCGACATTTTCTTACATTAGTGCTCAGCAATCAAGAATACTGACAATTTGGTTCAGAATGGCAATTTGCAGCAGAATGGCGTTAAAATATTGGTTTTACAATAAAAAATTCATTGAACTTCAGATACGGAACACCAGCATGGACAAAACTTTTCGCATTGCCCCCAGTATTCTTTCTGCCAATTTTGCCAAATTAGGCCAGGAAATTGAAAACGTCATCAAATCCGGTACCGATATCGTCCACTTTGACGTGATGGACAACCACTATGTACCTAACCTGACCATAGGCCCTTTGGTATGCGACGCCATTCGCGACCTGTCACATAATGTGGGCGCGCTGATAGACGTGCACCTGATGGTAAAACCGGTAGACCGCATTATTCCCGACTTTGCCAAAGCCGGTGCCGATATCATCACTTTCCACCCGGAAGCGTCTGACCATATAGACCGTAGCCTTGCACTGGTGCGCGACAGCGGCTGTAAGTCTGGCCTGGTATTCAACCCGGCAACGCCTTTGCATTACCTGGACCATGTGATGGACAAAGTCGACATGATCTTGCTGATGTCGGTGAACCCGGGTTTTGGCGGCCAGAAATTCATTCCGGAAACATTGAATAAATTAAAAGCAGCGCGTGCACGTATTGACGCCTACTATGAAAAAACCGGCCGTCAGATCTGGCTGGAAGTCGATGGCGGCGTCAACGCGAACAACATCGCCGAGATCGCCAAAGCCGGTGCCGATACTTTTGTCGCCGGTAGCGCCATCTTTGGTGCACCTAACGAAGCAGACCCTAACCGTTACGACACCGTTGTAGCGGCCATGCGCGCTTCACTGGCGACTGTGTAAAAACATTCGTTGTTCACTATGCACGCGAGCTGCATAAAAATCCGGGGCTTGGGCTATGTTGAATAGGCCAAGCCCTGTTTTTTATGCAGGCCTAGCGATAAGATCATGTTGCTTTAAGGTGGATAGATGCGCTTTCAAGTCAAGCTGGTGATGTTCGACCTGGATGGCACCTTGCTGGATACTGCCCCGCAGATCGCAGAGGCCGCTAACCGTATGCTGGTGGCTTTGGGCAAACCCATGTTGCCGCAGGCGCAGATCAGCAGCTATATCGGCGAAGGCGTGCACAAGCTGATCAAGCGCTGCCTGACCGGCGATATGGAACAAGAACCCGAACTTGCTTTATTCGATAAGGCGCAGCCTTTGTATCATGACTTTTATGTCGCCCATGCCAATGACAGCCAGCCGTTTGCCGGCGTGGTGCCGGCATTGCAGCAATTAAAAAAGCAGGGTTATCTGCTGGCCTGTGTCACCAACAAGCCCGAGGCATTTACGCTACCGCTACTGCAAAAAGCCGGATTAGCCGGCTTTTTTGAGATGGTAGTCTCTGGCGATAGTTTGCCGAAAAAGAAACCAGACCCCATGCAACTGTTGCATATTTGCCAAAAACTAGCTGTGCTGCCTGCCGAAGCCATGCTGGTCGGTGACTCGGAAACCGATATTCAGGCCGCACATGCTGCAGGGTGCTTTGTCGTGACCGTGCCTTATGGGTATAATCAGGGGCGCGCCATTGATGTGGCAACCGTGGATGCCACGGTGCAGCAGTTGACCGAACTGGTCAGGCTGCTTGAGCCACCTGCTCTCTTAAAGCAGGGTTTAGAAAAAACTATTCAAATATCATGATGTTTTGTACTGATCATTCTTCCAGTTGGCCGGTTTTAAGCTGGCGTCGTTCGTGGCGGGGCTAACTCAGCCTGCAAGCGCGCTAGCGTAAAAAGTCGCATACGCGCACTGATCTGTCGTGCTGTATATCTGCGACACACTCAACGAATCAAACTGGAAAAAAAGCATCATGTTAAGCACATTAAGCAAGACTGAATTTGACGCGCTGGCGGCGCAAGGTTATAACCGTATCCCGCTGGTGCTTGAAACCTTTGCCGATCTGGATACGCCGCTGTCGCTGTATCTCAAGCTGGCTAACCAACCCTACTCATATCTGCTAGAAAGCGTACAAGGCGGCGAGCGCTTTGGCCGTTATTCCATCATAGGCCTGCCTGCCACCACCCGTATCGAGGTGCGCGACCAGCAGTTGCAGGTGATAGAAGACGGTGCCGTCATAGAGTCACACAACGACCAGAACCCTTTGGACTTTATCAAAGCCTACCAGGCGCGCTTTAAAACACCGCCTTACGAAGGCTTGCCACGTTTTACCGGTGGCCTGGCCGGTTATTTTGGCTACGAGACCATACAATATATCGAAAAACGTCTGGGCAAACAGAAAAAGCCGGATGCGATAGGCACCCCGGATATCCTGTTAATGGTTTCAGAGCAGATCGCCGTTATCGATAACCTGTCCGGCAAATTATATTTTATCGTCTATGCCGACCCGGCACAGGCGCATGCCTATGAAGCCGCGCGTGAGCGCATGCAGACACTGCTGGCAAAACTGCGTACGCAAGTTGAGATCCCCACCGCTTTAGCCACCAGCAAGACCACCGCCGTCTCAGAGTTTGGCGAAGACAATTTCAAGGCGGCAGTGCAAAAAGGCCAGCAATATATCCTCGAAGGCGACATCATGCAGGTGGTGCTCAGCCAGCGCCTGTCACAGGATTTTGAAGCCTCGCCATTAAGCCTCTACCGCGCCTTGCGTAGCCTCAACCCTTCACCCTATATGTTTTATTACGATATGGGTGACCACCATGTAGTGGGCGCGTCGCCAGAGATTCTGGTGCGGCTGGACAATACCACAGTGACTTCACGCCCTATCGCCGGCACCCGCCCGCGCGGCAAAAACCGCGACCATGACCTGGCGCTTGAAGCCGAGTTGCTGGCTGACCCCAAAGAGCGCGCCGAGCATGTGCAGCTGATGGATCTGGGCCGTAACGATGTGGGCCGCGTGGCGCTCACCGGCACCGTGAAAGTCACCGACAATATGACCATAGAACGTTATTCACACGTCATGCATATCGTCAGCAATGTAGAAGGCCAGCTCAAACCCGGCCTGGATGCCATTGATGTGCTGAAAGCGACGTTCACGGCGGGCACGGTTTCCGGCGCGCCTAAAGTCCGTGCCATGGAGATCATAGAAGAGCTGGAGCCTAGCAAACGCGGCATTTACGCGGGTGCGGTCGGCTACCTGGGCTTTAACGGCGATATGGATGTGGCGATCGCCATACGCACCGCCGTGATCAAAGACAAAAAACTGTATGTGCAGGCCGGTGCTGGCATAGTGGCAGATTCTATCCCACAGAATGAATGGGACGAGACGCAGAATAAAGCCAAAGCCGTGATCCGTGCTGCCGAACTGGTGCAGGCCGGGCTGGACAATGCCGCCCAATTAACCGCAGCAAAAGGAGCCTGATATGTTGTTAATGATAGATAACTACGACTCTTTTACCTACAACCTGGTGCAATACCTGGGCGAGCTGGGGCAAGACGTGCATGTGCACAGAAACGATGAGATCACGCTGCAACAGATCAAGGACATGCAGCCGGAAAAGATCGTGATCTCTCCCGGCCCGTGTACGCCGAATGAAGCCGGTATCTCGGTGCCGCTGATCCATGAATTCGCCGGCAAGATCCCGCTGCTGGGCGTGTGCCTGGGTCACCAGAGCATAGGCCAGGCCTTTGGCGGCAATATCATCAAGGCCAAAACGCTGATGCATGGCAAGACTTCGCTGATACACCATACCGATAGCGGCGTATTCAGAAACCTGCCTAACCCTTACACCGCCACGCGTTATCACTCGCTGGTGATAGAGCGTGCAACCCTGCCCGATTGCCTGGAGATCACCGCCTGGACGGATGATGGCGAGATCATGGGCGTCAAGCACAAGACCCTGGCGGTGGAAGGCGTGCAATTTCACCCGGAGTCTATCCTGACTGAACACGGGCATGCGTTGCTGGATAACTTCCTGAAGGGTTATTGATGAGCATCACGCCTAAAATCGCAATACAGCGGCTGATAGACCACACCGATTTCACGCATGAAGAAATGCTGGAGATCATGCGCCAGATCATGAGTGGCGAATTCACCCAGATCCAGATTGCAGGATTTTTATCTGCCTTGCGCGTCAAGGGCGAAACCGTGACCGAGATCGCCGCAGCGGCGCAAATGATGCGCGAGCTTTCCAGCAAGGTAGAAATAAGCGATACCCGGCATCTGATAGATACCTGTGGTACCGGCGGCGCCCCGAACAAGGCATTCAATGTTTCCACTGCATCTGCCTTTGTCGCTGCAGGCGCAGGCGCAAAGATCGCCAAGCATGGCGGCCGCGCGGCCTCTTCAAAAAGTGGTTCGGCTGATGTGCTGGAAGCGCTGGGTGTGAATATCACATTGACGCCTGAGCAAGTGGTGCGTTGCGTCAATGAAGCAGGCATAGGCTTTATGTTTGCACCAAATCATCATTCTGCGATGAAATATGCTGCACCGGTCCGTCGTGAACTGGGTGTGCGCACCATGTTTAATTTACTGGGCCCGATGACTAATCCGGCTGGTGCCAAGCGACAGGTGATGGGTGTGTTTCACCGCGATCTAGTCCCGTTGCTCGCTCAAACTTTGAAACAGTTAGGTAGCGAACATGTGATGGTGGTACATAGCGCCGATGAGATGGATGAGATCTCTTTTTCTGCCGACACTTATGTCGCTGAACTGAAAAATGGCAACATCACTGAATACACCGTGAACCCAGCCCAGTTCGGCATTCCATTGCATGACATCAACAGCATACGCGTCGAAAGCGCCCAGCATTCCAGCGAGATCATCCTTGGCCTGCTAGCTGGCGAAAAAGGCCCGGCGCGCGATATCGTATTGTTAAACGCAGGCGCTGCCATTTATGTCTCCGGCCTTGCCGATGATTTAACATCAGGAATCGCACAAGCGGCAGCATCGATTGATTCTGGTAACGCATTAAATAAATTGCAGCAGTTAAAGGCGTTGAGCCAGGTCGCATGAAGCACACTCGGCTGATTGCAATGTTATGTTTACTGGCAGCCTGCCAGCAAGCGTCACAGCAAACTGCGACCAACAATTCAGGCAATCAGGCGCAATCGACCGTAGAAGTCAGGTCGCAGAGCCAAACGCTTAACCTGCAATCGCTATCTTCCGGGCTGACAAGTGAAGAAAATGCCGGACTTAAGCAAGCCTTTGCAAAAAAGCAAAGCCATCTCTGGCTGCAAGGCAGTGGCGAGGTGAAAAAACTGCTGGCGGACGATACTAAAGGCGCAAGACATCAGCGCTTTCTGGTGACTATCTCGCCTGAACAGACATTGCTGTTTGCACATAATATCGATCTGGCACCACGCGTGGCTGACTTAAACCCAGGCGACCAGATTCAGTTTAAAGGTGAATATATTTACAACCCCAAGGGTGGCATCATGCATTGGACGCATCATGATCCACAGGGCCGCCAGGGTGGCTGGATAAAGGTAAACGGAAAAATCTATGAGTGATATTTTAAACAAGATCCTGGCCACCAAAGCCGAAGAAATCGCAGCCGCGCAAGCCAGGCTGCCGTTGGCCCAGGTGCAGGCGCTGGCCGCACAGCAGGCACCGGCCCGTGATTTTACCGCTGCCATCCGCAGCA
Source organism: Methylophilus luteus (assembly GCF_042676265.1). Classification (NCBI taxonomy): domain Bacteria; kingdom Pseudomonadati; phylum Pseudomonadota; class Betaproteobacteria; order Nitrosomonadales; family Methylophilaceae; genus Methylophilus; species Methylophilus luteus. Next base: position 57,097 of record NZ_JBHTKB010000003.1, read on the forward strand.
AGATCGCTGCCGGCAAAGCCGCCGTGATTGCAGAGATCAAAAAAGCCAGCCCTTCCAAAGGGGTGATACGCGCAGATTTCAAACCGGCCGAAATCGCTGCCAGCTATGAGCAGGGTGGCGCAGCCTGCCTGTCAGTGTTAACCGACGAACAGTATTTCCAGGGCTCGGCCGATTACCTGAAGCAGGCGCGTGCCGCCTGCCAGCTGCCGGTGCTGCGTAAAGACTTTATGATAGATGCCTATCAGGTCTACGAAGCACGCGCCATGGGTGCAGATTGTATCTTGCTGATCGCCGCCGCACTGACGCTGGCGCAGATGCAACAACTAGAAAGCGTCGCTCATAGCCTGGGCATGGCGGTGCTGGTCGAAGTGCACAATGGTGAAGAGCTGGCGCAAGCGCTGCAGCTGAGCACGCCATTGCTGGGCATCAACAACCGCAACCTGCGTACCTTTGAAGTGACGCTGGATACCACCCTGGGTCTGCTAGGCAACATCGCCAGCGACAAGATCGTGGTCACCGAGAGCGGAATCTTCAGCGCTGACGATGTCAAACTGATGCGCGATCATGCGGTACACACCTTCCTGGTCGGTGAAGCATTTATGCGCCAGGAAAACCCAGGCGCCGAACTCGCAAAAGTATTTGCCTAAGCACTGCCTTTAACCCTTACTGCCTGTCACATCCGCCCAGGCAAACAGGAGATTATTTTGAGCCAATTTCTAGCTATCCGCCCCCGCCGCATGCGTAAGGACGACTTTTCACGCCGCCTGATGCGTGAGAACGTCGTCACCGTGAACGACCTGATCTACCCGGTATTCGTGCTGGAAGGCGAAGGCAAGGTCGAGGAGGTCAAGTCCATGCCCGGCGTGCAGCGCCAGAGCCTGGATCAACTGCTGAAAACCGCCAAAGAATGCGTGAAACTGGGCATTCCTGCCCTGGCGCTGTTCCCGGTCGTGCCACAATCAGACAAAAGCCTGGACGCCAAAGAAGCCTACAACCCGGAAGGCCTGGTACCGCGCACCGTCAGGGCACTGAAAAAAGCTTACCCTGAACTGGGCGTGATCACCGACGTCGCCCTAGACCCCTATACCACCCATGGCCAGGACGGCCTGATAGATGACAGCGGCTATGTGCTGAACGACGAAACAGTAGCAGTGCTGGTGAAACAGGCTTTATGTCATGCCGAAGCCGGTGCCGATGTCGTCGCCCCTTCCGACATGATGGATGGCCGTATCGGTGCCATCCGCGATGCACTTGAAGACAGTCGTTATATCTATACGCGCATCATGGCTTACTCGGCTAAATACGCCTCTGCCTTTTATGGCCCGTTCCGTGATGCGGTCGGCTCTGCCGGCAACCTGGGCAAAAGCAATAAATACAATTACCAGATGGACCCCGCCAACTCTGACGAGGCCTTGAAAGAAGTCGCGCTGGATATTGAAGAAGGCGCCGATATGGTGATGGTGAAACCAGGCATGCCCTACCTGGATATTGTGCGCCGCGTCAAAGACGAGTTTGGCGTCCCTACATATGCGTATCACGTGAGTGGTGAATATGCCATGCTCAAAGCCGCAGCGCAGAATGGCTGGCTGGATGAGAAAGCCTGTGTGCTGGAAGCGATGCTGGGTTTCAAACGCGCAGGGGCGGATGGGGTATTGACCTATTATGCGATGGATATCGCGAGATGGTTAAAAGAGTAACGACTCTTTAGCCTTAGACAGCAAATACTACTTATTGCGGTGTTATTTTTCTCGTGAAGGTGAGTAATTTGCTCTTCTGTTGGACAGATGCTTTTCGCCTTTAGGCGAGTGTCTTTTCTTTGCGTGCCCAAAGAAAAGACACCAAAAGAAAGGGCACCCTAGCATCCGCTTGTTTCCTGCGTTGCTCAGCTCAGGACTTTCGTCCGTTGCTTTGCCGGACTTAGGCATAAGCGGTCGTGAAACTCGCCCTGACAAGCCACACACACCGTGGCTTGTTGCGGAGCTCAGACAGTCGCTCCCTTGTTTCTTATTTTGACTGCGCTACTCGGCGCGTCAGATATGGGACCCGGAAAGACACTAAGCGGTAAGTTGAGTGGGTCTTTCTCGCATAGCATCCCGCTCTACCAGCGCAATAAAATCAAAGCAAAGCAAAAGCAAAAGCAAATCAGTAAGATGGTTGGCGGGTTGGTTTTAGATTACACAGGCGCTTAGCGCCCTCAGCCCGTTGAGTTCTACGCTTGTGTCATCGTGGTGGTTTTAAAACGGGCCCCTATCTGACGCGCCGAGTAGCGCAGTCAGCGTGGGAGGGGTCGGCCAGCGTCTGTTCGAGTTCCGCGGTGGCTTGCGTTTTTTGCAAGCCGCTAGGGCGAGTTTCGTTGGACGCCCACGTTGACGAGCAACGCAGGGAAAAAGCGGAAGCTAGGGTGCATTTCTTTTGGTTACGTTTTCTTTGGGCAAGCAAAGAAAAGTAACTCGCCGAGGGGCGAAAAAGGGCGTACCTTAAACCGCGCAGCGTCAACAAACAAAAGAAACTGCCGCCAGGCAAATAAGAGATTAATTAAAAATAGGAAACGAAATGGGATTATTCGACAATCTAGCCACTAGCATGATGAACAAGGTCATGGGCGATAAAGCCCCCATGGCAAAACTGGCCATGGAGTTATTTCAGCAATACGGCGGTTTACCCGGCATCCTGCAAACCCTTAAAGCTGGCGGTTTGAGCGAACAAGTCGATTCCTGGGTCGGTACTGGCGCTAATCTGGATGTCTCCCCGCAGCAGATAGGCGCGGCACTAGGTGCTAGTGTGCTGACCGGCATTGCCAGCAAGCTGGATATCAGCAGCGAAGAACTCACGGCGAAGATCGCGGAATACATCCCGGATGTGGTCGATCAACTGACGCCTAACGGCGCGGTGGAGAATAACCCGGCCTTGATCATGTCGCGCTTGATGGGCATGCTTAAATAAAAATAGCGCGTTAGATACGCGCTATTTTTAAACAGAATGCTTTTTTAAACGATGCAGTACTGGGCGCGATAGGCCTGAATAGCTGGGAAGTATTGCGCCAGGCTATCGTTGCCTTGCAAATAAGCAAATAGATCCGCCAGTTTGGCTATGCTCACCACCGGCATCTGGTTGGTTTGTTCTACTTCCTGCACTGCCGAAAGCTCACCCAGGCCTTTTTCCTGCCTGTCTAATGCGATACTCACACCACAAGGGATGGCACCGGCCTGGCGTATCATGTCTACCGATTCGCGGATAGAAGTGCCGGCAGAGATCACATCATCTATGATCAGCACGCGGCCCTTGAGTGGCGCACCGACCAGGGTGCCGCCTTCGCCGTGGTCTTTGGCTTCTTTGCGGTTATAGGCATAGGGCAGGTTTTGCCCCATGCGCGCAAAGGCGATGCTGATCGCCGACACCAGCGGAATACCTTTATAGGCCGGGCCAAACAGCATGTCGAATTGCAAGCCAGACTGTAGAATGCTGTGTGCGTAAAATTCGCCCAGTTTGAGCAGGCTTTCACCATCGTCAAACAGGCCGGCGTTAAAAAAATACGGGCTTAAACGCCCGGCTTTGGTTTTGAATTCGCCAAAACGTAACACCTGTTTCTGGATGGAAAAAGTAATAAAATCGGCACTGAGTGGTTTTGCAGTCATTTGAGAAAAACAGAAAGAATTTGAACAATGCGTATTATAACCTTGAACCTGAATGGCATACGGTCAGCCTGCAACAAAGGCTTTCTGCCCTGGCTGGCTGGCACTGGCGCCGATATCGTCTGCTTGCAGGAGCTGAAAGCCCAGGCGGCCGATATGCAGCCGGAAATGTTGCAACCGCCCGGCTATCACGGCTATTTTCACTATGCTGAAAAAAAGGGTTATAGCGGCGTCGGCATTTACAGCAAACAGCCTGCCGACAAAGTCATTATCGGCCTGGGGCATGCCGCTATCGACGCTGAGGGCCGTTACCTGGAATGCCAGTATGGCAACCTGAGCGTCGTGTCTTTATACCTGCCCAGCGGTTCCAGCGGTGAAGAACGTCAGCAATTCAAGTTTCAGGTACTGGCCTTGTTTCTGCCGCATCTTGAGCAACTGATCGCCGGTGGCCGTGAGGTGGTGATCTGTGGTGACTGGAATATCGCCCACCAGGAGATAGACCTTAAAAACTACAAAGGCAATCGCAAAAACTCCGGCTTTTTGCCTGAAGAGCGTGCCTGGATGACAGATATCCTCGGGCGGGTCGGCTGGGTCGATGTTTACCGCACCTTGCACCCGGAAACCACAGATGAATGCTATACCTGGTGGAGCAACCGAGGTCAGGCCTGGGCAAAGAATGTGGGCTGGCGCATAGATTACCAGCTTGCCACGCAGGCTTTGGCACAGCGGGCCACTGCGGTCAGTGTCTATAAAGCTGAGCGCTTTAGTGACCATGCGCCACTGATCGTGGATTACAGCGATTAACAAATCCTGTTCGCTTAGCGACCGCATATCAAGGAGCGCGCCTGTGCATAAACAGCAAAGCATGTGGACCATAGTCATCGCCGCAGCGGCCATCCTGGCGGTGACCATGGGTATACGCCAATCGCTGGGCCTGTTTGTGTCGCCGCTCAACACCAGCACCGGCCTGGGCATAGTCACCATCAGTTTTGCCATGGCCATCGCCCAGTTCGCCTGGGGCCTGGCGCAACCCTTGTTCGGCATGCTGGCTGACCGCGCCGGTTCCTTCAAGGTAATAGTGTTGGGCACCCTGCTGATGGCAGCCGGGCTGGCCATAACGCCGTTTGCCGACTCCGAGTTTGCGCTGGTGTTCTCTCTGGGCATCATGACCGCCATGGGCGCAGGTGCCGGGAGCTTTTCCATCCTGATCGGTGCCGTCGCCGCCCGCCTGCCCGCCGAACGGCGTTCTTTTGCGGCCGGGTTCATTAACGCCGGCGGTTCATTCGGGCAATTTATATTCGCACCGCTGGCACAAGCATTGATCCACTCTTTCAACTGGATCAATGCATTGCTGATGCTGGCGCTCACCTCATTAGGCAGTATTTTCCTGGCACTGCCCTTACGCGAAAACAAGGTTGCCCTCACCCAGAATGTGGCCCCAGCAGAGGAAACCCTGACCCTCAGGCAGCAGGTAGGCATCGCTTTTAAAGACCGCAGCTATCTTTGCCTGCATGCCGGGTTTTTCACCTGTGGTTTCCATATTGCCTTCCTGGTCACCCACCTGCCAGGCGAGGTCAATGTGTGTGGGTTGCCAGCAGTCGTGAGTGCTACCTCACTGGCAATCATAGGTCTGGCCAATGTGCTGGGTAGTTTATATGCTGGCTGGCTGGGCCAACACCAGCGCATGAAAATGATCCTGTTCTGGATGTATGCTTCGCGGGCAGTAGCGGTCGCCGTCTATCTGGCAGCGCCAAAAACCGAGCTCACCTTTTATATATTTGCGGCCGTACTTGGCTTCACCTGGCTTTCCACCGTGCCTCCCACGGCCGGGCTGGTGGGTAAATTGTTTGGTGCGCGATATCTGGCGACCCTGTTTGGCTTCACTTTGCTCAGCCACCAGATCGGGGGATTTTTCGGGGCATGGCTGGGTGGGCTGGTGTTTTATGCTAATGGCGATTATCAGTGGATGTGGCTGGGGGATATCGTGCTTGCCACATTGGCGGCGCTGGTGAATTTGCCGATCAGAGAGGCTAAACCTGAATAGGGTTGCGCGCAACAGCTATGTGCGGCGCTACTGCTGGCTTATGCAGAAGCCAATGCGCCATGCAAGGGAGAATCCAGGCAAGGTTAATGTTTTGCTTAGTTGCAATAGGGTACAGATATTGCGCTTGCTGGAGGTTTTAGTAGGTATTTCTTTGGATGGTTTTGTGTTCTGTTGCAGCGTTTTATTTCGCCTCTAGGCGAGTTACTTTTCGTTGCTTGCCCAAAGAAAACGTAACCAAAAGAAATGCACCCTAGCTTCCGCTTTTTCCCTGCGTTGCTCATCAAAATAAGCGGTCGCGAAACTCGCCCTAGCGGCCTGCAAACTACGCAGGCCACCGCGGAACTCAGACAGTCGCTCCCTTTCTCCTTATTTTGACTCCGCTACTCGGCGCGTCAGATAGGGGCCCAAAGTCAACACCACCACGATGTGACTTCTGTTAACTGCATTGGGCTGAGGGCGCTTAGCGCCTATGTAATCTAAAACCAACCCGCCAACCCTCTTGCTGTTTTACTTTTGCTTTGTTTTTGGTTTTATTGCGCTAGTCGAGCGGGATACGATGTGAGAACGACCTACCACACTAGCCGCGTAGTGCCTTTCAGGGTCCCCTATCTGACGCGCCGAGTAGCGCAGGCAGCGTGGGAGTTGTCGGCCAGCGTCTGTTCGAGTTCCGCGGTGGCTTGCGCTTTGTGCAAGCCGCTAGGGCGAGTTTCGTTGGACGCCCACGTTGACGAGCAACGCAGGGAAAAAGCGGATGCTAGGGTGCCCTTTCTTTTGGTGCCTTTTCTTTGGGCACGCAAAGAAAAGACACTCGCCTAGGGGCGAAAAAGAACGTTCCAATCATCCAAAGAAATACCAACTACAACTTCCAACAAATGCATCTCTCGCTCTGCGGGGTCCGCTAGTTTAAATAAGCAAAGAAAGGCGCATCGCGAGTAGCGAAATAAATTGCCGCACAAAACCCTCTACCGCGTCACCCGTTACATAAACCCTTAAAACTTCTCATTCGCCGCTAAATACCGCCACTGCCCCGCCGGTAATTTCCCCAAACTCACCCTGCCTATGCGTATCCGCTTCAAGCCCACCACCTTCAACCCCACCAGCTCACACATGCGGCGGATCTGCCGTTTGCGCCCTTCGCGCAATACAAAGCGCAACTGATCCTCGTTCTGCCACGAAACCTTGGCTGGCTTGAGCTGCACGCCATCCAGGCTCAAGCCATGATTCAATTTTGCCATGCCATTGGCACTCAACTCGCCCTCTACCCTCACCAGGTATTCTTTTTCTACGCTGGAATCATCGCCTATCAATACCCGCGCAATGCGCCCGTCCTGCGTCAGCACCAGCAAACCGGTGGAGTCGATATCCAGGCGTCCGGCCGGTGCCAGGCCGTGATAAATGCCGCGGTGGAAGGTTTTCTGTGTAGGGTCTTCTGACCACTGATTTTCGGGCTTGACCAGAACCACGGCCGGTTCATAGCCATCTTCTGCCTGACCGCTGACATAGCCGACTGGTTTGTGCAGCAGGATGGTGACATTTTCGGCCTGATATTCTTGGGCGTAGGTACTGATGATGATCTCGGCATCGGCGTCTATGCGGGTACCCAGGGTTTCTATGATCTCGCCATTGACCTTGACCCAGCCATTGACTATCCAGTCGTCGGCTTCACGGCGGGAACACAGGCCGCGGTCTGCCATCACTTTGGATAAACGCGGTTGCGCATCCGGGTCGGTGGGGGCGATCGCGCGTCTGGGTGCGGCGTCATCGCGACGCACAGGCCGGTCTGAGCTGTATGGCTTGCGGGTATCCTGCTGTGCGCCGTACCTGGAGTCGTTGCGTGACTCGCGGCGTGGTTCGTTGCGTGCATCTTTGCGCGCATAGGGTTTATCACCGGGTTTACCCTCATGCCGGCTGCGGTCCTGGCGCACTGGTTTTTCTGCCCTAGTGTTTTGCCTGTCAGCAGCGGCCGTTTTTTCAACGACTTTAGGCGCAGGTTTAGGTGGCGGTTGCGTGCGGTCACGCAGGGTGGATGAAACGCGACGCACCGGTTTGCTGCGCTTGGGCGCTTGCTCACTTTCGGCAGCGGGTTTATTCAGTTTGATTGTACTCAAAATACGGGTCCCGGCTTGGTTGGGAAATAAAGTGCTATTGTAAGTTATCCGGCGGCTTTCACCGGCCTAAAATTCAGATTGCCGGGTTCTTTACGTGCACTGCGCGGCATAAAATGCAGTATATCTTGCGCGCGCTTCAGGTCTGGCTGTTGCTGGATATACTGTTTTTTCCAGGCGCGGTGCGGATTGCTGATAATGCCAGCCAGCCACGCGGCTTGTATCGGGTTCAATTTATCCGGGGTCAGATCGAAATAATAGCGCGCGGCAGCATGTGCGCCGCAAAGACTAGGGCCCAGATCCACCGTGTTCAGGTAAAGCTCGAGGATATCAGTTTTGGTCAGTGCGGATTCCAGTTGCACGGCATAGAGCAATTCCTCTATTTTGCGCTTCCAGGTGCGCTCGCCGTTAGTGAACATGTATTTCGCCAATTGCTGGGTAATGGTACTGCCACCCACCTGTTTATCGGCGCTTTCCTTGCCTAGCAAATGTTGCATCTGTGCGATCACATAACCGGGGTGGTGCTTGAATTCGGCATCCTCGGCGATGATGGCCGCCACCGGCAGCCAGCGCCCCAGCTTGTCGTAGGCCACCCATTGCATGTTTTCCGGGTGCTTGTGTTCATCCAGCAGCGGGCAGTCATACTGTATAGGCAGCGTGGTTGCAGCGCTGATATTGAGGCCGGAAACCGCCATGGTATTCAGGTGCGGTTGCGCGCTCCATTCCTGCTTGGGCCAGCGCAGGGTGCCCGATGCATTCAGGGAGCCGGTCACCACAGCCTGGCGTATCACCGCAGAATGCGACTGCAAAGGTTTAAGCAACGCCTGCAGCGGCGTTTGCGGCAGTTGCCAGGTCAGCTTGAGGTTGCGCATGCTGACTTTGCCGGTGAAATCTATTTTAAACAGCGGCTGCGTTTCGCCCACTGCGAGGTAACCATGGATATGCTGCTGGTCCATTTGCAGCCACAGTTCTACCATGGGGATGACTATGGGCTGGTCGCTGATCGACTTTGCTTCTATCCAGCAATCCCGGCAGCGGGCACGCAAACCATCTTCGTCATAGAGCTGGATATCACCGTGGTGCAGATTAAAAGCCCGTCTGTCCAGCAGCCAGCGCCCGGGGGCGGAAGTCGCCAGCATCAACAGCGGCAGCACCCGCACTTGCACCCCGCCAGCCACCGGCAGCCTGACGCGCCAGGCCTGCTTGTCATAGGGTTGCCAGATCCAGCCGGCCAATGCCAGCAGCGTCAGCACGGTGACGGCCAGCAAGGTGAGCAGCAGCCTTTTAAACCACAGTAACAGCATGCGCTCGCCCTATACCAGCAGGCGCTCCACTACTTTGCCGTGCTGCAGATGGCTGGTGATGATCTCGTCGATATCGTCATTATCGACAAAGGTATACCACACCGCTTGCGGGTAAATGACCATCACCGGCCCTTCACTACAACGGTCCAGGCAACCGGCGCGGTTGATGCGGACTTTGCCGGCACCCGCCAGGCCATGTTTTTTGACGCTTTTTTTCATATAGTCAAAGGCCGCTTCTGCCCCCAGATTCATGCAGCAGTCCTCGCCTTTTTCGCGCTGGTTAAGACAGAAAAACACATGATATTGAAAGTGACTTTGATTCATAAGGTTGCTTTCCGGTGCCGCTTAAACAAAATGATCATGGAAAAATACCACAGAAAAACCCGTGCCAGAAAAAGATTGGACGCCTTATTCTGTTGAAAGTTGGTGTTCTTTGCTAAATGTCCAGGTGCGGGTGATGCTCAGCACATCGTGATCGCGGCGTATATCTTCAGGAAACGGCGGGAATGGCGCCGCCAGTTGCAGGATGCGGCGCGCAGATTCATCGAGCAGGCGCTTGCCCGAGCTTTGCACGATCTTGATGTTTTCTATGCTGCCATCGGCGCGTATAGACACCGTCAGCAGCAATTGTCCATACAGCTTTTGCGTGCGCGCCGCTTCAGGGTAATTGAGGTTACCCACTTGCTCTATCTTTTGCCGCCATTGATCCACATAGTTGGCAAAGCGGTATTCACGCGTGCGCGCGCCTATGAACTGACGCTTGGGACGCTTTTCATAAGCGTCCTGCTGCTTGGCGATCAGGGCTTCCAGCTTGGCCATCTCTTGCAGGGCCATGATCTCCTGCTGCGTTTGCACCGGCTGATTCAGCGCTTGCGGCGTCGGCTTTCTGGCAGCAGCCTGGGTTTGTGACAGCGGCGGGGCCTGCACGCTGCTCACTGTCTGGCTGGCTTTGAGTTGCGTCATCAGCGCCTGCGCTTCTTGCTCCAGTTGTGCCACGCGTTGTTGATGGCGCTGCAATTCTGCGTCCTGCGGGGTGGCTGGCACCGCAGGCTGCATGGTCGCTTCAGTCGCTTGCGGGGTAGTGGCAGGCATTTTCTGCACACTGGGCAGCGGGCTTTTCATCTGGCGTTTTTCGTCGGTGTTGCCGCCACGATCGAGGTTGGCTTGCGCCAGCGCATCGGCATCTTTAGGGGCTTGCTGGGTCTTGCTGTTCACCAGCATCACTTTCAGTGCCGGGATCTGGTCTTTGAGCGCTTTTAATTCAGGCTGGAAATGCAGCGTCAATAACACTGCATGCGCGATCAGCGAAAACCAGACAGCCCATACCAGTGGCGAACGTTCACGAAAGCGCATAGGGCATCTGCCGCCTGTTTAGCCCTGCAAAGCCTGTAATAATTGCTGGTGCACGCCGCCAAAACCGCCGTTACTCATCACCAGCACATGGTCGCCGGGTTGGGCCAGGCGGCTGACTGCTTGCACCAGCGCAGAGAGATCTTCAAACGTTTGCGCTTTGTCTTGCATGGGGGCGAGGGCAGCGGCTGCATCCCAGCCCAGGTTGTTGGCGTAGCAGAATACGGCGTCGGCATCGCGCAGGCTTGCCGGCAATGCGTCTTTCATCACGCCCAGCTTCATGGTGTTGGAGCGGGGCTCAAGCACCGCCAGGATGCGTGCTTGACCAACTTTGGCGCGCAGGCCTGCCACGGTGGTGGCGATGGCGGTAGGGTGGTGGGCAAAGTCATCGTACACGGTGATGTCGTTGACTACGCCTTTGACTTCCATGCGGCGTTTGACGTTTTTAAACTCGTTTAATGCTTCTATCGCGATACAGGGCGCGACACCGACATGGCGGGCAGCGGCGATCACCGCCAGCGCATTGCTGCGGTTATGCTCGCCCATCAACGCCCAGCTGACATTGCCCTGGCGCTCGCCGTTAAAGTACACATCGAAGCGGCCTTGCGCGTCTACATTCTGCACTTGCCAGCCGGCAGCACTGTCTATGCGCTCAACGCCACTCCAGCAGCCCCGGGCCAGCACGCGGTCCAGGCTTTGCTGCTGATTGGCGACCACCAGGCCTTGTTGCGGCACGGTGCGCACCAGGTGATGAAATTGTTTTTCTATCGCCGCCAGGTCTTCAAAGATATCGGCATGGTCAAATTCCAGGTTATTCAGCACGGCGGTGCGTGGACGGTAATGCACGAACTTGGAACGTTTGTCGAAAAAGGCGGTGTCGTATTCGTCGGCTTCGATCACAAAGAACGGCGAGATCGATTTGGGGTCTTGCCTGGGCGTTTGCGGCAAACGGGCAGACACACCGAAATTCTCCGGCACACCACCGATCAGGAAACCCGGCGCCAGGCCGGCATATTCCAGCACCCAGGCCAGCATGGAAGAAGTGCTGGTTTTACCATGGGTACCGGCAACCGCCAATACCCATTTACCTTGCAGCACATGCTCGGCCAGCCATTGCGGGCCAGAGATATACGGCAGGCCCTGGTTGAGGATCTCCTCCATCAGTGGATTGCCGCGGGTGACCACATTGCCTATCACATACATATCTGGCTTGAAAGCGGTCTGGCCAGGGTCAAAGCCTTCTATCAGTTCTATGCCTTGTGCCTGCAGCTGGGTACTCATGGGCGGGTAGACGTTATCATCACAGCCGGTGACACGGTGCCCGGCCGCTTTTGCCAGCACGGCGATACCGCCCATAAACGTGCCGCAGATACCAAGGATGTGAATGTGCATAGAATTTACCGTTTCAATTTAAGCTATGCATTTTACCAAACAAGTTTTGATAAAACGGTCGCCTGAAAACGCAATCGTAAGAAAACTCAATTTTTCGCAAACAATGGCAGATACTGGCGACAACGTGCCGAAATATCGCTGGCCTGGAAAATATCCGTGATCACCGCCAGCGCATCGGCACCGGCAGCGATCAGCGGCGGCGCATTATCCAGAGTGATCCCACCTATGCCGACCACCGGCACTGACAATGCTTGTTTGGCCTGGGTGAACAGGGCCGCATTTGCGCGTGGCGCATCTGGTTTGGTAGGCGAGGGGTAGCAGGCGCCGAATGCAATGTAATCTGCCCCTGCCGCTTGCGCCTGCTCTGCCAGCTCAAAACGGTTGTAACAGGAGGCACCTATGATTTTGCCTGGCCCCAGCAATGCTCTCGCCTGCGTGATGGCGGCATCGTGCTGGCCGACATGCACGCCATCGGCATCCAGCGTCTGCGCCAGGGTGATATGGTCGTTGATCAATAAAGGCACGGCGGCCTGACGGCAGATAGTTAACAGCGCAGCGGCCTGCTCCAGGCGCAATGCCGCACTGGCGGTTTTGTGGCGGTATTGCACCATGGCGACGCCGCCTTGCACGGCCTGTTTCACCTGCTGGCACAACAATGCGGTGTCATCGCAGTCTGGCGTGACCAGGTACAACCCATTAAGGTACAGCCCTTTAATGCTGTAGCTCACTGGCTTTTTCCTGCACCTCGGTTTCGCGCGCCCAGAAGAAACGGTCCGGGATAAACTGCCCCATGCCGGGACGGAAAGCGTGGCGCAGCGTCTGCCAGGTGAATTCCTGCGCTTCATGCACCGCTTCTTCTATGGTCAGCCCATGCGCCAGGCAGGCGGTGATCGCGCTGGTGAGGGTACAGCCAGAGCCATGATAGCTACCTGGCAGGCGTTCCCAGTGATAATCCTTGATCAGGCCAGGCATATTGCTCAGCTGCATGCCGTACAAGCTATTCACCACATCGATAGAGCGCTCATGCGTGCCGGTGATCATGACATATTCGCTGCCCATTTCCAGCAGGCGCAGCGCGCATTCTTCCAGTGAGCTGTGCTTGACCTCATCGCCCTCGTCGTAATAGGCCAGGCGGCGTGCTTCCAGGCTGTTAGGCGTGATCAGTGTCGCCTGCGGGAAAAGTAATTCACACATGGCAGCCTGCATTTCTTCATTGGAAAGCTCGTCACCCCGGCCTGAAGTGAGTATAGGGTCAATGATCAGCGGCACATCCGGGTAATCGGCCACGATCTCGGCGATGACGGCCACATTTTCCACGCTGCCCAGCAAACCCAGTTTGAAGGCGCTGACGGAAACATCTTCAAGTATGGTACGCGCCTGGTCATTGATCCAGTCGGCATCCAGCGGCATGACACTCTCTACACCCACCGTATCTTGTACCGTAATGCCAGTGATGACCGAAAGCGGGTAGCAGCCTATGCTGGCGAGCGCCATGATATCCGCCTGAACACCGGCCCCACTACTGGGGTCTGTTGCTGCAAATGTAAGAACGGTCGGGGGAGTGATAGCCATGAAAATTCCTTTGGAGCGGCTGACGGGAATCGAACCCGCGTATCAAGCTTGGGAAGCTGGCGTTCTACCATTGAACTACAGCCGCAATGTAACATATTGAATTGTATAGTGTTTTTTATTAACTAGTTTTCAATATTGTCATGAATAGCCGTCATTTTACCATTAAGTAGAGATGACATTATCAATCTGTATCCAGAAAAACGTGCACAGGGGCCTGGCTACTTCAGGCAAGCTAAACGATTGAATAAAAAGCAGGTTTTAAGGGTTGCTGGGCTGGGTATGCACGCCAAGTTGCGCCCTGAGAGTAACAATGGCCGATATTTATTTGCATCAGCCCTGCTATGTTCCAACTAAAAAAGCTCATTACCTTGCAATCCAGTCATTTAGCCCCATCTAAGGAAAGGCAAGAATGCGCCTTACCGATTCCCTTCAAACAATAAGAACTCAGGAGCGCAACAGTCATATCCTGTTTTAACCAAGGGACAAATATGATTGCGTACCTCATTCTGGTGCATAGATACCCAGAACAATTCAAGCGTATGTTCAAGGCAATTCACCATCCTCTCAACCATTATTTAATTCACGTAGATAAAACTTCAGATCCACAGATATTTAAGAACATTCAACTGTTTTTAAGTGATTATCCAAATGCAGAACTGCTTAAGCCGGAAAAAGCATTGTGGGGAGGCTATAGCCTGGTCAATATAGAGTTGCGAGGAATGGCCAGGCTGTTAGAAACGAATAAGGACTGGACGCATTTTATTAATCTTAGTGGGCAGGACTTCCCATTAAAAACGCAAAAATTCATTCGTAATTTCTTAACTGAAAATCCGAATAAAGAATATATCCGCGCGCTTGATCAGCTCGAACACCGTCCGGACACCATGCACAGGATATTAGATTTCTGTTATGAGTTTGGCAGCCATATTTTCAGGCCTAATATTTCACGAAAATTCTTAAAAGGCGTCACGCCTTATATCGGCACGCAATGGATGATAGTGAGCCGCAGATTTTGTGAATTTGCCGTCACTTCAAAAGAATCTGAGCGCTATAAAAGCTTTTATAAAAACAGTTTTATCGCAGACGAAGGGTTCTTTCAGACTGTCATGATGAATAACGACTGTCATGGGGAAGTGATCCAGGATGATTTGCGCTTTATAGATTGGATACCTGATGGAGACATCAAATTAAGGCCTCGCACCTTCACCCATGCTGATGCCAGACAATTAACATCCAGTCATCATCTATTTGCACGTAAATTTGATTCTACTGAGGATGATGCCGTATTAGATGCCATAGAACTTCATCTTGGCAGCACGCAGAATAAACTGAGTAATATTCCAGCTTATTCATAACAAAATCTGATGCAGCAAAAAAGAAAAAGCCGGGCGATCGCCCGGCTTTTTCTCAGCTGATTAAGCTTAAGCGCTATATTAGATACAATTAGAACTTACGCCATCCGGCAATTTCACGCCTGAATTCAGGATAGGCGTGCTACCCAGACTATCTTCGTTGACCGGACAAGCGACTGCGTCCAAATCTTCCTCATCACCCGCAGCAGGGTTCAGAGAAACGATGGTCATGGTGTTCAATGCCGGGTTATTAGGGATCAGACCACCTAGACCTGCGTCATCCCGCGGCGAGGCAAAGCCCAGCGCGGTTGCTGCGCCAGGCACAGCCAGTATGCTACCGGTTGCGGTTGAGTTGGTGACTACGGTGTAGCCATCAAATGAACCTGCGGTCGGGTTGAAGATCTGTTTGCCTTCATTGGTGGTGATGCTGACCACATTGTAGACACTGTTTATCGGTTTACCTGCGCCAACCGCTGCATTATCGTAAGTGGCAGCAGTGATAGGGCTAGGGCTGATGATGACTTTGTCGCCATCAAGCGCACCGCTGGTGGTGATGCTCAAACCACTCAGGTCAGTCACTACATTGGTACCATCAAACGCTTTGGTCGCGGTGCCATTCAGTGTGGCAGTCACAGTCGGGCTCACTGCATGGACAAAACCATTACCAGTGCCTAACAGCGCGCCGCCGAAGGTAGTGCCGTATTGCTTGTAATCATAATCAGCAAGCAGATTGCTACCTTTGACATCGCCGGTCGGGTCATTGCTGTAAACCGTCCAACGCCCAGTGGCACCGGTGGTGATGCTGGAATTGCTGTTATTGAGGAAATTACGGCCTGCGACCAACTGCACTGCAGTAGCAGCATTGCTATCACTGTCAATATTAGCATTCAGGATCAGATCACGGCCAGCCTGTGCCAGGATATCAGCGCTATTACCTACCGTACCTGCACCGTTTTTAGTACCAGCTTTCACAGTGACAGGGCCCAGCGCGATATCGCCAGCGGTGGTTTTCAAGGTGACAGCACCGGCATTACCACCAGACCTGTTGGCGCCAACACCATTGGCACCATTGGCGGTGATTGCCAGAGTGGTGATGCCGGTTCCGGCGTTGATGTCTACCTTGCCGGCGCTCTTGCCGTTGGTATTGTTATTGCCTGTACCGGCACTGGTGTCTATGTTGCCGGCATTCACCGCACCATTGGCAGCTGCCAGCAGCACATTAGCGCCTTTGGCGTTGACGCCGCCTTTGACATTGATATTGCCTACCGTCACATTGCCTGCATTGCTGGTCACGCTGACATCACCAGAGAAGGTTGAAATCGTTGTTCCGCTACCTGCACTGCCAGCGCCTGTGGTGATATTGCCTAGTTTGGCATCACCGGTAGTGGCAAGCACAGTGACTGCGCCGCCCTGACCACCTTCGCTACCGGCCACGCCAGCAGAGCCGGAAGTGTTGATAGTGCCAGTCATATCCACGCTACCGGCAGTGATATTGACTATGCCGCCATTGTAGCCAGCCCCAGTAGACGTGCCACCCTGGGCAGTGATGTTAGCCGTGCCCAGCGTTGCCAGACCGGCCACCGTGATACTCACGGCACCTGCATTACCTCCAGTCAGGTTGTTGCCGTTGGCATTGATATTACCAGCAGTACGGGTAAGGGTTGCGCCAGTCAGGACGACGTTACCAGGGCCAGTGATATTGGCACCTATGGCTAAATTACCAGCGCCACTGTTATCGTTATCCGCGTTCAGGGTCACGCTGCCTCTATTGGTAGACAGATTGCCGTTGACATTGATGTCATCGCCGGCCTGGGCCAGGATATTAGCGGCGTTGCCTACAGTGCCGGCACCTGTTTTAGTACCGGAATTCACTGTCACAGCACCCAGAGTGATGTCGCCGGCGGTGGTCTTCAATGTCACAGCACCGGCATTACCGCCAGATTTGTTAGACCCCACGCCGTTAGCACCATTGGCGACTATGGCTTGGGTGGTGATGCCGCTACCGGCAGTGATATCTACCTTGCCGGCGCTCTTGCCGTTGGTATTGTTACGGCCAGTGCCAGCACTGGCGTCGATATTACCTACAGTCACTTCGCCATTGGCCGCTGTCAGGGCCACGTTGGCGCCTTTGGCGTTAAAGCCACCTTTGACATTGACATTGCCTACATTCACATCACCAGCGCTGCTGGTCACACTGACCTCACCTGATGAGACTGAAAGGGTAGAGCCGCTGCTCGCACTGCCAGCGCCTGTGGTGATATTGCCAACCTTGGCATCGCCAGTGGTGGCAAGGATAGTGACTTTACCGCCCTGACCACCTTCGCCACCGAGCAAACCTGCAGCAGAGCCGGAAGTATTGATATTGCCAGTCATATCCAGGCTACCGGCTGTGATATTGACGTCGCCGCCATTCATGCCAGCGCCGAGCGCAGTGCCACCCTGGGCAGTGATATTGGCAGTGCCCAATGTTGCCACACCGGCAATATTGATAGTCACGCCACCCGCCTGGCCAAGGAAGCCATTTGAACTGATGTTACCAGCGGTGTGCGAAAGTGTAGCGCCAGTCAGCACTACGCCACTAGTACCAGTGATATCTGCACCCTGGGCGATATTACCCGCGCCACTGTTATCGTCATCGGCTTTGATAGTCACGCTGCCCAGGGCTGCGGTCACTGCAGAACCCACATTGACATTGTTATCGGCTGCCAGAGTCACATTGCCTGTGCCTGAGGTGACAAAAGAATTCACGTTGACATTGTTACCCGCGTCAAGATTGATGTTGCCTGTGCCCGCAGTGACCAGCGCATTCACGTTGACGTCGTTACCAGCGGTCAGATCGATGTTGCCGCCAATGGTAGTGGTCAGTGCAGCATTGATATTGATATTGTTATCAGCGACAAAACGCACGCTGCCACCTGTCATGGTCAGCGCACTGTCAACATTGATATTATTGGTAGCTTGCAGGTACAGCTCGCTATAACCAATCACATCAGAGATTTGCACTGTGGTGTCGCCCAGCGCATTGTCAGCAAAGGCGATATCCGGTGTGCCATTCGGGTTATCAGTCGGGGCAGGCTGAGGGCTGTTGTTAAGGAAGATATTTTGCGGATCAAGCAACAGGATACCGCCCACGCCATTGGCAGCGCTGACATTGACCTTGCCGTGAAAATCCAGATTCTGCTTGCCGGAAACCTCAACAAAGCCACCGTTACCGCGCAATGCAGCGGCCTGGGCCGAGATCGCACCGTAGTAACGCGTCAGATCATTCGCCCAAACGATGACTTTACCGCCGTTGCCTTCTTTGATGGCATCGGCTTTGATAGTCACACCCTGATCAACATAGGTTGTCCTGGCGTTATAGACATTGTCGCCCTTACCCTGGTAATCGCCACCAACCAGCACGGTACCGCCGCCTTTATCACCCGAAGCATCCAGTACAGCACCTTTTAGCAATGCGACCTGCTCGCCGGTCACGGCTATGGTGCCGCCTGTGGTATTTTCACCAGTGGCCAGCAATTGGCCTGAAACCTGTACCTTGGAGTTATCGCCACCTTCAAGGCGGATCACGCCTTCGCGCTCTACCAGCTGGTTGGCTTCTACGATACCGGTGATGTTAATTGCAGCTGAACGGGCATTGGTAGCTAATTGCACCAAACCGCCATTGGCCTGGATCAGGCCGCTGTTTTTAACGATACCTTCAACCGCTTGTGCAGTCAGGTTGGCTCTCACCAGCCCATTGCCATAAAAATCCAGCACTGCCTCTTTGGCTGCTGCCAGCACTACGCTACCGTTATTGGCAACCAGTTTGCCGGCGTTTTCTACTGATTTACCCAGCATGACGATATAGCCTTCGTCCTGGGCTTTGATCGCACCTTTGTTAATCACGCTGCCACTGATATCGCCACCAGAAAAATGGTAGCGGCCAGACAGGAAGTCGTCATTGGAGATATTCAGTGTAGAAGCCACGATATTGCCGACGTTGACTTGGGAATTCGGGCCAAACAGTATGCCGTTCTGGTTGATCAGAAACAGGCTGCCGTTAGAATTCAGTTTACCCATGATCTCAGAAGCGCTGTTGCCAAGCACACGGTAGAGTGCGCGGCCGGCATCTGGCATCACTACATCCAGCTGGTGGCCTTCGAGCACGCCGAACTTGTAGAAATTCACAATATTGACGTTGGCGGTATGGGTATATTGGGTATGCGTTGCACTGATATCTTTGATCGCCAGGTCACCCGCCACCACGCCAGCCACTACATTGGTATCGGCAAAGGCAGAGAATGGCAGCAAGGTCGCGGCGAACGCACTCGCGATCACAGCACGCCATTTGGTACCTGAGGTGAAAGCCGCGCGTAAAGCGCTGCGACTGCCAGACTCTTTAGAGTCATGCACCTGGCCATTCAAAGAAGATTTACCGCTGGTGCGCGTGCCTTCGGCTACGGCCACCCATGCTTGCTGGACCTTGCTCCAGATCAAACGATAAACGTGGTTTAGGGATGCTGCTTTCATGACATTCTCCTCTAAGGGGGTACACCGATCCTCCAAGATCGGTGGTCTTCCATAACTTCTTCTCAATTCCTGATAATCGCTAGTTTGATTCAGGAAGTTTTTTTTGTATGTAGCCCAGTATGACTAATGGGCTACTTTATATATTTATTATTTAGTGCTTTTTTATGACCTTGCCTTAGTTTGCAATGATCTAAAAGTTTTTACGCAGTTGTGCCCATAACTGATATTCAGTATCGCTGGCAGCACCATCCAGATCACGTTTTTGCTGTGAGTAGGTAGTGGTCAATATCCACTGCGCCGGGAACTGGATATCAGTACCGATACCGATATGATTTGAGCGCACATGGTTATTGCTGCCAGATGGGTCATGGTTCAGCTTGCCGCGGCCTGCGTCATAAAATGCAAACGGCGTCACCGATTGGATATAAGGCGTGACATCGGCTGCGGTGGAAACGAAAGTCCTGCGGATATCAGTGCCTACCATCCAGCCCTGGTCAGCCTGGCTAGGGATCTCGGAGTACTGGCGCCAGCGGTTGATGGCACCGATACCAAAGCGTTCGGCAATATCAAGGTTGCTGTCTGTGCCCTGATAATCGGCACGCACTATCCAGTTGATGCCATTTTCAAAGATCTGCGTGCGGCTGGAGGTCCAGTTCCACTTCAGGAAGCTACCCTGGGTATCTAACTGCGCCCTGTCATTGGCCTTGGCCACGTTGTCTTTGTAAGAAACACGCCCCTGGGTCGCCATCAGGCTCCACTGGTAAGCCACACTGCCGCTCTCGTCTATCCAGTCACCGACCAGACCCACCTCCAGGCTGGCGATATCCCTGCGGTTATTGATCAGGAAGAGATCCACATCATCATCCAGGATCTTGTAGTTGCTACCGACCTTGAAAGCGATGCCTTTTTTGGTTTCACGCAGCAATGGATGCTCCAGAGAACCATAGAAATAATGCGCATCACCGGAAGCATCGAATACCTTGAATTCTTTGCCCAGTTTGTAATCAACATAGCTGTAGGCGACGTTCAAAATGGTGCCGGCATCACCCACCGGGGTGAAGTACAAGCTGCTCAGCGAGCGCTGGCCGCCATCGTTGGAGAATTTACCCACCACCGCCAGCTGGTCACCGCGACCGTTGATGTTATTCACCGCCAGACCAAAACCCACCATCTCGCGATTGGTGAAACGGTTGCCGTAGTTGCTGGCGCTGATAAAACCGCTGTACTTGGTTCTCGGTTCTACAGACACTGCCACATCTGAACTACCGACTGCCTCACCCGGGTTAAGCTGCGAAGTCACCTGTATGCCAGGCAGACCGTTCATCACCATTAGGTTACGCACCAGGTTGCGCTCATTGAGCACTTCGCCCTTATCCAGGCCGTATTCAGAAAGCGACTGGAAATAAGGCTGGTTCAGCCCGGCACCGACTTCGGCCTTGACATCACCCAATGTGCCTTCAAGGATAGAAAGCTCGACCACTGAATCGGTTTCTGTGGTTTTTTGCAGATCCTGGGTAGGCAGATAGACTTGCGTCAGCAGAAAGCCGCGCTGACGGTAAAAATTACGGATAGTACCCACCGCTTCATTGAGCTCTTTCATACCGATCTCATGACCGGTCAGATGCTCGACCTGGGCGGCTAGCTCTTCACTGCTGAATTGTTTGTTGCCGGAGAATTTGAACGCTTTGACGACGATCTTGAGACCGGATTTTTTTTGCTTTTTCTCAGGCGCTGGCGTCTCTTCCGGCACTTGAATGATAGGCGTAGGCTGGGGCAGGATAGGTCTAGGTAAATTCTGCTGTATGTTTTGTACATCAGGTAGTTGCACACCGCCAGCGAACGCCTGCACTGTGTAACCTAGCGCCAGTAAATTAACTACACTCCAACGGGTTATTTGTTTTTTCAAGATTACTCCCTTATTGCACCCTTACATTTAAGCCCATATGATATAACACTAGCAATTTTCATTCCGGTCTTAACAGTCCAGGCTACAATGTTTTACAATCTTTAAAAGCCCAGCGGCCCGATTGTTGTAAAAAAACCTGCAAAATCAATATTCCAGCGCATCTACATCCACCACCCAGCGTATCTTGGCCTGCATGGGATGCTGCCTTGCCCAGGCGACTGCCGCCTGTAACAGTTGCTGCAATGCGCCGCGTTGCCCACATTGCAACATCACGTAGCCGCGCTCCATGCGGTTTAACCTGGCAATACCGGGACGCACCGGGTCATAAATCATGGGTTTTTCAGCGAAAGCATCTGCATGTTGCGCGACGAATTCGCGGGCAGATTGCGTCAGATCAGTTAAAAACTGCTCCACCAGCGCATAGTCAGCGGCTTCAGCTTTCATCACCGCAATATAGGCGGCCGGCGGGAACTGCAGCGTGATGCGTTCCTGCAGCAGGCTGTTGGCGAATTCGGCATAGTTCTGCTGTTGCAAGGCGGCGAATAAAGCATGCTGCGGAAACGCCGTCTGTATCAACACTTCACCCGGCTTGTCACCGCGTCCGGCGCGGCCCGCCACCTGCATCAGCTGAGCGAACAGGCGTTCACTGGCGCGGTAATCCGGGCTATGCAGCGCACTGTCGGTATCCAGCACCCCCACCAGTGTCAGATTGGCAAAGTCATGGCCTTTGGCCAGCATCTGCGTGCCGATCAGGATATCGACTTTGCCGGCATGCACGGCGGAGAGCAGCTCAGTGAGCGCATCCTTGCCCTGTATGGTATCCCTATCCACCCGCGCCACCCGTGCCTGCGGAAACAGTTGCTGCAAGGTTTCTTCCACGCGCTGGGTGGCCTGGCCCACCGGGCGCAAATCGGCATTGCCGCAGCTGGGGCATTGCAGGGGAACCGGCTGTTCGTCACCACAGTGGTGGCAGCGCAATAGCCGTTGCCGCAGGTGCAGCACCACTTTGGCAGAGCAGCGGCGGCAATCTGCCAGCCACTGGCAGGCGGAGCAATGCAATACCGGCGCATAACCGCGGCGATTGATAAACAGCAGACTCTGTTCGCCGCGTTGCAGGCGTAGTGTGAGCGCCTGTTTCAACTGTGGCGTCAATCCGGCTTCGGGTGGCGAGTGCGTGGTATCCACACAAAATATGCGTGGCAATTGCGCCTGTGCCGCGGCACGATTTTTCAGAGTCAGCAGGCGGTAACTTGGGTTTTTTTGGCTGGCCGCAGGGCCGGCTGCCTGCCCCAGCGCGTTGTACCAGCTTTCCAGCGAAGGCGTGGCACTGCCCAGCACCACCGGGATCCCGCATTGTTTGGCCCGCACCAGAGCCACATCGCGCGCGTGATAACGCATGCCATCCTGCTGCTTGTAGGAGCTGTCATGCTCTTCATCGAGTATCATCAGCTTGAGGTGCGGCATGGGGGTGAATACACTCAGGCGTGTGCCTATGACTATGCGTGCTTCACCAGACTGCGCCGCCTGCCAGTGTTGCAAGCGCTCACTTTCGCTTAAGTGGCTGTGCAGGGTGACCAGCGAAAACTGGCTCAGGCGGCTGCGAAAACGCCCTTCCAGCTGCGGCGTGAGGTTGATCTCAGGCACCATGATCAGCGCCTGTGACTGCGGCTCAGCGAGCACCGCCTGCAGCAGGCGGATATAGACTTCGGTTTTGCCGGAGCCGGTCACACCGAACAGCAGCCAGGGCTGAAACCGGCCAGCCTTATCCAGAATAGCTTTAACCGCGTGCGCCTGCTCATCGTTGAGCGTAGGTTCATGGTCTGAGGCCGCCAGCGAGGGACGTATCGCCACCACTTCACGCCGGCTCACCAGCCCGCTGTCGAGTAAGGGTTGTATGGTTTTACGCCAGCTGGATGACACGTCACCCAGCTGCGCCTCGCTGCATTCACTGTGCTGCTGCAACAGCGCCAGCAGTCTGGCCAGCACCAGCTGACGCTTGCCTGCCAGACCTTCCGGCACCACTTGCGCCAATGCATACATCCACATTTTGCGCGACACGGCCGGCTTGATCTGCCGCAGGCGCAACGGCAGGCTGGCGAGCACCGTCTGCCCGAACGGATAGTGATAATAATCTGCGCAAAAACGCAGCAGCTTGAGCGTGGTGTCATCAAACGGCACATCGTCAAACACCTGCAGCACCGCCTTCAACTTATTGGCCGGCACTTCACTTTCTTCTGGCAGCGCCATCACGATAGCGATCAGCTGGCGGCCGGCAAACGGCACGACCACCCGATTGCCCAGGCGTATATCCAGGCCGGGGTTCAGGTAATCGAACTGTCTGTCCAATGGCACATCCAGCACCACGCGGACTATGCCGGTAGTAGCGGTGGGCTGAGAGGAAAGGGCTGCTGAACACATGGGTGAAAGTGGTTTATTAGGTTAAAATGGCGGTTTGATTATTCAGCCCCATTTTAACCTTGAAACAAACGATCACAGAATTGATTCTGCAGGCGGTCACTCCGCTGGTTGCAGACACCTCCAGCCTGAATATCATTCTTGAGCGGCCCAAGTCTGCCGAGCATGGTGATTTTGCCAGCAATATCGCCATGCAACTGGCCAAACCGCTCAAGCAGAACCCGCGCGCGATCGCGCAGACCATCATTGATGGCTTGCCTGCCAATGAGGTGATCAGCAAGGTTGAGATCGCCGGTGCCGGCTTTATTAATTTCTTCCTCTCTGCACAAAGCAAGCAGGACATCGTCAAAAGCATTTTTGAGGCCGGTGACACCTTTGGCCGCAACGATTCCGGCCGCCATGAAAAAGTGCAGGTGGAGTTCGTCTCGGCCAACCCGACCGGCCCGCTGCATGTGGGCCACGGCCGTGGTGCAGCAGTAGGTGACTGTTTATGCCGTTTGCTGGATGCGAACGGATGGGATGTCACGCGCGAGTTTTACTATAACGACGCCGGCGCCCAGATCGACAACCTGAGCAAATCGGTGCATGCACGGGCGCAGGATATAGCGCCTGACGATGCGCGCTTTCCTGAAGATGGCTACCGCGGTGAATATATCGCCGATATCGCCCAGGCTTATCTGGCCAAAGAAACCGTGACCGCAGACGATATGGCGGTGACCGCCAGCGGCGATATCAATGACGCCGAAGCGATACGCAAATTTGCCGTGGCTTATCTGCGCCATGAGCAAGACCTGGATCTACAGGCTTTCCAGATCAAATTCGATGTGTTTTCACTGGAAAGCGCACTGTATACCGAAGGCAAGGTTGAGAACGCCGTGCAAGCCCTGATCAGCAGCGGCCATACCTACGAGCAGGATGATGCACTCTGGCTGCGCACCACCGACTTTGGCGACGATAAAGACCGCGTCATGCGCAAAAAAGAGGGCGGCTACACCTATTTTGTGCCCGATGTGGCCTACCACAGAGAAAAATGGAACCGCGGCTTTAAGCGCGTGATCAACGAGCAGGGCGCAGACCACCACAGCACCATCACCCGCGTGCGCGCTGGCTTGCAGGCCTTGAATACCGGCATTCCGCAAGGCTGGCCGGAATACGTGCTGCACCAGATGGTGACCGTGATGCGCGGTGGCGAAGAAGTCAAACTGTCTAAGCGGGCTGGCAGCTATGTCACCCTGCGCGACCTGATAGAAGAAGTCGGCTGCGACGCGACGCGTTATTTCCTGGCCGCGCGCAGTGCAGATTCACAACTGGTGTTTGACATAGACCTGGCCCGCGCGCAGACCAATGACAACCCGGTTTACTACATCCAGTACGCGCATGCGCGTATCTGCAGCGTGCTCAACCAATGGGGCGGTGATAGCAGCAGCCTGGCCACGGCTGACCTGTCACCGCTGTCATCAGCGGCAGAAACCGCCCTGATGCAGGCACTTAGCCAGTATCCGGAAGTAGTCAGCACCGCTTGCCAGGCATTGGCGCCACATATGGTGGCCAATTACCTGAAAGAACTAGCCAGTGCCTTGCATAGTTATTACAATGACACCAAATTTTTGGTGGATGACGCGCAGATCAAACAGGCCCGCCTGGCGCTGATCACCGCCACCCGGTCAGTACTACGCAACGGTTTGCATCTGCTAGGTGTGAGCGCACCGGAAAAAATGTAAGCGTATTTAAATGCGTTATCACTTGCGCTGTCGCATAACGAGTTAGAAATACCTCACAGAAATGAATGGTTGAACACTACACATGAGTCGCGATTACAAACCCTCGCAAACTAAAGCCAAAGCCAAAAGCAGTGGCAGCTCGTTTTTTAACGGCCTGCTGGTAGGACTTTTTTTGGGGGTCGCCCTGACAGTGGCCCTGATCATTTATATCAAAGGCGACCATAGCCCGTTCTCCAGCGCTTTCAAAAAAGATGAAGGCCAGCAGGAGCTACCGATTAAAAACACGGTGACTGAAGAAGAAGTCAAACCCGGCAGCGCGTCTATTGAGGACCCGAACAAGTTTGATTTCTACACTATCCTGCCCGATACCGAGAGCAAGATCAGTGAAGAGCAAGTGAAAAAGAACCCCACCATCAAGCAGGAAAGCTATTTTGTGCAGGTGGGTGCTTTCGCCAAAGAGGATGACGCCAATAACCTGAAAACCAGGCTGGCCCTGGTCGGTTTTGAGGCGTTCGTGCAAACAGCGGATATCCCCAACAAAGGCACCATGCACCGGGTACGCATAGGCCCGCTGCGCGACCTGGCCAAGATCAGCAAAATCAGCCACGACCTGGAAACCAATGGCTTCCAGGCCAATCTGATCAAGGTCAATGTTGAATCCTCTGCCCATTAAAGGCGTGGACTCAGACGGCTGTCATCGTGCTGTCACCCTGAGACGTTAAACCACGGGTACGTCACAGATGTATTAAAGATCATCAATACGTTTAATCATTACTTTCCACCGAACAAGGAAACAAACTCTATGAAAAAAATGTTGTTAAGCCTGATGCTGCTGGCCGGGCTCACCTCTACTGCGGCTTGGGCAGACCCACAAGCCGGTGTACAGTTTGACCAGGTCACGCAACAGATCAGCACCGACCAGCCGGCCAAGATCGAAGTCATGGAGATCTTCTGGTATGGCTGTCCGCATTGTTACCATATGGAACAGCCGCTGGACGCCTGGGTGAAAAAATTACCTGCCGACGTTTATTTCAAACGTGTGCCAGCCCTGCCAAATGCAGGCTGGGCACCGATGGCGAAAACCTTTTACGCCATGCAGGAGCTGGGCGTACTCGACAAATTGCACAGCCAGTTGTTTGACGCTATCCACAAAAGCAAGACCCTGAATCCGGCGGATGAAGCGGCAGCGATGGACTGGGTGGTCAAGCAGGGCGGCCTGGACAAAGTGAAAGTAGAAAAAGCCTTTAAATCTTTTGCCACCACCATGCAAATGAACAAAGCCATGCAAGTGTTCAAGGCTTCTGGCGCGACCGGTGTGCCCAGCCTGATCATAGATGGCAAATACATTACCGGTAGTTCTATGGCCGGTGGTAATGATGCGGCCCTGCAAACAGCCGATTTCATCATCAACAATGTACGCAAAGACAAAGCCAAGAAATAAGTTTTGCTCTGTAATAAGAAAGCCCTGCATTGCAGGGCTTTTTTTATTGCAGCCAGGTTTAAAGCAAGGCATCTCTACAGCATCATTTCTCTAGCTCTTTACCATCGGCGGGCTGGTCTTGCTCAGCCTGGTTTTTGTT
Source organism: Methylophilus luteus (assembly GCF_042676265.1). Classification (NCBI taxonomy): domain Bacteria; kingdom Pseudomonadati; phylum Pseudomonadota; class Betaproteobacteria; order Nitrosomonadales; family Methylophilaceae; genus Methylophilus; species Methylophilus luteus. Next base: position 83,979 of record NZ_JBHTKB010000003.1, read on the forward strand.
CCAGCGCTTGCCGGTAAACACCCAGCCTGCCAAGAGCATTTCTATCACTACCCTGAACATCCTTGTGATAGAGCCGCTAGTGTCCGCTGGGTGTTGCTGCGGTTGCGGCTGGATAAAATCGCGCAATAACTCGCGCGCCAGCTCTAAAAACGCGCTAGGCACCATAAAGGTCTGCGTGTTGTAGTCCTTGATCTGCAGGCCGGGGTAGAGTCGGCTGAAAGCGGCGCCGCGTATGAAATAGGGTACTTCATATGCTTGCAGCATGGCTGAAATGACGGCGACTTCAGACTCACTCTGTGCGGTATAGATAGGAATCATCGCTAGGCCTTAAATCGTCATTTGAATAGTTGTTTAATAAAATGATCGCCATTTTTCTCTAATGGCGGCTTGGCAAAATGGTAGCCGACAAAGCCCAGGTTCTGCACCGGGATAAAATTAGCCACGCTGCTGACCAACTGCCTGGCGTCAGGATGCTCGGTTTCGACTTGCACCGACCAGAATTTTTTACCACCCTCGGGCATAAAGCTGGATAGATGCAGACTGCCCTGACCATCATTGGTGATCAGCTCGACTACATTCCTGCAGCCATGGCCTGATGAAATATAAGAGCGGATAGCGCCGAAATACATCACCGGATAACTCTGCTGTTGCCGGCTGCCAAAAAAAGTATAGCTGGTGACTTCTATCTGCTTGCTGGCTTTATTGATCAGGACCTGCCTTTTTGAAGCAATGTAATTGCGCCAGCCGGCATAAGCACTGAGCAGCACGGTCAGCCATAACAGGGCTAGCGTCAGCGCGTTGAGTCCTTTAGCAAGATAACTTGTAACAGTGGAACACAAAAATATGGCAAGCAATAAAACAGGTTTGGTTTTAAGCGTACCCTTGGCAGGGGTAATCAATAATTCGTTCATACAGCCTTAAAAAAATCTCAACAACAAAAGCTACCCGGTGCAAATGTGAACGCGTTACATTCGACCGAGTGGTAGTGCGATACGTGTTTTAGCACGCATAGGAAAGTGGCAAAAGTTTAACTCTGACAGCAGTTGCCCGCTGATAAATCCGCTTCACGATTTCAACCAGCGCCCTATCCAGGTTTCAGGCATTTCAGTGCCGGTGACTATGTAATGCAGGGTTTTAATGTCATGCATGACATAGCGCTGTATGGATTTTGCCTGATCCATGCCGCAGCACAAGATCTGATCGCCTATCTGCAACGGCGTAGAAAGCTCGGGCAGCATGGATTTTTGTTCGCCGCGCAGCAGCATCAAGGGCACCACCGGCATCTCGTGCCGGTTGCCGGCATAGCTGGTGACCAGATGTTTGAGCGTGGGTTGCAAGCCTTGCTCCAGCAGTGCACACACGGCAAAAGCCATTTCGCCATCGATGATGATATCCCAGGTATCCGGCACCTGCTCTCCCAGTTTGGACACCAGTTGCGCAATCACCGCATTGGCCCAGGCATTGCTCTGGTGCCTGGCGGTGGTCAGAAACTCCGCCAGCATGGGCGACACCATATACGCCAGACAGGTATGCGCGATCACATCGCTGGGCTGCATGGTGATATCTGCATTAAAGTGGTCGAACAGCGGATCGTTATGGCGCTTGTTTTTGCGTATGATCACAAACAGCTCTGGGTTCACCTCCAGCGCCGTCATCACGATAGACAGGTTGTTAATATCGTTATCAGTCCCTGCCACTATGCCGGTGGCTTGTTGTATACCGGCTTGCTGCAGTATATGTGACTCCACGCCGCTACCGACGATACAGTTTTCACACTGCGTGCCTTTGGGGTCTGCTTCTATGATGGTCACATCCATGGCGCCATTTTGCAGGCTGCTCACTACCGACTTGCCAAAGCGGCCAAAGCCACAGGCTATCCACTTGCCTTTGGGGATAGCCGCCGGTGGCGCGATCGCATCACCAGGTGCCCTGGTCAGCCATTCGTGCAACAGGTAAGTGCCCAGGGCATTGAGCCGCATGGCCAGATGTTCGCCAAAGATCTTGTACGGGTTGATGATATGGTCGGTGCCGAAGGAGGCCATATTGGCGGCCACCACATCATTTTCTACCCTGGCCAGCACCGGCAGTTGCGGTTTGATCAGTTTGATGGCGACTGAGATCGCCAGGTTGGCATGGTCATCATCGGTGAGCGCTGCCACGCCGCGGCACATGGGATTTTTAATGCCGGCAAACAACAATACTTCAGACAGCTTGGCATCGGCACACAAATGCGGCACATAAAACTGGTAATCGGTCATTTCCAGCTCGCTCACGCGTTCCGGCGAGATCTCCAGCACCACCACGCGCAATTCATTTTTATCCAGCGCCCGCACCAGTTCGCTACCGGTTTCTCCATAACCGCAGATCAGGTAAAACGGCTCCATCAGGTTACACACATCGCGCTTGAACCTGGCGGTTTTGATCGCCTGCTTGAGCGATGCCTCCTGAAACAGCGCAATGATCGCCCCTATGGCATAGAACCAGGCGATCACCGTGAAATAGATCGAGAAGGTCATCCACATGCGCTGATGGCCGGTGAACGGGTAGGGGATCTCGCCAAAGCCTATGGTGGTGGCGGTATAACTCAGGATATAAAAGGCGTCGAAAAAGCTCAGTCTATAAGCCTGGCCATGATCATCCACGCCGGGGATCAGCACAAAACCGATCAGCGCGATGGCATAGCTGATGATCACCATCAGCAACGGCGCGCGCATGCGCCGCAGAATCAGGAAGATGATCTGGTTGAGGTTCATTACTGCACTATCACTAGCGACGCAGGGTGACGGTTTCGTAAATCAGCAATATCACTGAAGTCACATTGGCCAGAAAGGCACCGCCAGACAGCGAGACGATACCCACTATCACTTCCGCCTCGGTAGATTGCGGGCCGGCGGCGGTCCAGATAATGGCGGCGGCGATCAACTGCAGGTCGGCGACCAGGCTGGTGGCCAGATGGATGGCACCTATCTGGGTGCGATCGCCAAATTTCAACACCGTGGCAATCAGATTGACCACGATCGCGGTATACAACTCATAATGCAAATGGTGTTTGGGATTATCAATCTGGCCGACAAAAAAGCCAAAATTGAGTGTCATGGCCAAAATAATAAAAAAGCCAAAGATCACTTTTTCCAGATTCATGATTGTTCCCTCGTGATGTTTTATGGCATTCTAACCCAACCATTTTCTCCTGTACCATTTATGCAACAAGCGACTCCCCCTCATCTACACATCGTCATCACCGGTGCCTCCAGCGGCATAGGCCAGGCATTGGCCCGGGCTTATGCCCGCCGCTATGGCGCGCATTGCACCCTGGGCCTGATAGGGCGCAAGCAGGCTGCGCTGCAAACCCTGCAAAGCGAAATCCGCACTGCCCATGGCAGCCAGGTGCATTGCTATACGGCTGATGTGCGCGATGCCGAGCGCATGCAGGCCATCGCGCAAACCTGGCTGGCCGAAGTCGGCACCCCGCATATCGTCATCGCCAACGCCGGGGTCAGCCGTGGCACGCTCACCGAATACCACGAGGATATCGCCGCCTTCCAGGCGGTGTTCGATACCAATGTCATGGGCCTGGTGCACACCTTCCAGCCCTTTATTACCGCCATGAAAACAGCCGCCGGCCAGGGCCAGCCCGCGCAACTGGTAGGTATCGCCAGTGTGGCCGGCATACGCGGCCTGCCTGGTTCTGCGGCTTACAGCGCCAGCAAGGCCGCCGCCATCACCTACCTGGAAAGCCTGCGCGTTGAGATGCAGTTGCATGCGATAGGCGTCACTACCATCTCGCCTGGCTATATACGCACGCCTATGACCGATATCAACACCTATACCATGCCATTCCTGATGGATGCAGACCTGTTCGCCGAAAAGGCAGTCAAGACCATCGCCAACGGCAGGCGCTATACCGTCATTCCCTGGCAGATGGCTATCGTGGCGCGTTTGCTACGCCTGCTCCCACCCATCTTGTGGGACACTATTATGAAAAAAGCCCCGCACAAGGCGAGGCTTTCCGATCACAATGAATAAAAACACCGGGTGAGTTTTACTTTACGGCAAACAAAACACCATTCGCCCAATCACAATCGCCCAGCCAATCAAATCAGTTCAGGCATTTACCCCTGGTCGACGGTCAGGCCAAATACTGTTTTAAGCGTAGCTGTGCACTGTTCGGCAGACAGAAATCGTTTTTCGACCACGCCATTGGTGATGGTTTTCAGGGTATTACCCAACAGGATATGCCTTCCGCTGGGAGTATGTAACACGACCAGCAGCTTCTGCACAAAAATCGCATCGGGATGCGTGGAGTTCATATAGTTGGCCGGATAAAAGTCTAAAAACTCCCACGGATTTAAATCAAACTCAAACTGCTGTTGCCAGTGTTGTTCTACCTTGGCCTGGAGTAAAAAAGTACCCGGGCCGTTTGCGCTCAACTTAAAGCAGTCGTTATCCTGTGTGACTTCCTGGTCCAGCAATTGCAGTGCCATCGGTGCACGTATGCCATAACTGCCAAACCCCAGGTCACACAACCAGGCTTGTTGCTCTGACTGCACCACAATCGCCATATGTGTTTTTGGCCGCCTGACCGGATAAAACATGGGCCGGGCGGCCACCAGTTGATATTCAAATCCCAACGCCTGCAAGGCCATGGCAAACAGGCCATTCACCTCGTAACAATAGCCGCCGCGCTGACGGTAAACCAGTTTCTCGACAATCTCCTCAGGCACCATGGAAACCACCTTTCCTGCCTGTACGTCGAGATTCTCAAACGGCACGCTAAATAACTGGCAGCGCATGATTGATTTCAGCGTCTCGGTATTGTTGCCAGGGTTGCCGCTATAGCCTATGCGCTTAAAGTAATCTTGCAGGTTGAAGTTAGTAGCTTGCATAAAATATATCCAGTCGGTATGCAACGGTATATAAGCCCAGGCGGATCACATGCAAAACGTCCCGGCAAAGCGAACATGGGCAAGGCGAGTGTTTAACAGCCCATCCATACGCATATGATCGAATGGATGGGCGAATTTAAAATAAAACCCTTTAAAAATGGTTTTATCTTAGCGTGCAATTGGCTTGTAACGGATACGCTTGGGTTTGGCGCCTTCTTCACCCAGGCGTTTTTTCTTGTCGGCTTCGTATTCCTGGTAGTTGCCGTTGAAGAATGTCCATTGCGACTCACCTTCTGCCGCCAGGATGTGTGTCGCGATACGATCGAGGAACCAGCGGTCATGCGAGGTCACCAGTACGCAGCCGGAGAACTCCAGCAAGGCGTCTTCCAGCGCGCGCAGGGTTTCCACGTCAAGGTCGTTTGAGGGTTCATCGAGCAGCAACACGTTGGCGCCGGAGATCAGGGTTTTCGCCAGGTGCAGGCGGCCACGCTCACCACCGGAGAGCTGACCGACTATCTTCTGCTGGTCACCTCCCTTAAAGTTAAAGCGGCCTATATAGGCACGGCTAGGCATTTCGAATTTGCCCACCGTCAAGATATCCAGGCCACCGGAGATAGCTTCGAATACCGTTTTGTCGTTATCCAGCCCCTCACGGCTCTGGTCGACGGCGGCCAGCTGCACGGTCGGGCCGGTGATGATCTCACCGCTATCAGGCTGTTCTTTGCCTTGCAGCATGCGGAACAGGGTCGATTTACCGGCACCGTTAGGGCCGATGACGCCTACGATCGCGCCGGGCGGGATGCTCAAGGACAAATTATCGATCAGCAGGCGGTCACCAAAGCCTTTGGAGACATTGTTGAATTCTATGACCTGGTTGCCCAGGCGCTCGCCTGGCGGAATAAAGATCTCCTGGGTTTCATTGCGGCGCTGGTATTCGACGCCGGACATTTCTTCATAGCGGGCCAGACGTGCCTTGCTCTTGGACTGGCGTGCTTTGGCGCCCTGGCGTACCCACTCCAGCTCTTGCTTCATGGCTTTGCGGTGGGCATCTTCCTGCTTGTGTTCCTGGGCCAGGCGTTCCTCTTTCTGTTCCAGCCAGTTGGAGTAATTGCCTTTCCATGGAATGCCTTCGCCGCGGTCCAGCTCCAGTATCCACTCGGCGGCATTATCCAGGAAGTATCTATCATGCGTAACGGCGACCACGGTGCCGGGGAAACGCACCAGGAACTGCTCTAGCCAATCGACAGACTCAGCATCCAGGTGGTTGGTCGGTTCGTCCAGCAACAGCATATCCGGCCTGGATAACAGCAATTTGCACAAGGCGACGCGGCGCTTCTCACCACCAGACAGCGGGCCTATCTTGGCATCCCACGGTGGCAGGCGCAGGGCATCGGCGGCGATCTCCAGCTGTTGCTCTACATCACTGCCGCTGGCAGTCAGGATATTTTCATATTTGGCCTGCTCTTCGGCCAGCTTGTCAAAATCGGCATCCGGCTCGGCATAGGCGGCGTAAATCTCTTCCAGTTTTTGCTTGGCTTCCATCACGGCGCCCAGGCCGGCTTCGACTTCCTGGCGCACGGTCTTTTCCGCATCCAGCTCTGGCTCCTGTGGCAGGTAGCCTATGGAGATATTCGGCTGCCACTGCACTTCGCCTTCGTAATCTTTATCGGCGCCGGCCATGATACGCAATACGGTCGATTTACCGGAACCGTTCAGGCCGAGCAAGCCTATCTTGGCCCCAGGGAAGAACGATAGCGAAATGTTTTTAATGATCTGCCGTTTGGGCGGGACGATTTTGCTCACGCGGAGCATGGACATGACATATTGGGCCATAGGATGGACTAGCCTTGAAAAATTCTAAAAACGTATTTTAATACGCATCACCCAACTGCGCTTGCTTAAACGCAAGCGAATCAGGCTATTCGGCAGGCAAGCATGCAAAAAGGGCCCAGCGGGCCCTTTCTGAAGCAGGTGACTTATCAAGTCAATTAGGCAGCTTTTTGTTCCAGCAAGCTAGAAACACTGGCTGCTGCCTGGCTGTTTATCTCTATCTTGCGCGGTTTAAGCGCTTCCGGGATCTCGCGCACCAGGGCGATACTCAGTAAACCGTTTTCCAGGTTGGCGCCGGTGACTTTCACGTGGTCGGCCAGCTGGAATTTATGTTCGAAATCGCGGTTGGCGATGCCACGGTGCAGAAAAGTGGTTTCCTGCTCTTTTTTGGCTTTGCGGCCTGTCACGCGCAAGGTCTGGTGTTCGGTCTCGATTTCCAGTTCGTTTAACTGGAAGCCGGCGATGGCCATGACGATCTTGTAGGCATTTTCATCGACCAGTTCGATGTTGTAAGGTGGGTAGCTGATCTCGTTTTCACTGCGCTGGCCGTCGTTGAGCATTTTTGCCAGACGATCAAAACCAATGGCGGTGCGGTAGAGTGGGGTTAAGTCATAAGTACGCATACGTTTATCCTTTTAAAAATTAAGCGATTAACATGATTCACAGACCTCAAACTGCAAGCATCTGTGATTTCAATATGGGAATGCGCCTGATTTTTTCAAGAGGATTAAAGTATGCGTGTGCTTAAACGCCCAGTTTTTCGGTCCAGGCCAACGCTTGCATATGGCACTCGTTGACCTTCTCCGGGTTGAGTTGCAACATTTCAGCCAGATGCAGGATCTGATCACTGTTGGCGTCTTCGCAGGCTTCAGTCAGCTTGAGGAAAGGGCCAAAAATACCCGAGCGCTGGGTCAGCGCATCGACTATGGGTTCTGGCAACTGCAGTTTTTCCAGGATATCTTCCATAGGCACTTTCAGCATCACATCCAGCAGCGAAAACACGCCGACCACAAACAGGTTGTCGCGGTCTTTTTTGTCAAAGAAAGGCTCACCCAGTAGCTCGGTCAGGCGGCCACGCGTGATAGAGGTTTTCATCAGGGCAGGCGAGGTGCTGTTATTGCCGGCGGTGACCATCAGCAGTGTCAGCCAGCGGTAGAGCTGGTTACGCCCGAGTATGGTGAGGGCATGCCCTATGGATTGCACCTCGCACGACAAGCCAAAGCCTACCGAGTTGATGTAACGCAGTAATTTGTAGCTCAGGGTGGTATCGCGCTTGAAACCGTTTTCAATGTCGCGGTTGTCTGCTTCCTGACTGACCAGATTTAATAAATTCAGTACCCCTTCAAAACTGGGGTTGATGACTTTGGCATTCAGGTTTTCTGGCCTGGCGTAGAAAAAACCCTGAAATTGCTGGTAGCCTGCCTCTTGCAGACTTTTGAACTGGGCGTTTTGCTCCACCTTTTCGGCGATCAGTCTGCAACCTGGTTTCTGGTACTTTTTCAGCCAGGCACTGGCGGTGGCAATATCGACTTCGCGCATATCCAGCTTGACGTAATCTGCTAGCGGCAGCAGGGCTTCCAGATGCGTATGCCGTTGCGGGTTGTCCAGTGCGATCCTGAATTTGGCAGCTTTCAGTGCCTGGCAACGCGCAATGATCTCTGGCGTGACATCGACCTGATGCACGATCTCCAGCACGGTTTTTTCGGCTGGCATCAGTTCCAGGAATTCGCTGTTGAGCATGACCTGATCGACATTGATGAAAGCCAGTTGCTGACCCAGCAGCCAGTTTTCATGCATTTCATCCATGGTGGTGGAAAGGATCCTGGCGCAGGTCTGTATATCTTCTGCAAACGGCGTATCACTGCCAGCGGATTCTTTTCTGAAAAAGAATTCGTAGCCTATGATCTCCTGCTTGTCATTAACGACAGGCTGGCGCCCGATAATACTCTGATGTGATGTGGTCATGACTACATTTTTCCCTAATTAGCTCCGGTTACGAGTGACCGGTGACTAGTGCTCAACCACTAGTATAGGTGAAAGCAATCTGCTTCTTAATGACAAAAAGGCGCTAATTGCCGGGGCATTTCCAGGTTTGTGCTTATTCTACGGTGACACTCTTGGCCAAGTTACGTGGTTTGTCGACATCGGTGCCTTTGAGCAGGGCGGCATGATAGGCGAGCAATTGCACCGGGATCACGTGCAGGATAGGGGAGAGCACACCTACATGCCTTGGGGTGCGGATGACATGCACACCTTCAGACGCATTAAAGTGGCTGTCAGCGTCGGCAAACACGAACAATTCACCGCCGCGTGCTTTCACTTCCTGCATATTCGATTTCACTTTTTCCAGCAGCGCATCGTTAGGGGCGATCACCACTACCGGCATATTGCTGTCTACCAGTGCCAGTGGGCCATGTTTCAGCTCACCGGCCGGGTAGGCTTCGGCATGGATATAGGAGATCTCCTTGAGCTTGAGTGCCCCTTCCATCGCGATAGGGAAATGCACGCCACGGCCCAGGAATAAGGCATGTTCTTTATCGCCGAAGCGGGCTGCCCATTCGCGGATCTGCGGTTCAAGATTGAGGGCGATCTGTACGCTGCTGGTGAGCTGGCGCAAGTCGGTCAGGTAAGCTTGTTCCTGCGCTGGCGCTAATAAGCCGCGCTCTTTTGCCAGTGTCACCGAGAGCACGAACAGTGCGATCAATTGCGTGGTGAAAGCCTTGGTGCTGGCAACACCGATCTCAGCCCCGGCGCGGGTGTAGAAGATCAGGGTAGAGGCACGCGGGATGGCGCTTTCCTGCACATTGCAGATCGCCAGGCTATAGCCATGGCCCAGTTTCTGCGCATGCTTGAGCGCTTCCATGGTATCCAGCGTTTCGCCAGATTGCGAGATAGTGACCACTAACTGTTTTGGATTAGGCACCGAATCCCGATAGCGGTATTCACTGGCTATTTCGACTGATGTAGGGATACGGGCGATGCTTTCCAGCCAGTATTTGGCGGTGAGGCCGGCATAATAGCTGGTGCCTGCCGCCAGGATAAGCACGCTATCGATCTGGCGGAAGATATCTGCGGCAGCGGTGCCGAACAGCTCGCTTCTAAACGCGCCATCATCTATCAGCGCTTCTATGGTGTCGCTGATGGCGCGTGGCTGTTCGTGTATCTCTTTTTGCATGAAGTGGCTGTAAGGGCCAAGCTCCAGCGAGGCCAGTGAAACATCACTCATATGCACTTTGCGTTGCACGGTTTCGCCTTGCCTGTCATAAATGACCACGGCATCGGTACTGAGTGTGGCGACATCGCCATCTTCCAGATAAATCACTTTGCGCGTGGCAGACAGCACTGCAGATACATCGGAAGCGACAAAGTTCTCGTGCTCGCCCAGGCCTATCAGCAATGGGCATCCAAGGCGGGCAACCACTAATTGTGCTGGATTATCCAGTGCCACCGCGCTGATGGCATAAGCGCCGGTCAGCTCAGAGATAGACTGTTGCACCGCTTGCAGCAGATCTTTGCTCTGCTGGTAATAATAGTGCACCAGATGGGCGATCACTTCGGTGTCAGTCTGAGAGTAGAACTGGTAGCCCAGGGCCGTCAGGCGCTCACGCTGTTGATCGTGGTTCTCTATGATACCGTTATGGACGACGGCGATCTGTGCATTATCCTGCGCTGGCGACACATGCGGGTGTGCATTCTGCTCGGTGACACCGCCATGGGTCGCCCAGCGGGTGTGGCCGATGCCGATATGGCTTTGCAGGCCTTGCGCCTTGTTCTCCAGCTCAGCCACACGGCCGACTGAACGCACGCGCTCTATCTGCTGGTTGAGCACGGCGATGCCGGCTGAGTCATAACCCCGGTACTCAAGGCGGCTCAGGCCCTCTATGAGTAATGGAACGATATTTCTGTTTGCTACCGCACCGACTATGCCACACATACGCTTATTTTCTCACCTTTTGCGGACGTTTCCATCCTTGAATTGAACGTTGCTCACGCGCCCTGCACAGGGTCAGTGAGTCAGCCGGGACATTTTTAGTAATGGTTGAGCCTGCCGCAATAGTAGCACCCTTGCCAACGGTGACCGGCGCCACCAGTTGCGTGTCAGAGCCGACAAACACATCATCTTCAATCATAGTCTTATGTTTGTTCGCACCATCATAATTGCAAGTGATGACGCCGGCACCGACATTCACATTGGCGCCTATGCTGGCATCGCCGACATAGCTCAAATGGTTGACCTTGCTGCCCACGCCTATGGTTGCATTCTTGATCTCGACAAAGTTACCGACATGCGTGTGCGCAGCCAGCTGTGTGCCGGGACGTAAACGCGCAAATGGGCCTACTTTACTATCTTCACCTATAGTTGCATCGTCTATATGCGTGAACGCCGCCAGCTTGGTGCCTTTGGCAATAGTTGCATTCTTGATGACACAGTTAGGGCCGATTTCAACGCCATCTTCCAAGGTAACCAAACCCTCGAAAACACAGTTCACATCAATGACAACATCACGACCACAGTTTAGTTTTCCACGAATATCAATGCGGCTAGCATCGAATAAAGTCACGCCCTGGGTCATCAAATCAATAGTCTGACGAGATTGATATTCGCGCTCTATTTGCTGTAGATCCAGTTTGGAATTAATGCCAGTGACTGACCATGCATCTGCTACCACCAGTGGCAACACCGCGCGGCCTTCTTTCACTGATAAGGCAATGATATCGGTTAAATAATATTCTTTTTGTGCATTGTGATTAGAGATTTGTGACAGCCAGTTTTTAAGTTGCGCATTCGGCATGGCCATAATGCCGGTATTCACTTCTTGGATAGCACGCTGCGCCTCACTGGCATCTTTGTGCTCAACAATCTCAAGCACTTGCTGCTCTGCATTGCGCACAATACGACCATAGCCGCTTGGATCATCCTTGATAAAGGTCTGTACCACAAGATGCTGGTCTGCCTGCTTCAGCATTTCTTTGCATGCTTGCACATCAACCAGTGGCACATCACCCAATAGAATCAATGTATAGCCATCATCTGTCAGCAAGGGTAGGGCTTGTTGTACTGCGTGGCCTGTTCCAAGCTGCTCTGCCTGCAATACCCAATGCAGATCATCGCCTGGCGTCTGTAGCTGAACCAGCTCACCACCAAAACCGTAGACGACAATCACTTTCTGCGGATCAAGTTGCCGAGCTGCAGCTATCACGTGATGCAAAATTGGTTTACCACCCACGGCATGCAGCACCTTGGGCAGGTCAGAGCGCATACGTGTGCCTTTGCCGGCTGCAAGGATAATAATGTTCAAGTCAGTCATAGCGCTATTTTATCTCAGAAACAAAAAAGGCGGCTCGAAAGCCACCTTGTTTTGTAATTTGCCTCTAGTACGCAATGTCTAGTGTACAGATTTGCGCAATTTCTGGATTGCCTGGATCTGTGCCACTGCTTCGGCCAGTTCAGCTTGCGCTGCCGCATAGTCGATCTCAGAAGAACGATTTTTCAAGGCTTCTTCTGCGGCTTCTTTTGCAGCAAGGGCTTTGGCTTCGTCCAGGTCCTGGCCGCGGATGGCAGTATCAGCCAACACAGTGATCACACCTGGTTGCACTTCCAGCATGCCGCCAGAAATGTAAATCAGGGTCTCATCTTTGTCAGCCGCCTGCTTGATACGCAAAGCACCTGGCTTGATGGTCGTGATCATAGGCGCATGGTTAGGGTAGATACCTACTTCACCGCCGCCTGCTGGTGCCACGACAAATTCAGCTTCGCCGGAGAAGATTGATTCTTCCGCGCTTACTACATCGATATGCACAGTATTTGCCATAATGTTCTCTTTTCTATTTCACTGAAAGAAACAAGCAGGGATAAACATCACCTGCTTGTATCCACAAACACATTAGTTCAGTGTTTTAGCTTTCTCAACTGCTTCTTCGATACCACCCACCATGTAGAACGCTTGCTCTGGCAAGTGATCGTATTCGCCGGCAACAATCGCTTTGAAGCCTTTGATGGTTTCTTTCAATGGTACGTATTTGCCTGGCGCGCCAGTAAATACTTCAGCCACGTGGAAAGGTTGTGACAGGAAACGCTGGATCTTACGTGCACGGCCTACAGACAGTTTGTCTTCTGGAGACAGTTCGTCCATACCCAGAATCGCGATGATGTCACGCAGCTCTTTGTAGCGTTGCAATGTAGACTGTACTGAACGCGCTACGTTGTAGTGCTCTTCGCCAACCACCAGTGGGTCCAGCTGACGTGAAGTTGAATCCAGTGGGTCAACCGCAGGGTAGATACCCAGAGATGCGATGTCACGTGACAACACAACTGTAGAATCCAAATGCTGGAAAGTCGTCGCTGGTGATGGGTCGGTCAAGTCATCCGCAGGCACGTAAACCGCTTGGATAGAAGTAATAGAACCCACTTTGGTAGAAGTAATACGCTCTTGCAAACGGCCCATTTCGTCAGCCAGGGTAGGTTGGTAACCTACCGCTGAAGGCATACGGCCCAGCAGCGCGGATACTTCAGTACCGGCCAGTGTGTAACGGTAGATGTTATCCACGAAGAACAATACGTCACGGCCTTCGTCACGGAATTTTTCAGCCATGGTCAAACCAGACAGCGCTACGCGCAGACGGTTGCCTGGAGGCTCGTTCATCTGACCGAACACCATGGCTACTTTTGATTCTTTCATGTTATCCAGTTTGATAACGCCAGCATCTGCCATCTCGTGGTAGAAGTCGTTACCTTCACGGGTACGCTCACCTACACCGGCAAACACGGATAAACCGGAGTGCTGTTTGGCGATGTTGTTGATCAGTTCCAGCATGTTCACGGTCTTACCTACACCAGCACCGCCGAACAGGCCAACTTTACCGCCTTTAGCGAACGGGCACACCAGGTCGATCACCTTGATGCCGGTTTCCAGCAGGTCCACTGAAGGAGACAGTTCTTCGAAAGCCGGGGCTTTCTGGTGGATAGAACGGAATTCTGTAGAGTCGATAGGGCCGACTTCGTCGATAGGGCGACCCAATACGTCCATGATACGGCCCAAAGTGCCTTCACCAACTGGCACAGAGATCGCTGAACCAGTATTCTTGAATGCGGTACCGCGTGCCAGACCGTCAGATGAACCCATGGCAATGGTACGTACCACGCCGTCACCCAGCTGTTGTTGCACTTCCAGTGTCAAACCGGCTTCTGCATTGGAGTTTTTGTCATCAATGATCAATGCATCGAATACTTTAGGCATTTGGTCACGTGGAAACTCCACGTCAACCACAGCGCCAATACACTGCACTACTTTACCTGTTACTACTTGATTTGCCTTTGCCATTTTCTTTTCCTAACTGTATGAGTCAGATCTAATTGAATTCTTTCACTTGCGCTTAAAGCGCGCGCCTTAGGACGAAACTGCCGCCGCACCGCCGACGATTTCTGAAATCTCTTTGGTGATCGCAGCCTGACGGGCTTTGTTGTACACCAGTTTCAGTTCGCCGATCACGCTCTTCGCGTTATCGGATGCAGACTTCATCGCCACCATACGTGCAGACTGTTCTGATGCCATGTTTTCGGCCACTGCGTTGTAGATCAGTGATTCGATATAACGCGTCATCAACTCATCCACCACTGGTTTAGCTTCAGGCTCATAGATGTAATCCCAATGGCCGTTAGGGCTGCCCAGTTGCTCGCCGGACAATGGCAGCAGTTGCTGCATGGTCGGCTCTTGCTTCATGGTATTGATGAATTTGGTATAGCAGATATAAAGCTGATCGATTTCACCGGCAATATAAGCATCCAGCATCACTTTGATGCTGCCTATCAGTTTTTCCAGATGCGGTGTATCGCCCAGGCCTGTGATATGTGATTTCACCTGTGCGCCTATGCGGTTCATAAAGCCATAGCCTTTGTTACCGATCGCGCTGACGCTGATGCCTTTGCCTTCAGCTTCCCAGGCTTTCATCTGGTTCAGCGACAAACGCAATACGTTGGTATTCAAACCACCGCACAAACCTTTGTCTGAGCTGACCACGATCAGGCCGATATTTTTCACCACATCACGCTTGATCAGAAACGGATGCCTGTACTCGGATTGTGCAAAGGAGAGGTGAGCAGCCACATTACGGATTTTTTCCGCATATGGGCGCGAAGCACGCATTCTGTCCTGCGCTTTGCGCATTTTAGAAGCGGCTACCATCTCCATCGCCTTGGTGATCTTGCGTGTATTTTCTACACTCTTGATCTTGGTTCTAATCTCTTTACTACCTGCCATATTAGGTTCCTAAGTCGAAGTGTCAGAGATTAATAAGCGTTAGTTGCTTTGAAATCTTGAATCGCAGCTTCCAATGCTTTCTCGTTGTCGCCACTCAGATCTTTACTGGAATCGATCGCGTCTATGATGTTCTTGTACTTGGAGTTCAAGAAACCATGCAATGCGTTTTCAAATGCCAGTACCTTGTTGGTCGGTACATCGTCAAAGTAACCTTTGTTTGCTGCAAACAGGCTCACGCCCATCGCGGCAACGCTCAGTGGTGAGTATTGCGCCTGTTTCATCAACTCGGTAAACATACGACCGCGGTCCAGCTGTTTACGGGTTGCTTCATCCAGGTCAGACGCAAACTGCGCAAACGCAGCCAGTTCACGATACTGCGCCAGTGCCAGACGCACACCGCCACCCAGTTTCTTGATGATCTTGGTTTGTGCAGCACCACCCACGCGCGATACGGAGATACCGGCGTTGATCGCTGGACGCACACCGGCGTTGAACAAGTCAGTTTCCAGGAAGATCTGGCCATCGGTGATCGAGATCACGTTGGTAGGCACGAATGCAGACACGTCACCGGCTTGTGTTTCAATCACTGGCAATGCTGTCAATGAACCTGTTTTGCCTTTGACTTTGCCTTCAGTGAATTTTTCCACGTACTCTTCGTTGACACGAGCAGCGCGCTCCAGCAAACGTGAGTGGATGTAGAACACGTCGCCCGGGTAAGCTTCACGGCCTGGTGGGCGGCGCAGCAACAGGGAGATCTGGCGGTAAGCAACCGCTTGTTTGGACAAGTCATCGTAAACGATCAGTGCATCTTCACCGCGGTCACGGAAGTATTCGCCCATGGTACAACCGGCATATGGTGCCAAGAATTGCAAGGCAGCAGAGTCAGATGCTGAAGCAGCCACGATGATGGTGTAAGCCATCGCGCCGTGCTCTTCCAGTTTACGTACCACGTTAGCAATGGTAGAAGCTTTCTGGCCGATCGCAACGTAGATACAGGTCATGTTCTGACCCTTCTGGTTGATGATCGCATCAACAGCAACAGCTGTTTTACCAGTCTGACGGTCACCAATGATCAATTCACGCTGGCCACGACCTACCGGCACCATGGAGTCGATAGACTTCAGGCCAGTTTGTACTGGTTGTGAAACTGATTTACGCGCAATCACGCCTGGTGCGATCTTTTCAATCTTGTCAGTCAGTTTGGTTTTAACCGGGCCTTTGCCGTCGATAGGCTGACCCAGTGAGTTCACTACACGGCCTATCAGTTCCGGGCCGACTGGCACTTCCAGAATACGACCGGTACATTTACATACGTCGCCTTCGGTGATGTGCTCGTAATCACCCAGCACCACCGCACCCACGGAGTCACGCTCCAGGTTCAGTGCCAGACCGAATGTGTTGCCTGGAAACTCAATCATCTCGCCAGCCATGACATTGGACAAACCGTGAATACGCACAATGCCGTCTGTCACAGAAATCACCGTACCTTGGGTACGCGCTTCAGCGGTAGTAGAGAAGTTTTCCAAACGGCTCTTGATGAGCTCGCTAATCTCTGATGTTGATAACTGCATTTAAATCTCCTATGCCTTATGCTGTTAGCGTATAGGCTAAATTTTGTAACTGACCTTGGACAGACGCGTCGATGACGGTGTCGCCAACAATAATTTTGATGCCGCCGATGATTTCCGGATCTACCGAAACGCTTGCTTCAATTTTCTTGCCGAACTTGGCTTCCAGACGTTTGACTAAATCTTTAGTCTGCGCCGCTGTCAGTTTTGCAGCAGCGATGATTTGAGCGTCCAGCGTGCCTTCATCTTGCGCTTTCAAAGCCTCAAAAGCTTCAGCAATGGCAGGCAATAAGGATAAACGGCCGTATTCAACCAAGATCTTGATTAAATTCTGCCCATGAGCATCCAGATTGTCGCTGCCCACTTTGAGGAAGGCCGCTTCAACATCAGCAGCATCCAGTTTCGGGCTATCAATCAGGGTTTTCATGTGCGCATCGGTAGCAACTGCCGCAGCAAATGCCAGCATTTCGGACCATTTTGCCAATGCCTTTTTTTCTTTGCCCAATTTGTAGGCGGCAACGGCATAAGGCCTTGCAATGGTTGAGAGTTCAGCCATGTTTTATCCTTATAGTTCCGCAGCAAGTTTAGACAACATCTCGCTATGTGCTTTGGCGTCGATCTCTTTACGCAGGATTTTTTCCGCACCGGCCACAGCCAGCGTAGAAACTTGAGCGCGCAGGCCTTCTTTAGCGCGGTTCACTTCCTGATCGATTTCGGCTTTGGCACCAGCAATAATGCGATCACCTTCAGCTTTGGCATTACCCTTAGCTTCATCGATGATTTGCGCAGCGCGTTTTTCAGCTTGCCCAATGATCTCACTTGCTTTTTGTTTTGCTTCATTCAGTGTCGCGTCAGATTTTTTAGCCGCTACTTCCAAGGCACTTCTACCTTCTTGTGCAGCAGCCAAACCATCGGCGATCTCCTTTTGACGCGTTTCTATCGCTTTTAACAGCGGCGGCCAAACGAATTTCACTGTGAACCAAATCAACACTGCAAATGCGATAGCTTGCGCGATGAGTGTGAAATTAATATTCATTTTTGATCCATCTTACTGGGTTGTTGAAAGGTTTAAGCCACTGCTTAAACCCTACCTGGCGTTAATTACTGTGCAACAACGCTCAACAATGGGTTTGCGAATGCAAACATCATGGCCAAACCAACACCGATAATGAAGGACGCGTCGATCAAACCCAACAGCAGGAATACTTTACCTTGCAAAGCTGGGATCATTTCTGGTTGACGTGCAGCACCTTCCAGGAAACTTGCACACATAATACCAATACCGATACAGGCACCTGCAGCACCCAAACCGATGATCAAACCGATGCCAATGCCTGTGTAGGCCTGAATCAATGCTAAAGCTTCCATTATGTATTACCCTCTCTTATGTAAAGAAATAAAAACAACTACAAACTAAAAAATTTAAAACTAGTGCGATTCATGCGCCATGGCCAGGTACACCACAGTCAGCATCATGAAAATAAAGGCTTGCAAGGCGACGATCAGAATGTGGAAGATAGACCAGCCAGCACCCAATACTGCACCTGCGATGGTGCCGGTGATGCCGGTGGCTGCCCACAGACCCAGCAACAAGAAGATCACTTCACCGGCATACATGTTGCCGAACAGACGCAATGAATGTGAAAGTGGTTTTGAAACATATTCGATAAGGTTAAAAGCGAAGTTTGCAACAAACAGCAAAGGGCTTAAAACGAGACCAACAAAGCCAAGCGCGCTTTTAGGTTTGAAGAATTTGGCAGAACCGAACGGGGCACAGAACAATTCGTGTATCCAGCCGCCCAGGCCTTTGGCCTTGATAGAGAAGAAAATCATCAGCAACCAGACTGCCAGCGCCAATGCGAATGTGGTGTTGATATCTGAGGTTGGTACTATGCGCCATTTAGCATGCTCACCACCAAAAAAGCTAACGATAGCGGCTACCCAGTCAACCGGCAAAAAGTCCATCGAGTTCATTGCCAGCACCCACATAAACACCGTTAAGGCTGTTGGGGCAATAAAACTATGCCTATCACCGTGGAAGATATTCTTGACTTGATCATCAATGAAACCGAACACTAACTCTACAAAAGCCTGGCGCTTGGTCGGTACACCGGCAGTAGCGCCACGTGCGACCCACCAGATCAGACCCATCACCAGCAAACCCAGCACCACCGAAGTCAACAAGGTATCGTAATGCAGCACCCAAAAACCCTCGGACGCCGTATTACCGTTAACACCCTGCGCATTAAAGCTCAAATGGTGGCCAATATAATCTGCAGGTGTGCGCTCTGCTTGCTGTACGTGTTCGGTTGTCATAATCTCAAACTATTTTAAATAAACGTGTCTACACAGGGGTTTGCGATTTTGCCAGGGCAGCACCCGAGAACAGGGCAGCGGCCGCCAGACCGGCAATCAGCGCAAACGGCACCAACGATTGATACAACTTGAATACCGCCAATAAAATGATCGCGATAATCAGAATTTTTACTGCTTCAGCCTTGAGCAGATTCAACAACACATCTGTTGCCTGCGTTTTTGACCTGCTTCGTGCTGCTATTCTTGCGGCGAACCATGCACCCACGATGACCGCTGTGCCACCTAACAAGGCTGAAACACCTGCGGGAAAGCCGGAGATCAGAGCCGCTGCCACGGTGACCACTGCTGTTGCCACCACTTGCCAGCGCAGCATGTTGCGATACATTTGTGCGTCGGAGAGGCTTGTTTCCAGTGTGGTCATGGGGTTTAACTGCAAAAAATCAAGGCAAATTGCTACAAAGACGCGAGATTTTGAATTATTCACCGTGTGAAGTCAAGCTTTCAACGCGACATAACTGCCTGAATGTGCTGGAAAAATCCTACCTCATGCCATTTTTTTGCATTTTGCCGGAACTTTTGCTTATTTGCCTGTGAGTTTTGCTATCCATTCATCCAGCTGGTCTAAATTGGCATAGCTCAGTTTCAACACGCCGGAACCATTGGTTTTTGCACTGATATTCACGCCCGCACCCAATTGCTCGCTCAATTGTGTCTGCAGGGAAGCAATATCCGGCTGCTCGATTTCCCTGGCTTTCTTTTTGCTACCGGGGGCCTGTTGCATCAGGCGCTCCACCTCTCGCACCGATAAGCCGTCCTGCACCACTTTATTAGCCAACAAAATTTGCTTCGCCGGCTCTACGCCTACCAATGCCCGGGCATGGCCCATATCGATCTGGTTATCCAGCAGCATATCCTGCACCATAGGCGTCAGCGTCAGCAGACGTAACAAGTTTGAGACCGCCACCCGTGAACGGCCTACGGCTTCGGCGGCTTTTTCATGCGTCATGTCGAATTCGTCTATCAGGCGCTTGATGCCCATGGCTTCTTCCAGCGGGTTGAGGTTCTCGCGCTGTATGTTCTCTATCAGGGCCATCGCCAGGGCGGCTTCATCGGCGATCTCGCGCACCAGCACCGGCACTTCGGTCAGGCCGGCTTTCTGCGACGCACGCCAGCGGCGTTCACCGGCGATGATCTCAAATTTGTCCTCTGCGATCTCGCGCACCAGGATAGGTTGCATGATGCCTTGCGCACGTATGGAATCGGCCAGTGTTTGCAGGGCCTCCTCATTCATATATGAACGCGGCTGATATTTGCCCGGCTGCAGCTGACTCACATGCAGCGTACGTAGCGTGTCCGATTGCGCGATGGTTTCCACATCACCGGATAACAATGCATCAAGTCCGCGTCCTAATCCTTTGAGCTTAACCATACTGCTGATTCCTTGTGTTGAATGTCTGTAAATAGTGGGTATGAAAGATCAGTTCTTTTGTATCAGTTCCTGCGCCAGCTCCAGGTATGCCTGCGCACCTTTGGAGGCACGGTCATATAGCAGCACCGGCATGCCATAGCTGGGCGCTTCCGCCAGCCGCACATTGCGCGGAATGATGGTCTGGTAGACCTTTTTGCCAAAATGGCTGACCAGTTGTGCCGACACCTGTTGCGCCAGCATATTGCGGTTATCAAACATGGTACGCAACAGGCCTTCGATCTCCAACACAGGATTTAAGTGAGCGCGCACTTTCTTGATGGTGTTGACCAGATCTGACAAACCTTCCAGCGCATAGTACTCGCACTGCATGGGGATCATCACCGAATCTGCGGCGGTCAGGGCATTCACCGTCACCAGGTTGAGCGAAGGCGGGCAGTCCAGCAATGCATAATCATAGCTGTCACCGAGTTTTAGAAGGGCATTTTTCAAACGTGTCTCACGCGCCATTTCGTTGACCAGCTCGACCTCAGCGCCGGCCAGGTCGCGATTGGATGGCGCGACATCGAATTTGGCCGCTTCCGCATGCACGATCACTTCCTGCAAGGTCTTATTACCTATCAGCACCTGATAGATACTATCCTTGAGATGGGCTTTATCTACGCCGCTACCGGTACTGGCATTGCCTTGCGGATCCAGATCGACCAACAACACTTTTTTCCCCTGCTCGGCCAGGCTGGCAGCCAGATTGACGCAGGTAGTGGTTTTGCCCACTCCGCCTTTTTGATTGGTGATCGCGATTATTTTCATTATGAATTCTCAAACACGATTAAATGTCTTTCCGCCTGCAGGCTAGGCACTTGCAAGCGAATAATTTCTGTAGGGATGACACTCGCCAGTTGCAATTCGTCCGCTGGCACCACACCTTTCATGGCCAGCCAACGGCCATGATCTATGATCAGATGCATGGTCAGACGCCTGAATAAAGCGATATCTGAAAATGCCCGGGAAATGACCTGGTCAAAAGGCGAGGGCGGCTGGTAGGCTTCGACCCGTCCGTGTACCACTTCAACATTACTCAAACCCAGTTCCGCTTTCACCTGGCGCATAAAAATGGTTTTTTTCTGCACCGTATCTATGGTGGTCACCTGCACATCGGGGCGGGTGATGGCGATGATCAGCCCCGGCAAGCCGCCGCCGCTGCCTACATCGAGCAAGCGGCCGGACTGTATATGCGGCAATACACTCAGGCTATCCAGTATATGCAGGCTCAGCATTTCCTGCGGGTCGCGCACCGCGGTCAGGTTGTATACCTTGTTCCATTTTTGCAGCAGGGCGATATACGCCAGGCATTTCTCCTGCATCTCTGCTGAAACGACTGCTGCCAAACCTAGTGCCTCAACACCGGCGGCTAATTGTGCTGCCAATCCCGTCATGCTGCTGCGATATCGCCCGAGTGACTTTGTTTTTTCTGTTTACGCTTGAGATACACCAGCAATAAAGAAATGGTGGCTGGCGTAATGCCCTGGATGCGACTGGCCTGGCCTATGGTCTCCGGTTGTTGCTGCAGCAGTTTCTGGCGCGCCTCATTACTCAGACCATGCACATCATTATAATCAATCAGAGCGCCGAGCTTGATATGCTCACTGTTTTTCTGGCGTGCGATCTCTTCATTCTGCCTGTCTATATAACCCTGGTATTTGGCTGCAATCTCCACCTGTTCTAGCGCATCATCAGCCAGCGTATCCGGTGAGGGGACTATCTCCAACAGTGACTGATAACTGATTTCCGGTCTACGCAATAATTCAAACAGGGAATACTCATGCTCCAGCGCTTTGCCAAAAACAGCCAGTTGTGTTTCACGTGAAACAATCTTGTTTTGACTACTGCTGTTCACTTGACCGCCCTCAGGCTGTAAATAGGTGCTCTTGAGCCTTGCCTGCTCGCGCGCGACCATTTCCTGCTTCTTGCTGAATGCTTCCCAACGGGCATCATCTACCAGGCCTAATTTACGGCCGATCTCGGTCAGCCGCATATCGGCATTGTCTTCACGCAACTGCAGGCGGTATTCGGCGCGGCTGGTAAACATACGGTAAGGCTCATTGACACCGGTGGTGATCAGGTCATCCACCAGCACCCCCAGATAGGCTTGTTCGCGGGAAGGGCACCAGCCTTCTTTATCCCGTGCATACAGAGCTGCATTTGCCCCTGCCAGCAGGCCTTGTGCAGCAGCTTCTTCGTAGCCGGTAGTGCCATTGATCTGCCCGGCAAAAAACAGCCCTTGCACGGCCTTGGTTTCCAGAGTCGACTTTAAGCCTCTGGGGTCATAGTAGTCATATTCTATGGCGTATCCGGGGCGCAAGATGTGTGCATTCTCCAGACCACGGATAGAACGCACCAGCGCCAGCTGGATATCAAAGGGTAGACTGGTTGAGATACCGTTGGGGTAGATCTCATGCGTGGTAAGGCCTTCAGGCTCTAGAAATACCTGGTGAGATTCTTTATCGGCAAAGCGGTGTATCTTGTCTTCAACCGACGGGCAGTAACGTGGGCCCACACCTTCAATTACGCCGGTATACATGGGTGAGCGATCCAGGCCGCTGCGTATGATGTCATGGGTTTGCTGGTTGGTATGCGTGATCCAGCAAGGCAGTTGTTGCGGATGTTGTGCCGCATTGCCCAAAAATGAGAATACCGGCACCGGTGTATCACCAGGCTGTACCGTCATCACACTGTAGTCTATGCTGCGGCCATCGATGCGAGGCGGAGTGCCGGTTTTAAGACGCCCGGCCGGGAGACCTATCTCACGCAATCTGGCAGCCAGTGAAATAGCTGGCGGGTCGCCGGCGCGCCCGGCACTATAATTCTGCAAACCCACATGCACCAGGCCACCGAGAAAAGTACCCGCAGTCAGCACGACAGACCTGGAGTAAAAGCGCAGCCCTATCTGGGTCACTACGCCAGTGGCTTTTTCACCTTCGAGGATGATATCGTCCACCGCTTGCTGGAACAGCCACAGATTGGCCTGGTTCTCCAGGCGATGGCGTATGGCAGCTTTATACAGAATACGATCAGCCTGGGCACGCGTCGCACGCACTGCCGGGCCCTTGCTTGAATTCAGGATACGAAACTGGATACCACCTTCATCGGTGGCTGCAGCCATGGCGCCACCGAGTGCATCCACCTCTTTCACCAGGTGACCCTTGCCTATGCCACCGATAGAAGGGTTACACGACATTTGCCCCAATGTTTCGATGTTATGGGTCAGCAACAGAGTTTTTTGCCCCATGCGCGCAGCCGCCAGCGCCGCTTCGGTACCGGCATGGCCGCCACCGACAACGATGACATCGAATTTATCAGGGAAATTCATCATAAAGTGATTGAACTGTTTGATTTTAAAAAGAGTTGTGATTTTAGCGTAAACTAGGCAGATGGTCATGCTTAATCACATTTTAGTTACACCTGAAGCGTGTTTTAATACAAATTGATAACGGTTTAATACAAATCAATTACACCAAGGCCATATTTATTTAACATAAAAATACTAAAATTTGACTCAATAATAACCAAGGAGCTCTTACCATGAGAATGAAAACAATGATTGCTGTATTCGGGGTACTTTTTTCTGCACACGTATTGGCAGACGTTACCAATGCTGAAAAACTGGTGTACAAATATACCAATATCGCCCAGTCAGTTAACCCATCTTTTAAAGCACCATCCATCACTGACGGCAAGATTTTCTTTAACCGCAAGTTTCAAACACCTAGCGGTAAAGAAGCGGCTTGCGCATCCTGCCACACCAACAACCC
This sequence comes from Methylophilus luteus, assembly GCF_042676265.1. Lineage (NCBI taxonomy): Bacteria > Pseudomonadati > Pseudomonadota > Betaproteobacteria > Nitrosomonadales > Methylophilaceae > Methylophilus > Methylophilus luteus. The sequence goes on from NZ_JBHTKB010000003.1 coordinate 108,075, forward strand.
GGCTAACACTGGCAAGAACATCGTGACCAACAAGGAAATCCCACCGTTGGCACCGCGTGTGAATACCAAGCGCTTTACCGACCTGGATAAAGTAGAAGAAGAGTTCACCAAACACTGCAACGATATTTTGGGTGCTGATTGTGCACCTGCAGAAAAAGCTAACTTTATCGCCTATCTGTTAACCGAAACCAAGCCTAGCAAATAAGCACAGCATGCTGCGCTACGTTTGGGACCCGTTTATCAGGATCTTCCACTGGTCACTGGTGGCAGCATTCAGCTACGCTTTTTATACCCATAGTTCCATGTGGGACCGCCTGCACCATGCTTATGCAGGCTACATAGCGGGCACACTGATCGTAGCGCGCATCATCTGGGGCATAGTGGCAACCGGTTACGCCAATTTTCAGCGCTTTCCGTTAAACCCTATCTGGGCTTTCAAGTATTTTTTCAAACTACTGAAAGGTACGGCCAGGCATTATATAGGCCACAACCCGATAGGCTCACTGGCGATCTACGCCATGCTGGGTCTAGGCATTATCGCGGTAGGTTCAGGCTGCATTGTTTATAACAGCGGCTGGGGCTTTATTGATGCCGACATGAGCCAGGTCATACATCATTATGTGACCTGGGGATGGCTGGCGGTAGTGGTAGTGCATGTGCTAGGGGTGCTGTTTGAAAGTTTTATCCACCACGACAACCTGATCTGGGCCATGATCACCGGTAGCAAACGCGTGTGTAGCATTGATGAACGCTTCAGCCAACGCAACACACCTTTTCCCAGACGAAAAAAAGCCCGCTGATGCGGGTTTTTATTTGCCTATGCAAAAATGGCTGAAGATCTCGCCCAGTAAATCGTCTGGTGTGAACTCACCAGTGATAGAGGCCAGCGCCTCCTGAGCACTGCGTAACTCTTCGGCAATCAATTCGGCGGCATGCATCTGCATGGTAGCATTCTGCAAATGTGAGTCCACTTGTTGCAATGCCTGCAGGTGACGGGCTCGCGCCATAAAAACACCCTCGTTACCCGGCTGATAACCTACAATTTGCAGAAGCGTTTTTTGTAGGGCGTCTATACCTAGGCCTGTCTTGGCTGATAAAAACAGGTGTGTCTCTTTTTCGCGAATTTCGATACGCGATGTTTCACGTGAAACATCTATCTTGTTATGCACCCAGATTTTTTCTATCTGAGCCGGCAAATACTGCAGAATCCCTGTTTCATAAGGCCCTATGCCATGCTGGCTATCCACCAGCAATAAAGCCACCTGGGCGGTTTCTATGGCCTTCCAGGTACGTGCTATCCCGACTTGCTCAACCACATCGTCAGTCTCACGCAAACCAGCTGTATCAATAATATGTAGAGGCACACCTTCGATCTGAATCACGCTTTTAATGGTATCGCGGGTAGTGCCTGCAATCGGCGTCACGATAGCCACATCTTCACCTGACAGCGCATTCAGCAAACTGGATTTGCCGACATTGGGCTGGCCAATCAGAACGACATTCATACCCTCACGCAGCAGGGCTCCCTGTTTTGCGCGCTGGTAAATAGTCTGCAGCGTTTGCTGATTGGCTTGCAGCTTTTCCAGCACCCGACCCTGACTGATAAAATCAATGTCTTCTTCAGGAAAGTCCAGGCAGGCTTCCACATACATGCGCAAATCTATCAACTGCTGTAACAAAGTCTGGATAGCGTGGGAGAACTCGCCGGACAAGGATCTAACCGCACTGCGCGCAGCTTCAGCGGTAGAGGCATTAATCAGGTCAGCGACTGCTTCAGCCTGCGCCAGGTCCAGTTTATCGTTCAGGTAGGCACGTTGAGTGAACTCACCGGCGACTGCGTGGCGGGCGCCAGCTTCAATACAGCGCGCCAGCAGTATCTGCATCAGCGCCGTACCACCATGCGCCTGCAACTCAAGTACATCTTCCCCGGTATAAGAGTGCGGATTGGGAAAGTATATGGCGATGCCGGTATCTATCAGGCTGCCATCTGCCTGAAAGAAAGGCAGGTAAGCCGCGTGGCGTGGGGCAGGGCAGTGGCCTAGCAACTGCGCAGCGATCTGTGGCACTAGCGGGCCGGATACCCTGACTACACCTATGCCACCGGCACCAGGTGCGGTGGCGATCGCTGCTATGGTCTCAACAGGCACATGGCCAGTCGCTGCCTGACCATGTGCTGGATCAAACGGACTGACGCCGGATTGCTGATTATTTGCCATTCCCTTTTTTCGCGACAGTCTCGGCATGTATCATGCGGTTGATCGCCCATTGTTGCCAGATAGAAAGAATATTGTTCACCAGCCAGTACAGCACCAGACCAGCCGGGAAGAAGAAGAAGAACACACTGAACAGCACCGGCATGATCTTCATGACCTTGGCCTGAATCGGGTCGGTAGGCGGCGGATTCAAGGTGGTTTGAATGATCATGGTGGCGCCCATCAGGATAGGCAGAATAAAGTAAGGGTCTGTGGCAGACAAGTCCTGGATCCAGCCAAAGAATGGTGCGTGGCGCAGTTCAACTGAACCCAGCAACACCCAGTACAGGGAGATAAACACTGGGATCTGCACCAGTATAGGCAGGCAGCCGCCCATAGGGTTGATCTTCTCGGTACGGTACATCTCCATCATGGCTTGCTGAAGTTTTTGCTTGTCGTCGCCAAACTTGTCTTTCAGCGCTTGCATACGTGGTGCCATCTCGCGCAAATGCGCCATATTGCGGTAGCCGGAAGCAGACAGCTTGAAGAAAGCAGCCTTGATCAGTATGGTCAGCACAATGATCGCGATACCCCAGTTTTTCACCAGGTCATGGATATGCGTCAGCAACCACATCAACGGTTTAGCGATCACCGTCAAAATGCCATAATCCACCACCAGGTCCAGACCAGGCGCTGCGGCTTCCAGTTCGGCCGGGATCTGTGGGCCGCTGAATAATTTGGCATCTACAGTTTTAGTAGTACCAGGGGCAATCTCACCGACAGGCACCATGGTGCCTACCGAGAAATCCTGCTCGGTCAGTTTGGTGGTATAAAATTTACGCTCTGCATTACCTGCCGGAATCCAGGCACTGACAAAATAATGCTGCACCAGGCCTATCCAGCCGTCTTTAGAAGTGATGGATACATCTTTCTTCGCCATCTCATCAAATTTGATCTTGGTGAAATGGTCAGTCTCGTTGTAATAAGCGCCGCCGGTGAATGTCGGCATCATTTTAGAGCCTTGGTTAGACTCTTTATCATGAATGATCTGATAGTAGACAGAGGGAGAAATAGATTTGTCGCTATTGTTCTTAATCTCGTAGCGGACATCGATCACATACTGGCCACGGTGGAACACATAGACCTTATCTACGCTGAAACCTTTTTCCTCAGGCGCGGATAAACGCACTTCCAAAGTATCCTGTCCATCCTGCAATGCATAGCTGGTCTGTGTAGCGGTAAAGGTCTGGTAATGGTTAGGCAGGCCATCACCCTTAAGGCCAGTCTGCGCCACATACAGTTTATCTGCACTGGCATCGCTCATCAGCTCATACGGGCCTGAGCTATCGTCGGCTTTATGCTCCAGCAGGGATAACTGGCGCAGGTCGCCACCTATGGTATCGATAACAGCCGCATAGCGGTCTGTTTTGACAGAGATACGCTCACCTTTTTTCAGGCTGAAACCGTCGCTTTCCTGTGGCTTATCCGCAGGCGCGCCTGTTGTTGCAGGCGCAGTCTGCGCTACTGGCGTTTCAGGTGCATGTTCTTTTTGCCAGGCATCCCATAGCAACATGATGGAAAAAGAAAAAATGACGAACAGAATTAAACGGCGAGTATCCATAAGGTTTCGTTTTTACAAGTCAAGGAAGAGGATCCACACCACCAGGATGCCAGGGATGACAGCGGCCGATACGGGCCACAGCCAGCCACGAGCCTTTGATAGCGCCATAGCGCTGCAAAGCTTCGATCGCATAGTGTGAACAGGTAGGATGAAAACGGCATTGACGGCCCAGCCAGGGACTCAAGCCCCACTGGTAACACTTTATCAAAGTAATCAGTACCATTTTCATCAGCGTTAGGAAACTGTAGAGGTTTTTTTAAGCTTGCTCAGCAATAGCGATAAATCACGTTGTACTGCCTGAAAATCTGCCTGCTGAAAAGCCTTGCGAACCTGAAGCACAACATCATAACCGCTTGCGGTTGAAGATGGTTGATTTCTTAGCAATTCACGCAGTACACGCTTCATATAATTACGGCTGACCGCCAGTTTGGCGATTTTTTTGGGCACCACCAGACCATAACGATTGAGCGCTTGCTGGTTAGGTTTGATATTGGCAAGCAACCACTCGCCATATAAGCGTTTCCTGAAAGTAAAAACGGATGAAAATTCATCCGTTTTTCTAAGCTTATACAATGTCATGGCTGCTGCAATGTCATGCATAGACTCAAGCCATGCAGCACCGGGATTACAGACCCAGGCGTTTACGGCCTTTAGCGCGACGGGCAGCGATCACTGCACGGCCACCTTTGGTTTTCATACGAACAAGAAAGCCATGGGTACGCGCACGACGGGTTTTAGATGGTTGGTAGGTACGTTTCATTATTTAGCTCCTGCGCCAAGTAGGGAGTCAATCCCGACAATTAAAATCTGTTTCGGCACCGCTGATTTCGCAGCTGAAATTTGCCGATTTCAAAAACCCTTAATTAAACATGAATTCAGCCGGGTATGTCAATGATTTTTTTTATATTTTTATAGTCCAGGGCTGTGGATAACTCCGGTCAAAACGTTTAGAATGTCCCCAGTGAATCATTCTCAATAAACAGTTTTGATTCTCTCTTCTGCCACTCTTTCCTGGCACATAACGAATAAACAACAGCAAACGACTCTCAGGCGCATACGCCGGGCTAAGCTTTTTGCAAAAATTGAAAAACACTGGAGCAATGGAAAACTTTTGGGCGCATTGTCTGCTGAAGTTCGAACAGGAACTATCCGCACAACAATACAATACCTGGATCAAACCGCTGCGTGCACGCGTGAATGGTCAGGCTGTGCAAATCGTCGCGCCTAACAAGTTTGTCATGCAATGGGTAAAAAGCAAGTTTTTTAACCGTATTGAATCCATTGCTCATGAATTGTCCCACAGCGTAGTGGTCGAGCTGATCGTAGACAGCAGCATACTGCAAACAGAACCTGCTTTAGTGAATACTGCCCTGGCCAGCAATGGTGCCGCCGCAACCGCGGGTGAAGCGCCAGCGGCCAAGAGCCAGCCCAGGCAGATCGAAAAGCCAGCTGAAAAGAAACTTTTTACTAGCCGGGCGCCGGTTAAAAATATCAAAGCTGAAAAAAGCAGCGGTCTCAATAACAGTTTTCTTTTCGATAATTATGTCACTGGTCGCGCCAACCAGCTGGCGCGCGCTGCAGCGATACAGGTTGCCGGTAATCCCGGCCAGGCCTATAACCCTTTGTTTATCTATGGTGGCGTGGGGCTGGGCAAAACGCATCTGCTGCAGGCGATAGGCAATGAGCTGAAAAAAATCAAGCCGGAAGCCAATATCCGCTACCTGCATGCCGAACGTTATGTATCTGACGTGGTGAAAGCCTACGAGAACAAGGCGTTTGACGAGTTCAAACAGCAATACCACTCATTAGATCTGCTGTTGATCGATGATATTCAATTCTTTGCCAAGAAGACGCGTACCCAGGAAGAGTTCTTCTATGCTTTTAATACACTGATAGAAGAGAAAAAGCAGATCGTCATCACTTGCGATACCTATCCTAAAGAGATCGTGGATATGGATGAGCGCTTGCGTACGCGCTTTAGCTGGGGGCTGACGGTTGCCGTTGAGCCGCCGGAACTGGAGATGCGCGTCGCCATTCTGCGTAAAAAGGCCGAGACCCTGAAGATCAACCTGCATGAAGATGTGGCGTTTTTTGTTGCCAAGCAGATCCGTTCCAGTGTGCGCGAGCTTGAAGGCGCACTCAACCGTATCATCGCCATGGCCAACTTTACCGGCCATGCCATCGATGTGCATCTGGCCAAAGATGCCTTGCGTGACCTGATCGCCGTGCGCGGCCGCCAGATCACCATAGAGAATATCCAGAAAACCGTCGCTGATTATTACAAGATAAAAGTCAGCGATATGTTCAGTAAAAAGCGTTCACGCAATGTCGCCAGGCCGCGCCAGGTGGCGATGTCACTGGCCAGGGAATTAACCAATCACAGCTTTCCTGAGATAGGCGAAGCCTTTGGCGGACGTCACCATACCACCGTGATGCATGCCTGCGATGAAATCGAGCAGCTGCGCCTGAACGACCAGACACTGGCCCGCGATATTGGTTTTTTAACGCAGGTGATCAGAGATTAAGGCAACAGATTACAAAAACAAAAGCTGTGGATAAGGTGCGAATGAAGTGTGTTTAAATATTGCGTATAGACAGGATAAAATCGGTTTACAATATCAGCCACAAACTATGCATGTTTAAACCGCAATTTATACACAAGCTTAATTGGTAACAAGCTATTGAATTTAAATGGTTTTTAGAGTTACCCACAAATAAATGCAACATTACTATTAATCTTATCTTTTATATATTGAAATAAAGTTATTAATCAGGTCAGGCCATGCAAATCAAAATCAGTCGTGAAGTATTGCTTAAACCACTTAACAATGTCACCGGCATCGTAGAACGCAGACATACGTTACCTATTCTTTCCAATCTGTTGATAAACATCAGGCAGCAGGAAATGCATCTGACTGCTACCGATCTGGAAATGCAGATTTCGCTGAAAGTGAACAGTGGCGTAGAAGGTGAACTGAGCACGACGATTTCTGCCAAAAAGTTACTGGATATCTGTAGGTCATTGCCGGAAAACACGGCCATAGAAATGAACAACCAGGATAACCGGATCACGCTGAAAGCAGGTAAGAGCCGTTTCAACCTGCAAACTCTGCCGGCTGCCGATTACCCGTTAATGAGCAAAGCCAGCGGCCAGAATATCAGTTTCAGCCTGTCACAATCCGAGTTGAAACGCCTGCTGAAACAGGTTGAATTCGCCATGGCGCAACAGGATATCCGCTACTACCTGAATGGCCTGTTGCTGGAAGTACAAGGCAACCAGATGCACGTAGTTGGCACAGATGGCCACCGGTTGAGCTATACCAACACCACGCTGGATCAGGAGTTTGAAAAAACAGAGGTGATACTGCCACGCAAAACGGTGCTGGAATTGACCAAGTTGCTGGATGATCAGTCTGACTCACCGGTGGTGATAGATTTATTGAATGGCCAGATCAGTTTTGAATTCGGTGATATTCAGCTGATCAGCAAAGTGATAGATGGCAAATTCCCGGATTACAACCGCGTGATTCCAAACGGCCACCAGAATACGTTCGAAGTGAACCGCCAGCAGATACTGAGTGCATTGCAACGTGCTTCTATCTTATCCAACGAGAAATATCGCAGTATCCGCATGGTGATCACTGATGGTCAGCTCAAACTGATCAGTACCAATACCGAGCAGGAAGAAGCTGAAGAAGAACTGGATATCAATTACAGCAAAGCCGCGCTGGATATAGGCTTTAATGTCACCTACCTGATCGATGTACTCAATAACCTGGGCGATGAAAACATCCAGTTTGCTTTTGCCGATGCCAACAGTAGTTGCCTGATCACTACCGCCAGCGATATCAACTATAAATACGTTGTGATGCCAATGCGCATATAATGCAGGGTTACCGTGTTTCACGTGAAACACGGGCGCTGTTGGTTGCAATCGTCTTTTAATCTCATTAAAGAAACTTTCGTTATGGCACAGCCACAAGAATATAACTCAGACAGTATCAAGATTTTAGAAGGTTTGGACGCGGTTCGTAAGCGTCCAGGCATGTATATCGGTGACACGTCAGACGGTTCCGGCTTGCACCACATGGTGTTCGAAGTACTGGATAATGCGATCGACGAAGCGCTGGCAGGGCATTGTGATGACATTAAAGTGATCATCCACCCGGATAACTCCATCAGCATTTCCGATAACGGCCGCGGCATTCCTACCGATATCAAAGACGACGACAAACACGAGCCCAAGCGTTCAGCCGCTGAGATCGTGATGACAGAACTGCATGCCGGCGGCAAGTTCGATCAGAACTCCTACAAGGTGTCTGGCGGTCTGCATGGTGTGGGTGTGTCTGTGGTGAATGCCTTGTCTGACTGGTTGCGCCTGAAGATCTACCGTAAAGGCCAGGTACACCAGATGGAATTCCACCGTGGTGTACCACAAGCGCCGTTAGCGGTGACTGGCACCACGGATAAAAAGGGCACTGAAGTGCACTTCCTGGCTTCTGTGGACACTTTTGTGCTGGTTGAATACCACTTTGAACTGCTGGCCAAACGTATCCGTGAGCTGTCTTTCCTGAACAACGGCGTCAAGATCGAGTTGATAGACCAGCGCACCGGCAAATCTGAAAACTTTGCTTTCAGCGGTGGTATCAAAGGTTTTGTTGAATACATGAACCGCAGCAAAACCGTTCTGCACCCGAAAGTGTTTTACGCAGTCAGCGAAAAAGACAATATGACGGTCGAAGTCGCCATGCAATGGAACGACAGTTATTCAGAAACGGTACAGTGTTTCACCAACAATATCCCGCAACGTGATGGCGGTACGCATTTAACCGGTTTGCGCACGGCCATGACACGCACGCTTAACCAGTACATAGAACAGAACGAATTTGCCAAAAAAGCCAAAGTGGAAACCACAGGCGACGACATGCGCGAAGGCATCACCTGTGTATTGTCAGTCAAGGTGCCAGATCCAAAATTCTCTTCACAGACCAAAGACAAACTGGTTTCCAGTGAAGTACAACCAGTGGTGTCAGAGATAGTATCGGCAAAACTGGCCGAGTTTCTCGCTGAAAACCCGATAGACGCCAAAATCGTCTGTGGCAAGATCGTAGAAGCTGCGCGTGCGCGTGAAGCCGCCCGCAAGGCGCGTGAGATCACTCGTCGTAAAGGCGTGATGGACACCATGGGCCTGCCAGGCAAGCTGGCCGATTGCCAGGAAAAAGATCCGTCACTGTGTGAGATCTACCTGGTCGAGGGTGACTCCGCCGGCGGTTCAGCCAAACAGGGCCGTGACCGTAAAAACCAGGCTATCCTGCCGCTCAAAGGTAAGATCCTGAACGTGGAAAAAGCGCGTTTTGACAAACTGCTGGGCTCGCAGGAGATCGCCACCCTGATCACCGCACTGGGCACCGGCATAGGCAAAGCTGATTTCAACGTTGAGAAACTGCGTTATCACCGCATCATCATCATGACCGATGCTGACGTCGATGGCGCCCACATCCGGACTTTGCTGCTGACCTTCTTCTACCGCCAGATGCCTGAGCTGGTCGAACGTGGCCATATCTACATTGCGCAACCACCGCTGTACAAAGTCAAACAGGGCCGTGACGAGCGTTACCTGAAAGATGAGCACGAGCTGGATGAGTACTTGCTCAACTCTGCGCTGAAAGGTGCCGAGCTGCTCACCAGCGAGGGCGGAGAAACGCTGAAAGATGATGCCTTAACCAGCATCGCCAAACAAATGGTGCTGACTGAAGCAGTGATACGCCGTATCGCCAACCTGTATGACGAAAGCGTGTTGCGTGCGATCCAGGACCTGGGCGACCTAGACCTGAGCACAGAAGCCGCCGCCAACGAGGCAGCCGGAAAACTGCGTCCTATCCTGGGTGCCATAGGTTCTGAAGTGATAGTGGCGCAAGATACCGAAACCAGCGCCTATCGCCTGGAAGTGAATAAATACGTGCATGGCAACCTGCAAAGCTGCGTCATCGATGCCGAATTCCTCAGCAGCGGTGATTACCGCCAGATCAATCGCACTTCGCAGATGGTCAACAACCTGCTGGGCGCAGGCGCATTGATCAAACGCGGCGAAAAAGAACAAAAAGTCAGCACCTTTAAACAGGCGCTGGACTGGTTGTTGGGCGAAGCCAGACATAACCTGAACATTCAGCGTTACAAAGGCCTGGGCGAGATGAACCCGGAACAGTTGTGGGAAACCACCATGGACCCGACCGTGCGCCGCCTGCTGAAAGTGCAGATCGAAGACGCCATCGGTGCCGATGAGATCTTCACCACCCTGATGGGCGACAACGTAGAACCACGCCGCGCCTTTATTGAAAGCAATGCACTGAGTGTGAGTTCGCTGGATATTTAAACAGTGTGAGCTGAACACCAGCTTGCAATACTGCTTTGCTAAAACAGGGGCCCAGGCCCCTGTTTTTTTATATTGTTTTTATTCTGCAGACTATTGAATTTATGCGGTTTTAACAAGCATACAACTACACTTTGCCTATCTCAACAACACGAAAGAGTGGGGTATGCAGGCAACCATCATCGCCTTTGAACAAGGCTTGCGCAACACAGCTCCGGTATTACCAGTTAAACGAGCCGTCCCTTTCTCCCGCCAGTTCAGACAGCCGCCCAAACCGGTACTGTTTGAAAAAATACCTATCATCATTGAAGCAAACCTCATCAGTCAGCTTCGCTATTTAATTGCAACAAAGCTCTGTCGAATGGTGGATTCATATACCGTCAAACCGGTGGCTCACTCGAAACGACTAAAAGTGCATTTGAAGATACCGGTGGGGAAAAGTTTAAGCATCATGCAAGAGGTGATGAAAACACTTGATGCCGCCGAGTTTGGCCGTATAAAAAGGGAAAGCTGATATGCTGGATCATCCTGTTATGTTAGAAGCCAGTAGCGCTGTATCGCAGTTAGCAACATCATCATCCCCAGGACCACATGTAGAGGCAATCACGGCGGAGAAACAGCGGCTGCGCGGCATTTGGGTGCCAGTGGTGACACCGTTTAAAGACGGATCATTAGACGTAACAGCATTACGCCATCTGGCGCAGCAACTCGTCAACTCTGGCGTACATGGCTTGGTGGCCTGTAGTACCACCGGTGAATTCGGATCACTGAGCACCACTGAGAAATTAACCATCATTGAAGTGTTACTGGAAATCACAGATACGCAGATCCCCGTATTAATGGGCCTGAATGGTTTTGGCACAGCAGACCTCATTCAACAGGCAAACATGTTGCAGCAATACGATATATTCGGATTCCTGATGGCGCCGCCACCGTTTGTGAAACCATCGCAAACTGGATTGATCAGGCACTTCAATCTAGTTGCCGACTCGGTCAATAAACCTATCGTGCTGTATAACGTGCCTTCCCGGTGTGGTGTTGCACTCGAATTAGACACCTTGAAGGCGCTCGCAGGTCATCCGCACATTATCGGGCTGAAAGAATCCAGTGGCAGCCTGCACAATTTAGTGCAAGCCATTGCGCACACCCCTTTAAATGTCATGTGTGGCGACGACGCACTGCTACTCAGCGCTATGCAGTATGGTGCCAGTGGCGCTATTTCAGCCGCAGCCCATATCAACACCGATGTCTTTGTCAGCATTTATGAGTTAATGCATACCGGCCAGCTGGCCGCCGCAAAAAAGCATTTCACACCTTATGAGCAGCTGATCGCATTGCTTTTCAGGGAAACAAACCCGGCGCCGCTTAAAGCATTGCTGGCTCACCAGCGCCTGGTTGAGGCGGAATTGAGATTGCCACTAAGCAACGTTTCTGTTGCGCTTGAAAAAGAGCTAGTCAGCACGTTTGAACAGCTCGCTCAGGGTTCCAGCACTATGCGGTAGCCCACCGCGATCTCGGTGAGCAAGTGTCGCGGTTGCGCCGGGTCACGTTCCAGCTTGTTACGCAGGTGGCCCATATAAATGCGCAGGTAGTGCGCATGTTCGACGTAGGAGGGGCCCCACACTTCTTTGAGCAGGGTGCGTTGCGTGAGTACACAGCCGGCTGATCTCAATAGAGCAGTTAATAAACGGTATTCTATAGGCGTCAGTGACACCGGCACGTCATTACGCAACACCTGGCGTTTGATAAAGTCTACTTTGACTTCGCCGAAGCTGATCTGGCTTTGCTGCCCGTTAGGGTTGTTGTTGCGCCTTCTTAAATGCGCCCTTACCCTGGCTAGCAACTCGGCCGAGCCGAATGGTTTGGTGATGTAGTCATCCGCCCCGGCATCCAGCGCGCGCACTTTCTCCACCTCGTTAGTCCTGGCTGAAAGCACTATGATAGGCAGGCTGCCCCAGACGCGGATTTCCTGGATCAGCTCTACACCGTCCATATCTGGCAACCCCAGGTCTATGATGGCGATATCGGGCTTGCGCGTGCCGACCTCGATCAGGCCGCGCTTGCCAGTATCTGCGGTGTAGACGATAAAGTCCTCCGCTTCGAGGATCATGGAGATCAGCCGGCGTATCTGCTCCTCATCCTCCACCACTACGATACAGAATTTTGCGCTTTCACTCATGATCAGGTTTCCAGTTCATCTATTCCAGGTCTTCTATTCCAGGTCTTCTATTCCAGGTCTTCTATTCCAGCTCTACTATTCCAGTTCTACTATTCCAGTTCTACTATTCCAGGTCATCCAGCATTGGTTGTGGTTTGAGCGGCAGGCTAAACATAAAGGTGGCTCCTTGTTGCTGATTTTTCTCTGCCCATATCCTGCCGCCATGCGCCTCTATGATGGATTTGCAGATGGACAGGCCTAGGCCTACACCAGGGGTAGCCGATTCACTGCGCCCGCGCGTGAATTTCTGAAAAATACTGTCCTGCATGCCTGGCGGCAGGCCCTGGCCTTCATCGGCCACCGAGATAAACACCTGGCTGTTATCGCAATTGGCAGCAATCATGATTGTGCTGCCGGGCTCACTGTATTTACAGGCATTATCCAGCAAGTTACTGAACACACGTTCTATCAGCACTGCATCCACAAATAACAGCGGGATAGCTTCCATGGGCCTGACGATGATGTGGTGCTGCTGCAACGCTATGCGCAAGCCATTGATGGCAGAACCGACGATCTCTTCCAGCACATGCCAGTCGCTGTTGAGTTTGACCGTGCCGGACTGCAGCCTGGCCATATCCAACAGATTGAGCACCAGGCTCTGCATGCGGTAAGCCTGCTCATGTAAAGCGCTGACTAACGCATATTCATCAGAGCCAGGCTTGATGCCGTCTTTCAATTGTGAGGTGGTCCCTATGATACTGGTCAGTGGCGTCCTGAGGTCGTGAGAGATCGCACTGAGCAGGGAGTTTCTAAGATGTTCGGTCTCCATTGAAATCAATGCGTCTCTGGCCACCTCTACGTAATGTTTGCGTTCTAGTGCCAGTCCTATCTGCGCAGCAAAAGTATCCAGCAACTGCCGGTGTTCAGGCATGAAAATGTCTTGCACACTACCGGGCGAAATCGCCAATACCCCTCTGGTACGCATAGGCGCTTTCAAAGGGATATAAAGGATCTTGCTCGAAGGCAGGGTATCAGTGCCCAGCCCTGCCTGCTGCTGGTGGTCATAAGTCCATTGTGCAATCCCCAGATCCACCCCGTGCAGTTGTACCTGAGACAGATCCGGATATTTACGGGTGCCTGTCATATGCACCACTTGCAATTGTTCGTCAGCGCCTGGGGTGAGTATGGCGACACTTGAATTAAACATTCTGGAGACATGATGGATACTGACTTCCACGATATGCGAAGTGGTCATCGCCGAAGCTAACTCTTTACCGATCTCATATAAGGCAAAACTACGTTTTTCGCGATAATTGGCAATGATGGCCTGTTTTCTTAAGATAGAAGTCAGGTTGCTGATCACCAAAGCGACCGAAAGCATGATGGCAAACGTCATCAAGTACTGCGTATCTGTCACCGAGAATGAAAGTCTGGGCGGCACAAAAAAGAAATCAAAAGTAGAGACGCTGAGCAATGAAGCCACGATGCCCGGGCCTTTGCCATAACGCATGGAGATCAGCATGACACCCAGCAGATAGAGCATGATGATGTTGGCCAACTCAAAATAGGGCAGCAAGACACTGGCGACAGCTGAAGTGATGGCACTGATCACCAGCGCCCATAAATAGCCACGTTGCTTTTGCGGCGTGAAATGCGAAGAGAGCTCACTGGAAGTTAGTACTGACTTTTTTACCTTCTCGGTCCGGTATTGGCTTTTCATGACTATATGCACATCAATATCGCTTTTAGCCTTGGCGATCTGATCACTGACACTGGGTTTAAAAAACCTGGAAAGTAATGAGCGTGTGGGTTTTCCTATCACTATCCTTGAAACATTGTGGCTTAGCGCGTATTCAAGCAAGGTGTCAGTCACCGAGTCACCGTTCAGATTTGCAGTCACTGCCCCAAGGCTCTGCGCGAGTCGCAGCAGCTCGGTGATCTGCTTGCGTTCTTCTACGCCGATTTCATGAGCGGCAGCTGTGTCAATAAACACGGCAAGCCATTCGGCTTTCAAGCTATAGGCTAGCCTTGCTGCAGTGCGGATCAGATTCTCAGAATCTCTGCCAGGGCCTATGCCTACCAGTATCCTTTCATGGGCTTGCCAGACCTGATCAATAGATTGATTCTGCCTGTACTCCTGCATCTGCGCATCGACACGATCAGCGGTTCTTCTGAGGGCTAATTCCCTGAGCGCGATCAGATTGCCTTTACGGAAGAAATTCTTGGTCGCTTGTTTAGCTTGTTCCGCAATATAAATGCGACCTTCTTCCAGTCGTTGCAATAGTTCTTCCGGCGGCAGGTCTATCAGTAATACTTCGTCGGCCAGGTCAAACACGCGGTCGGGTATGGTTTCGTGTACTTTGATACCGGTGATCTGCGCCACGATATCGTTCAGGCTCTCTATGTGCTGCACGTTCACTGTGGTGTAAACGTCAATGCCGGAAGAAAGTAATTCTTCTACATCCTGCCAGCGTTTTTTGTGCCTGCAACCTTCCACATTGGAGTGCGCCAACTCATCCACCAGGATCACGCTAGGGTGTATGCGCAAGGCTGCATCAATATCGAATTCGGTGAGTGATTTATCCCGGTAGCTGATCTGTTTGAGCGGCAGCACCGGCAACCCTTGCAGCATGGACTCAGTATCAGATCTGCCATGTGTTTCTATCACACCTACCAGTACGTGTACATGTTCGCGCTTTAAAGCGTGTGCCGCCTGTAACATCGCATAGGTTTTGCCTACGCCGGCCGAGCTGCCAAAAAAGACTTTTAATTTACCCCTGAGGCTCTTTTTATCTTCCAGATGCAACTGCATAAGCAACTGATCAGGATTGGGGCGTTGAGTATTTTGACTCATTCAATGATCGATTCTGGTCACAAGAGACAATAAACGAAACTAATGTAGCTTATTAAGACCTTATAGACTGTTATTTGCAAGGGCAAGAATAATCTTCACCGTCACTCTATCTGCAACACTCGCTTATTTCTTGCTCGCTGCCATTTCATCCAATGCCAGATTCAAAGCCAACACATTCAATCTGGGCTCACCCAATATTCCGAATTGTCTGGGGATAGTGTTTTTAGCTATCAATGCTTTCAATTGATCGATATCCAACTGCCTGGCTTTCGCCACTCTATCGGCCTGGTATAAAGCTGCAGCTGGACTGATATCAGGGTCCAATCCGCTGGCCGAGGCGGTCAGTAATTCGACCGGAACCGGCTTTGCTGATGCGCCTGCTGACTGATATTGCTGATATCTGGCAGTTACCGCATCTGCCAAAGCCGGGTTTAACGGACCCTGATTTGAGCCCGCAGAGGCGGCAGCATTGTTAGGGTATGGGCTGGTCGCAGATGGCCTGCCCCAGAAATACTGCGGGCTATGAAAGTTTTGCCCTATCAATGCCGAACCTATGATCACGCCATCTTTTTTAATTAACGAACCCGCGACTTGTGTAGCAAAGAACGTCTCGCCTATGCCGGTGACCAGCAATGGATACAACACACCTGTCACCAATGTCAGGCTGGCAAACATCAATAATGAAGCTCTGAGAATCTGTTTCATATAGCCTTCTTTCATTACATTAAGCGACAGCAACTGCCACTAAAATCAAATCAATCGCCTTGATGCCTATAAACGGAACAATGATGCCGCCCAGGCCGTAAACCAGCATATTCCGTCTCAGCAAGGCAGCCGCGCCTATGGCGCGGTAGGCTACGCCTTTGAGCGCTAGCGGGATCAGCACAATGATGATCAGGGCATTAAAGATCACCGCTGACAGGATGGCTGATTGCGGCGTCGCCAGTTGCATGATGTTCAGGGCCGCCAGTGCCGGATAGGTGCTGGCGAACGCAGCCGGGATAATGGCGAAGTACTTGGCGATATCATTGGCTATGCTGAAGGTGGTCAGCGAGCCGCGTGTCATCAGCATCTGCTTGCCTATCTCGACGATCTCAATCAACTTGGTCGGGTTGGAGTCCAGGTCCACCATATTGCCGGCTTCTTTGGCGGCTTGCGTGCCGGTGTTCATGGCCACCGCCACATCGGCCTGCGCCAGGGCAGGGGCGTCGTTGGTGCCATCACCGGTCATGGCGACCAGTTTGCCTTCGGCCTGGTACGAGCGGATCAGGCTTAACTTGGCTTCGGGCGTGGCTTCTGCCAGAAAGTCATCCACCCCGGCTTCGGCAGCGATGGAGGCGGCAGTGAGCCGGTTGTCACCGGTGATCATGATGGTTTTGATGCCCATATTGCGTAACTCGGCAAAGCGCTCTTTGATGCCACCTTTGACGATGTCTTTGAGCTCGATAGCGCCCAGTACCTTTGCCTGATCCGCGACCACCAGCGGTGTGCTGCCACGCCTGGATATATCATCGACGATGCGATTGAGTTCTTCGGGGAAGAGACCGCCCAGGCTCTGTATATGTTGCTTGATGGCACTGGCAGCGCCTTTACGGATTACTCTGTCCTGCAAGTTGATACCACTCATTTTGCTGTGCGCCGAGAAAGGCACGAACACGGCACCCAGCGATTGCATATCGCGTTCACGGATAGAGAATCTGTTTTTTGCCAGCACCACTATGCTACGGCCTTCCGGCGTCTCATCCGCCAGTGAAGACAGTTGCGCCACATCTGCCAATGCCTCCTCGCTGATACCGGTGACCGGGTAGAAGGCGGAAGCCTGTCTATTACCGAGGGTGATGGTGCCGGTTTTATCCAGCAACAGCACATCTACATCGCCGGCGGCTTCTACCGCTCTGCCGGAAACCGCGATCACATTGGCCTGCATCATGCGGCTCATGCCAGCCACGCCTATGGCGGACAATAAGCCGGCAATGGTGGTGGGGATCAGGCACACCAGTAGCGCGACCAGCACCACTACCGAGACAGGCTCGCCTGCACCGCTGGCATTGACGCTGAATAGTGAGAAGGGCAGCAGGGTGACAGTGGCCAGCAAAAATACGATAGTCAGTGACACCAGCAATATGGTGAGCGCGATCTCGTTAGGCGTTTTCTGCCGTTTTGCACCTTCTACCATGGCGATCATGCGGTCCAGAAATGCTTCGCCCGGATTGACGCTGATGCGTACCACTATCCAGTCTGACAACACCTGGGTACCGCCGGTGACGGCACTGAAATCACCGCCAGACTCGCGGATCACAGGCGCGGATTCACCGGTGATGGCCGCCTCATTGACGGAGGCGATGCCTTCAATGACTTCACCATCTGCCGGGATCACATCGCTTGCTTCAACCAGCACAACATCGCCTTTGCGTAATGAAAGACTGTCTACAACACTTACGCTAGATGATTTGCTGGCTCCGTTTAACTTCTTTGCCGGCACATTCTTTTTAGAGCTGCGCAAACTGGCCGCCTGCGCCTTGCTCCTGCCTTCGGCCACCGCCTCGGAAAAGTTGGCAAAAACCACGGTAGACCACAGCCACAACGTGATCATGCCTATGAATTTGATGTGCTCTGCCCCTTGCGCAACACAGGCATAAGCAAATAATAGCGAGGTCAGTATGCTGCCCAGATACACCACAAACATCACCGGATTGCGCCATTGTGCCTGCGGTGCCAATCTCTTGATGGACTGGATAAAAGCTGCTTTAACCTGGTCAACCGGCAGTAAAGCAGCCATAGCTTTCTTAACCATAAATATACTCTCCAATAATCTTCTGTTTAGCCTGATATCAATGCGCTGCGGTCATGGTGAGCTGTTCAATACCAGGCCCCAGTGCTAATGCCGGTATGTAGGTCAATGCGCCAACCAGAATGACGGTGCCTATCAATAAGCCAACGAACAGCGGGCCATGGGTGGGTAAAGTCCCCAAGCCGGGCGTGATCCTCTTTTTGCTTGCCAGGGAGCCGGCAATGGCCAGGATAGGAATGATGATGCCGAAGCGACCGAACCACATGGCAGCGGATAGCATGTAGTTATAGAAAGGCGTGTTGGCGGATAAGCCGGCAAACGCACTACCGTTGTTGTTGGCTGCTGATGAATAGGCATACAAGATCTCGCTCAGGCCGTGCGCACCGGGGTTGGCGATACCCGCTAAGCCAGGCGTGACCAGCACTGAAATTGCGCTACCTGCCAGCACCAGTACCGGTGTCACCAGAATGATCAGTGCAGACATTTTCATTTCGAAGATCTCGATCTTTTTGCCCAGATATTCAGGCGTGCGGCCTATCATCAAACCGGCGACAAAAACGGCGATCACGGCGTAGACCAGCATGCTATATAAGCCAGTACCGACGCCACCGAACACTACTTCACCCAGTTGCATCAGCCACATCGCGATCATGCCGCCCACCGGAGTGAGCGAATCGTGCATGGCATTCACTGCGCCACATGAAGCTGCGGTGGTGATCGTAGCGAACAAGGCCGAGCTGTTGATACCAAAGCGCGTTTCCTTACCTTCCATATTGCCGCCAGCCTGCAAGGTGGATGCAGCAGTATCTGCCCCCAGCTGCGACAGCATGGGATTACCAGCCTGTTCTGCCCACATCACCACCGTAGCCAGCACGACAAACAGGATGGCCATTGCGCTGAATATGGCCCAGCCTTGCCTGCGGTCGCCCACCATTAAACCGAAGGCATAACAAAGTGCCGCCGGGATCAGGAAAATAGCCAGCATCTGCAAAAAGTTGGTGAACGGCGTGGGGTTTTCAAACGGATGGGCAGAGTTGGCATTAAAGAAACCACCGCCATTGGTGCCCAGCATTTTGATGGCTTCCTGCGATGCGACTGCACCCATCGCGATATGTTGTGTTTGTGTGGTCGCAGTGCTTAGTAAAGGCTGGCCTTGTTGATTAAGCTTTGCTAGACCTTGCTCATCTTTGACTGGCGCTGAATACTCGGTGCTCTCCAGCGTATGCGCATCTACATAAGGGTTTAAATTCTGGATCACGCCTTGTTGCATAAACAAAGTGGCAAAGATCAGTGACCCAGGGAGCAGCAGATACAAAGTGCTACGTGTCAGGTCCACCCAGAAATTACCCAGGCCAGTGCTGGAGTGACGGGCGAACCCACGGATCAACGCCATCACAACCGCAATACCGGTGGCTGCCGATACAAAGTTCTGCACCGACAAGCCCAGCATCTGGGTGAGGTAACTCATAGTGGATTCACCGGCATAGCCCTGCCAGTTAGTATTGGTTACAAAACTCACCGCGGTATTGAATGCGGAGTCAAAGCTGAGGTTAGAGAATTGTTCCGGGTTGAGTGGCAGCCACAATTGCAGCAGTTGCAATAGCAACAGAAAGAAAAAGCCGATCACATTAAAAGCCAATAATGCGATGGCATAGGCTTTCCAGCCCATTTCCTTTTTAGCGTCTACCCCAGATAAGCGGTAGATCAGCCGTTCAGGCGCGCCCAACCATTTACGCTGAGATAGCCAGTCGGTTTCCATCACTTTATAGATCAAGTAACCCACTGGTTTGGTCAGTAACACCAGGGCCAGCATATACAAACCTAATTGAATAAATCCATCTGCAGTCATGTTAAAAATGCTCCGGTCTGAAAAGGGCATACACCAGATATACAAACAGAAATGCTGCAATTGCTCCGCTGATCAAATAAATCATGTTCAGTGCCTCTGAAATGCCATAGAAAGTAAAAATGCGCCATACAACACACTTTTCACGAGCACTCAGCTTACGCCTGGAGAAATAAAGAAGTCGTAATGAAAAAAAGCTGACGTATAAAAAAGTTATAAATACGTCAGCTGCAAAACAGCGGGGGAGGGAAGGTTTGCCTAGAAACTGATAGCCAGGGCAGTGGTGGCCATCAGGCTACGGCTGGAAAAGTCATTATCATCTTTGAGAAAAATGCGGTCTTTGCTGATGAACTGGCGTAGCTCCGCCCGCAGCAGCACTGCAGGATGCAGCTGATAATCCATATTCACTGAATAGCCCTGGGTCTTAAAGCCATTAGGCGTCTCTGTGCTGACTATGACGCCTTGCTTGTCCTGGTAGTACTCGGCGCGGGCCGCAAAACTCACACTATCTGAATACCTATACCTGAAGATCAGATTAGGCGTATACCAGACATTGTAGCGGCCCCTGTCATCCAGTCTTTGTTCCGCGCCTACATCGAGGGCGGCCAGCATGGACCAGCGATCATCCAGTTGTAGTTGCGCATATAGATTATGAAAGTAACGCATCTGGCGGTCAGCATCTGATTTGTCATTACCTATGAATGAGCTGCTATTGAGAGTCAGCCTGTCATTGGGCTTATAAGTGATCTGATGCCCTAAGGAGGGCGTGCTATTGCCATCTGGCCTGTGTATCCGTTGCCAGCCATTCAGCAGCAGGCCGCTGACGTACCATTTGCCATCTGTACTGGTATATGAAAGCCTGGCACCGGTCTCAAAGTAGGGCGAGTTATCTGCCATCATGCTACGGGTCAGGGTCCAGTTTTCGGCACCGATAGCACTCTCAAAACCGATATGCGCAGGCATCACCCCTACATCCAGCCACAGATCATGCTGGTCTGAAAGTTTAATGCCTGCATTGGCTTCATACAGATGCTGCAAAGTGCGGTTCTCGGCCGCATAGTTAGCCTTCATATAAGTGCCGGAGGCGACACCCAGGTGTGCCCTGAAATGGCTGGAGCTGATGTCGGCCCTGATCAGCGCGAGGTTGATCTGCAGGCTGTCATCCTGGTTATAGCTATACATGAATGCCGGCCTTTTTTGCTGGCCAGGATCATTGAAGTCCTTGCTGTAATAAGACTCAAGATAGCCACTGAGCTTGAAGCTGGCGGCGCTCAAATCTTGCACCTCTTCTGCGTAGCCTTCACCCGCTAGCAATGGCAGGGCTAATACACAACAATGCAGCATGGATTTATTCACTCTATATCCTTAAACATATGAATCACTTTTTGAAGTGTGCATTGTTCAGGAAAAAAGGTAAATTTTTTGTATAGATTTAATCCGCCCTGTGTAAATGAAATATAAAAACGGGCCTATTGATAGCTTGTTTGGCGGGGCGAGCAGAGCAGGCTAGGCCTTGATATAGGCCAGCCAGCTTATTTAGCAAGATTCAGGCTGCTACTGACAGCGCAGCCTCTCTGGCAGCAGTTGCGCGCGCTGCCAGCTCAAGGTTTGCACTAATAGGAATAAGAAGCTGAAAAGCTGCTTACGTAGCGGCGGTTGCTGTAGCGTTGCGCAGACGACGCCACCGGCCGCAGAAAAGCATCCACAGCGGTAGCCAGGCGTGCCGGTTCATCATAGGGCAGCCCGTGGCCGGCATCGGGGATCAATTTATACTGCAGCTCGGGGTTGAGTTTATGTAAAGCCAGCGCGGTATCGGTAGAGACTATGCCTTCGCTGCCCAGCACCAGTAAGGTAGGTACATAGATATTGCGGATCAACTCATCAAACTCAGGGTTAGGCGGGATCAGCACATCAAACGCCTTGAGGCTGGTTTGTAGCCTTGCCTGTATGATATGTTCCAGCAGCTCGGACGAGCGATAACGATATTTGGCTTTGGCTTCTTTAAACAAGGCTTCCTTGGTCGAGCTCAAGATCTGCTGGTGTTGTTCAACCACACCACTTTCATACACACCCTCCTGCCATTCGGCGCTGATAAAGGTCGGGTCTGCCAGGATGATGCCGCTGATGGCGAAACCCAGACGGCTCGCCACCATGGCTGCAGTCATGCCACCCATGGAGTGCCCGAGCAGATAGGGCGATTTAATGCCCAGGGTACGTATCAGTTCGATCACATCATTGGCGTGGTCCTGATAGGTATAACCATGCGCTGGCGCGCTGGATAAGCCATGGCCCCTGGCGTCCGGCATGATGACGTCATAGTCTTTTTCCAGTGCGCGTGCCAGTTGTGACCAGCAGGCACCACTGCCTGCCAGGCCATGCAGGGCGATCAGCGGAGGCTTGTTGCCGCCTGTCCTCAGGTAGTTGATGTTGATATCGTTGGCCCGGCAAACGCCATTGGCCCAGCTGGTCGAGATGATGTTTTTACGTGTCATGATCAAAATTTCCTGAAAGAGCCTGTCACTACACCCCAGATCTGAAACTCCATCCTGCTCTGAATGAGGATGGGGCTGTATCTGCCGGAAGAGTTTGCAGGTAATAGTTTGGGCAGGCCGTTTGATTGTCTGGCCAGGGTTTTCACGGTGAATTCGCCATCTATCATGGCCAGCACGATATCGCCCAGCGCCGGCTGTTTGCGTTTTTGTACGATGGCTTTATCGCCTGGCATCAGGCCGACTTCTATCATGGACTCACCCTGTATGGTGATGAAAAAAGTGTCATCGGTATTGGCGATCAGGTATTGGTAGAGGTCCAGCTGCTCTTCGATATCACTGTCCGCAGGTGACGGTAAACCAGCCGGCACTTTGGACTCATACAAGGGCAGGCTGATGCTTTCAGCGGCTAATATAGGTTGGGCAAATGCATCCACCGCATCCAGATCATCTTTCAGCTCATGCAGGCGCTGTTTCCTGGCATAGGCTTCAAGAAAGTCGGCGATCACCGGTTTCTGGCTATTAGGCACGCGCATCACAGAGGTTTCCTCGCGGAAAGTACCTGAACCGGGTTTGCGTCCTGAACCTGGTTTTCTACCGGCTATTTTCAATTCGTCTTTTTTCATGATTTTTATTGTAACAAAAATAATAATTTTATTGTTACAATAAATAAATATTTTTTGAGATACTAAATTTAAGTGCTCTTAACTTATCAAGATTCAGGTTGAGACTATGTTCCAGCCTTTGCATAGGCGATAGGCCTGTGCAAGTTGTCCTTACCCTCTATATAAAGACACTACATGCAACTCAAGCAGAAACTCGAAATACTGGCTGATGCCGCCAAATATGATGCTTCATGTGCCTCCAGCGGTAGCGACCAGCGTACTTCCAAAGACGGCAAGGGCATAGGCTCGACCACCGGCATGGGCATATGCCACAGCTATGCGCCGGACGGGCGCTGTATCTCGCTGCTGAAGATACTACTGACCAATTTCTGCGTCTATGACTGCATTTATTGTGTCAACCGTGTCAGCAGCAATGTGGCGCGGGCACGCTTCAATGTGCAGGAGGTGGTCGACCTTACTTTGAGTTTTTACCGCCGCAATTATATTGAAGGGCTGTTCCTGAGCTCGGGCATCATACGCAACCCTGACTACACCATGGAGCAGGTGGTGGAAGTCGCGCGCGTGCTGCGCGAAGTGCACGATTTCCGTGGCTACATCCATCTCAAGACCATACCCGACGCCAGCCCGGAACTGATGGCGCGTGCCGGCCTGTATGCCGACCGCCTCAGTATCAATGTCGAGTTGCCAACCATAGCCAGCCTGCACACGCTGGCCCCGGAGAAGGACGGTCAGGCCATACGCCGTTCCATGGGCCATCTGCGGCTCAAAATAGACGAAAGCAAAGACAAGACGCTGACCGGCAAAAAGCCGCCGCGTTTTGCGCCTGGCGGCCAGAGCACGCAGATGATAGTGGGGGCCGATACCACCGATGACCGCGCCATTCTGGATACCAGCGCCAACCTCTACGGTGCTTACCGTTTGCGCCGCGTTTATTACTCTGCTTTCAGCCCTATCCCCGATGCCAGCAAGATGCTGCCACTGAAAGCGCCGCCGCTGGTGCGCGAGCACCGGCTATATCAGGCCGACTGGCTGTTGCGCTTTTACGGCTTTAACACCGAAGAGATAGTCACCGGGCAGGATGGCATGCTGGATCTAGACGTTGACCCTAAAATGGCCTGGGCGCTACAACACAGAGAGCAGTTTCCGGTGGACCTCAACCGTGCACCCAAAGCCATGTTGTTGCGGGTGCCGGGGCTGGGGGTGACCAGTGTGGCCCGTATACTTTCTGCGCGCCGGGTGCGCGCCATACGGCACGACGACCTGGCCCGCTTGCGTGTGTCGCTGAAAAAGATACTGCCGTTCGTAGTCCTGCCTGACTATCATCCCGGACATAGACTGGACCAGCACGATCTGCAACAGCAAATGCAGCAGGTGCAGAAAGTCCAGCAAGTGATGCCACCACAACAATTCGGCTTGTTTGAGCCGGTGTGACCATGTACACAGTCAGACTGGCGCATGAAATCGATTTTGAAGGCTGGCGCGGCGCGGCGCGGGCTTTGCTGATGCAAGGCGTCGCGCCTGAAAATCTGGCATGGCGGGTGGGCGAAGCAGGCAAGGACTTATTTGATCTGCCGGATTTTGTGCCAGCGCCGCCACAGAACCAGCTATCTGAGCAAGGCCAGGCGAAACCTGTAGCGTCCAAAGAGTTTAAGGTACCGCGCGATTTTATCGCGCTGTGCAGCAAGGCTATCCTGCATAGCGACCCGGCGCGGTTTGCTTTGTTGTACCGTCTGTTATGGCGCTTGCAACACACGCCTAAATTGCTGCAGCTCGCCTTCGATCCCGATGTGGCAAAAGCTCAAGCCCTGGTTAAAGCCGTCAGGCGTGACCTGCACAAAATGAAAGCATTCGTGCGCTTTCGCGAGATAGAAATGCAAAATGGGGACGCCGAATTCATAGCCTGGTTCGAGCCTGACCATCATATAGCCCAGGCTGCGGCACCATTTTTCAGCGCGCGTTTTACCAATATGCGCTGGTCCATACTGACACCAGCAATCTGCATGCACTGGGACGGCCAAACGTTGAGCTACAGTGCGGGTGCCAGCAAGGCGGATGCACCGACTGAGGATGCAGGTGAGGATTTATGGCGGTCCTATTACCGCAGCATTTTTAACCCGGCACGGCTCAAGGTCTCAGCCATGCTGGCGCAGATGCCGAAGAAATACTGGCGCAATCTGCCGGAGGCGCCGCTGATCGCCGGGCTGATCGCGGATTCGTCGCAGCGCATGCAGAGTATGATCAGTGCCCAGCCCACGACACCGAAACGCAAAATCGTGAAATATGTAGCGAACAAAACCAGCTCGGTATCGGACGCGGATATGGGCAAGGGATAGGGGATAGGTATGCGCAGTGCTTGCTCTACCCTGCTGCAGCAGGTTTAAGCAGCCAGCGCGCCACGATATTTATACATTTGTGACAATTCACCGCGCAAAAGCTTGCAGGCTTCGTCGTAAGCGATGCGGGAAAGCAGTATGCGGTCGCCCTCGGCTGGCACAAACAGAAACGATGCATTGTCTTCATCCGAAATAAATTCGCCTGCGTATACATTGTTAATATAGACAAGATCCAGGCTGGATTGCGCTTCTGATTTTTTGAATTCTATTTTCATGCTCAGACCTAACTTCGGGATAGCAGACAAAAGGGCTGGCTGCCACAGCAGCCACTGTTGTTTTGCGGCACACCAAAACCGGAACAGCAGTTTTGGCTATGCGCTATATACGAAGGTTAACGGCAATAAATGAATAAATTTATAGGGCGGATTCGATTTAATCTGTAGGAATATTCTTACGCATCGGGGTTGGGGCTTTCCAGCTCGAGCAAGGTTTTCAGGTCCTGGCGGCCCTGCTCCATCAAACTGGAGATGGCTTTGCGGTCGTGGCGTATCTTCAGCGTAGCTTCCAGTTGATCCAGATCGTGCTTTTCAAATTGCGCGATGATGTTGGCCGCCGAACTGGCGCTTTCACCTATGGCCAGCAATGACTGCCTGGCCGCTTCCAGTGAAGAATAAAAGGTTTCCCGTATCGGGTTCAGATCCAGCTCGCGCAAGTCAAAGGCATCGGTCCTGCTCCTGGCGCGTGCGACCATGGCCACGCCGGGCCAGCGTTCTTTGACCAGTTTTGCCATTTCCAGCGCGGCGGCGGAGTCATTGACGGCGATCACCAGCAGTTTGGCCTCGGCAATGCCGGCTTCTTCGAGCAGGTCCAGCCGTGACGCATCACCGTAATAACAACGCCAGCCAAACTCGCGCATGAGGTCGACCTGATTAGGGTCGTTATCGATTAGGGTAGGCGTGATGCCTTTGGCGATCAGCACCCGGCCAACGATCTGGCCAAAACGGCCAAAGCCGGCAATGATGACGGCATTATTTTCCGGGATGGCATCTTTGGGCCGTTCACTGCATTGCAGGCTCAGAAAACGGTCATACAGCAACAGCAGTACCGGCGTGGTCAGCATGGAGACAGCGACGATGGCGTTGAGGATATTGTAGGTTTCGCGCGAGATAGAGTCTTGCGCCAGCGCCAGGCCAAAGATGACAAAAGCGAATTCGCCTATCTGCGAGATAGCAACGCCGAATAACAGTTTGTCACGCAACGGGTATTTGAACAGCGAGCCCAGGCCCATCAGCACCCCGATCTTGATGGCGACGATCAGCAGGGCAAAGCCGAAGATCAGCAGCGGCTGGTTAGCGACCAGGTTCAGGTCTACCGTCATGCCGACGGCGATAAAAAACAGCCCCAATAACAGGCCTTTGACCGGCTCTATGTCCAGGCGCAATTCATAGCGGTATTCCGAATCGGCTAACAGTACGCCAGCGAGAAAAGTACCTAGTGCCATGGATAAACCCACAGCTTCCATGGCCAGCGAGATGCCTATCACCAGCAACAGTGAAAAAGCGACAAAGATCTCGCGCACGCCGGTCTGCGCGATCATGCGCATGATAGGCCGCAGTATGGTGCGGCTGGCCAGCACAATGGCAACGATCACGGCGACCGCCTCAGCCACAGCCAGCAGGTCAAAGCTGGAAGCGGAACGGTTGGGCGCCAGAAAAGCCAGCAGCATGAACAGCGGGATCACCGATAGGTCCTGGAACAGCAGGGTGGCGAATGCCGCCTGCCCGCCAGCAGTATGCAACTGCTTTTTCTCTATTAACGCGGTCAGGCCGATCGCGGTGGATGACATGGCGACACCCATGCCTATGATAATCGCCTCGCTCCAGCTGAAAGTCAGGGTGTGAGCGATCACTGTCATCAGCAGTATGGTCAGCGTTACCTGTGTGCCACCGAGGCCAAATAACAGCTTGCGTAACTCCCATACTTTTTGTGACTCCAGCTCCAGGCCAATCAGGAACAGCATCAGCACCACGCCAAACTCGGCAAAATGCAGCACATGCTCAGGGTCAGCGATCAGTTTTAAGGCTGAAGGGCCTATCAATATGCCGGCGATTAGGTAGCCCAGCACCGAACCCAGGCCCAGCCGCTTGAACAACGGCACCAGGATAATGGCGGCAGACAGGTAGATGGCGGCCTGGAAAAGAAAGTGCGAGGTGTTCATAAGGTCTTTATCTATAGATTTGTTAATCTTGGGTTTGTAAATCTGGGGTTACTTAATCTGTGGCTAGGTGCCTGGCTGCCGCTCACCCGCTGGCAGCCAGCAGCACTGTTGTATGGCAGCAGTGGCTAGGCGGAAATTACCATAGATAGCGTTGCCGTCAAAATCTTCAATCTATCGCCGCAAAAACGGCAAGCTTGCGTCGGCTGGTGTATCCGCTGTTTTGTAGGAGAATCTTACCATTCAACCCTTGCTTAACAGGCCACAAACCAATCTTTACCCGCCAAATGCTGGCTTAGTCTAGCCATCCCCGGTTATCTACGGTATCTTTATCAGGTTTAGCAGACAAATTTTCAGGGATAGTAATGACTGGCCAGCAGCAAGTAGATCAAATCGGTTTTCGCAGGATACTTACCCGTAACGTCACCTTACCCTTGGCACTGGGTGTGCTGAGCGCGCTGATCTTTGTGGCGTTGATCTACAACCTGCTGGCTGCGTTGAACTGGGTGGAACACACGCAGAAAGTCATAGGCAAGCTCAATGAATCGGCCAAGCTGTCTACCGATATGGAATCCGGCATGCGCGGCTACCTGCTCACTGGCGATGAGAGTTTTCTGACGCCCTACCAGGTAGCGCGGCCACTGGTTCAGGCGGAGCTGGATAGCCTGATCGCGCTGGTGGCGGATAATGATTACCAGGTCAATCGCATCCGCAAGGTCAAGAGCCAGATCACGCAATGGGACGAATATGCGCAAGCCATGATAGAGCTGCGCCAGCAGAACCAGGATTATTTATCGGTGGTCAGGTCGCAACGCGGCAAGATGCAGTTTGACGAATTAAGGAAAGAGCTGAGCCTGGCGCTGGAAGCCGAGCAACGCCTGCTCAAGGACAGGAACGACAACGCCATCAGCACCACGACCACCAGTGTGATCGCCTTCCTGGTGGTCAGCCTGCTGGTGAGTGCGATCTTGGCATTGCTGGGGCGCAGAGACCTGCTGGGGCTTTCCAGCAACTATAACGCTATCCTGAAAAAGCAGGAGGAGCACGGCAACTATCTGCAGGAACAGGCGCGCATGCGCGAAGGGCAGGCAGAGATCGTGCAAAGCGGACTCGGCCAGCTGGCCCTGCCTGAGCTGGGCAACGCTGCGCTGGCTATCTTGTCCAGATATGTGAATATGCAGGTCGGCGCCATTTACGAATACAAAGAAGATGGCACGCTGAGCCTGTTCGCCAGCTATGGCTATAAAGATCACCCCGATCACCCGCAGCGCCACCTTCCCAAGCACGAAGGCCTGGCCGGCCAGGCAGCACTGACCGGCAATATCATGCAGCTGGCCGACCTGCCGGAAACTTACCTAAGTATCAATTCTGCGCTCGGTTCGGCACGCGCCAACGGTGTGGTGATTATTCCGCTCAAGAGCGAAGGGCATGTCAACTCGGTGCTGGAACTGGGCTTTATCAACGCTATCCCGGCCAAAGACATGGCCTTGCTGGAGTTTATTGCCGGCAACCTGGGCTCGGCGATAGAAGCCACCATCGCCAAACAGAAACTGCAAAGTGCCTATGCCGAAGTGCAGCAACTCAACGAAGAGTTGCAGGTGCAGCAAGAAGAACTCAAAACCGCGAATGAGGAACTGGAAGAACAGTCCACCATACTCGAAGAATCGCACTCCATGCTGGAAAACCAGAAAGCCGAACTGGAGCAGACCAATGAGCAACTGGCGCATCAGGCGACGCTGATAGACCAGCGCAATGATTCGCTGATGCAGGCGCAGCTGGCACTGGAGAAAAAAGCGCAGGAGTTGCAGAAATCCAGCCAGTATAAATCCGAGTTCCTGGCCAATATGTCGCACGAGCTGCGCACGCCATTGAACAGCGCGCTCATACTTTCCAAGCTGCTGGCGGATAACGCGCAGGGTAACCTTGATCAGGAGCAGGTCTCGTTTGCCGAAACCATATATGCGTCCGGCAATGACCTGCTCAACCTGATCAACGATATCCTGGATATCTCCAAGGTCGAGGCAGGCAAGCTCGAGCTCAACCTGTTGCCGGTCAGTGTGCAGAGCATCGCTGACGCCATGAAAATGAGTTTTGACGCCCAGGCCAGGGAAAAGAAATTGCTGTTCAACATCGCCGTCAGCAAGCAGGCACCTGCGCATATCACCACCGATAAATTCAGGCTGGAGCAGATATTGAAAAACCTGCTTTCCAATGCTTTCAAATTCACCCAGGCGGGCGAGGTCGCGTTTACTATCAACGCCGCCGCCAACGGCCAGATCGCTTTCAGCGTGCAGGACAGCGGCATAGGCATAGACAGCGATCAGCTGGAAAACATCTTTGAAGCCTTCCACCAGGCCGATGGCTCCATCAGCCGCAAATACGGCGGTACCGGGCTGGGCCTGTCTATCTCGCGTGACCTGGCCAGGTTGCTGGGCGGTGAGCTGACAGTGGAAAGCACGCCAGGCAGCGGTAGCATATTCACCCTGACCTGCCCGCTGGAGGTCATTGCAGCGGTAGAAACTCAGCTGCCGATCGTCGACATCCAGCAAGCTGTCATGCCGGTGGCCGCGCCGACTAAACTGCCGGAACAGGAGCCTATGGCGACGCCGGCTTTTGCTGATGACAGGGACAATATCCAGCATGCCAACCGGCTGGTGCTTATCATAGAGGACGAGACCGATTTCGCCAGGATACTGTATGACATCTCGCATGAGATGCAATATAGCTGTCTGGTGGCGCATAGCGCCGCGCAGGGCTTGCGCCTGGCAAAAGCGTTCAAGCCACAGGCTATACTGCTGGATATCCGCCTGCCGGATGCCTCGGGGCTGACTGTGTTGCAGCAGCTCAAAGAAGACCCTGAAACCAGGCATATCCCCGTGCATGCGCTGTCGGCGACCGAGCAGCAGGATGCCGCGCTGCAACTCGGTGCCATAGGCTATGCAGTCAAACCGAAATCGCGCGAGGAGTTAAAAGAAGTCTTCCTCAAGCTGGAAGAAAAATATACCCAGCAGATCAAACGCGTGCTGGTGGTAGAAGATGATGCCAGACAGCGGCAGAGCGTGATCCAGTTGCTATCTGATGAAGATATAGAGATCGTCGCCGTCGAGCTCGGTGAACAGGCCTTGCAGCAACTGCACCAGCAGGTATTCGACTGCATGATCATAGACCTCAAGCTGCCGGACATGAAAGGCAACGAGCTGTTACAGCGCATGTCCAGCGAGAACATCCTTTCTTTCCCGCCTGTCATCGTTTACACCGGCCGCAACCTGACCCGCGAAGAAGAGATGGAGTTGCGCAAATATTCCAACTCCATCATCATCAAAGGTGCCAGGTCGCCGGAACGCCTGCTCGACGAAGTCACGCTGTTCCTGCACAAGGTCGAATCGCAACTGTCGGCCGAGCACCAGTCCATGCTCAAAACCATACGCAGCCGCGACCGCGTGTTTGAAGGCCGCAAGATACTGCTGGTGGATGATGATGTACGCAATATCTTTGCCCTGACCAAAGTGCTGGAACACAAAGGCCTTAATGTCGATATCGCGCGTAACGGCCGTGAAGCGATAGAAAAATTGCAGGCGCTGGATGATATAGACCTGGTACTGATGGATATCATGATGCCGGAAATGGATGGCTACGAAGCCATGCGCGAGATCAGGAAAGATGCCAGATTCACGCGTTTGCCTATCATCGCGCTCACCGCCAAAGCCATGAAAGACGACCAGGAACTGTGCATGAAAGCCGGCGCCAGTGACTACCTGGCCAAACCGGTGGATATAGACCGCCTGCAATCGCTGTTGCGCATCTGGATGCCTAACCTGGAGCGCCTGTAAACATGCAGTTGAAAGACGCCGACATAGAGATCAAGTTGCTGATAGATGCCATCTATCTCAAATACAACTACGATTTCAGGGATTATTCCAAGGCCTCGCAAAAACGCAGGATAGAGCAGGGCATCACCGCGCTCAAATGCCAGACTATTTCCGAGTTGCAGTCGCAGGTGCTGCATGACCCGGCCGTGTTCACCCAGTTGCTGCAATATCTCACTATCCCGGTCAGTGAAATGTTCCGTGACCCTTCCTACTTCCTGTCCGTACGCGAGCAGGTGGTGCCGGTGCTCAAGACTTATCCTTCGCTGAAAATCTGGGTGGCAGGCTGCAGCACCGGCGAAGAAGCCTATTCGCTGGCGATATTGCTGCACGAAGAAGGCCTGCTCGAGCGCAGTATTATTTACGCCACCGACATCAACCCGGTGTCACTGGAAAAAGCCAAAAAAGGCGTGTTCCCGCTGGAGCGCATGGCGCTGTACGCCGACAACTACCAGGCAGCAGGCGGTAAACTCTCGCTGGAACATTATTACACCGGCGCTTATGGTGGCGCGCTGTTCGATAAAGGCCTGGCCGAAAAGATTACCTTCTCCGACCACAGTCTGGCCACAGATTCGGTGTTTTCCGAAACGCATTTTATCTCCTGCCGCAATGTGGTGATCTATTTCAACAAGGCTTTGCAGGGTCGCGCCTACCACTTGTTCAACGAGTCTTTGTGCAGACGCGGTTTTCTCGGCCTGGGGCATAAGGAAAGCCTGGATTTTTCTACCTGTTCACACCTGTTTGAAGCAGTGGTGAAAAAAGACAGATTGTTCAGGAAACTGTGAATGATGAACCAGCCACTGGCAGATGCAAGGTTACAGGCTATCCAGGCCATAGTCGTGGGCGCCTCTGCCGGCGGCATAGAAGCCATGATGCAGATATTCTCCCCCTTGCCGCTCAACTACCCGTTACCTATTATTTCGGTGATCCATATGCCGGATAACCATGACAGCCACCTGGCAGAAGTGTTTCAGCAATGGACGCGCATCAAGGTGCAGGACGCCGAAGACAAAGCGGCCATACAGCAGGGCCGCCTGTATTTTGCCCCGGCCGGCTACCACCTGCTGGTTGAACAGGACGCGACGTTCTCGCTCAGTTGCGAGATGCCGGTCAACTACTCGCGGCCATCGATAGACCTGATGATGCAAACCGCCGCCCAGGCTTATGGCAGCGGCTTGCTCGGCATATTGCTGACCGGGGCCAACCTGGATGGTGCGCTGGGTATGCAAAGCATCAAGCAGCATGGCGGCGTCACCATAGTGCAAGCGCCGCTGGAAGCAAAATCGGGTACTATGCCGAAGGAAGCCATAAAATTACAAACGCCGGACTTGATTCAAGGATTGACCGAAATTAAGAACATGTTGCTGCGACTTGGGGATATGCATGCCGTACAGTAACGATAAGATCAAAGTGTTGATCGTTGATGACCTGAGCGAGAACCTGCGGGCGCTGGATGCCATCCTGCGCGCGCCGGACCGGGTGATCATACAGGCGCGCTCAGGCCTGGAGGCACTGGAACTGTTGCTGGAACATGACTTTGCCCTGGCGATGGTCGATGTCGAAATGCCGGAGATGGACGGCTTTCAGCTGGCAGAACTGATGCGCGGCACCGAAAAAACCAAGCATGTCCCCATCGTGTTTGTCACCGCGGCGGGCATGGAGCTCAACTACGCGTTCAAGGGCTATGGCGCTGGCGCGGTCGATGTCTTGTACAAACCTCTGGATATCAATGCGGTCAAAAGTAAGGCCAATGTGTTTGTCGAGCTGTTCCGCCATCGCACCGCATTTGAAAATCAGGTCAGGGCGCTGGAAGAAAGCCGCAAGGAGCAGGAATGCCTGCTACAGCAACTACAGGCGACGCAGGCAGAATTGCAACATTCACTGAATATGCGTGAGGAGTTTATGTCGCTGGTGGCGCACGAGATGAGGACACCCTTGAACACCCTGTTCCTCGAGGTGCAGGTCAGGCTGTCGCAGCTGGCCAAAAATAATCTTTCCATCTTTACTCCCGAGCATTTGCAAAAAATGCTGGACCGTAGCGAGCGCCAGCTCAAAAGCATGATGCGCCTGATAGAGGATATGCTGGATGTTTCGCGTATCAAGAATGGCAAACTTTCCATACAGCCGCAGGGTGCCAATCTGTCGCTGCTGGTCAGGCAGCTGGCTGAAGACCTGACGCCGTTAGCCAAAGAGTCTGAGGTGGAGTTCGTGCTGCAGATAGACAGCGAGATCGAAGGTCACTGGGATGCTTTCCGCATAGAACAGATCATCATCAACCTGCTCACCAACGCGGTGCGTTACGGCAAGGGCAAGCCTGTGCATGTCTCGCTGGCAATGGAAGGCGAGCATGCCGTGATCAAGGTAGCTGACCAGGGCGTAGGCATCGCCGAACATGAGCAGAAAAAAATATTCGAAGCCTTTGAACGCAGCGGCGACAACGAAGTGAAAGCCGGGTTGGGCCTGGGCCTGTATATTTCCAGAAAACTGGCCGAAGCACATGCCGGCGAGATCAGCGTCGTCAGCCAGAAAAACCATGGCAGCACTTTTATATTGCGCCTGCCGCTCAAGAGTGTCGCTGCATGAAGATCCTGGTGGTAGAAGATGATAGCGATACGCGCGAGATCCTCAGCGAAATGCTGCAGATGCACGGCCATGCCATCGTCACTGCCTGCGAGGCACAACAGGCGCTGGCGGCGATGCGCCAGCAAGCCGATATCGAGCTGCTGATCACCGATATCAGCCTGCCGGGCATGTCTGGCATTGAGCTGGCCCGCGCGGCCAATGCGGCGCATCCTGCCATCGCTATCCTCATTTGCTCCGGCTACGGCGAGCAACAGTTCGAAACCCTGCCTTTCGCTGTCACCTGGATACAAAAACCGCTGGAAATGGATGTTTTTTTGCAGGTGATCGAGCGCTTTTCCGGAGTGCAACTATGAGCGTGCCGGCGCACTCAGAGGCATTTGAAAAATTACGCGGCGAAGTGCTTAACCGCGTGATGCCTGGCCTGCGCCACAAGATGCTCGGAAAATTGCAGCCGGTGACTTTGCTGTCACAGGTGCTGAGCAGAAAGTTGTCTTTGGGCAGTGCCGATCAGGCCTATGTACAAACCCAGGTCGATGAGATCAAACTCAATGCCCGCCTGGTCACTGCCGCCACGCAAAACCTGTTTACCTGGGTGGCACTCGATGCACCGGTGCAACTGCCGGCGGATGAGCTGTTGAGCGAATGCGTAGACCTGCTCAAGATGGAGTGTTACAGCAATCATCTCATCATCAGCAACCATGTCACCTCAACGCAAGCACTGCCCGCGCTCGAAGCCAGGGTGCTGATCTGTGCCGGCATCATACTGCTGGCAGACAAACAGGCCGAGGAGAAAACGCTGGAGATCAGGGCCACCGGCAACCAGATCCAGTTCAAATGGAACAAAGCCTGCACCAGCGCCGCCTCTAATAATCCCGGCATGTTGAGCAACTGGGATTGGATCACGGATATTTCGCCGCTATGCCAGATAGCACAGATCACTTCCGGCATGCAGTTCAATTTCCAGACTGCCAGTTGAGTTTGGCGGGCATACGCGCACATTCCAATGACAGATATATCGCCCAGCGCAGAACCTACCCGTGCAGAAGTCGATAGCCTCGCAGGCGCAACTATGCTCGAGTTCGGTGCCAGCTGGTGCGGCCACTGCCAGGCAGCGCAAGCCACCATTACCTCTGCCATGCAGCAGTTCCCGCAAGTCCGCCATATTAAGATCGAAGACGGCAAAGGCCGCCTGCTGGGCAGGTCTTTCCAGGTCAAATTATGGCCAACCCTGATCTTCCTCAAAAACGGTGTCGAACTCAAACGCCTGGTCCGCCAGATCCAGACGCAAGAACTTAGCGATTGCTTGCAAGCAATCACCGCACCGTGAATTGCTAAGCGGCTTTGCCAAACTTTCTTGCCAGATTAATCTGACAAGAAAATCAGATTTTCGCCAGTATTCCACCTACATGTTTCACCCTAAACTGACGCCATTCTTACTCAGCGCCATTTTTACTCAGTGCATAATTAATAATAGGTTGAACGACATGCGTACCCCCAAAGAATTTGCAGAACAGATTTTTGAAGTATTGAGTTTCTCTATTAATCAAGCATGCCATGAGCAAGACTGGTTCAATGTTAAACGCGATGCGCTGGCGTATGGCTTCAAGCAGACCGATGTCTCCACCAATTCTGCCTACGGCCAGAGATTCGACCTGTTGATCGAGCCTGGTATCTATCTGTGCCTGAACTACCGCTCGTTCGATCCTTCGGGCCCGTTCCAGACTCTGCCTGTCATCAACCGCTTCGAGCTGACTTACTCGTTAGAAAACGATAAGATCAAGTCGCACCAGAATGGCTACGATGAACCGGTCGCCGCCAACGATAAATCTATCTGGCACGAGCTTTCATTTGCCTGATGTTTTAAAAAAGGCCTGACAGAAATGTCAGGCCTTTGCACGAGTACGCTGCTGATATTTCAACTGGCTAGGAGAAGACTGTATGTACCGCCCAAAAAACAACAACTTATGGTCCGGACTCCTGGTTGTGTACAGCGCCCTATATGCTGCCGCGGTGATCGGTGCCGAGCCGGCACAACTGTTTGAACCGATACGCTCGGTGCTGCAACATCCGCGTTGCCAGAACTGCCATATCCCCGGCGACCAGCCGCTGCAATATGACCAGGGCAAACCACATGCCATGCTGGTGCAACGCGGCATCGCCGGCAAAGGCATGCCAGCCATGGAATGCAGCTCCTGTCACCAGGAGAAGAACTCACCGCCGGTGATGGGCATGCACGCACCCCCTGGCGCGCCGCACTGGCAATTGCCGCCGCCAGAAAACAAAATGGTGTTTATCGGCCTCTCGCCCAAAGACCTGTGCATGGTGCTGAAAGACCCGGCCCGCAATGGTGGCCGCGACGGCCAAAAACTGATCAGTCACTTTGCCGACGACAAACTGGTCGCCTGGGGCTGGAATCCGGGTGGCAACCGCACTTTACCGCCACTCACCAAAGCGCAGACAGTCACCGCCGTCAAACAATGGGTAGACGCAGGTATGCCGTGCCCGGCCTAGCGCTTACTCCTAGCCCCTAGCCTCAGCATTTAACCATCCTGCTGCTGCGTAGATTGCCAGGCCCATAAATGCGCCGCCAGCAACGCGCGCCACGGTGTGAATGCCTGCAACCACTGTTGCGCTTCTTTCTCGCTCACCTGTTCAACCGCCATCAGCGATTTAATCACCCGCCTTACCGCCGCGTCGCCATGCAAAGAGCCATCCAGCCAGCCATAGCCGCGCAGCAAGGTATAACTGATGGTCCACGGCCCTATGCCTTTAATAGCAGCCAGTGCCGCTGCAATCACCTCAGTCTCCACCTGGTGCTGCAGCCAGTCATCCATAGGCAACTCGCCGGAAAGCACCAGTTCGCTCACCTTGAGCAGCGTATTAGCCTTGTTCAGTGACAGGCCGGCCTGGCGTAATGACTCTGCCGGTAATCGCAGTACCTGCGCTGGTGAGGGGTAACAATAAAAGCCGGAAGAATGCCGGATATCCGCCAGCTGAATGAATTTACGCCGCATAGAAATCGCCGCGCTCAGGCTGACCTGCTGGCCTATCACCGCCCAGGTCAGCGCCTCAAATGGGCTCATGCTCACCGGCACACGCAAACCTGCCTGCCGCGTGATCATCACGCCGAGCAAGGGGTGGTCGGCATAAGCCTGCTCAAAACCGGCGATCGCCTGCGTCAAACCCAGCATATGGTGCACGCTACGCATCAGCGCATCGTCACTCACAGCATGCTCACCGCCATCCACCGCCAGGCTATATTCAACCTCACCTTCAGCAAAAGTCAGCGTCAGCAGGGCAGGTTGACCTTGCCACACGATGGCCTTTTCCAACACATTAGCCGTGACTTTTTCAGCAACCGCCAGCTTGTCCCGGCCATGAAAAGTCAGAAAATCCTGCGGCCGGAAACCGGTAGGTAATGCAATAATTTGTTGAGTGCTCAAAACAGATTCACTTTCAAACAGCCGTTCAGCGTAATGCGCCAAACATGGCAGGGTTTTAATAGACTATACTTTCATTGAAACACATACGCTGCAGCATTGTCAGACTATCAGTAAACCAACTGTTTCAATATTTGATGGAGATACCCATGTCAGATGCATCTAAAAACAATGCAAACCCGCCTGCAACACCAGTCTATGACGAAACCTCACTGCTGCCACCCATACACCCGCACAGCAAAGACCAACCAGCCGGCTCACACTCGGCCGAGATCGCCGTAGAAGTTGAAGATGGTAAAGTTTCACCCGGCGAGTTAAGCAGCGAGAATGACATCTAACCCCTGAACTGCTTCTACGCTCAGACAAATTAAAAAGCTCCTGCGGGAGCTTTTTTTGTTAAGGTAACGCGTGATTATTTCTTTAAAGGCAAAACGCATGAGCCAGCTAGAACAAAACTTCCAGAACACCCTGTTCAAACTCATCCCGCAAACCAAAAACTTAGGGATAAAGATCACCAAAATCGATGAACACCAGATCACCGTACATGGCGATTATGCGCTGAACAAAAACCATCTGAATATCGTATTTGGCGGCAGCATCGCCGCAATTTCGATTACAACAGCCTGGTCACTAGTGCAGTCAAAAATTGAACAAGCAGGCTTGAAAGGTAACCTGGTGATCAAGCGCCAGGAGATTGATTACCTATTGCCGGTGAAAACAGACTTTGAATGTGTGG
Source organism: Methylophilus luteus (assembly GCF_042676265.1). NCBI lineage: Bacteria > Pseudomonadati > Pseudomonadota > Betaproteobacteria > Nitrosomonadales > Methylophilaceae > Methylophilus > Methylophilus luteus. The sequence goes on from NZ_JBHTKB010000003.1 coordinate 146,195, forward strand.
CGAGTTTTCACTCAGCGGATGATTGGGAGAGGTTTGAAAAGACTTATCAGGAAAAGGGCAGGGCAAAAATTGTAGTGACTGCCCAAATTATCAGCGAAGCCAGAGCGACATCAAAATTTCAGGGTGTGTTTGTGCTGTACCAATAAAATGGAATTAATTTAACTCTTTCGTTATTAGTTGCGAGACCATAAAATCACACCCTAAATAAATATTTAAAGATTTGCGGGATAAAAGTCTTGAACGCAGTTGAAATTGAAGAAGCCATCAGTAACCTTGCCGAGCAGCCGTTCGATGCAACGGATTTTCCATATGCTTTTTTAGAAGCTTTTGGTAACAAAGAAACTACTATTAAGCGCCTCAAAACAGGGGGTGAAAACAAATCAGATGTTTGTAGTGATTCAATTCTTGGAGTTCTCCAACGAAACAATATTCACATAGCGGTTTGTCGCACTGGTGAAACCAATGCCACATTACATAAGCTACGCGTCAGCCCTGCAACTGAGAAATTTAAATCTAAATTTATACTTGCTACCGATGGCAATGACTTTGAAGCGGAAGACCTTCTCACAGGAGAAACCGTTGCTTGTAGATATAGCGACTTCCCCAATCAATTTGGTTTTTTCCTTGCGCTGGCTGGTATTTCCACCGTCAAGCAAATCCGGGAAAGCTCATTTGATATACGCGCTACTAGCCGTTTGAATCGGCTGTACGTCGAGTTACTCAAAAACAATCCGGATTGGAGCACTGCCGAACGTCGCCACGACATGAACCATTTTATGGCACGATTAATTTTTTGCTTTTTTGCCGAAGATACAGATATTTTTAACGGTAACGATCTCTTTACCGCAACCATTGAGCAAATGAGTGCTAAAGATTCTTCGGATATTGATTGGGTGATTAGCGAGATCTTTAGGGCTATGGATACGCCTATTAAAGAACGTGCAAAAAGCAATTTTAGACCTTGGGCAGATGCCTTCCCATACGTAAATGGTGGATTGTTTGGTGGGAGTACCGAGACGCCAAAATTTACCAAAATTGCACGAAGTTATTTACTGCATGTTGGTAGTCTGGATTGGACGAAAATCAACCCTGATATTTTTGGCAGCATGATTCAAGCCATAACTGATGATGAGGAACGAGGTGCGCTTGGTATGCATTACACAAGCGTGCCAAACATTCTTAAAGTTCTTAATCCGCTTTTTTTGGATGACCTTCGCGATGAACTCGAAGCCGCAAATGATAATCCACGTAAACTCCTTAATCTGCGTAGGCGTATGTCGCATATACGTATATTCGATCCTGCTTGCGGTAGTGGCAACTTCCTGGTCATTGCTTACAAACAAATGCGGGAAATTGAGGCAGACATTAACAAGAGGCGTGGAGAGCAGCACCTTAAATCAGAAATTCCCCTTACTAATTTTAGAGGCATAGAACTCAGAGACTTTTCTGCAGAAATCGCCCGCTTGGCATTAATCATAGCTGAGTATCAATGCGATGTAATTTACATTGGGCAAAAAGAGGCGCTACAAGCATTTTTACCTTTGAATTCACAAAATTGGATAACCTCTGGCAACGCACTTAGATTGGATTGGCTCACAATTTGTCCTCCTACGGGTACAGGAGTAAAGTTGGTCGCAGATGATCTCTTTAGCATACCTCTCAACCAAGCTGAAATTGATTTTGAAAACGAAGGTGGAGAAACCTACATTTGTGGTAACCCTCCATATCTCGGAAGTAAAAGACAAGAACAACTTCAAAAATTAGATTTAGAAACAACTTTTCAAAAATATACATCTAGTTGGAAAGTGCTTGATTATGTTGCTGGCTGGTTTCTTAAAGCTGCTGAGTATGGTTCCAAAACCCCAACTAGAACTGCATTTGTAGCAACAAATTCTGTATGTCAAGGCCAGCAAGTCTCTGTTCTCTGGCCATTAATATTTGGTTTAAAACATCAAATTTCGTTTGCGCATACTTCTTTTAATTGGACAAATCTTGCAAGTAATAATGCGGGGGTAACAGTAGTTATTGTTGGAATCGCGGCCGAATCTGAACGCAAATCCATTTATTCTGAAGATGAAAATCGCAATACGATATTAAGGCAAGTTGATAATATAAATCCGTACTTGGTTCCAGGACCAAATATCATTGTGGAGGGTTCGCGTCACCAAATTAGTAAGTTACCAGAATTTGACCGGGGGAATTCCCCTACCGATGGTGGTCATCTTCTTTTAGAGAGTTTTGAAATTGATCAACTTAAACTTACTAAAGATCAGAGGGAAAAGTTTATAAGGCAATTTGTTGGTTCTTTAGAGCTCATTCGTGGTGAAAAAAGATACTGTATTTGGATTGAAGATAATTCTGTTGATGAAGCAATGCTTATCCCCAGCATTAGAAACAGGGTGGAACAAGTTAAGAATTTCCGCTTACAAAGCTCCAAAACTGCCACAGTGAAAGCTGCGAATTGGGCTTATAGATTTGATGAACGTAAACCTATACCAAGCGAATCAATAATTTGTGTCCCAGTTACTAGCTCGCAAAATAGACCCTATTTACCAGTTGGTCTATTAGAATCGGGTTCTGTGATTTCAAACTCTTCCTTTGGAATGTCCTGTAGAGAACTCTGGGTTCTGGCATTAATCGCTTCTAAATTAAGCTTGATTTGGGTTGCAACAGTTTGTTCACGAATGAGAACGGATTATAGGTTTACTAATACATTAGCCTGGAATACTTTTCCATTACCTAAGCTCACTGAAAAAAACAAAGTTGACTTAACACGTTGTGCTGAAGAGATATTACTTGCTAGAGAGAGTCATTTTCCAGCAAGTATTGCTGATCTCTACGAGTTGGGCAAAATGCCAGAAAATCTACATAGAGCCCACGAGCGCAATGACGAGGTACTAGAGCGGATTTATGTAGGAAGACGATTTAAAAACGATACCGAGCGGCTGGAGAAGCTTTTTGAGCTGTACACAAAAATGAAAAAATAATAAGGATATATTAAATGGTATCTGTAAATAAGTTTGACTGTGACAAAACAAAAGCCAGATCCAACTTTGCTAAACATGGTTTGCGATTTACAGAAGGTTGTAGAATTTTTGATGGCCTTACCTTAACTGCTGAAAGTAAGCATAATCAAGATATTAAAGAACGGCGATTTGTAACAATTGGTGCATTAGATGATCAAAGTGCTGCAGTCCTAGTATGGACAGAGCGTAAAGGAAATATACGCGTCATTAGTTTAAGGAAAGCCAGTCAAAAAGAAAGAGAAGCATATTATGTCCACATCAAAAAAACGATTAACTGAGATTAGGCGAATGAGTGGAATAGATATGTCTGATATTGATGAGCTTGGAGATGAGTTCTTTAAGAGCGCTATCCTCGGTAAACCAGGAGAGAATGTAGTTGCGTCAGTAAAAGGTATTTTCAGGGCAATTCCGTCTGTTTCCGTCAATTATTCTTCCAATGGAAAATCCACTAAAGCAAATGAGTTAGGTATGCGTGTCATGCAGGAGCGTGCGTACGAAAAACGTGGTGAGCAATATTTACTTATTAAGTCTCCTCCCGCCTCTGGTAAGAGCAGGGCATTAATGTTTATTGCGCTAGATAAATTAAATAATCAAGATATTAAAAAAGCCATTATCGTAGTCCCTGAAAAATCTATTGGGGCCAGTTTTAACGATGAGCTTTTAACAGAATATGGATTCTACTGGGATTGGGTGGTGGCGCCAAAATGGAATCTGTGTAATTCGCCAGGAGAAGATGGTGGCAAGGTCAACTCTGTAAAAGCGTTTTTAGAAAGTTACGATAAAACACTAGTGTGTACTCATGCAACATTTCGATTTGCAGTAGACAAATTTGGATTGGAATTATTTGATGATTGCTTAATTGCTGTGGATGAATTTCACCATGTAAGTGCAAACCCTGATAATAAACTTGGGCTGCATTTGGGCGAGTTTATTAAGCGAGATAAAGTTCATATTGTGGCAATGACAGGCTCATATTTTAGGGGTGATGCAGAGGCGGTGCTATCTCCGCATGATGAGGCAAAGTTTGAAACAGTTACTTACACGTACTATGAACAGCTAAATGGGTATGATTATCTTAAAACGCTGGATTTAGGGTATTACTTTTATTCGGGTTCGTATATTGATGAAATCAGCGAGGTATTGGACACGACGCTTAAGACGATCATTCATATACCTAGCGTGAACTCTCGTGAAAGTACTCAGCGTGGGAAAACTACCGAGGTGAGTGAAATTCTGGGTGCTATGGGAGAATGGAAAGGCAAAGACCCTGCTACGGGATTTGATATTGTAGTCACCGCAGATAATCGCACTTTAAAAGTAGCGGATTTAGTAGACGATGGCCCAGACAGGCATGCCAAAGTGCTCACAGCATTAAAAGATCCATCTCAAAAAAACAATCGTGACCATGTAGATGTGATTATTGCTTTAGGTATGGCAAAAGAAGGCTTTGACTGGATATGGTGCGAGCATGCATTAACAATTGGTTACCGCTCAAGCTTGACTGAAATTATTCAGATCATTGGTCGTGCAACACGCGATGCAAAAGGTAAAACACGCTCACGATTTACAAACCTTATTGCAGAACCGGATGCCTCACAAGATAAAGTAACGGACGCAGTTAACGATACTCTTAAAGCGATTGCTGCTAGTTTGCTGATGGAGCAGGTGCTGACTCCAAAATTTAATTTCACGCCAAAAAACCCACAAGCTGCGCCTATGGAAGGATTTGATTATGGTGAAAATGGTTATCAACCTGGCGGCAACAATGTTGGTTTTAATGAAAATACAGGCCAGTTCCATATCGAAATAAAAAGTTTAGTTGAACCAAAAAGCAAAGATGCAAAACGTATTTGCCAGGAAGATTTAAACGAGGTTATTACCGCATTTGTGCAAGACAAAACCAGTGTTGAACGTGGCTTGTTTGATGACGAAATGGTGCCTGAAGAGTTAACACAAATTCGCATGGGGAAAATTGTGCGTGACAGGTATCCTGAATTGGATGATGGTGATCAGGAAGCTGTTCGTCAACATGCGATTGCAGCTATGAATATGACTCAACAAGCTAAACAATTTATCAATGAACATCCTGATGTAATCGAAAATGAACGTGTTGGAAGTACGGCTTTTATTCAAGGGGTGAGAAAGTATGTGACGGATGTACGCGATTTGGATATTGATTTAATTGACCATATCAATCCATTTAGTGAGGCATATGCGATTTTATCCAAAGCAATGACCGAGGAAAGTTTGAAGCAGGTGCAGGCAATTATCACCGGAAAAAAATTGAGTATGTCACCGGCAGAGGCGCGTGATTTGGCAAAGCGTGCAGTTATCTTTAGAAATGAACATGGACGATTGCCCTCCCTGATGGCAGCTGATCCTTGGGAAAAGAAAATGGCCGAGGGGATCGCTTATCTTGCGCGAATGAAAGCAGAGGCAGGTCGTGGCTAAGTCTGATTTTACGGATGAAGATGACGCTTTACTGGCTGAACTGGGCGTTGAAGTAGAAATTAAAGTTACAAGCAGCTATACCCCGCGCGAAGAACGCATTATTGCTGGGTTCGAAGAGATTGAGCGCTTCATTGAGGCGAATGGTCGATTACCGCAACACGGTGAAGGTAATGATGTATTTGAGCGCTTGTATGCTGTTAGATTGGATCAGATTCGTGCATCGACTGAGTGCAAAAGTTTGTTAGAGAATAAAGATAAACATGGGCTACTTACTAATACTCCAAATATTACCAATGCAGATTTAGATGCCTTAGATGATGATGCTCTTCTTGCTGAGCTTGGTATTTCAGAACCCACTTCTGATGACATAAGACAGCTCAAACATGTGAAATCACGCGCTGAAAGAAAGGCTGCAGAGGACGTTGCTCAGCGCTTATTCTGTGAAGATTTTGAGAGTTTTAAGCCTTTGTTTGATCAAGTACAGGATGAGATCAAAGCGGGTGTGCGTAAAACAATGCGATTTAAAGAGGATGCTAGCATTAATCCAGGGGAATTTTTTATCCTGAATGGGCAATTAGCCTATGTCGCTGAAAGTGGAGAGCCTATTAAAGCACCGAATGGTGAGGCTGATGCTCGTATGCGCGTCATTTATGACAATCAAACTGAAAGTAATATTTTGCGCCGCTCCTTTCAACGAGCGTTGTACAAGGATGAAGCCGGCCGGAGAGTATCTGATCCAAACGCAGGTCCTTTATTTGATAGCATCGTTACTGATGATGATTTTGGGAGTGGAATCATTTATGTCCTTAGAAGTAAATCAGATCATCCTGAAATTTCGTCTCGCGTAAGCATTCTTCATAAAATTGGTGTAACGGGAGGGAATATTGGAACCCGTATTGCTAATGCCAAGTTAGATCCTACATTTTTAATGGCCGATGTTGAAGTTGTTGCCACATATGATTTATACAACATTAATAGAATTAAACTTGAAAACCTGATCCACCGCTTTTTACATTCAGCTAGGTTAGATATTCACATTAAAGATAGATTCGGAAATCCTATATATCCTCGCGAATGGTTTCTTGTGCCACTTTTTATAATTGATGAAATGGTGGAAAAAATAAAAAATGGGACTTTGACTAACTACGAATATAACGTGACAAAAGCGAAGTTAGAGTTATATTCCTAAGTTAGTTAAATTTGCTTTGTTTCTCCTGTAATTTAGATTGATTACCCAACCAAATTGAAAATTTCTAGAAAAGGATTATATTTTTTCTAGAAATGTAAATCGCCTTAATCTGTAAATTACATAAATTAATCAATATCTTAGTCTATATAAAATAATTGTAGGGATATGCTTCCTCTTCCATTGTTTGGACTCACATTTATTCATTACACTCGGTAACGCTCCTTGTTTTTAACCGCTAATCGAACGTCATAAAGAAATATTTCAAAAGATAAGATTTTGCTGAAATCTATACACATTTATTTTATATGTATAGAAAACTAAGATTTTTATACACATCTCCCTTTTGGCTTACATATCAATCTCATCAAACGGCTTAGGTTTACTAAAGTAAAACCCTTGCACCACTTTGCAGTCACAATCCAGTAAATACTTAGCCTGTTCCGCCGTCTCCACTCCTTCAGCCACCAACTCTTTCCCCAAGCTTTTAGCCATTGAAATAATGGCTTGTACGATCAGCCTGTGATCATTGTTATCGGCAATGCCTTGCACAAATGACTGGTCGATTTTGATTTCGCTGACGGGGAATTTGTTCAGGTAGCTGAGCGCGGAATAGCCGGTGCCGAAATCATCCAGCGAGATTCTGAAGCCCAGGCTATCCAGACTTTTCAGGGTTTTTCTGATGTGCAGGTTGTCGTTCAGCAGCAGGCTTTCGGTGATTTCCAGGGTGATCCAGGCCGGGTTGCAGTGAGTTTTCTTTAACAGGTGCTTGATGGAGTTGAGCAGGTTGTTGTGGATAAACTGGCGGCTGGATAGGTTGATGGCGACGCTGATCGGTTGTGCGCGGCCGGTGTTCCAGCGGACTGCGTCTTTAAACGCGGTTTGCATGATCCACTCGCCGATCTCGATGATGAAGCCGGAATCTTCGGCGATGCCGATAAAGCGGTTGGGTGGAATCATTTCGCTGTGGTTGCGGTTCCACCTGAGCAGGGCTTCTACGCCGACGATCTTTTCGGTTTTTAGATCGATTTGCGGCTGGTAGTGCAGCAGGAACTCGTCGTTTTGTAGGGCGGTGCGTAATGCCCGTTCTATGTCTATGCGCTCTATCGTGGTTTGTGACAGGTCGGATGAATAAAACTGGTAGTTGTTTCTGCCGTGTTTTTTAGCTTTATACATGGCGATATCTGAATACTTCACGATATCGCTGACATCGTTACTATGGTCAGGGCACACCACTATGCCTATGCTGGCCGAAATAAACAGTTCGGTGCCGCGTATCAGTATCGGTTGCTTGATCGCTTCAAGGATCTTTTTGGATACAGTGCCAGCATTTTTGGCATCTTGGACGCCGGTCAGCACAATGGCGAACTCGTCTCCGCCCAGACGGGCGACCGTGTCGGTAGGGCGCACTGAGCGTTCGATACGCCTGGCCATTTCATAGAGCAGCAAGTCGCCTTCGGCGTGCCCTAGCAGGTCATTCACCGCTTTAAAGCCATCCAGGTCCAGCATTAAAAACGCAAACGAAGAGTCTGACTGTTGCGATTGCTGTATGCAGCGCTCCAGTACTTCCAGCAATGAGATGCGATTGGGCAGCTTGGTGATGGAATCAAAATAGGCCAGGTTATTGATGCGGTCCAGGTTTTCATAAGCCTGCGTCATGTCCTGGCCGATGGCGATCACGGCTTTTACTTCGTGGATGGCATTGAATTCGGCGGTTAATACCGTATCCATGATCTTGTGCTTGCCGTTTTTTGTGGTCAGCCTGAAGGCGACATGCTGATTCTCGCCGCTTTCAAACACCTGGCGTATGCTTTCTTCCAGCGCCAGTGCGCTGACACCGCCGGGATATTGCGAGGGCGTTTTGCCTATCAGGCTGCTGGCAGGCACCTCATAAAATGAGGAGTTGGCATTATTGAGAAAGATACGCTGGCAGTCGCTATTGTATTTGGCGATGCAGTTAGACGAGTTTTCTACAATCGAGCGGTACTCATGCTCTTTCTGGATATTGGCCGTGACATCCCTGGCGTAACCCAGCGAGCCGGCCACTTTACCGTTGACCACCACGGCAGACTTATAAGACTCTATCCAGTAATACTCACCATCCGAATTTTTAATCGGCACGGTGACCGCGCTAGGTGAGGTGCTGAGCATGGCTTTTTTATCACCATCTACATACTCCTGCGCCAGGTCAGGCGGAAAAAAATCAAAATCAGTCTTGCCTATCAGCTCGGCACTTGAAGCGACCCCCACCATATTGGCATACGCCGAATTCGCCACCAGGATGCGGCTGTTCACATCTTTCAGCCAGACCATGAATGGGAAATTATCAATCAGTGTCTGGATGTATTGATTACTTTCGATATTTTGATTTTTAATATTTTTCATAAACTGAACGAATATTTCTAATCTGACGAATACCTATCTTCCCACAATAAATTAAGTTGACTGCTAATAAATTGTTTTCGGTAATATTTAATTTTTCTTCAATATCAATATGTTGCTTATTAGCATCGTCGACTTAGTTGCAATGGCAGCTAAATCGTAATCCTGCTTTTATTAAAAGCAAAAATCCGCCGTGCGGTTTATCATGGATGTTTAGACACACTTAAAATTTAATTTGGGTCATGCAAAAACCTCAGCATTCTCCACAACAATTTTCTCTTTTTGAGATGGAAGGATCTAACCCAGCTGAAGAGGTGATCTCGACTGAATCGCCTTTTAGTAACTACATTGTTTACGTTGATGAAAGCGGAGATCATGGCCTGCAAACAATCGATCCTAACTATCCTGTTTTTGTGCTGGCTTTCTGTATATTCCATAAGCGCTATTACAGTGAAAAGGTTGTCCCTGCGCTAGAAAAGTTTAAATTTAACCATTTTGGCCATGATCACGTGGTTTTACATGAAAACGAAATTCGCAAAGAAAAAGGATTCTTCACTTTTTTCAAAGATCGCGAACACAAATCAGCATTTCTGAACGAGCTGACTTCAATTATAGAAGAGAGCAATTTCATTCTCGTTAGCTGTGTCATTGATAAAGAAGCCTTGATAGCCAAGAACGGAGATGCTTCCAACCCTTATCATCTGGCATTGGGATTTTGTCTGGAGACACTCTTTGAGTTCCTAAAGGAAAAAAAGCAGGAGCAAAAATTGACACATGTTGTTGTGGAGTGCCGCGGCGATAAAGAGGATAAAGAGTTAGAACTGGAATTCAGGCGTATATGTGATGGTGAGAATCAGCCAGGTGCAACTTTGCCATTCAACATTGTTTTTGCAAAGAAACTCGTCAATTCAAGTGGCTTACAGCTAGCGGATTTAGTGGCTAGACCTATCGGGTTAAGCGTCATTCGGCCTGAGCAGGATAATAGAGCTTATGACATTTTAAAGCGTAAATTTTACTGTGAAGGAGGTAGAGATAGGGTAGGCGAGCAGTATGAAAACTGGGGGTTAAAGATTTATCCATCCCCAGAAAGCGAAAAGCCCCGATGATCTCACCGAGGCATAAACGCCGACCGGGCACTCCCAGTCCATTTAGGCCGAATCATAAGTTAGTGGTTACTTATCTGTCAACAAAATTTACAAACAGTCAATCCGGATTTATTAGTATGACGCATTTAGATGAGAAAAGTTTTGGAATAACAATGTCTTGATTATCTTAATTAAAATCTTTCACATATATTGCGATTTTGTTGCCTCCATTATCAGTCTCAACAAAAAAACTGCAATAACTGTACCCTAAAAATTCCGCGTTTCTGTATCTGGTTTGCTTGCGCTGGCAGGCTTACCATGGCTGCAATCCTCATTCCGTATTCATTCGCTGTTCTGCTTTAACCAGCCCCCAGCCTTTATTAGCCAGCAAGTAGGAAAAATGTCGCAACCAAAAGCTTCCATCAAGCCTTATCACCACCCTGCCGCCGGTTGGGGTGCGTTAAAGCAAGTGGCCGCGCAACTCGCGCTGCAGAAGATCCCTGTCAAGGGCATCATGACTTTGCTGGCACAGAATCAGCCGGATGGCTTTGATTGCCCGGGTTGTGCATGGCCGGACAAGGAACACACTTCTACGTTTGAGTTTTGTGAGAACGGCGTAAAAGCGGTAGCGGCTGAGGCGACTGCCAAGCGGGTGCCACCTGCATTTTTTGCCAGACACACGGTGACCGAGTTGATGGGCTGGAGTGATTTTGACCTGGAGAATGAAGGCAGGCTGACGCACCCTATGCGCTATAACGCGGCTACGGATAAGTATGAAGAAGTGTCATGGGATGGCGCTTTTGAGCTGCTGGCCAGCCACCTGAACGGCCTGGCTGACCCGAATGAAGCGATTTTTTATACCTCTGGCCGCGCGCCGAATGAGGCGGCTTTTCTCTACCAGTTATTCGTGCGTGAATTCGGCACCAATAATTTTCCCGATTGTTCCAATCTTTGCCATGAATCCACCAGTATGGCCTTACCGCCTACCGTGGGCATAGGCAAGGGCTCGGTGACTTTGCATGATTTTGAGCATGCCGACACCATTCTGATCTTTGGCCAGAACCCGGCCACCAACCACCCGCGCATGCTGGGCGAGTTGCGCGAAGCGGCCAAACGCGGCGCGCGCATCGTTGCTATCAACCCATTGAAAGAGCGTGGCCTTGAGCGCTTTGCCGACCCGCAAAGCCCGTTTGATATGTTGTCTTTCAAGGGCAGCAAGATCAGTGACCTGTTTATCCAGCCCAAGCTGGGGGGTGACCTGGCGCTGGTCAAAGGCATGATCAAGTTCGTGATCCAGTGGGATGACGAAGCGATCAAACAGGGCACAGAGCGTGTGGTAGACCTGGAATTCATCGCGCAGCACACAAACAACTTTGAAGCCATTGCGCAGGATGCGCGCGAGGAAAGCTGGGATCTGATCGTTGAAGAATCCGGCGTGCCTTTGGCGCAGATCGAGGAGATCGCCCGCGTTTATGCGACTGGTGACCGCGTGATCGCCACCTGGGGCATGGGGATCACCCAGCACAAGCATGGCGTGGCTACCATTAAAACGCTGGTCAACCTGATGTTGCTGCGTGGCAATATCGGCAAAGAGGGCGCAGGCCTGTGCCCGGTGCGCGGCCATAGCAATGTGCAGGGCAACCGCACGGTGGGGATCTATGAAAAGATGCCTATCGAGTTTCTCGAAAGCCTGGAGCGCGTGTTTGATATCAAGGTGCCAAAAACGCCGGGCTACGATGCGGTAGCGGCCATTCAGGCCATGATAGATGGTAAAGGTAAAGTATTCTTTGGCTTGGGCGGCAATTTTTCAATCGCCACGCCGGATACCGACCGCACCTGGGAAGGCATGCGTAAATGTGACCTGACCGCGCATGTGACCACCAAGCTGAATCGCAGCCATCTGGTGCATGGCAAGGATGCTTTGATACTGCCATGCCTGGGCCGCACCGAGATCGATACCCAGGAAACCGGCCCGCAAGGCGTGACGGTGGAAGACTCCATGAGCATGGTGCATGTCTCTTATGGTATCAACAAGCCGGCGTCACCCATGCTGCTCTCCGAGCCGGCGATCGTGGCGCGTTTGGCGCATGCCACGCTCAAGCACAGCAAAACACCGTGGCTGGAAGCGATCAAAGATTACAGCAAGATCCGCGACATGATAGAGCGCACCATGCCGGTGGCCTTCAGGGATTATAACGAGCGTATCAAGATACCAGGCGGCTTCCGCATGCCGGTGCCTTCCAGCGAGCGTATCTGGAACACGCCATCGGGCAAGGCCGAATTCACTGTGCAGGCCATCCCGGTCCAGTCGCCTATCCACCTGGCGCGTGAGCAATATGGCGACCGCTTGTTCGTGCTGATGACCACCCGCTCGCACGACCAGTACAACACCACTATTTATGGCATGGATGACCGCTACCGTGGCGTGTTCGGCCAGCGTCGCGTGGTGTTCATGAACCCGGTCGATATTGCGCGCCTGGGGCTGGCAGCGGGTGACTGGGTCAACCTGGTCAGTGTCTGGCAGGATGGCATCACGCGCCGGGCAGACAAGTTTCTGGTGGTGTCTTACGATATTCCGCAGGGTTGCCTGAGCGGCTATTACCCTGAAACCAACAACCTGGTGCCGCTGGAAAGCGTGGCCGACGGTTCGCGCACACCTACTTCCAAATCTATCCCGGTGATTCTGGAAAAAACCAGCGCACCTGAGGTCGCCCGTGCTGCTTGATCATAATTATCTGAATACGCAGGAAGACTCGGTAAAAGAAGATTTTGCCGCTGACTATGCGCCGCTGGACCGCAGCACAGTGCTGATGCTGAGCATGCTGGAACTATTGCATGCCGAGCATGCAGCAGGCCGCACGCAGGTATCGCTGGCCGTGATCTGCAAGCGGCTGGATATACGCATGAGCACGGTGCAACGCCTGATGACCGCACTCAACGAGCAGCAGCTGGTAGAAGTGTTCATGCAAAAGGACAGACTGGTGGCTGCACTCACCGCTGGCGGCGAGGAAATCTCGCGCGTGTTAATCACGGGCTAGACCTAAGACATTCCACTCACACAACGACAGCCAGGGCCAGGCTGACGTATAATGGAAAACACCTGAATTTTCCTCCCGCGCCTGGCCCACCATGAAGCTTTATGTCTCGTTTGCCGCCCGCATACGTGCAATGATAGATGAAGGCGTTTTGCGACCCGGAGACAGGATATTCTCGGTGCGGCAGTCCAGCCAGAAATACGGGCTCAGCATCAGCACCGTGTTGCGCAGCTACCTGCTGCTGGAACAGGAAGGCGTGATCAGCAGCCATCCGCAATCAGGCTACTACGTCACCCTGCGCAAACGCCTGCAGCAAAAACAAAGCTCACCAATTAAAGATATCAACCTGTCTGAAGTCGATGCCAGCCGGCTGGTGCTCACCACCCTTAAATCCATACGCGAATTCGGCACCGTGCCGCTAGGTTCGCCTTTCCCCGACCCGCAGCTGTTCCCGCTCAAACGTATCCACCAGTATGAAAAAGCCCTGACCGATGACCAGGGCGAGTGGGGCGTGCTGAGCGACCTGCCGCCCGGCAACGAAATGCTGCGCCAGCAGATCGCACGCCGCTACCTGGCCAATGGCATGGATGTATCGCCGGACGACATCGTCATCACCCACGGTGCCACCGAAGCCATCACCCTGTGTTTGCAGGCGGTAGCCAAAGCCGGCGATATCATTGCCATGGAGTCGCCAGGTTATTACGCCCTGGCGCATACGGTGGAGCGCCTGGGCATGAAAGTGGCTGAGGTGGCGACTGACCCTGAATCCGGCATAGACCTGGAAGCCCTGCGTGCCATGACCGGCCAGGTGCGTATCGCTGCGGTCATACTCACCAGCAATTTTCAGAACCCGCTTGGTTTTGTGATGCCGGATGCCAAGAAGCAGGCGTTGGTGGCGTTTCTGGCAGAGCAGGGTATCCCGCTGATTGAAGACGATGTTTATAGCGAACTGTATTTCAGCGACCAGCCGCCGCTGCCGGCCAAAGCCTATGATAAAACCGGCATGGTGTTGCATTGCTCGTCGTTCTCAAAGTCGCTGGCACCCGGTTATCGGGTCGGCTGGACCAGCGCCGGGCGCTATCGCCAGCAAGTGGAACAGCTGATGTTCCTCAACAGCCTGTCACTGACTTCTGCACCGCAGATCGCCATAGCCAAGTTCATGCAGCGCGACAGTTTTGAGCAGCATCTCAAACAATTGCGGCATACCCTGCGCTCAAACTATGTGCTGATGCGCAACGTGATCGCACAAAGCTTTCCGCCTGGCACGCAACTGTCTGAGCCCAAAGGCGGCTACGTCATCTGGGTCAAACTGCCCCCAGCGCTGGATGCCCTTACCCTGTACCGCGCTGCTATCGACAACGGCATCACCGTCGCCCCCGGCACTATCTTTTCCCTGAAAAAAGACCTTACCCACTATATCCGGCTGAATTTCAGCCATTTGTGGACATTAGCCATAGAACAGGCGGTGAGGGATGTGGGTGCGATTGCCTGCGAGATGCTGACGTTAGGAAAGACCGCTACAGATTAAGCCGGGATTAGGCCGCTATGGCGTTTGTGTAAGAGAATGTTTGTTTATAAGTGGCGCGGTGCATCCATGCGGCCATGCAAAATACGCATGACGGCGATTCCGTAGCTGGTGATACGAAAATAGATGACATGCTGCAGTACGCACTTACGGCGATAGCCGGTGCGAATATCATCACACGCTTGTGCCGTTTTCGGCGAATTAGCCAGTGTCTCAAACATCGCCGACATGATATCGATGTAGTGATGCGCCTGTTCAAGTCCCCACTGTGCCTGTGAATATAACCAAATTGATTCCAGGTCGCGCTCAGCAGCAGGGCTGAGGCGATATTCAGCCATGACGGCCTTGCATCCTTTGTTTAAATGCTGCCACATCAAATGGCCGCGGTTCGCCGCTGTTTTCACCGTCGATCAGCGCTTGCCTGATCACATCAATTTCTGCAAAACGCTCTTGCTCTTTGCGGATCAGATCTCGAATGTATTCGCTGTCATTGGTGTAATTGCCTGCTTCGATCTGCGACTTGATCCAGGCATCTTGCTGGTCTGTCACGGTAATTGTTTTACGCACAGTTGTCATGTTGATCTCCGTAACTCACTGACATAAAGTATGAATAAATCATACAATTAACGCATTGTAACGAAAAATGCTCATTTCAAGCATAGCCAATTTGAATCGCCTTTAGCGCTGTTTCAACCCAAGTCATTGCGATGTTGCTGGAATGCCGTTTTTAACGCCAATACGCCTTTCTCCAGTTCGCTAGTGGTCAAGCTACCAAACCCCAGCCTGATCGCGTGCACGCTATGGGCAGACTCAGAAAACAGGGTGCCAGGCAGGATGCGCACTTTGTGCATGACTGCCTGTGCCGCCACTTTCTCCACATCTATGCCTTCTTTCAAACGTAGCCAGATGGCGAGGCCACCATCGGGCGCGTCAAAGGTCACGTATTCTTTCAGCTCTGTTTTAATCAGCGCGATCAGCAGGTTTCTGCGTTCGTTATAGATCTTGAATGTCCGCCGGATATGGCGTTTGATCTCGCCGGAAACCATCAGCTCGGCTACCGCCAGCTCGGTGATAGAGTTGCCTTGGCGGTCTATCAGCATCACTTCTTTGGCGCAGCGGTCTATCAGTTCCGGGGTGGCCACCAGATAACCCACGCGTAAGCCGGGGGCGAGTACTTTAGAGAGGGAGCCGACATAGATCACGCGGCCACCATGGTTGGTGCTGGCCAGCGGAAACACCGGGTGGTGCGAGAAGTGGAACTCGTGATCGTAATCATCTTCCACTATCGTAAAGTCATATTGCTCGGCCAGCATCAGCAGCTTTAAACGTCGTTCGGCAGTCATGATCACCGTGGTAGGAAACTGGTGGTGCGGTGTGACATAAATGGCGCGTATAGGCTGTTGCTGGCAGAGTTTCTCCAGCGCGATGACATCAATGCCGTGTTTATCCTGGCCGACAGTCAATATATTGGCCCCGCAGGATCTGAATGCTTCTTTGGCCGCCGGATAACTGAGCTGCTCTACCACGATATTGTCACCTGGCCGGGTCAATACCCGCGCCGCCAGGAAGATGCCCATCTGGCTGCCGCGCGCGATACAGATCTGGTCGATAGCGACACTAAGGCCTCTTTCCATATTGAGCATGGTGACTATCGATTGCCTTAAGGCCAGGGTGCCGCGCGGGTCGCCATAACCCAGGCTTTTGCCTTTGCTGGAGCCTATCAGCGCATGGCGGAATGCACGCGACAGGATATTGAACGGGATCAGCCGCGCATCGGGGATGCCATCGTTAAAGTCGATCACGCCATCTACCGGCGATTGGTAACTCAGCAGCGGGTGTTCGGTGGCGGCTACCACGTTGGCCGGTTGTTTGCCGGTTTTGGCTGCCTGCGGTTGCGCGTTGAAATTGGGCAGGTTGGCAGAAACAAATGAGCCTCTGCGCTGTTCCGAAACCAGCCAGCCCTGGGCGATCAGCTCATCATAGGCCAGGATCACCGTTTTGCGGTTGACCTGCAGTTTTTCGGCTAACTCGCGCGTGCCCGGCATGGCGGTAGAAGGCGCTAAGCGGCCGCGCTGTATCTCCTCCATGATCTGCTGCGCGATCTGCAGATAGACCGGCAGGCCCGAGGTGTCGGTAATGGTTAATTTAAGACTCCACGAACGTAGCATTTTTCACCTCTCAGCTCACCTCTACCCACACGCTTGAAAATTCTAAACAACGGGAAAAATTCCCTTTTCTTTGCTGCCAATCTGGACTATGTAACCTTCACTATATCGCATATCTGACTGGACCAGCAAAGTTCTCGAAACTGGAGGATTGTGGACTAGTTACATTCTGTTACATTTTTGAAACATTCTATTAAAGGAAAGATTCATGTCCGCTCCATTAGATATTCAATTGGCAGATTGGCGTAACCATGCTCTCAACCTGGAGAAACAGGTCAACCAGGTAATCGTAGGGCAGAGCAAGGCCATTCGTTTAATGAACATTGCGATTTTTGCGCGCGGCCATGTGTTGCTCGATGGCGGCGTGGGTGTAGGCAAGACCACTTTGCTGCAGTCGATCGCGCGCGGCATAGGTGGCGCTTACGAGCGGATAGAAGGTACGGTGGACCTGATGCCTAATGACCTGATCTACCACACCTTTTTAGGCCCGGATGGCAGGCCGCAGATAGACGAAGGCCCTTTGCTGCGCGCCGGTGAGAACCTGTCGGTATTTTTCTTTAACGAGATCAACCGTGCCCGGCCACAGGTGCATGCCCTGATGTTGCGGGTGATGGCAGAACGCCATATCAGCGCGTTTAAAAAAGAATACCGCATGCCGCACATGATCGTGTTTGCCGACCGCAACCAGGTAGAAAAGAACGAGACCTTCGAGATCCCTTCTGCCGCGCGTGACCGCTTTATGATGGAGATCCCGATAGAGATCCCGTCTGACCGCGAGCTGAAAAAGTCACTGGTGTTCAATACCAAGTTTCAGCATGCCGAGAAACTGACGCAACAGGTAGAGAGCGATATCCTGAAATTCGACCAGTTGAATGCGTTTTCTGACCTGCTGCAAAACCACATCAAATCCAGCGATGTGCTGGAAGAGTACACCATGGATCTGTGGGATGCGACGCAAAGCCCGGAGAAATTCGGCGTGACTATGGATAGTGTGGATGTAGGCCGTGTGATCCAGACCGGTGCCAGCCCGCGCGGCATGGGCATGCTGATGAAAGCGGCACGCGTCAATGCCTGGCTGAATGGCCGCGACAGCCTGTACCCGGAAGATATCCATGCCGTGTTCCACGAAGTGATCTCGCACCGCCTGGTGTTTAACGCGGCCTATGAAAACCGCAGGACGGCGCTGGCGCGTGAACTGACCACCAATATCATACGCACGCTTGCCGTGCCTAGCCTGACCTTCAGCAAAGCAGCCTAAAGCCAGCCAATGATACGTTCATTCATTAAAAAAGCCGATAAGCAGGCGGCCACGGAGCACGACGATGCGAGCTATGCGCGGGCGTTCGAGTATGTGATCTCCTGGAAATCGGACAGCATACAACTGGGCGATCACGCTGGTACGCAGCGTGGCCTGGGCTCGGATTACCGTGGCACCGTCAACCTGGTCGATTACCCGGATGCGCGGCGCATGGATCTGCGCCAGACCATACGCGACCCGTTTGAACAGGTGCAGGTGCGGCAGTTCAACCAGGACAGCACCACGCCTATCTATGCCGTGTGTGATCTGTCCAGCTCCATGCAATTCAGCGGACGCAAGCGCAAGCTGGATACCGCGATCGAGATCGCAACCGCAGTGGCCAATTCGGCCTACAACGCGGGTGATCTGTTCGGGTTTATTGGTTATAACCAGCAGGTGATAGAAGATTTCACCTTGCCTTTAAGCCGCAATTTGCACCAGAGTAAAGCTGCCATTGCCTTATTAAACGACTATCGGCATTTGCGTATAGGCGTGGAGGGCGTGACCGATGTGCCCAACTTTCTCGGCCAGACGCGTGCGCTGGTGTTCTGGATATCAGACTTTCATATGCCACTGCAGCAAATAGAAAAAACCTTGCTGGCGATGTCAGCGCATAAGGTCATTCCTGTGGTGCTGTGGGACGACGAGGAATACAAAAAACTGCCCAAGTTTGGCTTTGGCACCATGATAGACCTAGAAACCGGCCTGAACCGCACCCTGTTTTTCCGCAGCGAAGTGAAAGCAAAATTCCTCGCTGCATTCAATGCGCGCAGGCATGCGCTGGAAGCCTTGTTTTTGCGGTTTGATAGCCCGGCGTTATTTATGCACGGTGACTACCGGCCAGAGCTGATGACGCATTATTTTGAACAAACCATGTGACCCCAGCAGTGTGAACCAGCAAATAGTGATAACCAGTTTAATCGAGCGAAATATAAAACTATGCTAAAACAGATTTCATACCAGACCAATCGCCAGGCGCTGCAACGCCTGCTGTTAGTCGCCAGCTTATTAGGCACCGCGACTAACGTGGTGGCAGATCAGGCCGCGCCAGCTGCCGGCACTGCGCTGACACCGGCACCCGTGGTGAAAGTGACTGATCCGCCTTCTACGTATGGCGTGCATATCGGCGATGTGCTGAGCAGAACGGTGGTGGTCGATGCGCCAACAGCGTATACACTGGCCGACAATGCCTTGCCTAAAAAAGGCAGCAAGCATGACGGCATTGAGTTGGTAGATGTGGCACTACAAAGCAAGCCGCAATCCGACCATACTCAATACACCCTGCAACTCAAATACCAGGTATTTGCAGTCAGCACTTACCCGAGTGTGATGCATTTACCCGCTGAAAAACTCACATTCACCGGTGCGCAGGCGGCTACGCTAGAAGTGCCGGCCTGGGGGTTCTGGTTTTCACCGTTGGTCACTGGCGGCACGGCCACAGCCAAGAAAAACCTGCTGCCTGAATTTAAAACGCCACTGATAGAAAGCCGGGCTGATCAACAACGCTTAGGGCTGTTTTTAACCGTGCTGGTCGCCAGCCTGGCGGCCTTGCTTTATATCAATGCCGATGGTCACTGGTTACCGTTTATGGGCGGCGCGTTTGCCCGTGCCCATCGCCAGCTCAAACGCCTGGCTAAGTCATCCACCCCGAAAACAGCGGTGGAAGAGAAAAAAGCGCTGGTGTATCTGCATCAGGCCTTTAACCAGCATTATGGTGCCAATATTTTTGCGCGCGATATAGAAGAATTCATGCGTTTGCGCCCTGGTTTTAAAGGTATGCAAAGCGAGATCACGCAATTCTTCGCAGCGTCCAATCAGTCTTTATATGACGTCAAAACGCGCGACAGCCAGCAGGTGATCGCACAACTGGTGCAACTCAGCAAACAGCTGCGTGATTGCGAGCGGGGCGTAGCATGATCATTCTGCACCCATGGGCATTCGCGCTGTTGCCGGTCGCGCTGCTGCCGTTCTGGTTAAAAGGCCATCAGGGCCAGCATTACAGCTGGCTGGATATCGTGCCCGAAGACGTTTTTTCTGACCGGCTCAACCTGGCAGTCAAAGTCATCATGTCTCTGCTGTTGCTGAGCATAGTGATTGCACTGGCCTCGCCCAGAGGGTCGGATGAGCAGGTGCCTAAGGTCGGCAAGGGTGCGCAAACGGTGATGGTGATAGACCGCAGTGTCAGTATGGACCACCCGTTTGCCGGTGACTCGTCCGGCCATGTGGCGGAGATCAAATCAGCCACTGCGCGGCGCATCATCACCCAGTTTATCGACTCACGGCCTAACGACATGATGGGCGTGGTCGGCTTTACCAACTCGGCCTTATACGGCATCAAGATCACCACCAACCGTGATGCTATCCATGCCGCGATCGTGGCGGCGACCAGCCCGTCGTTGAACCAGACAAATATCGGTGCCGGCCTGACTGAAGCGGTAGGCCTGTTCGATAATATCCAGAACTCCGGCTCACGCGCCATCATACTGCTGTCGGACGGCGCCGGTAAATTGAGCCCGCGCGTGAAGTTTCTGCTCAGTGAACGCCTGAAGAGCCGCAAGCTGAGTATCTACTGGATCATGCTGCGCGAACCCGGCGAGGCCAGTATCTTCTCCAAGGAAGAGTATGAAGAAGGCCGCACGCCTAACTCTATAGTGCTGCATAAGTACTTCCAGTCGCTGGGGCTGAAATACAAAGCCTATGAAGCCGACAATCCGGAAACCTTGCAATCAGCGATCAATGACATTGATACGCGTGAGAAAAAGGTCATTAAATATAACGAGACCATCGCCGGTTTTGATTATTCCAAAATATTTGTGATCAGTGCGCTGGTGTTGGTGTTGTTGATGCTGGGCATTAAAAATTTAAGGGTGTATGAATGAAAAACCAAATAGCGCGCAAAAACCAGGTATTGGGGCTGTTGTTGTTCGTCGGGCTGGTCGGCACTGTCTACGAAGGTTTGCAGGTGAATAAGATCGCCTCTGCCAACAGCATTCTGCAACGTGGCGAGGTGCTGGAAGATGAGCAGTTTGCATTCCATCGCAAATTTGCCGATGCTTACCAGCAAGGCAAAACCGGCAACTTCAAGCATGCCAGCCAGAATTTCGGCCAGTTGCTCGAAGCACCGAAAAAGCAGGATGAGCATGTGTTCGAGCCTGACCAGTTGCTGAAATCGCAGATTCATTTCAATATCGGCAATCACCTGTTCCGTTCCGGCTTGCAACGCCTGGTTGAGGCCGATGGTTCTATCCAGGAGCAAGCCAAGTTTGATTACCTGCAGGCGCGTGCTTCTTATGAGCAGGCGCTGAGACTAGACCCGCATAACCAGGCGGCCAAATTTAACCTGAGCCTGTTGCATGGCGTGATCCCCAAGCATATTAAAACCGTGCCGCAGGACCCTTCCGGCCTGGAAATCAGTAACCTGCCACAGGGGTTGCCATGAAACGCATTTTTTTACGATTAAAAGAAAATTATGAAACTGCCTTGCTGGTCGGGGCGCTGATTTTTCTGCTGCTGGCACTGCTGAAACCGGAGATACAGCTAAAACAGGAAGTGCATAACTACTTGTTGCTGGCCGATATCTCGCAAAGCATGAATGCCGAGGATATGAAGGTCGCCGATAAGCCTGTCACACGCCTGGCTTACACGCAACACCTGATGAAGCAGGTGGTGAAGACTTCGCCTTGCGGCACTTATGTCAGTGTAGGCGTGTTTGCGGCAGAGAATGTAGCGTTATTGTTTATGCCACTGGAAGTGTGCGCTAACTTTGATATCATCACCGATAGTATCAACCATCTGGAATGGCGTATGGCCTGGAGCGGCAACAGCCGCATGACTTTTGGCGTGAAAGCAGCCGAAGCCACTTTTGATTACCTGAATATTCCGGCGCAGATGCTGTTTTTCACCGATGGTGATGAAGCCCCAAAAGCCAATGGTATCAACAAGCTGGATATCAGCGATGTGCGCATAGGCAAGAATGTGATCTTTGTCGGCGTAGGCGGCACTCAACCCGCGCCTATCAAGCGCTTTAATGCCAATAACAAGTTTGTCGGTTACTGGGGCACCGATGCTGCGGCAGAAAGTGCCGGCGGCGGCGTCAATTACAATGACGCCAGCAAAGACGACCCGGACCCGCCGGTGGCGTATGCTGAATTTGATCGTTATTTATCCAGCCAGGATGTAGAGCACCTCAAAGAACTGGCCGCGGATATCAAAGGCCAGTATATAGAAGGCGTGGACCAGCCGGCGTTTTACCAGTTTGTGCAATCGCAGACCCCGGCCGCCAAATTTGTCACCAGTTATTCAGTGAAATGGTTATTCCTGACACTGGCGGCGCTGCTGGTGATCGCAACCTATATTCCGGATCTGCTGGCTTATAGACTGCACTATCGCAAGGCTGCCCGCTAGCTGGGCCAGGGCAACAGCCAGTATAACCAGCGCTATTGAAAACAGCAGGCACCAGCAGCAAAACGGCGACTATTACAGTCGCCGTTTTTTATGCTTCAGCACAAATCATCTAAATCCCTGGGTTCGGCGATGATGTTGCTATCAGCCATGGCATTCGCATGTTTGGCCATTTCATAGGTGATCTTGCGCAAGCGCATGACAGAGCCCAGCGGCCGGTGCGATTTGATGCCATGCCAGGGCGAAAACATCATGCCACTATCCACTACTTTTGAGCGGTAGTGACTCCAGGCGATCTGCGGTTTGGCAGTGATCTTAGCCACCGCTAGATACGGCGATACATCTTCAGACCAAACCACAGAAGAATCTTCTATCGGCATTTTATCGATGTCGGTGCAAAGCTGAACGCGTAATTCCCACTCCGCCGTGTGCGTGATAAAAAAATCGACCACCGATTTTTTCAGGCTATCAGAAGCAAAACTGACGTCTATAGGTTTATTCGTCAGCGCGATCAGCGAAGGTGCCACTGGCACCAACGCGACTTTGGCCATGTAATTGCCATACAGGATAGGGTCCTGGCTGAAATAGGTCTCGCCCAGGATATTGGTCTCCGGCTGGCCTTCGTTATTCATCAGCCGTTCGCGGCCACCGCTGAGTGACTGTATCAGTTTGGAGGTCGCCTGCAGTATCTGCGCGAGAAACTGCTTGAATTCCGGCGTGTTATCGGTGTTGGCCAGCAGCTTGAGGTTGGAGAGGAATTGCTGGACGCTGGAAGACAAAAAGCTGGAGCCATTCACAAACAGGAAATTTTGCGTGGTCGCCTGTTCGCTGCCGCTCAGTCTTTCACCTTCTACGCCCAGTATCTTGATCGCCAGGCTGCGCGGGGTGCACAGCTTGTCATTAAGGATATCGCCAGGCACGGTAGAAAAACGCATCACCAGCGGCAGTTTTTTGGCACTGGCAAACATGCCCTGCGCGAATTGTGCCGGCAGGTTATCGTAGATCTCCATTTCGGCATAGATCAGCCCATGGCTGCGGGTATGTACGCTGCGCGTGGAATAGGCAGACTGGCGGTTAGTGGTTTCGGATATCTTGCGCAGGGTAGATTGCAGGTTGTCTTTGTGCCTGGATCTGCTCTGGTCCAGGCCCTCGTCGGCCAGGCCAGTTTCATCCAGTATCTCGTAGGCAGGCTGATATTCCAGCGGTGAAATGTCACTGCTCACAGTCGGTTGCATATAAACCCCCACTTCCTAAACGCAAGTGTGTTTAATCGCCAAACAAACTTGTTATTAACCTACTCAATAAAACATAAAAGTCATTCATCAGAAGGTTGTGCCTGGTGGCTGAGAGTACGGCTATGTTGTTGCTATAGTTAGAAGCCAACACATCCGGTACAACCTGACTTAAGACTGTTTAGTTTCGCCAGCGTTTTTTCTGTTTATTGACTATCCTGGCAGCCACTTCTTCTTCGCGGCCAACATAGCGGTGTTCTTTTTTGAATTCAGTTTTCAAGGCCTGGTATTCACGTTCACGCTTGGGGCTAGCTCCTCTAGGCATTTGAATACTCCTCAATCAGATTCAGGTGAGTGCAAACGGCAGCCGCTGAGGCTGCCGTGTGTCTTGTTGTGAGCATGAATGCGAGATTCATTTTCAAACGCGACCATTGCAGCTTACGCCTCAGATTGTAAATATTTAATAAGGATTTTTCTTAATGTTTTGTAGGAATTTCTTTATCGTTTTGGAGTGGTTATAGATGTCTTGCACGGGAATCAGGCGATATGCTCATTCATAGTGTTTTGTTTAAGGTCTTGTGGCGACGGTATTGACTACATAGACCTGGCAGGCAAGGGCCAGGTTCATGGATATATGCAGGCCGGCTAATGGCAAAAAAGACAAAAGGCCCGTAGGCCTTTTGCATGGTAATACAGTTGATCACTTGGCTTAGATTACTTGGCTTCAATTACTTGGCTTGCAGAGTATTGTAGGCAGTCATCAGGTTGCGGTAATCGGGGATATGGTTGGCACATAAGGCACCCAGGCCTTCAATATCGCGGCGCCAGTCGCGGTGCAGTTCGCAGGCAACGCCAAACCAGGTCATCATTTGCGCACCGGCGGCTTCCATGCGGCGCCAGGCGGCATCGCGGGTCAGTTCGTTAAAGGTGCCGGAGGCATCGCCGACCACAAACACTTCAAAGCCTTCTTCAATTGCAGACAGGGCAGGGAAAGCCACGCATACTTCGGTCACCACCCCGGCAATGATCAATTGCTTTTTGCCGGTGGCTTTGATCGCCTTGACGAAGTCTTCGTTATCCCAGGCGTTGATCTGGCCTGGGCGGGCGATATAAGGCGCATCCGGGAACAAGGCTTTCAACTCCGGCATCAGCGGGCCGTTGGGGCCGGTCTCAAAGCTGGTGGTGAGTATGGTAGGCAGATTGAAGAACTTGGCCGCATCCGCCAGCGCCAGTACGTTGTTCTTGAAACGGTCAGGTTCAATGTCACGTACCAGCGATAATAATCCGGCTTGGTGGTCGACCAGCAATACCACTGCATTGTCACGGTCCAGGCGTACATAAGGTTTGTTGTTCATGATAAATCCTCTCAAAAGTATGGTGTTGTTATAAAAAATCAAATAAAGCGTTAAGGGTCAGGCAGTAGCAAAACGGCCCAGGTTGTAGTCATTGATGGCCTGGTCTATCTCTTCCCAGCTGTTCATCACAAATGGGCCATGACCTACCACCGGTTCATTCAGTGGTTCACCGTTCAATAACAGCAATACGGTGTCCTGCTGCGCCTGCAATACCAGTTCGGTACCTTCGCGCTGCATCACCGCCAACTCGGAAGGGCGTATGGTATGCACGCTGCCGGTCTTCACTGCCCCTTTAAGCACAAAGATCGCAGTGGTGTGGCCTTCCGGCAAAGTGAATACAGTACGGGTGCCGGCATTCAGGCGCACGTCCCACACATTCATGGCACTGAAGGTGCTGGCCGGGCCAGTGTGACCAGCATAGTCACCGGCGATCAGACGTACCTGGCCTGCTTCATCAGGCAAAGCCACTTCGGGAATCTGCTCCTTGGTGATGCCCTGGTAGCCAGGCGGGGTCAGTTTGTGTTTGGCTGGCAAATTCACCCACAGCTGTATCATTTCAAACGGGCCGCCGGTTCTGGCATAGTCGTCACCATGATATTCCTCGTGGATGATGCCTTTGCCCGCCGTCATCCATTGCACTTCACCAGGGCCTATGGTGCCGCCGGCGTTGGTGGAATCGTGATGAGAAACCTGGCCGTCATAGACTATGGTCACGGTTTCAAAGCCACGGTGCGGGTGCTGACCTACGCCACGGCGTTGGTCTGTCGCTTCAAAACGTGCCGGGCCGGCATAATCCATCAGCAGGAAAGGTGACATTTCTTCAGCGATATCGCGGTATGAGAAAATGCTTTGCACCGGAAATCCATCGCCTACCCAGTGATTGCCATTGCTGCGTTTGATAAAAGCCAGTTTTTTCATGATGCGCTCCTTGTGTTTTCATGTCGTGTTGCGATGGTTCACACTATAAACACATGACTTTTAGTGCACTAGATGGTTAAATATGAAATTACTTTTCATTTAAATGAACAATCATGGACTTTAACGAAGCGGCGGTATTCGTCAGGGTGGTACAGGCCGGCAGCTTCAGTGCCGCGGCGCGCCAGCTAGGCTTGCCGACTTCAACCATCAGTACCCGCGTGGCCAGGCTCGAAAAGCGGCTGGGCGTGACCTTGTTGCAACGCACGACACGGCGCTTGCATTTAACCGAAAGTGGCAGCTTGTACTACGAGCAGGCAGCGCTAGGGCTGGGGTATCTGCTCGAAGCCGAAGCGGCACTGGATGCCGCCAGGCAACAGCCACAAGGCACATTGAAAGTCACCGCACCTGCTGACTTGGGCGATGCCTTGCTGGCAGGCCTGGTCAGGCGTGTGCAAACTGAATTTCCTGAGCTGGTGGTAGAGATGTTATTGACCGACCGCTACATCGACCTGATCGCAGAGGGCGTGGATGTGGCTATCCGTACCGGTCAGTTGCGTGATTCCAGCCTGATCGCCAAATCGCTGGGCACCATACAGTGGGCATTGTTTGCCAGCCCGCACTATCTGCAGCAGGCACCCGTACTGGCGGCGCCACAACATCTGCATGCCCACCCCTGCCTGCAGTTCACCCCCATGGGGCGTGAACATTGGCTGCTGAGTAATGGCAGTAGCGAGATCAGCGTGCCCATGAGTGGCCGCACGCTGGTCAACAGCATAGGCGTGGTCAAAGCCATGGCAGAGAACGGGCAGGGCGTGGCCCTGCTGCCTACCTTTATCTGCCAGCCGGCACAACGCAGCCAGCAGCTGCAGCGCGTATTGCCGGCCTGGCTGGGGCAGGCAGATAATGTGCACCTGGTTTACCCGCAGCAACGCTTTATGCCGCCAAAACTAAGGGCGTTTATAGATCTGGCGCTGGCGGAATTAAAACCACAGTTTAAAGAATCCCCTTAAAATAGCAGCCACACCAAAAAATAGCAGACCACAGCAGGGCGCAATATGCTTGCCTGGGTATGTAACCATAAACAGAACAGGACTACCACGAATATGAGCCAGCAACCTACATCCGGCCAGCTACCACATGGCGCCAGCGCAGTGATCACACACCGCGTCAATGCCACGCAGCAACCTGCTTATGAGCAGTGGTTGCAGGAGATAAGCAGCGCGTGCAAGGCGTCAGCAGGCATGCTCGATTGGCATATGATACGGCCCATCGCCGGTTATACCGATACCTATACGGTGGTGATACGCTATGACAGCGAACAACACCTGAAACAATGGATGGCTTCCGATATCCGCCAGCAACTGATAGACAAAGTAGAGAACCTGTTGAGTGAAAAAGACAGTTACCAGATTAAAAGCGGGCTGGATTTCTGGTTTGTGGCAGAACCCGGCAAGGTGTCGTTGCCGGTGCGCTGGAAACAGTTCTTGTTGACCTGGTCAGCGATTTTTCCGTTGGTGAGCGGCGTGTCGCTGTTGCTGATCCCGTTAATGGATAGGGCAGGCCTGCCGCAAAACCATCTGTTGCACACCCTTTTAATCACTGGCGTAGTGGTCGCGCTGATGGTTTATGTCGTGATGCCGCGCTATACCAAATTGGTGCGTCACTGGCTGCATAGTTGATTTTGCCGTTAAAAGCGGTGATTTTTTAGGCATTAGCAGCGTAATTATTTAAATAAGCGGTAAAACCGATTTAAGAATAGTGTTTTTCCCTGTAATTGGTGCACACTTTAGTTAAAGTGTGGATGTGTAACCACCGATGTATATTGCATAAATACAATAGCAGGGGGTACGGCGTTGAACACAGCGGCGGAATCAACAGCATTGCACGCAGAAATCGTGGAAATGCTATATGCAAATAATCATAGATCACTGATGGCGGCCATCGTGGTCATGGCCGCGCTTTTGTTAACGCAGCGCCATTTGATAGACCCCAGCATACTCAGCGTCTGGAGTGCTATTTTTCTGTGTGCATATGGCAGCCGTGCTTACTTCGCTTTTTCCTATCACAAAGATCAGCGCCGTGCCTTGCATAGCCGGCGCTGGTTGCAATGGTTCCGTTTCACGACCGGATTCTGCGGTTTAGCCTGGGGCCTGGCTGGTATCTTGCTTTTTCCCGCAGCCGACCCTGCCCATCAGGCGTTTCTGATCTTTGCCCTGGTCGGCGTTTCAGGTGCCGGTATCGTCATTTATTCGGTGGATAGTATCACCACCAACCTGTTCACCGGCGGCATCCTGGTGTTTATGATCCCGCGTTTTCTCAGCCATGGCAGCTCGGTCTCTATCGCACTGGCGGTGCTGTTCATCGTTTATGTGCTGTATGTGACGGTCGCCGGGCATGCACTGGCGAAAAGCCTGCGTGAAAATATCTCCCTGCGTATCGCTTCCAATCTGGATAACAAAAAAGTCCACCAGCTGGCCTATTATGATTTTTTGACCAACCTGCCGAATCGCCGCCTGCTGTCTGACCGCTTGCAGCAGGCATTTTCGCGTTGTGCGCGCAATCAATGCTATGGCGCGGTGTTATCGCTGGACCTGAATAATTTCAAGGGCCTGAATGACAGCAAGGGTCACCAGGCCGGGGATGAGTTATTGCAGCAGGTGGCGGCAAGGCTGCAGCAATGCCTGCGCAAAAAAGACACCATTGCGCGTATGGGCGGTGATGAGTTTATCGCCGTGCTCGATGAGCTTGGCCAGGACAAAAGTGAGGCGATCAAGTCTGCGCAGGTGGCGGCCGAGAAAATGATGGCGGTGTTTTCGCAGGCTTTCCAGTTGCAGCAAAGCAAATACCGCACTACGCCCAGCATAGGCATCTGCCTGTTTAAGGGCGATGATCACAGTGAGGCCGAGGTATTGAGGCGCGCCGATATTGCCATGTACCAGGCAAAAAAATCCGATAACCTGAATAGCATAGAGATGTACGATGAAGTGTTGCATCCGGCGGTGAAGACACGCGCCACGCTGGAAACCGACCTCGCCTTTGCTTTGCAGGGCCAGCAACTGTTGCTGTATTTTCAGGTGCAGGTGGATGAAACGCACCAGCCCATAGGCGCCGAAGTATTGCTACGCTGGCAGCACCCGGCTTTGGGCATGATCCCGCCCGACCAGTTTATCCCTATTGCTGAAGAAAGCGGCGAGATAGTGCCTATAGGGCAGTGGGTGTTGCAGCAGGCATGCGAGCAACTCAGGCACTGGGCCAGTGCGCCGTTGACGCGCAGCCTCATGCTTTCGGTCAATGTCAGTGCCGTGCAGTTCAACCAGCCGGACTTTGTACAAATGGTGACCGATACCGTGCTGCAAAGTGGTTGTGACCCGCGCTTGCTACGGCTTGAGCTGACCGAAAGCCTGATCGTGCGTAATGTGGATGAGATCATAGGCAAGATCCAGGCCCTGAAAGCGCTGGGCATGACTTTTTCGCTGGATGATTTTGGCACCGGCCAGTCTTCATTATCGGTGCTCAAGCGGTTGCCGCTGGATGAACTCAAAATCGATAAAAGCTTTATCAAGGATATCCTGCACAACACCTACGATACTTTTATTGTAGAAACCATTATCAAGATGGCGAAAAACCTGGGGCAGACTGTGATTGCAGAAGGGGTGGAGATGCAGCCGCAAAAGACCCTGCTGCAGACCATGGGTTGTCACAGGTTTCAGGGTTATCTGTTCAGCAAGCCGCTGCCGTTAGAGCAGTTTGAAAGCAGTTTGCAAACTGAAATGGCCATGCTACAACCAGGCAATGAGATTGCTGTGGGTGTAGCCGCCGCCAAGGCTGCCGGTCACTAACCCCTAATCTATAGCGCCTAGCCCCTAAACCCTTAGCCCTTACCCCTAAACCCTAAACCCTAAACCCTAAACCCTAAACCCTAAACCTTCACCAGCTCGTCGCCGTGGCTGAGCCAGCGTTGCAGGTGCGCCGCCACAGCCTGCGGTGTCTTGCTTAACAGCTCATCTGCCATCTGTTTGGCCTGTTGCAATAACGCTATATCGCGCTCGAGGTCGGCGATCTTCAGCATGGGCACACCGCTCTGGCGGGTGCCCAGCAATTCTCCCGGGCCGCGCAGCTGCAGGTCGGCCTGGGCAATATGAAAGCCATCATTGCTTTCGTAGATCACTTTCAATCTGGCACGGCCTATCTGTGAGCATTGCTGTTTGCTGTAAAGCAATATGCAGGTACTTTTTGCCGAGCCGCGACCGACGCGGCCGCGCAACTGGTGCAATTGGCTCAAACCCATACGCTCGGCGTGTTCTATCACCATCAGGCTGGCATTCGGCACGTCCACGCCAACTTCAATCACCGTGGTCGCTACCAGCAGCTGGGTCTGATTGGCGGCAAACGCCTGCATCACCGCCTGTTTTTCTGCCGGCTTCATGCGGCCATGCACCAGCCCTACTTGTAATTCGGGAAAAGCCTGCTGCATATAAGCATAGGTGTCGTTGGCGGTTTGCAGTTGCAGGGTTTCCGATTCTTCAATCAAGGGGCACACCCAGTAAGCCTGGTGGCCCTGGGCGCAGGCGTCGCGTACCCGTTGCAAGATCTCATCCCGGCGGTCATCTGCCACCAGCTTGGTCGCCACCGGCGTGCGCCCGGGCGGTAGCGCATCAATCACCGACACATCGAGGTCAGCGTAATAGCTCATAGACAGCGTACGCGGGATAGGCGTCGCTGACATCATGAGCTGGTGTGGTTCCAGGCTGCTGTGCTGGCCTTTTTTGCGCAATGCCAGCCGCTGGTGCACGCCAAAACGGTGTTGTTCATCGACGATGGCCAGTCCCAGTTGCTTGAACTGCACCTCTTCCTGGAATAAGGCATGCGTGCCTATGGCGAGGATAGCTTCACCACTGGCGATACGTGCCAGCGACTGCTCACGCGTTTTCTTGTTCTGGCTGCCAGTGAGCCAGGCGATCTCTATGTCCAAAGGCTGTAGCCAGCCGCAGAGTTTTTTGTAATGCTGTTCTGCCAGGATCTCGGTCGGTGCCATGATAGCCACTTGCCAGCCCTGTTCTATCATTTGCAAGGCGGCCAGGCAGGCGACTATGGTCTTGCCACTGCCCACGTCGCCCAGCAACAGGCGCTGCATGGGGTGTGGCTGCGCCAGGTCATGGCTGATCTCGGCGACCACTTTCTGCTGCGCCATGGTCAGGGCGAATGGCAGGCTGGCCAGCAGTTGCGATACCAGCTGCCTGGATGGCGGCGCTGCCGGTGCTCTGCCTTGCTTGCGCCGCGCATAGTGCTGGCGCATGGATAATTGCTGTGCCAGCAATTCGTCATAGGCCAACCGTTGCCAGGCCGGATGGCTGTGGTTTTCAAGGGTGGCTAAAGCGATCTCAGGGCTGGGCTGGTGCAGTAGCCGCAGGCTGCTGGCAAAGTCGGGCAGCTGCAGCGGGCCATACACCCAGTCTGGCAGTGTTTCCTGCAAGTGCTCGTCGGTCAATACCAGGTTGACCGCCTTCCTGATGGTGTTCTGGCTCAGTCCGGCGGTGGTCGGGTATACCGGCGTCAGTGCGGTGTTGACCGGGGTGTCTTCCTTGACCTTACGTTGTTGCGGATGCACCATTTCATAACCGAAAAAGCCGGGGCGCACCTCGCCAAATGCGCGTATGCGCGTGCCGACCTGCAAGGCGGCGATCTGGCTGGGGTAAAAGTGGATAAAGCGTAAATTGATGATGCCGGAGTCGTCCTGCACCCGCACATTGAGCATTTTGCGTGGCTTGTAACTGACTTCGTTATGCACCACCTCGCCTTCGATCTGGGCTTGTTCGCCCAGCCGCAGGTCGCGTATGGCGGTGACATGCGTTTCGTCCAGATAGCGTAGCGGCAGATGCAGCAACAATGCCTGCGGTGTGTGTATGCCCAGTTTGGCCAGCTGGCTGCACACGGCAGGGGTGTAACCACGGATCTCGCTCAAGGAAGGCATGCTGGCCAGTCACCCGCCGTTTACTGGATACGTTGTTCCAGCTGGTTGCCCTTGACCCGGTTGATACGCACGACTTGCTGTATCTTGCGCAGGTTGCGGATCAGGGTCGCCAGATGCACGCGGTTATGCACCTGCACGGTGAAGTTCACATTAGAGTACTGGCTGCCATCACTGGATTCGACGCTGACGTTATCAATGTTGGCATCTGCATTGGCAATGGTGGCTGCGATCTTGGCCAGCATGCCGCGTTCATCCACC
Source organism: Methylophilus luteus (assembly GCF_042676265.1). Taxonomy (NCBI): domain Bacteria; kingdom Pseudomonadati; phylum Pseudomonadota; class Betaproteobacteria; order Nitrosomonadales; family Methylophilaceae; genus Methylophilus; species Methylophilus luteus. The sequence goes on from NZ_JBHTKB010000003.1 coordinate 178,482, forward strand.
ACCGAGATACGCAGGTTGACGCTGAACAGTTTTTTCGGGTCGGCATCCCATTCCACATCCAGCCACTTTTCCGGGTCTAGCTTGAATTTGCGTATGGCCTGGCAATCATGGGTATGAATGACCAGCCCTTTGTCCTTGTTGATAAAGCCCAGGATAGGGTCGCCAGGAATAGGGCGGCAGCACGGCGCAAATTGCACCGCCATGCCTTCTGAACCGCGTATGGTGATGGTGTCCAGCGTCTTGCCGGTTTTGTCTTCGGTGTCGGCCGGATGCGCCAGCAGCTGGTGCGCCACCATCAGGCTGTTGCGTTTGCCCAGGCCGATATCGGTGAGTATGATCTGCCGGGTCTTGGCACCATAGTCATTCATGACTTTTTGCCACTGCTTGTCAGAAATATCACCAGGCTGGATATGCATGGCGCGCAGGGCCACATTGAGCATACGCTCGCCCAGCTGCGCTGATTCTTCCACCTTGACCGTTTTCAGGTAATGGCGGATATGTGAACGCGCCTTGCCGGTGACTACATAATTCAGCCAGGCCGGGTTAGGCTTGGCCAGCGGCGCTGTGATGATCTCTACATGGTCGCCATTACGCATCTCGGTGCGCAATGGCGCCAGCTCGTTATTGATCTTGACTGCGACACAACTGTTACCTACATCCGAGTGCACCGCATAGGCAAAATCCACTGCGGTAGAACCGCGTGGTAAAGCCATAATGTTGCCTTTAGGCGTGAAAATGTAGACTTCGTCGGGGAAAAGGTCGACTTTGAAGTTTTCCAGGAACTCATGACTGTCGTCACTCTCGGTCTGGATCTCCACCAGGCGTTGCAACCACTGATGGGTCTGCTGTTGCAGTTTGGTCAGGTGCGCGTCTGTGGTTTTGTACAGCCAGTGCGCCGCCACGCCGGCATCGGCGATATTGTGCATCTCCTGGCTGCGTATCTGCACTTCTATAGGCGTGCCAAACGGGCCGAACAGCGTGGTGTGCAAAGACTGATAGCCATTGGCTTTGGGGATAGCGATATAGTCTTTGAAGCGGCCGGGGATAGGCTTGTATAAAGCGTGCAATGCACCCAGTGCCAGATAGCAAGCGGCAGTATCTTTGACAATGACGCGAAAACCGTAAATGTCGCCAATTTGCGACAATTTCATCGATTTTTCGCTCATTTTCTTATAAATGCTGTAAAGGTGCTTTTCTCTGCCCTGTACGTCAAATTCAAGATGGTAATGCGTTAGCTGGTTCTGTATCGCTTCCAGTATCTTGCTGATGACTTCCTTGCGGTTGCCGCGCGCGGTGCGTATGGCTTTATCGATCACCCGATAGCGATTGGGGTAGAGATACTTCAGGCTCAGGTCTTCCAGCTCGTGGAAGATAGGGTTGAGCCCCAGCCGGTTGGCGATAGGCGCATAGATATCCAGCGTTTCTCGCGCGATGCGTTTTTGCTTTTCCGGACGCATGGCGTCCATGGTCTGCATGTTGTGCAGGCGGTCGGCCAGTTTGACCAGGATCACACGTACATCCTGGCTCATGGCCAACAGCATTTTGCGGAAGTTTTCTGCCTGGGCCTGGGTGGCCGTTTGCAGCTCGACTTTGTCCAGTTTGGTCAGGCCATCGACCAGGTCGGCCACTTGCTTGCCAAATTTTTCGGCGATCTCGGCGCTGTTGACTTCGGTGTCTTCCACCACGTCATGCAATAAGGCAGCCAGCAGGGTGGGCAGATCCAGATGCAGCCTGGCCAGTATGCAGGCGACAGAGATAGGGTGGGTGATGTACGGTTCGCCGGTCTTGCGCGTTTGGCCGGCGTGGGCCTGCTCAGCGTACCTATACGCCTGCCAGACCAGTTGTACTTCTTCGTCGTTTAGATATTTGCGGATCAGCTGCGTGAGGGGCGAATCCTCACGGTCAGCTGGGAGTAAGTCTGCTTCTTCTAGCGGTGATTTAGACTTACGATAGGCATGGTCACCTTGGGTGTGCGGCATGAATGCTTAAGCCTGGCCTTTTTTTTCCAGTAATTCAACACCGATCTTACCGGCTGCGATCTCGCGCAGGGCGATCACGGTTGGTTTGTCTTTTTGTGCATAACCTGCCACCAGCGGGTCAGAGCCGTTAGCGATCTGTCTGGCGCGGTAAGCAGCCACCAGGGTTAATTGAAAACGATTTGGGATGTTGTCCAAGCAATCATCGACGGTAATACGAGCCATAAAAAACCTTTATATTGAATCACAGATCAGCGGCGGATTGCGCTGGCTTCAGGTGAGTAATTGAATCAGTGACGCGTGGCAGGCAACCTGGCGGTCAAGCTGCAAGCGCTTGGCACGCACGATAGCCATTAAATCCTGTAGCGCCACGTCAAAATTGTCATTAATTGTAACATAATCAAACTCATGCACGTGACGCATCTCCTCACGCGCCGCTGCCAGGCGGCGTGCGATCACCGCCTCGCTATCCTGGCCGCGGCTGTTGAGCCGGTGTGACAGCGCCTCTATAGAAGGCGGCAGGATAAAGATAGAAGTCGCTTGCGGAAACAGTCTGCGTATCTGCTGGGCGCCTTGCCAGTCGATTTCCAGGATCACATCGCGGCCTTCAGCCAGGGCGTTTTCGACTTCGCTTTGCGCGGTGCCATAGCGCGCACTGTGCACATGGGCACTTTCCAGAAAACCGCCACGGTCCAGGATCTCCAGAAATGTGCTTTCAGGCACAAAATGGTAATGAATGCCGTCTTCTTCGCCGGGTCTGGGGTCGCGCGTAGTGTGCGAAACCGATAGTTTGAGTAAGGGGTCTTGCGCCAGCATGGCGCGCACCAGGCTGGTTTTGCCGGCGCCGGAGGCAGCAGAGATCACAAATAAATGGCCATGGCTCATCATGCACCCCATTCTGGATTAGGCAGCGATGAAAACACTGTTTTCAGGCCTTCGCCCCAGCCTTTGTGTACGCTGGCGTAATACGGGTCGCGTTCGGTCAGGCGCTGGCGGCAATCCGCAGTCAGCGCGTCAGTGCGGTAAATCATTAAATCTATAGGCATGGCGACAGAAATATTGCTGCGTATGGTGGAATCGAATGAGATCAGCACGCATTTGACGGCTTCCATCATATCGGTCTGGTAGTTGATCACGCGGTCTATGATAGGTTTGCCGTATTTGGTTTCACCTATCTGCAGGTAGGGCGTGTCTGCAGTGGCTTCAATAAAATTGCCCGCCGCATAGACATTGAACAAACGCGGTTTCTCGCCCTTGATCTGCCCGGCCACCAGTATGCTGGCAGTGAAGTCTATGCCATGTTCCTTGAGTGAATCGCCGTCTCTATGGTAAATGCTGCGCATGGCGGCACCTACCGCGGTGGCGGCTTCAAACATGGAGTGCACGCTGTTGAGGTTGGCGGTGCCTGGCTCGGGTTCTTTGATCTGTTCACGCAGCAGATTGACCACCGATTGCGTGATCGCCAGATTGCCTGCGGTGAGCAGCACGATGACGCGCTCGCCAGGCTGGTCGAATACATGCGTTTTCGGGGCGATGGCTACCTGGTCAACACCCGCATTAGTACGTGTGTCAGACGCAAGCACCAGCCCTTGTTCCAGCAGGATGCCTACACAATATGTCATAACGGTATGGAAGAAACAGCGGAGTCGCTAAAGTGACATGATAGCACGGGCCGTCAGCACCACTCCACTGCCACAGCTGCGGTTTATTGCTGCGCGCTGACCGCCTGATGATACAGCTGTTCATGATGGCGCTGACGCTGTTCATGCGTCAGCGCTGTCTGGTTGACGCTGACTGCGCTGGCCATGCCTTCCAGGCCGCCGCCTATGCGGGTGCCAGTCACCGGGCTGGCACTGTGGTAATCCAGGCCTACCGCCAGCCGCACATGGCGCTCGTCAGTCAAACAGCCATTCGAGACATCCAGCCCCAGCCACTGCTGACCCTGCCAGACCTCTACCCAGGCATGGGTCTGCATCAGGCTGCCATCTGCGGTAAACAGATAACCGCTGACATAGCGCGCAGGTAACCCTAAGCTGCGGCAACAGCCGATAAAGGCATGTGCATGGTCCTGGCAGACACCTTTGCCCAGCCGGAAAGCTTCAGCCGCCGGTGTATGCACCTGGGTCGCGCCTTTGAGATAATCCATTTTGTCGCGTAAGGCATGCATCATGTCTGTCAGCGCGACCTTGGATAACTTGCTGGATAACTGGCCGGCGAACTGGCTGGCAAATGCTGTCATAGCGGCATCTGCCTGTGTCAGTAGTGATTCACGCAGATACAGTGCCAGCGGCAATCCTGGCGCACCGGGCTGGTTGGCAACGCCGGTTTCTACTTCGCCTGCCACCGAGATCAGCAGTTCATGATGCGGCTGGTCTATCACCAGCGTGTGTGTGAGGTTGCCGTAGGTGTCTTCAAACGCGTGGCACTGGCCGTTGACCTTGATCTGCCAGTGTCTCACCTGCTGGCCCATGCCGTCGCGCGGCGTCAGGCGCAGCTGCTGTATGCTGTATTGCGCCGCTGCGCTATAAATATATTGCGTGTGGTGCTCTATATTCAGCAGCATTGGGCTGGCTCAGCCTAAGTCCGTTTTTACAGTGAAAAACGCGGGCATATGCTTGATCACAGCTTTTTTGATCACAGCTTGTCAGTGCGGTCAGGTCGTTGCGCTTAAAAAGTTGCGCTGTATCTCTTCGCCCAGTTTGCGGTTGGCCAGGATGAATTCGTCCAGAAAATGGTGCACCCCTTCCTTGACGATATCCAGCATGCGGCCGTAATGCAGCCTGGCATGCATTTGCCCGGCCAGGCGCTCGGCTTCGGTCTGCCGGCTACCGGCCACCTGGCGCAAGATAGGCATGATCTCGGCATAGCAGGCGTGCAGTGAGCGCGGCATATCTTCGCGCAATATCAGCAACTCTGACACCTTGGTCGGCTCTATCGCGTCGCGGTAGACTTTCTGGTAAGCCTGGAAGGCAGCCACAGAACGCAGCACTGCGCTCCATTCGTAGTAATCCACTGCGCCTTCATTGGCTTCCTGCATGGGGATCAGAAACTCGTATTTCACATCCAGCAGGCGTGCGGTGTTGTCGGCACGTTCCATAAACGTGCCCAGCCGCACAAAGCTGAAAGCCTCGTCACGCAGCATGGTGCCAAAACACACGCCGCGGAACAGGTGCGAACGGCTTTTCACCCATTCGCAGAATTCGTTCAGGCCAGACTGGGTCAGGTCCTGCTTGATATACTGGCCAAACTCCAGCCATAAGGTGTTCATGTTTTCCCAGGTTTCCACCGTCATGGCTACGCGCACCGCGCGTGCATTCTCCCTGGCGCTGCGCAACGAGCTGTAAATGCTGGACGGGTTCTGGCTATCCATCACCAGGTGCTGTATCACATGCGTGGCACTGATCTCCTGGTAGGTGGCATCGTAAATATCGCGTACCCCGGCGATCTCGAGCACGGTGTCCCACAACTCCTGTTCGTTACTGGCATCGGTGGGCAGCAGCGACATGCTGTAAGTCACCTCCAGCACGCGCGCCACGTTTTCGGCACGCTCTATGTAGCGGGCCATCCAATATAAATGATCTGCGGTTCTGCTTAACATATCACGGCCTCCTGGCGTTGGAGTTGAGCAGCCATTTGCGACTGCGATTGAGCTATACAGATATCATCGCGTTCCAGCACCCAGGTGTCCTTGGTGCCGCCGCCTTGAGACGAATTGACCACCAGCGAGCCTTCCTTGAGTGCCACGCGCGATAATCCGCCCGGCACTACGCTGACGGTTTTGCCGGAAAGTACGAATGGGCGCAGGTCTACATGGCGCGGTGCGATGCCCTGGTCGACCAGCGTCGGGCAGGTAGAAAGCGCCAGCGTGGGCTGCGCAATATAATTGGCCGGCCGCGAAACGATGCGTAACCTGAATTCTTCTATCTCCTGTTTGCTGGCGGTGGGGCCGACCAGCATGCCGTAACCGCCTGAGCCTTGCACTTCCTTGACCACCAGCTCGGGCAGATGATCCAGCACATAGGCCAGATCATCTTCCTTGCTGAGTTGATACGTGGGCACGTTCTGCAGGATGGGAGACTCACCCAGGTAGAACTTGATCATCTCCGGCACATAAATATAGGTTGCCTTGTCATCAGCGACGCCGGTGCCCACGGCGTTGGCCAATGTGACGCCACCATTGCGGTAGACGGAGAGTAGACCCGGCACGCCCAACATGGAATCAGGCTTGAATACCAGGGGGTCTATGTAATCGTCGTCGATGCGGCGGTAAATCACGTCCACCCTTTGCGGGCCTTGCGTGGTGCGCATATAGACGGCGTTATTGCGGACAAACAGATCCTGGCCTTCCACCAACTCTATGCCCATTTGCTGGGCGAGGAAGGCATGTTCAAAGTAGGCACTGTTATAAGCACCTGGAGAAAGCAGTACCACGGTAGGGTCGGTGACCCCGGTCTGGGCGACAGAGCGCAGGTTGTTGAGCAGCACATGCGGATAATGTTCTACCGGCGCGATCGGATATTTCTTGAACAGGTCAGGAAACAGCCGCATCATCATTTTGCGGTCTTCCAGCATGTAAGAAACGCCAGACGGCGTGCGCAGATTATCTTCCAGCACATAGAACTGCGATTCGCTGGTGCGCACCAGGTCTATGCCGGCTACGTGGGCGTAAATCTGGTTAGGCACATCCACGCCCACCATTTCCGGCCGATATTGCGCATTGGTCAGAATGCTGTGCGGCACCAGGCCTGCCTTGATGATCTCCTGATCGTGGTAAATATCATGTAGGAACATATTCAGCGCACGCACCCGTTGCACCGCACCCTTGGACAGATGCGCCCATTCACTGGCAGAAATCATGCGCGGGATCACGTCGAACGGGATCAGGCGTTCGGCGCCGTCTTCCTCACCGTAAACGTTGAAAGTGATACCCACGCGGCGGAACAATACCTCGGCTTCAGCACGTTTGGCCGCCAATTGCTGGGTGGGTACATCAGCCAGCCAGCGGTCATACGCCAGATAGATACCACGTACATCGCCCCCATACCCCTGCATCTCATCAAAAAACTGTTTGGCCGTTTGCGTCATGGTCCTTGACCTTTGCGTCGCTTATAGAAATCAATTACATAAGAGCAAGCCGTGTGCCAGAGACCAATTGTGATTTAAATCAGTAGCTTATATAAATCCCGTTGAGCTTTAAATGCAAAACGCACCATAAAGGTGCGTTTGTTTATGCCGACTTTGGTGCAAACCAAGGTCTGTCAGTTTGCTTACTTGTAACTAAAGCTTTGCTCGAATTGCTCAAGCAGCTGTAGATCGGCCGGTTTTGGGTTGGAAACCGCCACATGCAGATTCGCCCACCTTAGCCGGTAGGCAAACAGATAGTAAACATGTTTTTGCCTGATGGCGGCGTCCTGGAAAGTGTTTTCAAAGTCATAGCTGAGCTTGCAGTAGCGGCTGTTGCAACTTTTTGCCACCGTGGCCTGCTTGATCAGCGGGTCTTTGCTGGCCTTGGGCCAAAAGCAGTTCAGCACATCTTCGTGCGACTCGCCGCCGTTGCAGCCGGGGGTATCTACATGCAGGGTGACCGCAAAGTTATTGGCATTGGCAGAATACATATAGTGGTCATTGGAGTCTGCCTCCCTGACCGGCCTCAGCGCAGGCGCATCAAACTTGATCCCCCAGTCCTGGTCAGGTATAGCCAGGGTGGTGATCTCAGCGAAGGAAGGCAGTGGTAGCAGGCTGGCGAAGGCCAGTAAACAACAAAACACATAGCGGAACAGATGCATGGTCCAGGCCCTGTGAGAGGATTGAGGTAACCTGACTATAGCACCATGCCTGCCATAAACCGCCGATTCACGCGCGTGAGGCCCGCAGATTTTGTGCCACTGTGGCGTTATTCAATATTCTGGATCTGTTCGCGCATCTGTTCTATCAGCACTTTCAGCTGCATGGAGACCTGGGTAGTTTCTATCGCCACTGATTTTGAGCCCAGCGTATTGGCTTCGCGATTCATTTCCTGCATCAGGAAATCCAGTTTTTTACCTACCGGGCCGCCCGCGGTCAGGATACGATCCATTTCAGTGATATGTGAGTTCAGGCGCGCCAGCTCTTCATCGACATCGGTACGCTGTGCATAAAGCACGATCTCCTGACGCACACGGTCATCATCGGCCTGCATGGCTTCGCGCAGTTTTGCGGTCAGTTTTTCCTGATATTGCTGTATCACCTGTGGCAGCAGTGGTTTGACGATGGCGATCTGCTCACGCACGCCTTGCAGGCGGTCCAGCAACACCTGCTTGAGTTTTTCACCTTCGCGCTGACGCGCTGCGATCAGCTCATCTATAGTCTGTGCCAGCCCGCTCTGCACACTGTGCCCCAGAGTCTCGCTATCCACTGCCTCGCTCTGCAACACGCCCGGCAGCTTGAGTATGTCCACCAGATTCACCGGCTGTGCTTCAGGAAAGTGCTGGTGCAGGTCTTGCAGGGTCTGCGCGATCTGCGTGACCATGGCCGGGTTCAATGCCAGTTTGTTGCTGCTGGCCGTATCGCTCTTCAGGCTCAGCCTGCACTCGACCTTGCCGCGGCCCAGCTTGCTTTGCAGCTGTTCACGCACTTGCGCTTCAAACTGGCGCAGGCTATCTTCGATTTTAACGTTGAGTTCCAGGTAGCGGTGGTTGACTGCGCGCAGTTCTATCAGCAGCAGGCCAGTCGCAAAGCGGGTCTCGCTGTTGGCAAAGCCGGTCATGCTCAGGATAGCTTGCTTTGGGGGATTGTTTTTTGTGCTCATGTTTTTCTTACCTTGCTTCTATGGGGCTTGCGGGTCTTAGGTTTGCATGTCCGAGGTTTGCATGTCCAGGCTAAGCGAATGATTGTATCAAATGCAGTATCGATATGCGAAAATAGCGTTATAACAAGTAAACACAGTTTAAGAGATTTTGCATAAGTCGTTAAGCGCGATAAAGAGGAGGGTAGCTTTACCCGCATAAATGCTTATCCCTTATCTCTTAATTTTGCTGTTTTCCTCAATTAAAGCCATGATCAGTACGTTATAAGTTTAGTGAAGCTCGCCAATAAAATAGATATCGCCCTGCCTGTGGGCACCGAACTGCATGACTACACCATTACGCGGGTGCTCAGTCTGGGGGGGTTCAGCTTCGTCTATCTGGCGCAGGACAAACAGAAAAATACCGTCGCTATCAAGGAGTATATGCCGGTCACGCTGGCCAAGCGTGATGGCCAGACGCATATCCGTTCTAATGGCAAAAACGAAGCCGCCTACAAACATGGCATGAAATGCTTTTTTGAAGAAGGCCTGGCGCTGGCAAATATAGAGCACAAGAATATCGTGCGCGTGAAAAACTTCTTCCGTGCCAATAACACAGTTTATATGGTCATGAAATACGAGCGTGGCAAATCGCTGCAGGATTACATCATGGCCATGTCGCAACCGGTGCCAGAAAATTTCATGATACGCATGTTTGTCGAGCTGCTGAATGGCCTGCGCGAAGTGCATACACGCAAGTTGCTGCACCTGGATATCAAGCCAGCCAATATTTATATCCGCCTGGATGGTTCGCCGGTGCTGCTGGACTTCGGATCGGCGCGCCAGGCTTTGTCCGAGGTGACGCTGGCGCCAACCTACACCCCGGGCTTCGCACCGCCGGAACAGTATATAGACCGCAAGCACCTGGGGCCATGGAGTGATATTTACAGCATAGGGGCCAGCATGTATGCCTGTCTGCAGCGCTCGTCACCGCTGGCTGCCAATATACGCCTGAATGAAGATACCCTGGTGCCGGCAGTAGAGCTCGGCAAGCAGGTCTATTCAGAAAAACTGCTGTCTATCATTGATGACTGTATGCAGATCGATTACCTGTTGCGGCCACAAAGTGTGTTCTCTTTACAGAAAAAAATGATAGAAGTGCACGTGGCAGATGACGCGCGTGGCTCGCTGGTTGATAAAATTATTAAAGTGCTCACCAAACCACTATGAAACATTTGCCTAAAGTCCTGATGCCATGAAGTTTTCTATCGCGCAAGGCAGCCGTCAGGGGCCGCGTCCGTATAATCAGGACCGGCTGGCCTATTCATACCACAGGCATGCCATCTTGATGGTGCTGGCCGATGGTATGGGCGGGCATCAACACGGCGATGTGGCGGCAGAGATTGCAGTCAAGACTATGGTAGAGGCTTTCCAGCGCGAATCCGGCCCCATGATCGCGCACCCGGCGCAGTTTTTGCGCGAGCAGATCGCCCAGGTGCATGACGTGATTGAAAATGTGCGCGTGCGTAAAAAGCTATCTGAATCGCCACGCACCACCATAGTAGTGGCATTGATTCAGCACAATAAACTGTTTTGTGCGCACGTAGGTGATTCGCGTCTGTATCTGTACCGCAACGGGCTGGAAGAATTCCAGACCCAAGACCACTCAGTGGTGCAGTCCTTATTGCGTGAAGGCCGCATCACTGCCGAGCAGATAGAGCGCCACCCGCATCGCAACAAAATCTATAATTGCCTGGGCGGGGACAAACCGCCACAGGTAGAACTGGCAGACCCAATGCCGCTCAGCGAGGGCGATGTCATTCTGTTATGTTCGGATGGCGTTTGGAATACTATGCCTGCCATCACCATGGCGCAGCATATGCTGGCTGCCAATATGCAGGATGGCGTCACGCGCCTGCTCGATGATGCCGATGCCGCCAGTATCACCGTGGGCGATAACATGAGCGCCATCGCCATGCAGTGGGGCGAACGCAACACCGCGCCGCTGGCCGTCTCCACCCTGGATCTGCCGGACGATGGGGCCACCACCATGCTCAACCAGGCCGGCGCCATGCCCAACCCGCATGCGCTGGATCTGACTGATGACGAAATTGAAAAGGCGATCGCCGATATACAGGACGCGCTGGGCAGAACCCGGCAACATATTAAAAAAGAGGAATTTTAAAGCATGACCAGACCGAGCGAACGTGCCAACGACCAGTTGCGCAATATTGAAATCATACGCAGCTACACCAAACATGCCGAAGGCTCGGTATTGGTGAAATTTGGCGATACCCACGTCATCTGCACCGCCAGCATTGAAGAAAAAGTACCTGGTTTTCTCAAAGGCAAAAACCAGGGCTGGGTGACTGCCGAATACGGCATGCTGCCGCGTTCTACCGGTTCGCGCATGGACAGGGAAGCCGCGCGCGGCAAGCAGACCGGGCGCACCCAGGAGATACAGCGCCTGATAGGCCGCAGCCTGCGCGCGGTGATCGATATGCAAAAGCTGGGCGAGCGTACCATCCATTTTGACTGTGACGTCATCCAGGCCGATGGCGGCACCCGCACGGCCAGCATCACCGGTGCCTATGTCGCCATGGTCGACGCCGTGAATACCCTGTTGCAAAAAGGCCTGCTCAGCGTCAGCCCGATCAAAGACTCGGTAGGCGCGATCTCAGTCGGTGTTTATCAGGGTGTGCCGGTGCTGGATCTGGATTATATTGAAGACTCCGACTGTGATACCGACATGAACGTAGTCATGACCGGTAGCGGTGGTTTTGTCGAGATCCAGGGCACTGCCGAAGGCGAGCCTTTCAGCCGTGACGCCATGAACCAGATGCTGGACCTGGCGGCCAAAGGCATTGCCGAGCTGTCCAAATTGCAACAGCAGGCATTAGCAAAATAACATGGCATCAGCGTTCAATAAACTGGTCATCGCCTCAGGCAACAAAGGCAAGATCCGCGAGATCGCGCATGTACTGGCGCCCTTGAATATAGAGATTGTGTCGCAATCTGAGTTCAATGTACCTGAGTGCCCGGAGCCGTTTCTAACCTTTGTTGAAAATGCACTGGCCAAAGCGCGGCATGCCAGCCAGCATACCGGTTTACCAGCGCTGGCGGATGATTCCGGTTTATGCGTGCATGCCTTGCAAGGCGCGCCTGGTGTGATTTCGGCGCGTTATGCGGGCCCCATCCCGGCTAACAGTCTGCTCACGCAAGATGAACGCAACAACGATAAATTACTCACAGTGATGTCACGCGAAAGTGACCGCCGTGCCTATTTTTACAGTGTGCTGGTGCTGGTGCGCTCGCCGCACGACCCGCAGCCTATCATCGCCGACGGCGTATGGCTGGGTGAGATCTTGCGCGAGTTCCGTGGCTCTGAAGGGTTTGGCTATGACCCATTGTTTATGGATCTGGAAACACGCAAGACCGTGGCTGAACTACCGCTGGAACTGAAAAGCAAAATGAGCCATAGAGGCCAGGCCTTGGTAAAATTGCTGCAAGCGTTACAAAACAGCCAGTGAAAAACAGCAGGTGAAAGAGCAAGCATATGACAAATGAGTGGCCCAAATGGGTGCGTGACGATGGTTCGGTGGTTTCGTGCACCGAAAAAGTCAAAGTCATGTCTGAAAACTTTGATGAACTCAAACAGATCGCCCAGGACGCCCTGGAAGATGGTTTGCTGATGGAAGTCAGCGAACAGCAGATGCGCGAAGCACTTCACCAGTTAGTTGAGCAGCTGATCAATCCCTACAACAAGATTTAGGCTAGCTATTTAAAATGGCAAGCCTCTCACCCCAGCAAATCCTCCACGACGTATTCGGTTACAACCAGTTTCGCCACCAGCAGCAAGCCATTGTTGAACATGTGATAGGCGGCCAGGATGCGCTGGTGCTGATGCCCACCGGCGGCGGCAAGTCGCTGTGTTATCAGATCCCCGCCCTGGCCCGCGATGGGCTGGCCATCGTGGTTTCACCGCTGATCGCCCTGATGCAGGACCAGGTGGAAGCCTTGCAACAGCTAGGCGTCAATGCCGCCTTTCTGAATTCCAGTTTAAGCGCCGAAGATAATGCGCGCATCACCCGCGAAGTCGTCAGTGGTGAAATCAAATTACTTTACGTCGCCCCCGAGCGCCTGATGGTAGGCAGCTTTTTAAGTCTGCTCGATGAAGTGCAGCAGCACACCGGCCTCGCCCTGTTTGCCATTGATGAAGCGCATTGCGTGTCGCAATGGGGGCATGATTTCCGGCCGGAATATCGCCAGCTCACCGTGCTGCACAACCGCTTTCCCGATGTGCCGCGCATCGCGCTCACCGCCACGGCCGATGCCCCGACGCGGGCCGAGATCATCAGCCAGCTCAACCTCGAAAACGCCCGCCAGTTCGTCTCCAGTTTTGACCGGCCTAATATCCGCTACCACGTTGGCATTAAAAACAACGCGCGCCAGCAACTGCAGGCATTTCTGGAGCGTGAACACGCTAACGATGCCGGCATCATTTACTGCCTGTCGCGCAAAAAAGTCGAAGAAACCGCAGCCTGGCTGGTCGAAAAGGGCTGGTCGGCCCTGCCTTATCATGCCGGTTTGCCCGCGCAATTACGCGAGGTGCACCAGCGCCGTTTTCTGCGCGAAGAAGGCATCATCATGGTGGCGACCATCGCTTTTGGCATGGGCATAGACAAACCCAACGTGCGCTTTGTCGCCCATTTAGACCTGCCAAAAAGTATGGAAGGCTATTACCAGGAAACCGGTCGCGCCGGCCGCGATGGCCTGCCAGCCAACGCCTGGATGGTATACGGCATGGGCGATGTCGTCTCCATGCGGCAGATGCTGGATAGCGGAGAAGCCTCAGAAGAACGCAAACGGCTGGAACGCCTGAAACTGGACGCCTTGCTAGGCTACTGCGAATCCACCGCCTGCCGCCATCAGAGCATATTGCGCTACTTCGGCGAAAGCCACCCCGGTGCCTGTGAGCAATGCGATAACTGCCTGCACCCGGTAGAAACCTGGCAAGCCACCCAGGTCGCGCAGATGGCACTTTCCTGCGTGTTCCGTACCGGGCAGAGATTCGGCGTCGGCCATCTGATCGATGTGCTCACCGGCAAAGTCACCGCGCAAGTCGAACGCTTTAATCACGATAAAGTCAGCACTTTCGGCATAGGCAAGACCCTTAATCAATCGCAGTGGAGCGGCGTCTATCGCCAGTTGATCGCTGCCGGATTGCTCGAAGCAGATATGGCGGCCTACGGCGGCTTAAAACTGACCGAAGCTGCCAGGCCAGTACTCAAAGGTGAGCAAGAAGTCTGGTTACGCCGCGACCCCGAACCGGAAAAACGCATGAGCAAAGCCGAACGCAGCTCACGTGCCAAAGAAGCATTCGCCGGTGCCAACGATGACCCGCTCTGGCAAGCACTTAAAGCTAAGCGGCTGGAACTGGCGAGAGAGCAGGGCGTACCACCGTATGTGATCTTTCACGATAGTACGCTACTGGAAATTCACAATCGCAAGCCGCAGACCCTGGATGAGATGGGGCAGATCAGCGGTATAGGACAGGCGAAACTGCAGAAATACGGGGATGCGTTTTTGTTAATACTTGAGAGATAATTTAAAATATTTCTTTATTCTGAGATGCTTACAAAAACAACAAAGAAATATTTTTAATGCAATAGAATTCATAATCACTAATTACAAGGTGAATGTCTATATGTCTTTATCTCCCGAAGAATCAGATATGCAGCCTCATACTCAAAAGGAGTATGAACAATATTTGCGAGCAATCAAAGGACCGCCAGTAATGGTCATTTTGAGAACGCATCTGCTTACCGAATATTATTTGGAGCGAGCTTTAAGAGCTGGTCTTAGGAGAGGGGATAAGTTGGTTGATTCAGCGACTCTTAGTTACTCTCAAAAGCTTGCAGTTGTCGAGGCGATTGATAAATTTCCTGACCATGTTATTTCCTCACTGCGAAATTTAAATAAAATAAGAAATCGATGTGCTCATGAATTCGAGCGACAAGTATCTGTTTCTGATATCGATTTAATAGGAGGTCCGTATGGTAAAGAATATACGGCTTTTAAAAAACGATTCCCAAAAAGTGTGAGGGCACTGTTAAATCATGTTGTGGGAACGATCACTGCAGCAATGAGTGGATGTGTTGAAGCACTTGAAGAGCAATAAGACTGATAGCTGTTTAATTTGCTTAATGAAGGATTGATCGATGGCAAAAAACTTTAATACGCTGAAAGCTTTGCTCACTCCCGAAGCACAAGAAAAAGTGGCTCAAATGGCAGAACAAATGTTGCAAGAAATGCCTTTGCTAGAACTACGTCAGGCACGGGGTCTTTCGCAAAAAATGATGGCGGATGCTTTAAATATTCAACAGCCGGCGGTGGCCAAAATCGAAAAGCGCACTGATATGTATTTATCAACTCTGCGTAACCATATTCAGGCTATGGGTGGTGAACTTGAGATTGTGGCAAGGTTTCCAGAGGGTTCGGTCAAGATTCAGAACTTTTCGGATCTGTAATTGATTGGAATGCCGTTCTGACCCAGCCAATTGCATGGCAGAGATGGTTAGAAGACGGTTTATGTAAGTACTTGTACTTTTTTGTAAGCAAAAGTGTGCGGCTGATGTGCAGCACATCGTTGTTTGGTGATATCGTATCGTGCAATTCACAGTCAAATAAAAACTATGCAAAACGAGACGCCAACACAAATAACAACGAGTCAGTTTTATGCTTCTGCTGATAGCCCATTAGCAAAATCACGTAAACAAATGCGCTGGGCTTTTCTTTTGCCATTCGCGCTGATTCTTATTCATCCAGACCTTACTACGCTAGTGATAGTGGTCTCTGTAGTCTTGCCAATATGGTTGTTCATCGAGTATTTCTTTAAACGCCCGCTGCGCATGGATATGCCAGTGTTGGGTATCTCCGAGCGTGATATTTATTCGCCTTTATTTCAGGGGGAGAAAAAAACTTACTCTTGGACAGAGATCAAAACGGTTTCCCAATCTTCCGCGCAAAACATGCCTATGCTGCAACTTGAACTTGCGGGCGAAGCCGGGCGGTGGCCATGGCAGAAGTCTGGCAAAAAAATCATATTGTCATTGGGTATGTTCACCGAAGCTGATCGCTTGCAGGTCATACAGTTATGTTTGCAACACCATGCGAAGGCGCTGGGTGTGACTAGCAACAGCTTACCTTTGAGTCAGGAGCTGGAATTAGACCAGACTTTCACCCAGGACTTTGACGCTCTGATGAAATACCCGTGGTTAACTTACAGCCTGATCGCCGCGAATGTATGCATTTGGCTAGCAATGGCTATAAAAAGTGGCAGCTTCATGGTTAGCGATGTAGAGCAGCTTTATCACTTGGGTGGATTGTCCACGGCGGCAGTCCAGCAAGGTGAATGGTGGCGGATGTTGGCGGCGACATTCTTGCATGGCGGTCTGATCCATCTGCTCATGAATATGGTTGGATTGTATTCCGCAGGTGTGATGGTTGAGCGGATTTATGGTCGCGGACAATTCGCTATCATTTATCTTGGTGCGGCTTTGACCGGTAGCGCCATGAGTATGCACTTCGCAGCACAAGAGGTGATTTCAGTAGGTGCTTCGGGAGCGATTTTTGGGGTAGCGGGTGCTTTCCTGGTTGCCGTATTACAACACCGCGACAAATTGCCGGCAAGCTTTAGCAAACAAACCATACATGGTGTCGGGTATTTTATTCTTTACGCGTTGGCGCAAGGTTTCGCTAAAGATGGCATCGATAATGGTGCGCACATTGGTGGCCTGATTGGCGGCATGGTCGCTGCATATGTGTTGCCGGAAAAGTTTGATCTGGAGCACTATCTGCGCTCGGTAAAACCGCTTGCCACAGTCACCATCTGCCTGATGCTGGCACTCACTACCATAACAGCTTACACAGCAAGAAATGCGGCGACAGACCCTGGCAAAATTATACTGAATGAACATCTATTGAAAGCAGCTTATATAAAATATTTTGACCAGATGCGTTTGCTGGATCAAGAATATAAGGCACAACAGGCTAATCAATTGACTGAGTTGGAAATCGACCAGCGCGGTCGTACAGTGCATGCACCGGTTTTTGAAAAAATCGCTGAAGATTTGGCAGAGATACATCTTAAAGAAAATGATAAGCGTGAGCCTTTGGTGCAGGATATTAAAACCTCGGCTGCGGTGATAGCCGAACTGTTGGCGATGGCGTCTACCCCGGATGCGCAGACTGGAAAACTCGAAGCAGCTGATCCAGTACGCGCTGCGCAACTGGAAGCTATATTCAAAGAAACCAACCAGCGCATCATGCTAAAGCTCACACAAAAGAAATAGCTGCTGTTTATCTCGGCTTGCTGTTGGCTAACAATGGCTGCACCGTCGGCCACACATTCTCCAGTATCTTGCGCTGCGCATTCACATTCGGGTGCAGCCCGTCTTCCAGCACCAGGTCACTATGACCGCTGATACCATCCAGAAAAAACGGTATGAATGGTGTTTTGTATTTTTCCGATAAATCCAGGTAAACCGCCTTAAAGCCATTGGTGTACTTGGGGCCATAATTAGGTGGAATGAACATACCTAATAAAACGACTTGCGCATTTACTTGCTGGCTGGCGAGTATCATTTTTTCGAGGTTATTCTTCATGGCGTCCAGCGGCAAGCCGCGCAGACCGTCGTTTGCGCCTAGTTCTATGACGACGATGCTGGGTTTAAACTGTTTGAGTGCTGCAGGTAATCTACTCAGTCCGCCGGCAGTTGTTTCACCACTGACGCTGGCGTTGGCAACTTCGTAGGGCAATTGCTTGTCTTTCACTCGTTGTGCCAGCAGACTGACCCAGCCTTGTGCCTGGGGAATACGGTAAGCGGCTGATAAGCTATCGCCAAAAACCAGTATGGTCGGTTTGGATGCAGACTCTGCCATGACTAAATTGTTAAACAATAAACCAGGTAACACGACTAATATTTTTAGAAATCGGAACGTCATTAATGCAAAGCCCTTATGCTGTTGAAGCGCTGTCTTTAAGTAAATCTGTTGTAAGCAATGATACAACAATCCCCATTTTGACCAATTTGAATCTTGCGGTAGCCAAGGGTGAGAGGCTGGCGATCATCGGGAGTTCCGGCTCTGGTAAATCTACTTTGCTAGGCCTGCTGGCGGGGTTGGATACCGCGAGTAGCGGAAAAGTGCTGATAGCCGGCCAGGATATCGGCCAGCTGGATGAAGATGGGCGCGCGGCAGTACGCGCGCAGCATATGGGGTTTGTATTCCAGTCGTTTCAATTGCTGGGTTCACTGACCGCGCTGGAGAATGTGATGCTGCCTTTGCAACTGGCAGGCCGTCGTGATGCACAGGCAGTGGCGGTAGCGGCGCTGGCAAGTGTAGGTCTGGCAGCACGCGCCACGCACTACCCAAAACAGTTGTCTGGCGGCGAGCAGCAGCGGGTGGCGATAGCCCGCGCATTTGCAGCCCAGCCTTCTATACTATTTGCTGATGAGCCTACCGGTAATCTGGATGTCGCCACCGGTGAATCTATCATTAAGTTGCTATTTGATTTAAACGCGCAGAGCGGCACTACGCTGGTGCTGGTCACGCATGATATGAACCTGGCCAGGCGCTGCCAGCGGGTGCTGAATCTGCAGAATGGCGTGCTCAGTGAGATCACGATTGCCGATTTCCAGGCAGGAGTACATTAATGCTGGCGCTATCTATTGCCTGGCGCCAGTTGCGCAGCCTGTGGTCTGCTGGCGAAATCAGGGTATTGCTGTTTGCGCTGATACTGGCGGTGACGGCGACTACCTCGGTCAGTTTTTTCACTGACCGTATCAAGGCCAGCATGCAGACCCAGGGCAATGTGCTGCTGGGGGCGGATCTGGTGGTGAACTCTGACCATGCCATCCCCGCAGATTATCTGGCAGAAGCACAACGCCGGGGCTACCAGACCACGCAGGCGTTGGAGTTTTCCAGCATGGTGCTGAAAGACGAGACCAGCGAGCTGGCCGAAATCAAGGCGGTAGCAGCCGGTTTTCCATTACGTGGTCATCTGACTATAAGCAAACAATCCGCGACCAGCGCCATAGCCGAGCCACAGTCTGCACAGATCCCGGCCAAAGGCACGGTGTGGATAGAGCCGCGCCTCGCACAAAAACTCGCGCTGCAGATAGGGGATGAAATCAGCCTGGGTGAAAGCCAGTTGCTGGTTGCAGCATTTGTATTGCAGGAGCCTTCGCGTGGTGGCGACATGTTCAGCATTGCGCCGCGGGTGTTGATGAATAGCAGCGATGTGGCTGCCACCGGCCTGCTGCAGTTTGGCAGCCGCGTGAAATACCAGTTGCTGGTCGCCAGCGACAACAATACACAAGCGCAGGCGTTAGAAAATTTTGCCGAATGGCTGCAACCGCAACTTGCACGCGGTGAACGCGTAGACGATATCCGCAGTGCCCGCCCTGAAATGCGCAATGCGCTGGATAAGGCGCAACAGTTCCTGGGTATCGCTTCTATGGTCGGCGTGATCCTGGCGATGGTGGCCATGTTGCTGGCGAGCATTCCCTATGTGCAGAAAAGCCTGGATGCGTATGCGCTGATGCGCTGTTTTGGCGCGAGCAAAAAACTGATCACGCAGATACTGCTCTACCAGACCTTGCTGCTGGCTTTGCTCGGTAGTGTGGTCGGTTGCGTGCTGGGTTTTGCCGCGCAATATGGCCTGGCTATTCTGGCCGGACGCCTGTTTCTGGAGACCCTGCCAGCCCCGGGCTGGATGCCGGTGTTTCTGGGCCTGGCGACCGGCTTTGCCACCCTGCTCACCGTGGTATGGCCGCAGCTGTTGCGCCTGCGCGCCGTGCCGGCATTACGCATCTTGCGCCAGGACCTAGAAGGTGATGTGCGTATGAATGTGTTGTTGTTTATCCCGGCATTTGTCGTGCTGGCCGGGCTGGTTTTCTGGCATGCCGGTGATATCAAGCTAGCCGCTATCGTATTCGCCGCACTGCTGGCATTGGTGGCGGTGGCGGGTCTGCTGGCGTGGGCCGGGTTGCGGGTGACGCAATCGTTCTCGGTGCAAAATTTCGGCATCATCAAACTTGGCCTGATGGGTTTAAGACGCCGTCCCATCCTGACCATCGCGCAGGTAGTGGGCCTGAGCATGGGTTTAATGGCGGTATTGCTGCTGGCGTTTGTGCGTAACGACCTGCTTAAAAGCTGGCAAAGCTCGTTACCGGCCGATGCGCCTAACCGGTTTGTGATCAATATCCAGGCAGACCAGATCCCCGCGATTAATGATTTACTGACCGCGCATGCCATCCAGCATGCCGATATTTTCCCCATGGTGCGTGCGCGGCTCCAAGCGGTGAATGGCAAGCCTATCAATAGCGATGATTACAAGGATGACCGCGCCAAGCGCCTGGCCGAGCGCGAATTTAATTTATCGTGGGCGGCGCAGATGCAGGCCGATAACGAGCTGGTCGCCGGCCAGTGGTGGCGTGATGACGATGCAGGTAAACCGTTGTTGTCTTTAGAGCAAGGCCTGGCAGAGACGCTTAATTTAAAAGTGGGTGATCAACTTGCCTACGATGTGGCCGGCAGCCAACTTAAGCTGACCATCACCAGCTTGCGCAAGGTGGATTGGAACAGCATGCACGTCAACTTTTTTGCAGTGACGCCGCCCAAAGTGCTGGATAACTACGCCGCCAATTACCTCACCAGCTTTCACCTGCCTGCCGGCAAAGATGCAGTGCTGAACCAGTTGGTTAGGCAGTTCCCCAATCTGACCATTATCAATGTGGCTGCGGTGATGGAGCAGCTACAAGGCCTGCTCAGCAAAATGAGCTACGCGATTGAGTTTGTGTTTGGCTTTAGCCTGCTGGCCGGGGTGGCCGTGCTGTATGCGGCATTGATGGCCACCCGCGAAGAACGCGTGCGTGAAAGCACCTTGATGCGCGTGCTGGGCGCTTCTAAAAAGCAAGTGCTGCTGTCCATGCTGGTCGAGTTCTTATGTATAGGCATACTCGCCAGTGTAGTCGCCAATATTTTTACTAATATCGCCGCCTATTACCTGGCCGGTTTCATACTCAATATCGAGTACCAGTTTAATGCCTGGTTCACGCTGCAGGCCTTGCTGGCAGCCATAGTGCTGGTGCCGTTTGCGGCATGGCTGGTTGCGCGCAAGCAGTTTGATCAGCCACCCAGGGTGCTGCTGCAAAGCATATAAGCGGGTGCTGCTTAACGGTTACGCGGTAAAATACACGCATGATCCCGATTTACCCTGCCAATACCCTGAGTGACGCGCCCTTGCAGGGCGACGTCACCCTGAGCGGCCTCACCAACCCGCCACCGCTTTCGCTGTATATCCATATCCCCTGGTGTGTGCGTAAATGCCCTTATTGCGACTTTAACTCCCACGAAGCCCGCCAGGAGATCCCGGAAGCCGCCTATGTAGATGCGCTGATCGCCGACCTGGAACTTGCCACGCCGCTGGTCTGGGGCCGCAAGATCCGCAGCGTGTTTTTTGGTGGCGGCACGCCCAGTATTTTTTCCGCCGAGGCGATCGATAAGATACTGAGCCATGTGCGCATGCTGACGCCGCTGGAATATGGCGCCGAAGTGACGCTGGAAGCCAACCCCGGCACCGTCGATACCGCCAACTTCAAGGGTTATCACGCCGCGGGGGTCAATCGGGTCTCGCTGGGCATACAGAGTTTTCAGCCGCAATACCTCAAAGCGCTGGGCCGTATCCATGACCGCGAACAGGCGCTGACGGCGGCCGAGCTGGCGCTGAATACCTTTGACAGAGTCAACCTGGATGTGATGTACGCACTGCCTGAGCAGAGCCTGGAACATGCCTTGCAAGATGCCGAAACCGCCTGTCTGTTAAAACCGGCGCACCTGTCGTTTTATCACCTGACGCTGGAACCCAACACCCCGTTTCATCGCACACCGCCCAGTCTGCCCGATGACGATACCAGCGCCACCATGCAAGAAGAGATAGAAAAGATACTGGCAACTAACGGATACCAGCATTACGAAACCTCAGCTTTCGCGCAACCCGGCCAGCAATGTCAGCACAACCTCAATTACTGGACCTTTGGCGATTATCTGGGCATAGGCGCAGGCGCGCATTCCAAGCTGAGTTTTCACGACAAGATCATACGCCAGAGCCGGCATAAGCATCCCAAGAAATACCTTGAAGCGATCAAGCAGGGCCAGGGGGTGGATAGTGAGTGGCAGATAGGGCGTGAGGACCTGGCGTTTGAATTTATGATGAATGCGTTAAGGTTGGTGGATGGTGTGGAAGCCAACTTGTTTCAGCAGCGGACGGGTTTGCCGTTGCGGGTGATCCAGGCGCAGATGGAAGAGGCGCAGCGAAAGGGATTGCTGGAGCAGGTGGGGGGAGTGATTAAACCTACATTGCTGGGGCAGAGGTTTTTGAATAGTTTGTTGGAGATGTTTTTACCGGAATAGGCGGGGAGGTTTAGTGGATGCATAATTGCATCTGCTGGAAGTTCTAATCGGTATTTCTTTGGATGATTTAACCGTTCTTTTTCGCCCCTAGGCGAGTGTCTTTTCTTTGCGTGCCCAAAGAAAAGACACCAAAAGAAAGGGCACCCTAGCATCCGCTTGTTTCCTGCGTTGCTCGTCAAAATAAGCGGTCGCGAAACTCGCCCTAGCGGCCTGCACAATACGCAGGCCACCGCGGAGCTCAGACAGTCGCTCCCTTTCTCCTTATTTTGCCTGCGCTACTCGGCGCGTCAGATAGGGGACCCGGAAAGACACTACGCGGTTATTTAGGTGGGACTTCTCATATCGTATCTCGCTCTACCAGCGCAATAAAAACCAAAGCAAAGCAAAAGCAAATCAGCAAGATGGTTGGCGGGTTGGTTTTAGATTACACAGGCGCTTAGCGCCCTCGGCCCATTGAGTTCTACGATTGTTTCATCGTGGTGGTTTTTAAACGGGCCCCTATCTGACGCGCCGAGTAGCGCAGTCAGCGTGGGAGGTGTCGGCCAGCGTCTGTTCGAGTTCCGCGGTGGCTTGCGTTTTGTGCAAGCCGCTAGGGCGAGTTTCGTTGGACGCCCACGTTGACGAGCAACGCAGGAAACAAGCGGAAGCTAGGGTGCATTTCTTTTGGTTACGTTTTCTTTGGGCAAGCAAAGAAAAGTAACTCGCCTAGAGGCGAAATAAAGCGCTAAAACAGAACACAGAACTATCCAAAGAAATACCGATTAGAACTTCACAGAAAGAGCGTACTTCATCACTGTCACCAATCAAACCTTGCGCCTAGCCCAGCTCGCTGCCCGCGCCAAATTAATGTATCAGCCAGTGGCTTCCCGTCTCTTCTGCAACCCCCAAACCACCAACAATACCAGCAACAACAATCCACTACTCACTATCATCACCAAATGCTGTTGTTGCAACCAATCTCGCACCGACAGATGCCGCATCGCCCTGATATTCGACTGCAGGTTAGCCTGCATCTGCGCAACCACGCCTAGCCGGTTTGTCGCAAAGGAAACATGATTCAATTTCATCCAAGCCGGTACTTGTATAGAAGGCCAACCCAGGCTGGAAAATATACTCCCCGATGACTCCACCTGGCGCATCTGCAAACTCATGACCAGGCCTTGCGTGGCAAACATCTGCGGATCTGCTTCATCGGCTTTTTTAATGCGGTGCGTCACCGTATGCAGCGCTTGCGCATTCGGCACTGCGATCAATTGTGCAGAAGCCACGCGCTGGTCGGCAGTCAGCAGTATGCCGCGGCTGCGGCTAAAGGTGAGTGATTGCTGTACAAAGCGTTGCTGCAACACCGGGCTTTGCGGGTACAGTTTGGCGGCCAGGCTGTTGATGCTTTCGCCGGGTAATAGCGGCCATAACATCGATTGTTCGTGCCTGGGGTTGGCGATGCCGAAGGCGGCTTGCGCCGGTTGCTGGGTTAGCGCGGCCAGCAGGCTGAGGCAAAGTAGTAATGCTGCCATCATCAGCCAATGTGATCTGTGATTCCACTGGTGATGATGCAGGCTGGCCATCAGCGCCCTAACTGTTCCCTGGCTTGTGCAACGGCACGGCGGACTTGTTCGGGGGCGGTGCCGCCGGTGTGGTTGCGGCTGGCGACTGAGCCTTCGAGAGTGAGGACTGCAAACACGTCTTCACCTATGGTGGCGCTGAATGCCTGTAATTCGGCCAGGCTGAATTCGGCCAGGTCACGGCCTGATTCCACGCCTGCTTTGACGGCATGGGCGACCACTTCGTGTGCATCACGGAACGGCATGCCTTTTTTCACCAGGTAATCGGCGAGGTCGGTGGCGGTGGCAAAGCCTTCCAGTGCGGCCTGGCGCATATTGTCGGCTTTAACGGTGATGCCGCGCAGCATGTCGGCGTAGATCTGCAAGGTCACCAGCAGGGTATCCGCCACGTCAAACAGTGGTTCTTTGTCTTCCTGGTTGTCTTTGTTATAGGCCAGCGGCTGGCCTTTCATCAGGGTCAGTAAGGCGATCAGGTGGCCGTAGACACGGCCGGTCTTGCCACGTACCAGCTCAGGCACATCGGGGTTTTTCTTTTGTGGCATGATAGAAGAGCCGGTACAGAAACGGTCGGCAATATCAATAAAGCCGAATCTCGGGCTCATCCATAAGATCAGTTCTTCGGAAAAACGCGACAGATGCATCATCAGCAACGAGGCGGCGGCATTGAATTCAATGGCAAAATCGCGGTCAGAGACGGCATCCAGCGAGTTCTGGCATACGCTATCAAAGCCCAGTAGTTCGGCGACCAGTTCGCGGTTGATCGGGTAGCTGGTGCCTGCCAGTGCCGCCGCGCCCAGCGGCAGACGGTTGATACGCTTGCGCGCATCGGCAAAGCGTTCGGCATCACGGTTTAGCATTTCAAAATACGCCATCAGGTGGTGGCCAAACGTCACCGGCTGCGCCACTTGCAGATGGGTGAAGCCAGGCATGATGGTGGCGGCATTCTGTTCGGCCAGGTCCAGCAGCGAGGTTTGCAGGGCGCGTATGCCGACTATGCTGTCATCGACTATGCTGCGCAACCACAGGCGTACATCGGTGGCGACCTGGTCGTTACGCGAGCGGCCGGTATGCAGGCGTTTGCCGGCATCGCCTATCTTCTCGGTCAGGCGTCTTTCAATGTTCAGATGCACATCTTCCAGGTCCAGCAACCATTCAAACTGGCCGGCTTCTATCTCGGCCAGGATCTCGCCCAGGCCGCGTTTGATATCTGCCACGTCTTGCGCGGAGATGATGCCTTGCGTACCCAGCATGGTGGCATGGGCGATGGAGCCCTGGATGTCAAATGCAGCCAGGCGCTTATCAAAGTCTACCGATGCGGTGTAGCGTTTCACCAGCTCGGCCACCGGCTCATTAAAACGGCCTGACCAGGCCTGGTCTTTTTGATGCAGCGAAGATTGTGGTTTGGATTGCGAAGTTGTCAAAGCAAAAATTCTTTCTGCCAGAAATTGGGCGTCTAGCGCATGCTTGCGCCACCGGCGCTTAATACTTATGATGCTGGCACGACATTATAAATGAAACGCGCGATTAAGTGATTGAGCGAGATGAAGTGCAAGGCGCAACTGGCGCAGCAAGCGAAATAGCATGCCTGATAGCGCGCAGTTCAGCACACTGCGCCATCGCCAGCACGATTTTCGGTAAACCGGTACGCGCAGATAGCTATTATATGTTTCAGCAACGGATTTCACGCCGTGCGTAAAGGCAACCGCATCCCTAACTTCCGCAATCTGGGCATACATTTGCGTGTGCTGTTATTGCACGTCTGTCTGCTGGGGTTGCTGACCATAGCCGACGGCCAGCCTGGCTGGAACATTACGCTGTGGGCTATGCAACTGACACAGCTGGCCGGGCAGTGGCTGCCACCGTTGTTGCTGACCATGGGCGGGCTGACCTTGTTGTATCCGCTGATAGGGCGTCTGCCTTACCGTAGCGGCCTGGCCGCCATTCTCGCGCTGGCGCTGTTGCTCACTGCGCTATGCAGTTATGGTTATCAGGTCTGGATCTCGCCACTTACTAGCGGTCAATATGTGCAGATCCTGTTGCTGTGCGCAGGCGATGTGGCTTTATGTCTTTATTACCTGGATCTGTTGCAGCGTGCTTATTCGCCGGCGATCGCTGAGGCCAGGTTGCAGGCCCTGCAGGCACGGATACGCCCGCATTTTCTTTTCAACAGCCTGAATGCGGTGTTGTCGCTGATACGCAGCCAGCCACAACGCGCGGAAACGGCGCTGGAAGACATGGCGGAGTTGTTTCGCGTGCTGATGGCGGATAACCGGGCGCTGGTGCCGCTGACGCAGGAGATCGCCTTGTGCCAGCAATACCTGAATATTGAAAAGCTGCGCCTGGACGAGCGTCTGCACTGCCAGTGGCAGGTTGCCGAGATACCGGCCAGCATCATGATCCCGCCGCTGATCTTGCAGCCGCTGGTTGAAAATGCGGTCTATCACGGCATTGAGCCGCTGGCACAAGGTGGCACGATAGTGATAGATATTCATACCCAGGCGCAGGATCTGTTGCTGCGTATCAGCAATCCGCTGCCGCCGCGCCAGGATAAATCCGGCGGCAATAAAATGGCGCTGAAAAATATACGCGAGCGCCTGCGTTTGCATTACGACCTCGAAGCGCGGCTAAAACAGTATGAGGCGCAAGGGCACTATGTAGTAGAGATCACTATCCCCACCCGACCGCTTTCAGAGGTGGTGCATGGCTAGCCAGCAATTGCTGATCCAATTGCTGATCGTGGATGACGAACCGCTGGCCAGACAGCGCCTGCGTGACCTGGTCGGCGATGTGGGTGGTTACAACATTGTGGGTGAAGCGGCGAATGGCGTGGAGGCGATGGCGTTATTGCAAAGCCAGCCTGTCGATATCATGCTGGTGGATATCCGCATGCCGGTGATGGATGGCATTGAGCTGGCGCAGCATATAGGCAAGCTGGCCACGCCGCCCAACCTGATCTTTACCACTGCCTATGATCACTATGCCTTGCAGGCGTTTGACCTGAATGCCATCGATTACCTGCTGAAACCTATACGGGCGGAAAGATTGGCTGCGGCCCTGGCCAAGGCGCGGCCTTTGCAAGCCAAGCAGTCGCAGGCCTTGCAGGCATTGCAGCAGCCCCCGCAGCATTTAAGCATACATGAGCGCGGCAAAGTGCTGCTGATCCCGCTGGCTGAAGTGCTGTATTTGCGTGCCGAGCTTAAATATGTGACGGTGCGTACCCTGGAGAAAAGCTATTTATTAGAAGCGTCACTGAATCAGCTGGAACATAGTTACGCCGAGCGCTTTGTGCGCGTGCACCGCAATGCACTGGTCGCCAGGGATGCGATCGCCGGTTACGCCAAACAGCGTGTGACTAAGACTGAGAAAACCGGAAGTGAGCAGGCCGGAAGTGAGCAAACCGGGGGTGAGCAAAGCGGGGCAGAAGCGGGAGAGTCAAGCTGGGTGGTGCTGATCAAAGGGCTAGACGAGACGCTGGTGGTCAGCCGACGTCATCAGCATGTGATCAGGGCCGTCTGAACGGCACCAGTATATGAGCAGGGCCGTCTAAACGGCCCTGGGTGGTGGTTGATTACATTTTCTTCTTCTGGTCGGCTTGCTCTATCACCTTGGCTGCCCAGTCTTTACCGCCCAGACCGAAAGCGATCGCCAGGGCCAGAAACACTGCGCCGAACACAATGATAAACAAGGCGTGTATCAGCTGCATGCCTATGCCCAATTGTTCCAGGCCGATGAAGATCGCCAGTATCTGTATGCAATATTCAGCCGAAGTACTGATGATGAGTGCCTGCTCAAATTTGATGCTATGCAACCAGGCGAATACCAGGCGGTTGATAAAGCGCGCAAACAAGGTACCAAAAATCACCACCAGGATAGCGACGATGATATGTGGCAGATAGCTGGCCAGTTCACGTAACAACATGGCGACTTCTGTCATGCCCAGCGAATTGGCGCAGGTGATCACAAACAGCAATATCACCAGCCAGTAGATCACCTGGCTGATAATGCCGCTCAGCGTGACATTGAAGTTGGCGCTACGCATAAAAGATTCCAGCCCGGAACGTTTGGCGAACGCGTCAAACTGGGTGATCTCAAGCAGGCGTTTTACCCCTATGCGTACCAGTTTGGCGACCAGCCAGCCAAAAAATAAAATCACCACAACGGCCAGTAATTTGGGTACAAAATTAACGAGTTCTACCCAAAACTGGTTGAGTGAAGAAAGAAAAATATCGATTTGATACTGCATGGCAGCCCTCCTTTTTTATCGTTGATACTTTAATTTTTAGCAGTGTTTCTGCTGAAAAGCCCTGTTAGCATAACTCAATCCGACCAGGCTGTGGCGTAAAAGGTTCTTGAAAAATACGCAGCAGGCGACGCAGCGCAGAGCGGCTATAGCCTATGTTAAAATGCCGGCATGACTACCGTTACCCCTCCCAAATCCCTGGTGATCGCCTCGCGTGAAAGCGCATTGGCGATGTGGCAGGCACAGCATATCCAGGCCAGGTTACAGGCACTTTACCCGCAATGCGAAGTGAGCATTTTAGGCATGACCACCACCGGTGACCAGATCCTGGATTCGCCGTTATCACGCATAGGTGGCAAAGGCCTGTTTGTCAAAGAGCTGGAAAGTGCACTGGCAGATGGCCGCGCCGATCTCGCCGTACACAGCCTGAAAGATGTGCCCATGCATCTGCCGCAAGGCTTCGCCCTGGCCGCTACCGGCGAGCGTGAAGATCCGCGCGATGCCTTTGTCTCCAATAGCTATACCAGTCTTGAGGCATTACCTGCCGGCAGCATAGTCGGTACTTCCAGCTTGCGTCGGCAGAGCCAGATCCAGGCGCGCTTTCCGCAGCTGAAGATAGAGTCATTACGCGGAAACGTGCAGACCCGCTTGCGCAAGCTGGACGAAGGCCAGTATGCCGCCATTATCCTGGCCGCCGCCGGCCTGATACGCCTGGGTCTGGGTGAGCGTATCAAAGGCTTTATCGATCCTGCACAGAGTATCCCGGCCGTAGGTCAGGGCGCGCTGGGCATTGAGATCAACGCCAGCCGTCAGGACCTGATAGCGATCCTGGCCCCGCTCAACCATGTGGATACGCAATTATGTGTAGAAGCCGAACGTGGTTTTAGCCGCGCGCTGGCAGGCAGTTGCACGGTGCCGCTGGGTGCCTATGCCACCAAGCAGCATGACAGCATCACCATCAACGGTTTTGTCGCCAGTGTGGACGGCCAGCAAATGCTCAAAGAAACCGTCACCGGCCCGGCGCAAGACGCTGAAAAGCTGGGGCAGCAGCTGGCACTGAAACTGATAGAGCGTGGCGCGGATAAGATACTGGCCGCCCTGGATGGCGTGAAATGACCCTGCCGCTGG
This sequence comes from Methylophilus luteus, assembly GCF_042676265.1. NCBI lineage: Bacteria > Pseudomonadati > Pseudomonadota > Betaproteobacteria > Nitrosomonadales > Methylophilaceae > Methylophilus > Methylophilus luteus. The sequence goes on from NZ_JBHTKB010000003.1 coordinate 207,627, forward strand.
CTGGCGTGCATATTGCCGTCACGCGGCCACCAGAACAGGCGACCAAACTGAATGCCGCCATCACCGCCGCGGGTGGGGCGGTGATCTCTTTCCCGTTGCTGGATATCGCCAGTCTGCCTGACCTGACCGCTTTTCACGCTGCCATCACACCGCTGAGCCAGTTTGACTGGGCGATCTTTATCAGTAGTAATGCCGTGCACTATGGCATGCCCTTGTTGCAGCAAGCCTCGCTTCCCGCCAGCTTGAAGTTCGCCGCCATAGGCCCGACCACCACCAGTGCCTTGCACGAATATGGTGTAGCCCAAGTATTGACGCCCAAGGACAGGTTCGATAGTGAGTCCTTGCTGGCCTTGCCTGAGCTGCAACAGATGCAAGGGGAGCGCGTGTTGATCGTGCGTGGCGTAGGCGGCCGTGAAGTGCTGGCCGACACGCTCAAGCAGCGTGGGGCCGAAGTGGTGTTTGGCGAATGTTACCGCCGCATCAATCCGCAGGCAGATGCAGCCTTGCTGGCGCAGTCGCACAGCGCGGGGCAGTTACAGGGGGTGATCATCACCAGTTCTGAAGCCCTGCGTTTTTTGCTGGATCTGGCTGCAGGTTCGGCATGGCTGCAAGCGACCACTGTGTTCGTCAATCATGACCGCATCGCCGAGCAGGCTGCGGCGCATGGGCTCAGTGTAGCCAGCGCCGGGCAGCCGGGTGACGCAGCCATGCTGCAATTACTCACCCGGCATTTCACACCCGCAACCTGAATAATTTATGCAATCAATCAGCACGTGCAAAAAAATTGTTGACATATATAACTAAATAACTAATTATGTAGTTATATGAAAGTGCTTACACATATTCCAGAGGCCTGGGCAGAGATTTCTGACCTGTTTGTTGCATTAGGTGATGCACACCGGCAACGAATTTTGTTATCGTTTGAAAAAAACGAACGCCTGACCATTTTGCAGATCGTCGACAGTTCTCAACTCAGCCGCACCGCTGTCACTCACCACCTGAAAGTGCTTGAACGCGGTGGCGCCTTGCGCAGTGAAAAGATAGGTCGCGAAGTGTATTTCTGGGTGAACAAAGACTGGATGCAGCAAGCGCTGCAAAATGTCATCAGCTATTTAAAAGAAGATATCTAAGGGGAAAGTGCATGCTTGCCAGCATATTGAGAGTGTTGTGTCGTTTGGTTTTCCGGGTCCGCGTGCTGGGGCTGGAAAATATCCCGGCGGAAGACAGGTTACTGATCATCGCCAACCATGAATCTTTGCTTGATGGCATGCTGATAGGCCTGTTTTTACCTAAACGCGCCACTTTTGTGGTGCATAGCGATGTGCTCAATAATCCCTTTTTCAGGGGCATACTCAGCCTGACGCCGCATGTGGCGGTCAACCCCAGCAGTCCGCTGGCGATGAAAAAAGTCATACAGCGCCTGAACGCAGGTGAAAACGTGGTGATCTTTCCGGAAGGGCGTATCACCTCTACCGGCGCCTTGATGAAGGTGTATGACGGCCCGGGTTTCGTTGCCGCTAAAACCGGCGTCAAAGTGCTGCCGGTGCGGGTAGAGGGGGCAGCGCAATCTTACTTTGGCCGCTTGTCAGCTGCGCACCCGCGTAAACTATTCCCCAGGGTGACGCTGACGGTATTGCCAGCCACTGAGATCAAGACCGATTCCGACGGTCAGCCACCACTGACCAGCAAACAGCGCCGCCGCATTGCTGGCGTTGCCATGCGCAACATCATGCAGAACCTGGTATTTCAAACCCAGAAAAGCAGCACCTTGTTTGAAACCTTGCTGGATGCGATTGCCAGGTCAGGCAGCAACACGCGCATCATAGAAGACCTCAACCTGGTAGAGGAAACCTACCGCGACCTGCTGAAGAAAAGCCTGGCGCTGGGCCGCCTGGCCAGCAAGATCAGCCAGCCTGGCGATGCGATAGGCGTATTGATGCCTAATGTCACCAATACTGCCGCCCTGATAATGGGCATGATGGCTTTCAGGCGTGTGCCGGCCATGCTCAATTACACTTCAGGCACTTCCGGCATGCAAAATGCCTGTATCGCGGCCAAAATCAATACCGTGATCACCTCTCGCAAGTTTCTGGAAACAGCCAAGCTGCAAGACGTGGTCGCGCAGTTGCAGGATATCAACATCGTCTACCTCGAAGACTTGCGCCCGCAGTTCAGCCTGTGGGATAAAGTCTGGTTGCTGGGCTATGCGCTGCATTTTCCGCGTGCCGTCATGCTGCCGGCAAAAACAGAAGACACTGCCGTCATCCTGTTCACCTCGGGCTCGGAAGGCAAACCCAAGGGCGTGGTGCATAGCCACAAAAGCATACTGGCCAATATCCACCAGATCATGGCCATGCTGGACTTTAATCCTAGCGATAAATTCATGATGGCATTGCCTATATTCCATGCCTTCGGTTTTACCGGGACCCTGCTGCCGTTGCTGAACGGTATCCGTATCATGCTGTTTCCGTCACCGCTGCAATACAAGGTGATCCCGGAAGTGATCTACGATAAAAACTGCACCGTGTTTTTCTCCACCAATACTTTTCTGGCTAACTATGCCAGGTTCGCCCACCCCTATGATTTCTACAAACTGCGCATAGTGGTGGCAGGTGCCGAGAAACTGAATGATGAAGTACGCAAGACTTATCACGAGAAGTTCGGTATCCGTATCCTGGAAGGTTACGGCACCACAGAATGCGCGCCTGTGCTTTCTGCCAATACACCGATGGCGAATAAAAATGGTACTGTGGGCCAGTTCTTCCCCGGCATCTCGCATAGGCTGGAGCCTATCCCCGGCATTGAGCAGGGTGGCCAGCTGCTGGTGAAAGGTGACAATATCATGCAGGGCTATTATCTGTATGACCAGCCCGGCAAACTCATTCCTCCGCCGGATGGCTGGTATGACACTGGCGATGTGGTGGAAGTGGACGCTGAAGGTTTTATCCATATCAAGGGCCGCGTCAAACGCTTTGCCAAAATAGCCGGTGAAATGGTCTCGCTGGAGCTGGTAGAAAAGATCGCTAATACCGCAGCGCCTGAGCACCAGCATGCAGCCACTACGCAAAGCAATGCCAATCGGGGTGAAAATATCGTGCTCTACACCACAGATGCCGCCTTAAAACGTGAAGATCTGCAACTGGTGGCCAAGAACCTGGGCGCGCCGGAGATCGCCATCGCCAGAAAGATAGTGCTGGTGGAAGCGATCCCGTTGTTGGGTACCGGCAAGACCGATTATGTGACATTGAAACAGATGGCAGCTGAGCAGTCATGAACCGGCGCCAGTTCCTGCTGGCAGCGGGCGGCTTAGCAGCTGCCGGTATCAGTCACGCTGCGTGGCGCTATTGGCCGGATGCTGGCCTGAGTAACCCTTGCCTGGCTGAAATACCGGACAGCGTGTTGCAACACCCGACCTATCAGCAGATCTGGCACGGTATCAGGCCAGACCAGGTGTGGGACTCACACGTGCACCTGGTGGGTGTGGGCGATGCCAGCAGTGAGACCTGGTTCAACCCGGATATGGATAGCTGGTCGCACCCGCAGTTAAAGCTGCAAAAAGCGTTTTACATGAATGGCACCTGTGCCGACCCGGCCAACATCGATCACTCTACCGTGGCGAAAATGACACAGCTGGTGACGGCCATGCCCGCTGGCGTCAAATTAATGCTGTTTGCGTTTGACTGGTACCGCGATGGTGGTGGGCAGGTGCTAAAAGAAAATTCTATCTTTCATGTGTCGAATAGTTACGCGGCACATATCGCCAGCCAGCAGCCAGACCGGTTCGAGTGGGTGGCCAGCATACACCCTTATCGCCCAGATGCGCTGGACGCCCTGGATCAGGCTTATGCCGATGGTGCGCGTGCGATCAAATGGTTGCCATCCGGCATGAATATAGACCCCGCCTCCAGCAAATGTAAGCCTTTCTATAAAAAACTGGCGGCCATGCAATTGCCCATCATTACGCATACCGGCAAAGAAAGCGCTGTGGCTGGCGGTGAGCAGACGTATGGTAATCCGCTACGCATGCGGCAGGCGCTGGATCAGGGGGTCAAAGTCGTGCTCGCGCATTGTGCCAGCGACGGCACCGATGAAGACCTGGACCATGGCGGCCGGGCGGTCAAAAGCTTTGATTTATTCACCCGCATGATGGATACCGCCGATTACCAGCCTTTGCTGTATGGCGATATCTCGGCCACCACCCTGATCAACCACGCCTGGGTATTGCCCACGCTGATCGCACGCCAGGACTGGCATGCCCGCCTGGTGAATGGTTCGGATTATCCCTTGCCCGGCATCATGCCGCTCACCAATATCAATACCCTGGTGGCCAACGGCTGGCTGGCTGCAGAACATCAGTCATTTTTAGTCAGTTTAAAACAGGCCAACCCTTTAATATACGATTTTGCACTCAAGCGTCTGCTCAGCATTAACGGGCAGACATTTTCAACTCAAGTTTTCGAAACCAGGCCACTTTTCGAACGCCATTCAAGCTGAACACTATGCATAATCCATTCTCTTTACTTACCCAGCCGCGCTTTCGCCCGTTTTTCTGGACTCAGGGCTTAGGCGCATTCAATGACAATGTCTTTAAAACCGCGTTAATCACGCAGGTGGCTTTCAATACAGCCAGCCTGACTACTCTGGATGGCGGCACCCTGGTCACCTTGCTGCCCGGGCTGTTTATCCTGCCATTTTTCCTGTTTTCGGCCTCCGCCGGGCAACTGGCAGACAAGTATGAAAAATCGCAGATCATACGCCTGGTCAAGTTGCTGGAGGTAGGCATCATGCTGTTAGCCGGTGCCGGTTTCCTGCTGCATAATCTGGTCATGCTCGCCCTGGCCCTGTTCCTGATGGGCTTGCATTCCACCGTGTTCGGGCCGGTGAAATATTCTTACCTGCCACAACATCTGCAGCCACATGAGTTGACTGCAGGCAACGGCCTGGTGGAGATGGGCAGCTTTGTCTCCATTTTGCTGGGGCAGGTGCTCGGTGCCTGGTTAGGCAGCTTGCCGCAACATGAATTCGTCACCAGTTTGAGCATACTGCTGATCGCCGTTTCCGGTTTTCATATCAGCCGCAGTATCCCGCTATCACCAGCGCCAGTGCCGGAGATGAAGATCAACTGGAACCCCATCAGCGAAACCGTCAACAATGTGCGTATCTTCTGGGCGCAACAAACTTTGTGGGTAGGCATTGTTGCCATTTCATGGTTCTGGTTTTTTGGTGCCACCTTGCTGGCGCAATTCCCCAATCTGGCAAAAGACGGCCTGCATGGCAGTGAGCGCGACTTTATTGCCTTGCTGTCGATTTTTTCGGTAGGCGTGGGCATAGGCTCGGTCTGGTGTGAAAAACTCTCCAAAGGCAAACAGGAGCTGGGCCTGGTCATGTTAGGCGCGGTGGGCATGTCAGTGTTTGCCTGGGATTTTGCCGCGACCGCAGGCAATATCCAGCAACAGTTTCTGGCACACCCTGGCTGGACATTACAAGCCATCAGCCAGCTGGATTACTGGCGCATGCTGCTGGATGTGGCATTGCTGGGCGTGAGCGGCGGCCTTTATATCGTGCCTTTATATGTACTACTGCAATCCCGGGTAGAGCCACGGTACCAATCGCGTGTCATCGCGGCCAACAACATTATGAATGCATTATTCATGGTGGTTTCTGCCGGCTTTTCGCTCATGTTGTTCGGTTATGGTTTAACGATCCCACAATTGTTTGCAGCGACCGCAGGCCTGAATCTGCTAGTGGCGGCCTATTTGTGCTGGCGGCAGCCAGAATACCTATCTAGTAGCGTGGCTTATGTCAAACGCTGGTTTGCCGCAGACTAGGTATGCACATGCGCTCATTTGGTTGGTGGTTACTGGGGTGCTCGCAGATGCTAATGCAGGCAGGAGACATAGTTCAGGCCGGAGAAATAGTGCAGGCGGGAGAAATGGGGGCACAGGCAGGTGAGATGGTGAAACAGCCGCTGGGTCTATATGCCAGCGAGCAGTTTGCGACAGTGCAAGCGCCTTGCCCTAATTGCCAGGGCCTGCCACAAGCGCTATGGTATTTCAAAGGCGAAACCGTCACAGTGCCGCAAGCCGGCCAGCCTGTCACCGGCTTTGATGCCGGTAAACGCGGGGCGGATGATGTCGCTGCTTTAAATGTGCGTGCCTTGCCAGGGCTGGTGTGGACCGGCGCCACCCGGCATTGGGCGAATACGCATTTATTAGCGGGCGCAGAGCGATTGCGTCTGGCAGATGGGACAGAAACCGCGTTTAAGATCGTGCCCAAGATCCCGACCAATCTTTCTTACTGGAACCAGGATAGCCAGGCTTTTTTCGCACAACGTACGCTGAGCATAGGTGGCGAACAGCACGGTGCCACCATAATTGCCCGTACCATCTGGCCTGAGGATTTCCGCCTGGACCTGCAGGCGCAGGCGCAACCATTGCAAGCCGGTGAATCACTCAAACAACTGGTGCAATTTGAGCATGGCGGCGCACGCAGCGCGCACCAGAGCCGTTTGCTGTGGCAGAAAACACCTGCCGCTCAGCCGTCACTGGCAGGTAAAGCGGTCTTAGGCGTGTTATTGAACGGCGCGCAAGGCGACGACGACGAAGCGCACGGCGGGCATTTTGCACTCGCCACCGGTGTTGTCGCTGCCGATGGTAGCTACCAGCACTGGCTGGTCAACAACTACTACAACCTGGCGACCAATAGCGAAAAAGGCATCATTGCCGCGGTGACGCCGTTTGATAAATACATGGCAGACCTCAACAGCGGGCAGGCTTTTTACCGGCCGTCGTATATGCTGGTGGCGGTATTCTCGCAGCCGACTATCCCGGCCACTATCCAGGCTGCCAGCAACCGCGTTTACCAGCATTTTTACCGCAATGATTTTGTCTATGACCATGCCACTAACAACTGCGCCGGCATCAGTGTCGATGTGTTGCATCATCTTGGCTGGAAAGTACCGCAGAGCGGTGGCGAAAGCTTACTCAAAGCCAGCGCCGCCTATTGGTATATCGCCGCGCAGGAGCGCAGCCTGACCAAAGGCCGTGCGATCTACGATTACCTAAATACCGAAATGACGCGCCTGTTTCCCGCGGTGGCGTTTGATGCGATAGGCAACGACCTGCTCAATATCGCCCACACCGGCACCACTGCGACCCTGAAAGGTGACATGCACAACATGGCAGAGCAACTGGAAGCGATTTATTTTGTGCGCATCCCGCAACTGCCTTCCAGCCGTGCTGACGGCCTGGCGCCGGTGTATAGCTTTGCGCAATATCAGCAACAGGCGCCGGCCGATCGCAGCCAGTGGAAAATCATTCCGGTCACGCCCAACCCGCTGCCTGAGCATTTAAAAGATGGCTGGGCGCTGAAACCGCAAACTGCGGCGCTGATGCCCTTGCCCGCGCTGTTGTTTTTAATCAGTGGTTTGGCGATAATCTGGTTTTTGTTGCGGGTTTCCGGCAAAGCCTTGCGCCGCTTATTCCGCAACAAGCCAACTGCTTGAACACCACATGATGAAAACACCGCACCCTTTTCTGGCCTTGCTGTTAGTCAGTTTTTTAAGCAGTGCTGTACATGCTGATGAGGGTTTGGCACTGGAGTCAGAATCCAGAAATGTCGCCTCTGCCTTTGTAGGGGCAGCCAATTTTGTGGTGGGCCGTATCGGTATAGAGTGCCTGGCACTGCTAGGCCGGCTGGAAACGCCCAGAGAGTATGTCAACATCTGGCAGGAGCGTAATAGCAAATACTACAGCGCCTCCACCAAATACATCGCGAAAAAAATGGAGGCCGCAGAAGCTTCAGGCGGCGCTATCGCCAGGGATGCGGTGCTCAGGGATTATTCCACTATCGTGCGCAAAGAAGGCGAAGGCATCATCAAGGACTGGATAGGCCAGGGCAATAAAAGGGAAGGGTGCCATCAGGCGGTGATGATGATAGATAAAGGCATACTGGATGTGAGCCCCGACGCTGCCGTTTATCAGGATATAGAAGCTCTGGCTGTGTGGTCTAAAATCAACTGATTGAAAAACGCGATGGGTAATCAACTCCAGTCACGGGAAGCCAAAATTTTGCAGCTACCTGCCAATGAGCGCGCTGTATTGGCTCAGCTTTTACTTGCCGCTTAGATGAGGAAGATGGGTTTGAGCAGGCCTGGGCGGTTGAGGCAGAGCGTAGGTTGAGAGAGATTGAAACTGGGGTCGTACAAACAATCTCACTTGCAGAGGCGCTAGCTCAGATACGTGTCATTTTGAGATAAAGCTTGCCATCGCTTCTGTTTCGCATATTACCGCTCAAACACTCTCACCCTAGGTGCAACTTGCGGCATTAACTCACGGGTTGCGATGCGCATATCGTATTCACTTTGCAGGTTAAGCCAGTAACGCGGTTCCATACCAAAAAATAGGCCAAGACGTAGTGCAGTGTCTGCGGTGATAGGTCGATTGCCATTAACAATATCGCTGATGCGGCTAGGCGGTACATCAATATCTGCAGAGAGTTGTCGCGCAGTAATGCCCATCGGTTTCATAAACTCTTCCAGCAGAATTTCGCCTGGATAGATTTCTTCAAGTAAGTCAGTCATTTCCATATCCTTTTTGTAGCAATTAGTGGTAATCCACAATCTCAACCGCGTACGCGCCATCTTCTTTCCAAATAAAACACAGACGCCATTGGTCATTGATGCGAATGCTATGTTGACCTAGGCGATTGCCTTTTAGTGCTTCGAGATGATTGCCGGGGGGTATTCGCAAACTATTGAGGCTAATCGCTGCGTGTAATTGCAATAGTTTTCGTCGGGCGATACGTTCTATGTTTTTAAAGCGACGAACGTTGACGCTGCGAAAGAGTGCCTCGGTATCCTCACATGCGAAAGTATGTATCATAAAAATAGGGTATTCCGCAATATAGAATCTGTCAATTAGATCCCTCGCTTTATTAAAAAATTCATCTGAATGCTTTATGGCTGGCAGATAATGAATTTATTGATTAATGATGATGTGTTAAACAACAAAGAGTTTACAAAAAATCTTATTGGGCGCAACTTATTCATTGGTTAATTATCTGTTTGAGTGTACTCACAGAAACCCGAATAATAAGAAAGGTCGTTTATGTCACTGTCAGTCAACCGAAAACTTGTCTTAACTGCTCTTATTTGTTTATTGCTGTACCAGGTCGGGACCTGGATCACTATCGTCGCTGGTGCGGTGTGGGGTGCTGGTGCGGCCGTGATTGTCGCCGTAGTTTCATATGTTTCCGCAAGATTGGCCAAACGCGGTGCGACCAGCACCATCTGGTTTCTGGTGCCGACCTTGTTATTTACCGTGATCCCGCTACTGGCCAAGTTGTGGAGCGCATTTACCAGCCAGACCGGTATTGCCGATATGCTGCTGGATCTGACGCCGTTGCTGGTAGGCTTTGTGATTCCGGTGATCTTGTTATCCATGGTCTATCTGGACCTGCGGAAAAAATCCCTTACAGATGGGATTTAATTAAGCAGCCAGGTAAACGGCTGGGCAGGTATCCGGCGCTTGGTAATAACATTGCACAATAACCCGTTATAATGTCACGCTTGAATCAATTCTGATTAAGCAAAACATGCGATCAAGTTATTTCGGTAAGCCTCCTTCACACTCCAAGCTCTGGGCCGTAGGTCACTGGTTTGGGCCTTATGCGCCGCTGATCGTGATGTTTTTAAGCGGGCTGGTGTTTCTCTCCCTGACCCGCCTGGGGCTGGTCGGCTGGAAATGGGAGCGCGTGCTCGCCACCGGCGAGTTATGCCAGATCTTGCTGCAGGGCGTGCGGGTAGACCTGATACAGCTAGGTTTGCTGGCTATCATTCCCATATTACTCGCGCCAGTGCTGGCAACGCGCAAACGCTTCCATATCTGGCGCGCATTCACTTTCTGCTGGGTATTGCTTTCACTGGTGCTGCTGGTGTTTCTCGAAGCAGCGACCCCAGGTTTTATACTCGAATACGATGTGCGCCCCAACCGTATCTTTGTTGAGTACCTCAAATATCCGCATGAAGTGTTCGGCATGCTATGGCAGGGCTTCAAGCTGGAACTGTTTTTTGGCCTGGGCATGGCTTTGCTAGCCCTGGTGCTGGTCTACAAACTGCTCAAACCCTGGCGTGAGGCAGAGGCAAAATGGTCTAACTGGGCAGTCTGGCTGGTGTGGCCTTTTATTCTGCTGCTGACAGCGTTTGCCATTCGCTCTACGCTCACGCACCGGCCGGCGAATCCGGCCCTGTTTGCCATCACCCAGGACAGCATGGTCAATAGCCTGATCCTGAACTCCACCTATTCGGTGTTTTATGCCGCTTATAGCTTGCAGCACGAGGCTAAATCGAGCGAGATGTATGGCAAGTTGCCACGCGAAAAAATATTTTCCCTCACCGGCGCCAAAGAGGGCGATATCCCCACCCTGACCACCCTGGTGCCTTCGGTGAAACGCGATAAACCATTAAACCTGGTCATCTTGCTGCAGGAGAGCCTGGGAGCCGGGTTTGTGGAATCACTGGGCGGCAAACCGGTGACGCCCAATCTGGAACAGCTCAAGTCCGAAGGTATCTGGTTCACACATTTGTTTGCCACCGGCACGCGCTCAGTGCGCGGCATTGAAGCAGTGGTGACGGGTTTTCAACCCACGCCTGCCGATAGTACGGTCAAGCTGGGTTTAAGCCAGAACAATTTTTTCACGCTGGCTACGCTGCTGGGCAAACAAGGCTATCACACCGAATTCATCTATGGCGGCGAGTCGCATTTTGACAATATGCGCAGCTTTTTCATGGGCAATGGTTTTCAGCAGATCACTGACCAGCCAGATTTTAAGCAGCCGGTATTCGTTGCCAGCTGGGGCGCTTCGGATGAAGACCTTCTGAATAAGACCCATGAGCAATTGCTGGCACACCATGCCAGCGGCAAGCCATTCTTCACCCTGGCATTCAGCTCTTCCAACCATGCGCCGTTTGAATTCCCCGATGGCCGTATCGACCTGTATGAACAACCGAAAGCAACCGACAATAATGCGGTGAAATATGCCGACTATGCCATAGGCGAGTTTTTCAAGAAAGCCAAGGCCAGCCCGTACTGGAATGACACCGTGTTCCTGATCGTGGCTGACCACGATATCCGGGTGCGTGGCGATACGCTGGTGCCTATAGAGCATTTCCATATCCCGGCGCTGATACTGGGTGGTGCGGTTGAGGCAAAAACCGTGGATGCCATTGCCAGCCAGATCGATCTGCCAGTCACCGTATTGTCATTGATGGGCATAGCCGCCCAGCACCCTATGACAGGCCATGATCTTTCTAATATCAGCGCCGATTACCGCGGCCGCGCCATGATGCAATACAACTCTAATTATGGCTGGATGCAGCAACTGGGCCCCACGATAGAGCAGAACGAGGTGGTCGTACTGCGCGAAGGCAAAGCACCGGCATTCGGCCATTACCAGCCGCAAAGCAAAAAGCTGCAGAATACCGCCGCGCCAGCGGACGGGCAGGCCCTGGCCGAGCAGGCTTTAGCCAACGCCTTGTTGCCGGCCCTGCTTTATAAAGAGCAGCGTTATCGCTTGCCGGAGTAAGCAGTGGCTGTAAAACGTTCTCCTTTGCCCAGTATGTTGACCCGGCAGGTCGTGCAAGATGGGCTGGCCTATATCTTCAAGGGCGGCCTGCGGCTTAAAAACAGCCATTTGCCGGTGGCAGATCATGCTATCCCCAACCATTTCATAGGTATTTGTGTCGCAACCAGCGAGCAGCCGGAAACCGATGATTATGTGCTGGCACAACTGGCCGCGCTGGGGCTGGGCCGTGTGCGGCTGGATATCGGCGATGATGAAATGTATGTGCACCAGGTCAGGTTGTTGCAGCGCCTGCTGGATGCCAGCCTGCTGGTAGATGTGCACCTGGTGCAGCCGTTTGCAACCGCCAGGCATATGCTGGATACACAAGTGCAGGCCAGGTGGCAGCAGTTCGTCGAACAGTTCTTGCAGCAATATGCCACGCAGATCGCCAGCCTTGAGATAGGCAATACCATCAACCGTAAACGCTGGTCAGGCTATCAGTGGCCGGGCTTTTTGCAGGCGTGGCAGATCGCCCATAGACTGGCCAGGCAATACGGTGTCAAAGTGGTCGGCCCGAATATCCAGGACTTTGAGCCGCTGTATAACATCAGCGCGTTCAAGAAACTGCAGGCAGAACACCTGCTGCCTGACGTGCACAGCAATAACCTGTTTGTAGAGCGCGTGATAGAGCCCGAGCAGCCAGACCACCGTATCTTCCAGTTCCGCTGGACCCGCTGTTTAAAATTCAACCTGATCAAGAAAGCGCGCCTGTTGCAAAAGATAGGCGCAGATTTTGGCGTCGCCAGCCTGGTTTCGCCGGTGGCATTCTGGGCCATTTACCGCATACAGCGCCATTTGCCGGATGGCGCACAAAAGCAGGCAGATTATGTCACGCGCTATTTCACCCTGCTGGCCGCTTCCGGTGCCTTGCAGCAGGCCAACTGGGGTGCCATGATCTGCCACCGTGAAGGCGTGATCAATGACGGCCTGGATGAGGCGCGCTACCCGGCACTAGAGCGGGTGGCCTATTACCAGTCAGCCGATGGCAACCTGCATGAATACCAGCGCAACCCGAGTTTCTCGGCCCTGAGGACAGTGGCGCGCTGGCTCAATGGCGCACACTATATAGGCGCATTGGCCACAGGCAATGGCCTGGAGATACACCAGCTGCGCAAGCATCAGAAACTGATCCATGTGGTGTGGGCCATCAATGGCCACTGCGCCATATTGAACCAGGTCTATGCTGAATCCAGTTTGCGCAAGGTGGAGTGCATCAATCGCAACGGTCAGTCTATTGCACAGCCGGCGCTGATCACCGAAACACCGGTCTACCTGATGTGGGATGCCAGCGACAGCGTGGCATTACATACCGATACCCCCAAACTGTCACAGACCATCATCCACGCCCATATCCAGGGCCTGCAATACTACCCGGTGCAAGAAGCCGACTGGCGCGGCATGATACTGGCTGAAAGCAGTGAGCAGGCGGCGCAGCTGTGGTATGCCTGGCACCCCGGCACCCTCAGGGCACCAGCCAAAGAGCAGGCCTTACGCCATGCGCGCAATGCGATCTGGCCTATCGCCGACCCACGCTCGGCCAATAAAAAAGTCACCGTCAAACAGCCAATCAGGATGCACTGGCACAAGACCGTGCTGGACCGCTTTAAGCCCAGCAAGGCCAAACGCAGCTGGAACGGCGCCATGGAGCTGTTGCGCCGTGGCGTGGGCACTGCCATGCCGCTGGCCTATTTCGAGCGCGTAGACGACAGCAGCCTCAAGCAGAATTACTTTATTTGTGAGTATGTCACGCACGACTTCACCATCGCCCAGGCCTTTATCGCTTTCAGTCAGGGCGAGCAAAGTTTTCAGGGTGTGGCTGCGCAAAGTCTGTACCAGGCGTTTGCGCTGTTTTGCCTGCATATGCATGCATCTGGCATTTATTTCAGGGATTTCTCCGGCGGCAATATCCTGGTCAGCCAACAGGATGAACGCCTGACATTCTCGCTGATAGATACCGCGCGCCTGCACGCGCATGCCACGGCGACGCCATATAGTGAAAGGATCGCTGATCTGACCCGAGCCATCCAGAAATTACACTGGGAAGGGCGCAAGCAGTTTCTGACGCTGTATCTGGGGCTGTCCGGGCATAGCCTGAATATAGGCACTTTGCTGCCGTTTTATTTATATGATTTCAAGGTGCATTTAAAGCGCAGCATAGGCCGTAAAGGCATGCGCAAGTTATTGCGCAAGATCAAAGAAATACGTGGTGGCAACGCCACTTAGACTAGTCTCATGAAAATCATGATGGCCTGTCGCGCAGTTTAAGCACGACAAGTTTATAGTGCAGTTTTAATATGGTCACACGTGATAGCAAATGCTAAAGCGCAATGAGTTACCAAAACTTTCTAACAAACTAGCTAAAAAGGAAATCAATCATGTGGACAAAACCAGCTGCTACCGAAATGCGTTTCGGCTTTGAAGTAACTATGTACGTAATGAACAAGTAATTGTTCCTTGCTACGAAAAACGGGCGCTATAAGCGCCCGTTGTCATTTGTGTGTAGCCGTTAGCGGAGAGAGATCAGTAATTGATCTGCCCGGATAAATACCAGCCGGTCTGGTTCTCTTTGGTGGCTATGGTGCCCAGGTCTATATAAGCGCCGGTCACTGAAACATTTTTATGCGCAAACCAGGTCAGAAATACATCCTGTGCCTTTTTCTCTTCGGCGCCTGAGAGGTTATCCGGTTTAAAACGCAACTCGGTGCCAACCAGAAAACTGTCAGACAACATCACCGCTGCCGAAACCGCAGGGTAGATACGGTAACTGTCGCGTCTGTCACCACCAAAACCCAGCAGGCCGAACTGGTTGGCTTTAGTGGCATGCAAGTTAGCATTCACTAGCAGGTTGTAGCCATTAGCCGCACCAAGAAACAATTTGCTGGCCGCCAGGTAGTAATCGACACCGCTACGGTCTTTGGCGCCCAGTGCTTTGGGGATAAAGTTAAAGTCTTCGTTATATTTGTATTGGGCACCTACCGAGAGCTGTGGCAGCCAGGTGTCCTGATCGTAAATCGCATCACCGATCAGGCGCAATTTCACACCCACGGTATTCAGGCGGATCTCTTCACCGCGCACCGTTTTGCCCAGACCGAATCGGGTTTGGGCGGCGCTGACTTCCACGCGATTCATAAAGCCTAATGAGATCCCGGCCGAATTCAGTTTGTAATCGGCTTTGGTTTCAGCATGCGTATAAAACGCAGAACCACCGACTTGCTGGTCTGTGCCGTAACCGCTGATCACAGCCCATGGCATCAATCCACCGCCAGCCGAGCCTTCAACCTGTGTCACTCCGCCGGTCGCCAGTAAACGATCGCCGGCATGCACCATTGAACATGGTGCAAACAATGGCAGCACCACGGATAACACAGTGGCAATAAGTTTTAGCTGATGCATAGAGACCTCGCTTGATTCGTTCATAGCGGCATTATCCAGCTGGCGCGATAAATATCATTGCGTGAAAAAACACAGGAATACGGTTTTTTTTGCCCTATGCATCACGCGGCGCAGTTGTATGATGCGATCATTGGTCTAAAGAGTGATGGAGAGTAGCGATGCGAAGTTTTGTGATTGCCATGCTGGTATGGGTATGTGCCGGATGTGCCCTGCAACCCAAGCCAGAAGCCAGCTTGTTCCAGCGTATAGGCGGCTTGCCCATCTTGAGCCGTCTCTCCAACCAGACTCTGGATATCGTCAGCAAAGACCCACGCACCAAGCGTTCGTTTGAAGATGTTAAGATGAAGACCTTGAAGGAAAGCCTGACAAATTTCCTCTGTATCAAAACCGGTGGTGATTGTGTTTACGAAGGCGAAACCATGAAAAAATCGCATGCAGATCTGCATATCACCACGGCAGAGTTCGAGATCATGGTCGAGGTGTTACGCGAGCGCATAGATGCGAATGGCATAGGCACCAGAGAAAAGAACGAGTTGCTGAAGATACTGGCACCGATGAAGCATGATGTTGTGACCAATTAGAGTGAGTAAAGGAAATATTATGCTGGCTGCAATCGTGCGTACAGTGTGGCTGGTGTTGGCAACCGCCATAGTGAGTGTGGCCTGGGCAGACACGGTGACGGTGATAGTGACCGATGCCGCGGGTAATGCGGTGACTGACGCCGTAGTGGCTTTTTATGATGGCAAGACCGCGGCCAGCAACCCGAATGCGACCGGCAAGATCGTACAAAAAAACAAGATGTTCAACCCCAAGATCACGGTGGTGCAGACCGGGACCAATATTAGTTTCCCTAACGAAGACTCATTCCGGCATCATGTGTACTCTTTTTCCCCAGCCAAGAAATTTGAATTAAAATTGTATTCGGGTGTACCTACCAACCCGCTGCCGTTCGAGCAGGCCGGTGTGGTGACCTTGGGGTGCAACATTCACGATTCTATGTTAGGGTACATCTACATAGTAGATACGCCATTTTTTGCTAAAACGGATGATAAAGGCCGCGCTGTGCTCAAACTGAGCGACGGACTATATTCTTATCAGGTATGGTCGCCGGGGGTGAACAAGCCGGCGACGGAGCAAAAGGTAAAAATTGATGGGGCTACTGAGGTTAAAGTGTCGATTCCATAAAAATAAGACTGCATGATCAAGTTCAAACATATTCGCTCTCGAATAGCGTTTACATTTCTCTCCGTTGTTGTCGCTATCCAGCTGGCTGGCCTCATACCGCTTAAATACGCGCTGGTTAAACATGCCAACGAACTCGCCCAGGACCAGATCAACGTCGGCGAACGCGTGTTCGTTAACCTGCTGCAACACAACACCCAAAGCCTGAAACAAGCCACACAAGTGCTGGCTGCTGACTTCGCTTTCCGCGATGCCGTCGCCAGTAACGATGCCGAAACCATCAAGTCTGCGCTGGAAAGTTACCAGGGCCGCATACACGCCCAGGTCGCTTATTACATCAGCAATAGCGAAGACCTGGTGATAGGTACCGCCGATAGCAAATTTGATCTAAACGCGCGACAGGCAATTTTGCAGAACCAGAACGGCACGCTCAAGTTTGATATTGTCGATGGCAAGCCGTATCAGCTGATCACCGTGCCGGTGAAAGCGCCCGATGTGATAGGCTGGATCGTCATGGGCTTTGCCGTGGATGGCCGGCTGGCAGACCAGATCAAACAGCTCACGCATCTGGATGTCACCTTTTTGCAAAAAACAGCGCAACAAGACTGGAAACTGATGAGTGGCACCGGCACCAGCCAGCTCTCCAATGTGCTGGTCAAAACCATCGCTGATATTTACAGACAGAAACTGTCACTGCACAAAGTCGATCTTCACGGCCAGACCTATCACCTCAAGATACGCTCGCTGCATGAAACCAAAGACGAAGTATTGCTGGTGGTGCTGCAGGGCTCGGTCGCGCCGTTCACGCGGGAGTTGAGCCAGCTTTTTCAAAGCATGGTGGTGCTCACCTTTATTGGCGTGCTGATCTTTGCCGCACTGATCTGGTATGTTTCGCGCAAAATCACCGAGCCTATCGCCGAGCTGGTGAAAAATGCCGACGAGATCGCCATGGGTGATTATGCAAAAGAGATAGATATCAATAGCAGCGATGAAGTCGGCTATCTGGGTAAAGCGCTTAACAGCATGCGTGAGGCGGTGTTGCAACGTACGCTACGTATACAGCGCCTGGCGTTCAATGATGAGTTGAGCGGGCTTTCCAACCGGCTGGCCTTTATGCAAGGCATGCAGCAGGCGATCACGCGGCATGCCGAGACGCAGCAGAAATTCAGTGTGCTGGTGATCAACATCCACCGCTTCAAACCTATCAATAAAACGCTGGGCCGCGATTTCGGTGATGACTTGTTGCGCCATGTCGGCCAGGTGTTAAAAGAAAATATCCTGTCTGAGCATGACGTAGTCGCCCGTTTGTCTGCCGACGAGTTTGCCATTTTGCTGCAATACGCAGACCAGGCCAAGGCGACGCAATACGCCGACAAGATCAATCGTATCTTCGATGCGCCTGTGCATGTGCAAGGGCAGGCGATAGATGTGCGCATAGGCATGGGCATCGCGCTGTATCCTGACCATGGCGTTAGTGAAGAAGCCTTGCTCAATCATGCCGAAACCGCCCTGCATGAATCCAAAGTCAAAAAAGCAGAATGGATAGTCTACAACACGGCGCTTGAGATAGACCAATCAGAAACACTGACCCTGATCTCCGATTTAAAACAAGCGATCGATAAGAATCAGCTATTACTGTACATACAGCCTAAGATAGATGTGAAAACCCGCAAGACGCTGGGTGGAGAGGCGCTGATCCGCTGGGTACACCCGGAAAAAGGCATGATCTTCCCTGACCAGTTTATCCCCTTTGCCGAGCAGACCGGCATCATCAGCGAGATCACCAACTGGATGCTGTTGCGTGCCTGCCAGGTGCTGGCTGATTACAAGAGCCAGGGTTTGCACATGAGCCTGGCGGTCAATCTGTCCACCCGCGATCTGAATAATATGGAACTGCCTGAGCAGATAGCCGAGCTGCTCAAGGCGCACCGGCTGGATGCAAAAGCCCTCAAGCTGGAAATCACCGAAGGCAGCCTGATGCAGGACCCGGAGCGGGCCGAAACCGTGGTCAGAAAACTGGCTGCCATGGGCTTGCACCTGGCGATTGATGACTTCGGCACCGGCTATTCCTCGCTGGCTTATTTGCGGCAACTGCCAGTGCAGGAGCTCAAGATCGATCGCTCGTTCGTCATGTTCATGGATAAAAATAGCGGTGATGCCAGCATAGTCAAATCAACCATAGACCTGGCGCACAACCTGGGCCTGAATGTCGTGGCTGAAGGCATAGAGAACGAAGATGTGCTTGGCCAGTTAGCCAAACTGGGCTGCGACGAAGGGCAGGGCTATTTCATAGGCAAGCCTATGCCGGAAAAAGATTTCGCTATCTGGCTGGAACGCTGGGAAGGCCAGAACGAGATCGATATCGATATCGGTGATGACCTGTCATTCTCCGTCAACCCGCTGGATGGTTTTATTCCGCCACGTTAAGGCCAGCCCCCAGCCCCCAGCCTTCAGTTTGCTGCTTCAATCAATTTCCCTTATCAGCATGATAAAAACATTCAACTTTATTCAATCATGCATTCGTTTTAACATGCGTCTCATGTTTAAAGGAGCGCAAAATGAGCAAACTCAGAATGCATAACAAAGGCAATTTTGTAGTGAGTGCCATCTTCAGATTGTTTAATCAGTAAGCGGATTATTTTTATTGCTATTAAATAGCGTGCTATATATAATCGCTGCATGACTGGCACCACCAACAGCAAGACCCCGATCTTGAATGAGCAATTATGTTTTGCCGTATATTCACTATCGCTGGCTATTAACAAGGCTTACCGGCCATTGCTGAAAAAATTGGGTTTAACTTACTCGCAGTACCTGGTGATGCTGGTATTGTGGGAAAGCGATCAGCGCAGCGTCAGTGATATAGGCGAGCAGCTGTTTCTTGATTCGGCCACTTTAACGCCATTGTTAAAACGGCTTGAAGCCGCCGAGTTGTTACAACGCGTGCGCTCCAGCAAAGATGAGCGGCAGGTCATCATCTGCCTGACAGATGCCGGGCGTGCTTTGCGGCTGCAGACATCCGATCTGATGGATGAGATGTTATGCGCCATGGGTTGCCCGGTTGAAGAACTGGTGTCATTGCGTGACCGTATGAAGGTATTACGCAACCATTTGATCCAGCATGCAGGATAAAAATGGTTGTATAAGTAGTTGGGGTTGTTTTTATATTTTTTATGTCATAAACATAGTGCACTATTTAATTTTGCAAGATCAATAAAGTTTTTTTACCTTAAAGATTGAAAGGGACATCATCATGAAAATAAAAATACTCATCAGCGCATTAGCCGCCGCTTCTTTTATCAGCGCTCATCCGGCGATGGCCGAAGATAAACCTGCAGAGCAGGCCAAGCCGGTCACCGAGCAGCTGGTCGATACCTTGACCACGCTTTCTGGCGGGCCGCACGCCGGCTTTCGTTCCAACCACGCCAAAGGCGTGATGCTGGAAGGCTCGTTTAAACCTTCTGCGCAAGCTGCAAGCATCAGCAAGGCGGCACATCTGCAGAAGGCAGAGAGCCCAGTGCTGGTCAGGTTTTCTGACGCCACTGGTGTGCCTAATATTCCGGATGCCAACGGCAATGCTTTCCCTAAAGGCATCGCCATCCGTTTTCAGCTGCAAGATGGCCTGAGCACCGATATAGTCAGCATCTCGATAAATAACTTTCCGGCGGCCACGCCTGAGGATTTTTTAGGCTTGCTCAATGCGGTGCGTGATTCACAGAACAGCACGGCCAAACCCAGCCCGGTGGAACAGTTTTTAGCGTCACACCCGGCAGCTTTGAAATTTGTGACCACGCCCAAGCCAGCGCCAGTCAGTTTTGCCACCCAGCCGTTTTTTGGCGTGAATGCGTTTAAATTCACCAATGCGGCGGGGCAGAGTGTCTACGGCCGTTACCAGATCATCCCGGTGGCCGGGGCGCAGTACCTGAGCAAAGAAGCGACCGATGCAGCAGCACCTGATTACCTGATGACCGATATCGCCGAACGGGTAAAAAAACAGAGCGTGCAATACAAGCTGTTACTGCAAATCGCCGAGCAGGGTGACGAAGTGAATAATGCCACCGTGCAGTGGCCAGAAACTCGCAAAACGGTGGAATTAGGCACATTGACCCTGAAAACTGTGGTGGCAGATAGCAAGGCCAAAGAAAAAACCCTGATGTTTAATCCGCTGCAATTAACCGAAGGCATAGAGGCCAGCCAGGACCCTATCCTGCTGGCGCGGCCTACGGCTTACGCAGTGAGCTTTGGCAGAAGGTTAGGCAAATAATAGTGGTAAATAAGTAAGCAGCAGATGTGAAATGCCCCCTGCGGACAGCAGTCCACCGGGGGCATTTTTTTATGACGGATAAAGCTTAAGCGCTGATAAACATAGTCGCTCAAGCGCTCACAAAAGGAGCCGCTCAAGCGCTCACAATAGGAGCCGCTTAAGCGCTGATAAACGTAGTCGCCTTGCCGTTGATGCAATAACGCAAGCCGCTTTCAGTTTTGCCATCGGGAAACACATGGCCCAGATGCGCATCACAGACATTACATTTCACTTCTATGCGCTGCATGCCATGGCTGCCATCTTCAATATAGGCGATCGCATCAGGCGTCAGTGGCTGGTCAAACGAAGGCCAGCCAGATGAAGATTCGAATTTTTGCCCGGAGTCGAACAATGGCTGCTCGCAACAGGCACAGGCATAACGGCCAGGCGTAAACGCCTCACACATTTCTGATGAAAACGGCCGTTCGGTGGCGCTCAGGCGTGTGATGGCAAACACGTCTTCATCAAGGATGTCACGCCATTCGCGTGGTGATTTAACTACTTTATGACTAGCCTCAGGATTGCCTTCTCTGGCAAATTTGAGCACATCTTTCCATTTCAACATCATCATTTACTCGCTGACGGTTATGAAGGTGACAGGTTATAAAAAGCGTTAAACCAGCCGATTTCCGTGTTTCTTTGGCAAATGCAAACAGATTGCTGGCAGATACACTTAAACCATCGAGTATACATCACAACAATAGTTCGATCCGCAGGAGAAACCATTTGATCGTCAGACCCAGACCGCATTTGCTAGAGCTGTTTTTTATCATTAAAGGTTCTATCGTGTTGCGTATCATGCCACTGCTGATATTCGTGGCTACGCTCTCCACCGTCATCGTCTCCATTTATACCTTTAAGCCAGGCTGGTTGCCCAAGTTTGATGGCGGCCCGTTTGCGTTACTAGGCATCACCTTATCCATCTTTCTGGCGTTCAGGAACAACGCCTGCTACGAGCGCTGGTGGGAGGCACGCAAGATCTGGGGCGAATTCGTGCTGACTGCACGCAGCCTGGCACGGTTGAGCAAGGTGCTGGAAAGTGACAAAGACGTGACGCAATCACCGCGCCGTATCCTGCTTGAATGTAATATCGCCTATGCCCAGGCGCTGTTGGTGCAGCTGCGGCCCAGCAACCCGCAACACAAGATACACGCTTATCTGCCAGAAGCGGTGTTTCATGAGTATTCAAGCAGCAAGAACCCGGCCGAAGCGATATTGCGCGCCATGGAATGTGTGTTGATACAGGCATTGCATAGCGATCGCATCGATAGCATACAGTTCAATATGCTGGATGAGCTGCTGCAGAAGCTGGCGCAGGTGCAGGCCTCTTGCGAACGCATACAGAATACGCCTATCCCGTTCGGCTATACCTTGCTGTTGCACCGCACCGCCTACACTTTCTGTTTTCTGCTGCCGTTTTGTTTTGCCAACACGCTGGGCTGGGCGACACCTTTTGTCACCGCGCTGGCTGCCTATACCTTCTTTGGCCTGGATGCGCTGGGTAACGAGCTGGAAGAGCCGTTTGCCATGGGCGCCAATGCCTTGCCTATCAGCGCGCTGGCGGATGTGATAGAGATTGAAACCAAGGAAGCATTAGGCGATACCGATATCCCCCCATTGCCGGTGCCCAAAGACTTTGTGCTGATGTAGTCACTACTGCTTTAGAGCGATTAAGAAACAGCAGCAGCCACGTCCTCTCTTGTTTGCTGAAAGGCGACTATCGCTGTTTGGTCGTCTTGCCTGCACACCGGTGCTCCCAAAGGAGTATCGGTCAACACGTCATTTAATTGCAGCTTAGTCCGCGCCCATCTGGCAAAAACCCGATAACTCGGTTAAATTCACATTTCTTGTTAAGCAAAGTCAAAGCTGGCAAATGCCATGCGATTTTGCTTACTTGAGCTCGCGTCCATGTGCAGCAAAAGCATGGGATTTAGTGATCATTACATCACACTTAAAAAGGACATCACTCACACACTCAGCCCATGATTGCAACAAGCGTGCTTATCCGTAGCATACGGAAATGTTAGTGCGCTGCTTAAATTTAAAATGTGATTCGTATATAAAAAGGAAAAAGAAAATGAACGAACTTGTTTACCCGCGCGAGCGCAGCTTGGGCGCTATCACCCTGGTGCTAGGCATTCTGATCTGGATCGCCTTGATCGTTGGCACCTTCGGGGGTGCATTAGTCATATTGTTACTCGGATACATTGCCTATTTATTTGCTCAGTCAGCATTGATCGCGCATATCAAAGGCAATGGTGTAGAGCTTACCGAGACCCAGTTTCCTGATCTGTATGCGCAATTCAACGATTGTTGTGCGCGTTTGCAACTCATCATCCGGCCGCAGGCAAACATACTCAATGGCAATGGCGGGCTCAATGCATTCGCTACCCAGTTTCTCGGTACCCAATATGTGGTGCTGATGTCTGATGTGGTCGATGCCATGGATCAGCATACTGATGGCGTGCGTTTTTATATAGGCCACGAACTTGGCCATTTGCGCATGAAACATCTGGCTTTCGGGCATCTGCTACGCTGGCCGGCGTTATGGCTGCCACTGCTAGGGGCGGCATATTCACGTGCGCGTGAAAGTACTTGTGACCGCCACGGCCTGGCATGCAGCAACTCGCCCGAAGCTGCGGCGCGCGCACTGGTGGTGCTTTCTGCCGGGGTTGAGCGTTGGCAGAAGCTGGATTTGAACGCCTATCTGCAACAGGCAAAACATGGCACCGGTTTCTGGATGTCTTTCCACGAGCTGATCGCCGGCTACCCGTGGCTGACCAAACGTGCAGCACGCATATTGAACCCTGACGAACAGGTGCCCAGACGCAATATTTTTGCCTATCTGCTCGCCGTGTTTATTCCATATGCCGGACGACTGGGTGGTGGTTTCGCGCTGCTGATGATGGTTTATGTAATAGGTTTGCTCGCTGCCATCGCCATTCCTGCCTATCATGATTACACGGTCACGGCCAAGCTGGAGCAGAGCGTATTGCAGTCGCAGGGCGCGCGGCAAAACCTGAGTGAGTATTACATTGCCAATCAGCAGACACCAGCTTCACTGGAAGCCGCAGGCATCGCATCGTCACAGGCAGATGGCAGTGTATTGCAACTGAACCCGACCAATATGGAGCTGACGGTCAGCAACAAGCACGGTGCTCTGGTGTTTATACCATCGCAGGATAAGCAGGGACATATCAGCTGGAGTTGCACCAACGGCGAAGGCGTAAAACCTGCGCAGCTGCCGCCGGCCTGCCGGAGGTTGAATCAGTAAGGCACTCGTTGTGGCAAGGGCAGGGGATGCTGATGCTATGTAATGGCTCAGCGACCCCTGTTGCACGCGGTGATAGTCCTGTGCAAAGCCTGGCCATTATTTTTGATAGCGCGAATATTGTAAGTCTTGCGTTTGGATTGCCGGTTTGTCACCGGCGATCAGGTCAGCCAATACCTGCCCTGAACCGCAAGCCATGGTCCAGCCCAGTGTGCCGTGGCCGGTGTTCAGCCATACATTAGGCAGGCGGCTGTCGGCCTGGCCTATGATAGGTGTGCCATCCGGCGTCATCGGCCGCAAACCGGTCCAGAAACTGGCCTGTGTCACATCACCCGCTTGCGGAAACAAGCCGGTGAACACTTTTTCCAGAGTTTCACGGCGGCGCGGGTTGAGCGTCAGGTCAAAACCTGCCAGTTCAGCCATGCCGCCTACCCGTATGCGCTGGTCAAAGCGGGTGATGGCGACTTTGTAGGTTTCATCCATCACGGTAGAAACCGGTGCGGCATCACTGTTGATAATAGGTACGGTCAGTGAATAACCTTTTACCGGGTAGACCGGCAGATTCAGGCCCAAGCCTTGCATCAGCTCGCGCGAGTAACTGCCGAGGGCGACCACATAATGGTCTGCAGCTACAGTCTCAATGCCATGGTCACTATTGATTTCCACAGCTTGTAATTGATCGTTTTGCCTGAGCAGGCGTGTGATGGTCACGCCCTGCCTGAATTGCACGCCCAGGGTTTGCGCCAGGGCAGCCAGGCGCGAGGTGAACAGCTGGCAATCGCCGGTCTCATCGTCCGGCAAATGCAGGCCACCCAGCAACTGGTCTTTCACCTGGCTTAAGGCCGGTTCAATGCGGGCGCAGCCATCCGCGTCCACATGCTGGAAAGGCACGCCCATATGGCTGAGCACCGCAATATCCTTGGCTTCTACATCGAGCTGCTTTTGCGTGCGGAAAACCTGCAAAGTGCCCAGCCTGCGCTCTTCATAGTGGATACCGGTATCGGCACGCAACTGGCGCAAGCAATCACGGCTATATTCGGCCAGGCGCACCATGCGCGATTTGTTCAGGGTGTAGCGTTCGCTGGAGCAGTTGCTGAGAAATTGCGCCATCCATTGCGCTTGCCAGTGGCTGAAATCAGGCCGCAGCCTGAGTGGCGCATGGCGCTGGAACAGCCATTTCAGCGCTTTGTAAGGCACGCCAGGGCCAGCCCAGGGGGCAGCATAGCCAGGGGAGATCTGGCCGGCATTGGCAAAACTGGTTTCCATACCAACCGCGGGCTGGCGGTCTATGACGGTGACAGCGTAGCCTTTCAACGCCAGGTAATAAGCGCTTGTCACCCCTATCACCCCAGAACCCAGCACTAGCACATGCATGCGACACTCCTGCAACAGCCAACCATGGATATCAGCGGTTTAATTAAACCGTTTAAACCATAGTAGCAAACTTGATCAATAAAACCTCAGTCAGTCGCGGGAATTTATGTTTAACGTTGCGCTTGAGTCGGTATTGCGGCCAGGTGGAACACACAATTGCTAGAGAAAAAAGTCTGGCGGCAGCGCCTTGCGGGCTGTAAAGCCGGGGTCACGCCAGGCGCAGCGGTGAGATAGGGTATGGCTGTTTAGTTTTTTAGCGATTTTTCCAGCGCTTCTACCATCACCTGTGCCGGATCACACGGGGCAGCCCAGTCACGCGATTGCGCGGCGATCTCTACCATGCCGGTCGGGCTGGTGACATTCACTTCGGTCAGGTAATCACCTATCACATCCAGCCCCACCAGAAACAGGCCGTGTTGCTTGAGGGTCTTGCCTACTGTTTGCGCAATTTCAAGGTCACGCTCGCTCAGCGGCTGGGCGACGCCTTTGCCGCCGGCAGCCAGGTTGCCGCGCGTTTCACCGGTTTTGGGGATGCGCGCGAGTGCATAAGGCAGCGGTTCGCCATTGATGATGAGTATGCGTTTATCGCCCTGGGTGATTTCAGGGATATAGCGTTGCACCATGATGGTCTGGGTTTCAAAGCGGGTCAGTGTTTCCAGGATGGAAAAAATATTCGGGTCATCTTTACGCAGGCGGAAAATACCGCTGCCGCCCATGCCATCCAGTGGTTTGACGATGATGTCGCCATGTTCGGCCAGAAAGGCCAGTATTTTTTCGCGCTGGCTGGTGACGATAAACGCTGGCGTGAATTGTCCAAAGCGGGTGACCGACAGTTTTTCATTCCAGCCCCTGATAGCGGCAGGGTCGTTGACTATGGTTGCGCCTTGTTGCTGCGCCAACTCCAGCAGGTAGGTGCTGTACAGGTATTCATTATCAAACGGCGGGTCTTTGCGCATGAGCACGGCGTCAAAAGCGGTAGGTTGATGTGTGGTTTTGTCACCCACCACCCATCTATCTTCATCAAATTTGAACGGCTGCGCATCGACCAGTGCAATTTCACGCTGCAGGTGCCAATCATGCTGTTCACAGACCCATAACTCATGCCCGCGTGCCTGCGCGGCACGCATAATGGCGAGGCTGGTATCTTTATAGGCGGTCAGTGTGTGCAGCGGGTCTAGTATAAACAGCAGTTTCATCATGCGCCTTGGAGTCGTTTATGCGTTCAGCGGGTCATTTTCCTGTAATTCCATGCCGGCGGCCAGCAATGCCAGGCGCGCTACCACGCCATAAGCGTAGAAACGGTTAGGCGGCGCATCCGGCTCGCCCGCACAGTCGGGCAGGGTACAGGGCTTTTCAAACGCCAGCGGCACAAATTGCATACCGGGCGCATTGAGGTTTTCATCCACGCCGCGGCTGGTGTGCACGCGGTAAAAACCGCCGATCACAAAGTGGTCCATCATATAGACCACCGGTTCGGCCACGGCGTCATTGATGTTCTCAAAGGTGTAGACGCCTTCTTGTATCATCACTTCAGAGACTTCTACCCCTTCTTTGATCACCGACATCTTGTTGCGGGTCTTGCGGTTGAGGTCACGCACTTCGTCGGCCGATTTTACGCTCATAATGCCCATGCCGTAGGTGCCGGCATCGGCTTTCACGATGACGAAAGGCGCGTGCTCTATGCCGTATTCGGCGTACTTGGCTGCGATCTTTTTCAGCATGGCATCGACTTTGTCAGCCAGCTGGTCTTCACCGACGCGGGCATGGAAATCAATGCCGCTGGCAGTATCAAAATACGGGTTCAGCAACCATGGGTCTATATCCAGTAGCGCAGCAAAACTGGCGACTACTTTGTCATAAGCGGCAAAGTGTTGCGATTTGCGGCGCACGAACCAGCCTGCGTGCAGTGGCGGGATCAGGTTCTGCTCCAGGTTTTGCAGCAGGTCGGGCACACCGCCAGACAAATCGTTATTGAGCAGGATGGCACAGCTGTCAAACGCCGGGTAATCCACACCTTCAAAAGTGACGGCGTTCAGTTTGAGGCGGTTCTTGTCCCGCACCAGCGGTTCCAGTATTAGTGGCAGGCCATCGTGGGTCTCCAGCCTGGTGACTTCGGTGATCTCGGGCGACAGGCTGCCTACGCGTACCTCCATGCCCGCTGCTTTGAGGATATGGCAAAGCTCGACCACGTTGCGCAGATAGTAGGTGTTGCGGGTATGGTTTTCCGGGATCAACAATAAACGGCGCGCGTCAGGACAGATCTTTTCTACCGCCACCTGGGCCGCCTGCACCGCCAGGCTGAGGAAATCCGGGTTGAGGTTATTAAAGCCACCGGGAAACAGATTGGTATCCACCGGTGCCAGTTTAAAGCCGGCATTGCGTAAATCGACACTGGCATAAAATGGCGCGGCGACCTCCTGCCACTGGCTGCGGAACCAGTGCTCTATATCCGGCATGGCTTCCAGCATGCGCTTTTCCAGGCTGACCAGGGGGCCGCTCAGGGCGGTGGTTAAATGGGGAACCATATATTGCTCCTATGCAAATCTTGGGCTGGCGTTTTCATCTATCAGTCCAGCGCTGCTATTCATTATGCTTGTTGCGCGATGACGCCGTGCGCCTGCTGGTCAGCATGGTAGCTGCTGCGCACCATGGGGCCGCTGGCTGCGTTATCAAAGCCCATGGCATCGGCCTGTTGTTTAAACCAGGCAAACGTTTCCGGCGTGACATAGCGTAGCACAGGCAGGTGATGCACACTGGGTTGCAGATATTGCCCGAGCGTCAGCATGCTGACATTGTGCGCACGCAGGTCGCGCATCACTTCTATGATTTCTTCGTCGGTTTCACCCAGGCCCAGCATCAGGCCGGATTTGGCCGGCACATGCGGGTACATTTCGCTGAATTGCTTGAGCAGGTTGAGGGAGTGCTGGTAATCAGAGCCCGGGCGCGCCTGTTTGTACAAGCGCGGTACGGTTTCCAGGTTGTGATTCATGACATCGGGCGGCGCTTCACGCAGGATCTTGAGCGAGATATCCAGGCGGCCACGGAAATCCGGCACCAGGATCTCGATCTTGATCGCGGGGGATTGGGCGCGGATAGCGCGTATGCAATCGACAAAATGCTGGGCACCGCCATCAGGCAGGTCGTCGCGGTCTACCGAGGTGACGACCACATAGCGCAATTTCATCTGCGCAATGGTGCGTGCCAGGTTTTCCGGCTCATTGGGGTCAGGCGGTAGCGGTTTGCCGTGCGCCACATCGCAAAATGGGCAGCGGCGGGTGCAGATATCACCCAGGATCATAAAGGTCGCGGTGCCGCCACTAAAGCATTCGCCTATATTAGGGCAGCTGGCTTCTTCGCACACGGTATGCAGGTTGTTATCGCGCAATACTTGCTTGATCTCCTGAAAGCGGGCCGAATCCGGCACTTTCATGCGTATCCATTCCGGCTTGCGCAACACCGGCATGGGCACGATCTTGATCGGGATGCGCGAGGTTTTCGCTGCGTCTATCTCTTTGACGCCGGCGACTTTTTTAGCCGGGCGTTCCGTTTGGCATTTATCTGACATACGCCAGTTTCTCTTTCAGTCTCTGGGTTAACTCAGCGGCTATGTCAGCCATGGTTAACGGAATATTCAATGCTGTGGTTTGCGTCATCTGCATGCCGGCATAACCACACGGGTCTATGTCGGCGAAAGGCTGCAGGTCCATCTCTATATTTAAACTTAAGCCATGATAACAGCACTGATTTTTAAGGCGTAAGCCTAATGAGGCGATTTTTTTACCGGCTACATACACGCCTGGCGCATCAGCGCGCGCTTCAGCAGCCACGCCCTGGCCTGCCAGGAATTCTATCAGGCTGTTTTCCAAGATGGTGACGAGTTGCCGTACATTCAAGTGATGGCGTGCCAGATCGAGCAAACAATAGATGACCAGCTGGCCGGGGCCGTGGTAGGTGATCTTGCCGCCACGGTCTACATGCACCAGTGGGATACCGTTATCTGGCAGGCGTACCCCGCGGCGGTTAAGGCCCAGGGTATATACCGGCGGATGTTCGGTTACCCATAGCTGGTCAGCAGAGCTGGCATCGCGCTGGGCGGTGTAAGCCTGCATCTCGGCCAGGGTGACTGCATAATCAGTCAGGCCCAGCTGGCGAATTTCCAGGGCAGGCATGCGCTGTACGCGGAGGACTACAGCACGACCTTGACCATAGGGTGCGAGGTCAGGCTGCGATAGATATCATCCAGTTGCGGTTTGGAGGTGACGTAGACCAGGCAGGTCAGGCTCAGGTATTTGCCATTGCTGCTGCCCCGGATCTCGATCAGGTGCGTATCAAACTCCGGCCAGTGGGCCTGGATCACACGCGTGACTTCAGCGCTAAAGTCGTCATGCGTCTCGCCCATCACCTTGATAGGAAAGTTGGTAGGAAACTCAATCAGGGTTTCCTCTGCGCCAGCGGGGGGTGCTGGCGGTATCTGATCTTGCTCACTCATAGGCTCACCTGTTGCAAAAGCGGTTACTGCAGATACAAACGCACTTGGTCTATCATGCGTGAAAAGATATTACTGGCTTCCACTGCCTGTATGGTCACCAGTGGCACGCTATGTACCACCTGGTTATTCATGGTGAATTCTATCTTGCCCACTGCCTGGTTTGCTTTCAATGGCGCTTCCAGCGGTTTGGCGATGCGTACATTGGCCTTCATATTGGCATATTCACCTTGCGGCAAAGTCAGGTAAACCGGCCTGGCCACGGTCAGATCGACCTCGCTGGCGGTGCCTTTCCAGACTTTCTGGCGGGTGATGGCTTTAGCGGCAGGGTAAATCAGCTTGGACTCAAAGAACTGGAAACCGAAGTTAAGCAGTTTCTGGCTTTCGGCCGCGCGCACATTATCTGAAGTAGTGCCCAATACCACCGAGATCAAGCGAAAATCATTACGCTTGGCCGACGAGATCAGGCAGTAGCCGGCAGATTCGGTATGGCCGGTTTTCATGCCATCTACGCTAGGGTCCAGAAACAGCAGGCGGTTACGGTTAGGCTGGGTGATCTTGTTATAGGTATAAGACTTTTGCGAATACAGGCGCGCATAGTCTTGCGGGAAATCGCGGATCAGGGCGTTGGCCAGGATAGACAGGTCGCGCGCCGTGGTGGTGTGGGTAGGGTCAGGCAAGCCGGTCGAGTTGATGAAATGGCTGTTCTTCATGCCCAGCGCCACTGCTTTTTTGTTCATCAGCGTGGCAAATAACTCTTCGCTGCCGGCAATACCTTCTGCCAGCGTGATGGCGGCATCATTGCCTGACTGTATGATCAGGCCATGCAACAGCTCGTCTACAGTGACCGTCATGGTGGTGTCTATAAACATTTTAGAGCCTTCGACCTTCCAGGCTTTATGACTG
The DNA here is from genome assembly GCF_042676265.1 of Methylophilus luteus. Classification (NCBI taxonomy): domain Bacteria; kingdom Pseudomonadati; phylum Pseudomonadota; class Betaproteobacteria; order Nitrosomonadales; family Methylophilaceae; genus Methylophilus; species Methylophilus luteus. Next base: position 238,164 of record NZ_JBHTKB010000003.1, read on the forward strand.
ACCGGCAAAGTCTGCGTCAAGGACAGACGCTTTTGCTTGACCGCTTCAAACGCCAGGTAAGCGGTCATCACCTTGGTCAGTGAGGCTGGCTCCACCGGCATATCCGGGTTGCTGGCAGCGAGTAAGCCGCCGGTATTGGCATCACGCAGGACAAACGCTTTCGCGGCCAGCGTAGGCGACGGCACGTTCAGGGTGACGGTTTCAGCCGCCAGCGTGATGATAGGTAAAGAGAGTAGAAAAGCAATGCAAGAGCGCCACATGGTTAGTCACTTAACGAGATAAACAGTCAATGAGAAAAAACCCTAAACGGGAAACAAACTTCACGCAGAAAAACCTGGCGCGAAAAAAACAAATACCGGGATAAACAATTACCGGGAAAAGATCAGTGCAGGTAACTGCAGTTGGTCACGCATCTGGCTGGCAGCCTGTGCGGCCAATGCGTGATCTGGATACGGCCCCAGTACGACCTGGAACAGCTTGCCATTATACACTTTGTTGAGCAGGGTTTGTGTCTCGGGGATGCTGTTGGCGATGCGTTTCTGCAGGCGGTCGGCATTTTCCTCCTGGCCGAAGGCCCCCACCTGTATATAAATGCCATTGGCTTCCAGCCCGTTGGCGCTTGTGTTTGCTGCGGTGGCGGGGCTTGCAGCTGGTGGCGTGCCTGCAGGTGCAGCCGCGTTGGTTGACACAGGTGCGGTTGCGGATACAGACTGGACTATCTCCCTCGTTACCTGCACGGTCTCACTGGCTGCCGGCGGCGCTGCCGGTGCAGATTGTGTGGTGTCTATCAGTGAGACTTCTACCTGGCTGGAACCGTGGCGTATGATATCCAGCTGTTTGGCTGCCGCATACGATAAATCGATCACACGCGGCCGTCCGAAAGGGCCGCGGTCATTCACCCTGACGATCACCGATTTGCCGTTGCTGAGGTTGGTCACGCGCGCATAGCTGGGCAGTGGCAGGGTTTTGTGCGCGGCAGAAAGCTTGAACATATCGTAGACTTCGCCGCTGGCGGTCTTGCGGCCATGGAATTTCTTGCCATACCACGAGGCATGACCGGTCTGGCTGAACGGCGTGCTAATGGCAGTCATGGGCGAGATGGTCTCACCATTGACGATATAAGGTTTGGTGGTCGATTTAACGATAGGGTCCAGCCTGGGCGTGACTGTGGTTTCCAGCGGAATATTCGGGTCTATGCCATCGGTGGCATTGCCTTCGAATTCCGGTTTGGGGTCTATATTGATGATGCGCGGCCCGATGACAGTCGGTGCCGAAGGCGCAGCTGGCTGCGGTTTGGCGCTAGGCCGCTGGTCTGGCGTGGGTTTGCTGGCAGGGGGTTGTGCGGGGCTGGTCTGGCGTGGCGGCATACTGCTGCTACAGGCAGCCAGCAGGCTGGAGAGCAGCAGGAGTGCCGCCAGGTTTAAATTGAAAGACATTCTATCCTCACAAATGACAGCACTAGTTGGTCGCCACTAATCATCGGTCACCACTAATCTGTAGCCACCAGGCGTTTATGCGATTGCACACTCATTAACAGACCCAGGCTCAGGCCCAGTGTCAGCAGTGAGGTGCCGCCGTAGCTGACCAATGGTAGCGGAATGCCCACTACCGGCAAAATGCCGCTGACCATGCCCATATTCACAAAACAATAAGTGAAGAAAGTGGCAGCGATGCTACCCGCCAGCAGACGCGAAAAGGTATTTTTGGCTTGCGAGGCAATGATAAAAGCGCGGCCTATGATAATAATGAACAGCAGCAATAACAGGCAGCAGCCGACCAGGCCGAATTCTTCGGCAAATACGGCAAAAATAAAGTCTGTGGTGCGTTCCGGCACAAAGTCCAGTTGTGACTGGGTGCCGTTGAGCCAGCCTTTGCCGGTCATGCCGCCGGAGCCGATGGCGATGGTCGCCTGTATGATATGGTAACCGGCGCCCAGCGGGTCCTGGCTGGGGTCTATCAGGATCTCGACCCGGCGCCGCTGGTAATCATGCAACATGGACCACAGGATAGGCAGTGCCGCGCCAAACGCGATGGCGCTGCCAAAAATGAATTTCCAGCTCAGCCCGGCCAGAAAGATGACGAAAAAGCCGGAAGCGAACACCAGGGTGGCGGTGCCCAGGTCAGGCTGTTTGGCGATCAGTAATACCGGCACCAGCAATATCACACCGGCCACCAGATAGTCGGCAGTGCGCAACATGGTTTCGCGTTTGGAGAAATACCAGGCCAGCATGATAGGCACTGCCAGTTTCATGAGCTCTGAAGGCTGTATCTTGGTCACGCCCAGGTTGAGCCAGCGCCGTGCGCCGTGGCTGATATCGCCTATCAGCGCCACCGCCAGCAACAGCGTCAGGCCGAAGATATACACCGGAAACGCGATACGCTCTATCAATAGCGGCTGGGTGTTCGCCACCAGCAGCATCACCGCCATCATGATGATGATATTGATGATCTGCGCATTCACTTTGGTCAGCGACTGGCCCGATGCGCTGTACAGCACCATCAGCGCCACCACCAGCACCATAAGCACGGTGGCCAGCAGGATAGAGTCTATATGCCGTATAAAGCGTACGATCAATTGCCTAATCATGTGGCTCCTCTTCTACTTCTGGCGCATTCGGCACCGTGACTTCAGGCGTGGCCGCCGCGGCCGGGTCTACCGGCACTTTACCCAGCAGATAATAATCCATCACCTTGCGCGCGATCGGGCCGGCAGTCGAGCCGCCATGGCTGCCGTTTTCAACGATCACCGCCACCGCGATCTTGGGGTCGTCAGCAGGGGCATATGAAATAAACCAGGCATGGTCACGGTGGCGTTCGTTGATCAGCTTTTCGTTGTATTTCTCGTTCTGCTTGATGCCCACCACCTGCGCAGTACCGGTTTTGGCCGCGATCAGGTAGCCGGCATTGGCCCCTATCGCCGCTGCGGTACCGCCAGGTTGCGTCACATCCATCATGCCCAGTTTGACGATCTCCAGGTTGTTGGCGCTTAAATTCAGCTGGTCGGCGATCTCGTGTGGCAACAGGCTGACCTGGTTGGTCTTGGAGTTGACGATGGCATTCACCAGGTGCGGCCGTATCGATTTGCCGCTGTTTGCCAGCATGGCAGTCGCGCGCGCCAGCTGCATGGGGGTGACCAGGGTATAGCCCTGGCCGATACCGACGATCACGGTCTCACCCATATACCACGGTTGTTTAAAACGTTTTTTCTTCCACGCCGGGGTAGGCAGCAAGCCGGATAATTCACCCTGGATATCGATATTGGTTTTTTCGCCAAAGCCAAAATGCCTGACAAAGTCGGTCAGCCTGTCTATGCCCAGCTCCATCGCCAGGCCGTAAAAAAAGGTGTCGCAAGACACGGTGATCGCCTTGCGCATATCCACCGCGCCGTGGCCGGAAGGCTTCCAGTCGCGGTAACGGTGACGGCTGTTAGGCAGCATGAAATAGCCGGGGTCGCTGATGGCAAAAGGTGGCTGACGTTTGCCTGATTCTAGCCCGGCCAGGGCGACAAACGGTTTAAAAGTAGAACCTGGCGGATAAATGCCTTTCAGGCTACGGTTGATCAGTGGTTTATCCAGCGAATTATTCAGCAGGTTCCAGTTGTCGTAATCTATGCCATCGACAAACAGGTTGGCGTCAAATGAGGGCATGCTGGCCATGGCCAGCACCTCGCCGGTCTTAGGCTGGATAGCGACCAGGGCACCGCGCCTGCCGGCGAATTCGTGTTCGGCGATCTCCTGCAGCTTGGCGTCCATAGACAGCACGATGTTATTGCCCGAGGTCGGCGACGCACTGGAAAGCACGCGCACGGCACGGCCATCGGCATCGATCTCCACCTGCTGAAAACCGGTGATGCCATGCAACTGCTCTTCATAAGCTTGTTCCACGCCGGCTTTGCCTATGTGCTCGGTGCCTTTGTAATTCGACAGCTGGTTATTCTCTTTCAGTTGCCTGAGGTCGTTCTCGTTAATGCGGCTGATATAACCGATGGCATGCGTACCCAGCGTGCCGTAAGGGTAGTGGCGGAACAAACGTGACTTCAGCTCTACACCGGGAAAGCGGAAGCGGTTGACCGCGAACTTGGCAGCTTCGTACTCATTGAGGTGGGTACGGATAGGGATGCTTTCAAAGGTGTGGCTTTGCCCGCGCAGTTTTTTAAAGCGCTTTAGATCGGTAGGCGAGATCTCGACTAGCTGGCCCAGTTCTTCTATCGTGTCCTGCAGGTCATCGGTTTTGGAAGGCGTGATCTCCAGCGTGTAGACAAAAAAGTTATGCGCCAGGATGATGCCGTTGCGGTCAGAGATCAGGCCGCGGTTGGGCGTGATCGGCACGATAGAGATGCGGTTGTTTTCTGCCAGCGTCTGGTAGTAGTCGTAACGGTAGATCTGCAGAAAATAAAAACGCCCGGCCAGTGCCGAAAACGCGGCAATCACCACTAATACCAGAAAAACCAGGCGCACCCTGAACTTGTGCTGTTCGTTCTGATGGTTCTTGAGTTCGGTGCTGTACCCCATGCGCTTACAGCTTTTTCGGGCGTGACAGTTCGCCAAACCACATGATCATGATTTGCCAAAGGATAAGGTCGGAGATGATAGGCAGGCCATAAGTCCAGTCCGGCAACTCGCCGCCGGCAAACAGCTTGAGCAGCATGATGAGTAATCGCTGCATGCCAAACAGGAAGATCAGGTAAAGATACAGCTGCCAGCGGTTGAACAGCACCAGCCGGCGCTGATAGATCAGGCCGAGAAAAGCGGTGATAGAAAACGTCAGCGCGTGCTGGCCCAGCAGGCTGCCGGTGGCCAGGTCTACCAGTAGCCCGGCAAACCACACCCAGCCGATATTGCAGTGGTAAGGTGCCTGCAGCAGCCAGTAAAGCGCGATCACCAGCAGGAAATCAGGGCGGATAATGACGCCGGAGTTAGACCACGGATAAAGCTGGAACACCAGCCCGACCAGCAGCGTAAAAAAGAAAGTGCTGAATTTAACCGGCTTCATGGACGCTCCGGTGTGGTCTGGTTGCCTGGTGTAGTGGCTGGCGTGACTGGCGTGACTGGTGGCGTGCCAGCTGGCGGCGCTGCCAGAGGCGTGGCTGCAGTGTCGCTGTCTGTGGTTTCCAGGCTGGGGATCTCAGTCACCGGGTGCGGGTCCACCGCGGCATTGTTTTTTTGCAGCACATCGACCACCGATTGATCGAGGTGCTGCGCATTATTGCGCGGCAATACCGGTTTGTTGTCAGTCAGCGGGTTGATGGCCGGCGCTTCCGGGATCTTTAAAATCAATACGTGTTTATGGTTATTAACCCCGGCGATAGGGCGGCTGACGATCTTGGCAAACGGTGAATCCTGGCTTTGCTTGATCTGCGTCACTATGGCCACCGCCAGGCCGGCAGGGTAGACGCCGTCTATCCCTGAAGTCACCAGTTTATCGCCGACCTTGATATCGACGCTGGTCGGCAGGTAGGGGATATCCAGCGTGTTGCGTTTGCCCTCGCCAAAAGCGATCGCGCGCAACTGGTTGCGCTCGATCTGGATAGGGATGGATAACTTTTTATCAGTGATCAGCGTGACTTCGCTGGTGAACGGGTAAACGCGGGTGATCTGGCCGACCACCCCCTGTTCATCGACCACCGCCTGCCCGGGCGTGATGTCGTGACGGCTGCCGCGGTTAAGGGTGATGATATTGCTGAACGGGTCGCGCCCCATGTGCATGACTTCACCCAGGGTGGCTTTGGGGATGATAGGCGCATCACCTGCCAGCAATGTGCGCAGATGCACATTCTCGGCATCTACCGTGGCCAGCCGTTGCAGCGCGGCACTGTCGATCAGGCCTTGCTGTTTCAGTTTGAAGTTTTCCTGGATCAGCTGGTTGTGCGAGGTGAAATAGGTATTGATATTGCGTCCCCACTCATTCGGGGCGCTGGCGACGATCTCCAGCGGGTGCAGGGCGGCGCTGAACCATTGGCGCACCTGACTCAGGTACTCAAAGCGCGCGTCTATGGCCATCATGACCAGCGACAGCGCGCAAAAAAACATCAGGCGTGAAAAAGGCCGCGGCCCCTGGATAAAAAAGGCCGGGGATTCGTGCGGATCAAGCTGTTGGTGTATGCCTTTGAGCATAATGAGGGTAGCGCCAGCCGGACCTTTGCTTATTCACTGGCAAACACATTGCCCAGTTTGTCCATTTCTTCGAGCGCGCGGCCACAACCACGGGCCACGCAAGTGAGCGGGTCTTCAGCCACAATGACAGGCAAACCGGTTTCTTCAACCAGCAGACGGTCCAGGTCGCGCAGCAGTGCGCCGCCACCGGTCAGTACCATGCCTTTTTCAGCAATATCGGCACCCAGTTCTGGCGGGGTTTGTTCCAGAGCAGATTTTACTGCACCGACGATGGAATTCAGTGGTTCGGTCAGAGCTTCGAGGATCTCGTTGCTGGAAATAGTGAATTTACGTGGCAAGCCTTCGGCCAGGTTGCGGCCGGTGACTTCCATCTCCAGCACTTCAGAGCCAGGGAAAGCAGAGCCTATTCTTTTCTTGATCGCTTCCGCGGTCGGCTCAGAGATCTGCATGCCGTAGTTGCGGCGTATGTAATCTATGATGGCCTGGTCAAATTTGTCGCCACCTACGCGCTCGGATTTGGCATAAACGATACCGCCCAGCGAGATCACGCCCACTTCGGTAGTGCCACCACCGATATCCACCACCATAGAACCGGTAGCTTCTGCGACCGGCATGTCGGCGCCTATGGCAGCTGCCATAGGTTCTTCGATCAGGAACACCTGCTTGGCACCGGCGCGCTCGGCAGATTCCTTGATCGCACGGCGCTCAACCTGGGTAGAGCCTACCGGCACACAGATGATGATGCGTGGGCTAGGGGAGAACCAGCGGGATTCGTGTACTTTACGGATAAAAAACTTGAGCATCTGCTCGGTGATGGTGAAGTCGGCGATCACGCCATCCTTCATGGGGCGTATGGCCTGGATGTTCGCTGGCGCACGGCCTAGCATGCTTTTCGCATCAGAGCCCACCGCCAGCAATACCTTTTTCCCGTTAGGCCCGCCTTCGGTCCGAATCGCCACTACAGACGGTTCGTCCAGCACGACACCCTTGCCGCGCACATAAATCAGCGTGTTGGCTGTGCCAAGGTCAATGGCGAGATCATTGGAGAAGTAGCTGTTGAGTGCACCGAACATGTTTTATCCTGTAAAATTCCGACTTTTGAACTGTCAGCCGAGTGTGGCTTAAAATCAAGGTATAATAGCGCAAAACGCACATGAAATTAAGATGTGATTTCGAATTCTTGAAGACTTAACCTCTATGGCACTCAATCTTGAAGACATCAAACGTATAGCTCATCTGGCTCGCATCGAAGTCAGTGACAGTGAAGCGCAAGAAACTTTAAATAAACTTTCCGGTATTTTAGGTCTGATCGAGCAAATGCAGGCGGTAGATACCAGCGGTATCGCCCCCATGTCGCACTCGCAGGATGTGACACAGCGCCTGCGCGAGGACGTGGTCACGCAAACCAATCAGCGTGAATTATTCCAGTCTATCGCCCCGGCCACGCAAGATGGTTTATATCTTGTGCCCAAGGTCATTGAGTAAAACATCGGTCAGCACCGATCGAATAACCAGTCGCTCCCTCTCATACGGTTTTAATGATGATTAACAGTAGCCTCAAACAGCTGGGTCAACAATTGGCCAGCAAGCAAGTTTCCAGTGTAGAGCTCACGCAAGCCTATCTGCAACGCGTGACGCAGCTCAACCCGGCCATCAATGCCTTTATCACTCTGGACGAAGAAAAGACCCTGGCCCAGGCCAAAGCCGCTGATGCGCGTATCGCCGCTGGTGACTTCGGCCCGCTGACCGGTATCCCGCTGGCGCAGAAAGACATTTTTTGCGCCAAAGGCTGGCGCACCACCTGCAGCTCGAAAATGCTGGAGACTTTCATTGCGCCGTATGACGCTCATGTCATCAGCCAGTTCGACGCGGCCGGTGCGGTCAACCTGGGCAAGACCAATATGGACGAATTCGCCATGGGCTCCTCTAACGAGACCAGCTATTTTGGCGGCGTGAAAAACCCGTGGGATTTTGACCGCGTGCCTGGCGGCAGTTCGGGCGGTTCGGCGGCGGCAGTGGCCGCGCGTTTATGTGCTGCAGCCACCGGCACCGATACTGGCGGTTCCATACGCCAGCCTGCTTCATTGTGTGGCTTTACCGGCCTGAAACCGACGTATGGCCTGGTTTCGCGCTATGGCATGATCGCGTTCGCCTCGTCACTGGACCAGGCCGGCCCTATGGCCAAGTCTGCAGAAGACTGTGCGCTGATGCTTAACGTGATGGCCGGTTTTGATGAACGCGACTCCACCAGCGTCAACCGCGAAAAAGAAGATTACACGCGTGGCCTGGCCGCCATGACAGGCGAGCAACCGCTCAAAGGCTTGCGCATAGGCCTGCCTAAAGAATACTTTGCCGAAGGCCTGAGTGCCGAAGTCGCCAAAGTGATCGAAACCGCGATCGCCGAATACAAAAAACTGGGGGCGGTGATCGTTGATATCAGCCTGCCGAATAACAATCTGTCTATCCCGGTCTACTACGTGCTGGCTCCGGCCGAAGCTTCGAGTAACCTGTCGCGCTACGATGGCGTGCGCTACGGTCACCGCGCTGCCGAATACAATGACCTGCAGCAAATGTATATGAAATCGCGCGCCGAAGGGTTCGGTGCCGAGGTCAAGCGCCGTATCCTGATCGGCACCTATGTGCTGAGTGCCGGTTATTACGACGCCTATTACCTGAAAGCGCAGCAGATACGCCGCCTGATCGCGCAGGATTTCGTTGAAGCATTCAAACACTGTGATGTGATCATGGGCCCGGCTGCCCCTTCGACAGCCTTTAAGGCCGGGGAGAAGACCAGTGACCCGGTCGCCATGTACCTGGAAGACCTGTATACCATCGCCGTCAACCTGGCCGGTTTGCCAGGCATGAGTGTGCCGGCAGGCTTTACCCAGAGTGGCGATGGCAAACCGTTGCCGGTGGGCTTGCAGATCATAGGTAATTATTTCGATGAGGCGCGCATGCTGGATGTCGGCCATGCCTATCAACAAGTGACAGACTGGCATACACAAATGCCAGCCGCATTGGAGAATATCTAAATGCAGTGGGAAGTCGTGATCGGGTTGGAAACCCATGTGCAGTTACAGACAAACTCCAAACAGTTCAGTGGCGCTTCAACCACTTATGGCGCCGCGCCGAACACCCAGGCCTGTGAGGTGAGCATCGCCTTGCCTGGCGTGTTGCCGGTGCTGAATAAACAGGCGGTGGAATGTGCGATCAAATTCGGCCTGGCGATAGATGCCGAGATCGCCCCGCGCAGCATCTTCGCCCGCAAGAATTACTTTTATCCTGACCTGCCCAAAGGCTACCAGATCAGCCAGTTTGAATTACCGGTGGTCGGCAAAGGCAAGGTCAGCATACAGGTGCCGGCCGGCAAAAACACTGAAGCTTACGAAAAAGTCATCAACATCACGCGCGCCCATCTGGAAGAAGATGCCGGTAAATCGGTGCATGATGCGGTGGAGGGCATGTCTGGTATCGATCTGAACCGTGCCGGTACGCCATTGCTCGAGATTGTGACTGAGCCGGATATGCGCAGTGCGGCAGAAGCGGTCGCTTATGCCAAAAAACTGCATGAACTGGTGCAGTGGATAGGCATATGCGATGGCAATATGCAGGAAGGCTCTTTCCGCTGCGATGTCAACGTCTCGGTACGCCCTAAAGGCACTGAGAAATTAGGCACCCGCCGCGAAATCAAAAACCTCAACTCTTTCAAATTCATGTTGCAGGCGATCGAATACGAAACGCAGTGGCAGATCGAAACACTGGAAGATGGCGGCACTATCCAGCAGGCGACTATCCTGTTTAACCCGGATACCGGTGAGACCCGCGCCATGCGCTCCAAGGAAGAAGCCAACGATTACCGCTATTTCCCTGACCCTGACCTGTTGCCGCTGGAAGTGACTGAGGCGGACAAGGCCAGAGTGCGTGCGGATATGCCGGAATTGCCGCAAGCCTTGCAGGCACGTTTCACCAGTGAGTACCAACTCTCCAGCTATGACGCCAGCAACCTGACTGGTTCACGCGCAGTGGCCGATTATTTCATTGCTGTGGTGCATGCCGGTGGCGACGCCAAACAGGCCGCCAACTGGGTGATGGGTGCCTTGTCAGCCAAGCTGAATGCAGATGAAAAAAGCATAGACCAGAGCCCGGTTTCTGCAGCACAGCTGGCTGCTTTATTAAAACGCATCGCCGATAACACCATCTCTAACAACGCCGCCAAACAGGTGTTTGAAGGCTTATGGGCAGGTGAAGGTGAAGTCGATGCCATCATAGCAGCCAAAGGCCTCAAGCAGGTATCAGACAGCGGTGCGATAGCAGCCATTATCGATGAGGTACTGGCCGCCAACCAGGCTATGGTAGAAGAATACAAAGCCGGCAAGGAGAAGGCGTTTAATGCGCTGGTGGGTCAGTGCATGAAAGCTTCCAAAGGCAAGGCCAACCCGGCCCAGGTGAATGAGCTGCTAAAGTCTAAATTAGGTTGATAGCTGGCTGAAGCCCTGCGTAAGGGCTGGCCCAAGCAGGGCGTGGCTAACAAGAAAACAATGGCGTGAAGATCATTCTTCGCGCCATTTTGCATTAATGGCGATCAAAGCCGGCAGGCAGCTGAGCATGGCGGCAACCACCTGCGGGTCAAAATGGCGGTTGATCTGGGATTTGATCTCTTCCACCGCTTTTTCCACCGGCCAGGCTTCCTTGTACGGGCGTTTGCTCAACAGCGCATCAAAGACATCGGCAACCGCGACTATGCGCGCTTCTATCGGGATCTCCTCACCTTTCAGGCCGAACGGATAACCGCTGCCATCCCATTTTTCATGATGATACAGCGCCACGGTATGCGCCAGCCGTATCAGCTGGGAGTTTGATTTATCCAGGATCTCGGCGCCCAGTTGCGGATGGGTGCGCATGATCGCCAGTTCTTCTTCATCCAGTTTGCCGGGTTTGAGTAATACGTGGTCGGGGATGCCTATCTTGCCTATATCATGCATGGGCGCGGCGTGCACCAGTTGCTCGGCAAAGCCTGCATCCATGCCCATTTCCAGCGCTATCCTGCCCGAGACATGGCTCATGCGTATCACATGCATGCCGGTTTCATTATCTTTGAATTCTGCTGCGCGACCCAGGCGTTGTATCAGTTCCAGGTGCGTGTTTTTTAATTCGTCTATATGCACCAGTGACAGGTGCGTTTTCACCCGCGCTCTCACCAGTGCCGGTGAAATGGGCTTGTTAATATAATCGACGCCACCCGCATTAAAGCCTTCTGACTCATCGGCTTCATCGGCAAGCGCGGTTACAAAAATCACCGGGATGGTATGGGTGTCAGGGTCGCTTTTCAATTGCCTGCACACTTCAAAGCCGGTCATGCCCGGCATCATGACATCAAGCAGGATCAGCCCTGGCCTTTCTTTTTTGACCAGCTCCAGCGCATCCACGCCGTTCTTGGCAAAGCTCAGGCGATAGTCATCCTGCAACACTTGCTTGAGGACTTTGAGATTGAGCGGTTCATCGTCGACAATCAGGATCTTGGCTTGCTGGGTCATGTAATCGGTCATGAAGTCGTCCCTTGAGTCTGGGCCTCCAATAGGGCGTCGATATGGATCACCGCCTGTTCAAAATCAAAGTCATTCAGGCTTTGGGTAATGGCATGCAATGGCTGGCGCCAGTCAGTCGGCGCATGCTGCAGCAGTTTATTCGCCAGGCTATCATCCAGTTCTGCCATTGCTGCCAGCGAGCGCAGTGCTTGCAACCATGTCAGCAACTGGTCGGCAGCGATATGCGATGTGACCTCGTCAGATCGGGCAGCTGCGGGTGCAGCGGCTAGCAATGCACTGATGGTCTGTTGCAAGGCTTCGATCGTGGTTTTTAAAAGCGCAATCAATGCCGGGCATTCTTGCCAACGCTGTTCGGTAATGTGTTCCAGCGCGTCATAGATGGACTGCACTTTAGGCAACGCCAGATTGGCGCTCACCCCTTTATTGGCGTGTGCCATCATCCTGAATGCGGCATGATCTTTAGCCTCTATGGCCGCTTGCAATGCTTCTATATGGCGCGGAGCTTCCTGCAGATATTGATCGACTTCGATCAGGTAAGTTTGCTGGTCGCCCCATAGCATCACCCCTTTGTTGAGGTCGAATTCTTTTTGCGCCAGGCTGGGTTCAGCTTCCACTTCAGCTGGTGCTGGCACTGCGCCAGTCAATACCCGCTGCATTTCGGCCAGTAATAAAGGTAATTCGATAGGCTTGGAGCTGAAGCCATCCATATCGGCCTGTTTGGCCGCTAACCTGTCCTGTTCCAGCACGCTGGCAGTCAGGGCGATGATAGGTGTCCTGTCCCAGCCTGCTTCGCGCTCCATCTCACGGATGCGTAAACTGGCGGTCAGGCCATCGACCACCGGCATTTGTACATCCATCAAGATGATATCGAAGGGGCGGGTTTGCAGCGCATCTATGACTTCCTGGCCATTCGAGGCCAGGGTGACTCTATGCCCTTGTTTCTCCAGCATGATACTCAGCAATTTACGATTCTGTTCTATGTCATCAGCTGCAAGTATGTTGAGCGATGGCAACATGCTTTGCGCGATATCAACCGCCTGTTCTATGCGTATGCCTTCCGCTAATGGCAGTATCACGCTAAAGCAGCTCCCCTGGCCTATCTTGCTGCTTGCACGGATGCGTCCGCCCATCAGTTCAACCAGTTGTTTACTGATGGTGGTGCCTAACCCGGTGCCACCGAAACGGCGGCTCATGGTGGCATCTGCCTGGGTGAACGGGTCGAAGATGCTTTGCAGGCGGTCTGCGTCTATGCCTATGCCAGTGTCTATCATGTCAAACTGTATCTCGCCGCTCTCGGTCGGGTAGACCTTGAGCTCGACATGGCCGGTTTCGGTGAATTTTACGGCATTGCCCAATAGATTGGTTAATACCTGGCGGATACGGTGCTCAGCGCCTTTGAAATAGCCGGTGGCTTCCGGGGCGAGCGTGAGTTTGAGTTCCAGCTCCTTTTTGCGCGCCTGCAGCCATAGCGAAGAAATCACGCTATCGACCAGTTCACGCATGGAGAAATCCACTATCTCCAGTTCCAGCATGCCTTTTTCGAGCTTGGCACTATCCAGGATGTCATTCAGCAAATGCAGTAATGACTTCGCCGATTGGCTGATGGTGGATAAGTAATTGCGTTGTTCCTGCTGCATGGCGGTGTCCAGTAGCAATTCGCTAAAGCCTATGATGGAGTTCATCGGTGTGCGTATCTCATGGCTCATATTGGCCAGGAAAGTGCTCTTGGCGCTGGCCGCCTGTTCGGCTTTGTCCTTGGCCAGCAGCATCTCTTGTTCCATCTGCTTGCGCTCGCTGATATCTATCATGAACATCAGCACTTTGATGACCTTGCCATCCATATCGCGCATAGGGCTGTAAGAAGCATGGATCCAGATTTTTTTGCCATTTTTGCCATAACGCAAAAACTCGCCATGCACGAACTCACCGCTTCTGAGCGATACCCACTTTTGCTTGTACTGATCGGTGGTAATAAACTCAGGCGGGCAAAGGATGGAGTGATGGCGACCTAATATGTCTGTCAGTTCATAGCCGAGCAGGTCCAGAAATCTCTGGTTAGCAGTCAGCACGAAACCATCGATAGTGAACTCAGCCATGCAGGTAGAGTTGTTGATGGCGTTGGCAATGCCCTCAAACTCGGCATTTTTCTGCTTGGATTCAGTCACGTCCAGCATGACCCCGTCCAGCGCTTCGGCCATGCCGTCGTTGCCATAAATGGCAGAAGCGAATTCCGAGATCCATTTTTCATTGCCTTTGCGGTCGGTGATACGGTATTCGATCGCATAGTTGGTTCTATGGGCGACGGCAGCCTCGACTATCGGTTGTATACGCTGTGCATCGTCGGCATAAATCAGCTGCGAAAAATGAATGTGGCCGCTCAGAAAATCTTCTACTGTCCAGCCGGTCATTTCCAGCACCGCATCACTGATCAGGCGCATGCTCCAGTTATCGTCCAGGTTGCAGCGGAAAGTCACGCCCGGAATATTATTCATCATGGAGCGGATCTGCTGGTCTTTTTCGCGTATGGACTGTTCGATCGCCTTGCGCTGGGTAAGGTCGGTGATAAAGCCGACAAACAGTTTTTCGCCCGGCAGTTTCACCTCACCTATCGCCAGCCGTATCGGAAACTGGGTGCCATCCTTTTTGATCGCTTCCAGATCGCGGCTTTCGCCCAGTATCTGCGCCTGGCCACCGGTCTGGTAATTCTTCAGATAATACAAATGGTTGGAACGGTCTGGTTCCGGCATCAGCATGGAGATGTTGTTGCCTTCCATCTCATGTTTACGCCAACCAAATATGCGCTCTACCGCCTCATTGCAGGAGATGATTTGGCCGGTGGTGTTAATGGTGACTATGCCGTCCACCGCGGTGTTCAAAATGGTCGATAAGCGCGTTTCACTGACCTGTATGGCTGTCAGCGCCTGACGATAACTGATTAGCACATTGATCGCCGCTGCGATGATGCCTATCAGTATGGTGACCAGCGTGATGCCGAGCGCCAGCGAGATGGACTGGTTGTCTTCGGGGTTGAAGCCAGGTTGTGCCTGGCCGATAAAACGTGCCGAAGCCATGCCGGTGTAATGCATGGCGGTGATGGCACTGCCCATCAGCACGCCGCCCAGTACTATGCTGACTTTGGCCGGTAGCTTGCCTTTCTGGTTGAGGAATATCCCGGTCCATAAAGCCAGCGTCGCCAGGCTGACGACGACGATCACCGAGATCAATACCCACACCAGGTCGAATTTGAGCACCGGCTCCATTTTCATGGCCAGCATGCCGGTGTAGTGCATGGCGCCTATGCCGGTGCCTACCGAGAGCCCGCCTTTGATCAGTTTGCCGTAATCAAGCTGGTTTTCCGTCATCAGGTTGAGCGCGTAGTAAGACGCCAGTATGCCTGGCATCATGGAGATCATGGTCACTTCAGGGTTGTAGGTGACCTTGGTACAGATCTCGTAAGCCAGCATGCCGATAAAATGCATGGCCCAGATGCCTGCTCCCAGTGACGCCGAACTGGCAAGAATGGAAAATCTCTGCGAAACCAGTGAAGTCTGTTTTTGTGACAGGCGAGTGAGCTGCAAGGCCAGCACTGAGCTGCCGATAGCGACCAGCGCTGACAGGATCACCAGCCATGGATTATAAGTACCGAACAGCAAAGGGGTGGGCGAACCTTCCCGAAAAAAGAAAATACTGTACCAATCCATGCGCTACGTGCCTTGAAGAAAAAGAGTTGATTTGCAACGGCTAGTCTAGCGCGTGACTGCGGAAAATTATCTTTAGAATAATGCTGTTTTAAAAGGCTAATTCTGAGTTTAACTTGTTGACTTGATTGATATTTAAGTCACCCGGCAAATATAAAAAAACCCTGCGCAGGCAGGGTTTTTCACGGGCTGGTGCGTGCCGCCGTGCTGGTCAGTGGCACAGCACGTGACAGATCAGCTGGTAGCAGATAGTCATAAAACCTATGGTGGTCAGTACAAAACTGATGGCAGAAAACACTTTCCATTTCATTTTGCTCCAGAAGTCAGTGTCAAACGCGGCAATGGTGAAAATGGTTGGGTTGGTAAAGCCGCCTATGGCGACACAGACACAGGCAAAATGGTGCAGCTCTATACCGGCGGTTCTGGCTGTGGCAAAAAAACCCAGCTGAAACAACGCCATCAGGGCATAGTCAACGTGGGCACGTATCATGGTTTTGTAATCGATCAGAAATCCGCCATCTATCCCCGGTATGGGAAACCAGCGGGCGAATGTCATCAGCCATGCCGATAAAATTAAAGCGGTAGTACAGGCGACTGCGCCTATCAATAAGACTTCCATGTTTCTCTCCTGAGCGTTGGTTTAAGGGTGTCCCGTATTTTTAATTGTGTCGGGAAATGTGATTGTAGACAGATCTGTCTGTCAATATGCGCCACGGCAAATGCGGTGTCGCTTGCGTTATCTGTGGTTTTCACGCACAATCCGTTCCTTGCTAGGGGTCTGTAAATCCTTCGTTTTAAAGGTTTTGCAGTGAGAATTACCCTTCGAACCTGATGCGGTTGATACCGCCGTAGGGAATGCAAAGTCCCGCATCCTTACGTCTTTTCTTTTAAGGATGCCCAATGAACGCCATAGACAAAAATCTTCAGTCCCAGAGCCCGCCGTCTAAAAACACCAGATTCGTCAATGCGGATGCCAAAGTCGACGAAGCCACCAGCAAACCCTTTGCCAAGTCGCGCAAGATCTACGTTCAAGGCTCACGTGCTGATATCCAGGTGCCGTTCCGGGAGATCTCGCTCAGCGATACGCCTTCCAGCTTTGGCGGTGAAAGCAACCCGCCAGTCGTGGTGTATGACACTTCCGGCCCGTATACCGACCCGGCAGTGGATATCGATATCCGTAACGGTTTGCCAGCCTTGCGTGCGCAATGGATCATGGAACGTGGTGATGTAGAGCAGCTGGACGGCCCCAGCTCTGATTTCGGTCACCAGCGCCTGGTCGATCCTGAATTAGCCGACATGCGTTTCAACCTGCACCGCAACCCTTTGCGCGCCAAAGCCGGCCACAATGTCAGCCAGATGCACTATGCGCGCCAGGGCATCATCACGCCGGAGATGGAGTTTATCGCCATCCGCGAAAACCAGCGCCGTGAAAACATGAGCGAACTGCTGCAGACCCAGCATCCTGGCCAGCACTATGGCGCCAGCATCCCTAAAGTCATTACGCCTGAATTCGTGCGTGACGAAGTGGCGCGTGGCCGTGCCATCATCCCGGCCAACATCAATCACCCTGAAATCGAGCCCATGATCATAGGCCGTAATTTCCTGGTCAAGATAAACGCCAACATCGGCAACTCGGCACTAGGCTCCTCTATTTCTGAAGAAGTGGAAAAAATGGTGTGGGGCACGCGCTGGGGCGGCGATACCGTGATGGATCTGTCTACCGGTAAGAACATACACGAGACGCGCGAGTGGATCATACGCAACTCACCGGTGCCTATCGGTACCGTGCCTATCTACCAGGCGTTGGAAAAGGTCAATGGCAAGGCCGAAGACCTGACTTGGGAGATCTTCCGTGACACCTTGATAGAGCAGGCGGAGCAGGGCGTGGATTACTTCACCATACACGCTGGCGTACGGTTGGCGTATATCCCGATGACGGCCAAGCGCATGACCGGTATCGTCTCACGCGGTGGTTCCATCATGGCCAAATGGTGTCTGGCGCACCATAAAGAGTCTTTCCTGTATGAGCATTTTGAAGATATCTGCCAGATCATGAAGCAGTACGATGTGAGTTTCTCACTAGGTGATGGCTTGCGCCCTGGCTCTATCTACGACGCTAACGACCAGGCACAATTCGCCGAGCTGAAAACGCTGGGCGAGCTGACGCAGATCGCCTGGAAGCATGATGTGCAGTGCATGATAGAAGGCCCCGGCCATGTGCCCATGCACCTGATCAAAGAAAATATGGATCTGCAACTGGAGCACTGTGGCGAAGCCCCGTTCTACACCCTGGGACCGTTAACCACCGATATCGCGCCTGGTTATGACCATATCACCTCAGGCATAGGCGCTGCCATGATAGGCTGGTACGGCTGTGCCATGTTGTGTTACGTGACGCCTAAAGAGCACCTGGGCCTGCCGGATAAGGAAGACGTACGCGTAGGCATCATCACCTACAAGATCGCCGCCCATGCCGCTGACCTGGCCAAAGGCCACCCGGGCGCGCAGATCCGCGACAATGCTTTATCCAAGGCGCGTTTCGAGTTCCGCTGGGAAGACCAGTTCAACCTGGGCCTGGACCCGGAAAAAGCCAAGGAATTCCACGACGAGACCCTGCCGCAGGAAGGCGCCAAACAGGCGCATTTCTGTTCCATGTGCGGCCCGCACTTCTGCTCCATGAAGATCACGCAGGACGTACGTGATTACGCCGACAAAATGGGCGTAGATGAAAAAGAAGCGCTGCAAAAAGGCATGCAGGAAAAAGCCATCGAATTCGTGAAAAAAGGCAGTGAGGTTTACCAGAAGGTGTAACTTAGCCCGTAGCAGTAAGCCCAAGCCAGCAGCAATGCTGGCTTTTTTATGGCAGGTATCGCGCAGGCATGCGAGATGTAAATAATTGAATTTTAGGCAATAAATTGTTTCAAACTGTTCTCGTAGCTTTACAGTCACTACAAGGAGAATGCCATGAGACGCAGGCTCTATTTTGTTTTACCTGATATCAAAAGCGCGCATACGCTGATGGATGAGTTGCTGCTGCAAAGGATAGACGAGGATCACATCCATTTTCATGCCAACCAGCCACAATATTTAGGCAACCTGCCCAAGGTGCATGCCATGGAAAGGTCTGATGTGGTCTACAGCGCGATGGGCGGTTTTTTGTTCGGTGCCATATCCGGGCTGTTAGGCGGCATATTGGCTTATATGGTGCCGTGGTGGTTCGGCGAAGTGTCGCTGACGGTGATCCCCTACTGCATGGTGCTGGGCGCGATCGCTTGTGCGGCCTGGGCCGCGGCGGTGGCGAGTGCAGCGCCCAGTTTTCGCATCAAGTCGTATAAAAGTGCCATAGAGCAGGGCAATATACTGATGATAGTGTCGGTGCCATTGCGCAGGCTGAACGAGATAAGGTTAAGCCTGGTCAGCAAACACCCTGAAGCAAGCTATAGAGGTGTGTGGCCAGCCGAGCATAGCCTGTTCCCTTAACAAAAAGCCGGCGCTAGCCGGCTTTTTTGCGCTGCATGCTGGCCCAGGCTAGCCTATGTCTTTCAGGCGTATGGCGGCTATCTCAAAACTGCCACCCTCGTAACTCACCAGTATCTGTTCATCCTGTATGCTAAAACTGATGGAGAGCCCGCGTGCCGCGGCCGCGGCCAGCTGCTCGGTATCCGGCAGGTTGATCACAGTCACATTGTCCAGCTTGAGCATGGCTTTGCTGTTTTGCGCCCACCACATGTCAGCAGTGCGGCCACCATAAAGCACCTGCACTACGTGTTCAGCTCTGCCACAGGCTTTGCGTATCTCGCGCTCTTCCGGCAGGCCCACACATATCCAGCGCTGGATCGCGCCGGTCAGGTCTTTTTGCCACAGGTCAGGTTCGTCGTCATCGCTTAAGCCATTGCCAAACTGCAGGTGCTCATCCGCGTAGAGCACGAATGCCAGCAAACGGACCATCAAACGCTCGTCGGTTTCGGAAGGATGTTTGGCCAGCGTCAGATTGTGTTGCTGGTAATAATGCCTGTCCATATCCGCAATATTGAGGTCTATCTTATAAATGGTGGATTTGAGCGCCATGCGTGCATATGTCTTAACTATGAAAGTGTGGCGAGTATAGCAAACATGCAGCGCCGGCAGGTAGGCCATGCAAGCGGACAAGGAATCGGTGCTCTCGTAACGGCTCAGATACAAGAAATGACTTGCGTCTTTTATAGATTGGCATAAAATAAAAAAGAAACGTTTTATTTTTATTTTCAGGCAGACATTGATTTCTTTACCAAATATGGAAATTTCACCCCATAAAGTGAAAGCCGGGCGCCCCAAAGCCGGCACTGAGCAAGAGCGTCATGCGCTGCTGTTGGAGCAGGCGCTGGAGATCTTTATGCTGGAAGGCGTGTCGCAAACCAGCATAGGGCGCATCGCCGCAGCTTGCGGCGTGTCTACGCGCACGATTTATGAGCGCTATGAGAATAAATACGCCTTGCTGATCGCCGCCATCAAACACATGGTTGAGAAAGATGTCTCGGCCATGGTGCAGATTGATAATTTATCGCAACAGACGCTGCAGCAGGTGCTCACCGATATAGGCCGCTTTATGCTCAAGCGCGTGCTGGAGCCACGCATGTTGTCGTTCTTTAAGATAGGCGTGGCTGAAGCCTCGCATCTGCCGGAATTATCCCGTGCCATGAAAGCGGTAGGGCCGGAGCGCATACACCAGATGCTGGCGGATATTTTCAGTTTTTACGCGGCAAAAAACCAGTTGGCCGCACAAGATTACAAACGTGCGGCGGAGTCCTTTTGCGAGTTGCTGATCGCCGCGCCGCGCCTGAAGGCGCTATTCGGTGTACTGGAGCCGGACTGGGATGCAGAAGTGCACCTGGCTTTTGTGGTGAATTTATTTTTGCATGGATTGCAGGGAATGGAGCCAGGCTATGCAGTTGAGTAAACATAGTCTCTGGCTGCTGCTGACCTGGCTGCTGCTGATCTTGCCGCTGGCAAGTTGCTCGGTGATAGATGAGTACATACGCCCTAACCCGGTGACAGTAGAACAATGGCAGGCGCCATTGCCCCACGACGGCAATATGGTGGCATTGACCAACTGGTGGGCACAATTCAAAGACCCGGTGCTGGACCAGTTGCTGGCACAAGCGCAAAAAGAAAGCCCCACGCTGGAGACTGCGCTGGCCAATATCCGCACTGCGCGAGCCAATGTGCTGTCGGCAAGGGCGCAGGGTATCCCTGATTTAAGCAGCACCGGCAGCATGAACCGCAGCAAAGGTGGTGGCGGTGGCGGTGCTTTCCCGGCGACCACCATAGAGATCGATTCCATCTCGCTAGACGCAAGCTGGGAAGTCGATCTGTTCGGCAAGATCAAAGCCGCCAAGCAGGCTGCCAAAGCCCAGCTGGAAGCGAAAAAGATTGCCTGGCACGATGCCCGCCTGACGCTGGCGGCAGAAGTAGCCAATAACTATGTGAATTACCGTGCCTGCCAGGCTTCGGTGCAGGCCTTGCAGGGTGCTTTCAACTCGCGCAAGGAGACCGCGCGTTTGACAGGCATTTCAGCCAAGGCTGGCTTCACCGCCCCGTCTGACCTGGCGCTGGCAGAGGCAGCTACCCACGCCAGTGAGTCTACCCTGGATGGCCAGCAGGCCGAGTGCGATGGTCTGGTGAAAGCCATAGTCGAGCTGACCAACCTGCCGGAAGCAGAGTTGCGCAGTTTGCTGGCCAAGGGTAAAGGCATGCCGCAACCGGCCGTGTTCGAGGTGAATGCGCTACCGGCCAGCCTGCTGACGCGCAGGCCAGACCTGGCGATAGATGAGCGCAACCTGGCTGAAGCCAGCGCCAATGTTGGCGTAGCCAAGGCACAACTTTACCCCAGCCTGACACTGAGCGGATCTATAGGCTACCGCCGCACCAGTTTTGGTGGCGCGGTGACACGTACCGACTCCTGGTCTTATGGGCCTTCACTCAAATTGCCGATTTTTGATGGCGGAACCTTGCGCGCTGATCTGGCGGAATCGCGTGCCAATTTTGACCGCCTGATGGCGACTTATAAACAAGATGTGCGCAAGGCATTGAAAGAGGTGGAGCAGGCGCTGGTCAATCTGGACAGTGCCAACCGGCGTGCACAATCCGAACAGGCCAGTGCGCAACAATATGCGCGCTATTTCCAGGCCGCAGAGTTGAACTGGAAATCCGGCGGTATCGACCTGCTTTCGCTGGAAGATGCGCGCCGCCAGAAGATCAATGCCGAGCTCAATCTGGTCACCCAGCAAAAGAACCGGGTTTTACAGTGGATCGCACTGTATAAGGCTTTTGGTGGCGACTGGTATGAATCGCAGCAGCAGCCTAAGCAGGTACAACAGGCCGTGCCAGGCAATAAAACGACAGAAAAGGGTAAATAAACATGGCGAGAGGACTCTCAAAAAAAGCAAAATTCCTGATCATTGCCGCCGTGCTGGTAGCGGTGAGCGTATGGTTCATGCTACACCCGCTGCACCAGGCAGAGCTGGCTGAAAAACGCGGTAACCGTGCCGGTGCTAATGCCACGGCCCAGGCGGCTAAAGCCACCTTGAGCGTTGAAGCGACCAGCCCGGCCACAGTGCAATGGCCGATGACACTGGTGCTGAACGGCAGTATCTACCCCTGGCAGGAGGCGCAGGTCAGTGCCGAGATCTCCGGCCTGCGTATACAGCAGGTGCTGGTAGAGGTGGGCGCGCAGGTCAGCAAAGGCCAGCCTTTAGTGCTGCTGGCGGATGAAACAGTCAAAGCCGACTTGCAAAAGCAACTGGCGACCGTAGAAAAAGACAAAGCCGGCCTGGCCGAAGCCAAGAGCAATGCCGACCGTGCCAATGAGATCAAGGACAGTGGCGCATTATCCGCGCAGAAGATCAATGAATACGTGATCGCCCTGCAAACTGCCAGGGCCAATCTGGCCCTGTCCGAAGCCGAGCTGGAAAACCAGAGGATACGCATGCGTCAGACCAAAGTGGTGGCGCCGGATGATGGTGTGGTGTCTGAGCGCTCGGCCAACCTTGGCAATGTGGTTTCCTCAGGCACCGAACTGTTCAAATTGATACGCCAAGGCCGTATCGAATGGCGCGGCGAAGTGAATGCTGACCAGCAGGCAGCCTTGCACACCGGGCAAACCGTCAGTCTGACGCTGCCGGGCGGCAAAAGCGTCGCCGGAAAAGTGCGCCTGATCTCGCCGGTGGTGGATAACAACACGCGTAATGCGCTGGTGTATGTCGATATCCCTAAAAACAGCGCCAAACCCGGCATGTATGTGCAGGGCAAGATAGATATAGGCCAGCAGCGTGGCCTGTCTGTGCCGCTCAGTGCCGTCACTTACCGCGATGGTTTTGCCTATGTGTTTGTGCTGGGCGCCAGCAATGCAGAGGGCATGAGCCGCATCACCCAGCGCAAAGTGCAGACCGGCCGCACGTTTGAAGAGCAGATAGAACTGTTGAGTGGGGTTGAAGCCGGCACCCGGCTGGTGCTCAGCGGTGGCGCTTTCCTCAATGATGGCGATACCGTAAAAGTCATCACCACCGGCAAAAGCGGAGCTTAATTAATGAATTTTTCGGCCTGGTCCATCCGTAATCCGGTTCCGGCTATCCTGCTGTTTGTGGTGCTGACCTTTCTCGGGGTCCGGTCGCTCAACCAGTTAGGCAAGCAGAACTTCCCCGATATAGAACTGCCGGTGATCATGGTCAGCGCCACACTGGAAGGCGCGGCGCCACCGCAGCTGGAAACCGAGGTGGCACGCAAACTGGAAGACAAGATCGCCACCATAGGCGGCATTGAGCATATGTCCAGCGTTATCACCGATGGTGGCGTCAGCATCAGCGTGCAATTCACCATAGATACCAATAGTGAAGAAGCGCTCAACCTGGTGCGCAATGCGGTAGACAGCGCCCGTTCGGAGCTGCCGGCGGCAGTGACCACGCCTACCGTCTCCAAACTGACCACCACCGGCAGCGCCATTCTCACCTATGTGGTTTCGGCCGATAACATGGATGAGGGCGAGTTGTCATGGTTTGTAGACAACGAGATCAGCAAGGCCATGCTGTCGGTGACCGGCGTTGGCAAGATCAGCCGTACCGGCGGCGTAGACCGCGAAGTGCAGGTCAATCTTGACCCTACCCTGATGTCGGGGCTGGGGGTGAATGTCAGCGATGTGTCGGCCCAGCTCAAGCGCGTGCAGCAGGACGCCTCGGGTGGCCGCGGCGATATCGGTGACAATATCCAGTCAGTACGCACACTGGGCGCGCTGCATAGCGCGGATGAAGTCCGCAATATGGATATTCCTATCAGTGATGGCCGCCATATCAAGCTGTCACAAGTGGCCCAGGTGCTGGACACTTATGCCGAGCGCAGCACCTATGCCAGCTACGATGACAAAGAAGTCATACGCTTTGAAATCACGCGCAGCAAAGGCACCAGTGAAGTCACGGTCGCCAAACATGTGCGCGAGGCACTGGCCAAATTCGAGCAACTGCATCCGCAGGTCAAGATCGTCGAAGCCTTTAATATGGTCAAGCCGGTGGAGGATAACTACAAGGGCTCCATGCAACTGCTGTATGAAGGCGCGCTGTTGGCGGTGCTGGTGGTGTGGTGGTTTTTGCGCGACTGGCGCGCGACCATCATCGCCTCGGTGGCTTTGCCGCTGTCTATGATCCCCACCTTTGCCTTTATGCAGTATTTCGGCTTTTCGCTCAACCTGCTGACCCTGCTGGCGCTGGCGCTGGTGGTCGGTATACTGGTCGATGACGCCATCGTCGAGATAGAGAATATAGTGCGCCATCTGCGCATGGGCAAAACGCCGTACCAGGCGGCGATGGAAGCCGCCGACGAGATCGGTTTCGCCGTGATAGCCACTACATTTACGCTGGTGGCCATCTTTCTGCCGACTGCGTTTATGGGCGGCATACCCGGCAAGTTTTTCAAACAGTTCGGTATCACGGCTGCCATCGCCATCACCTGCTCACTGATAGTGGCGCGCTTGCTGACACCCATGATGTCGGCCTACCTGCTCAAACCGCATCCGGTCAAAGAAGAGCAGACTTCAACCACCATGCGCGTGTACCTGCGCTGGGTAGCCTGGTGCCTGGGGCACCGTAAAACCGTAGTGCTGGGCTTTGTACTGTTTATCGTCGGCTCCATGAGCCTGATGCCCCTGCTGCCCAAAGGCTTTGTGCCTTCATCCGACAGCAGCCAGACCAAGGTCAATATAGAGTTACAGCCAGGCACGCCATTGGCGCAAACGCGTAGACTGGTCGATGAGGCTGAACGTATCGTCAGGCAACACCCGGAAGTGAAAGCCGTGTTTAGCGCGGCAGGGGCAGCCAGCACTGGCGGTGGCGGCCCACACGCCGCCGAAAGTACGACCGATGTGCGCAAAGGCAGCCTGATCATCAGCCTGACCGAGCGTAGCGAGCGCAAACTGAAACAATCAGAGATAGAGGCAGATCTGCGCGAGCGTCTGAAAAGCCTGCCCGGCGCACGCGTCTCGGTCGGCTCCGGCGAGTCTGGTGAGCGCCTGCAAGTCACGCTGGCCAGCGATGACCCGGTGGCACTGCTAAGTGCCAGCCAGCAAGTGGCGCAGCAGTTGCGCACCATCAACGGCCTGGGCAATATCACCTCCAGCGCCAGCCTGCAACGGCCAGAAGTGCAGATCATCCCCGACGTGGATAAAGCGGCCGAACTGGGCGTCACTGTAGAAGCGATCGCGCAGGTGATACGCGTCGCCACCTCGGGCGATTTCTCCAACAGCATGCCCAAGCTCAACCTGCCGCAACGCCAGGTGCCCATACGTGTGCGCCTGGGCCCCAGCGTGCGCAGCAGCCTGCAGGAGATCGCACAGCTGCGGGTGCCTGCCCGCAACGGCAGCGTCAGCCTGGAAACCGTCGCCACCGTGCGCATGGGTAGCGGGCCGCAGCAGATAGACCGCATGGACCGCATGCGCAACGTCACCTTTGATATAGAGCTGAATAAACGCCAGATAGGCGAAGTCATGCGCGAAGTGCAACAGCTATCCGCCATGCAGAACTTGCCACCCAGCGTCAAGCAGCTGGAAGCCGGCGATGCCAAACGCATGAATGAACTGTTCAGCAGCTTTGGTGGCGCCATGGTCATAGGCATCATGTGCATCTATGTGGTGCTGGTGCTGTTGTTCGGCGACTTCCTGCAACCGGTGACTATCCTGGGCGCATTGCCGTTATCGCTGGGCGGCGCATTTTTTGCGTTGCTGGTGACGCATAACAGTTTCTCCATGCCTAGCGTGATCGGCCTGCTGATGCTAATGGGGGTAGTGACCAAAAACTCTATTCTGCTGGTGGAATACACCATCATGGCGCGTAAGCAATCCAAAATCAGCCGTTTTGACGCGATTATTGATGGTTGCCATAAACGCGCACGACCTATCGTGATGACCACCATCGCCATGGCGGCGGGCATGATGCCTATCGCCTTGGGCTGGAGTGCAGACCCGAGCTTTAGGGCACCTATGGCGATCACGGTGATAGGTGGCTTGATCACTTCAACGGTGTTGAGCCTGTTGGTGATTCCGGTGTTGTATACCTATGTGGATGATTTGTTGGGGTGGTTGCGGGGAGTGGGGAGATTGGCTAGGAGGCATGCCTAGGTGGGGTGTTGGGTTGGTAGGGCGCGGTAGGGTGTTTAAGTTTAGCGCGAATTAATGGAAGCGCTAATCGGTATTTCTTTGGATGATTGGAAGGCCGCTTTTCGTAGGTAGGGGGCTGCTAGTGCTTCTCTGTTGGACGGGTGCTTTTCGCCACTAGGCGAGTTACTTTTCTTTGCTTGCCCAAAGAAAATGTAACCAAAAGAAAGGGCACCCTAGCATCCGCTTTTTCCCTGCGTTGCTCGTCAGCGTGGGCGTCCAACGAAACTCGCCCTAGCGGCTTGCACACTGCGCAAGCCACCGCGGAACTCGAACAGACGCTGGCCGACCCCTCCCACGCTGACTGCGCTACTCGGCGCGTCAGATAGGGGACCCGGAAAGACACTACGCGGTTAGTGAGATGGGTATTTCTCGCATCGTTTCCCGCTCGACCAGCGCAAAATAACCAAAGAAAATCAAAAGCAAAGCAGAAAGATAGTTGGCGGGTTGGTCTTTTACACAATTGCTAAGCGCCCATAATCCGCAACTGTTTAACTAACGTTTTAACGTGGTGGTGTTGACTTTGGGCCCCTATCTGACGCGCCGAGTAGCGGAGTCAAAATAAGGAGGAAGGGAGCGACTGTCTGAGTTCCGCAACAAGCCACGGGGTGTGTGGCTTGTCAGGGCGAGTTTCGCGAGCGCTTATGCCTAAGTCCGGCAAAGCAACGGACGAAAGTCCTAAATTGAGCAACGCAGGAAACAAGCGGATGCTAGGGTGCATTTCTTTTGGTTACGTTTTCTTTGGGCAAGCAAAGAAAAGTAACTCGCCTAGAGGCGAAAGAAAACGCTAAAACAGAACACAGAACTTCCAAAGAAATATCGATTAGAACTTCACAGAAAATGCCTCACTCACTCTGCGGAATCAGCCAGTTTTAGCAAGCAAGAAAAGTAACGAGAAAAGGAGCACTATAAAAACGTGGTGAAAAAACGTAGATTACAGCAACGTAGATTGCAAAAATCTACCTAACCCTCAAGTGCACATTCCACCCGCTCCGCTACCACCCTCTGCAATTGATCCCTAAGATCCTTGCTCAGTGCCTGCACTTCGGAATCCCTTACTGGCGCTGCCCAGTGACTATCCGGAAAGTGCTTGTCACTCTCGAATCGTGGAATCACATGCCAATGCACATGTGGTGTCTTATTGCCTAAACTGGCCAGGTTGATCTTGTCCGGCTGTATGGTTTCCCGCAGTGCTGCCTCTACCGCAAACACCACGCGCATAGTGCGTGCGCGGTCTGCCGGGGGCAGGTCGGTCATTTCTTTGATATGCGCTGCTAATTCAACCCGGCAGTAGGCCGGGTAATCTGCATCATTGAGTAACACTACGCGGCAGAAGTCATCCTGCCACAGGATATCCTGTGGCGATGGCTCACACAGCGCACAGCTGGACATCAGGAGACCGCCAGCATTCTGTCCAGCGACAATTTAGCCAGTTTGGCTTCATGTTCCGGTACTTTGATCTGATTGACGACATTACCTTCTGCCAGATTTTCCAGGCACCAGGCCAGGTGTTGCGGGTCGATACGGGCCATGGTCGAGCATTCGCAGACGACGTGGCTCATGAACTGCACCAGTTTGTTCTGCGGTTTCATCTCTTCGGCCAGGCGGGTGACCAAATTGAGTTCGGTGCCGACCAGCCATTTAGTGCCGGGCTCGGCTTCGCTGACGGTGCGCAGTATATATTCGGTGGAGCCGACGTAGTCAGAGTTGATACACACTTCGAACGCGGTTTCAGGGTGTGAAATGACTTTGCCATCCGGGTGCTGGGCGCGGAATTGGTCGATATTCTGTTTGCGGAACATCTGGTGTACAGAGCAATGACCTTTCCACAGCAGGATCTTCGCATCCCTGATCTGCTGTTCAGTCAGGCCGCCCATCGGTAAATCAGGGTCCCACACCGGCATTTGCTCCAGCGGGATACCCATTTTGTAGCCACTCCAGCGACCCAGGTGCTGGTCGGGGAAGAACAGTATCTTTTCGCGCTGGCTAAAGCCCCATTCCAGGATCTTGGGTGCGTTGGTGCTGGTGCAGACGATGCCGCCATGCTCGCCGCAAAATGCTTTCAGGTCGGCAGCAGAGTTGATGTAGGTGACCGGGGTGATGGTCTGGTCAAAGTCCAGTACTTTGCTCAGCTCGCGGTAACTGCGTTCTACCTTGGCCAGGTTGGCCATATCCGCCATTGAACAACCGGCAGCCAGGTCGGGTAACACTACGATCTGCTCGGGGCGGCTCAGGATATCAGCCACTTCGGCCATAAAGTGCACGCCGAGGAAAACGATGTATTCGGCATCCAAGCTGTCGCAATATTTTGAGAGCTTGAGCGAGTCGCCCGAGAAATCGGCATGGCGGTACACGCTTTCATGCTGGTAGTGGTGGCCGAGTATCACCAGGCGCTTGCCCAGTTTTTTGCGTGCAGCCAGGATACGCGCCTGACAATCGTCGTCTTGCGCGGTTTGGAATTTCTCAAATTGTATGGTGGCAGTTTGCATGCTTTTCAGATGTCGGGCCCAGCCCGGCTTTCATAAAAATGGTATTTTACAGCCGATCACGATTTATCCCAATCGGATAAATCCGAATCATATAAGGTGTTTATAACACTAGATGGTGGCGCTCCCCCAGTTTTTTCAAGGCGTCTACGTTAGTCCAGCTAAATACTTTTTTGGCAGCTTGGCGCCAGTCCAGCCATTCATAACGCACATGTTCGTCCGCAGCCAGTGTCACCGCTAACCTAGTAGGCACGCATAAACCAAACAGATGCTCGGTATTTTCAACCACACCGGGCGCATAACGATGGCGCCAGTGCGGGTAGATCTGGTAAACATTGCTGGCCTGCCAGTCCTGGAAATCATAGGCCAGCGCATCTAGCCCGGTTTCTTCTCTTACTTCGCGCACGGCTGCTTGCGCCGGGGTCTCATCACCTTCTAGGCTGCCGGTGACAGATTGCCAGTAGCCGGCTTTATCGGCACGTTCCAGTAACAATATCTGCAGCTCAGGCGTGTGTATCAGGACTAGGGCGGAAACCGGGGTTTTGTAAGGCTGGGTCATGCGGACATTGTCCATGAAATGGGCGGTTATTGTCTATGCTTGTTGTCGTCACAATTGCCATGCGAAAGGCTGTTTTTTTGAAAGATTGTCGTAAGCGATAGGCGGTATTATGAACGCAAAATAACGGCTAGCTCATAAAGGGTCTCTTCAATGCTGTGGCGTCAATCAAGGTTTGTTTGCTGTGTGTTGCTAGCGGTGTGGATGCTACCTGTTTATGCAGAGAATGCCGCCGCCCCCGATTTACAAACTATCCCGCTAAATCATCTGACGCTGCCACAGGCCGAGCAGCTGTTTGCCGGCTATAGCCGCGAGTTGCTGGCCGCCAGACGCTCGCTGCAATCCGCCGAGGCAGATACCCTGATCGCCGGCCAGCGTCCCAACCCGGTGTTGTCTGTCGGTGTTTCCAGCCTTAACCTCAACCGTGGCCAGGGTAATAACAACCAGAATGGTAACAACGGCCTCTGGGACAAAACCTATAACTCCACGCTACAAGTCAGCCAGCTATACGAACGCGGCAATAAACGCGAGTTGCGCACTTCGGTCGCTGAGAGTGCGGTCAAAGCGTCTGAATTCGATTTGAAAGAGACGTATCGCAAGCAGGCGCTGGCCATGGCAACCGCTTATTATGACCTCAAGCTGGCGCAAGAGACGGTGGAGGTCCAGCAACTGAATGTAGACTTGTATGACAAGACCCTGCAGGCGGCCGAGTTTAGACTCAAGGCCGGCGATGTCGCTTCGGCTGATGTGGCGCGCATACGCGTAGATGCCTTGCGCGGCAAGAATGACTTGCGCCAGGCGCAGGCGGGCCTGCAGAAAGCCCAGGCGCTGCTGGCATATCTGATCGGTAGGGATCAGGATGCGGCCGCGCTGTATGTGGCCGACCCATGGCCTACGCCAGGTGCGGAATCCGCCGTGCATGAGGGCGACAGCTGGTTGACCGAGCGTTCAGATATCAGGGCGGCCGAGGTGCGCATGCAGCAGGCGCAGGAGGCCAGAAAGCTGGCCGAATCGCTCAAAACCAGAGATCTGACTTGGTCACTGGCTTACCAGCATTTCCCCGGGCAAGAGCCTGGGTCCGGGCCAGACACCGTAGGTGCCACGGTGAGTATCCCATTGTTTACCAACTACCAGTATGAAGGCGAAGCGGCACGTGCCGAAGTGGATTACAACGCCGCTAACGATGCCAGAGAGCAGGTCAAGGCAGCTGCACTGGCAGAAATGCGCAGCGCCAAAGCCGACCTGGAAGCGGCCATAGATAAAAACCGCCGCTTTGACCAGAATATCTTAACTGAGGCCCAAAAGGCCTCAGACGCCGCCGAGTTCGCCTATCAGCACGGTGCCATGAGCGTGATGGACCTGCTGGATGCCAGGCGTATCCTGCGCGCCCTGCAGCTGGAAGCAGCCAGTGTCAAAGCCGATTATGCCAAGTCTCTGTTTGCCTGGCTGGCCGCCACCCATCAAGTTTTTAATACACCATGACCATGAAAACCACCCTGACCCAGATGCGTTTACCCTTAATCCTGAATGCGACCAAGCATCAATTGGCTGGCGGGCTGGTGCTGCTGGCCGGCCTGGTGTTTTCAGTCCACGCCGCACATGCTGCCGAGAAAAATGCAGCGACCGCGCGCATGGCCAACGAGATCGTGCTCACTGCCGGCTCACCACAGGTCGCAAGTTTAAAGGTAGAAGCGGTGACCGAGATCCCGGTGCCGGTGACTGAGCCGCTCAATGGCAAGATAGTGCTCGACGAGAACCGTACTGCACGCGTTTTTTCACCGGTTGCCGGCCGTGCCATGGCGATCAAGGCGCAGGTGGGTGACCAGGTCAAAGCCGGGCAGGCCTTGCTGGTGATGGATTCGCCGGATGTGGGCGGTGCCGTGGCCGACGCGCGCAAGGCACAAGTCGATCTGCAGCGTAAACAACAGGTGCTGGACCGCAACCGCATGTTGATGGAAGGCGGCGTGCTCGCCAAAAAAGAAGTCGAGACCTCGCAAGCGGATTTTTCGCTGGCGCGTGCCGAATCAGACCGCGCGACAGCGCGGCTTAGAAACCTGGGTGTTTCCACTGCCGGCAATGATAATTATGCCTTACGCTCGCCTATCAGCGGCACGGTGGTAGACCGCAAGATCAACCCGGGTAGCGAGATCAGGCCGGATGCCGCTGACCCTTTGTTTATCGTGACTGACCCTACCAATCTGTGGGCCAGTATTGATTTGCCGGAACGCGATCTAAGCCGCATCAGCCAGGGGCAGAAAGTCAGTGTGCAGGTCGATGCCTACCCGGATGAGGTGTTCAGCGGCGAGGTGAAAACCATAGGCGTGATGGTGGATACCAGCACCAGGCGTATCCCGGTGCGCTGCGTGATCGAGAGTAAAGGCAAACTCAAGCCAGAAATGTATGCGCGTATCACGCCGCTGGATAACAGCCGGCATAAGGTCATACGCCTGCCCAATAGCGCGCTGATCACCGAAGGCCTGTATAGCTACGTGTTTGTTGAAGAGCGGCCGCTGCATTTCAGAAAGCGGGCGGTCACGCTGGATGTGCAGCGCCGGGAGTATGCCACGGTCAAGCAAGGCTTGCAGGCTGGCGAACGGGTAGTCACTGGCGGCGCCATCCTGCTGAACTCCGATCTTTCGGTCAATAAATAACGTTGCCAGTCACGCCATCTTCAACCAAAGTCCGGTGCGGCATGCGCCGGTGCATTGAAAGCCAGACATGTTAAAAGGGTTAATCACTTTCTCTCTGCAACAGCGCGTGTTTCTGCTGATAGGCGCAGTGGTGCTCATGATCTTCGGCTGGTTCGCGGTGCAGAACCTGCCGATTGAATCTTTCCCCGACGTGGAAGATGTACACGTGGTGATAGTGACGCAAGCGCCTGGCATGGCGCCAGAAGAGGTCGAGCGCGTAGTCTCGCTACCGATAGAACATGGCATGAGCGGTGTGCCGGGTCTGACGCAGATACGTTCGGTTTCTATCACCGGTTTGTCGGTGGTGACGCTGACCTTTGCCGAAAACACCGCCGATTATTTCGCCAGGCAGCAGGTGCTGGAGCGTTTGCAGGGTGTGAGCCTGCCTAACGACCTGCAACCGACCCTGGCGCCGCTGACCACCGCCGTAGGCGAGATCTACCGCTACCTGGTCGAAGCACCAAAAGACATGCCGCAGCGCGAGGTACGTGCTATTCAGGACTGGAAGATCATCCCGCAGCTGCGCATGGTGCCTGGCGTGGCCGATATCACCAGTTTCGGCGGCGCGGTCAAAGAGTACCAGATCAAGCTGGACCCGCATCTGCTCAAAAAATTCGCAGTCAGCATAGACCAGGTCAACCAGGCGGTCAGCCACAACAGCAGTAATGCCGGCGGCGGCCTCATGCACAGGGGCGACGAATCACTGGTGGTGCGCGGCATAGGGCTTTATCGCAATGTGGATGATATCGCGCAGTCTGTGGTCGATACCCGCGATGGCAAGCCTATCCTGATCGGCGATCTCGGTGAAGTCACCGTTGGCGACCGGCCGCGCTCCGGCATAGTGTCATTCAACCAGCAGGACGACATCATTGAAGGCATCATCCTGATGACCAAGGGCCAGAATGCGGCCAAAGTGATTGCCGCCCTGCGTGACAAGGTGGAACAGGTCAACCAGACCCTGCCAGCCGGGGTAAAGATAGTACCGTTTTATGACCGTACCGGGCTGGTGGACCACACTGTGCATACCGTTTCAGAAAACCTGATCGTAGGCGCGCTGCTGGTGGTCGCCATTTTGATCATCTTCTTGCGTAACTGGCGCGCGGCTCTGATCGTCGCTTCGGTGATCCCCTTATCGTTATTGTTTGCGTTTATCGTGATGGATATCCGCGGGGTGTCTGCCAACCTGATCTCGCTGGGCGCGGTCGATTTCGGCATCATCATAGACAGCGCGGTGGTGCTGGTAGAGGCGCTGATGGTGCGACTGGCGGTGGCAGAAACTGACAATAATCCGGCACATTCCGGCCTGGCATGGCGCATGCAGACCCTGAAAAATACCGCGATCGATATGGGTCACCCTATCTTGTTTTCCAAAGCCATCATCATCACCGCTTTCCTGCCTATCTTCACTTTCCAGCGTGTGGAAGGCAAGATCTTCTCACCCATGGCCTTTACCCTGAGCTTTGCCCTGCTCGGTGCTATTTTGCTGACCCTGACCCTGGTGCCCGCCTTGCTCTCCTACACCATGAAACGTGAGGACATGGCAGAAAAACATAGTGCCTGGATGCAGAATATCCAGGACGCCTACCGCAAAGTATTGCTCAAAAGCGCCAGCGCCAGAAAGCTGGTGGTGCTGCTGTCAGTGGCGGTACTGGTGCTGGCGATGTTGTGCGCGCCCATGCTGGGTTCAGAATTCTTGCCCAAACTCGATGAAGGCAATATCTGGCTGACGGTGGACCTACCTCCCTCTGCCAGTCTGGAAAAAACCAAGGAAGTCGAACGCCATATACGCCATATCCTCAACAGTTACCAGGAAGTCAGGCTGGTGGTGGCGCACGTCGGGCGCCCGGATGATGGCACCGACCCCAAAGGGCCATATCATATGGAGATCCTGGCCGACCTCAAGCCGCATAGCGAATGGCATTTCGCCGATAAAGAAAGCCTGATCAAGGATATTTCACGGCGTATCCATGAAATTCCCGGCGTTCCGACCAATTTCTCGCAGGTGATACAAGACAGTGTTGAAGAGGCCTTGTCCGGTGTTAAAGGCGAGATCGCGGTCAAGATCTTTGGCCGTGACCTGAGCATACTCGAGCAAAAGGCGGCAGAAGTAGTGGATGCCATCAATAGTGTGCGCGGTGCCACCGACGTGGCGGCGGTGAGGATCTCCGGTAACTCTGAGCTGGATATCACTTTAAACCGCAGTCAGCTGGCCCGCTATGGCCTGTTGGTCGATGATGTCAACAACACGGTACAGACCGCACTGGCCGGCAATGCCGCCAATACCTTTTATGATGGCGACCGCCATTTTGATGTCACCTTGCGCCTGGAAAGATCTTATCGCGACTCGGTGGATGATATTGATGAGCTGCCGATCGCGCTGCCAAATGGCGCCGGCAGCATACCGCTCAGCGAAGTGGCCGAAGTCACCATCAAGCAGGGCGCCTCGCGCGTCAGTCGCGAAGCAGGTTCGCGCATAGTGTCTATCAAGGCCAATATCACCGACCGCGACCAGGGCAGCTTTGTGCAGGAAGCCATGCAGACAGTCAAAGAGCGTGTCAAATTGCCGCCTGGTTACAGCATGACCTGGGGCGGACAATTTGAAAACCAGCAGCGCGCGATGAAGCGCCTGATGGTGATAGTGCCGCTGTCTGTGTTATTGATCTTTGTGCTGCTGTTCTGGGCATTCAAGTCGGTGAAAAACGCTTTGCTGGTGTTGCTGATGATCCCGTTCGCGCTGGTGGGTGGTTTGGCCGGGCTGGCGGTGGCCGGGCTTCATCTATCAGTTTCTGCCGCGGTAGGCTTTATCGCACTGGCCGGTATCTCGGTGCAGAACGGGGTGATCATGGTCGAGCAGATGAAGCATTTGATGCGCGAAGGCAAACCTGCCAGCGTAGCGGTGATAGAAGGCGCGGTGGCACGCTTGCGCCCTATCCTGATGACCGCACTGATGGCGGGCATAGGCCTGATGCCGGCTGCACTGTCGCATGGCATAGGGTCTGAAACGCAACGGCCATTCGCCGTCGTGATCGTCGGTGGCCTGATCACAGCCACGCTGTTCACGCTGTTACTGCTGCCTTTATTGTTCCCCATGTTCACTGACGAACGCCGCCGTAAAGCTTAAACAAGCCGCCGGTTTGGTTTTGTTAAACCAAACTGGTGGTTTAAAACAGCCGCTGCTTGGGCGCTGATTTTTTGATTCCCTGAATTTGTTATAAAAATCAATTGCTTGCGACTTTAGTCAGCCTGGCATGTTAAGTGCTATATGATTTATATATTATTTAATCGCAGGTTGATATCAGTGCCGTAGTCATCTCAAGAATAACGTTGTGATTGAGAAATTGCATAACAACAATGAGCAATGTTTACCCTAACTATCCTTTCCCGAGGATATTGCTTGAGCCCAGACCTTAGTGTTTGGGTTTTTTTTTGCCTGTCACGCTGAGAGTAGCGCACTGAAGCGCATCAAAACCTGGTGCAAGCGGTAGCAGCAGTTATGACTGCTTAAGGGCTGGTGGGGCTTTGCTGGCGTTTTTCAGCGTTGACCAGGTTCTTAGGCAGCTGGAACACCACATTCTCAACCACACCCTGCAGTTCTTCGACATGGGCTGCACCCATGGCATGCAAGGCCTGGATCACTTCCTTGACCAGCACCTCAGGCGCCGAAGCGCCGGCTGAGATCCCTATTTTTGTTTTGCCTGTTAACCATTCCGGCTGCAGCAGGCTGGCGTTATCCACCATATAGGCTTCCACGCCCTGGTTTTTGGCTACTTCACGCAAGCGGTTGGAGTTGGAGCTGTTAGGCGAGCCGACGATGATCACCAGGTCGCAATCCCTGGCCATGATCTTCACTGCATCCTGGCGGTTTTGCGTGGCATAGCAGATATCATCGCTTTTAGGCGCCTTGATATTCGGAAAACGGGTCTTTAATGCGTTGATCACTTGCGTGGCATCGTCAACCGATAGCGTGGTCTGGGTGACAAAAGCCAGTTTCTCCGGGTCAGCCACTTGCAGGGCGGTCACGTCTTCCGGCGTTTCTACCAGGTACATGCCGCCGGCTTCGGATTGACCCATGGTGCCTTCGACTTCCGGGTGGCCTTTATGGCCTATCATGATGATCTCCAGGCCTTCTTTACGCATTTTGGCGACTTCGATATGCACCTTGGTCACCAACGGGCAGGTCGCATCAAAAGCGGTCAGTCCACGTGACTCTGCCTCTGCGCGCACCGCTTTGGAAACGCCATGCGCACTGAAAATAACGATATTGCCTGCCGGAATCTTTTCCAGTTCATCGACAAAGATGGCGCCTTTTTCGCGCAGTTGGCCGACCACGAATTTGTTATGCACCACTTCGTTGCGCACATAGATAGGTGCGCCGAATTTTTCCAGCGCCTGTTCGACAATAATGATGGCGCGGTCTACCCCGGCGCAGAATCCGCGCGGGTTGGCGAGGACGATATTCGGTGAGTCATTTGTTTGCATAAATCAATTCCGTATAGGAGGTTGCTGCATTTGTGCCAGTGTATGCCAAGGTCTAGCATGCATCAGGTATAATCGGCGTTTTGTTGCCAGTTACCCGCCAAAAGTTATGAAAAACACTGCTACTTTGCTGATTACCTGCCCGGATACCAAAGGGATTGTGGCGGCGATTGCGCAATTTTTGTATGAGCACAATGCCAATATTTTACACGCAGACCAGCATCAGGATGCGGAAAATAATCTGTTTTTAATGCGCGTCGAGTGGGACCTCAGTGATTTTAACGTCGCGGTGGCTGATTTTGAGCAGGCATTTGGCCCGGTTGCGCAGCGCTTTGCCATGACCTGGCAATTGAAACTTTCCGAGCAAAAAACGCGTATGGCCATCATGGTCTCGCAATATGACCATTGCCTGGCAGACTTGCTGCACAGACATCATAGCGGTGAGCTGGCCTGTGAGATCCCGCTCATCATCAGTAATCACAGAGACACGGAAAAGCTGGCAGCGTTCTATGGCATAGATTTCCATTATCTGCCCATGACCAAGGAAACCAAGTCTGAGGTCGAAGCGCAACAATTCGCACTGTTCGATCGCTACCAGATCGATCTGATCGTGCTGGCGCGTTACATGCAGATATTGTCACCGGAGTTTGTGGCCAGGTACCCGCAAAGAATCATCAATATCCACCATTCTTTCCTGCCGGCATTCATAGGCGCGCGCCCATACCACAGGGCATTCGAGCGTGGCGTGAAACTGATAGGCGCCACCAGCCACTACGTCACCGAGGTGCTGGATGAAGGGCCTATCATTGAGCAGGACCTGGCGCGCATCTCGCACCGCGACCAGGTGGAAGACCTGATCCAGAAGGGGCGTGACCTGGAGCGTATCGTATTGTCTAAAGCGGTGCGCTGGCATATAGAGCACCGTATTTTGCTCTATGCGAACAAGACGGTGATCTTTGACTAGATAAGCATCTACCGGCAATAAAAAACCGAAGCTTCAGGCTTCGGTTTTTTATTGGGCATGCTAGCCGTAGTGCTAAGGTAGGGTGCGTTCCAGTTTAAACAGGTCGGCGATCTGCTCACGTTCGCGTATCACATGGACCTGGTCACCATCGACCAGCAGCTCTGCCGCGCGTGCACGCGTGTTGTAGTTGCTGGACATGCTCATGCCATAGGCCCCGGCGGAGTGTATCGCCAGATAGTCACCTTCGGCTATCGCCAGCTGGCGGTCATGGCCGAGAAAATCACCGCTTTCGCAGACCGGGCCTACCACTTCATAGATCTGTGCCTGGGCTGCAGAGGCGGCAATGGTGGTGATGTTGTGGTAGGCATCATAGAGCGCCGGGCGCATCAGGTCGTTCATGGCGGCATCGACAATGGCAAAATTCTTGCTCTCGCCAGGTTTTAAGTACTCAACTTTGGTCAGCAATATGCCGGCATTGCCAACCAGGGCGCGGCCAGGCTCGAACAGCACTTTCACGCCACGGCCTGCCAGTTTTTGCATGATGGCTGCGGTATAAGTAGCAAAATCGGGCGGGGTCTCGTCGCTGTAGGTGATGCCTACGCCGCCACCGACATCGATGTGCTGGATATGGATATTGCGTTGCGCCAGGGCATCCACCAGGCCCAGCACTTTATCCAGCGCATCTAGAAAAGGCGATAACTCGGTGATCTGCGAGCCTATGTGGCAATCGACGCCATGCACGGCGATATTCGGCATCTGGGCAGCTTGCTGGTACAGGTCCAGCGCATCTTCAAACGCGACACCGAATTTGTTGTTTTTGAGGCCGGTGGAAATATAGGGGTGGGTCTTGGCATCTACATTCGGGTTCACGCGCAATGAAACCGGGGCGATGCTGCCGGTTTCGGCGGCCACTTGCTGAATGCGGTGTAATTCGTTGATCGATTCCACGTTAAAGCAAAGGATGCCGGCTTGCAATGCAGCGCGGATCTCGCTGTGTGATTTGCCCACGCCGGAAAACACCACTTTTTTCGGGTCACCGCCGGCAGCGATCACGCGTGCCAGCTCTCCGCCGGAGACTATGTCAAAGCCGGCGCCCAGACGGGCGAACAGGTTGAGTATGGCCAGGCTGGGATTGGCTTTCACAGCAAAACAGATCAGGTGATCATGCCCCAGCAACCCGGCCTGAAAACGCTGGAATGTGTCGGTCAGCGCGCTTCTGGAGTAAACGTAGGTTGGGGTCTGGTGTTGTGCGGCGATATCACGCAAGGCTACATTTTCGGCATGTAGCAGGCCATGTTGGGTATTGAAAGCAGTCACTGGGCAGGGGTTTTTGGTTGAGGTTGAGGGTACTGGCGTTCGGGGATATATAAATCACCCTTGAGCCCGCACGCGCTTAATTGAGCCAGTAACAGGCTTAGCGCTAATAGTCGCGTCCAGAAGGAAAGCATAATCCACAGTCCGATTTAAACAGAGCTGTATTTTATCACTAAACCGCAGGCGCTTGATGGCGTGCGTGGCTGACCGCTTGTCGGCTGAATATTGCCGCTGGTCAGCCGGTGCTGGACATGCGTCTGTACAGTTCGCATGATGGGCGCATCGTAAAAAAGGTGTCTATATGATGCGCAGCTCAATGCAACACGGGTTCAGCCTGGTCGAAGTCATGGTAGTGGTCGCCATTTTGGGCATCTTGGCCAGCATTGCCGTCCCTGGCTATCAGGATTACATCAAAAATGGCAATTCGGTGGAAGCGCCGTCCAACCTGGCCAATTGCCGGGTACTGGCAGAGCAGTTTTACCAGGATAATTACACTTATGTCGGTTTTACCTGTAATCCGGCGGATACCAAATTCTTTGATTACTCGATAGACAACCAGACCGCGACCACCTATACCCTGAAAGCTACTGGGAAATCTGCCCAGAACATGGGAAATTTCGAGTTCACCGTCAATCAGGATAACGCCAAGACCTCAAAATACGATGGTACGACTGGCAGCTCGTGCTGGTTAACCACTTCTGGAGGTAGTTGCTAGCCATGCAGCAACGGGGATTCACTTTGATCGAACTGATAGTGACGGTGGTGGTCATGCTGTCGGTTTCAATGCTGGCTATCCCTGCCTTCCAGACCGCTATTGGCAACTCGCAGATCAGGGCGGTGGCCGAATCTATCAAGAATGGCCTGCAGCAAGCTAGGGCAGAAGCGATCAAGCGTAACGCCAATATCAGGTTCATCCTGCAGCGTGATTCCAGCTGGCAGTTTGGCTGCCAAACCGTGACCGCCACTTGCCCGGCGGTGATCAGCAAAAAAAGTGCGACTGAAGGTTCTTCTGCCAATATCAGCGTGGTGGCGGATAACAACACCGCTGTTTTTACCAGTTTTGGCACGCGCGACCCTGCAGTGCAGGACGGCTTGTCGCTGGTTAATATCAGTAATTCACAGGTGACTGACAACGAACGCCGGGCGTTGCGCATTTTGCTGGCGGCCGGCGGCTATAGCAAACTATGTGACCCCGCCGCGAAGGCAGGAGATGTGCGCGCATGCTGAGCCCGTTAAGCAGAAAACCTAGCGTGCGCCGCCAGCCAACACAGCGCGGTTCCGTGCTCATAGAATCACTGGTGGCCTTGGTGATTTTCAGTATGGGCGTGCTGGCACTGGTGGGCTTGCAAACGGCGATGATGAAAAACAGCAGTGATAATCGCTACCGTGCTGAGGCGCAGCTCATTGCGCAGACCCACCTGGCCAATATGATGGCCTTTGGCGGGGATGCAGCGTCTTATATCAGCCAGGTCAACCGCGAAACGATCAAAACCGAGTTGCCCAATGGCACGCTGACTTTTTCACCTATCACCAACAGCATGGTCAGTGTCACCGTAGGCTGGCAAGTGCCAGGCGGCGCGCCTCACCAGGTGAATGCTTCCAGTTATTTATTTGATGTGACTGCAGAATGACGCGCCTATCTCACAGCCACCCACAGCAGAAAAAACTGGCCAGGCCACAGGCAGGCCTGAGCCTGATCGAGTTGCTGATAGGCTTGCTGATCGGCCTAGTGGCCACGCTGGCTATCACCAACCTGTTCAGCGGGTTTGAAGCGCGCAAACGCGTGATCTCCGGCGGTGCCGATGCCCAGTCCAGTGGCGTGCTGGCGCTCTATTACCTGCAGCGCGACGCGCAGAATGCCGGCTTTGGCCTGCCCATGTATAACAGCTCAGATCCTTCACCTATGCGCTGCGCCCTCAATACCTCTATCAACCAGGCCGGGGTGCTGATCAATCTTTCACCGCTGGTCATCGTTGAGGGCGGTGCCAGCAATGATATCGTGCGTATACGC
Organism: Methylophilus luteus; assembly: GCF_042676265.1. Lineage (NCBI taxonomy): Bacteria > Pseudomonadati > Pseudomonadota > Betaproteobacteria > Nitrosomonadales > Methylophilaceae > Methylophilus > Methylophilus luteus. The sequence continues at coordinate 278,690 of NZ_JBHTKB010000003.1, forward strand.
TACGGCAACCCGTCCAGTGGCGGTGCCTCGGTACGGGCGACCGGAAATATGACTAATCCGGCCCTGGTCGGCCAGCTGATAGGTTGCCAGGTGAATGACATTGTACTTTTCCATCAATCACAGGTCGCGCCCAACTGTAGCCTGGCCCGCATACAGAGATTGAATGCAGACCGCACTATCAATGCGCTGGTTGAGCTGAATACTGCGCCTACCGCCAACCCGGTGACCAATCTGAACGGGGTCGATTGGGTGAAGTTCTCGTGCCTGGGGGCGTGGAACCAGTATGAATACAGCGTGAATGACGCACAGGAACTGACCAGGACCGGTGGTACGGCGAGCTCTGCGCCTTTTCCCAACAGTGTTGCCGTGCCGGTCGCCAGCGATATCGTGTCGCTGCAGGCGCAATATGGTATCGCTACTACGCTGGACTCTGAGGGACTGCTGCTGAACCGGGTAGACCAGTGGACAGATGCAAGCGGTAACTATGGACCAGGTATCACCCTGGAAGCCCGCAACAGCATACGCGCCATCCGTATCGCCGTGGTGGCCAGGGATGGCAATCTGCAAAAGGCGGCGGTCAGCCAGCAGTGTACCGGCAACGCGCCCGGCCTGAATAAAGTGTGCATCTGGAAAACCGATGCCACACCCGCCAATGTCAATTTAAACCAGATAGCTAACTGGGATCGTTACCGCTACCGTACTTATGAAATCACCGTCCCGCTCAGAAACCTGCTATGGAACCGCGATGCCTTATAAGTCATTAAGCTCAGCCTGCGCACGCCTGCAGACCCGGCAACAGGGGCTGGTGTTGTTTTTTGCCTTGCTGGCGCTGGCCGTCATGTCTATCGCATCGGTCGCCCTGATACGCAGTGTAGATACCAATGCCTTGTTATCCGGCAATATGGTGTTCCGTCAAACCGCAAGCGCCACTTCTAATGTAGCGCTGGAAGGCATCACCGAAAACATCTCGAAAAAAGTGTCGCTGGTCAACAGTATCAATCATTATCCGCAGCTAGGTTATTACGCTACTTGCAGCCAGTTCGATACGCAGCCGAATGCGCTGATCTGTGATGGTAACCGGCTCACCACCATGGCCTGGGACAATAGCAACAGTAGCCTGGTGCCTAGCCAGACCGATGGTAACGACGAGATACGCAATGGGATAGACCGCCAGGGTAATGAGATACGCTATGTGGTTGAGCGCATGTGCAGTTACAGCAATGCTGAAGTGAATGCCGGCTCGGCCAAGCTGGACGTCAGCCGCTGCCTGATGGCCAGTGCCAGCGGCTGTAACGATGGTTCATATAACGATGTCAACATGTCAAAAATGAAGGATTGCCCGGATAAATCCAGCTCACCGCTGTATCGCCTGACCTTGCGCATCGCCGGGCCTAAAAATACCTTAACTTTCATGCAGTCGTTTATCTCCAATTAAAGAGGCGCAATGATGAAAAGCACATTTTGGATACAAAGGCTGCTATGGGTGTGCCTGCTGTTGTCAGGCATCGCCAGGGCTGAGTTCCTCGATCTGGCGACCATGCCGTTGCAGACTTCCGGTAGTTCGGATGTCAAGCCTAACCTGATGTTCGTGCTGGATAACTCTGGCAGTATGGGCTGGGACTATTCGCCGGACTGGGCCAACTCATCTTCTGACTGGCTCAGGGATAACGCTGATTACAACACCCAGTACTATGACCCGGAAGTGATTTATAGCCCGCCGCTGACCTACCAGGGCGTGAGCATGAACAACCAGACCAATTTCAGTGCCGTCGCCAATGAGGTGGATGAGCAGGGCAGAACCAAGAATGGTACTTCGGATCTGCGCAACAATGCTTTTTATTATGCTTTTGTACCCGGCGAATATTGTTCTACCCCCAACCTCACCAGCTGCGTGATTTCCAAAGTGCCTACCGGTGTTTATACCTACCCGGCCGATATCCGCTGGTGCAACAGCAGTACTGCCGCCGCCAGGCGCACATTGTCCGGTTCACAGCGCTGCCAGAAGATACGCAACGCCAGTGCGACAGTGAATGACAGTAATACCTACACCTCATTGCGCCAGCCGATCGCGACTTACACACTGACCCTGACCAGGACAGCGTCTGTCGCCACCGTGCAAAGCATCAAGATCAATAATGTGGAGATACTGTCGCAAACCGTCTCCAGCAACGGCAATAACAACACGCTGGCCTCAGATGTGATGAGCAGGATATGCCAGAGCAGTTACACCGGTAACTGTAATGTGAGTGGTAATAAGGTCACTCGCAGCAGCAATGTATTGACCATAGACACCCCGGCCGGCGACCCGATAAATCCCGCCGCGCCTATCCAGGTCACCATGACCGGCGGCACGTTCAGCGCGCAATTAACCATAGACCAGACCAATGATATCCCTGGCAGCATGGTGTATGTAGGCATCAGCAGTGGTGCAAACTATGCCGCGCCGGGTAAAACAGTCAAGGGCAGCGACCGCTCCGATTGTGCCGGCACCACCTGCACCTATAACGAAGAGATGATCAATTACGCCAACTGGTGGGCCTATTACCGCACCCGCATGCAATCCATGAAAACCGCGGCCAGCCAGGCATTCAAGTCGCTGGACGCGCGTTATCGGGTCGGCCTGGTGACCATCAACAGCCCGGGCTCCAACTATCTGGCGATCGCGCCTTTTAACAGCACGCAAAAGCAATTATGGTATGACAAGCTGTTTGCAGTGGTCGCTAGCGGCGGCACGCCGTTACGCACGGCTTTATCCAGCGTAGGCAGGCATTTTGCTGGCAAAAAGACGTTGGGCAATGATGACCCCATGCAATATGCGTGTCAGTCCAACTTTACTTTGCTGACCACCGATGGTTACTGGAACGATAGCGCCAACCCGGTGCGTATCAATGGCTCGACCACCATAGGTAACCTCGATGGCGGCAGTACGCCCAGGCCGCAACTGGACAGCAGCGGCAAGTCAAATACGCTGGCCGATGTCACCAAGTATTTTTACGACACCGATATCCGCGACTCCACCCTGTCGAATTGTAACGGTGCGCTGGGCTCTTCGGTGTGTGGTACCAACGACGATTACCCCAAGCAGAATATGGTGACCATGACGCTGGGCCTGGGCATAGACGGTACCCTGGTCTACACCGACGATTACAAGAATCAGGCAATGGGTGATTTCAAGGATATCAGTTCTGGCGCTAAAAACTGGCCCGACCCGACTGCCAACGAAGATGGCACGCGTATCGATGATCTGTGGCATGCGGCGGTCAACGCCAACGGCACCTATTACAGTGCGAGTAACCCCAAACTGCTGCGTGAGTCGCTAGCCAAAGGCTTGTCTGAGATCAAATCGGTGCAAGGCGCGAGTGCCGCAGCCGCAGCCAGTAGCCTGGCACCTACCGATGGCGATAACTTTCAATATGTGGCGAGCTACCAGACGGTCAAGTGGACCGGTAACCTGGAGTCGCGTACGGTGAACATCAACTCACTGGTCACCTCTGAAACCGCAGGCTGGTGCGTGGAGAGTGTGGCTTCGACCGCGTGTGCCGTGCCCTCGGTTGAAACCAGGATCACCGGTAATGGCAGTACCGCCATTTATTGCAAGGCCACCAACTCTGACCAGTCCAAATGCGACAGCGCCGGCGGCATATTGGGCGCAGTGCTGGGCACCAGCGAATCTTCATCCTGCTATGTGGAGATCTCCGGCAGTTGTACCGGCCGCCTGCAATCCCAGGTCGCCGGCAACAGCCGCAAGATCTACTTCAATTCGAATAATGCGCTGGTGACTTTTACTGCCGATAACTTATCCACAACGCAAAAAACCGCACTCAACAATGGGTATCTGGCACTGAGCCAGATGCAAGGTTTGCCTGCCTCTGACCCCAAGATCGCCGACGCTGCCAAGGTCAACAAACTGGTAGATTACCTGCGCGGCAATAAAACCTATGAGGATAACAGTGGTAACACGGTGGCGGCCAATCGACTGTTCCGCGAACGGCAAGCCACCCTGGGTGATATCTCCCAATCGGCCCCGGTATATTCCAGGGTGCTCAACGCCACCTATCTGGATGCCAACCATAAAGCCTATAAAAATTCTATGGAAACGCGCTTGCCCGCAGTATTCGTAGGCGCGAATGACGGCATGCTGCATGCTTTCAATGCCAATACCGGCGATGAGCTGTGGGCATTTATTCCTACGCCTGCCATTGCCAACCTGGCCAACCTGGCCGATAAGGAATATGGCGCGAATTACCATACCAACTATGTGAACGGCAGCCCGGTGGTGAGGGATGTCTGTATCTCTGGCTGCAACGGCAGTGGCGCAGTCTGGCGTACCATTCTGGTCTCAGGTCTCAATGGTGGCGGGCGTGGTTATTTCGCGCTCGATGTGACTAACCCTACATCCCCCACCTTGCTATGGGAGATGCATACCCAGAACGGCTTTAACAGCAACCTGGGCTATAGCTTTGGTAACCCTGTGGTGACCAAGATGCAGGATGGGCGCTGGGTAGTGCTGGTGACTTCCGGCTACAACAATGGCACTTATGCGCGCAAACTCAATGACGGTACTTTCGTCAATAATAGCCCTATGGGCGATGGTGGCGGTTATCTGTACGTGCTGGATGCCTATACCGGCACACAGCTGAAAACGCTTTCTACCGGAGAGGGCAGTGCGTCCAACCCTAGCGGGCTGGCCAAAATATCCAATTTTGTGGAACGCATGTTTGAGAACAATACTTCGGTAAAAATCTATGGCGGTGATCTGAACGGCAATATATGGCGCTTTGATATCAATACCAATGCGGTCACCAAGATCGCCACCCTGCGTGACGGCGGGGGTAATCCGCAAAAGATCACTACCAACCCCGAGTTGGGCAAAGTCGATAAAAACGTAGTCATCATGGTCGGTACCGGCAAGTTTCTCGAACCCGCCGACTTGACCAATACGCCGCAAAACTCGGTATATGGCTTTAAGGATGCCGGGCAGTCCACAGCCATAGCACGCAGCCAGTTAGTGGCACAAGCGATGACCAGTGACCGTAAGGTGCTTTCTGCCAACAAGGTGAACTTTGATACCGGCTTTGGCTGGTTGCTGGATTTCCCAGCCGGCGAGCGCGTGAATCTGGACCCGCTATTGATCAATGGTGTACTGCTGATGCCTTCACTGGTGCCTACCAGTGAAGCCTGTAGCGGTGCCGGTTATGGCTGGTTCAATTATTTCAACTACAAGACCGGCGGCTCGGTACTGCCTAGCGGTATCGTTTCCGAGCGTCTGACAGCGCCTGCGGTAGGCTTTAACATTGTTTATGACAGCAAGGGCGTGCCGCATGTTATGGCGACTTTGAGCGACTCGCCTACACCGAGCGAGACCAAGATGGGTGGCCAGGTGCTAGGTAGAACTGACCCGGGCAACGTCAACGAGATATTCAGGCAAAGAAAGAATCTCAGCTATGGCACCAAACAAAGCTGGCGTGAGCTTATCCCTTAGACGATAAAAAGCCCCTGATGAACTGCCTGCAGCGGGTCAGACACCAGGTCTGTGAGCAAGCAGCTCATTGAGGGGCTTTTTACAGTGCGGTGTTACTTCACATTTTTGGCGAACACATACAAAATCGCACAAATCACTACAACAATACCAATCAGCGCATAAATACCGATAGCTCCTGGAAACATGATTGCCTCCTGTCGTGATAGTTGAGGGAAAGTTTATTCTAGGCAAACATAAGACGGCTGTCTATGCGTATATCTCCTACAAAAGGATGTTTGAACGCTGTGATTGGAAAGCTGTGTTTGGGAAGCTGTGATCGTAAGCCGTGATTTAAAAGCTTTGATCAAAAAAGTCACCAGGAGCTGGCGACTGGGCGGGGTTGCTGATAGATTCAGTTATCAGCACAAGATGGCACAGGATGCGATCTGTGCCTGGTAAAGCGAATGCTGCTTAAACCACTTCCAGCGACAGCTCTGCAGGTTTGTAGATCGCCAGTATATTATTGTCAGCCACGATGTCTTCCGCCAGGTACATAATGTCCTGCGCTGTCATCAGTTCCGGCATGCTAGCCGTGTAGGTCAGGGGTTCTTCCAGCCATTGATTCATGATTGTTTCCTTTATAGCGCATCTGTATAAGTCTAGTAACGTCATTTCGGATAAACTCTTGATGGCAAAGCCGCGTAATTCACGCTTATTTACATCTGCTATTCATCCTGTTAATCAACAGCTTACAGCGCGTGTATGAAGATTTAATGAAGTAAATGTGCAAGACATGTGTCACAGGCTGGCCTGCCGGGGTAAACGCAAAAGTTGGTAAACGCAAAAATTGGTGAAAACGCAAAAATTGGTGAAAACGCAAAAATGCGCGCAGAATGGGCAGCCTGTCCCTGGCTAATTATGAAGACCTCACCATGAAGGCCTCACTATGAAAGTATTTCTAAAATGAAAACTATTCGGCTTGTAGGGATTGTTGCTTTGCTGGCTATCATTGCTGCCGCTGTGCTCTACTGGCAAAACCTGACCGAAGACAGTGGCGACATGCCGCTCAGCGCACTGGCGCAGACAATTAACCAATGTGATTTGATCGCCGGCAAGGCTGCGGCCGGTCTGCCAGAGGCGCTAGCTTTTCAGAAACTGGAAAAAATGGCCAGGCAATCGCGGGTGCTGGACAGATGCATGCAGGACCGGGGCTACCAGCAAGACCCGGCCTGGGTAGACAGGGCCAATGCACGCGCGGCTGAGATCGCCCAGGCGCAGAATATTTCACACAATGAAGCCTTTGAAACCCTGCGCCGGCAGGCCATGCTCAAAGATGAACCCGCAGGCGGTGGTTACTGGCGCGCACACAAGTGAACGCTTAGCGTTTTTGCCCCAGGTAATCGGTTTTGCCTAAAGGCACGCCTAGGTGGCGCAAGATGTTATAGGCGGTGGTGCTGTGAAAATAGACATTGGGCATCACCCATTTCTCCAGGTAATCAAGCCCGGTAAAGCTAAGCTCGGCTTTGCGTATGGTGAGTACCACCTGTTTGCTTTCAGCACCGGCTAATTGTTCTGGCTGGATCTGCGCTAGAAAATCCACGGTTTTATCTATGCGTGCATACAGCATCGCAAAGCTGGTTTCATCATCTGCATACTGCGGGATCGCTAGCCCGGCCAACCTGGCACCGGCACCCTTGCTCATATCGCTGACCAGCTGCACCTGATTGGTCAGTGGATACATATCGACAGACAGCCGGCTGTTGAGCAGCACCTCTGGCGCCACTTTCTTTTGCTCTGCATACAGTTCACCTTGTTGCAGTATGTGTTTCAGGTTTTGCAGGTTGCGCAGCAGCGGCGCGATACTCACATCATATAAATGCATGGCTCATATTCTCAATATTCATAACGACGATATTGTAACGCTTCCGCGATATGAGCATCACTGATGGTTGGGCTGGCCGCCAGATCAGCGATGGTGCGCGCCAGTTTGAGGATGCGGTGATAGCTGCGTGCCGAGAGCGAGAATTTCCTCATCGCTGCCTGCAACAGGGTATGGCTTTTGTCATCCAGCTGGCAATGCCTGTCGATTTCCAGCGGCCCCAGCGCGGCATTTGGCTTGTTCTGGCGCAGCATCTGCCGCTGCCTGGCCAGAATGACGCGCTCGCGGATAACGGCACTGTCTTCGCCAGCCTGGCTATGGCTCAGCTCTTCCGGCTTGAGTGCCGGCACTTCTATATTCATATCGATGCGGTCCAGCAACGGCCCGGAAAGTTTGTTCTTGTAACGTGCGATCTGCTCCGGCGTACAGCGGCAGCGCTGGTTATAGTGGCCGTAATAGCCGCATGGGCAAGGGTTCATTGCCGCGATCAGCTGAAACTGTGCCGGAAAGGTCGCCTGCCTGGCCGCACGCGAAATCGTAATGCTGCCGCTTTCCAGCGGCTCGCGCAGCACTTCCAGCACTTTTCGGTCGAATTCCGGCAACTCATCCAGAAATAACACGCCGTGGTGGGCAAGGCTGATCTCACCCGGGCGCGGCACACTGCCGCCACCTACCAATGCCACCGCAGAAGCCGTATGGTGCGGCGCGCGAAACGAACGCAGTTTCCAGCTGGTCGCAGGAAACTGGCTGTTCAACGACAATATCGCAGCACTCTCCAGCGCCTCCTGCGTGGACATGGCGGGCAATATGCTGGTAAAGCGATGCGCCAGCATACTTTTGCCGGTGCCGGGCGGGCCGCTCATCAATACACTGTGCTGTCCGGCGGCTGCCAGTTCCAGCGCGCGCTTGGCACGCAGCTGGCCTTTCACTTCGCGGTAATCTGCCAGCATGGGTGTTTCACTGTGGGTCTGCGCTGCTTGCTGCGGCAACGCCTGTTTGCCGGACAAATGCGCGCACACGGCAAGCAGGCTATCCGCTGCATAAATAGTCGCACCTTCGACCAGGCTGGCCTCGTATGCACTCTCTTGGGGCAGAATCGCGGCGCGGATATTGAGGCTGTCCTGGCGCAGCTGGTAAGTCATGGCCAGCGCGCCGCGTATAGGCCGTAGGGCGCCGGTGAGCGCCAGTTCACCGGCAATCACATAACTGGCTAAATGTTTTTTTGGCAGCTGGCCGGAAGCAGCCAGTATGCCCAGCGCGATCGGCAGATCATAGCGGCCACCTTCTTTGGGCAGGTCGGCAGGGGCAAGGTTGACAGTGATACGCCTGGCGGGGAATTCGAATTGCGCGGTTAGGATAGCGGCGCGCACGCGGTCTTTGCTCTCTTTGACCTCGGTTTCAGGCAAACCGACGATGGTAAAGCTGGGCAGGCCATTGGCGAGATGTACCTCTACCACGACTTCAGGTGCTTGCATGCCGCTCAGGGCGCGACTGTATAAAACGGCCAGACTCATGTTGCACTCCTGCTTAACGGAATGCTAACAATTGTAAATTATTTTTTACTTTCTGTTGCTTGTGCTTGTGTTTGTGCCTGTTCCAGGGCGCTGATCTTTTGTTCCAGGTCACGTAATTGTTGCTGGGTGCGGGCCAGCAAAGCCGACTGTATATCAAATTCCTCACGCGAAACAAGTTCCATTTTGGTGAGCACGCCCTGAATTAGTGCGTGAATATTAGCTTCAAGCTCTGAAATTGGGCTTGATTCTATTAATTGTTTGATTTTAAAAGATAATTCTTTGATTCTCTCGTTTGAAAACAGCATGGCACAGTGCTCCTTTTTGTTGGATTCTAGCATGTCTGGCCGCTGAATAGCCAGGTTTTAACCGCCATTTATTTGTATAAATCAATAAAAATCAATCACTTAAATAAGTATTGGTAGTTATATTTTAAAATAAATAATGTAACTATATGATTTTAAACAATTATATAGATTGGCACATGCTTTGCTTAGTCGTCAATGTTGTTTCATTCTCGTTTACAACAATTCGATCAAGACTTTTATAGAGAGAGGACTCATAGATGCGTCAATCTATTTTACTTACAGCAGTATTAGGCACCTTGTCACTGGCACAAGTTTCTTATGCAGCTGAAGCTGAAGAAAAAGCGCCAGCGGCTGTAGAAGCTAAATCGCCTTGGGCAGCGACAGCCAACATCGGCTTCGTGTCTGATTACTACGCGCGCGGTATTTCACAAAACTGGCACAAACCTTCTGTACAAGGTGGCCTGGACATTACGCACGACAGCGGCTTTTATGTCGGTGCCTGGGGTTCTAACGTCACACCTAACACTTTTCCTGATGCAACGGCTGAAGTCGATGTGTACGGTGGTTATAATGGTGCCGTACCTGGCGTCGAAGGTTTAGGCTACAGTGTCGGTTTGATCGGTTACCTGTATCCAGGTGGCTCATGGAAAAAATACAGAGGTTCTGCTTCTGTTGGACCAGATGGTGCAAACACAGTGTTAACACCACGTGGTGGCCGCTGGGATACCGCTGAAGTCAACTTTGGCCTGGCTTATGGCTGGGTAAGCGCCAAGTTGTCTGTGACCCTGACTGACTGGTTCGGTGCCGAGCGCGCGACCGGCTGGGATGGCAGCACCAAAGGCAGTACCTATTTTGAAGTGAACGCGAACTATCCATTGCCATGGTGGGACCTGACACTGGTTGGTCACGTTGGTCAATTGAATGTAAATGGTAAACTGGATACAACATTCTCCAGTGACGGCGGCACAAACTTGCCAAGCTCAAGTTTCTCAGGCGCTTCCAGCCCTGACTACACTGACTACAAGATCGGTTTGAGCAAAGCATTCAAGATCGGTGCTTCTGAAGGCTGGAACGGCGGTATCTACTACGTAGGCGCCAGCAATAAGCAGTACTGGGGCGAAAATGGTTACGGCGGTACCAGCTTTAACGGTAAAGGCGATAGCGTACGTGCACAAAGTAAAGATCTGAACGAAGGTCGTTTGGTGTTGACACTGACCCGCACTTTCTAAGTCGGCTGTAAACACAAGTGCTGTAAACACATCTGGCGGGCACGGTGCCTGCCAGAGTTAACAACAGGAGAAGCAAATGAAATTTGTGTCCGCAATAATCAAGCCGTTCAAGCTTGATGAGGTGCGTGAAGCTTTGTCCAACATTGGGGTACAAGGCATCACCGTCACTGAAGTAAAGGGGTTTGGACGCCAAAAGGGGCATACCGAGTTATATCGTGGCGCCGAATATGTCGTAGACTTTTTGCCAAAAGTAAAACTCGAAGTGGCTATTAAAGATGACATGCTGGACCAGGTGGTAGATGCCATCGAGAAAGCAGCAGCGACCGGCAAGATTGGCGATGGCAAAGTATTTGTCTTCGATTTGGAACAAGTTTATCGTATCCGCACCGGTGAGACCGGTCCGGATGCGTTATAGGAGAGGGCTTCAGCTATGAAGAAAATTCTTTCTGTATTCTCGCTGGTCGCCCTGATGGGTCTGGCAGCGATTCCGCTCAGCTATGCTGAAGAAACTGTGACAGAGACTGTGACAGTGACGGAAACCGTGACGCCTGATGCTGCCCCTGCAGCCGAAGCGCCAGCAGCAGAAGCTGCTTCTGCAGAAGCCGCAGCTGCGCCAGCAACCCTAGATGTAGGTAACACTGCATTTATGATCGTGGCGACCGTGCTGGTGATCCTGATGACTATCCCTGGTCTGGCACTGTTCTACGGTGGCCTGGTCCGCCAGAAAAACATGCTCTCGGTATTGATGCAGATCTTTGTGGTGTTCTCGCTGATCTCTGTGCTGTGGGCGGCCTATGGTTACAGCCTGGCATTCAGCGAAGGCAATATGATAGTCGGTGGTTTAAGCAAGGCCTTCCTGTCTGGTATCACGACTGAAAGCCTGACCGGCACGATTCCTGAATATGTTTTCCTCACCTTCCAGATGATTTTTGCCGCGCTGACGCCTGGCCTGATCGTCGGTGGTTTTGCCGAGCGTATCAAGTTCTCTGCCGTGTTGCTGTTTACCGTTTTGTGGGTGACATTTGCTTATATCCCTATCGCACACATGGTGTGGGGTGGCGGTTACCTGGCTGAACTGGGTGCCAAAGACTTTGCTGGCGGTACTGTAGTGCACATCAACGCTGGTTTGGCTGCATTGATAGGCGCAGTGATGTTGGGCAAACGTATCGGTTACGGTAAAGAAGCCATGCCTCCGCATAACCTGGTGATGACCATGATAGGTGCTTCATTGCTGTGGGTGGGTTGGTTCGGCTTTAACGTAGGTAGCGAACTGGCTGCGGATGCGACTGCAGGTATGGTGCTGGTGAATACACAACTGGCAACAGCGGCAGCGGTATTGGGCTGGATCTTTGCTGAATGGTTGTTCAGAGGCAAGCCTAGCATGCTGGGTGCTGCTTCAGGTGCGGTTGCCGGCCTGGTTGCGATCACCCCTGCATGTGGTTTCATCGGCCCTATGGGTTCTATCATCCTCGGTTTCACCGCCAGCTTTATCAGCCTGTGGGGCGTGACCAAGCTGAAAGGCGCACTGGGTTACGACGACTCTCTGGATGTATTCGGCGTGCACGGTCTGGCTGGTATCTGGGGTGCGGTTGGCACTGGCGTGCTGATGGCTCCTGGCCTGGGCGGTGTTGGTTACGCTGAAGGCGTGACCATGGGCGGCCAGGTGACTACGCAGATCATCGCGGTAGTGGTGACCCTGATCTGGACTGGTGTAGTGAGCGTGATCCTGTACAAAATCGTTGATGTGGTGGTTGGTCTGCGTGTCAGCGAAGAGTACGAGCGTGAAGGTCTGGATACAACTGAGCATGGTGAACGTGCATACAGCTTGTAATCATCAGAATTAGCCGCCTGTGACCGCAGGCTGGCTAGAAAAAACGGCTCTTTCAGAGCCGTTTTTTTTTGAACTTAATGCAGTGCAGGGTTACCAATGCAGTGGGCCTGAATTACAATAACTTTATTATGGCAAAAGCACAGTCGGAATTAACGCCTCTTCAACGAGTTTCCCAATTAATCAGTTTTGAAAAGCAGGACATCCTGCTATTGGTTTACCTCACCATGGGCTACGGCCTGTTGGGCATCGCGACACCGGTGGCGGTGCAAACCATGGTCAATCTCGTCACCATGGGCGGCGTATTGCAGCCGCTATATGTGGTCGGCTTTATCCTGTTTTGCCTGCTGGCGCTCTCCGGTGCCATTTATGCGATTGAAAGTTTTCTGGTTGAACTAATACAGCGGCGTATCTTTATACGCGGTAGCTTGATGATCGCGCAGAATACCCAGCAGATCCATGTCTCTGTCTATGACAAAAATAACCCGGTAGAGCTGGTCAACCGCTATTTCGATATCCAGACGGTGCAGAAATCGGTGGCGACCCTGCTCACCATAGGCCTGACTGCCTTGTTGCAAGGTCTGATAGGCAGCATAGTGCTGCTTTTTTACAGCCTGTATTTCGGCATCCTGGTCATCATCATGCTGGTGGTGCTGTGGGCGGTGATCTTCTGGCTGGGCAAGCAGGCTGAGCTGACTGCAGTGCAGGAATCCAAGGCCAAATATACGATGGCGGCTTGGCTGGAAAGTATAGCGCGTAACAAATGGCTATCCAAATTCTACGGCGCCAGGCAACGCACGCGCGACAGGACCGAGCACCTGGCTGAGTATTACCTGGACGCCAGAAGTGCACACTTTAAAGTATTGATGACGCAGCTTATCAGCGCAGTGAGCATGTATGCGGTGATAGGCACCGCCATGCTGGTGCTGGGCGGTACGCTGGTGATCAAGGGGCAGATCAACCTGGGCCAGTTTGTGGCGGCCGAGCTGATCATTTTTGGCGTGCTGTCGGCTTTTGTGCGCTTTATCACCAAGCTGGAATATTTTTACGACCTGCTGGCGGCGGTGGATAAGCTGGGCGTACTCGAGACATTGCCGGTGGAAGCCTCAGGCCAGCATCAATCGAATAGCGATGGCTATCACCAGTTGCAGGCGATAGACCTGAGCTTTAATCATCACCACCAGACCGCGCTGGTCAACCAGCTCAACTTTACGCTGCAGCGCGGGCAAAGCCTGGCGGTGCTCGGCGCACTGGGCACCGGTAAAAGCACGCTGCTGGAACTGATCGCCGGTTTGCGCCAGCCTGAGCAAGGGCATCTGACCTATAACGGTATCGATCTGCGGCAACTGGATCTCAACCACCTGCGCGACCGCATAGGCGTGGCGAACAAGATGGAGTGGCAGCAGGGCAGCATACTGGAAAACCTGCGCCTGACCAGGACCGAGGTAGAGATAGACGAGATCATAGAAGTGCTGCAACTGCTGGGCTTGTGGGATGACATCAGTAAACTGGAGCGCGGCATAGACACTGAACTGACTGATTATGGTGCACCCATGTCATACACCCAGCTGCAACGGCTGATGCTGGCGCGCGCCATGATAGGCGCGCCTGATTTGATGATCATAGACGGCCTGCTGGATGGCCTGGCTCAGCATGAGCTGGAGCAGGTGCTGACTGTGCTCAAGCGCTACGAAGCCAACTGGATGCTGATCGTGACCACGCGCTTCAAGCATATTGCGCAGCAGTTTCAGCAGGTGGTGACGCTGGATGCGAGCAATGGCAAGTCAGGGGCTGGCCATGCATAATTTATTGCAGACCTCGCTGATGCGCGATGTGGAAACGCCAGACCGGTTGCGGCTGTGGATCAGGCGTATGGCCTGGCTGTTGCTGGTGCTGCCGACGCTGTTTATGTTTTTGCCCTGGCAGCAAAACGTGACTGCGCTGGGCAAAGTCACTGCCTATTCGCCTTCAGAGCGCGTGCAGACCATAGATGCACCGGTCAGTGGGCTGATCAATCGCTGGCATGTGCAAGAAGGCACGCAAGTCAAAGAAGGCGACCTGCTACTCGAGATCAGCGATACCGACCCTAATTTCAAGCAGCGCCTGGAAGCGCAGCGCGATAATCTGCAAAGCAAATTCACGGCAAAGCAGGATGAATTAAGTGCCTACGAGCTACAAAAGCAAAGCCTGACTTCAGCGCGTGACGCCAAGATCGCCGCCGCGCAATACAAACTCGATGTCGCCAACCAGAAGATACGCAGCAGCCAGGAGGCGGTCAATTCTGCCCAGGCGACCCTGGACGCAGCCAGCTTGCAGGTGGCGCGTCTGCAACGTTTGTTTGGTGACGGGCTGGTTTCCAAACGTGACCTGGAAGTAGCCGAGCGCGACCATATCATTGCCAGCCGTAACCTGAGTGCGGCGCAGGCACAATGGCAATCGGCCAAAGCCGAAACCAGCTCTGCCGGTGCCGATATCCAGCAGATACGCTCGGATACCCAGGCCTACCTGGATTCGACTTCGGCGACCATCAACAAGATCAAGGGCGAAATGGCAGATAGTGAAAACAGCCTACATAGCTCAGAGATCTCGCTGGCACGACAAAACATGCAAAAGATAGTCGCCCCGCGTGACGGCACTATTTTCCGCCTGCCGGTGAACTCGCAATCGCAAATCATCAAACAGGGCGACCCTTTACTGGTGATCGTGCCGCACACCTCGCAACGTGCGGTCGAACTATGGGTAGATGGCCGCGATGCACCTCTGATCACGCAAAAAAGCGTAGTCAGGCTGGAGTTTGAAGGCTGGCCGGCCATACAGGTGCCGGGCTGGGCGCAAGTCGGCGTAGGCACCTTTGAAGGCGAGATCTCATTTGTTGACCCTACCGATAATGGCAGCGGGCATTTCCGTATCATGGTGGTGCACAAACCCGGCTCACCAGAATGGCCTTCACCACGCTTCCTGCGGCAGGGCATCAGTGCCAAGGGCTGGGTGTTGCTGGAACGCGTGACCATAGGCTACGAGATCTGGCGCTTGCTGAACGGTTTCCCGCCGCGTATCCCGCAAGAGCCGTCACCGTTGACCACCGGCGCAGGCAAACCGGCATGAGGCGTAAAGGCTGCATCAGGCAGTGGTCACTCCCTGCCAGCCTGTGCCTGCTGCTCAGCATAGGCAATATGGCCGGCGCTGACGAAGTCAGTGACACACGCACCCGGCAGCGCTTGCAGAAACCGGAAGGCCGCGCACTGGAAAACTACAGCCAGCAACCGGGCCAGCCGCTGCACGACGCCATCAAGCAGCAGCAACGCAGACCTGCTGTCGCTGTTGACCTCAAACGCGCGCTGCAACCGTTTGATAACCCCGAAGACGACAGCATGCTGCCCGAAGCAAGCGGCCAGCAGGTCACCATCACTGATATCCGCCAGCGTGCACTGCAGAATAACCTGCAGGTCAAAGTCGCACGCATGGACCCGGAACTGGCCAGACAGTCATTGCGTGAAGAACAGGCCAAGTTCGACCAGGTGATTTTTGCCTATGCCAAATACGCCGAAAAAGATACCCCGGCCATGTCAGGTGACAAAGTGATCATCAAATCTGACAATCCACTGCTCGATGGCGAGCTGGCAAAACTGAACCTGGATGCGCAGAAAAAAGAATACTGGGATGTAGAGGCCGGTATCAAAGTACCGTTGCGTACCGGCGGCACCGTGACGCTGAGTGCGCCGCTGGAAAACCGGCAAAGCCTGGGCAAGTTCGCCAGTGACCAATACCGTAGTGCCTTGCGCTTTTCATTCAGCCAGCCTTTGTTACGCAACGCCGGGCGCGATGTCAATGAAGCCAGCATACGCATCGCCGAGCTGGATAGGGATGGCGTGCAGTTACGCACGCGTTTGCAGACCATACGCATAGTGGCGATGGTGGATAAGGCGTATTGGGAGTTGTACGAAGCCTGGGCGGCGCTGGACGTGAGAAAGAACCAGTTCGAGTATGCCAGCCAGAATCTGTCCATGGTGAAACGCCGGGTGCAGGAAGGCCTCACCGCAAAGGTGGAGATCAATCGCGCCGAGATAGGCGTGGCTGACCGCATGGAAGCGCTTATCGTGGCAGAAACCAACCTCAAGCTCGCTCACCGGCAGTTACAGTTTTTGTTGAATGATCTGCCCGACGACCAGGAAAAACAATCGCCTTGGGTGCCGGCTACCCCGCCTAACCTGGTCAGGTTCGAGTTTGACCGCGCGCACCTGATCCGTGATGCGCTGGATAGCCGTATCGAGTTGCTGGACCAGGAGCTCAAGCTCAGTGCAGACCTGATACAGATCGATTATCTGCAGAACCAGACCTTGCCCATGTTTTCGCTCGATTACCAGTATGGCGCACTGTCAGGCTCAGGCGAGCGCTTCAGCGATATCGGCCAGGACTTGTTCCAAGGCCGTTACCGCGACTGGTCAGTGGGTCTGAAATTCGAAATGCCGGTCAGCAACGAGGCGCGCAAAGCCAAGCTGGACCGGGCGGTTGCGCAGCGCATGCAGCGCCTGACCACCAAGACCCTGCAGACGCTGACGGTGAAACGCGAGATCCATGATGCGCTGGATAAGATAGACCAGAACTGGCAGCGTATCATCGCCGCGCGCCAGCAGGTACTGGTCGCCGGCATCAACTACGAAGCCGAGCTCAAGCAGTTTAATGAAGGCTTGCGCACCATGACAGAAGTGCTGGAAACCCTGACCCGCCTGGGTGAAGCACAACTGAAGGAGATACGCGCCATCAGTGATTACCAGATTTCACTGGTCGATGTGGCTTTTGCCACCGGCACCGTTTTAGGCCACGGCCAGATCAGTTTGCAATAGGGTGCTTGCCGCCGGGATGGCGAGGGCGCGGCCACGTCTGCCGCAAGGGTGCCTGCTCAGGTCGGCTCTGCCGGCGGTTGCGCCCGCACCATCTCGCTAAGCTGCGCCAGATTCATACGATGTATGCCTGACTTCTCGCCGTTCTTGCGTGGCGCCGAGCGTATATCATCGGCCTCGAAAATGCTGATGCGCTGCGTACCAAAGCGTGTCTCCACCAGCAATACCGGCACCCGTTTGCGCACCAGTTCATGCTTCTGCTTGCCGGGCCGGTCCGACATGCGGTAGTGCTGTTCATCACCATGGTAGGGGATATTCTGGTTGAGCAGATAGATCTCCAGTTCTTTAGCGCTTTCGGCAAACACATGGATATCGGTATCGGCATAAGGCCCGGCGGTGCCATCCAGCACCGGGCCAGTCAGGTGCGGGTTGAATTTCTGTAATAATTGCATGGTCAGCAGCGCCGCCTGGCGCAGGTCCAGCAAGTGGGCAGCGTCTGCCTCATCGGCATACAGCGCATGATATTCACGCAGGGCAGAATCTATCTCGGCATTGGTCGGCAATGGCGCATCCTGCTGTATGCCCAGCAGTTTCACCGCCTTGCGCTTGGCACGCGCATAGTCGCTGATGCCTTCTTCAAACATCAGCCTGGCTGCCGATTGCGCTATTTCCTGGCGCAGATCACTTGGAAAGTCATCAAACATAAGCGCTGTACCATCAATAATCTAGTTAGGGCTCAATAGTTTTGCCGCCGGGTTGGCCGGTACTTTTCTGTCCTCATCACCGCCGGAATGTTCCCCGATCAAACGCTCCAGAAACGAGGGTTCATCCTGTTCAGGCCCCTGCTCGCTGGAGGGGTCGAATAATCCCGGCAGGTTTTCCGGCTGCGATTGCGGCAAATGCTCTTCATAGAAATATTCATAGATGCCCTGGTCATCTTCGCCAACCTGCGCGCCGGTGTAAGTATCCACTTTCAGTTGCAGTATGCCCTCGGGCACTTTGTACTGGTAGATAGGCACGCCTTTCAGCGTGGCCTGCATGTATTTGATCCAGATCGGCAACGCGGCGCGACCACCGGTTTCGCCACGGCCCAGGTTACGCGGGCTGTCATAACCGACCCAGGCCACTGCGACTTCTTTCGGGTGATAACCGGCGAACCAGGCATCGTACTGGTCGTTGGTGGTGCCGGTCTTACCGGCGATGTCCGGGCGTCGCAGCGACAAGGCGGCGCGTGCCGTACCGTCGCGCACCACGTCCTGCAGCATGGTGGTGATGATAAAGGCATTGCGCTGGTCTATGACCCGCTCTTGCGAGATATGCTTGCCTGGCTGCACTGCCATCACCACCTTGTCACGGCTATCGGTGATCTTCTCTATCAGGTAAGGGTGCACCTGGTAGCCGCTGTTGGCAAAGGTGGCATAAGCGGCCGCCAACTGCCACGAGGTGGTTGAACCGGCGCCCAGGGCGGTCGATAGGTACGGCGGGTGGTCTTTAGGGTTAAAGCCGAATTTACGCAGGTAGTTTTGCGCATAGCGCGCCCCTATGGCATTCATCAGGCGGATAGAAATAGTGTTCTTCGATTGTGCCAGTGCCTCGCGCAAACGCATGGGGCCTGCGTATTTTTCATCGTAGTTACGTGGCTCCCAGTTGCTGTTGCTGCCAGTTTCGGTAGAGGCAAAGCTGATAGGCGCATCTTCAAATACGCTGGCTGGTGAATAGCCTTTTTCCAGCGCAGCCGAGTAAATAAATGGTTTGAAGCTGGAGCCGGGCTGGCGACGGCCCTGCGTCACATGGTTATATTTGTTGCGCTGAAAGCTGAAACCGCCTATCAGTGCATTGACCTGGCCGGTTTCCGGGTTGAGCGCAATAAAACCACTTTCCACCTCAGGCAATTGCACCACCATCCAGTTGTCGTTTTGCTGGTAAACACGGATCACCGCACCGGCCACCAGTGAAGTCGGGGTCCGTTTGGCTGGCGGCATATGATTCTTCACCAGCAACAGCGATTTATCCTGCAACTTGAGCACAGTGCCACGCTGAGTGACCAAAGTGAGCAGGTTGGGTTCGACCTTGGTGACCAAGGCGGGCACAAACTGGTTATAAGTGACAAAATCACGCAGTAATTCCCTGGCTTCCGAAGCGCGGATTTTGCCGGATGGCAAAGAAATGACTTTTTCCGGCCCACGGAAACCATGGCGTAATTCAAAGTTGATGATGCCCTGGATCACCGCGGCATTGGCCGCTTCCTGGTGCTGCTTGTGTATGGTGGTATAAACCTTAAAACCGCTGCTATAGACTTTTTCGCCATAGCGTTTATACAGGCTGGTGCGGACTATCTCTGCCACATATTCGGCCCCCAGGGCGTGCACCATGCGCTTGGATGACTGGAACTTGAGCGGCGCATTCATGGCAGTCTCAAATTCGCTTTGCGAAATCATTTTGTAGCGGTGCATATCGCGCAGCACTTCATGCTGACGCCTGATCGCAAAATCCGGGTGTATATAAGGGTCGTATTTGCTGGGTGCTTTTGGCAGGCCGGCCAGCAGCGCGGCTTCGGCCAGGTTGAGCTGGCGCAGGTCTTTGTCAAAATAGGTGCGGGAAGCGGCGGCAAAGCCATAGGCGCGTTCGCCCAGGTAGATCTGGTTCAGGTAGAGCTCGAGTATCTTATCTTTGCTGATGGCGTTTTCAATCTTGATCGCCAGCAGCGCCTCTTTGATCTTGGTCCACATATTGCGTGGCGTGGTCGGGCTGCTGAAAAAATTCTTTGCCACCTGCATGGTGATGGTGCTGGCGCCTTCGTGGCCGCGCCCGGTCAGGTTGTTGCGTATAGCGCGCAGTATGCCGGTGGTATCTATGCCGTTGTGCTGGTAAAAGCGCCTGTCTTCAATCGCCAGAATGGCGTCTTTCATGACTTTGGGCGTTTGTTCTATAGGCACAAAGGCGCGTCTTTCCTGGCCGAATTCACCGATCAGGTTGCTTTCGGCATCGTAAATGCGCAGCGGGAGTTTAGGGTGGTAATCGGTCAGTGCTTCTAGTGATGGCAGCGAGGGGTAGAGGATGCTAATCATCAATACCAGTAGTGCTGCGACGATCAAACTGCCGATGAGGGTGATAAAAAGAAAAGACTGTAACCAGCGTTTTGAATTCATGCCTAGTGTTGCCATCGTGAGAATTACCCCTGAATTGTAATCTTTTTTTGCTGATTCATTGGCAGTTAATTATGGAATCATGCAAATAGTCGGAGATAGTCCGCAGCTGGGGCGATCGCAGTATTTGCATATAAGCAGTTAAAAGGTTTGGGGTTGGCACGTTTGATGCATACCCCTTTGGGAATTTAATACAATCTAAGGGCGATTCAGTTGAGTCTGGGCTTTTTACAAAGAAAAAAAACCAGTTTTATCGGTGTGGATGTCAGTGCGACCGCTATCAAGATGGTGGAGTTGTCGGCAATAGGCAAACATCAGTTCCGACTGGATGGTTACGCCAGCGTCGCCTTGCCTAAGGGCGTGATCAGCGACGGCAATATCAATGACCTGACCCAGGTGGCAGACACCATACGTTCGGCCTGGCGATTGCTGGGCTCGCGTGCGCGCCAGGTGGTCATGGCTTTGCCTGCTTCTGCTGTTATTTCAAAACGCGTGATCATGCCGGCCGGGCTCAGTGATGAAGACCTCGAGTTGCAGGTTGAAGCCGAGGCCAACCAGTACATTCCGTTTCCGCTCGAAGAAATGAACCTCGATTTTCAGGTGCTGGGGCCTATAGGTAAAAACACCGATGAAGTTGAAGTGCTGATCGCGGCCGCCAAAAAAGAAAAGATTGATGACCGGGTCGCCATCGCCGAAGAGGCTGGCCTGAAAGTCAGCATCATGGATGTGGATGCCTATGCCACTGAAACCGCCTACCGCCAGATTTTCAAACAGTTACCCGAGCACACCAAAAAGACCGTGACCATGATTCTCGATATCGGTGCCCATGTCACCCATATCAGCGTGATGGTCGGCCTGCATTCGGTGTATGCGCGTGAGCAGGCTTTTGGCGGCGCCATGCTGTCACAGGAGATCCAGCGCCGGTTCGGGCTTTCTCCGGAAGAAAGCGAGATCGCCAAACGCCAGGGTGGCTTGCCGGATTCTTACGAACAGGAAGTGCTGCAACCGTTTTTGCAGACGCTGGCCGGTGAAGCGGCGCGTGCCGTGTCTTTCTTCACCAATTCTACCCAGTACAACAAGGTGGATCATCTGCTATTGGCAGGTGGCGTGGCGGCGACTACAGGCCTGGCGGCGCTGATACAGCAAAAAACCGAGATACACACGCTGGTAGCCAACCCGTTTCATGGCATGACACTGGTGAACAAGATCAAGGCTAATCAGCTGGGAACCGATGCGCCGGCGCTGATGATCGCCTGTGGCCTGGCATTGCGCGGGGTGGACGCATGATTAAAGTCAACCTGCTACCACATAGACAGATACGCCGTGCTGAACGCCAGCGTGAATTCGGCCTGATGGCCTCGCTGGTCGCCATTGCTTCTGCTGCCATTCTGTTTGTCAGCTGGAGTTATGTAGGCGCACAGATCCGTAGCCAGCAGGAGCGTAACCAGCGCCTGCAGGATGAGATGGTGCGTCTGGATAAAGAGATCGCGGTGATAGTGACGCTCAAGGACCAGATCAAGCACGTGCTTGAACGCAAGCAGATCGTTGAAGGCCTGCAGAGTGATCGTAACCAGGCGGTGCAGATCCTCGACGAACTGGCCAGGCTGTTGCCGGAAGGCGTGTCGCTGAAAAGCATCAAGCAGGTAGAAGACGAGATAGAGCTGAAAGGTGTCGCCGACACCAATGCCAGGGTCGCCTCGCTGGTGCACAACCTGAGCGACTCGGCCATTATCCATAACCCTAATCTGGTGGAGATCAAGGCGAGCACTAATCAGCAAGACATCAAGCAATATGAGTTCGTACTCCGGATCATGCTCAAGCCGGAGCAAACGGATGCCAGCCAGGCCCAGCAAAAGCCTGCGGCAGCAAAAAGTTAAGGCGCATCATGCAACTTTCGGATTTTAACAATATTGATTTAAAAAACGCCGGCAACCTGCCAGTGCCCATGAAAGTCGTGTTGCTGAGCATATTGGCAGTCGTGCTGCTGGTGTTGGGCTATGTGTTCCTGCTCAACCCTAACCTCAAGGCACTAAACACCGAAAAAGAAAAAGAGCAGGGCTTGCGCGATGAATACCTCGCCAAAAAGATGCAGGCGCTGCGCGTGCCAGCCTATGAACAGCAAGTGCTGGAGATACAGCGTACCTTTGGTGTGTTGCTCAAGCAATTGCCGGATAAATCCGAGATGGATGGCCTGCTGACCGACATCAACCAGGCCGGTTTGAGCCAGGGTCTATCGTTTGAGGCCTTTGTGCCGCAGCCGGAAGTGTTTGCCGAGTTTTATGCCGAAAAGCCTATCAGCATCAAAGTGCTGGGGCGTTATCACGAACTGGGTGCTTTCGTCACCGAAGTGGCCAAGTTGTCGCGCATAGTCACTTTGCACAATCTGCAAGTGCAGCCGTTGGCCAAAGACGAGAAACAGCCGCATAAAGACATTCTGGTCATGGAAGCGGTGGCCAAGACTTACCGCTATCTGGACGCGGAAGAAGTCGCGGCACGCAAGGCACAAGAAGACGCCAAGGCAGGTAAAAAATGATGCGTATCCCCACCCTGACCATGATCGGCCTGAGCCTGTTGCTGGCAGCATGCGGCGCCGCTAAAGAGGATGATCTGACGCAGTTTATGAATGAAGCCAACCAGACACCGGTAGCGCCTATAGAGCCATTGCCGCAGGTGCAGGGTTTTTCACCCAAGCAATATAACGCCGATGGTGTGTTGCATGACCCGTTCCTGCCACGCAAGGCGGCGGTGCAAAACACGTTTCAGCCTGACCTCAAACGCCACAAAGAACCGCTGGAAGCTTATCCGCTGGAAAGCCTGAAGTTTGTCGGCGTGATGAGTAAAAAGAGCAAGACCTTTGCCACCATACAAACGCCGGACAACATGGTTTACCAGGTCAAGCCCGGCAATTATATGGGCGAGAAGCTGGGGCTGATCACCGCGCTGGCAGAAAACCGGCAGACATTGAAGTATGAATTAAAAGTTAAAGAGACCATTCAGGACACGGTTACTGGTGAATGGGCCGAGCAAATGACGACATTGGAATTGCAGGAACATCAATGATGAAAACACTGATATCTTTTGCTACGCAGCTAGCATTATTTTTTGTTGGCATGACCACGCACGCGGCACTGGCCGCCGACATGCCGGCTGGCAATAACCAGCTGCAGGCAGTGGAGGTGACCACACTACCCGGTGGGCGGCTGAACGTGCAGCTGCAACTGGCGCAGCCTTTGTCTGCAGCGCCGGCCAGCTTTACTCTGACCAATCCGCCCAGAGTGGTGTTTGATATCCCGCGCACCAGTAATGCCACCGGCAAGAATGTGGTGACTATCAATCAGGGGGCGTTGAAATCGGTACAGGTCGCGCAGGCGAATGACCGCAGCCGCATCGTGCTCAATCTTTCCAAGCCGGTACAGCATCAGTTGCAATTGCAACAAAATAATCTGCTGATCGCGCTGGCGCAGGACAGCAGCGAGCTGGCCCCTGCCGCGGCGGCAGTCAGACGCTATGCCGAACCGGCCGCGGTCGCGAATCACCGCATCCAGAATATTGATTTTGTGCGTGGCAAGAATGGTGAAGGCCGTATCATGGTCGACCTGTCTGACAGCCGCGTGGGCGTGAATGTGCGCAATGCCGGTAAGACCGTGGTCATCGATTTCAGCAACACCGAGTTGCCTGAGTCGCTGCAACGCCGCCTCAATGTGATCAATTTCAACACGCCGGTGCTGTATGTAGATGCTTTGCGCCATAACAACCAGGCACAGATCGTGATCGAACCGCAGGGTGACTGGGAGCAGTCGGCTTATCAGGCTGACCGCAAACTGGTGGTGGATATACGGCCAGTGGTCAGGGACCCGAATAAATTGATCCAGGGCTCCAAGCAGGGCTATGCCGGTGAAAAGCTATCACTTAACTTTCAGCGTGTGGATGTCAGGGATGTATTGAAAGTGATCGCTGACTTCACTGGTAAAAACATCGTTGTCAGTGACTCTGTCTCCGGCAGCGTCACCATAGGCCTGAAAGATGTGCCATGGGACCAGGCGCTGGATGTGATCATGCAAAGCAAAGGTCTGGATATGCGTGTGAATGGCAGTGTCATCTCCATCGCCCCGGCCGAGGAATTCGCAGCCAAGGAGAAAGCGCAATTAACCGCAGACGCAGAGCGTGAAACGCTGGAAACCTTGCGCACCGAAGTATTCTCCCTCAAATACCAGAAAGCAGCCGATTTCAGGAATATGTTATTGGGTGGCGGGCCCAGCATGACCGGCGGCGGCGCTTCAGCCGGTGCTGCAGTGGGCGGTACCAGTGGTTCTGGCGCAGGGCGTATGAACCGCATCCTGTCACAACGCGGTAGCGTCACCTTTGATGTGCGTACCAATACCATCTTTGTGCAGGATACGCCCAAGAAGCTGGATGAGATCCAGGCCATCATCAATAAGGTCGATGTGCCGGTAAAGCAGGTGATGATAGAGTCACGCATGGTGATCGCTTCGAATACTTTTTCCAAGGCTTTGGGTGCGCGTTTCGGCATCACGCAAACCGGTACGCCGGGCAGCAACACCAATATGACAGTCAGCGGCTCTTTGGGTAACCGGTTTACTGAAGTCTCCGCCACCGGTGTCGCTACCCAGGGCACGCATAACGGCAGCATACAAACCGCCAGCAACAATGGCAGCACCTTGACCAGTTCTGACGGCTTGCCTGACCTGATGTCCAACCTGCCAGTCAGCAACGCTTACGGCGGTATCGCCCTCAGCCTGCTTAAACTGTCAGCCAATTTGCTGTTGAACCTTGAATTGTCAGCGCTGGAGGCAGACTCACGCGGTAAAGTGATCTCCAGTCCACGCGTGACCACGGCCAACCAGCAAAAAGCACGTATCGCGCAAGGGGTGGAGATCCCTTATCAGACGGCTACCAGTAGCGGTGCCACTGCGGTCAGCTTTAAAAAGGCTGAACTCAGCCTGGAAGTGACGCCGCAGATCACGCCGGACCAGAAGATCATCATGGACCTCGATGTGCGTAAAGACAGCCGTGGCGAGAACTTGCCTGGCGGGGTGGCGATCAATACGCAGAACGTGCAGACGCAAGTGCTGGTCGGCAATGGCGAAACCGTTGTTCTGGGCGGTATTTACGAGCAGGTGTCACGTAAAAGTACCGATAAAGTGCCATTCTTTGGTGACTTGCCGGTGGTTGGCTATGCGTTTAAACGCAACACCAAGCAAGAGGACAAGACTGAACTGTTGATCTTTATCACGCCTAAAGTGATGGATGAAACGCTGGCTTTGAACTAAATTGCCGCTGGCAAGCCCGGCTGTTACTGACAGCGGGCGTGCTTTGCCTTAAAATGCCCAACTGGATCGGTTGGGCTTTTTTATGAGCGGGCGTATACCAAATAATATTTTTTTAATCGGTTTGATGGGTGCAGGCAAAACCACGGTTGGCAAATTGATCGCCAAAAACCTGGGCAAAACCTTCTATGATACCGATCACGTGATAGAGCAGCGCACCGGCGTCAAGATCCCTACCATCTTTGAACTGGAAGGTGAGGAGGGCTTTCGCAAGCGCGAGACCGCCATGCTCGAAGAGCTGGGGCAGCAGGATAATATCGTGCTGGCCACCGGCGGCGGCGCCATCATCGCCCCTGAAAACCGGGTGCTACTCAAACAGTATGGCTATGTGATTTATCTGCGCGCCAATGTCAATGAGCTGTACCTGCGTACCCGCAATGATAAAAATCGCCCCTTGCTGCAAAATGTAGACGTCAAGGCCAAGCTGGAGCAGCTGTTTCACGCCCGCAACCCCCTGTATACCGAAACTGCCGATCTGATCGTGGATACCGGACATCAGCCGGTGGCTGTCATCATCCAAAAAATTGAAAGCGCGTTGCAAGCGCTGGAGTCCACATGCAAACCTTAACTGTTAGCCTGGCTGACCGTAGCTACCCTATCCATATCGGCAATGGCCTGCTGAGCCAGGCCGAACTGATACTGCCGCACCTCAAGCGCAAACAGGTCGCCATCGTCAGCAATACCACGGTTGCGCCCTTGTATATGCAAGCGCTGGCCCAGCCTTTGCGCGACGCCGGTATCAGTGTCATTGAGATCATCCTGCCGGATGGTGAGGCTTACAAGAACAACGAAACGCTGCAAACCATTTATGACCATTTGCTGCAAAACCGCTGTGAGCGTAACACTACCCTGATCGCATTGGGGGGTGGCGTGATCGGTGACCTGACCGGCTATGCGGCAGCCACCTATTTGCGCGGCGTGCCGTTTATCCAGGTCCCTACCACTTTGCTGTCGCAGGTAGATTCCAGCGTGGGCGGCAAAACCGGCATCAACCACCCGCTGGGCAAAAACATGATAGGCGCGTTTTACCAGCCTAAGCTGGTGCTGGCTGATATAGATACCCTGAAAACCTTGCCGCAGCGTGAATTATCCGCAGGCGTGGCCGAAGTGATCAAATATGGCCTGATACGCGATGCCGATTTTTTTGACTGGCTGGAAACCAATATGTCTGCGCTGATGGCGTTGGATACTGCCGTGGCCAGCTATGCGATATATCGTTCTTGCCAGAACAAGGCCGAAGTGGTGGCGGTGGACGAGCACGAGCAGGGCGAGCGCGCGTTGCTGAACCTGGGCCATACCTTTGGTCATGCCATAGAAAACGCCATGGGTTATGGCGTGTGGCTGCATGGCGAAGCCGTGGCCACCGGTACCATCATGGCGGCTGACCTGTCACAGCGCATGGGCTGGCTCAATGCGGCCGAAGTGCAGCGCATCAAAGACATCATGCTGGCGGCCAAATTGCCGATAGAGGCACCTGACTTTGGCGCCGAAGAATACCTGCGGCTCATGCAACTGGATAAAAAAGTTTCTGATGGCCGCATACGCCTGATCTTGCAGCAGGCGATAGGCAAGGCGGTGATCACCGCTGATTATGATGCCGATAAACTACAGCAGACGCTCTCGCTAGCTGCTTGATCATATAAAGACCAACAATGACCTTAGCCAGCTTTGCCGCTCATCCCGAACAAACGCGTGGCCGCAAGGTTGTTGAGCAGGAATCGCCCACGCGCAATGTGTTTCAGCGCGACCGCGACCGCATCATTCACTCTACTGCTTTCCGTCGCCTGGAATATAAGACCCAGGTGTTCGTCAACCATGAAGGCGACTTGTTCCGCACCCGCCTGACCCACAGTATAGAAGTCGCACAGCTGACGCGCGGTATTGCGCGTACGCTAGGGTTGCATGAAGACCTGGCCGAAGCGATCGCGCTGGCGCATGACCTGGGCCATACGCCATTTGGCCACGCCGGGCAAGATGCGCTCAACCATTGCATGCGCGATTTTGGCGGCTTTGAGCATAACCTGCAGTCCCTGCGTGTGGTCGATCTGCTGGAAAACCGTTATGCCAGCTTTGACGGCCTGAACCTGAGCTTTGAAGTACGTGAAGGCATACTCAAACATTGTTCGCGCAAAAATGCCGAGCAGTTAGGCGATGTAGGCGAACGCTTCCTGCGCAAGCAGTCGCCCAGTCTGGAGGCACAGATCACCAATTTCGCCGATGAGATCGCCTATAACAACCACGATGTGGATGATGGCTTGCGCTCCGGCCTGATCACCATACAGCAGCTATCCGGCATACAGCTGTTTGCCGAGAATATGGCAGAAGTCAAACGCGTGTATGGCGAGATAGAAGAGAAACGCCTGATCCATGAAACCATACGCCGCATGATCAATGTGCTGGTGGTCGATCTATGTGAACAGAGCCAGCAAGCCATAGCCGCACTCAATCCGGCGGATATTGAGGATGTGCGTAAAGCAGCGTATCTGGTCGGCTTCAGCCAGCAAATTGCTGATAAAAACCACGAACTGAAACAATTCTTGCGCGAGCATCTATACCGGCATTACAAAGTCAATCGCATGAGTGCTAAAGCCGGCCGCATCATTGAAGAGTTATTCACTGCCTTTATGCAGTCACCCAAATTAATGCCGGATGAGCATCAACTGGCTGCCAGACAAGACCAGGCGCGTGCAGTCGCCGACTATATTGCCGGCATGACAGACCGCTACGCCATCCGTGAGCATAAGCGGCTTTTTTCGGTAGAAGAAAACTGGTAAAACACTAAGGCCGCTGCTGTGGCTGTGAATGAGGGTTGAGGCACCCAGGTTGGGTGACGTGAGATTGCCAGGTGGCTGGCAGGGCGGGTTAAGCGTATTACGGCAATAAAAAAAGCGAGTGGCGTTTATGCGCACTCGCTTTTTTTCTGGCAGTCAGCTATTTAGCGACTTGCCTTTCACGCATTTCATCCAGCGTTTTGCAATCAATGCAAAGTGTGGCCGTTGGGCGTGCTTCCAGGCGTTTGAGACCGATTTCAATGCCGCAGCCTTCGCAATAGCCATAATCGCCGCCATCAATGTTGCGCAATGTCTCGTCTATCTTCTTGATCAGCTTGCGCTCACGGTCACGGTTGCGTAATTCCAGCGCCATGTCTGATTCCTGGCTGGCGCGGTCGTTCGGGTCGGCAAAGCTGGTCACTTCGTCCTGCATGGTGTGCACCGTACGGTCAATATCGTGACTGAGTTCAGCTTTCCAGTTATTGAGGATATTTTTGAAATGATCCTGCTGTTTTTTGTTCATGTACTCCTCACCGGCCGCTGGCTGGTAAGGGATAAAAGATTTGTTAACGGTGTCTGCCATGATGGTTCCAAAGGACGAAACTACTTGTTATTACTGCCTTTACGGCGCTTTTTACTGCATTACGTTAATCAATAATCGCGCGAGTTTACACCGATTTTATGGGCTTGCAAAGCATCTTTGTCAGGCGGCGGCCTGGCGCTTAAGCCTGCTCTCTGAGTTCCAGCGCCTTCAGGGTATTTTCCATCAGGGTCGCCACTGTCATCGGCCCCACGCCACCGGGTACCGGGGTGATATAAGCGGCGCGTGACTTTGCCAGCTCGAATTCAACATCACCGGCCAATTTGCCATCCGGCAGGCGGTTGATGCCGATATCCACCACAATAGCACCAGGTTTGATCCATTCCCCTTTGATCAACCCTGGTTTGCCTGCTGCAGCCACTACCAGGTCGGCGCGCTGCACATGCGCAGCCAGGTCCTTAGTGTGGCGGTGGCAACTGGTCACCGTGCAGCCCGCCAGTAATAACTCCAGCCCCATAGGGCGACCCACATGGTTGGAAACCCCGACCACCACCGCGTCCAGCCCTTTCAGGTTGATGCCGCTGGCTTGCAGCATTTTTATCACCCCGTAAGGCGTGCAGGAGCGCAATTGCGGCTGGCGTACCGCCAATAAACCAATATTGTAAGGGTGAAAGCCATCTACATCCTTGGCCGGGTCTATCAGGGCCAGAATGGCGGTTTCATCAATATGATGCGGCAGCGGTGATTGCACCAGTATGCCGTCGGTTTCCGGGTCCTGATTCAAGCTCTGGATCAGGCTGAACAAGTCATTTTGTGAAATGGTGGAAGGTAATCTATGGGCTTGCGAGACTATGCCCACTTTCTCGCAGGCCAGCTGTTTATTGCGTACATAAATGGCAGAAGCCGGGTCATCCCCGACCAGTACCACCGCTAGACAGGGAGCACGTTTGCCAGCCTGCAGGCGTTGATCAATGTTATTTTTAATATCGTCTAACAGTTGATTGGCAATTTGCTTGCCATCAATAATGTGTGCGCTCATGAGCAAAAAATCATCGTTAAAAATAGAATTTTATCACATCAGGATTGACACGATTTCGGAAAATCGGTTATATTCCTGCTTTCGGCGTGTAGCGTAGTCTGGTAGCGCGCCTGCTTTGGGAGCAGGATGTCGGGAGTTCGAATCTCTCCACGCCGACCAGTTTCTCTGGTTTGCCCAATCGTCATGTAACACCTATCTGCTCGTAGCTCAACTGGATAGAGCACCAACCTTCTAAGTTGGGGGTTACAGGTTCGATTCCTGTCGGGCAGGCCAATGTAAAAGTCTCTATGGTGGCTGTAGCTCAGTTGGTAGAGTCCAGGATTGTGATTCCTGTTGTCGTGGGTTCGAGCCCCATCAGCCACCCCATTATCTTCCTCTAGTTTTCCTCCGGTTTAAACAGGTTCAAGACTAGCTTAAATTCAAAGATTAGTCGTAAATACTGGTTCTGATCGCAAATAAGTCATCAGCTTGCCTCTGTTAAAGTGTTCAAAAATCCTTATGTCGAACACATGACTACTCAATTGAATCTGAGCGAATTTATGCAGACGCTGACTGACCTTACCAAGGTCAGGGAGAGTCTTGCGCTGGATCCAGCCTTGCTTTCGCTCATGCAGCACTGGTTAAGTATTTTCGCGGCGCAACCACAGCCTATCAGGATGCAGGTATTATCGAGGCGGCAGCTGGTTTCGGTCATCTCCACACTGGGCAGCGGTGAGGTCACCCACGCGGCGTTTGATGGCTGGATGCCGGAAAATTACGCGTTGTTGCTCAACTATATGGACAAAGGCTCGCATCAGTATGAGTGCCTGGAAACAAATAGCGGCAAACTGCATATATTCCCTCTGCAACAGAGTATTGCGCACAAGCATGCCATTTTGCTTATTCAGCATGAAACGCTGGATGAGGATGCGATCAGCCTGATCAAGCAGTGTCTGGACATGTTTCATCACTATGCCAGCCTGATCATTGAGAATGAGCGTGATGCATTGACCGGCTTGCTTAACCGCAAAACCTTTGATCATTGCGTGAGCAAGATCCTGCTCAATGATTACACGCCAGAATTCAAGTTTCCACTGCACCATTTCCTGGCGATCTTTGATATCGATTTTTTCAAGAAGATCAACGATACCTACGGCCACCTGATCGGTGACGAAGTCCTTATCCTGCTTTCGCGGCTGATGCAGGAGACTTTTCGCGAAGGCGACCTGCTGTTCCGCTTTGGCGGGGAGGAGTTTGTCGGTGTTTTTTCTTGCGCTGATGAAAACGACATCACGGTTTTGCTGGAAAGATTTAAAGCCACTTTAAATGCCCATGTCTTTCCACAGGTCGGGCATGTTTCCATGAGTGTGGGCTGTTCGCGTATGGCGCTGAATGTGTTGCCAAACACAGTGCTGGAACGCGCGGATGAGGCTTTATACTATGCCAAGGATCATGGCCGCAACCAGATCTGTTTCTATGAAGAGCTGGTAGAAAATGGCCTGCTCAGTGACAGTACCATACAAGGTGAAGTCGAGCTGTTCTAAGTTTTCCCCTGGTTTTCCTCACAAAAACTGGCTGTACCCAACTGCCATTAGCCTGATGATTTGACATTTGTCGTTAACTATTATTAATATATGTTAACAATAATCAAATGGTCAGGGGGAGCGGATGCGTTTTACGGCCATACTACTTGCATGTTTATGGCTGACTGCATGCATCCCCCAGGCCGTTAATAACGGTGATCGTGCTGCCACTTTACACCTGCCTGAACTCACTTCTGAAGCTGCACTTGCAACACCGCTAGCCCCTAATCCTGAAGTCGAGACCTATGATGTAGAGTCTGGCCTGGTGCCCAACCCGCCTTTAAAGTCGGCGACACCCACGCTGTTAGTCAATCTTGTCGTGCATGAGGCGCCGGTGCAGGAAGTGTTGCAGGCACTGGCCAGGGAAGGCCAGCTCAATATGGATATCCATCCTGGCCTGAGAGGCAAAGTTTCCTTACATGCCGTGCAGCAATCTATCCCGGCGATCTTGTCACGCATTGCCAGGCAGGTGGATATGTATTACGAGTGGGGCAACGGTATCTGGTCGGTTGCGCCGGACATGCCGGTGTTGCGCAGTTATAGAGTCAATTATGTGAATATGACGCGCGATACCACTGGTTTTATCGGTGTTGCCAGCGAGATCAACAGTACCGGCAGGCCTGCGATCGGCTCCGGCCAAAATAATAATAGTGCCATGGCACAAGCGCAGCCAACCGTAACCGGCAATAGTAACAGTTCCCGAACGGCAGTCGCCACCCAATCCCGCTACCATTTATGGGAAAGCGTGGTGCAGAATATCCAGGCCTTGCTGGAAGAGACGGATAAGGCCAGCATCGCCAGGGATGAGGTGGTGGAAAGTGCCGCCTTAACACCTGGCCTAGCGCTGCCTGCCACTGAAACAACAGATGGCGCGGAATCGTCACGCACTACAATTGAAAAGACCATAGCGTCTGCGCAGACTGCTGTGCAGGCGGAAAAGGCACAGCAAGCACATGTACGCTGGCGCGCTTCACGCTTGATCGCTAACCCCGAGACCGGCATATTGACGGTGCGCGCGTCGCATAGCCAGCAGGCCCAGGTGAAATCTTATCTTGAATCCGTCATGCAGGTGGCAGCCAGGCAGGTGCTGATCGAGGCGACCATCGTTGAGGTCGAGTTAAGCAAAAGCTTTCAGATGGGCATAGACTGGAGTCGCTTGTCTTCTTCAGCCAGGCAAAGCGGCTGGCAATTGTCGCAATCGCTAGGCAGCGAAGCCGCCCACTTCAATCGCGATACCCGTAGCTGGGAAACCAATAACAGTAAAAATGCACTCGGCCAGAATAATGGCAACGTGGCGTTTATGCTGGGTTACCTGAATCCCTCCAGCCGCTTTGGCAATCTGAGTGCCAGCGTCACCTTGCTGGAGCAGTTTGGCAAGACGCGGGTGCTTTCCAGCCCTAAATTGATGGTGTTGAACAACCAGACCGCCATTCTGAAAGTAGTGGATAACCTGGTGTATTTCACCATTCAATCGCAGATATCGCAAAGCAGCAGCAATAACGCTGCCAACCTGCAGTCGGTGACCACCACGGCCAATACCGTGCCGGTAGGCTTGGTAATGGCGGTGACGGCGCAGATCAATGGCCAGAAGCGTGTCAATTTGAATGTTAGACCGACTGTCTCAAAAGTGTTGCGTTACATTGAGGACCCCAACCCGCAATTAGGCAGTGGCAGCACGCGCATCGTCAGTAGCATCCCCGAGATACAGGTGCGTGAAATGGAATCTGTACTCAATATTGCCAGTGGCAATGTGGCGGTACTGGGCGGGCTGATGCAGGAGGATCAACGGGATTTCAAGGATAAAGTGCCGGGGCTGGCGAGTATCCCTATCATAGGTTACGTGTTTCAAGGCATCAATCAGGCGGCCAGAAAAACCGAGCTGGTGGTGTTCTTGCGGCCAACCGTGATCGGCCTGGCAGATGTAAAAACCGGTGACCTGCAGCCTTTTGAGCCATTGTTGCCGGAATCATTGCCTGCCGATGAGTTTGATTTGAAGATAGGCCAGCCGCTGTGAATGCCTACGCTTTGATCAGGCAGCAAATGCTACGTGCCAAAAGCTATCTGGCGTACCGGCGCATTTATCGTGGGTCATGCATGCATAGCGTATATGCCAGAAGTGACAGAAGCTTGCTGGCAGTGCTTGCGGGCGGGTTGCTGCTGATGATATTGCCAGCACTGCAGCATGTTTTCTGGGCTGCGCAGACACAGGTGCTGGATCAGCCGGCACCACATTTCACCAGCAATATAGCTGCCATGCTGTCGCTGCCAGCAATAAATATGCAGGCAAAAAACGCTGACACATTGTTTAAGCCCGCTAAGCAGCAACCCCCCTCACCACAACAACAGGCGCAGACTGAATATATTCCAGCTAAAGCTGCCGTAGCTTATACACGGCCCTGGCAATTGCAGATTCTGCGTCCGCCGCTAGCCGCGCTTATGCGTGGTAAAATTGCCGACGGCTACCAGCACTTGCGATCCGGGCAGTTGGCTTTAGCCAGGCAGGCCTTTCTGACTGCCTTGACCCGCGATACTCATAGTGTAGAGGCGATGCAAGGCATGCTATTGCTGGCCAGGCAAGCGGGCGATAGCCAAAGCGAGGCTGATTACCTGGAAAGATTGCGGCTGGAGATTCCATACTATGAGCATGACCCTGAGTCTGCTAGCCAGGCTGATTCAGACCAGGGACAGAGCTAGCTATGTTGAGCGCAGCAGACAAGAACGCACTGGGTGAGTGGATGCTGGCTAAGGGCATGATCACCGCAGACCAGCTGGATATCGCCCTCATAGAGCAGCGTAAAAGCCAGCTGTCACTTGGCCAGCAACTGGTGCGCCTGCACTTTGTCACCGACGCCATGGTCAGGGATGTGCTGGCCCAGCAGCATGCGCAGGAAAGCATGGATTTGTCCCAGGTGATCCCTGACCCTGAAGTGCTGGCCATGGTGCCTGAAGCATTTGCCAAGCAACATCGCCTGCTGCCGCTGGATCTCTCTGCTGACAAAAAAGTGTTGCGGGTGGCGATGGCGGCCATGAACCAGATCGCGGTGCTGGACCAGTTACGCTATTTAGTGGGCGGTGGGCTACAGCTCAAATCAGTACTGGCGACTGAGGCACAGATAGAACAGGCACTGGACAAATACTACGGGCACCATCTGTCACTGGATGATATCCTGCACGAGATAGAACAGGAGGTTGCGTCCAGCCCGCCAGCGTCACAACCAGACGTGCGGCCGGTCATCCGCCTGATCAATGCCATATTGGTCGATGCCGCCAAACAAGGTGCATCAGATATTCATTTTGAACCAGAGCAGGCGTTTCTCAGGATACGCTACCGCATAGATGGCGTGTTGTGGCAGATCCGCAGCCTGCATGACCACTACTGGCCTGCCATGTGCGTGCGGCTCAAGATACTGGCCGGCATGGA
This sequence comes from Methylophilus luteus, assembly GCF_042676265.1. Classification (NCBI taxonomy): domain Bacteria; kingdom Pseudomonadati; phylum Pseudomonadota; class Betaproteobacteria; order Nitrosomonadales; family Methylophilaceae; genus Methylophilus; species Methylophilus luteus. The sequence continues at coordinate 313,575 of NZ_JBHTKB010000003.1, forward strand.
TATCGCAGAACAGCGTACCCCGCAGGACGGCCGCGTCAACCTGTTTTTATGCGGTAGCCAGATCGACTTCAGGGTTTCCAGCCATCCCACCCTGCATGGTGAAAATATCGTGCTACGTGTGCTGGACAGGGAAAAATCCATTATTCCTCTAGCTGCGATGGGTTTGCGCCTGCCGCAATTACAGTTGCTTAAACACATGCTGGAAAAGCCGGAAGGGCTGTTGATCCTGACCGGCCCCACCGGCAGCGGCAAAACCACCACGCTGTACTCCATGCTGGCCCACCTCAACCACCAGCATGTCAATATCATGACGCTGGAAGACCCGGTGGAGTATCCACACATGCTGATGCGGCAGACCTCTGTCAATGAGGCGAACAAGGTGGATTTCGTCAACGGTATCCGCTCCATATTAAGGCAAGACCCCGACATTATCCTGGTGGGCGAAATACGCGATGAGCCTACCGCCGCCATGGCGATACGCGCGGCCATGACCGGGCATCTGGTCATGACCACCTTGCACACCAACAATGCAATCGCAGCATTCGCGCGGTTACAGGACTTTGGTATCAGCCCGCAGATGATGGCGGGTAGTCTGGTCGGTGTGGTTGCACAACGCCTGCTCAGGCGCTTGTGCACACATTGCAAAATACAGGTGCTGCCCGATGCCATCACCCAGGCATGTTTGCAACGCTTGCCCGGTAGCCATGTGCCAGACAACACGCCTATCTATCAAGCCGGTGGCTGCAGCCAGTGCCGCATGAGCGGCTACCGCGGGCGCCTGGCCATTATGGAGATCCTGCCTATGCATGCTGCGCTGGATGAGATGTTGGCCAGGCAATCTGCAGCGACTGAATTACAGCAGCAGGCAAGTCTATATGGCTATACCACCCTGGCCGAAGAGGGCTTGCAGCGCGTGCTGGCAGGCGAAACCAGCCTGGAAGAATTGCGCCGGGTAGTGGATATCAGTGCCTATCTGCAGTGGCCTGCGCCATGAGCAGTTACCGCTACAAGGCCGTAGACAGCCGCGGACGCCAGCAACGCGGCACCTTGCACGCTGCAAGTGAACAGGCGCTGGAACAATCCCTGCAACAGCAAGGGCTGCTGTTGCTGACAGCCAGCATTGCGCAGCATCCGGCCTGGTTGCAACCGCGTATCCAGGCGCAGCAGCTGATACTGTTCTGCGTGCAAATGGAGCAATTGCTGCATGCGGGTATACCGCTGCTGCAGGCATTGGAAGAACTGGCCGGGCAATACGAACATCGCTCGCTGGCTGAGGCCATACGCGCCCTTCAGCAAGAGCTGGAAGCCGGAAAATTGCTTTCGCAGGCCATGCAGGCACAGGCGCAAGTGTTCCCTGCCTTGATCTGCCATTTAGTCGCCGCCGGCGAGCACACCGGTCAGCTGCCAGAAATCTTCGGCCATCTGGCGCAGACACTGCAATGGCAGGCAGACCTCATCGCGCAAACGCGGCGCGGGCTGACGTACCCTGCCTTGTTATGCGTGATGGTCTGTGTAGCCGCCGTGGTCATGCTGACCTCTCTGGTGCCGCAGATGGTGGGTTTTCTGCACAGCCTGGGCCAGGAGTTGCCGTGGTCCACCCGCCTGCTGCTGGGCCTGTCAGACTGGGTGGTGGCTTATGGTGGTGTCATGCTGCTGGTGTTGCTGATGCTGGTGGCAGGCTTGCGGTTCACTATCCGGCGTTCGCCTGCCTGCGCACTTTATTACGATCAGCAGTTGTTGCGCCTGCCGGTGATAGGCCGCTTGTGGCAACAGCTGGTGTTAAGCAGGCTTTGTCGCTTTCTGGGCTTGATGTACCACACCGGTATCCCGCTGCTGCAGGCGCTGGAATGGTGCCAGCCACTGTTGCATAACCGCGCCATGGCGCAAGCGCTCAACCAGGTGCATCAGCGCGTGCAGGCCGGTGAGGGGCTGGCGGGTAGCTTCGCTGCCACAGGCTGGTTCCCGTCACTCTTGGTGCGCATGATACGGGTAGGGGAAACCACCGGCGCTCTGGACCGGATGCTGGCACAGCAAGCCGCTTTCTATGACAGGGAGGTGCAGGCGCAGATGCAGTGGTTGCTACGCTTGCTGGAACCGGTGCTGACCATGGTGCTAGGTCTTATGCTGTTGTTTCTGATGGCGGCAGTCATGCTGCCAGTCTATGATAGCTTTGCGAACTTGCGGTGAAGCCATGGCGCGATACCAACTTGTAATACTGGTGGGGCAGGCTGAGTGGCGGGTGGTTCATTTCAGCGGCTGGCGGTATCAGGCCTTATATGTATTTACCGCGGATGCGGACATGCAGCGATTGCTGCTGGATCATCTGCAACGATACGCCAGTGCCAGGCTGTATTTCCTGACCGATATAGCCGAGGAAAACTACCATATAGAGCTCTGTCCGCCTGTGCGTGGCACGGGCAGAAAACAGTTGCTGGCGCGCCGGCTTGCAGCGTGGCCATATGCACAAGGCCTGCATGCAGTGCACAGATTAGGCGGCACACCAGGTCTGCCTCAGGCAGACCGCTACCTGTTTGCCGCCATACACTACCCGCCATTGAGTCAGTTGTTACAGTCACAGCCACTTCGCGTGCACGGTGTGCATACCCAGGCTTTATGTAGCCCTTGCTGGGTGTCATCTCTGCCATCCGCGCATACGCATTGCCTGATAGGCTACGTTGAAAAACAGCAACTCTGCCTGCGTTACTTGTATAGGTCGCAGCTGGTGTTCAGCCGCTTGCTTGCGCTAGTGCCAGATGCATCGCTGAACTTGCCTATCAGCAGTGAGATCGCCCAGACCAGGCTGTATCTGCTGAGCCAGCAATGGCTGCAGGAGGGCGAGCCATTGCATCTGCTGTGGTTGAGCGAAGATGGCCATGACCAGGATTTATCACCACAACAGTTACCGGCTGTCATTCAGTCAACCACTATGTCTTATGCAGCATTGCTGCGCCAGTCAGGCTGGCGTTCTGTGCCGCCTGGCTTGAGCGTGATGGACTGGCTGGCTATGCAGGTGCTGCTACATAGCCGGCAACTGCCGAATCTTGCAGCGCAAGCAGCGTTGCTGAGTGTGCATGTGATGCGGGCCAAACGCATGCTGGTAGCCGCCTGCAGCTGCATGATTCTTTTATTGCTGGCCGCCAACTACCTGAGTCTGCAGGCCATGCAAAAAACCCAGTCCGATATCCGGCACACCAGCGCCCAGATACGGCTGTGGCAGTCAGCGCAACCTGCCTGGGGCATCGCAGATGCCGATCTGCCGCGCCTGCAGACATTCTCACAGGCGGTGCAAGATCTGCAAGCTGCAGCACGCTACCCTGATCGCCTATTGATGATAGTGCAGCAGGTGATGGCCGGGCAGCAGGTGTGGCAAGTGAATACTATAGACTGGGTTTACGCAGCAACACCTGCGGCTACTACTGCCTCAGGACAGGTTGAGCCGCAAAGTGCAGAAACAGCCACTATCCGGTTTAGCAGGCAAACAGGCGTGAGCGCTGCCGATGCGCAGCAAGAGTGGCAGTTGCTGCTGCAGAGGCTAAGGCAACACCCGCATATACTTGCGCTAAAAGAAATGCGGGGTGCAAACACAACAGTCAGTCAGCCACAGCAAGGAGATACGCGGCTATCCGGGGCGCCTGAGGATCAAGCTGCACTCAGCTTCAGTTTGTGGCCTTTAGATAGGCTTAGCAAAGAAAGTCACGCTAAAGAAAGTCACACCAAATGATCAAGCGCGAGTATTGGTGGCACTTGCGCTGGTTTTTGGCGGCCTGGTTACTGCTGGTTGCGCTGGGCTTGGCCTTGCTGGGTTTTAATCTTTTTCGCCACTCAGCAAGCATAGACGAATTAAACAGGCTGCAACAGCAACTGCACGCAACGCGCGCGCAAATGCAGCGAAACAGCAGCTATCAGGCACCTGTAGACTTCTATCTCACCCATCATACGCGCTGGCAGCAGCAGGGCTGGCACCGGTCAGCAGACCCGCAGCAATGGGCTGCTGCCTGGCTAGGGTTACAACAGCAATGGCAGTTGCCACATATGCAATATGAGATTCAGCCAGCCATCCACTGTGTAGCGGCGGCCTGTGATGCATACTGGCCAGGCACGCCTGTGAGCGGATTGGCGCTGACTGTGACTACTGTGCAGATGCGCTGGTCAGTCAGCCATGAGGCAGAAGTGCTGGATTGGTTGCAGCGATTGCAGCATATGTATGACGGCATGCTGCTAGTGCGTGGCTGTCGCTGGGCGTTAGCGGAAGCCACTGATCTGATCGCATCACAATGCGAATTGCAGTTGTTTGACTTTGCCAGTATGTGGCCTGTTGCAGCGGAGGCCACATGTTGCGAGTAAAGCAATGTCAGGCTGGCATCACTGCCTGGGTCATGCTGTTATTACTTTCAGCCATGGCTGGGCTGCTGTTGCAGGGCTCATTTCAGTATGTGCCCAGGCAAGCGGCCATGCACAAAACCATGGCATCACTGGCGCTGGCCCAGCAGGCCTTGCTGGCCTATGCCTATCAGCCGCTGTTAGCGACCAGGCCATGCGGAAAGAACTGCCGGCGGCCTGGCGATCTGCCTTGCCCGGACCGGAATAATGACGGCATTGCAGAAGGCAACTGCAGTAAAAGCTCTCGCCTGGGGCGCTTGCCCTGGAGAACCTTAGGCCTGGGTGATATTCGCGATGGCAGTGGCGAGCGCTTATGGTATGCCGTGTCTGATTATTACAAAAACAATACGCGCGTCTTGCCGTTGAATACGGATACCCCAGGCAGCTGGACTGTGCGCGCCCACAACGGCATGCTGTGGGATGCGACGCAGGGTAGTGGCGTGGTCGCCGTGATTATTGCCCCCATGCAACCATTGCTACGCAAAGATGGCTGGCTGCAGCAGCGCGATGCGCCCGGCAGTGAGGAGGCCAGGCATTATCTTGATGTTTCCGAGCTGGGGGACAATGCCAGCGCAGAAGAATCTTCGGCCCGGGGGTTTGTGCAGGCTCCTGCTGCGGTCTCCTTTAACGATGTGGTCTGGCCAGTCAGCGCCAGCCTGATGCATAGGCGCATGCAGCAGCAGGTGCTGTCAGAATTAAAGCGTGCATTTCGCTGTAGTGATCAGGTCTGCGCTGGTTTGCCACTGTCTGCGGCCATTACTGACCGCAGCTGCCTGGGCGAGTTGTCTGTAAGCGCCGGCCTGTGTTTGCCAGCCACTTCCGGCCTGGGCAGGTTGCCGGTCGCTGCTGACGCACATTGGCCGCTGGCCTTGCAGCAGATACTGGATGGCGATCTCATGCATCGTTGGTTTCAGCAGAATGGCTGGCGTGAACAGGTGTTTTATCAGCCAGGGCCGCAGCGGGCGACCCTGGTCGTCGCCGGCGAAAAGCTGCCGCCACAAATGCGCATCACTGAAACTGACAAAAGCAGTTTTGCCGCCTATCTGGAGGCGAGTACTTTGCAAAAGCTACATATCACCGATGCATATGCACTGGACATCCCCACTAACGACAGTATGGAACCATGAGCCAAGTGCCTAAGTATAAAGCTGCCAGCAAGCCGCGTCGCCAGGGTTGCAAACCGCCCGCACCAGGCTTTAGTTTGCTGGAGCTGGCGATCGCCATGGTGGTACTCAGCCTGATGATGGGCTGGCTGATGACGCCATTGCGGGTACAAAACAGCCTGCAACACTACCAGCAGACAGAACAACGGCTACAGATGGCGCAACAGGCTTTGCTGGGGCACGCCATTATTTATCATTACCTGCCATGCCCGGATACCGATAACCCGCCCGATGGCTGGGAGAATCTGCGCCCCGACCTAAGCTGTGACGATGAGGAAGGCCTGCTGCCGTGGATGCAGCTAGGTCTGGTGGCCACCGATGCCTGGGGGCGTTATTTCCGCTATCGCGCAGACAATACATTCAGCGAGCATAAGCAGTGGTTTTCAGTGAATGCCGCCGAAGGTAACAGCAAGATCGAGGTGGTAGGCGATAGCGGCGCGGCGAGCAGCAGCCCCAGTCACCCGGCGGCCATCGTGCTTTCGCATGGCGAAAACGGGCTGGGTGGCATACAATCCCTGTCTGGCGGCGTGAGCCACGCCATGGCCGCGCCTGTTCATGCGGATGAGCAGGAGAATGCAGATGGCGACCGCGTGTTTGTGGATAAAGCCATACAACAAAGCGCTGATGCAGTGTTTGATGACAGGTTGATCATGCTGTCACCCAAAGTGCTGATCCAGCAAATGGTGCAGGCACAGCGCCTGCCCTGAGGAAAGCGATATATAAAGTATGCAAGACGATTTATTGCTGCGCTACAGCCGGCACATCATGCTGCCGCAGATCGAATATGCGGGCCAGCAGGCACTGACACAAAGCCACGCGCTGATCATAGGGGCTGGCGGGCTGGGTGCGCCGGTCGCCATGTACCTGGCGGCGGCGGGGGTAGGTACGCTGACCATCTGTGATTTTGACCAGGTGGATATGACCAATCTGCAACGCCAGATCATACATACCACAGCCGCCGTGGGGCATAATAAAGCGTTATCCGCACAAGCGACGATCGCACAGTTGAATCCGGAAATCACCGTCAATACCGTGTTGACGCGCATGACAGAACAACAAGCCTCTGAACGTATTTCTGCCGCCGATGTAGTGATCGACTGCTCAGATAATTTCGCCACCCGCTACCTGCTCAATCAATTATGCTTTACCACTAAAACGCCACTGGTGTCGGGCGCTGCCATCCGTTTTGAAGGGCAACTCAGCGTGTTCGATTTCCGCCATGCGGAATCGCCTTGCTACCATTGCCTGTACCCAGACGTGGGTGATGACCAGGAATTACGTTGTGCCGATAATGGCGTATTTGCACCGCTGGTGGGTATGATAGGCTCGGCACAGGCGGCGGAAGCGATCAAGGTCTTGCTCAACATAGGCCACACCATGCAGGGCAGGTTGCTGTTGCTGGATGCCTTGAGCGCCGAATGGCGCAGCATCAAGTTAAAAAAAGACCCGGCATGCAAGGTCTGCGGTCACTCAGGCTGATCAAGTGCTGGCGGCGTTGTAGCCGGCAGTGCTGCCGTTAATGCCTTCACCAGTTCGCCTATATCCCACTCACAGCCACCACAGCCGCTCAGCGCGCCGGAATAACGCGAAATGCCGTCCAGGTCCTTGCCTTGCCTGACCAGTTCCTCAATCATGCCGCGCGTGGTGCCGCTGCAACTGCACAGCACTTCATCGGGGGAATCTTGTTTGAGTTCAGCCATTGTCAGCCAGGGGATTAAAACTTCATTTTACCGCCTGTGTCCCCCGCAGACCAGCGCAGTAGCATGACTAGCGCTTGCCGCAAACGTAAAAGCCCGTTAGCATCGATAGCTATCCCTGTTTAAGGCAATGTCATGAACAAAGGCGTACGCTTATCCGAAAAATGGTTTAACCGTGCTTTATGGATGGTGGCGATCATTTTTGCCATGTTTCTTACCGGGCTGGGCAAAAACATTATTGGTGATCTGCCCCGTGTAGAAACCAGTTATACCACTGAGCATTTCGTCAATCACCGGGAAATAGATCCGTTACGCGCTGAGCTCAAGGCGCTTTCCCGCCAGCATCAAACGCTTGCCGATCAGCTTGAGCAAGTCAATTTACAGCTGATCATCCGGCAGAAAGATTACCAGGCAGCCCGCACCACGTTTGATAACTGGGTGTCCGCCAGGGATGTCACCGATGAGGTGGACGATCTGGTCGGCCGCACACGCACATTAGACACACTCAAAAAACTGGAGCGCGATGCTGAGCGGGCGATTGAGGATATCCAGCAGAAACAGACCGATATTTCACAGCGGGAAAATCAGTTGCTGGCACAGGTCAGTGCACTTGAAGGGCTGGCGCGGCAGCAATTTGACGATGAATATGAAGATAAGGAAATGCGCGTATTCTTATACCGCCTGTTGCTGACTTTGCCGTTGCTGGCGCTGGCTGCATGGTTGTTCGTGCAGCAAAGAAAATCCCAGTACTGGCCGTTTGTCTGGGGGTTTATCATCTTTGCCTTGCTGGCCTTTTTTGTCGAGCTGGTACCTTATTTGCCGGATTATGGCGGCTATGTACGCTATATCGTTGGCATTTTGCTCACGGTCGTTGGGGGTAAATATGCCATCACTGCGTTGCAGAACTATCTTGAACAGCAGAAGCTGGCCGAATCGCAGCCAGAGTTTCAACGGCGGGAGAAATTGGGCTATGACACTGCGCTTGCCAGGCTAGCCAAGAGTGTTTGCCCGGGTTGCGAGCGCAATGTCGACCTGAAAAACGAAAGCAATGATTTTTGTACCCATTGCGGAATTTGCCTGCATAACTATTGCAGCGCCTGCCATACACGCAAGAACGCGTTTGCCAAGTTTTGCCATAAGTGCGGCGCCGTGGCCTGAACTGCCCCTCAAAAAAATACCGTGACCTGAATCTCAGGCCACGGTATTTTTAGTTTAATAACGTTTTAATCAACAAACTACTTCAGTTTTGCCAGTTGCGCCTGTAACTTTTCCAGATTGGCGCTGAACTCGGCCAGCCTGGCTTTTTCCTGATCTACCACTGCAGCCGGTGCGCGCGCGACAAAACTCTCGTTGCCCAGTTTGCTATTGGCTTTGGTGATCTCGCCTTGCAGTCTTGTGATCTCTTTGCCCAGACGCTCCTTCTCGGCGGCCACATCGATCTCTACTTTCAGCATCAGGCGGAAATCAGCGGCCAGCATGACCGGCGCATCTGCCTCTGGTAATTCAGCGACAATGGCGACATCTTCAAGCTTGGCCAGCGACTTGAGGTAAGGCGCGAATGCCGCCAGTTGCGCGGCATCACCGGCCGCGATCAACGGCACTTTGGCCGCCGGCGAAATACTCATCTCGCCACGCAGGCTACGGCAGGCTTCCACCGCCGTTTTCAGTGTTGCCACCCAGGCTTCGGCTGCTTCATCGATTTTATCCAGATCAGCTTTAGGGTAAGCCTGCAACATGATGCTTTGCGTACCGCGTGACTTGTCTTTCAATTCTGTCATCGGCGCGATCGTCTGCCAGATCTCCTCAGTCACAAACGGGATGATAGGGTGGGCCAGGCGCAAAATGGTTTCCAGCACGCGCAGCAGGGTGCGGCGGGTAGCGCGCTGCTCGGCTTCGCTGCCACCCTGGATCTGCACCTTGGCGATTTCCAGGTACCAGTCGCAATACTGGTCCCAGACAAATTCGTAGATCGCCTTGGCCGCCAGGTCAAAGCGGTAATCGTTGAACGCGCGCTCCACTTCACTTTCGGTGCGCTGTAACAGGCTGACTATCCAGCGGTCGGCCTGGCTGAATTTGCGGCCGCCATCGTCACAACTTTCCACGCCAAAACCATTGTCCTGGCCTTCGGTATTCATCAGCACAAAGCGCGTCGCGTTCCACAGCTTGTTGCAGAAATTGCGATAACCTTCGCAGCGTTGCAGGTCGAATTTGATATCGCGTCCTGGTGAAGCCAGGCTGGCAAAGGTAAAGCGGAGTGCATCGGTGCCATAGGCGGCAATGCCCTCGGGGAACTCCTTGCGCGTGCGTTTCTCTATCTTTTCCGCATCTTTGGGGTTCATCAGGCCGGTGGTGCGTTTGCTTACCAGCGTTTCCAGGTCTATGCCGTCTATCAGGTCTATAGGGTCCAGCACATTGCCCTTGGACTTGGACATCTTCTGGCCTTCGGCATCGCGGATCAGGCCGTGTACATAAACATGCTTGAACGGGATCTTGCCGGTGATGTGTTTGGTCATCATCACCATGCGCGCCACCCAGAAGAAAATAATATCAAAACCGGTCACCAGCACTGAAGATGGCAAAAACTGCTGCAAAGCCTGATTCTGTGCATCGATAGCCTCATCGCCGGTCCAGTCCAGGGTAGAGAATGGCCACAGGGCAGATGAATACCAGGTATCCAGCACATCATTGTCGCGGGTCAGTGCGCCGCTGTAACCGGCTTTTGCTGCCTGTGACCTGGCTTCCGCTTCATCATGGGCGACATAGACTTTGCCGTCATCGCCATACCAGGCCGGGATCTGGTGACCCCACCATAACTGGCGCGAGATACACCAGTCCTGGATATTGTTCAGCCACTGGTTATAAGTGTTCACCCAGTTTTCCGGGTAAAACTTGATCTCGCCATCGGCCACCACTTGCAGTGCTTTTTCAGTGATGCTCTTGCCATCTGCACCAGGCTTGCTCATCGCCACAAACCACTGGTCGGTCAGCATGGGTTCTATCACCACGTTGGTGCGGTCACCACGCGGTACTTTCAATTTGTGTTTTTCAACTTTGACCAGCAAGCCAGCAGCTTCAAGGTCAGCCACCACCTGTTTGCGGGCAGCAAAGCGCTCCAGGCCTGCCAGGTTGGCAGGCAGGCTGATCGCAGCTTTGCTGCTGCCATCGGCGGCATACACTTCAGCCGCTGCCGGCACAAAACCTTGCAGGTTGAGGATGACTATCTTGTCCAGGCCCTGGCGCTGGCCGACCATATTGTCGTTAAAGTCATGCGCCGGCGTCACTTTCACTACCCCGGTACCGAATTCTTTATCCACATAGTCATCGGCGATCACCGGGATCTCACGGTCACACAGCGGCAAGGCCACGGTTTTGCCTATCAGGTGTGCATAACGCTCATCTTCGGGGTGCACCATCACCGCCACGTCACCCAGCATCGTTTCCGGACGCGTGGTTGCGACAGTCAGCTGGCCGGAGCCATCCGCCAGCGGATAATTGATATGCCACATGGAGCCGTCTTCTTCTTCCTGCACCACTTCCAGGTCAGACACCGCCGTACCCAGCTTCACATCCCAGTTGACCAGGCGCTTGCCGCGGTAGATCAGGCCTTCGTTAAACAGGCGCACAAAGGTTTCGGTCACCACTTTATTGAGTCCGGCGTCCATGGTGAAACGCTCGCGGCTCCAGTCTGGCGAAGTGCCCAGACGGCGCATCTGCTTGGTGATGGTGCCGCCGGAATATTCTTTCCACTCCCAGACTTTTTCCAGGAATTTTTCGCGCCCCAGGTCATGGCGGCTGACGCCCTGTGCATCCAGCTGGCGCTCCACCACTATCTGGGTGGCGATACCAGCGTGGTCTGTCCCTGGTTGCCACAGGGTGTTGTCGCCACGCATACGGTGATAACGGGTCAGTGCATCCATGATGGTCTGGTTGAAACCATGGCCCATGTGCAGCGTGCCGGTGACGTTAGGCGGTGGCAGCAATATGCAGAAGTTGTCTTTGACTTCTGGGTTCATGCCTGCGGCATAAAAGCCTTTGCTTTCCCAGAAGGCATACCATTGGCTTTCTATGGTTTTTGGGTCAAAGGATTTGGCGAGTTCGCGTGTAGGATTGGAGTTTTGTGTTGGGGTAGTCATGCGCCTGATTTTACCATAGGCCGGTGTGCGCTTTGTTGTCTGTGCCGGCCTTTGCCGCAGATTCTATCGCTCAAACTATGTAAAGCAGTTGGCGGCTGTCATATCTGCAACTGGCAGACAATGCTAATATGCAACACTGTATTGTTAACCTGGGTGCATGTAGTGGGGGTATTTGACATGGAGATGATGTGGATCTGGTGTGGCCTGGGCCTGATTTTACTGTGCCTGGAGATGTTATCCGGCACTATGTACCTGTTGTGGCCAGGCATGGCTGCGCTGGCAATGGCCTTGCTGGCCTGGTTGTTACCTGCATTCAGTCCGGCGTGGCAGATTTTTATTTATGCGATCTTTTCGGTGCTGGCAGTCGCCATCTGGCGCAAGCGCGAAAAAACGCAGCCAACGCCACGCGTAGGGCAGGCGCAGGGTGAAGAGATAGGCCGCCAGGGCACTATAGTGCAGGCCGTCAGTCCTGCGCAGCCCGGGCTTATCCGTTTCAGCCAGGGCGTGATGGGCAGCAAGGAATGGTCAGCCGTGGCCGATGTTGAGATCGCGGTCGATCAAGCCGCCAGGATAGTGGCGGTTGAAGGCAACAGCGTACGCGTGGCACCGCTTTAACTTGCGCGCCACAAGTTTTTTCACGAGCTGCCTAGTCATATGCAGCGCAAACATTGTTAATTGAAGGAGTACACATGGAAATCAGCATCATCGTATTGATACTGGTCATTATTGCCATCGTCAAAGGTGTTCGTATCGTGCCGCAAGGTGAGGAGTGGGTGGTTGAGCGCCTGGGTAAATTTGCCGGCATCATCAGCCCCGGTTTACATGTGATCAATCCGGTATTGAGCAGGATCAGCTACAAAGTCACTACCAAGGACATTATCCTGGATATCCCCGAACAGGAAGTGATCACCCGCGATAATGCGGTGATCCTCGCTAATGCGGTGGCTTTTATCAAGGTTTCCAATATCGAACGTGCGGTGTATGGCATTGAAAACTTCAGGGAAGCGATGCGTAATATGGTGCAGACCAATCTGCGCTCTATCATAGGCGGCATGGATCTGAATCATGCCCTCACCTCGCGCGACCGCATCAAGACTGAACTGAAGATCGCCATTGCCGACGAAGCCCTCGATTGGGGCCTGACGGTGAAGAGTGTAGAGATACAGGATATCAAGCCTTCAGCCAATATGCAGCACGCCATGGAACAGCAGGCCAGTGCCGAGCGTGAGCGTGTGGCAGTGGTCACCCGTGCCGAAGGCGAGAAGCAATCGCTGATCCTGAATGCAGAAGCACGCCTGGAAGCAGCGCGTAAAGATGCAGAAGCGCAGATGGTGGCAGCCAATGCCTCAGCAGAATCGATCAAAATGATTTCGGAAGTGGTCAAAGAAAACAATACTTCAGCGACCTTTTTGCTGGGCGACCGCTATATTCAGGCCCTGCAAAAAATCAGTGGTTCTAACAACAGCAAGATCGTGGTGCTGCCTGGTGATGTGGTCAGCGCGGTGAAAAACCTTATCGGCAGCAAATAACCAGCAACTAACCACAAACTAAGCAGTCACCTGTTTAGTAGTTAGTCTGAGCGAGTGCGCGGCAAATTTTAATCAGTTTGCCGCGTTTTTTATTTCTATTGCCACCGCCCACTGCTGACGGTTGTCGCATCGCCAGCCACAACTGGCATATTTCCTGCATCTCACTGCTTAAAACAATCATTACTAGAGGGGTCGCAGTGGCAATTCGCGTGGCGCTACATCACCGCACCAGTTATACCTTTGACCGCCTGGTCAATCTTTCTCCTCACGAAGTCCGCCTGAAACCAGCCGCGCATGCGCGCACGCCAGTACTGGCCTATTCACTGACGGTGACACCAGAGCAACACTTTATCAACTGGCAGCAAGACCCTTACGGTAACTATATCGCGCGCTGTGTATTCCCCGAAATGGTGCGTGAACTCGATTTTACGGTCGATTTGGTGGCGGATATGACTGTCATCAATCCGTTTGATTTTTTTGTCGAGAAATATGCCGAGCAATATCCATTCAATTACACCGAGCAGCAGGCATTTGAACTGACTGCCTACTTGCAGCCGGATGCGCCTGGTCTGTTACTGCAAAACTGGATAGAAAAGATACGCAGCCAGGTGATTCGGCCGGGCATGGGCGTCGTTGATTTTCTGATGGATGTGAACCAGTGCCTGCAAAACGGCATAGGCTACACGGTACGCCTGGAGCCCGGTATACAAACGCCGGAAGAGACACTGCAAAAGCTGACAGGCTCCTGCCGTGATACGGCCTGGTTGCTGGTGCAGATCATGCGCCATCTGGGTCTGGCGGCACGCTTTGTGTCCGGCTACCTGATACAGCTGAAAGCCGATGTCGCCGCGCTGGATGGCCCTAGCGGCACGGATAAGGATTTCACCGATCTGCATGCCTGGACTGAGGTCTTTATACCGGGGGCGGGCTGGGTAGGGCTGGACCCGACTTCAGGCCTGATGGCGGGCGAGGGCCATATCCCGCTGGCCTGTACTGCGCTGCCGTCATCCGCCGCGCCGGTGGTGGGCTACACCGATGTGGCTGAGGTCACTTTCAAGCATGAAATGACAGTGACGCGCATCCATGAAGACCCGCGCGTGACCAAGCCTTATAGCGAGCCAGACTGGCAGGCCATACTCAAACTCGGTGACGAGGTCGACGAGCATCTGCTGGCGATGGATGTGCGGCTGACGCATGGTGGTGAGCCCACCTTTGTTTCTATTGATGATATGGATGGCGCGCAGTGGAACACGCTGGCGCTGGGCGAGCATAAACGTGAGCTGGCCGGCAAGCTGGCATTGCGCTTGAAATCGCAGCTGGCCACGAACGGCTTTTTGCATTACGGCCAGGGCAAGTGGTATCCCGGCGAGGCCTTGCCACGCTGGGCTATTAATATCTACTGGCGCCCGGATGGCAAACCGGTCTGGCACGATGCCAGCCTGTTTTCTGCTGAAGGTGTAGATGATGGCTACACGCTGGTGCAGGCACACGCATTTACCCACCACCTGGCGGATATGCTGGGTTTTCCGCAAGCCTGTGTGATCCCGGCGTATGAAGATGCGCTGGCGCTCACCCTGCAAGAGCAGCAGTTACCCGACAACCTAGACCCGCTAAAGGTGGATCTGACTGACAGCGCCGAGCGCAAGCGCCTGGCACAAGCGTTGAACCAGGGCCTGGGTACAGTGGTCGGTTTTATCATGCCGCTCAAGCCGGACGAAAAGCGCAAGGCCGGCGCCTGGCTGACCAGTAAATGGCCGTTACGCCGCGAGCGCCTCTACCTGCTGGCGGGGGATTCACCCATGGGCCTGCGCCTGCCGCTGGCATCGCTGCCGTGGCAACTGCCTGCCGATATAGAACCCGAATTTGCGCTGGACCCGTTTGCGCCAACTGCTGCCCTGGGCGAAAGCGCCGCGCCTGTCGTGCGTCTCAAACATCAGACGGCACAGCCCTCGGCGCGGGATGTGATACACACCGCCTTGTGTGTGCAGGTGCGCAAGGGCAGGTTATATGTGTTTATGCCGCCGGTCACCCGCCTGGATGACTACCTGGATCTGTTGAATGCCCTGGAGCAGACCGCCAGCGACCTGAAACTCAAATTGTGGCTGGAAGGCTACACGCCGCCACGCGATAGCCGGCTCAGGCTGCTGAGTGTGACGCCGGACCCGGGTGTGATAGAAGTGAATATCCATCCTTCGCGCAGCTGGCAGGAGCTGGTGAGCAATGTCAGCATGTTGTATGAACAGGCACGGCTATGCCGGCTGGGCACCGAGAAATTCATGCTGGATGGTCGCCACACCGGCACCGGCGGCGGCAATCATGTCACCCTGGGTGGCGAGACCGCAGCCGACAGCCCGCTGTTACGCCGTCCCGATGTGCTGCGCAGCCTGATCACCTACTGGCAGCATCATCCGGCGCTGTCCTATTTGTTCTCCGGCACTTTTATCGGCCCTACCAGCCAGGCCCCGCGCGTGGATGAGGCGCGCGACGATAACCTGTATGAACTGGCGATCGCCTTTCAGCAAATGGAGAAAGTGCTGACGCCGGGCAAGGAAAGCAAGCAGCCCTGGCTGGTGGACAGGTTGTTGCGGCACCTGCTGGTCGATCTGACCGGCAATACCCACCGCGCCGAGTTCTCCATTGATAAACTGTATTCACCCGATGGCCCGACCGGGCGGCTGGGGCTGGTAGAGTTCCGCGCGTTTGAAATGCCGCCCCATGCCAGGATGAGCCTGTTGCAAAGCCTGCTGCTGCGTGCGCTGGTGGCACGTTTCTGGAAGCAGCCTTACAGCGGCAAGCTGGTGCATTGGGGCACAGAGTTACATGACCGCTGGATGCTCCCGCAATTTATCGCGCAGGATATGGGCGATGTGGTGAATGACCTGCGTGCCGCCGGTTATGCCTTCGAGCAGCACTGGTTCGAGCCGTTTATCGAGTTCCGCTTTCCGCGCTATGGCACGGTGGCTTATCACGGCATTGAAATGGAGTTGCGGCAAGCGATAGAACCGTGGAACGTATTAGGTGAAGAAGTCTCTGCCGGGGGCACGGCGCGCTATGTGGATTCTTCGGTCGAGCGTATGCAGTTACGCGTGCGCGGCCTGACAGAGGGCCGGTATGCGGTCACCTGCAATGGCCGCCCCTTGCCGCTGCAAGCCACCGGCGTGGCAGGCGAATATGTCGCCGGGGTTCGCTTCCGCGCCTGGCACCCCTGGTCTGCCTTGCACCCCACCATAGAGGTGCAGGCGCCGCTGGTGTTCGACCTGGTCGACACCTGGAACCAGCAGTCGCTCGGTGGCTGCACCTATCATGTCGCGCACCCCGGCGGGCGCAATTACGATAGTTTCCCGGTCAATGCCAATGAAGCCGAGGCACGGCGTTTTGCGCGCTTCTGGGCGCACGGGCATACGCCTGGCAAGATAGAAGTGGTCAAGGAAGCAGCTAACCCGCGCTTTCCGTTTACGCTGGACCTGCGCTGGCAGGCCAGTTAGGAACCTAGTATGCGACAATGCCCTCTATCATTAGCAATTGAGTCTCACACTTTATAAACGGATTTTTTATATAGATCACCCGCATGCAAACAGTGCTTAACCAGCTGTATTTTTCTGACCGCTACAACGAGTTGCTGGATAGCAATGGTCAGTTGCGTCCGCACTGGCAGGCGCTGGTGGCGCAGCTGGAGTCAGAAGCGCCTAGCGCGATGCGCCAGCGGCAGGAGGCGGTGCAACGCCAGGTGCGTGACAATGGCGTGACTTATAACGTATATGCCGATACCCACGGCGTGCAGAGACCGTGGGACCTGGATGTGCTGCCGCTGATCATTGCACAGGATGAATGGCAGCATATCGCCGCTGCGGTCGCGCAACGTGCCACCCTGCTGAATAAAGTATTGCTCGATGTCTATGGCGAGCAGCACCTGCTGGCAAGCGGGCAACTGCCACCGGCGCTGGTTTACGGCCACAGTGGTTTTTTACCGACCTGTGTCGGTATCCCGCATTACGACAACATCGCCCTGCATAGTTATGCCGCCGATATTGCGCGGGCGCCCAACGGCCAGTGGTGGGTAGTGGCTGACCGCACCCAGGCCCCCACCGGTGCCGGCTACGCGCTGGAGAACCGCACCATTATCTCCGGCGCTTTCCCTGAACTGTTCCGCGACCTGAATATAGAGCGCCTGAGCGGCTTTTTTGCCAGCATGCGTGACAGCCTGGCCTACTGGGGGCATAGAGTGGCCGAGAACCAGGCGCTCACCGTGCCCGAGATCACGCCTTTGGGCGCCGGAGAGCCGCCGCTAGTGGTGATACTGACACCAGGGCCATACAACGAGACCTACCACGAACAGTCATTTCTGGCCGGTTACCTGGGTTATCCGCTGGTGCAAGGCAGCGACCTCACCGTGCGTAATGGCGTGGTCTGGTTAAAAACAGTGGCCGGGCTCAAGCCTATACATGCCATCTGGCGCCGCATTGATGACGATTATTGTGACCCGTTGGAACTGAATGCCGAATCGTTGCTGGGCGTGGCCGGTCTGGCGCAGGTGGCGCGGCTGGGCAATGTCATGATCGCCAATGCCCTGGGCTCCAATCTGCTGCAATCCGGTGCTTTGCTCGGGTTTTTACCCAAACTGTGCCAATCGCTATTGAGCGAAGAGTTACGCATGCCTTCGGTGGCTACCTGGTGGTGCGGCGAGCCAGCGGCGCTGGAATACGTGATCAATAACCTGCAATACCTGGTCATACACCCGGCTTATCCGCAGGTGCAATCGTCACCGCTGTTTGGTGAAGATTTAAGCCCTGAACAAAAACAGTCATTGATCGCCAGGTTGCGCGCGCAACCTGACCACTATATCGCGCAGGAACAACTGGATATTTCGCACGCGCCGGTGCTGGTCGACCACCAGCAAGCGCAGATCAGCTCACTGGCAGTGAGTTTAAGGGTATACGCATTTGCCACACCCAACGGTTATGCCATCATGCCTGGCGGCCTGGCACGCGTGGCCAGCGGTAAAGATGCGCGTGAAGTCACCATGCAGCGCGGCGGCACCAGTAAAGATACCTGGGTGCTGTCGCACCACAACCAGCCACCGGTCAGCTTGTTGCGTAAAACCAATTCCAGCCGTGACCTGGTGCGCGAGAACACCTATCTTTCCAGCCGCATGGCAGAAAACCTGTTCTGGTATGGCCGCTACTGTGTACGCAACCTGCAAAAAGCCATCATGCTGCGGGCGACCATACGCGCCCTGGTGGAATACACGCCTGACACCCGCGCCGGTGAGTGGGCCACCATGCAAGGCTTGTGTCAGTGGTTCGATCTGTTGCCCACCGCTAAAGACGAACAGGCGCTGGCCGCGTGGCAGGCATGGACAGATGACGATATAGCCCCTTTGCTGATAGAAGCAGTGTTCTCGCAGCAATCTGCCAGCCTGGCCACCAGCGTGCAACAGTTGTTCCAGCAGGCGTTCAATCTGCGCGAGCGTATCTCCAACGATCACTGGCGCACGGTGAATACGCTGTCGCGCCAGTTTATCACCCGTCACCCGCAGCCCAGCCTGCAGGATGCCATGGCTGCGATAGAGCTGGCGATCAATCATTTTGTCACCCTGACCGGCTTTGCCATGGACTGGATGACGCGCGACCTGGGCTGGCGTTTCATGTCGCTGGGCCGCCGCATAGAGCGTTTGCAATTCATGTGCGTGCTGCTCAGCCGCGCCTTGAACATGCCCGAGCAGAGCAACCTGGAGTGGTTGCTGCAGGTGACCAATAACCTGGTGACTTACCGCGCCCGTTACGCGGCACAGCCGGAGTGGTTGCCGGTGCTGGATCTGTTGCTGATGGATGAAAACAACCCTAACGCCATCGTGTTCCAGATCAAGGGACTGCTGAAATACCTAGAAGAAATGGACGCCCGGGACAATGCCGGCGGCATTGCCGTTGAGCTGCGCGATTGCTGGCAAGCCTTGGTGCAGCTGGATGCTGACCAGTGTTTTCATGCGGCTGACCCCACGCTGGCCGACTGGCTCAATCGCACCTATCAAGTCACGCAGTCGTTGTCAGACCGGTTGAATCTGCGCTTTTTCAGCTATACCAGTCCGCATGCGACGCCGGGCTATTAAGAGGCAAACATGCGCTATCAAGTCGAACACCGCACCATTTATAGCTATGATATCCCGGTGATACAGTCACAACAGCTGCTGCATATGATGCCGCGCGAAACGCCTTATCAGCAAAGTGTTTCTTACACCCTGGTGTGTGAGCCGCAACCGGCCGAGCAATCCCGCCGGCTGGATTTTTTTGGTAACCATAACGATTACGTGACGCTACTGACCCCGCACCAGTCATTGCAAGTCACCTCGCGTTTTCAGGTGGATGTGCTGCCACGCCCGACCATGATGGCATTCACGCAAAGCCCGTCCTGGGAACAAGTGCAGGCGACCTTGCAGTCGCAAAGCAGCCAGCATATAGAGGCCATGCGCTATCTCTATTCCACCGTCAAAGTCAAAGGCAGCGAGGCGCTGGCCGACTTTGCGCGGCACAGTTTCACTGCACAACGGCCACTGCTTGAGGCGGCCATGGCACTGACGCAGCAGATCTACCAGGAGTTTGAATTCGACCCGCAAGCCACTGATGTCGCCACGCCGCTGGATGAGGTGCTCAAAGGCAAGCGCGGTGTCTGCCAGGATTTCGCCCACCTTATGATAGGCGCCATGCGTTCACTGGGGCTGGCTTGCCGCTATGTGAGTGGTTACATACTGACGCATCCGCCCGCAGGCCAGCCACGCCTGGTGGGTGCCGATGCTTCGCATGCCTGGGTGTCGGTGTACTGCCCGGTGTATGGCTGGGTCGATTTTGACCCGACCAATAACTGCCTGGTGCAGCACGAACATATCACCGTGGCCTGGGGCCGCGACTTTGGCGATGTTTCGCCCATGCGCGGCGTGGTGCTGGGTGGCGGGCAGCAGCAGCTCGACGTCAGCGTCACCGTCACGCCGCTGGAATATGCACTGACCTGAGTGCCGGCAGTCGCATGCTGCATCGATCAGCCAAGCTTGTTTGACGCAGCTAGCTTGCGGCTATTTTTTGTGGCGGTACCAAGCAAGTGTTTGTTATTTAGTCTGTTTTTTAGTGCTACTGCATAGCCAGGCAGGCAATCGCGTTAAAATGGCGGTCTCTCTTTTTTGACCTGCCGAGAAGTTGAAGTGATTAAAGCAGCTATTTTTGATATGGACGGTCTTTTGATCGACTCCGAACGCATCATCATGCAAGGCTGCATACAGGCTGCCGCCACCATAGGCATCACCTACACGCAGGCGGAATATGTAGAGCTGGTCGGGCGGGTGTGGGCGGATTCCACGCGCCTGATGACCCAGCAACTGGGCAGCGAAGAAAACTTTCAGCATGTGATGCAGGGGCTGAACACCTATCTGGATGCCTGCAATCATGTGTTTCCGCTCAAACCGGGCGCACACAAGTTACTGCAGTTTTATCAGTCGCAGGGCATCATCTGCAGTGTGGCTTCGTCATCGCCTATCCCGCATATCACGCATCGCTTAAGCCACACCGGCGTGCTGGATTATTTTAGCCATGTCACCAGCGGGCAGGAGGTCAGTCGCGGCAAGCCCAACCCGGATATTTACCTGCTGGCCTTGCAAAAGCTGGGTCTGCAGGCGCATGAATGTATCGCTTTCGAGGATAGCGAGCTCGGTGCGCAGGCGGCGATCGCCGCCGGTTTGCGCGTGGTGGTGGTGCCCGATCTAAGGCAGCCTAGCGACCTGGTACGCAGCCAGTCGCATCAGGTGGTGGAAAGTCTGGAGCACTGGCTGCAAAACCATGCTGCGCTGGCCGGCTGCATCATTTAGGCGCGGCTGACAGCGGCGTTAACAGCCAGCACTTTTCCTGCGCCGGGTATTTCCCTTTTAAACCGGTGGGCATGATTTCTTCTGCCAGCAATGCGATGTCATACGCCTGGGCGTAATGCAGCTTGATCTCATCCGCGCTGACATTGAAAGGTGGCCCCGAGATCAATGACTGGTCGTAATGAAAGCTGATCAATAATTGCGCTGCGCCATGGGTGATATCTAGCAGATGTGCGCTATAAGTGGCGCGCAACTCTGCTGGCAACGCGATCAATGCGGCCCTGTCGTAAGTGGCATCTACCCGGCCCAGCAATGCCGCATCCAGCGCAAAAAAGTCGCCCTGAAAAATATCAATGGTCTGCGCCTGCTGGGTCACCGCGTGATAATGCCGCAGTGTGCCAGCCTGGGTGATGGTGGGCTGCAAGCCCAGTTCGGCAAATAATGCATCCACCGCCAGCTGGTTCAACTCGGCGCCGACCACGTGTACGCCTTGCGACAACAGCCAGTGTATATCCAGCGTTTTGCCGCATAAGGGGATAAAGATACGTTGACCAGCCTTTAGTGCCAGCGCCTGAAAATGCGCGGCTAACAGCGGGTTGACTGACTGCAGGTGAAAGCCGATCTGCTGGTTTTGCCAGCGCTGGTGCCAGAAATTGTGCTCAGATTGCATTGCCATCGCGCCTGGTTTGAGTGGCGATAGTATAAAGCAGCCGCCACCCGCCAGGCGGCAGTTTATTTTTAAGTTTATTTATGTCTGGCGTGGCTCAGTTTGGCCTGTGCCTCCAGCACACCTTCTTCAACGCCGGCCGCTTCGGTCAGTTTGGCAACATTGTCACGCGTGAAAAAACCGTTAAAGCCATTGTAGCGTTGCACGTACTCAATGATCAGCGACGAGTGTTCAGACGCATTGGAGAATATCTGCTTGAGGCCTTCTTCCTTGGAGCCTATCACGTCCAGCAAAAAGCCTTTGCCTTCACTGGCGATGGCATTGACCACGAATTCGATATTTTCCAGGCCATCGCGCGAACCGTCTTTCACCGATAACGCCACATGATGCAAACGCGGCCCGTAGTTGCGCACAAAGGTTTCGGTGGGCGAAGGCAGCTTTTCCAGATGGTTGACGAAGTAGGGCGTATTGTTGGCGGTGAACACTTTGGCCGGGCTTTTGGTTTCGGAAAAGCCATGCACGCTCTTGGTCACATTGGTAGAAGAGTTCTGGTCCCAGATATTGTAAGCCCCCCAGAAGTAATAGCTGGACCAGGACAGATACTCGAGGATGGCGACTTCGCGGTTCTGGCTATACACCCGGGTAGCCAGGTGGTCTACCGGCAGGATCAGATCATCTATACGCAATTTGGCCTGCAGCTTCTTGGCTAGCTCGTAAGCGGCGTGCACATCGGCACGTATGGTGCTAATGCCCAGCGCATACACACGCAGCTCATCCGGCTCGCGTTTCATGTAACCAATGATGTTATGGGTATAAGGCGACGGTTTGCTGATGGCGACATTGCCTGGCAGTTCCAGCTTGCGCACTTCATCCTGGGTGAAGAAACGGAACTCGCGCTCCTCCTGCAATTTGACCACCTCATGCATATTGGTCACGCGTATGATCTCCCCCATGTAACGGCTATTGGGTTTGCGCGCACCTACCGGGTAGATCTCATTCAGCGAGCGGAAAATACCGCGAAAATTAGGGTCTTTTACTTCACGCACCAGCAGATCCGGTGAATTGAGGTCTATGCGCATCACATGCGTCCAGTGCTGTTCACTCTCCAGGGTGACCAGGTAGTGATACGAAGTCATCAGCGACAATTCCGCGATATATTGAATCGAATGGTCGGGGTCTACCGTGATCATCATGGCATCGATCTCCTGAATCATATCGGTCAAACCAAGTTGATCACGTTCCTCCAGCAATTTTTGCAGATATTCCTCAAAAAAAGCCGAGTTCTGTTTATCGCCATGACGGGCAAATTGGAAGGAATTAAGCGTAGAAGGCGTATTCATAGGCGTTTCACCAAGTTATGCATAACGTTATTAAGCAAAGCTTGTACCTATGACTAAATATAGGCTGGATAGTGCAAAAAAGCCATTTTTGCGGCTGAATTTGCAGCGATCAAGCAAAGTCTTGCCAGGAAAAACCAACAGGGCACTGTAAAGTGCCCTGTTTTAGTGCCAGCTGACGCCACAAGCTGGCGCGCAGTGATGGCATCAACGGGGTTTCAACGAACCACGACGCAGGATAGGGTCGTCAAACGCAATGCAGCGCCCCACGCCTAAAAAGCTAGGCCGCATGCCTAAGGGGCAACCATTGCTACGCTCAAACTGTTCCACTTTCACCTTGGCCACTTCGGCCTTTTTGGCATCTTTAAACTCCCAGTAACCATTGGCGTGCAATACCACCTCGTCACCTTCGGCAGTTTTGGCGTGGATATCATCCGCCTCTTCTTTGGCGGCAAATGCCATGGTGGTTGTTAGCAACAGGGTCAAGCATAGAATATGGCTACGAAAATGCATGGGAATTCCTTTTATTTATACTTCTAAAAGACTAAGTCAAACCAAGAGAAAAGTATAGGCCGAAGTTGGACGGTCAAAAATAAATGGTGTACAATTTTCTGTACATATAGGAGGTGTCAAATGGATGCAATTACTTATTCAAAGGCGAGAGCTAACCTTGCCAGCACCATGGACAAAGTTTGCCAGGAACATGCGCCACTCATTATTACCCGCAATGGCGAGCAATCAGTGGTGATGTTGTCACTGGAAGACTTTAAATCGCTTGAAGAAACCGCGTATTTACTTCGCAGTCCAGCTAACACTAAACGCTTGATGAATGCTATCGAGCAACTGGAAACCGGCCAAGGCCAGATCCGCACACTCGTTGAGTAGCACACCCATGAAACTGATTTTTGCCAACGATGCCTGGGATGATTATTTATTCTGGCAACAGCAAGATCGAAAAATGGTGGAGCGGATCAACAAGCTGATTAAGGAAATCCAGCGCGAACCATTTAGCGGCATTGGTAAGCCTGAACCACTCAAGCATGCGCTGAGTGGTTATTGGTCACGGCGCATCACCGATGAACATCGCATCGTGTATAAAATCGAGCAGGATGCGCTTTGGATTGTGCAGTTGAGGTACCACTATTAGATTTTCTATTCCGTTGCTGAGACTAGTATCCATACTTAGGCTGAATATCCGAACGCAATAAACTGCAATAGGGTAGGCCGTTAGTATTGAGTGTGAAGACCAACAATCAGGCCATAAAAAAAACCAAGTTTTTGAACTTGGTTTTTTTATTATTAGCTCGCCATGCCATTATGCCTGAGCAAGGCATCCAGGCTGGGCTCGCGGCCGCGGAAGGCGACGAAAGACTCCATCGCCGGGCGCGAACCGCCTTGCGCCAGTACTTCGTTCTTGAAGCGGCTGCCGGCTTCGGCCGACAATACGCCCAGTTCTTCAAACAGGCTATAGGCATCGGCAGACAGCACTTCGGCCCATTTGTAGCTGTAATAACCAGCCGAGTAACCGCCGGCAAAAATATGGCTGAAACTGTTAGGGAAACGGTTCCATGCCGGTGGGCGTATTACCGCTACTTCGTCACGCACCTGCTCCAGGATATCCAGTGCCGTTTGTTTGCTATCCGGGTCAAAACTGCTGTGCAGACGCATATCAAACAGTGAGAATTCAATCTGGCGTACGGTTTGCATGCCGGCCTGGAAGTTTTTGGCCGCCACCATTTTGTCGAACAGCGCGCGCGGCAATTGCTCGCCGCTATCGACGTGCGCAGTCATATGGCGCAATACATCCCATTCCCAGCAGAAGTTCTCCATAAACTGGCTGGGCAATTCCACTGCATCCCATTCCACGCCTTTGATGCCGGAGACACTGTATTCATCCACTTGCGTCAGCATGTGGTGCAGGCCGTGGCCAAACTCATGGAACAAGGTGATCACTTCATCATGCGTGAACAGGGCAGGTTTGCCAGACACCGGCGCCGAGAAGTTGCAGGTCAGGTAAGCCACTGGCAGTTCAATGCCGCTGGCGGTTTTGCGGCGGGTGATGCATTCGTCCATCCAGGCACCGCCGCGTTTGCCATTGCGTGCGTACAAGTCCAGGTAAAAGTAAGCGATAGGCTGGCGTTGCTGGTCGCTGATCTCATAAAAGCTGGCGTCTTTGTGCCACAGCGGTGCATCGGTCTGCCGCACTTGTACGCCAAAAATGGTTTCGACCACTTTAAACAGGCCGGCTTTTACTTTGTCTTCGGGGAAATACTGTTTCACCTCCTGGTCGGAGAACGCGTATTTCTCCTGGCGCAGTTTTTCGCTGACATAGCCTACATCCCAGGCTTGCATTTCGCTAAAGCCGAGCTTGCTGGCATAGGCCTTCAGCTCGGCCACGTCTTTTTCGGCATAGGGCCGGGCGCGTTTTGCCAGCGTATCCAGAAAGTCGGTGACCTGCTGTGGCGCATCGGCCATTTTGGTGGCCAGTGACAGCTCGGCATAATTGTTAAAGCCCAGCAGCTGCGCTTCTTCGCGCTTGAGTTTCAGCAGGTCGGCGATCAGTGGCGTGTTATCCCATTCTGCTTTGCTGAATTCTGAAGCACGCGTGGCGTAGGCGCGGTACAGCGTTTCGCGCAGCGCACGGTTGTCGCAATATTGCATCACCGGCATATAAGAGGGGAAATGCAGGCTGAACAGATAACCGCTCTTGCCTTCGGCTTTGGCGGCTTCGGCCGCCGCTTGCAAGGCGTCTTCGGGCAAGCCGTTCAGCTCGGCGGCATTTTCGACTATGTGTTTGAAATCGTTTGTGTTGTCGAGGATGTTTTCTTCAAACTTGCTGCCGGATTTGGACAGTTGTTCGGCGATCTCCTTAAAGCGTGCTTTTTCGGCGGCCGGCAATTCGGCACCGCCGAGTTTGAAACCACGCACTTCGTTCTCTATGATCTTTTTTTGCGCAGCACTCAACTGCGCGAATTCGCCACTGGCCTGTATGGCTTTATATTTGTTATACAGGCGTTCATCCTGGGATAAGTCGCTATAGAAATCAGTCAGCTTGGCCAGGTTGTCGTTATAGGCGGCACGCAGTTCAGGTGTATTCACCACTGCATTCATATGGCCGACTGGCCCCCAGCTGCGCGATAGTTTTTCAGAGAAATCTTCTATGGGCTGCACAAAATTTTGCCAGCTGGCCTGCTCGGCTGAAGTCGCCAATTGCTCCACCAGGGCGCGGCCTTCGCTGATCAGCTGCTCTATCGCCGGCGATACGTGTTCTGGTTGTATCTGGTTGAATTTTGGCAGGCCGCTAAAACTGAGTAATGGGTTGGTGCTCACAACATGTCCTTTGCTGAAATGCGATATCGCTAATGGTCAGATGGCTGTTTGGCCCTAATGTTCGCGGTTTGTTGATTGTATATTCTGATGATGGTGATGAGTTTTGTTAAATCAAGCCATGTGCTGATGCCTGCAGCCTGCTCAGGCAAACTCACCATTGAATTTTCTGACCAGCGGTTCTATTTTCTCGAGGTCGCTCTGGGACAGTATCTTTTTCGCCTGTCTGGATAGTATCGCTTCTTCACATTGCAGTATCTGCGATTTCACGCTCAGTATCTGCGAGGGGTGCATGGATAATTGCCGCATCCCCAGGCCCACCAGCAAGCGTGTCAGCTTGATATCTCCCGCCATTTCGCCGCATACCGAAACCGGTTTGCCATACTTTTCTGCTGCCTGTATGGTCAGCTGGATCAGCTTTAATACCGCCGGATGCAAGGGGTTGTACAAATGCGCCACCGTGTCATCGGCACGGTCTATCGCCAGTGTGTACTGGATCAGGTCATTGGTGCCTATGGACATGAAATCCAGTTCCTGCGCGAACGCCTCGGCGTTGATCGCGGCGGCCGGGATCTCTATCATGCCACCCAGGCTGATCTGCTCATCAAACGGGATATTCTGCTGGCTCAATGAATCTTTGGCGCGCTGCAACAGCAGCTTGGTCTGCCGCAGTTCGGCCAGGGTGGAGAGCATGGGGATCAGTATCTTGACCTTGCCGTAATGCGAAGCCCGCAACAAGGCCCTGAACTGGGTATGAAAGATATGCGGTTCAGACAGGCAATAGCGCACGGCGCGCAAGCCCAGTGCCGGGTTGGTCGCGGTGACGATCTCGTCGGAATGCAATTGTTTATCGGCGCCTATATCCAGGGTGCGGATAGTGACCGGATAGCCTTTCATAGCTTCGGCCACGTGTTTGTAGGCTTCAAACTGTTCCTGCTCGCCCGGCATCTCGCTACGGTTCATAAACAGGAACTCGGTACGATACAAGCCTACGCCCACGGCCCCTGAAGCCTTGGCGCTGACCACATCTTCCGGCACCTCGATATTGGCCAGCAGGTCTATGGCTATGCCATCCACCGTCACCGCTTTGGTGGTTTTAATGCGTTGCAGCTTTTGCTGCGCCAGTTGCCACTGGTTTTGCTTGAGCTGGTATTCAGAAAGCACTTCAGGGTCGGGGTTGACGATCACCACGCCCTGGGTGCCATCGACTATCATCAGCTCGCCATCGTTGATCAGGTCACGCGCACGCTGCAAGGCGACGATAGACGGGATATTCAGGCTGCGCGCCAGGATGGCAGTGTGCGAAGTGATGCCGCCTACATCGGTGATAAACGCCGCAAACTGGTGATGCTTGAACTGGATGGCATCGGCCGGCGACACATCATGCGCGACCAGTATCATGGCTCGCTCCTGTCTGGCCTGCTGTTTCTTCTCGCTGGCGTCGAGCTGGTCGCGGCCCAGCAACACTTTGATCACGCGCTCTACCACCTGCACCACATCGTGTTTGCGCTCACGCAGGTAGGGGTCTTCTATCGCCTCGAACTGGGCGACGATATCGTCCATTTGTTGCTTGAGCGCCCACTCCGCATTACATCGCTCATTCTGGATGATGGCTTTTGGCGCCTCGGAAAGCGCCTTGTCACTGAGCATGGCCAGGTGGGTGTTGATAAATGCGCTCAGCTCTGCCGGTGCGCTGGCCGGCAATTGTTCTCTGATCTGCTCCAGGTTTTTCTTGACGATGGCGATCGCGCTTTCAAAACGTGCGATCTCTACCGGTATCGCCGCCGCCGGTACTTTAAAATGGACCACTTCCAGTAAGGCGTGGGAGATCAGGTGGGCATGCCCGATAGCAATGCCGCTGGAAACCCCGACACCGTGCATGCTGAAACTGGTCAATTATTCACCCTCGCCGAAATAATTGTTGATCAGGGTCTGCAAGGCAGCGATCGCCTGTTCTTCATCTGCGCCTGTGGCTTCGATCTCGACGATGCTGCCTTTGGCGGCAGCCAGCATCATCACGCCCATGATGCTTTTGGCATTGACGCGACGGCCGTTTTTTTCTATCCAGACTTCGCTTTTAAATTGGCTGGCAGTCTGTGTCAGTTTGGTAGAAGCGCGCGCATGCAGGCCGAGCTTGTTGATGATTTCTAGTGAAATTTTGGCCATGGAATGTTGGAGTTATTGTGTGTGATGACAAGTTGTTTTAGTAAAGTGGACCACCCCTTCGCGGCCACCGCTCAAGGCTTTGTCTATGCAGGCATGCAGGCCTTCATGACGGTAATTGAGCACGCGCACCAGCATGGGCAGGTTGACGCCGGCCACGCCTTCGGTCGCATCGGGCGTCAGCAGCCGGGTGACGATATTGCACGGGGTCGCGCCATAAATATCCGATAACACCAGTACGCCCTGGCCGCTATCCAGTGTTTTCACCAGTGCTTCGGCTTTGGGCAATATCAGGGCCGGGTCATCGTGATTGGATATTTCCAGGTAATCCAACTGGGCCGGGCGATTTCCCATGACATGGGTTGCGCAATCAATCAGGCTCTGGCCGAAACTGCCATGCGCAATAATCAAAACACCAATCATAGTCTACTTTCAGAGTTCGTTATTTAAGGGGATACCACCACAGCCACATCCTGTAATTCCCGGTGACGGATCATTACCTGGTGCAGTTGCTTGAAATATGCCCCCAATTGTTCCACCAGAAAGACGGAACGGTGTTGCCCCCCTGTGCAGCCTATGCCAACCGTGACATAACTGCGATGGTCGTGATAAAAGCTTGGTAGCCATTTTTCTATATAGTGCTGAATATCATGCTGCATTTCAAGCACCATGGGTTCATTTTGCAGAAATTGCTGTATCGGCGCCTGTTTGCCATTATAAGGGCGCAAGATCAGGTCGTAATGCGGGTTGGGCAGGCTGCGCACATCAAATACGAAGTCGGCATCGAGCGGGATACCGTGTTTAAAGCCAAACGAAATAAACGACAGCACCAGGTTGTGCGGACGCACTTGCTGAAAGCCCTGTTCTATCTGCAGCATCCAGTCGCGGGTGTGGTTGCGTAAGGCATTGGATGACAGGTTGCTGGTATCGACATGGTGGCCTATGTTACTCAGGCCAGAAAGCAGGTCGCGCTCGTGCGTGATACTTTCTGCCAGCGCCTGGCTGGGCGTGCTCAGCGGGTGCTTGCGCCGGGTCTCGGAAAAGCGTTTGACCAGGGTTTCATTGTTGGCATCCAGATACAGCAAGTGAAATTCTATGCCCTGCGTTTTCAGCGTTTGCAGGATATCCGGTAGCGACTCGATGGCGATGCTGCGGCTATCGATGCTGACCGCCACTTTGGACGAGTTCTGGTCAGCCACATGGTTCTGGATATGAGGTAGCAGGGTAGCCGGCAAATTATCGATACAGTAATAGCCGCTGTCTTCAAACACCCGCAGCGCAATGGTTTTACCCGAGCCGGATAAGCCAGTCACAATCACCAGTTGCATCAGCGTGACCACCAGTTTGTCATCGTAATTTGCTCTCTCTCAGCATGATTTGCTTTTGCCGTTGCGTCAGTTGTTTGGTCGCATTGACGCCACGCAATAACAACATATGGTTACGCACCGCGGCTTCTACAAGTACCGCGATGTTGCGTCCGGCGGCGATAGGGATGATGACTTTGCTGATCTCAACATCCAGCAGGCGTTCGGTGTGGCGGTTGGCGCTCAGTCTGTCCAGTTCCAGCGGGTTCATTTCATCGGCCAGTTCCAGCTGTATCATCATATCCAGCGGCTTGGTCGGTTTGACCGCATTATCACCATAGAGTGCGCGTATGTTCAGAATCCCCAGGCCACGAACTTCGAGGAAATCCTGCAATAACTCAGGGCAGCGGCCCTCTACGCGCTCGGGGGATATACGGTAAAAATCGACGATATCATCGGCGACCAGGCGGTGGCCGCGCGAGATCAGTTCCAGCGCCAGCTCGCTTTTACCGATGGCGGCACTGCCGGTGATCAGCACGCCAAACCCTTGCACCTCCATGAAAACGCCATGCAGGCTGGTGGTTTCTGCCGTTGCTACCGCCAGATAATGGCTGAGCAGCTCCATCAGCTGTGGGCTGATCATAGGGGTCGTGAATAAAGGCACCTGGTTTTGCTGCGCGGCTTCCAGCATGGTAGGCGGCACCTGCTCGCCATTGGCGACCACCACCATGGCCAGGTCGGTAGAAAACAGGTTGGTCACTGCCTGTTGCAGTGCCAGTATGCTCAGGCCGCCCAGGTAATCCATTTCTGCACAGCCCAGCACCTGTACCCGGTTGGGGTGTACAAAATTCAAATGGCCAACCAGCGCCAGTGAAGGTTTGGTGACGGTGCCGGAGTTGAGGATTTTTTTGCCGCCTGATTCGCCTGCCACCCATTTCAATTTGAGTTTTCCGCGAATTTGCTTGTACAAGTCGGCCACTGAGATTTGTGCCATGTATGGTCCTGAACCAATTGCAACAAAGAGACTAGGCTTATTTTACAACTGAAAGTTGTTGCTGGGGAGTGAAACGAGGTAAAAGTGAACCGGGGGGGTGAATTCTCTACCCGGTGGGTAGAGAAGTAGAAACAGAAGTTAAGCGCTCAACTGGTGCTTCACAGCACCGCCAGATTTATGATGGTCGCCATGTTTTTCCTTGTGTTTCAATACCTGACGGTCAAGTTTGTCAGTAAGCATGTCTATGGCGCTGTACATATTCTCATCGGTGCAGGCAGCGTGCAAATCGTTACCTGGAACATGTAGCGTGGCTTCAACCTTTTGGGCGAGCTTTTCAACAGACATGGTGACTTTGACATCAATCACGTGGTCGAAGTGATTGCTGATGCGCGAAAACTTGGATAAAACATACTCGCGCAAAGCCGGAGTGATTTCTAAATGATGTCCTGTAAGTTGTAGATTCATGAAAACTCCTTTGATTTAAAGATCCCATCCTGTTCTCAATTGCCTTATCAATTGGGCGGCTGGGACAAGTTCAGTGTACTCCTTTGAAATACAGATGCAACCCGGAATAGCGCCGGATTGTTGATCTTGATCAGCAAAATCACTGCTTTTTCTGCGCTAACTGTTGTGATTCCACCCGCCCTGCAAACTAATTTAAACTAAAGCCCTGATTACCTGAACGGGCTAATGACAAGCGCCCGATCAGCGGAGTAGAGTGGCTGTTCGGTATAAAAAATATTTTAAGGGGATCGATAATGCGTAAAGTTTCAGTAGCCAGTTTTCTAGTACTGGCCTTTGCTGCTGTAAATGCTCAGGCCGCAGCCGTAACCTTGATCAATGATGGATTTGAAGCTTCATGGACTGCCACCACTTTAGTGGGTTCAGATGGTAATTGGACGTTTAACTATGAACCTACTGGCCCTAACGTAGGCTGGAACTTTGGCATAGGCACTGGTGTTGCCACCTCTAGCCTGGTGACGGCGCAGGAAGGCAGTCAATATGCTTTCTTGCAAACGACTACCGGCTTGCTGAGCCAAACCTTTAACGTGGCCCAGGCTGGTAATGCCGATCTTTCTTTCTTTTATGGCTTGCGTCCTAACTATGCGGCCGGGCAAGAGCTGGAAGTTTATGTGAATGGTAATTTTTTGACTAAACTGACGACGCAAACCGGCTGGACCAATAGCGTTCTGTCCTTAGGCTTTCTGAGTGCAGGTAGCAATAGCATTGCTTTTAAAGGCACGGGTGGTGTTGGTGGTGATACCACTGTGTTCCTGGACAGAGTGGCAGTGAGTGTCAGCAACGTGCCTGAGCCGACCTCAGCGTTGATGCTGTCTTTGGGTCTGGGTGGTTTGCTGTTGGCGCGTCGTCGCATCACTAACGCTTAATACTCGCTGTTAAGTCATAAAAAACACCTGAGTGGGATTTCCTGCTCAGGTGTTTTCGTTTTATATAGCTAGTTTTTGGCAGCTATCTGCTAATGCCTGCTCGAGTCAGTTACTTTGCTTTTCTTAATGTCAGGTTGATGCGTTTGCTGCCCAGCAGTGGGTGGCTGTCTGCTTTCACCGGCGCCACACCATGATAAAAGCGGCGGCTGACACCGCCCCACACCACCACGTCGCCGTGCTGCAGCGGTATTTTTACCGGCTTATCGGTACGCCTGGCTCCGCCAAATAAAAAAATAGCCGGGATACCCAGTGATAAGGAGACGATAGGCTGCGAAAAATCCATCTCGTCTTTGTCCTGGTGCAGGCCCATTTTGCTGCCGGCTTCATAGACATTGATCAGGCAGCTATCAGGCACAAAATCAGGGTATCCCGCCTTGCGTGCCGCTGCTGCTGCCAGTTCTAATATCACCGGCGGGATAGCCGGCCATGGCAGCTGTGTGTCTGGCTGCGTTGCGCTATAAGCATAACCATGTGCATTGCCCACCCAGCCCCAATCGCCCATGCTGCTGGTGCGCACAGACATCAGGCCCATAGGCGTCATCATCTGTTGCGGCGGGTGCTGGCATAAATGCTGCTGCAAGGCTGGCCACAGCGTATCCATCACCGGCAAGGCAAAGCCGGGTAACCAGCAGGCGCCGGTGGCTAGCGGCACGAATTCAGGCTGTTGTTCGGCAAATAAGTCCATAAGATCACATTTAGATAAGGTGCATGAAGCTGACACAGCAGGTGTCTGGCCTGATCAGTATATAGACTGGATCAGTATGTAGACCTGATCAGAGCATGGAATGGTTCAGTGCATCCATTCGATACGCAGGTTTTTTTCGCGCGCCAGTTTTTCCATGCGTGGAATGGCACGCTCAAGCCGGATCAGGTAGTCTGCGGCTGTTTCCTGATGAAAGCCCAGCACCATGACCGGATGGTGAGCATTGGCCAGCTGCTCGAATAACTGCACCAGCTCCTTGGTGTTGGTGTAGTCGGCCAGTGCGGCGTTGTCCGGGTATTCGATCAGATTCATGCTCAGCGCAAATGGCTGCTGCAGCGGTGTGCTGTGCGGATGCAGTTTCTTCAGCAAACGTATCATGCTGCTATCCTGGTGCCAGCGCCCGCTGAGCAGGCTGGCAGGGATATGCGAGCTATCCCAGACAAAACGGTTCGCTTCCAGCGCTGCCTGTAATTTTGGCCCGAACTGCCAGGCACCGGCGCGAAAGTGGCGTGGCCGCTGAAAGCCATTGCTGGCCAGCAAGTCACTGCTGCATGCCACCAGTTTGCTTAATTCCTGCTGGCTGTAAGCATATTCCAGGCTGACCGAATAACCACAGCTGGTATGGGCGCAATCCTCTTGCGCATCTGCGATAGACGGCGTGGACTGAAAGGTGACGCCACAGTATTCCACCAGTGAGCGCATGGCATGCACATGCAGGCCTACCGTGTCATGCGCCAGAAATGTGCTGCGGATATGGCTGCCTATCTGCGCGCGGTTGACGTCCGGCTGTATGAAATAGGCCGGATTGATGAGGTGCAACAGGGGAATATAGGGAAATTTTTCGCGGAAAGCGCGCATGCTTTGCAGATTGTCTTCTTCCAGCGACAGCCCTTCCCAGTCTACCGTCACCCATAGCTGCATGGTGTCTGCCGGCATGCCTGGCAAAGGCTGCAGCAACACCAGCAGCAACAGCCATATCCGGCTAAGGCGCTGCAGCATAATCACTCTGGTCAGGCTGGTTCAGCGCCCGGTTGTGCCTGACGCCTATCCACCAGAACATAATGCCGCCCAGCAAGGCAGTCGCCACGATAAACAGACCCTGTGATTGAACCTGCCGCAACCTTTCTTGGGCGTCCAGCGGGCTGAGCATAAATATGAATGCGATAGACGCACAGATCAGCGCAGCCAGCAGGCAGGCTTTAAGTCCCAGCCATTGTTTACTGTAGAGCAGCCAGAATAAAGGCAGGCCTATGGCCAGCACAAAAGGGTAGGTAAGGTAGGCGATCATCAGGCTGACCACTAATGCATCTTTATATGGCTGGCCACCAAATAAAACACACATGCAAGTGATTGCCAGTGCTGGCGCAATCAGGAAAGCGGCGATCACTCTCACTATGTTTGCCTCCTATCGCGTGGCAGGCTACTGCACTCGCTGCAACAAACTCAGCCGGCCATCAAGTTCATACTCAGGCCGCCAGATAGTTCACCGGCCAGGCTAATCCTGGGGACATTTTATCGTGTGATTGACCATTTTGCCATCCACCAGCTGTATGGTCTCTTCGCCCAAACGGCATTTTTTGTCGGGGTCCATTTTCCACGAGTTCTTGTAGATCTCAGTGTAGTTGACCCTGTCCCATGACCATATCGATTCACTGCCATGTGCCTCGTCGGTGTAGGCTTCCTTGATCTTTCTGTAACCGTTCAATTTCTTGTCCAGCACTTCAACCACACTGGTGGCCGGCATATGCCACAGCAGTTTTGCAGTACTGCCTTTGGCCTGCAACAACCAGACCGGGCAGGTCACCGCGGTGCACAGGCAGCTGCGGGCAGGTTTCACCAGATAGGCCTTGGTCGATTGATTCAGGCTGATGGTCTCAGCTTCAAACAGCTCATGCGGTTTAGCTTCCTGGCAACTTGCGATCGCCTCGCGATTGGACTGTTTGTTCAGGTAGTGAAGGATATGCGTGGGGATCTTGGCCGGATTCTTGAAACGTTCTTTAGTGTCAAAAGTATCATCTGCCTGGGCCATGCCCGAACCAAACATCAGTAAACCCAGCAACAGTAAACCCAGCAGTAAACCCCGGGTGGCGAGGTAAGAAAATGATTTTAAGCTTGCTAACATCTGTAGGTATGCCTTTTTTGTTTGATACGCCGCTTATACAAAGCGCTAATCAATAAGAATTAAATTTTAAGACATTCATTCGATGTCTTGATCCACTTGCCGTCTTTCAGTTCTTCGATTTCTGCTTCGTTACATTCGCGCTCCGCATTCCACACCCAGACCTGATTGTAGATCTCCTGGTATTCCGCGCCATCCCACACATAACGCACCTCATAACCATGGCTGAGCAGGCCGCCTGATACCTTGATGTCGGGATAGCCCCTGGTTTTCCTGTCCGAGAAGCTGAGCAGGCCTGCCATGGGCGATTCGAAAATCAGTTTCGCCACCTTAGGATCAGGGGCGGGTGCAGCCGCAAACACCCACATCGGGCAGGCGTCGCTGCTGCAAAAACATCTTGAGCGTGGTTTTACGACCAATGCTTGCACCGATGAGTTCAAATCCACTATTTTTGCTTCAAACGCCAGCCTGATATCTGCCGCCTGTGCTTTGCACTCGGCAAAGCCGCTAGCTATCTCCTTGGCCAGATAAGCTTGAACTGGCGCAGGGATCACCGCCGGTTGCTTGATCGCCTGGTCTGCGCTGACATAGTCGCCGGCGAACGTGAGTGATGAGAGCGTAAGCAGCATAGTGATGCTGGCAAATAACAATAGGCGCATGCTGATGACTTTGAATTGCAGTATGGTTTGCGGCAACTTTTCAGTTGCTACCGCCAGGCAAGGCTGCTGATAAAAACGCTTATTATAAATGCTGTAGCGTAACGGTTCTCTATTATCTCTGCCATGGTGTGTCATCCCTCAGTAATAGGCTGCAAAGCTGCACTGCAGGGGGGCGCCGCTAGTCTTGCCTGCACACAAGCAAAAAAAACCTCCAGTCTAAGCCAGAGGTGAGGAGAAGGGGGTGTTCGGGAATGCGGTTGAGTTTTGCCGGGGGTAGTGTTATTCTTGCGCCCCTCTCAGGGCGATAGCCACATTTAACGCGGTCAGAACATTCTCAACGTCCAGGATATTCTCACCGATAAAGGCCTGTATATCTCCGGCCACGGTATGTATCACCACTGCATATTTAGGCGTTGTCAGCAGCCAGGCCATGCCGGCGTAAACCATGGAAAGTAAACCTATGTAGGGCAGGTTGCCATTGCCAAACAGCAGTGCCAGACCACCGAGCAAACACACTCTGGCAAAGGTGAGCCTGGGTTTAAGCGTTTTGGATTCCACCGTGGTGACGTTCTTGATCGCGATATGCGTGCCGTTCACGATAAAGCGGGTATTGCTGACGCTGATGCCCTTTTGGCTAAAGTAAATGGATTCTTCCATAAGTCACTCCAGTGTTGTCATCCAGATGTGTTAACATTATATTACTATAAATTAACTAATCATAACAACCTCTAAAAAGTAGCTCGTCTAGTGCTTTAGTCTTAGCCAAAGCGGGTCATTGTTGTAGCTTTGCGCTCCTCATAGAATATCCCTGGCCTTCCCTCTAACAATAACAAGAGAATAATAATATGTTGCAAAAACTGATTTTACTGATCACCTTGATCACTTCTATGGCTGCGAATGCGGCTGCATCTTCCAGTTCACCGGTGCCGGAGCCTGAGAGCATGAGCCTGATGTTGCTCGGGTTGGGGCTTATCGGCGTGATCGTATTCAGGCAGAAATAGGCCGGGCGGCTAGCTATGCTTACTGCTTATTCAGAAGATGTGAGTATGGCTATCACCGCCAGCAGTAAGGCAGAGGTGATAGGAAATACCTTGATCAATAAATAGGTCTGCCATAGCAGCCTGAGAATGATCACTAGCCCTGACCAATACAAGAAACGCATGATTATTTTTATATAATTATTCATGAATAGCCTATCCAGTGCGAAAGGCATTTCCCCTTGCCTATGGCTGCTGGTTTTATTGCAAATTATCTGATTAAAAAAAGAGGGCGGGTGCGCCCCATCTATATCGGCAGAGTCGCACGAGGTCAACGACGGCTCATCAGCGAATAGACTTCGCATACTGCCTTATTCACCGCACCCGCACGCTATTGTAGGATAATCCGCGCCGCTACCATAGCGCTGTCTGGCAAAGCACCCTCTATGAAGGGCGCCAGGGCGGATAGCGTATAATGAGCGCATGTCTTTATCCGTACGTCAGATCCTGGCCCATCAGGGCTTTGCCTTCCCCAAGTTGCTCGCTTTTCGTATCATGATGGTGCTTTCTTACCAGATGATGATGGTTGCCATAGGCTGGCATATTTACGAACTGACGCACGACCCGTGGTCACTCGGGCTGATAGGCTTGGCCGAGGTCATCCCCTACATGAGCAGTGCCTTGTTTCTCGGCCATGCGGTCGATCACTATTTTTCACGGCGCGGCTTTGCTACCGTGTCGGCGCTGTTTCTGGCCTTGAATGCCGCTATGCTGGTGGTCATCACCCAGCATCAGCCTACGCATACTGTGCTGTGGATCTATGGCACAGTCGCGCTAACCGGCTTTGCCCGCGCGCTGATCTCGCCCAGTTATAACACCCTGTTTGCCCTGATCATCCCGCGCGCTTCTATCGCCAGGGCATCCGGCATAGGCAGTTCCATGTTCCAGATCGGCCTTATCGTCGGCCCGGCCATAGGTGGCTTGCTGGTGGGTTTTGCCAATAAATATGTGGCCTATGAGATATCCGCCTTGCTGGCGCTGGGTGCTGCAGTGGCGGCGATGACTTTGCGCGTGCAGGAGCATCGCAGCCATGCTCCTATGAAAGTGTTTGCCAGCATCGCCGAAGGTTTGCGCTTTGTCCGGCGTACCCAGGTAGTGCTGGCGGCGCAGTTGCTGGATATGTTCGCCGTGCTGTTTGGCGGCACTGTGGCCATGCTGCCAGCCTTTGTGCATGACGTCTACCAGATGGGCCCGGAAGGCCTGGGTGTGTTGCGCGCTGCACCGGCGGTGGGTGCCATAGTCACTGGTATCTGGCTGGCCAAAAAGCCTATACACCAGCATAGTGGCCGCTGGTTGCTGCTGGCGGTGGCCGGGTTTGGCCTGTGCATGATCGCTTTTGGCTTAACCAGCACCTATTGGCTGGCGATAGTGATACTGGCGGTTTCCGGCAGCATGGATGCGGTGTCGGTGATCTTGCGGCAAACGATTTTGCAACTGGCGACTCCGGATGGCATGCGCGGACGGGTGTCTGCTATCAATGGGATCTTTATTGGCTCATCCAATGAGCTGGGCGCGTTTGAATCCGGCCTCACGGCCAGGCTGATGGAGCTGGTGCCGTCGGTGATCTTTGGCGGCTGCATGACCATTGCCGTGGTCGGGGTCACCGCTGTCAAAGCACCAAAACTGCGCGATCTGCACCTGTCAGAACTACATTAGCCAGCGGCCATAGATTAGAAAACGGCAGCCTATGCGCGATCTGGACCAGTTGTTTCAAACCTTGCAACGTTCCACATTTCGCACCAGCTTTAAGCTGAATGCCAGGGATATGCAATATCTGCGGCAAAAAGGCATGGCAGTGGTGCTCGATCATGCCGAGGCTTTTATTGCAGACAGGCTTGCACCGGCCGTGATCGCTAATGAGGGGCAGCAAACGCCCATGCGCGGGCATCCGGTATTTGTGGCGCAACATGCGACGGCGACCTGCTGTCGCGGATGTTTACTCAAATGGCATAAGATCCCGCAGGGCAGGGCGCTCAGTCTGGATGAGCAGGCTTATATCGTGGTGGTGCTAGAGCGCTGGCTGCTGCCTTTGCTTGCAGATTAAAGCACTGGTCACACACATTCACCATGAAACGCCTGCACAACGCACCACAAAGTGCAATAAATGCCGCGAAGCTGACAGTCAGCTTACAAACGGCCAATTTGTGCGAACTTGGCGCGCTGGCGGCTTGTCATTTGCCATGTAAAAGCGTTTAATGTAAGTATTGTAAAGCCCGAAAACTACATTTTGAAACCGGCTTTTTTTGTGCTGATCCATCATTGAAAACTCTCATTACAGAAACTTGATTCTTTTCCGTTAACTGACTTAATGCATAAACATTTGAATACAGCCGCAACGCAACTCAGACTGTGGGTAGTCACAGTGCTGCTGACTGTACTCGGCTTTGCATTGGTCGCTGAATTCTCCGACCATTCCAGCTACAGCGATGACACCGTCAGGGTGCGCGTGGCCGAGATCGTTGAATATACCGGTGATGGCGAATCGCCTCTCACCACGCCGCTTTATCTAATCCCTCCTGCCGCAAGCATGACCATTGCCTGCGTGCTTCCTATTGCGTTGCTGTGTCTCTCTCGCCGTCGCGTGGCCCCACGCCCGGTGGTTGTCCGTCACCTGCATTCGCGCGCACCGCCTGCTTTAAACTAAGGTGTCACCCGCGTTTGCGCCTGGTATGGCGCGCGCTAAACCTGCACACCCGCCCAGCTGACCCGCCACTACAGGTAAGCACTTGCTTGCGTACTCAACAAGCAAACCAGCCAGCAACATCACCTTCACGATACGGGTCACGCACCATGCGGATCCGGCCGACCTGGCTGGATATGTAAGCAGACAGGTTTATCGCTCATGCCAGCGCCAGCTTAGGGGCCACCTGTGCGTTGCCTTACCCTTTCTTCATTATCTGATACACACAAACACTATGATTAAACAGCACTCAATGATTAGGCACCTGGTTGTTTTAGGCTTTATTGGCACTGTGCTCAGCGCTTGCCACCAAGAGGAAGAACACAAGGAGGCGCCGCCAAAACTGGAAGTGACTACGCCGCTGCGCAAGGACACCAGCATCACCAAGGAATATGTCGCCCAGATCCATGCCATCCAGCATATTGAATTGCGCGCGCTTGAGCGTGGCTACCTGCAGGATATCTTTGTCGATGAAGGGCAAGTGGTCAAACAGGGCCAGCCCATGTTCAAGATCATGCCTAACGTCTATCAGGTGGAGTTGCTGAAAGCCGAAGCCGAGACCAAGACCGTGCAGATCGAATACGAGAACACGCGTGCACTGGCCGAGAAAAACATAGTCTCGCCCAATGAGCTGGCACTGGCTAAAGCCAAATTGGATAAAGCCAATGCCGAAGTCAAACTGGCGCAGACGCATTTGAACTTTACCGATATCAAGGCGCCTTTTACCGGCGTCATGGACCACCTGGCCGCACGTAGAGGCAGCCTGATGGACGAAGGCGACCTGCTGACTACGCTGTCTGATAACAG
This sequence comes from Methylophilus luteus, assembly GCF_042676265.1. Classification (NCBI taxonomy): domain Bacteria; kingdom Pseudomonadati; phylum Pseudomonadota; class Betaproteobacteria; order Nitrosomonadales; family Methylophilaceae; genus Methylophilus; species Methylophilus luteus. Next base: position 353,568 of record NZ_JBHTKB010000003.1, read on the forward strand.
CAAGATGTGGGTGTATTTCAACGTGCCGGAAGCCGAGTACCTGGATTACATGGCGATACAGGGCCGCGATGAACACCGCAAGGTCAAACTGAAAATGGCTAACGCGCAAGTGTTTAACCAGGAAGGCACCATAGAAACCATAGAAGGTGATTTTGACAATAAAACCGGCAATATCGAATTCCGTGCCGTGTTCAACAACCCTGACCGCGTGCTCAGGCATGGCGAGACCGGCAACATCTTAATGAATGTGCCTTTCCCCAATGCATTGCTGATCCCGCAAAAAGCCACCTTTGAAGTGCTGGATAAGACCTATGTCTACGTGGTGAGCAAAGCCAACAAGCTGGAACAGCGCCTGATCACCATCGCTGCCGAACAGCCACATCTGTTTATCGTGAAATCTGGCCTCAAGGAAGATGATCGCGTGTTGATCGAAGGCCTGCGCCGCGTGCAAAACGGGCAAACCATCGCAGTGAATTTACAGACCCCTGAGCATGTGTACTCCCATTTAGACCTTTACGCCGAATAGTCAGCCAGAAAGCGAATCCAAAATGCTAAGTATTTTTATCAAAAGACCGGTCATGGCGATCATTTTGTCGCTATTGATCGTGTTTTTAGGCTTTCTTTCCATCAAGTCGCTGCCGACCTCGCAGTTTCCTGATATTGCGCCGCCGCGCGTGATCGTCTCGCTGGCTTATCCGGGCGCGAGTGCCGACGTGCTGGTGCAATCGTCACTGATCACCATAGAACGCGCCATTAACGGTGTGCCGGGCATGAAGTACATCGTGTCAGATGCGACCAGTGCCGGTGAAGCCACCATACAGGTGATCTTTGCCCTGGGCACCGACCCTAACCAGGCCATGATCAACGTCAAGACGCGTATCGACCAGGTGATGAGCCGTTTGCCTGAGCTGGTGCAACTCGAAGGTGTAGTGGTGGAGCGTGTGCAGCCTAGCATGCTGATGTACATCAACCTGTTCAGCAAGGATAAGAACGCTGACGAGAAGTTTTTGTATAACTACGCCAACGTCAACGTCATCCCCGAGATCCAGCGTGTCAATGGTATCGCCAGCGCCAAGATCCTCGGTAGCCGCCAGTATGCGATGCGTATCTGGCTCAACCCTGACCGCATGCGCGCTTACAAGGTATCTATCGAAGACGTCATGAAAGCGATCAGCGAGCAAAGCATCATAGGCCGCCCTGGTCGTTTGGGGCAGAGCTCGGGCATTTCGGCGCAATCCAAAGAGTATGTGCTGGTTTACAAGGGCAGGTACAACAAGCCGGAAGAGTATGGCGACATCATCATCCGCGCCGATTCTGAAGGCGAGATACTCAAACTGAAAGACCTGGCCAAGATAGAACTGGGCAGCGAGTTCTTCGATATTTATTCCAACAAGGATGGCTTCCCTTCTTCTGCCATCGTGCTCAAGCAAAATTATGGCAGTAACGCCAGTGAGGTGATTGAGAACGTGAAGAAGCGCATGGAAGAACTGAAACCCAACTTCCCGGCTGGCATGGCCTACGAGATCGATTACGACGTATCCAAGTTCCTCGATGCATCTATCGAGAAAGTGCTGCACACACTGGTTGAAGCTTTCTTCCTGGTTGCGCTGGTGGTGTATGTGTTCCTGGGCGACTGGCGCTCTACGCTGATCCCTATCCTGGCGGTGCCGGTGTCGTTGATAGGCGCGTTCTTCTGCATGCAACTGTTCGGCGTCACCATCAACCTGATCACCCTGTTCGCGCTGGTGCTGGCGATCGGTATCGTGGTCGATAATGCCATCGTGGTGGTAGAAGCGGTGCACGCCAAGTTTGAAGAAGATGCCCACATCACGCCCTATAGAGCCACGCAAAAAGTGCTGGGCGAGATCGGTGGCGCCATTGTCGCCATCACCCTGGTGATGACGGCAGTGTTTATCCCGGTGGCCTTTATGTCAGGCCCGGTAGGGGTGTTTTACCGCCAGTTCTCCATCACCATGGCTTCAGCTATCGTGATCTCCGGTATCGTCGCGCTGTCGCTGACGCCGGTACTGTGCGCCATTTTGCTGAAAAACCATCACGGCCAGCCTAAACGCAAAACGCCTATTAGCTGGTTGCTCGATAAATTCAACCGCTGGTTTGACCGCCTGACCGGGCATTACACCAAACTGCTGAGCAAGATAGTGACTGTGCGTACCCTTTCGGTACTGGCACTGGCGGCTTTTGCTTTCGGCACCTTTGTGCTCAACAAAACCCTGCCGGCCGGGTTTATTCCCGGTGAAGACCAGGGCCAGATCTACGCCATTATCCAGACTCCGCCTGGCTCTACGCTGGAAGCGACCAACAAGGTCGCCCGCTTGCTGCAAAAAGAAGCGCAGAGTATAGATGGCATTGAATCGGTTTCTTCGCTGGCGGGTTACGAGATCCTCACCGAAGGCCGTGGTTCTAACGCCGGTACCTGCCTGATCAACCTAAAAGACTGGTCCAAACGCAGTAAATCGGTACACCAGATCATTGAAGAGCTGGAAGAAAAGACCAAGAACTTCGGTGCGGTGATCGAGTATTTTGAACCGCCGGCAGTGCCTGGTTATGGTGCGGCTTCCGGCCTGGCCTTGCGCTTGCTGGATAAGACCAACGGCACTGATTACCATGTGTTCGACAAGATCAACCAGGAGTTCATGGCTGCCCTAGGCAAGCGCAAAGAGTTGTCCGGTCTGTTCACCTTTTATGCGGCTAACTATCCGCAATATGAGCTGGAGATAGACAACAAGGCTGCCATGCAAAAAGGCGTGTCTATCGGTAAGGCGATGGATAACCTGAACATCCTGATCGGCAGTACCTACGAACAGGGCTTTATCCGTTTCAACAACTTCTTCAAGGTTTACACCCAGGCCAGCCCTGAATTCAGGCGCTACCCGAGTGACATCCTCAACTACTACGTGAAAAACGAAGATGGTGAGATGGTGCCGTATTCCGCCTTTATGAAAATGAAGAAAATGCAGGGCCCTAACGAGATCACCCGTTACAACCTGTATAACTCAGCCACCATCCGTGCCGCACCGGCACCTGGCTATACCAGTGACGACGCGATCAAAGCGGTGAAAGAAGTCGCCAAAGCCACGCTGCCCCACGGCTATGACATAGGCTGGGAAGGCCTTTCATTCGACGAAGCGCAACGCGGCAACGAAGCGGTGCTGATCTTTGCGGTGGTGCTGATCTTTGTTTACATGGTGCTGGCTGCCCAGTACGAGAGTTTTGTATTGCCACTGGCGGTGATACTGTCATTGCCGGCCGGCGTGTTCGGTACTTTCTTCCTGCTGAAATCGCTGGGGCTGGCCAATGATATCTATGCACAGGTCGGGCTGGTGATGCTGGTGGGCCTGCTCGGTAAGAACGCGGTGCTGATCGTGGAATTTGCCGTGCAGAAACACAACCAGGGCATGTCACTGCGCGATGCGGCGATAGAGGGCGCCAAGGCGCGGTTCCGGCCTATCCTGATGACCTCGTTCGCCTTTCTGGCTGGCCTGATCCCATTGGTGATGGCGACCGGCGCCGGTGCTGTAGGCAACCGCACCATAGGTACCTCGGCGTTTGGCGGCATGCTGTTCGGCACCGTGTTCGGCGTCATCCTTATCCCCGGCCTGTATTACATGTTCGCCAAAATGACCGATGGTAAGACCCTGATCAGGCACGAGGAGCAAGAGCCTCTGACTGAAATTTATCACTATAGCAATGGCTTGGAAAATGATGATGAAGAAGCTTAACCTTAACGCAAGTAAATCCACGTTGTGGCTGCTGGGGTCGCGTAAAACCGCGGCCTGGCTGATGGCGGGCAGTACCGCCATGCTGCTGCAATCCTGCGCCATTCCCGGCATCACCACCAAGCAGGCGGATACCAGTCTGCCTACCCACTTTCAGGAGTCGGTAGAGCCGGCCGGCAATAGCGCGAGCGTCAACTGGAAAGACTTTTTTGAAGATCAGCACCTGATCGCGCTGATCGATATCGCGGTGGCGAACAACAAAGAAGTCAACATGATGGCGCAGCGCATCAGCGTCGCCCAGAACGAGATCCAGGCCAGGCGCGGTGAGTACCTGCCATTTGTGGGCATAGGCGCCAGTGCCGATAAGGCAAAGGTCGGTAAATACACGCGCGACGGCGCGGTGGAAGAAAACCTGGATATCAAGCAGGGCCGTTCTAACCCACGTTTTCTGGGTAACTACCAGTTTGGCCTGACCGCGTCGTGGGAGCTGGATGTGTGGAACAAATTGCGTAACGCCACCAAGGTGGCGGTGACGGAATACATGGCCTCTATCGAGGGCAAGCACTTTCTGGTGACCAACCTGGTAGCTGAGGTCGCCAACTCATATTATGAGCTGGTTGCGCTGGATAACGAGCTGCAGACACTGGACCAGAACATCGCCATCCAGCAAAACGCCTTTGAAGTGGTGAAACAGCTGCAGCAATACGCGCGTGCCAACTCACTGGCCGTGAAACGGTTTGAGGCCGAGGTGAAAAAGAACCAGAGCCGCCAGTTTGTGTTGAAACAGCAGATCGTAGAAACCGAAAACCGTATCAACTTTTTGCTGGGCAGGACCTCGCAACCGGTGGTGCGTTCATCGGCACACTTTATGGAAATGCAACCGAAACTGGTACAGGCAGGCGTGCCATCAGAGCTGCTGGCTAACCGCCCGGATATCCGCCAGGCCGAACTTGAGCTGTCAGCGGCCAAACTGAATATAGCCGTGGCCAAAGCCAATTTCTATCCTTCGTTCTCTATCCGCGCCGGGCTGGGCTTTCAGGCATTTGACCCTAAATACCTGCTGAAAACGCCGCAGTCCATCATGGCGTCGCTGGGGGGTGACCTGATGGCGCCGCTGGTCAATCGTAACGCGATCGAAGCGCAATACAAAAGCGCCAGTGCCATGCAGGTGCAGGCCGCTTATGATTACGAGCAAAAGATCATCAACGCCTATATGGAAGTCGCCAACCAGGTTTCAAACATAGATAACCTGGATAAGAACTACCAGCTGAAAAACAAGCAGGTAGAGGCATTGACGCAATCTATCGATGTCGCCAACCAGCTGTTTAAAGCCGCGCGCGCCGACTATATGGAAGTGCTGTTGACCCAGCGCGATGCACTGGATGCGAAAATGGAACTGATAGAGACCAAGCAACAACAGGTTTCTGCCGTGGTTAACCTGTACCGCTCCCTGGGTGGTGGCTGGCAGTGACCCTAGCATCAGCCCTGCTCCAGCCTGCTGGGGCAGGGCTTTTGTTCGTCAAAGCCACAGCTAAAGCGTAGTTGTCTTTAACCTGCCCTTGTCTGGCGCAACCAGTAACGCCTAACTCAGCTTTTAAATAAGCCTGCGATCGCCACTATCAGTCTTTGCGTTGTTCCCCTGTGCTGCAGCGTAAATGCCTGCGCTGCTGCCGACATTTCCTGCAGTTTCACCTTGTCTCTGGCCAGGCTCTCTATCGTGTGTTTCAGCGCTGCCACATCCACCAGTTGCACCGCTGCCTGCGCCGCCACCGCGGCTGTGCTCACCTGCGCAAAATTAAACATATGCGGCCCCAAAATGGTAGGCACGCCCATAGTCGCCGCTTCAATCAGGTTCTGCCCGCCCAGGGGCTGCAGGCTGCCGCCCATCACGGCAAAATCACTTGCCGCATAATAGGTGTACATCTCACCCATGCTGTTGCCAAGCACGACTTGTACATCTGCGTTCAGGGGCTGTAGTAGCTCAGTACGCAACACATAGCGCAGGCCGCGTGCTTTTAACAGTGCTTCAACTTCGGCGAAACGTTGCGGGTGGCGCGGCACTAACAGCAGCAAAACCTCGCTGCCTTGCAGTGCATCCAGGATCAGCGGCTCTTCGCCTTCACGCGTACTGGCCGCCATCAGCACCGTGCGCTGTTTACCCAGCAATTCGCGCAATGCCCCGCCTAGTGCTGCGCTGTTCGGCGGTGGTGACACATCAAACTTCAGGTTGCCGCACACCATGACATTGTTTGCGCCTAACGCTTGCAGCCGCCCGGCATCTGCTGCAGTCTGCGCCGCTACCAGCGCCAGTTGTTGCAAACCATGGCGGGTAAGGGCGCCCAGCCTGGCATAACCGCGTGCCGATCTTTCTGATAAACGCGCACTCAGCAACGCGACCGGGATCCCCCTGTGTGCGGCCTGGTCTATCAGGTGAAACCACAACTCGGTTTCCATCAGCAAGCCGATCACCGGGTTGAAATGGTTTAAAAAACGTTTGGCCGCAGCGGGCGTATCTACCGGCAAATAAGCTTGCAGCACGCGGCCACTGGCGATCTCGTCACGCAATACCTGCTGGCCGGTGTCGCGGCCAGTGGGGGTGCCGTGTGTCATCAGTATCTGGTGTTGCGGATATTCTTTAAGTAGTGCCTGTATCAGTGGCTGGGTGGCGCGGGTCTCACCGACAGAGACGCAGTGCACCCAGATCACAGGTGCGTTGATCTTTTGCCTGAAAAAACCATAGCGTTCAGCCCAGTGCAGTCGATATTGCGGCTGTTTCAGGCCGCGCCAGAGCAGCTTGAGTGGCAGCAACAACGCCACCAGATAGATGAGTGCGGTATACACGAATTTTGGCATGGCGCTATTCTCGCATACAAAAGGTGCGGCTACCGATACCCGCAGCACGCAAATGGGCACGGGCGGCACAGCTAAACAGCGGCAAAAGCAGGTGAGTGATGACTCACCTATGCCTGAGACCTTGTAGCTAAAGTGATTGCAAAAACACAAGCCGGGCGCACCAAAATAATGCATAAAAAATGGGTTGACGCCAACAAAATATAGGCATAAATTACAGTTAATAACACAACATATTGTGTTTGGTTGTTCAGCGCATCCCCTGCCTTGGGGTTGTGCTTTTTTGCTAGCCAGGGTGCAGGCTGGCTGTTGCAAAGCGAGGTCAGTCGCTCAAGCCTTGGTGCTTAAAGGCTGATGTTTCAAATCAATAATAATCACCAAGGTGTGGGAGAAATACAATGCTGAAAGCCGTTGAAACAAACAAGAAAGCCCATGCAGACGATGCCGAGATCGAGATCCCGGTGCAGCCCGTCTCGCTCGATATCTGGGATAAAAAATACCGCCTGAAAACCAAGACCGGTGAACATGTCGATCTTGATATGGACGACTCCTACAGCCGCGTTGCGCGTGCGCTGGCCGATGTGGAAACCACAGACGAGAAAAAAGCCGAGTGGCACGAGAAATTCCTGTGGGCCTTACGTCGCGGTGCTATCCCTGCCGGGCGTATCACTTCTAATGCCGGTGCGCTGGAGCACAAACCTGCCACCTCTACCATCAACTGCACCGTTTCCGGCGTGGTGGAAGACAGCATGGACAATATACTGGGCAAAGTGCACGAAGCCGGCCTGACCTTGAAAGCCGGTTGCGGCATAGGTTACGAGTTCTCCACCCTGCGTCCCAAAGGCGCGTTTGTCGCTGGTGCCGGTGCCTATACTTCCGGCCCGCTGTCGTTTATGGATATCTACGACAAAATGTGTTTCACCGTGTCTTCTGCCGGTGGCCGCCGTGGCGCACAAATGGCAACCTTTGATATCAGCCATCCGGACGTGACTGACTTTATCAAGGCCAAACGCGAGAATGGCCGTTTGCGCCAGTTCAACCTGAGCTGCCTAATCACCAAAGAATTCATGGAAGCAGTCAAAGCCGATGACGAATGGCGTCTGGCTTTCCCGGTCACCGAGAAAGAAGCCATCATCGATGGCCTCAACGTCAATGACGAGTCGCAAGTCGTGTGGCGTGACTGGCCGATCAAGCAAAAATACCTGAGCAAGCCCGATGGCCCGGATGCCGGCAAAGTCGCCTGCCGCATCTACAAGACCATCAAGGCACGCCGCCTGTGGGACGTGATCATGTCTTCTACCTACGATTTTGCCGAGCCGGGCTTTATCCTGATAGACCGCGTCAACGAAATGAACAACAACTGGTTCTGTGAAAATATACGCGCCACCAACCCTTGCGGCGAGCAGCCATTGCCACCTTATGGTGCCTGCCTGCTGGGTTCGGTCAACCTGACCAGGTTTGTGCGCCAGCCATTCACCGAGCAAGCGCATTTCGACTGGGACGAATACCGCGAAGTGGTAGGCGTATTCACGCGCATGCTTGATAACGTGGTTGAGATCAACGGCCTGCCTTTAGAGCAGCAACGCCAGGAGATCGCGCGCAAACGCCGTCACGGCATGGGCTATCTGGGCCTGGGTTCTACCCTCACCATGCTGAAAATGAAATACGGTGAAGAAGACTCGGTGAAATTCACCGAAGAAGTCACGCGTATCATGGCCGAAGTCGGCTGGGAGGTCGGCGTGCAACTGGCCGAAGAAAAAGGTGCTGCGCCTATCATGGACGAAAAGTTTGAAGTGACGGCCGACATGCTGCGCCTGCGCCCGGAAATGGCCGCCGATGGCATCAAGGTAGGCCAGAAACTGGCCGGTAAAGTGTTGCTGGGCAAATACAGCCGCTACATGCAGCAGTTCCCCGAAGGCCTGCGTAACCAGATCGCCAGCAAAGGCGTGCGCTTTACTCACCATAGCTCCATCGCACCGACCGGCACCATCTCACTGAGCCTGGCCAACAACGCCAGCAACGGCATCGAGCCCAGCTTTGCCCACCACTATGCCCGTAACGTAATCCGTGAAGGCAAAAAGTCCAAAGAAAAAGTCGATGTATTCAGCTACGAACTGCTGGCCTACCGCGAACTGGTCAATGCCAACGCCATGCCATTCAGTGACAAAGCAGAAGAACAGCTGCCGGATTATTTCCTCGATTCATCCACCATACTGGCCAAAGCGCACGTCGACATCCAGGCCGCGGCGCAAAAATGGATAGACAGCTCTATCTCCAAAACCATCAACGTGCCCACCGATTATGACTTTGAGGATTTCAAGGACATCTACCTCTACGCCTATGACAAAGGCCTGAAAGGCTGCACCACCTTCCGCTTTAACCCGGAAGCGTTCCAGGGCGTATTGGTGACTGAGAAAGACCTGGAAAGCACCACCTACAAGTTCACGCTGGAAGATGGCACCGAGATAGAAGCCAAAGGTAACGAAGAGATTGAATATGACGGTGAGATACACACTGCGGCGAATCTTTTCGATGCCTTCAAAGAAGGCTACTACGGAAAATTTTAGTGTTTGCCTGCTGCGCTCGCCATTGCGGCGTTAAAAAGCAGTTTTAAATCCTCATGTACTATTTGTACACTCCGGTTTAAAACCGCTTTTCGCCTGGCACTGGCTTCGCTCGCGACGGCAACCATCTAAAATTTAGATCATTTTAAGAGATGGAATTTATAAAGAACTGATTACTCCAATAGGGAGAACAACATGGCAATCAAAATCGACAAAAAAATCACCGCCTACAAACTGGTGACCGATGAAGACAAAAAAGCAAGCGAAGCCGCAGCCGCCGCTGCTACCAATGTTATCCAGATGGGCGAACCTCTGAGCCGCCCGGATATGCTGGTGGGCAACACCTACAAGATCAAAACCCCGGTGACCGAGCACGCCCTCTACATCACCATCAACGACGTCATCATGAACGAAGGCACCCCGCAAGAACACCGCCGCCCGTTCGAGATCTTCATCAACTCCAAAAACATGGAACACTTCCAGTGGATAGTCGCACTCACCCGCGTCATGTCCGCCGTGTTCCGCAAAGGTGGCGATGTCACCTTTCTGGTAGAAGAGCTGAAAAGCGTATTTGAACCGTCAGGCGGCTATTTTAAAAAAGGCGGCAAATTCGTACCTAGCCTGGTGGCCGAGATAGGCGAAGTGGTAGAGACCCACCTGCAAGAAATCGGCATGCTGAAAAAGCCAGGCCTGGATGAGCACCAGCAAAAACTGGTCGAAGAGAAAAAAGCCGAATACCTGGAAAAACACGCCAAGTCAGGCGAAGAAGCAAACGACGAAGGCTTCCCCAAAGGTGCCCAGCTGTGTAAAAAGTGCAATACCAAAGCCAGCATACTGATGGATGGATGCATGACTTGTTTGAACTGCGGTGATAGCAAGTGCGGTTAATCAAGTGATAGAACAAAAAAGGAGCTTCGGCTCCTTTTTGCATAAGAATGTATTCAAAAAAACCAAAAATAGGGAGATAACATGAGGCTTACTAAGATAAAAATTGAAAATTTCAAGTCTATCCAAGAGATTGAATTTGAGATTAAAAAATATGGATCAAGTTATACCACTATGTTTTTAGGTGTGAACGAGTCAGGAAAAAGTAATATTTTAGAGGCTATGTCATTCTTAGAAATTCCAGGTGGTAAGTTTGAGTATCAGGATTATCACAACCAAAAAGATGAGAGTGATAGTTATGTTGATTTATGGTTTTCTTTGGATCTGGAGAATAATAGTTTTTATATAAAACAGATGAAGTCAGAAATTGAGAGTGGGGCTGAACTACTCAATTTTGAAATTATTAATGTAGAAAAGAATGTGTTTTTAAGTTCAAGTGGAGATGAGTTTAGGCATGTTTACAATTTTGATATAGAGAATCTCACCCCTGGATTATTTATTAAAGTAGGTACAAAAAATGTAACAAACCCAACTAATAGCCAAGTGAGTACCACAAATACATACTCAATTAGCAAAACTGCGATAAATGAAGAGTATCAGCCTCTAAGTGAAGAGACTTTTATAGAATTGTTTAAGGGACGGATCGCTACCATTATTCGTAGATATGAACCATCGGTGACGTTTTGGGAGCCTTCTGATGACTTTCTTATTTCTACAGAAGACTTAGTCAGTTTTTCTGATAAACCTTATTCAAAACCGGCGCTAAAAAATATCTTTTTACTTGCTGGATACGAAGCGAAGGATAGTATAAAAGAGGTAGTGGCGCGAATTTCTAATGGTCAACAGAGAAGCAAATTGCAAAGTAAGCTTCAGGAGTCTTTGAATGACTATATAAAAAATGTCTGGAACCACAATATTGAAATTGTGATTGACATAACAGAGACAGGACAATTCACGCTTTCAATAAGGGATACAGGCGAAAAAAATAAGCATGACAGGTTTCCAATTAATGGCAGAAGCCAAGGTGCTCGTCATTTCTTATCTCTAATCCTATCTTTGTCTATAGAAAGCAAGCATGACAAGCTTACTAATCAGTTAATTCTAATTGATGAGCCAGAGGTTCATTTACATCCATCAGGGATAAGGGATTTGCGAGATGAGCTCTTAAAAATTGGAGAAAAGAATTTTCTATTTGTCTCAACACACTCACCATTTTTAGTAGATAAAACACACAAGGAAAGAAATATCATTATTAAGAAAAATAGTGATGCCAAAACGGAAAAGAAACTAATTCAGAATTATGCTGATAGCTTGGACGACGAGGTTTTATATGAGGCTTTTGGTCTAGATGTTTATAAAGACTTACTAAATCCGCATAGTATTTTAGTTGAGGGAGCCTCGGATAAAGTTATTATTCAAAAGGCTTTAGCGGTAAAAATCAAACCTGTATACGGAATCACTAACGGGCATGGTAGCAACATCGTTACATTAGCTGCAAAACTAAATGACACCGTAAAATCGGTTTTGGTTGTTCTTGACGATGATAAGGATGGAAGGGCTCATAAAAATAGAATTATAAAATTAGGAAGCTCTTATACTGAGAAAAATGTAGTTACTCTAAAGGAGCTTGTTGGTTCCATTCCAGAGGGATGCACAATAGAGGATTCGTTAGGAAAGACTTATGTTGAAACTGCTTTTCATAAGTTCTATAACGAGTGTAATAAAGGAGCTCCGTGCGATTTGGTACTGGCTGATACAGAGCCTTTCATCAAACAAGTAAAAGCTTACCTCTATATAAAAGGTATAAAAGATAATGAAAACCTTGTCGAGTCCTTTAAGGGTAGATTGGCTAATTCTTTCAAACCGGCAAGAAGCTCATTTGAAAAGAACTTTCCTTTATTGGATAAACTAGTAGCAGAGATTGCAAAGAAGCTTCCCTAGTCTGGATTACGCGGTTATTTCAATTTCTAAGTAAGAGGGGGCAGAATATGATTCCAAATTCATTGTTTCAGTTTGAGGTTTTAATTGCCCTAGCAGCCACTATCATTTTCAAATCGACTTGGTTTAAAAGATTAGTGGGTGAGAACATGGTAAAGCTTATTGCCACGTTTTACTTTAATGTGTAAATCTATAAAGCAATACACCATGTAACTATTGAAACAAAAAATGGTACGTGACTTGGGAGGATGCGATTCCTGGTCAGTTCAATTTATAACACGTTCACTGCCATTTATCGCCGACTCAAGTTTGTCAATGTCGACCGGCTTGACCAAATGCTCGTCAAACCCGGCATCGAGCGCACGTTGTTTGTCTTCAGCCTGCCCATACCCGGTCAGCGCGATCTTTCTGACGCCTTGTGCCGACGGCAGTTTAGCCAGTTGCTGTACTAATGCGTAACCATCGATCTCAGGCAGGCCTATATCGATCAGCATGATATCTGGCTTGAAATTATCCATACTGGATAGTGCTTCTCGTGCGCTATGCACAGCCATAGAGTCATGTCCTAGGATGCCCATGATCATGATGAGCGTATCGGCTGCATCGATATTGTCGTCGACGATCAAAATGCGCAAAGGCGCTGATTTGGTGATGCTGGCCTGAGGATCAGGCGTGGCTGCAGAGATGATGCGCGGCAGGCGTATTTCGAATGTGGAACCTTGCCCCTCACCCATGCTGAACGCGCTGACGCTGCCGCCATGCATGGTGATCAGGCGCTTGACGATCGCCAGGCCTATGCCCAGCCCTCCCTGCGACCTGTCCAGCGTGACCTGGCTCTGCACAAACAGCTCGAAAATCTGCGGCAGCATCTCAGGCGCAATGCCGCTACCGGTATCTGCCACTTCAATAATCACCTCCGCATCTTCACTGCGGACATTGATCTTGATCTCTGTCTCGGTTTCGGAATATTTGATGGCGTTGGTCAGTATGTTTGCCACGCATTGCACCAGCCGTGCCATGTCGCCTTCTACAAACAGTGCAGCAGGGCAGGTGGTGGTCAGGTGCTGTTGCTTGGCCTGTAGTTGCGGCGCGCACATTTCAATCGCCTGCGCCAGCACTTCATTGATATCGATCACTTCTTTTTGCAGGTGGATATGGCCTTGCGTGACTCGGGAGACATCAAGCAGGTCATCAATCAGCCGCGTCATATGCTTGGCTTGCCGGCGGATGATGGCGGCGGGCGTAGCCACCGATTCATTGGTCTTGGAAATGTGCCAGAGAATCTCGCCTGCCGTCACAATCGGCGCCAGCGGGTTACGCAGCTCATGGGCCAACATGGCAAGAAACTCATCCTTGCGCTTGTCGGACTCTTTCAGCGCTTCAATCAGTTTGATTCTTCTGGTGATGTCGCGGAAAAGCACAGCCACGCCATCGCCAACCTTAAAAGCACGTGCCTCAAACCAGAATGCCCGGCCATCCGGGAACACATAATAATGTTCGAGGAATTGAGGCTGTCCATCCGCCTGGACTTGCCGGTACATTCGGCCAATGTCAGATTCGTATGTTTCCGGGAAAAGCTGCCATTGGTTAGCACCCAGCAATTGCGCGCGCGGAAGGCCGACAAACTTGCAAGTGGCCTCATTCACTTCAATCAGGTTAAAGTCCTGGTCAAACAGGGCAAACGCTTCATCCATATTGGTGATCACGCCACGGTGGCGGGCTTCACTTTCTGCAACGCGCATTTCAACCAGTTTTTGCGCCGTCACGTCCACGGTGATACCGTCAAAATGGATAGGGCTCCCGTCGGCATCGTAATCGGTGCCGCCTAGCGCCCTTATCCACTTTACATCACCCGTGGTGGGGTGCACGGTGCGGTAAATGATGTCGTAGGCATCGCGGCTGCTGATAGACTCATCAATCGCCTGCCGGGTGAGCTCCCTGTCATCCGGATGAATCCTGTCGTAAAAGAGTTCGATCGTCACCTCTGCACTGGGCTCGACAAAGAAATGATTTTTTACGCGCTCGTCCCACTCGAGCACGTCAAAAGGCAGGTCGCAATACCAGAAACCCACATGCGAGAGGCGGCTTGCGTATTCAAGGCGTCCGCGATTGAGCTTGAGCTCTTTATCTAAAGTGTCGCGGGCGATGCGCTCACTGGAAAACACCTGGTTAAAGTAATCCACAGACTCGGCAATTGCCTGATCGAGCGCCTGGTTAAAGCGCGTGACATCTTCTATGGCAGAGGCATCGGCCAAGGTCGTATTATTCAAGGTCCACAACCGCATCACTGTGGCACGCAGGGCGCGATATTCGCTTACGATCTGGGTGATCGAAAAGCCGTGTTCGGCACGTATCCTGCCATGTAATTCAGCGCCGGTTTCCGCTGCGGGTGCTGCGGAATTGGTTGCTCCAGATTGTGGCTGACGCAATGCTTCGGCAATCGCCAACAGAATTTCACGACGATGGTCACGTTCCGCCAATGGGGTTATGTGTGTGATATATGAGAATTGCGACGCGACGAATGCATCCCACTCTTTAACAATCTCGTCCAAATGTGAATCGATTACATCAGCCATCCGCATGGATGCTTCCCCTTCATCGCAGCAATGTTTAATGACACTTAAGGCAATTTTATAGCGTTACTTACAACCTTTCCCAGTTTTGTGATCTGGTGGATAGTCTTTACAGCGCCATTCAAACCTGAGTTCATGATTGGAGTTATTATATTAAAGACAGTTGCAGCTGATGCGTTAACCTGCATTTCTTTTGTCCGTCACAAATACGTTTTGCCCAAATAATAAAAAAGGGAGAGAGCCATGAGTGAAGAACCAAAAAAGGTAGCAGCCTTATTCTATTTAAAAGAATTCTCATCCCTGGCTAGAGATATCCTGATCACACTCTTGATCGCCATATGCTTTTTCCAGCCCAGCTATATCAAGTCATTCCTTAAAGAAAGCGGCCTGAGCAAATTCGGCGGCTGGGGCTTCACGGTTGAAGTCGCGGAAGAAAAAGAAATCATCGCCAAAGCCCAAGAGAAAATCACCGCCCAAGTGGTTGCCTCCACCAGCAGCAACGCAGATGAAGCGCCAGTAGAAGCATCCAATAAACCCGTCGATCAAACCTTTAAAGAAGCCATCCTAAAAGCCGAGCGCGTCGCCCCACAAATACTGCCATCCGCCGGCTGGGTTTTCCTTGGTCGCGTGGATAAAAACAAAACCCAATGGCAAGACGGCGGCTCACCCACCACTACCGCCACATGGCCAATCAAACCCGATGATGTGCTGACGGTAAAAGACGATACCTATATTCGCGCAGTCACTAATGATAAATGGCACTCTCAAGCACCAGTGACTACTGTTACTAAGATAGGGGATAAGTTGAAAGTGGTGGAGCTGGATTATTCTTCAGCGAAAGCAGGTGGGTTTTTTGTTTGGGGTAAGGTTGTGCTTCAATCAAACTAAGTCACCTTAGATTAAGTAAAAATAAACCATTAGAAATGAGATTGCGGTGACAAATTTTATGGGGCTTTTATGCTTTTTGCATATTCGTAAGCGGAATTAATTTCTTTTGATTTGAACTCTGCTAGATCTCTTATTTCTTTGCCTAATGATGCAACTTTGTCAGGATGGTATTCACGAATTTTACGTTTGTATTGAAGACTTATTTCTTCAAGTGATGCTGATTCTGGAATATCTAAGGTTTGAAACCAATTATCTTCAATGAATTCCTTTTTGTTCTCAGATTGATTGGTTGAGTTTCGATGGTTCTGATGTCTTTTATCATTTTCGGAAGAGTTAGATTCTGTACCTAATTTTTCCGCCTTTTGAGCATGAAATTCATTTTTATTCATCAGCGAGTTTACAATTTTGTAGCCTAGCAAAAGACCGCCAATTATTACGACTATCTCTTCTGTATTCATAGAATCATACTCATTATTTTTTTTCTGTAATTCATTATTTGAGTGTTAGTTTCGTGATCAATTTCGTACTCCATTTTTTCTGATAGTTTTTTATCAAGCTCCTCAGCGAAGTTTTTAAAGTCTTGAGGCTCAAGAACTTTAAAAGCAAATTCAAGCGGGCAACTTGCGATACTTCGTTTTATTGTTATTTTTCGAATTAAGTTAATTGCGAAAGGAGGGCACGAAGTAGCTTCAAATGCGAGGGATAAAACTTGTCTTTTACTTAAACCTAGTTTTTCTCTTTTAGTATAGATATAAAAAAGCATTGCTATTACGAGTAAATAAACTAGCATCAAAGTAATTAATGCTGGCGTGCCTATACCCAATTTAAATATTACTAAAGGTAAAACAAAAATAAGCAAAAGCATAAGCGGCACTACAGCTAAACGTAGATATCGTATTGCTGAAATTAATTCGAATGTGTCTTTTGAATCTTTCGCATAAAAACTCGCCGTCGCGGACCAAGGTACAATGAACATCGAATAGTTTGGTTTTAAAGGGTTAGGGAAAAAGAGCCTTTTTCCCACTACTCTCCATCGATCAGTAGGAAGCGCAACGAACCAGCGTCCTTTAGTTTCAAAAAAAACTATCTCATTGGAAAACACCAAAGCAGCCGAGTCATATAAGTAAAAACCGATTAGGCCCAGTGTTATCCAAATTTCAAAAGAAAACCCCATTAACTCTTCTTGCTAAATAATGATTTGATCCATCCTAGCGCAAGTGCAAAAGGAATAAGTAAAATCTTCCAAGCACCTGCTAAAAATGCCATCAGTACCGCAAAAAAGCCTTTTTTAGAGGCTACAGCAGCTGCGCCACCAAGTATCAATGCAGCTAAACCATACTCAGCCACTTTGTCTCCTTCTTTGAATTCGCTGTATTTTTCGCCTTGATTAAATTCAAATCCATTCAGCTTTTCCTTAAAGTCAGTTATTGCCGAACCCATATTTTCAGGGGTTGAAACCAAGGTAACTGAAATAGCACCAGTTCTACCCAGAACTTTTGTATAGTAATTTACTACCGGCTTTTGAGTTCCTGAGTCTTTAAGCAGGAAAGCCCATTCAAGAAGTTTTTTCTCCTTATCGTATTGAGGTTTAAAGAACCAACCTTCAACATCCAAGGAATTCCAGCCTTTCTCTCTACGATACTCATTGCCTTTTTTGACAGCTTCTGTGTACTGATTTAGCAGTTCATCAGGGTCAATCTTTTCGTTATCTTTAACATAACCAATCGGATCAAAGTTAAGATACGCTTCCCAAGTTTCACCATTAGTTAATAAAGATTCCTCCCCCGAGCTTGGATTATGATTTAACTCAGAATACTTCTTGGTTTCGTCTTGATCTAAATACAAATAGTTTTCAGGTATAACTAGCACTCCTTTGCCATCGATTGACTGTGTGCTAGGTCCTGTTTGCCATTTGAGATTTGCAAAAGGATTATTTTCAGTGGCTGCTTTTGCAAAGAGCGGTGCTGTTAAGATTGATATCGCTAGCAGTAAATTAATTATTCTCATATTGTCTCCCTGTATTGTCATTTTTTTTGAGAAAGTAAATAGTACAACAATTTACAAAATCAAGTGGATCCGACCTTTTGGAGCTATGGTTACCACACGGTTTGGTAGCTGTACTAACTGTAATATACTCGAGCGAGCGCGTAGTCTGGTTAATTTAAGCCATATCCTGCTATTGCGTTGCACCACGTTTTGAAGCCGTTACTGCTTGCTGATAGGTAGCGCTTACTGGAAGCTTGTTAGCAAGCTGGTGCAAGGAGAGATAGCCAGGGTCTAACCGGTAATCCTTTTCCCGAAATATGCTGTGTTCTTTGGCATAGCTTTCCGCCAGCGCCCTGAGCAATTCAGCTAGCGGTTTGTTCGGATCGCTGGGAGTAAAGTCACCAACCAGCCACAGGTGCACATCTTCCTCTTCTGTATACCCAGTTTTAGGGTCCGCTAACTTAAACGCATGGTCTATCCTGGCCTGGTTTTCTACCTCTTTCGGGTCACCATAGGCCACTTCGTAATATTTCACTTTAGCCGTTAGCAGCGAGGTCGGGCCATCAATGGGTACGTTGCCAACTGCGTAGTAGCCGGCAATCGCACGCAGGCTTTTTAAGTGATGTTCTTTGCCAACAAAGTGGATGATTTCTCCGCGTGCTTGTAGCTCTTTGATGCCGGCAGCCATATCTTTAGTGGCAGCATAGATAAGCGAGGCGTAGTTTTCAGAATCTTTTCGGGCCAGGCTGTAGTTGATCATGGCGGTGCCATTGCGATAAAGCTCCATTGCGCTGGTGGCGGCCACTTTGCCTTGTGCATCCAGCACTACCGAGACTGCCATTTTGGTGCCGTTTTGATTGCCGCCAGCCAGAGCTGCAAGCCAGTTTTGCAATTGCTCGGCAGGCCATTCGGGGTACTGCTCTCTGGCAAGCGCAAACACTTGCGGCAGCAGCCTGGTTTGTTCGGCCACGTTTAAGTTTTGTAGTCGGACAGTGGCATATGTGTGCGGTAGTGTGAAGTCGTAGGTCATTAGATCATCTCAGATACTCAAATAAGCGCTTTATTATGGCTATTGTTCGATCCCAGTCAGCATTGTAAATCTATGTATAATCCTCGGCGCAGTTATACAAGTTTAAATATATAGATCAAGCTTTACGAGCCTAATGATAAGGGGGAAACGCATGTTAGATAATGTTGAGTATGTTGGATTCTGGCCACGCTTTTTTGCAACCATAGTAGATACGGTCATTTTGTTGATCATTGCTTACTTACTGCTCTGGACATACCAGTTGACCGGCTTTAACGATAAGAATATTTACTTTGCGCCTGTTTCAAATTTAATCTCCTGGTTTGTTTATCCTGCGCTTGTCATTTTGCTATGGATTAAAAAGCGAGGCACTCCAGGGAAAATGGCTGTATTTGCTGAAATTGTAGACGCAGAAACTGGAGGTAATATTTCTGTGGCACAAGGTATTGGACGATATGTCGGATATTACCTTTCGTTCTTTGCCTTGGGTTTGGGCGTGATCTGGATTGCCTTTGATAGACGTAAACAAGGATGGCATGACAAATTAGCCGGTACTGTGGTCATCCGTCGCCAATAAATGGCTGCTCACAAGGCTAAACCCTGTACGCCTCAGTTAGCCTGTTTATTCGCTCAAGCTTTTCTATATCGCTTTCTAGCAACCTTTGAGTTGCCTGCTTTTGCACTGCGCGGCCAATTGCGTCGCATTCGCGACCTGCTCTGGTGTCAGTTGTGCCAGTGTGTGATTCAGCATTTTGGTGTGGCGGTCAGCCAGGTGCTTGTCTTCATTCTGGGTGGCCAGCATCAGCCACATGGCGGCTTTCACCGTATCTTTTTCTACGCCGATTCCCTGCATATAGACATTGGCCATATAGCCCTGAGCTTCGCTATTGTTGTTGCTGGCAGCCAGGCTTAACCACCTGAATGATGCAGCCAGATCTTGCGGCACCACATCGTCACGCATATACAGCATGCCCAAATTAAGCTGCGACCTTACATGCCCTTGCTCGGCGGCTTGCTGATAATACTGCGCTGCTCTCTCATAACTGATGCTGTGTATCTCACGCCTGAATACCAGCGAGGCCAACATATACTGCGCCTGTACATAATTCAGCTCGGCCGATTTTGTATACCATTTCACGGCTTCGTCCATGTCCTGCTTTACACCGTCGCCATCGTGGTACATCAGGCCCAGGTTGTAGCAGGCCTTGGCATCGTTCTGATTGGCAAGCGATAAATAAATGGCATGTGCTGCCGCGAAATCTTTTTGCGCTAGCTTTTGTTTGGCTTCTTCAAGCGTGTGGGCATGTGCCACACCACAGAGCAACATCCCGACTATGAATAATCTAATTTGCAGCATATAAGCCTCTAGTTGTTGAATGTTGATGGGTTTGCCGGCTAGGTGGCAACGCGCTAACTACGCTTTGCCAAGGCTGCCTGCAAGCGCGTGAGCGCCGCCAGCACATTGGCTTTAGTGGTGCCTATGTTCATGCGCATAAAACCTTGGCCACCGCGGCCAAACATGGCGCCGGGGGATAAGCCCAGCTTTGCTTCTGCAATAAAAAAACGGTTTAGCGCGGCATCATCCAGTTGTAACTGACGGCAATCCAGCCATAGCAGATAGGTGGCTTGCGGCTGAATCACGCGGATGGCGGGTAGATGCTGGTTGATAAATGCGATGGCTTCATCACGCGTTTGCTGCAGATAGGCGATCAACGCATTTCGCCACTCACCACCTTCGCGATAGGCTGCTTCAAACGCGGCAAGATTAAATGGGTTAGTGACTGACACGCCCATGTGTTGCAGATGGGTCTGGATGGCGCACCTGTGCGCCTGGTTGGGGATGATGAGGGCAGACAGCCCCAGGCCCGGGATATTAAAGGTTTTGCTGGGCGACACGGCGGTGATGATGCGGTGCGATGCTGCTGCGTCTGACTCGGTTTCCAAGCTCAAGCGGCTTAAAGGCGTGTGTTGTGCGTCGCTGTAAACCAGATCGGCATGGATCTCGTCGCTTAAAATGGTCAGGTCGTGTTTTTCAGCGATCGCCAGCAAGGCGTGCAGTTCGACTTTGTGCCAGACGCGGCCTACCGGATTATGCGGCGAGCACAGCAGCAACAGCTCGGCATCTTTGGCACATTCCTCCAGCTGGTCCAAATCCATCTGGTAGCTGAGGTCGCCATCGTTTGTTAAGCGCAGCGGGTTTTCGAGCAAACGACGATTTTGATTGGTGACGGCAGAAAAAAACGGGAAATACACCGGCGGTTGCACGATCACGCCGGCCTGTTCGGTAGTCAGCGCAGCCACCACCAGGTTGAGTGAGGGCACCACGCCTGGCGTCAGCACTATCCACTCGCGTTGCACTTGCCAGTCATGGGTGTTCTGCAACCACTCTATCAGCGCCTGGTACAGGCTTTCTGGCGCCAGCGAATAACCAAACACCGGGTGACTGGCACGGGTTTGCAACGCGTTGCTGATGGCTTGCGGCACCGCAAAGTCCATATCGGCGACCCACATGGGCAGCACGTCATCGGTGCCAAAGGTGGCGGTTCTGCCGTCATACTTGAGTGACTGGCTATGCTCGCGTGCAACGGGCTGATCGAACAAGCTGGTCAACTGATGCGTTGCCATAGCGTCACTTCCGAAAGGGTATGCTGGAATTTGTGATTGGTTTCCCTGATCACAAACGGGATCTCGACCGGCGGCTGCATCAGGCTAAAGTGCTGGCCCAAGATGGCTTTCAGGCCGTCCAGCGTGGTCACGTTTTCACCATCCTTTTTATAGCCGCCTATCCATTCTTCGCGGGGCGTGTGTTCTTCCTGCCAGGTATATGGCGAGGTGAGCATGAGCACGCCACCCATATTCAGGCGCTCATGAATGCTACTCAGGAACTGACGCGGGCTGTATAGCCTGTCTATCAAATTGGCCGCGAGAATAAAATCATAGCCGGTAAATTGCGGCTTGAGGTTGCAGGCATCCCCTTGCCAGAACGCGACCTTATCCACCACCTGGTCCAACCCAAGTGCGGCCAGCTGACGTTCCTGGTAGCTGATCAGGTCACCTTCGGTGGCCATGGTATAACGCAACACACCTTGCTGTGCCAGCTTGAGCGCCAGGCCGATAAACCGCGCAGAAAAATCAATGCCGGTGACGTGATCAAAATGCCTGGCCAACTCGAAGGTGGCGCGTCCTGTGGCACAGCCCAGGTCCAGTGCCTTTGCGGCTGGCCTGGATTGCAAATGCTCAATCGCGTATTCGCTCAATGCCTGGCAAAAGTTAGGCACGCCAAAATAGCTATCGCCATAATGAAACTCGGCATATTCCGACAGCAGTTTATCGGACTCATAGTGCGAGGCATTTTCTTCAAGCGGGGTGTCAGTCACGATATAGCGGAATCCTGCATGTTGGAAAAAATGGCGCCTGAACGCATAACGTGCACTTTTAAGCGCCTCGTTGCCGGTTGAGATCCAGGAGCCGCCTTTGATCAGGTTATGGCGGCCATCAAAGGTCGGGGTGGTGAAATCATCGTATAAAGGATGCACCTGAAAACCATCAAACGGGAAGATAGGCGTTTCGGTCCACTGCCAGACATTGCCGACCACATCAAACAACTCGCCGTGTGCAAACTGGTTAACCGGGCAGGATGAGGCGAAATGGTCGAGAAACAGGTTGGCATTCATGCTATCCGCTATCTTTTCATCTGACAAGCCGGCATGCTCATAGAGACTATACCACTCATGCTCGCCAGGCATGCGTACCGGTTTGCCCAGCTGCGCAGCTAGCCAGTGACAGTAGGCCTTTGCTTCGTGGTAATTGACTTCAACCGGCCAGCTCCACGGCATGTCGACCTCTGCTGTCATTAAGCGCAGTTTCCAGCCATCTGCCTGTTTTACCCAGAAGGTCGGATGTTCGGCTTGCGCAAACCGCCGCCAGGCCAGGCCTTCTTCTAGCCAGTATTCATCTTTCTGGTAGCCACCGGCTTCTACAAAACTCAGGAACTCAGCATTCGAGGTCAGGTATTTTGCGGCGGCAAAAGCGGGGCTATGCTTGTTGAACTGGCCGTACTCGTTATCCCAGCCGTAATGGTCGCTGGATTTTGCGAGTTGTATATCCTTTGCCGCGATCTCTATCAGGCTATTTTGTGGGGCAGGCACATCCAGCGTACAGGGCGCCCAGTCCGGGTGTGGTTGCACATATTGCAAGGCATGTTGCCGTATCAGTACCGAGCTGGTTTCCAGATGAATGCGCTCATGCTCTATGCCCATCAGTATCGGCCACCACGGGCTTTCCCAGGTGATAGGCAAATCAAACGGCAGGGTAATGATCAGCTCATCGACCACCTGGCGCACGCTGGCCCTGTAGGCCTTGACCTCGGCCGGCGTCGGCCAACTGTAGTTCATCTCGTTGACATCATCCCAGCCCATTTCATCGACGCCTACTGCAAACATGGACTCAAATTGCGGATTGACACGTTGAGAGATCAACCCCGCCAGCACCAGTTTATTGATCAGGAAAGTATTGGTATGGCCGTAATAAAAAATCAGGGGATGCCGTAACGGATTGGGTTTGACGTAATAAGCCTGGTCGCTGGTCAACACCTCAAACAATGATTCATACACATCCGCAGTTTCATGAAAATAAGCGCGTATATCCTCGCGGGTGAGCGTTGTATTTTTGTTATGTATAGGGATAGTTCTATGAGGATGCTTGTTCATGTTTTTCTATGGCATGTTTGGCTATTGTGAGTGTTTATGGCTAATTCTGATGCGAGGATAATGCAGTTAGCGAAAATATACTAAAACATGTTTTTAATACAAAGGTGTGGCAGGTGAGCAGAACGATGGGACACCTTGCATCAGAGGCTCTTCTTTGTTTGGTTTTTAAGCCGTTTAGTTCATTTGCCAGCTGTTAAAAATGATCAGCATACATGTCTGCTGCAAGCTAAGGTTAGCGAGGTGTGAAAACTCCGACAACATAATCAGCCGCTTGCTGATAAATATTGCGGCATATGTTCGCTAATGTTGCTATTCGGCTAAAAGGAGATGGCAATGGCTAGAGACCCGAATGAGATCCCTGACCGTGAATCAGACATTGATCAGGAAGACGACACTGTGATTGATCCTGATCTGGAGCCTTACGACGAGACAGTGGAAAAGCCGCTTAAGGATAGCGAAAATTTTATTCCACCTGAAGAGCTCTAACCCTATGATTAGTAGAGCTTTAAACCCAATGTTCAGCAGAGCTCTAGCGTAGTGATCATATTAAACACCTAACTCGAATTGGAGATGATGATGGCATTTGATTCAGCAGTGCCTGTTGAAGGCGTGGAGGAAAAATCTACTGTGGTTAAGCCTATAGATAAAGACACCAGGCAGCAGTCAGATGTGAAGGATAACCTGGGCAATCTGGCTAAAGAGCCTGCCTTGAATCGTAAACCGCCAGCCGATGTCGAGCCGGGGAAATTGCCTGAAACTGACAAGTTTTCTCAACCATAGCTTGAGTCATGGTTAACTTAAATGGCCCCACGCGGGCCATTTGTCTTTTATTTTTTGTGCAGCCTGGCATTAAGCTGGTCTATCACTTCTGCCCAGTCGGCGTCTTTCAAAATCTCTTCCCGTAAAAAGGCAGCCTGTGCTGGTGTCCAGTAACTGGCATCAGCCAGCGAAATATAACTCGCTAACTGGCTGTGTGTCTGGATAAAGCTTTCTATCTCTGCATCACTTGATGGCAAGCCCAGCTGGGCGAACAGGTTGTTGAGCGTGTGTAGTGTGGCTTCCATGTCGTTTCCTCGTTATTTATCAGTTATTCAGCACTTGACCATTCTGACATATAAACCGCAAAGAGAATTCCTACACTGTTTTAAGCTAACGCTGATGGAGCTCATATGGGCCAGCGCCCATACTGACATCTCACAGTAAACGATGCAGGAGATGAAATATGGTGGATAACAATGATGTGATTGCCATTTTGAATGACTTGATCGAAACCTCGAAAGATGGCGAAGAAGGTTTCCGCAGCTCGGCTGAGCATGTGGATGATGCGCGCTTGCGGGATTTTTTCTTGCGCCGTTCTAAAGAAGTCGGTGAAAGCGTGCGTGAACTGCAGGGGCTGGTGAGCGCACTGGGCGGTGTGCCGGTCAACGCAACATCCATAGGCGGCACTTTGCACAGACGCTGGATAGACCTGAAAACTGCGTTGACTGCCAATGACAACCTGGCCGTGCTCAATGAAACTGAACGTGGCGAAGATGTGGCGTTGGCGGCTTATCGCGATGCGCTGGAAATCGATCTGCCGCAGGAGATCAGGGCGGTGGTCATACGCCAGTTAGAAGGCGTAAAACGCAATCACGGCCTGGTGAAACAGTTACGCGATGTTTTTGATGCCGAAGCAACCATGAACTAGCAATGTTTTTAAATGTTTTTAAAGGAGAAAGAAATGAATACCAATCAAATTATTCCAGAAATGCCAGTCGTCTGTTCACAGGGTGGCCAGTTCGCCACCGTGGACCATATGGAAGGTAGCGATTCCATCAAACTGAAAAAAGATGAGCAGGGCCAACACCACTACATCCCTACCAGCTGGGTGACCGAAATCAAGGATGGCAAGGTAGTGGTCGACCGGCCGGGTGACGAAGCCATGCAGGACTGGACTGAAGCACCAAGACACTAACTATGCTGCTGTAGTCTTATAACAGCCGCTTCTTGCAAAAGACTCAAAGTTCACGCTTTGGGTCTTTTTGCTTTTTAAAACTGGCTTTAAACACGCAACGTGCGCAGGTGAAATCTTACAGCTTTTTAAGATATGTCCTATGCAAGCACTGGTGCGTCCTTGCCATACTGAGTCTACTGATAATTCTAATTGAATCCGGAGACTGAAATGATCGCTCAAGACGATGTCATTGCCATTTTGAATGACCTGATCGAAACATCTAAAGATGGCGAAGAAGGCTTTCGCAGCTCGGCCAAAAATGCGGCTGACGCGCGCTTAAAGGATTTCTTCTTACGTCGCTCAAAAGAGGTGAGTGTCAGTGTGCTTGAATTGCAGGAGCAGGTGCGCGCCTTGGGCGGCGAACCGGTTGATAGCACTTCCTTAGGCGGCATTCTGCACAGACGTTGGATAGATATCAAAACCGCGCTGAGCAGTAACGATAACCTGGCCGTATTGAACGAGACCGAGCGCGGCGAAGATGCTGCGCTGGCGGCTTATCGACACGCATTAGAGCAAGACTTGCCTGCAGATGTACGGGCCCTGATCTTGCGCCAGGTAGAAGGCGTGAAACGCAACCACAACCTGGTAAAACATATGCGCAATATTTATGAGGCTGAAGCTGCAGTTCATTAAGCCATCATGCCCTAAAGCGGCAGCGCAAGGGCCGTACTTTAACCGGCCAGGCGTTTAATCACGGAGAAAATTATGAATACATCACAAAAATGGTTTTATGGCATGGCGACAGGGTTGCTGGCAATGAGTCTGATCGGCTGTGAGCGGCCGCCGGAACAGGAAACTTCTTCGGACAATAAAGTCATAGAAGAGAAAGCACCTTTGGAGACCACCGCCAGTGAGATCGCCAAAGAATACGCCGATAACTCGGCGGCTGCGGATAACAAATTCAAAGACACTACTTTTAATGTCAGCGGCACCATAGTCGATGTGCAGAAGAACTCCATCAACGAGCCATATGTCAGCCTCAAAGGTGGCGTAGACCCGACCAAGGAACCGCAATTTGCCTTTATTGTGGCCGACCGCGAAAAAGCCTTTGAGTTGAAACCGGGCCAGAACGTCAAGCTGCAATGTAAAGGCCTGGGCGACCTGGCTGATGCGCCTATGGCCGGCGAATGCAAGATTTTGGAGTAAGCGCTCACCTGACGGTGAAAGCCTGTCAAAGCGCAGAAAATCAATATTAAAAAGGAAATAACAATGGCAACAGATTCAAAAAACCTGGTTGAAGAAATCATTGATAACGCGATAGACCCATCTACCCATTTAGTGCCTGAAGATGAAGGCGCCGGTGAGACAGAGATCACTAAGCGCATCCCTCATGACCCTCTAAATGAGAACTTGGTGCCTGACCCTGACCAACCCTAATTGTGAAGCCCTGGTTGGAAAGCCCTGGTTGGTCAATATTTGGTCAGGGATTCAGTTGTTTCACAGAAGGCCAATTCTGACTTAGAGTGATAAAAAAGCCGCAATCAGCGGCTTTTTTGTCAATGTTGAGTGCTTGTCTGTTGAGTGCTTCTCTTTGAATGTTTCTCTAGAGTAATTCTTCAACATGTTTTTTGATATTGGCCGCTATTTTTGGCGTGGGCAGGTCATTCATATCACTGCCGAATGGGTCTTCAATCTCTTCGGCGATCAGTTCCAGGCTGGCAAGCACATAAAAAATAAATACCACCACTGGCACCACGTAGTAGCCTAGGTTAAACACAAAACCAAACGGCAGCGTCATCACATAAAAAAAGATGAATTTCTTGATGAACGCGCTATATGAATAGGGGATAGGCGTGTTCTTGATGCGTTCGCAGGCCCCGCAGATATCGGTGAATGATTTCAGTTCTTCGTTAATGATAAAAAACTGGTCGCCACTGATGGTCCCCGCGCGGTAAAGCTCATTGGCTTTTTGAAAGATCTTTTGTGCGATCTGGTTGGGGTGGTGCTCATGGTGGTCTATCTCCAGGTCCAGCCCTTCAAACAGCATTTTGCTGACTTCTTCATTCATCAGGTGCTTGGAAAGCACAGAGGCATAAGTGGGGATGATCTTCCTGAAGAAATCCAGGTCGTTCTCATCAGATAAATAAGCTGACAGCTTGATCGCCAGGTTACGGCTGTTGTTCACCAGTGAGCCCCAAAATTTTCTGCCCTCCCACCAGCGGTCATAGGCGGTGTTGGTGCGGTATGCCAGCAATAATGACAACACAAAGCCGACCGTGGTGTGTATCAGCGACAGGTTTTTGACGTGACTGCTGTCGGCCAGTTTCCAGTACTCCAGCTCCAGGTAGGCGACGCCGCCCGCGTACAACCCTATCAACAGCATCATAGGCGTCAGCTTGCGGAAAGTATCCGACTCATGAAAGCGGAAGATAAAGATAATCCAGTCTTTGGGGTTGTATTGAATCATTATTTATTCTTTGAGTGAGGGCCAGCGGCGAGTTTAGCACGGCTGCTGTGATCGTATCAGTGCCGGGATGCACGCAGCCCTGATCTGTGGCTGGGCCGCACAACATAGTCTTATGAGCAACAGGTGCTGTAAGCAAATGTAACTTAAATCTATATATAATCCGCCACGCTGTGAGTCAGCCGACCACACAGTTTGATCAATCTATTACTGTAAGGAGATCGCATGTTTAAAACAACTAGATCAGTACTTGCATTCGTCGTTGTAGCAGTATTAAGCGGCTGTGCCGCCGCCCCGGCCAACAAACAGGCGATGATCGCCCGCCCCAGTGCTGCGATCAGCGAAAATCAAAAGGGTAAATTTGTGGTCAATGTAGTGTCCGGCGGCAAGGTCACCAATCCATTCTGGACCTCGCAGGTGAGCAACGAAAACTTTGAAGCTGCTTTGAAAGAATCGCTGGCATTGTCAGGGTTATCGGCGGCGGATGCTGCAGCCGGTAAATATAAGATAGATGCCGAACTGGTGTCACTGAAACAGCCGGTGTTAGGCCTGACCTTTGAAGTGGTTTCTACGGTGAATTACAAGGTGTATGGGGCAGGCAGCGAAAAAGTCTTCCCTATCGTTGCCACTGGCACTGCGACCACGTCTGATACGTTGTTCGCCATCACCCGCCTGAAGATCGCCAACGAAAAATCCATACAGGAAAATATCAAAGCGTTTATCGAGCAACTCTCGGCCAGTGGTTTGCAATAAGCCATTGGTTTGCATTAGGTAAGCGGTTTGCATTCATTAGTGGCTAGCAGTGAGCCTCACTGGGCATCTCTGAACGCTTACTTACGCAGTAGCCATAGCACTATATATCACTATGGCTACTGCTCAGTTTGCTATTGCCGCTCATAGGCAAGCCAGCATCAGGGGATGCCTATGATCTTGAGGTATTCTTCCAGCGTCAGCGTCAGTTGCTGCAATGAGTTATTCACCTCATCCAGGTGCTGGTTGCCATTCAGGTGCAATTTTTCAAGTAGCGCTTTATGCTGCTCCACCGCATCCAGATGTGCTTCGAGTTTGGCTGCTTTTAATTCTGTGGTCATGCTGATTTCTCCTTGTGGCTGCGCGTTGTGCGTCTAGTTTGTAGTTGGCGAGGTCAGTAACTCTGACCTGATAACTTGGAGTCATAGACGCGGCCAAAGTTTGGGGTGCCGGTATTTTGTTTTATAACTTCATGTATATTAACGACTGTCTAGCTGTTCTAAATGCTTGGTTGCGCATGCCATCAGTCAAAGAAAAAACAAAAAATTCAGGGAGAGATTTATGAGTAGATTCATAGTGACAGCGCGTCAGAGCATGCTGATCGCCGGGTTGATCCAGGGCTTTGTCATGTTAGGCCTGCATGAGTGGATCAAGAGCAAAGGTTTTGATGTGTCTGACCTGCTATACCTGGCTCCCTTGTATACACTGGCTGTGCTGGGGCCGTTGACGTTTAATTTTCTACGTGCCGAATTTTCAGGCCGGCAAAGTTTTATTTATGCCAGCCTCATCTCGGGCGTACTGGCGCTCACTGCCGCATGGTTTGGCTGGAGTTGTGAAACGCAGACAGCGCCCCAGTTATACCAAAGTGCGAATTACATTGCCGGGTTGTGGATCTTCAGCTTTGTCAGTGCCGTCATCTGGTTTCATATTCTGCCTTTTGCCCAAAGCCGCTTACGTCGTAGCGAACCGGTTTTTTCCTATAGCGGGCTATTTGAAGATGCCTGGCGCAATCTGTTGCTACTGGCCAACTGTTTTGTTTTTAGCGGTATCTTTTGGGCCTTGCTCGGGTTATGGGCAGGCCTGTTCGAGGTACTGAAAATCGAATTTTTCAGTGATTTATTCACCACCAGATATTTTGTTTATCTCGCCACAGCCATGTCAGTCAGTGTAGCTGTTTCGCTGGAAGATAAAGAAGCCTCTGCGCTGGTGACCATACGGCGCTATTTGTTAGCGGTGCAGGCACGTCTGTTGCCGTTAGCTGCTTTTATAGTGCTGCTATTTCTGGCGACGCTGCCTTTTAGCGGCTTACAGCGGTTGTGGGATACCGGTTCTGCCACTGCACTGATGCTGGGGCTGCAATACGCGGTGATCATATTGACTAACGCCGTATGGCAGGACGGAAAACAACCATTACCTTTCTCAAGCTTGACGCGATCATTTATCCGTATCGCCCTGATAGCGCTGCCGGTACTTGCGCTGTTATGTGTATGGGCGCTAAATCTACGCATAGGCCAATACGGCTGGACCATAGACCGCGTCTGGGCCGCCATACTGGTTGCGTTTATCAGTTTGTATGCGGCAGCCTACTGCGCGGCGGCAGTGCGTAGTGGCTGGTTGCAATCGCTAGGCAGGCTGAATACTGCCATCGCATTACTGGTGATAGCTACGCTCCTTGCGGTACATACGCCGCTACTGGATCCGCAGCGTATCTCTGCCTCCAGCCAGATCTCCCGCTTATTGACGGGGAAGGTGGCAGCCAGTGATTTTGACTATGAGTATCTGCGGTTTAATCTGGGCAGGGC
The DNA here is from genome assembly GCF_042676265.1 of Methylophilus luteus. NCBI lineage: Bacteria > Pseudomonadati > Pseudomonadota > Betaproteobacteria > Nitrosomonadales > Methylophilaceae > Methylophilus > Methylophilus luteus. The sequence continues at coordinate 383,674 of NZ_JBHTKB010000003.1, forward strand.
GGGTGTAACAGCGTTACGCGAGCTTGAAAAGATCGAGCATCAGGCTGAAGCAGAAACCATCAGATCAAAAGCAACTGCGGCATTGAACATGCAATCACAAAGTGGAATGCAGGCGTTGCAGCACGTGCCTAGCCAGCAGGAGATCACGGCTAGAATCAACTTGTATCCTAAAGGCACCGCGATCGATCTGGCATTTGTTGAAGCGGTCCATCAGCGCATGCAGGATGGCAATTATGATTATTACTCACGTGCCCTGAGGGATGGCAAGGAGCCGGTGGCGGTATTAGCAGTCGACCTTAACAAAGACGGTGCGCCGGAATATATTGTTTTAAAAGAGCCGTTCGCGGTGTTTAGCAAGCAAGGCCAGCAATGGCGCCTGATCGGCAATATAGGGTTCAATCACAATGATACTACGCACGGCAAAGCGCTGGAGCAAGCAACTGCCAACGCTGATTTCGCTGTTGTGCCCCGCCAATGGAGTGACCTGCGCATAGGCGGTTTTGAAGGAAAGCTGCAGCTGGAAAATCAATAATAGCGCGGAGTATTTTCTTATCTCGCTATCATGCGAATACATTTTGCGCATGGCACGCTATGAGCTGCAAAACAAAACCCGTCCTGGCAATCGCCATGGACGGGTTTTTGAGTGCCAGACCAGTGCTTAGGCCGGGATACTCTCTGCCACAGCCTCTCTGTCCCAGACGCGATGCGCTTTTAATGCAGCCAGCAATTCAGTTTCCACTGCATTGAATGAGGAGTTGCTGATCAGACCAGCATCCTGTTTCAGCGGCAAGCTGTCCAGTAATTTTGCGGCATCACCAGTCAGTACTATGGCTTTCAAGTGCTTGTAAGCCTCATACAGATAATGCACTGCCGCGCCATTTTTAAGGATGCTGCCGCTTACATCATCACCGTCGAGCACGATCACCGCGTCAAATGTCACTGAGGGTTCGCCTTTGATAGTGCCATCCACAGCGATAGATTTTTGCTTGCGCGTATTGACCGGCGCTGAGGTTTCACCGAGCAACATGACAGTGATCTCATGTTTTTCAGCAAACGCTTTCGCCGCTTGCAACTGCTCATCCGCAATGCCGGCAAAGGCGAGGATGGCGATTTTTTTGCCCTTGGCACTGTCTGGCAAAAGATTTTGCTGGCTAAGCGCGGGCGAAGATTTCAGTTTGATCTCCGGCACCGCCACGCTTTGTTTGGTCGGCGGTGTAATGCCCAGATTGGTCGCCACTTTTGCGGCGAGATCGAGATCGATGTTGGACAGGATCTCGTTCACCACCCGCTCGCGGATAAATGTGCGCTGCACTTTGCCTAGCTCAAAGCTATAAGCATTCACGACATGGGTCTGCTCGTGCTCGCTCAGGCTGTTGTAGAACAGGCGCGGTTGCGAAAAGTGGTCGCTGAAGGAATCTGACCGCTCTCTGATCTTATGCGCATCTATGCGTTCGTAATAGCTTTCAAAACCACCATCTTTTGCCGCAGGCGGGGTTTCTTTTGGCCAGCCGCCATCAATTGAATTAGGCTCATAGGCAGCCTGGCCTTTATTGATGGTGGTGCGGTGTATGCCGTCACGCTGATTATTGTGGAAAGGGCATACCGGTTTATTGATCGGGATCTCGTGAAAATTAGGCCCGCCCAGGCGGCTTAACTGTGTATCGGTATACGAGAACAAGCGGCCTTGCAGCAAAGGGTCATTACTGAAATCGATACCTGGCACGATATGGCCGGGGCAAAAAGCCACTTGTTCGGTTTCGGCAAAGAAATTTTCCGGGTTGCGATTCAGCACCAGCTTGCCTAAGGGCGTGATGGGCACCAGTTCTTCGGGGATGATCTTGGTCGGGTCCAGAATGTCAAAATCAAAGCTGTGTTCGTCTTTTTCATCTATGATCTGCACGCCAAACTCCCACTCGGGGTAGTTGCCTTGTTCAATGGCATTGCCCAGATCGCGGCGGTGGAAATCAGGGTCTTTACCAGCCAGTTTCTGCGCTTCATCCCACACCAGCGAAAGCACACCTTGTTTGGGGGTCCAGATGAATTTGACGAATTTAGACACGCCTTCATCATTGATCAGCCTGAAAGTATGCACGCCAAAGCCTTGCATGGTACGCAGACTTTTGGGGATGGCCCTATCTGACATGGCCCAGATCACGGCATGCGAAGCTTCGGATTGCAGCGAGACAAAGTCCCAGAACGTATCATGCGCCGAGCCGCCTGTGGGCACCTCGTTGTGCGGTTCAGGTTTTACCGCGTGCACAAAGTCCGGGAATTTGATGGCATCCTGGATAAAAAATACCGGGATATTATTGCCGACCAGGTCAAAGTTGCCTTCGTCGGTATAAAACTTGATGGCAAAACCGCGCACATCGCGCACGGTATCGGCAGACCCTCTGGGCCCCTGTACGGTAGAGAACCTGACAAATACCGGCGTCTGCTTGCCTTTTTCACCGAGGAAACCAGCTTTGGAAAGCTTGGCATGGTTGGCATAAGACTCAAAATAACCATGCGCTGCTACACCCCTGGCATGCACGATACGCTCAGGGATACGCTCATGGTCAAAATGGGTGATCTTTTCGCGTAGTAAAAAATCTTCGAGCAGGCTGGGGCCGCGCGCCCCGGCTCTGAGCGAATTCTTGTCATCGGAGACCTTGACTCCCTGGTTAGAGCGCAGGGCCTGGCCAGTGGCGTCGGATCTGTATTGTTCGAGGTCTTCAGTTTTTGCCGTAGTGTTTTGTTTATCTGCCGCATCTGCACCCGCAGCACTACTTTTCTTTGTATCCGTATTCACCGCCATTTTGTATCTCCTAACCTAGTTTTTTAGTGCATTGATAATAGGAGATTCGCGGACTGACCATTATAGGTAAGTCACGGATAACCATGTAGGAATAACCATCAGTAGCCGCAGATAGCTCGCCTGCGACTGTTTAACTTATATATGTTTTTCTTGCGTATAAATCAGGCAGGCATAAGCACCTATGGTCAGCGGCGCTGAAAAGCCATAACCATCCAGAGCTTGCTCATTGGCGCTGATGTCGCCAGAAAGTGTTTCATCCATTTCCTCGTTGTAAAGCGTGGTGTCGCTGTTAAAGCGCAGCTTCCACTCACCCCCTTGCGGCAGGCCGATCACATAGTTCTCTTTGCGGCCTTCGGCAAAGTTGAACACCACCACCACATCATCACCGGCACCGCCTTCTTTCCAGCGGTGCATGGCGATGAGTTTGTCGTTGTCGTTGACATGGTAGACCGCGGTATGTTGCCCGCTCAGGCCTGCGGAATGGCCAGCCCGGTTCAAACGTAAATTGATCAGGTCACGGTACATGCCGGTGATATCGGCATATTCTTCTGCACGCTGCCAGTCTATAGGTCTGTCATCGCGGAACCACTGGTCGCGCAGAAACTCCTGGCCCTGGAACAGCATGGGGATGCCAGGGGCGGTGAGCACCAGTGCCGCGCCCAGGCTGGAGCGCTTGATGGCATAGCGGTTGGGGTGCTCGCTGGGGTCTATCTCTGACACCAGGCGCTGTTTGCCATTGGCGACTTCGTCATGTGATTCGGTGTAGACCACGCGCTGGAAAGCATCCTGGTTGTAAAGGTTGAGCAGGGCATCCCTGACGCTGGCCATAGAGCGATTGGCGTCGTCGGGTTCTATCAGCACCTGGCGGATAGGATGCACAAAGCCTGCGTCCCACTGGCTGCTGAAATTAGCGCCGCCGTGCTCTTTGGCCTGGGTGAGTTCAGGGCTGTTCTGCAGGTCTTCGGCGATGGTGATCTTGCCAGGGTGGCGGATCTGCACTTCGTGATTGATCCACTGCAACAGACTGAAGCCTTCAGCAATCAGGTCCTGCGCATCGGCTTCTACACTGCGTATATACAGGGTCATGTCATAGCGCAGGCCATCGGCGTGATAGTCGCCCAGCCACATCATGGCGTTATCGAAAATATACTGGCGCACTTCGCCGCGGCCATAATCCGGGCGGGTGTCTCCCCACGGTGTGGTTGAACGCCAGTCGTTGTAAAAATAGATACCGCCTTTGTTGTCTTCGCTCCAGCCATCAAACTGCCACAGGCTGATATCAGAAGGACCAAAGTGGTTGTACACCACGTCGACAATGATGGCGATGCCTGCTTCATGTGCGGCAGCTAAAAAGCGCTTGAAGCCTTCGGCGCCGCCATAAGCGCTTTCTATCGCATAGGGGTGGGCAGGGTTGTAACCCCATGAATAATCGCCGGCAAACTCGGCGATAGGCATGATCTCAATCGCGTTAATGCCTAAGGATTTAAGGTGCGGCAGACGCTCAATAGCGGTATCAAAATTGCCGACCTGGCCATCCTTGGCGTGAAAAGTACCTATATGCATCTCGTAGATCACCAGCTCATTCCAGGCCGGCATCTCGAACTGGCTGTGCGGCGGCTCGAAAAGATCCAGCGGCGGGATCACACCGCTACCTACCGAGTTGGTGACTATCTTGGCATAAGGGTCTATGCGCTGCAGTTGCTGCTCGCCGTTGATGATATGAAATTTATATTCATCGCCCGGCTTGGCGTGCGAGAGGTCGGCATACCAGTAGCCATTTTCTTCATGCACACAGGCATCTGCGGCGGCCTGCCAGTCATTAAACGAGCCTATGACTGACACCTGGTCTGCATGTGGCGCCCACACGCGGAATGCCACCCCATGCGCATGTGGGATAGCACCCATGCCGGGTATAGGCTCAAAATTGGTTTGCAAACTGGCTGATGACATGATGATAGACTCCGGCATATGGTTAACGGTTAGCGCCTGTATAGGCAGGCTGGGCAATGTAGGAGAATCTAACTAATCGCCAAACCGGAAAACAGACGACGCATTCTGATAATGCTGTCAGCGCTATCTGTCAGAAAAGTCTTACCCCAGAATCAGCATTTTTCCTGCAATCAAAAACCGGCCCCGGCCCTAGAATAGCTAAAAATTAATCAAACTAAATGCTATCGGACAGGTTGAATCATCATGCTGACATCTATTGAATTTGCAGACGAGATTTTTGAAGAGTTAAAGCTTTCAATAGATCAGGCTTGTAAAGAACGTTACTGGTTTACCGCTTGCCGCAATGCAAGAACCCTGGGCTTCAGGCAATCTGATGTCAGCTTTGCCTCGACTTATGGTCAGCGCTATGAGTTGCATATAGAGCCGGATATCACTCTATGCCTGACTTATCAATCCATGGAAGCGTGTGACACCCTGACGCCTACCGATGTCGCGAGGTTTGAATTGCAGCTTAAACACGCTGAGGTGCTGGTCAAGTCATACCAGAACGAGTTTGAAGAAACGCCGATATCACTGGTGAGAGGCGTGCGTTATGGCGCGTTTTCTGCCAGCCTTTAAGCGATAAACCATTTCAGTCAACATCAAGGATTTAGTCAATATCAGGAGCCACACTTTTGTGTGGCTTTTTTTGCATTTCTAGCTGCTGGCCAAGCCTTACAGCTGCTCGGTAGATTGCGGCTCGTGCATGGGGCAACCGTTCATTTGCCGGCGGAAATTGCTGGAATGCTGGTAAGTCAGTTTGCGTGCACGCATCACCGATCCAAGAGGCCTGTGCGCTGCGATGCCGTTCCACGGGCTGAACGCCAGCTTGTCTTCGATCGGCGGCGTGAGTTTGTCATCCCAGGCCTTTTGCGGTGCAACATCTATGGTCGCTACTTTCAGGTAAGGGCTTTCATGTTCTGGCCATACCACTGCCGCATCTTCGATCGGCATGGTGTCCAGGTTTCTGCATAGCTGCACCAATACCTCCCACTGACCGGCATGCGTGGCAAAAAAAGCATTCACTGCCTGCCGCAATGCATCTGGGTTATCCCTGGTATTTAAGCCATTGCTGTTCAAATGTTTGCCGGCCAGGGCCAGCAAGCCAGGGCTAGCGGGCCGTACTGACAGTTTTGCCATATAAGGCCCGTACAGCACCGGCACCTGGGTAAAAAACTGCTCTCCCAGAATATGGGTCTCGGGGTAGCCGCCCATGGCTTTGAGCGTTGCACTCTCAATACCCAGGCTTGCCAGCAGCCGGGTTAAGCCGCGCAACACGCTAGAGATCACTTTTTTGAATTCGGGGAATCTGTTGGTGGTTTTGGCCAGTAACTTCAGGCCGGATAAAAAACTTTTCGCATCTTTATTCACAAACGACTGGCCGCTCACCAGCAGAAAATCCTGGGTCTGAGCTGCGGCGTCACCTTGCAATCGCTCGCCCTGCACACCTATCACTTTCAGGGCCAAGCCTCTGGGCGTGGATACGCTGTCTGCCAGAAAGTCGCCCGGGCTGGTAGAAAGCCTGATCACCGTTTCGTACACCTGTTCGTCGGCGAAGATGCCTTGCTTCAACTCGGGCGGCAGGCCGGGTGCCACCGTCAGCTTGCCCCTGAGCAAGCCATGACTTTTGATATGTACACTGCGGTAACCATGGCCAGAATCCCTGGCCGTGACATCACTGATGCTTTGCAGCGTGCTGACCAGCGCTTGTATGGTCTGCTGCTCATCCGGCTCGGCTATTTCGTAGGCGGGGTCATAGGTGACAGGCTGGGCTAATTGTTTGCTAGTGCCAAGTGTAGTGCTGATGCCAGGTGTAGTGCTACTACCAGGTGCTGTGCTCATGGTGAGGGCCTTGGGTGATGCCTGTGGGCTATCCCTGTAATCGAACGGGGTCTTCCGGCAGGGCGGTTATTGTTATTGTCCATGCAGATACACAGAGATATGTATAGGCCGCTTTATTTAATAACGATTTGCTTATCCGCTCCATCAGTAAGCTGCGCATCATCTTGTAGGACAGGCTTACCGCAAAGCTGACGCCAGCCTGGTAAAGTTTGCAGGAAAATCTGCCCGCGGCATGGCTGAGCGCGTATGATTCAGGCGCTTGAGCAATAAACCGGCTGAGAATAGAGCTGATAATCTGCCTGTCACCGGGAGATTAGATTAAATTGCCGCTAATTAATATTGGGCAACCAGAAATGAATTTAAAAAATGCCTTTTTCTAAAACAACAAGTCCCGAACTGCTGCTCGCCAGGTATCGTAGCCTGATGGCCGATGTGCCTGTGGTGATCTTCGCCGGGTTGAGTGCGACGGCTATCCAGGTGGTCGCCCTGCAGGATGGCATAGACTGGCGGGTGTCGGTGGCGATGCCACTGGTGCGTATGACCCTGGCGGCCATGCTGTTCATCTACTGGTTCTGGCACCGCGAGGATAATCCGGGCATAGAAAAAGTGCGCTGGCGATTGCGCGCTGCTTCCATCGTCTTAGTGTTTTCCGGCGTAGTGACTTTTTTCCGCAGTTTATACCTGTTCAACCACACCGATAGTTTCGGCCATTACTTCCTCATTATTTACATCACTTTATTCGGGCTGTGCTTTGCTTTCATCCTGAGCAAGATAGGCGTCGCGGCATTTATCTATAATTGCCTGCTGATCTCTGCCGCCCTGGTATGCATTTTTATGGGCGATTTTGAGCAGCCTTATGTGCTGGCTGGCCTAGTACTGGTGTTTGAAGCCGGCATGCTATTCGCCATGCGCGCCAGCAGCAATGTGTTTGACCGGCTGGTGAATGCCACTCACGAGACGCATAGCCTGCTGGAGGAAAACCAGCGCCTGGCTAACCTCGATGCCCTGACCCAGCTGCCTAACCGCCGCCAGTTCTTCGTGCATGTGGAACAGCAACTCGCCCGCGCCAAAAAAACCGCAGACCGCTTTGCCGTGGGCATTGTCGATCTGGACAATTTCAAGCCGGTGAATGATGTGTATGGCCACCATATCGGTGACCTGGTGCTGACCGAAATGGGCGCGCGCCTGGCGCGTATCAAAATCGCCGGCGTGCAGTTTTATCGCCTGGGCGGCGATGAGTTCGCCTTCCAGATGGTGACAGATCCCCAGCATATGATACTCAGGCAGATAGGCAAGGAAGTGAATCGCGTCATCTCGCAACCTATCATCGCCGACGGCATACTCATCAGCATCAAGGCCTCTATCGGTGCCTGCGTGTACGCTAACAGCAAAGATACCGCGCAGGAGCTGTACGAGCATGCAGATTTTGCGCTTTACCACGTCAAGCGCACTGGCCGCGGCAACATGGAGATCTATTCGCAGACACTGGAAGAAGAGCGCCAGCACCTGCATAAAGTCGACCAGGCCTTGCGTGCTGCCGATCTTGAAGCAGAGTTGTTCCCGGTGTTTCAGCCTATCATCAATGTCAACACTGGCACTATCAGCTCTTTTGAAAGCCTGGCCCGCTGGAACAGCCCCAGCATAGGCATAGTGCCGCCGGCGGTGTTTATCGGCGTGGCAGAGAGCCTGGGCATCATTTCAGACCTGACGCGGCTGATGTTCCAGAAATCCATTATCGTCATGGGCAGCTGGCCGGCGCACATCCGGCTGTCGTTCAATCTTTCTGCCTATGATGTGACCAACAAGGCGGTGATAGAAGAACTGATCTACATGGTGGCGCAGAGCCGTATCCACCCCTCACGCTTTGTGTTTGAAGTGACCGAAACCGCCTTGCTGCAAGACTTTACCACTGCCAAGGATAATATTGAGCTGCTACGCCAGTCTGGCGCACGCATCGCCCTGGATGATTTTGGTACCGGTTATTCCAGCCTCAGCCATGTGCAAAACCTGCCGCTGGATAAGCTCAAGATAGACCGCAGTTTTATCAAGGACATAGAAACCAACCCCACCAGCCAGACCATAGTGCGTTCCATACTGGCACTGTGCCAGGGCATGCAGGTGGAGTGCGTGGCCGAAGGTGCCGAAACCGCAAGCCAGGTGCAGTTTCTGCAGCAGATGGGTTGCCAGCTGATCCAGGGTTATTTCTATTCCAAACCGATGGCAGAAGAGCATATACAGCACTACCTGGACCAGCCTGGCGTGACCGCAAATATGGTAACGGCTGGCCTGGCAGCAGCCGAGATCAGGTTGCCAGGCAAGGTTGCCTGACCGTTAAAACGCGGTCAGCAATGAATCTTTCCTATTGTTGTGCGCATGGTAGTCGCTTAAGCTGAGAGCTTATTTTTCAGGCTTGGGGCAGTGGTGAAAAAAACTATCGTGGGCATGTTGTTGATGCTGTTGCTGGCGGTGCATAGTCACGCCGCTGAGTCAGCAACCAGTATTTCAACCAGTGATGGACGCACTTTTGACAGCCTGAGCGCGGATGATATTCAGCGCCTGAGTGCGCCAGACCTGGCGGCTTATCAGACCTGGCAAGCCGCACACCCCGAGGAAACCTCCACCTACCAGCCATCCGCAGGCCCTAACACCATGGATCTATCGTCTGATTTCTCTATGTAAAGCAGCTATTTTTTTCAGCTTTGTTTTATTAAGCGTGGCCGCTGGCCTAAAATAGCGGCATGTCTTTGCTGCTCATTCAACAATACTTCCCCGCATACCCCGCCCATATGCATGCGCAGATACTGCAATTGCACACGCAGGACAAACTGCAGCATTACATCAGCCAGCGCTACCCGCAAGCGCATACCATTCAAAGCGATAAAGCGCTGTATGACTTTTGCAGCGAGCTCAAGCAGCGCTACCTGAAAAATGCGCCACTGCTGGATAAAGTCTATTTCGATAACCAGCTGACGGTGGAAAAGCAGACCCTGGGTTTGAATACCGCCATCTCACGCGTGCAGGGCGGCAAACTCAAAGCCAAAAAAGAGATACGCATTTCAGCATTTTTCAAAGCCACACCGGCGGAGTTTTTGACCATGATAGTGGTACATGAACTCGCCCATCTTAAAGAGCGCGATCACGACAAAGCCTTTTACCAGCTATGCCAGCATATGGAACCCAACTATATGCAGTATGAGTTTGATTGTCGCCTTTATCTGTTAGCGCTGGCGCTGAAACGTCTGCCTGTTATCCCTGGTGTTGAAAAAGACAGGCTGGATGATTAAAACAGCCTGTCTTGTATACACTGTCTTTACGGCTCTGCCACCGTGCTGATCAGCTGCAATAAGGTATCTGCTTCTAGCGTGGGCCTGCTCACCTGCAACCACACCGCCGCTATCCTGTCTGCCCGGGCATAGGCTGCCGTAGACAGTTCTTCACTGAAAATATCCGGGTCCAGCTCTTTGTACTGATAGGTGCAGCCCGCGTCTTTGGTCATCTGTTTCACTGCTTCCACAAACGGGTCATGACCGTCAACGATGGCGACGCCGGTGTACAGCATCAGGCTGCCGCCGGGGGCCAATCGGGTCAGGGCCGCTTGCACGATATCCAGCGAAAGTTGTGCACCCAATGGGCCGCTACCATGACGGTAAGCTCTGGCGGAGGGGTCGACCAGGTAGGGCGGGTTGGCAATGATCAGATCAAACTCGCCTTGCAGGTCGTGCAGCAGGTTGCTGTACTGAAAATGCACGTTGGTGATCGCGCTGGCTTTGGAATTGGTTTCAGCAAAAGACAATGCTTTTTCATTGATATCCACACCCCAGATGGCAGCGTAAGGCAGTGCTTCTGCGAGCAGGATAGCGCCTACACCCGAGCCTGTGCCTATATCGACACAACGCTGCACTTTGCCCGGCAGGGTCGCCAGCGCGCCGTACATGGCATTGATAAAACGGTAGGTGTCCGGCCCAAAAAACACTGCGTCCTGCGACTCGGTGGGAAATCCGGAATGCACAAACAATTTGTCGGCCACGCTGGAAACGCGCACCAGCGACTGCCAGCCCTGGTCTACAGCACGTAACGCACCGGCGGCTTGCAGCAGTTCTAAAATCTCCTCGCCTACGATGTCTTTGCTGAACGGGCGGTTCCAGCCAAACACATCATGCAGGTTACTGGCACTGGCATTCTCGGCCCGCTGATTGACCAGCGCGTGAGTAGTGGGGGTGACCGTGACAAACTGGTAGCCGCGCGCATACAAAATGGCTAACAGTTTTTCTAACGGTGCACTGGCGATTGAATCTTGGACTTGCGCTGTCACGGTGAAAATCCTTTGGCAATAGCAAGAAGTAATGACATATCAGCTTAACAGAAGTCTGCCATTGTTTTAATAAGCGCATTCCTACATGTTTCTCCTTGATTGTCTGATATGGAATTCAGCGCTAACTGCGTAACTTACTGACTTGATCAATCAAAGGCGTTCGCTATGTCTGGTGTGCATATAGAAATCGGAAGACCGCAGCAAGCAGTCAGGCAGTGGTCTGCAAAATCGATTTACTTCTCATTGTTAGAATCTGAGCTATCCGCCAGAACCAAAGCGGAGAGTGCTGCTTTTCTGGCCAGACAACTGAGCGAGACGCACAGCCATGCCACCAGCATGCCGGCCACCCTGGCCGAGTTAGAAACCTGGCTGGCAGAGCACAATGAGCTGGTCGGCCACCAGTATCACGAATATCTGGCCGGCCGCAAAGCCGGTCAACCGAGAAGGTATTTCCGCAGCAAATCACATGCACTTTTTTTCCTGCGCGCAGTGGCACCGACCAAACTGGTGGATGGTTCATGGCTATATGGCTTGATGAAACACTGGCAAGACCCCAGGCTGGTTTCGTTGATCAAGATCTACCTGGAAGAGCTGGGCGATGGCGTAGAAGCCATGAATCACGTCGTGCTTTACCGCAAACTGTTAAAGCTGAATGCGTGCGAAGACTGGAAAAACCTCGATGAAAAATTCTTCACCCAGGGCGCGATCCAGCTGGCGTTAGCCACACACACTGACAGTCACTTGCCTGAAGTCATCGGTTTTAACCTCGGTTACGAGCAGCTGCCGCTGCATCTGCTGATCACGGCTTATGAGCTCAAAGAGCTCAATATAGACCCCTATTATTTCACCCTGCACACCACCATTGATAACGCCCAGTCTGGCCATGCGCGTGGCGCGATAGATGCGGTGCGTGAGGCCATGCCGGTGTTCGCTGATGCAAGCGACTATATGCAGCGCGTGATCAATGGCGTGAAATTGAATGATGTCGGTCTGAGCACGCTGGATATCATCCAGCAGTTCGATATGCAGGCCGAAGTGGTGCGCATACTGCAGAGCAAAGCCAATATCGGCCAGTTCATGCATTCAGATCGCTGCGTGATTGGTGGCAGAACAGTCAATGACTGGCTGAAAGAGCAGGACCAGGTGGCCCTGTTTTTACAAGAGATGGAAAAAACTGGCTGGGTGAAACGTCACCACAACCCAGAAGAAAGCCCGTTCTGGAAAGTGATCGCTGGCGACAAAGCGCCCATGTTCGGCGTATTCACCGGTTATGAACAGCAAGTGATCTATGACTGGATCGCCGGTGAGGCGCTAGAGTCACAGCTGATGCTCGCACGCCTGGGCAAGCCATGGCGCATGGTAGAAAAACAGGCCATCGCCCACGATGAAGCGCTGCACAAAAAATATGGCAATGTCTACGACTTCAGGTCCGGCCATAAACTCACACAGCAGATGCGCCAGGCTAACGATTTCAACCAGGACCAGCTCGCCTTCGAGCGCCATGTGCATGGCATAGATGACGAGCAGATACTGATGGACTTTCTGGTCGAGTGGATGTCACCGGCCAAACACTACACTCCGCTAGGCTTGTCTGCGACCCGCTATTTCAAATCGCATATGGATTCACTATTTTAGTCAGCTGACCTGTTTTAGTCAGCTGACTATGGACCAGTCAATATACAAACAATGACCAGTCAATAAAAAAAGCCGCATTGCTATGCGGCTTTTTTGCTGGCTGACGATCAGCGGCCAGAGTGCTAGTGACAACCACCCGAGCTGCAGCCACAAGATTTGCCGCCGGGCTTGAGGGTCTTTTTCTGCCATGCCTGTTCAAATGCCTGCTTGCTCATGGGTTTGAGGTTTAACGACTGCTGCAACTCATCATCCACCGCCTGGCGCTGGTAGCGGTTGAAATGGGCCAGGTATCTGGCGTAGGCGCGGTCAGTGCCTAACAGTTTTTGCCATTGTGTCCATAACCATTTTTTCAGTTTAAACATGCGTACTCCTTGCTGACTGCTGGTTTGATAACGCATTGTACAGAATGGTTCTGGCTGCGGCACATTTAAAACCGCACATTTAAAACCGTGTATCTAAATCTGCGATGGTTGCTACAGGGGGATGCAAGGTTTGCCCCTGGTGCTTATTTAGCTTTGCCAGGCATATGCAGCCCGCGCACCTCAAAAGTATGCGTGTCCAGCAGCTTGCCGTGCGCATCTGTCAGCGTCAGCTTGTGTTTGCCTAGTAACGGGAGTGGCACCAAAACTTTGCTTTTTCCGCACGCGGCTACCGCCTTGTCATCCAGTAGCAGACAGGATTTACCGCTGCCGCCAGACTGCAATAACAAGGCTTGCCGCTGCTGGGGAATATCCGGGTCGGGCGCAATGATCGCCGAATCCGGCGGTGCGATCAGGGTGGCGGATGACGGCGTGACATTGACGACTATAGTTTGGCTTTCGGTCTGGTTTGCGGTCTGGTTTGCGGTCTGGTTTGCGGTCTGGTTTGCGGCTGTCTGCGCTGCCTGCCTGGGCAGTATCACCCAATCCTGCCTGGGGGATTCTATGGCGGGCTGGTAGCGTACTTGCTGCTGCAGCAGCCCGGCTGGTGCGGCGGGTTGCTGGCTATGGCGCGATTGGTGCAGGTGTTCAATGATGTCACGCCAGACCGGGGCGGCGCCGGTGATGCCGGAGACATCCCACATCGGTGCCCCGGAAAAATTACCTACCCACACGCCTACTGTATAGCGGTCTGTGTAACCTATTGCCCAGTTATCCCGCATGGCCTTACTGGTGCCGGTTTTCACCGCCGCCCAGGTGCGGGTGGAAAGCGGGCTGGAAAGGCCGAAAGTGATGGTGCGTGCACCCGCGTCGGCGAGGATGTCGCTGATGATAAAACTGGCTTGCGCGCTGAATAGCTGTGTTTTGCTGGTGTCGGCGCCAGCCACCTGGCCGGCCGGGCTAAAACTGACCGGTTGCCAGACGCCGCCGTTGGCCAGTACGCGATAGGCATTGCTCAGTTGCAGCAGGCTGGCTTCTGCGCCACCCAGTGCCAGGCCAAACCCATAATGCTCGGCATCGCGCGTCAGGCTGTTCAGGCCCAGGCCTCTGAGGGTGTCAAGAAAAGGGTCTAGCCCGACCAGCGTCAGCGTGCGTATGGCCGGCACATTCAGTGATGCCCCCAGCGCCGTGCGCACGCTGACTGCGCCCTGAAAGTGCCTGTCGTAATCCTGCGGGATATACAGGCCGCTGGGCGTGGTCAACGCCAGTGGTGAGTCGTCTAGCACCGAGCTGGCATTCAGCCAGCCCTGGTCTATCGCCAGCGCATACAAAAACGGTTTCAGGGTAGAGCCAGGCTGGCGCAGGGCCGACACGCCATCGACTTCTGCCGCGCCGGAGAGGTCACCGCTGGAACCGACATAGGCCAGCACTTCGCCGCTGTGGTTATCCAGCACCACCACTGCGCCGTCTTCCACGTTCTGCTCTGCCAGCTGTGCCAGGTGGGTGCGCAGGGTGTCGCGGGCAAAACGCTGCAGACTGGCATCTATGCTGGTTTGCAGTCGTTGGCCATGTTGAGTGAGCAAGCGCCGCGCCAAATGCGGTGCGTCGTCTATGCCAGGCATGGGGAAAGGGCGCGACGGCAGCAGCGCGGTGCGCAGGGTCACCTCAAGGCAGGGCTGTTTTTTTGACTGGCGGTTGAGGCTGGCTGGCATGGCCTGCAAGGTGGCGCAGGCACGTTTGGCCAGCCGGCTGCGTGCAGCGCCGGGTGATCTGATCAGCGACGCCAGGATGGCGGCATCTATGCTATCCAGCCCATTCGGGCCTTTTGCCAGCAGCCCTCTGGCGGCGGCATCAATACCGACCAGCTCACCGCGAAAGGTCACGCGGTTGAGGTAGGCTTCGAGTATCTGCGCTTTGCTCCAGTGCAGCTCCAGCGCCAGCGCCATGCGTATCTGGCCGAGTTTGGCGGCCCAGCTATTTTGTCCTGAATCAGCAGCGCCCTGGTTGAGCAGTTTGGCCAGTTGCATGGTGATAGTGCTGGCACCGCGGGCGCGCGTACGCCGCAGGTTATCCAGCCCGGCAGAGCCGGCAGCCAGCAAATCTACCCCGGCATGCTGGTAAAAACGTTTGTCTTCGGCCACCAGTACCGCCTGCTGCAAGCTGGGCGAAATGTCCGCTAAGGCTATCCACTCCAGCATGCGGCGCTGTTTATCCAGGCGCAGCCGTTGCAGCACTACACCATGGCGGTCCAGCAGCACGGCTTCTGAACTGCGGGTGGCAGACCTGACTTGCTCAAAACTGGGGGTAGGCGTGATAAACACCCAGCCACTGGCAACAATGACGGCTAGGGTCAGTGCTGCCAGCAGCGTTTGTTTGCGCGTCACCTGGCGGGTGTCCCTGGTTTAACTTCCATAGGTTTAACTTCCGTGGCTTTAACCTCCATGGCAGGCACCGGCGTCTCGGCAAATATCTCCGGCGCATACATGGCCTCGACGCGGCTGGCTGGCATGGCAAAACGGCCGGCATTGTTCAGGCGCACTGTGTATTCAATGCTGAATTTGCCTTTGGGTACATAAGCGTAATAAGCACGGAAACCATCAAACGCGCGTTCTTCAAATGCCGGGCGCTGCCAGCCGGCTTGTTTTTCGCCGGCAGCCAGCTGGCTGGAATCGCCGCCCAGGCCGCTACCCAGAATGGTGGCACCGGCCGGCACCGGGTCATTCACCACCACCCAGGTCATATCGCTTTGCGCGTCTATCTCCAGCTGCACCTGGTAGGTGTCACCGCGTTGCCACTGGCCACGGGTCTTCTGCTCTATGGCAGTGACACTGCGCTTGAGTTTATAGCCGGCAAACAGCGGTTTCTCCAGCGGCAAGGCAGCCCTGGAGGTGACGAATGCCCATGGCTTGCCTGCACCCAGATGCTGTATGGAAAGCGGGGTGGCGGTTTTGGGCCAGGCAAAATGGGTGGCCAGGCCAGCGCCCATAGGTGTGCCTTTTGTCGGGTCTACATGATGATTGTCCAGTTGCGCAGCTGTTCTGGCATCTGCCCAGTTGAGAGAGACTGCCTGCTCACCCAGCTTGACCTGGGTAGTGCCTGCCACCGGTATTTTCTCGAAATGTGTTTGGAAATAACGCAGGGCGACCGCTCCCCAGGCATTGGCGACAGTGGTGCTCCAGTGGCCGTTGCTCTGGCGGGCCAGCGCACCACGGGCCAGGCGGCCTATATCGGCTGCTTCCATGTCCGGGTCTTCTGCCAGCAGGCGTAATGCCCGCACCGCATTCAGGTCAGGCGACACCATCAGCCACCACAGGTAATCCTGCTTTTCGGTGGAGAAATTCATGGTGGTGCCTGAGAACATCAGCCGTGATTGCAGGATCTGACGCGCCTGTTTCAGCTGCTCGTCATGCCCGGCGATCTCCGGCAAGCGTTGCAATACCGATATCCAGTCTATCACCCCCGAGCTAGGCCACAGGTTAGGGTTGATCTCCAGCGAGTCCAGCATGGCCGGACGCGCCCGCTCATACCTTGCCAGCGCGTCTATCGCCGCCAGTTTGCGCAGGGTGAGGTCGGCCGTTTGCAGGCTGCCATAACGGTGTATACGGCCGGCGACAAAATCTTCCAGCCCTTTCAGCATGCGCTCGCGCGGCCCTTCCGGGATGCTGAACTGCGCCTCATCGGCGATACGCAGCAAATAACTGGTCAGCGTATCGTCGCCGCGCAACCAGTCTATGGCGAAGTACATGGCCAGGCCATCCGCGTCCAGGTGCGCAGGCAGGCTATTCATCACTTGGTTCCACCTGTCCTGGTTATCCAGGGTGATGGCGACCGAAGCGCGCTGCTCCAGGCAGACATAAGGGTAGCTGGCCATCCATTCACGCAGGCCGTCCTGGTTGCCCGCCAGTGAGCGGTTCAACTGGATATCCACGCCACCGCGTCTGGCGATAGCGCCTGCCGGTTGCTGCACCGAAAACGCCCATGGCGCATCCGGTTGCGGTTCGGCATTCAGTTGCTGCAAGGTCTGCTGGTAAACGCGTACCGGCACGGCAACCCCCACCTGCTGTGCCACCTTGAGCGTATCCTGCGCCAGTTTTTGCTGCTTGCCGCTGCTGACTTCTTTAGCAGTGATAGTCCAGCCCAGTTTATCTATATTCAGCGGCACGTTGATAGGGAAAGCCAGGCTGGCACCCAGGCCAGGTTTCAGGCTGATACGCTGTAATTTCGGTGTTTTGCTGACGTCATCGGTCAGGGCCACATCCAGTGTCAGATCGCGCTCAGCGCCGTTACGCACCGTGACCATGGCATTGAACTGGTCGCCTTCGCGCACAAACGGCGGCAAGCCGGAGAACAGCATCACTTCCTGTCCACTGCGGATCAAGGTAGAGGCAGAGCCAAACCGCATGCTGCCAGCGTGGGCGATCGCCGCAATGCGGAACGAAGTCAAAGAATCATTCAACGGCACATCGACCACCGCCTGGCCGCGCGCATCCAGTTTCAGGCTGGGTTTCCACAACAGCAGGGTATCAAACAGCTCGCGCGCATTGGCGCCCTGGCCACCACCGCCGCCAGGCGCAACCGCTTTCTTGCCAAAATGGCGCTTGCCTATCACCTGTGACTGCGCGGTCGAGGTGCGCACTTCCAGCGCGCGCCGCTCCATCATGGTTTCCAGCAGATTCCACGATTGCGGTTTTGCCAGTTGCAACAGGCCTTCATCCACCGCTGCCAGCGCTACCTCGGCATTGGCCGCCGGTTTGCCTGACGGGTCGGTCACGGTCAGTTTCACGCGTGCCTTGTCGCGCACATGGTAAGCCTGGCGGTCAGGCTCTACCTTTACTTTCAGGCTATACGCCTGCCAGCCGACACGGATCTGCGTCATGCCCAGCTTGAACGCCGGCTTGGTCAGGTCCACCAGCGCCGTCGGCCGCGTATCGATCTCAACCGGCATTTTCTTGACCAGGCCAAAGAACATGCCCACGCGGTACATCATGCGTTTCAACCACGAAAACTGGCCGGATACTTCGGGGTCTATACGGCCGCGCACCACCATCACCGAGACATAAGCATTCGGGCCGTAATTGCCGGCGATAGGCACTTTAACAAACGGCGAACTGGCGCTGACCGGCACCACGAATGAATCCAGTATGCCTTCACGCTCGACCGTGACCAGGGCAGTGGCTTTGCGGAAAGGCATGCGCACTTCAAATCGCGCGGTCTCGCCCGGCTCATAACTACGCTTGTCAGCCAAAATGTCGATACGGTCACTTTGCGAGGCGTCAAACCAGCTGTTATCGTCGGCCACATAGACTTCGCTGCTGGCAACGGCGATATTGCCCTGCTTATCCTGGGCGGTGGCCACCAGTATGATCTCGCCGGATTCAGGTGCCGCACCATCGCACACCAGTATGCCGCGCTTGTCGGTAGTGCCGCTGCAGACATTGCCGGCTTTTTTCACTTCTGCCGTTTGTTCATAGGCGTAAAATCCGCCCAGCATGCGTTTGCGGTAGGCGTAGGTCTTGCGTGTATAAGCCTCTATATTCACTTTGCGGTCTGCCCAGGCGTGACCGGCCGCATCGACTGCCAGCACCTTGAAAGCCAGCCGCTCTTTGGTGGCAAAAAAACCTTCTATCTTGATCCCCAGCGACAAGGCCGCAGGCAACACCATGGCCTGGGTGGCGGTATTCAATATCTGGCCGTTAGGGTCTGTGTATTCCATTTCAACTTCAAGCGCATGTGATTCCTGCACTCTGGGCAGCTTGTCAAAGGTCACCCTGGCGCCGCCATTGCCATCCAGCGACACACTCACCGTTTTTGCCGGATAGCCGCTCACTTGCGCAGAGGCATCTTCGCTCACAGTTTCGCCGTCGTATTCCATTTCCGGGTCATAAGAATAAGGTTGTACCGCTTCTATGCCTTCTTTAGGCACGCGCCCGCCAAAACTGAAATCCTCAAACTCGCTGTATTGCAGCGGGTAGCGCACCAGGCGGCTACGGAACTTGACCGGCGCGCCAGCGGCAGCACCGCCTGCCAGGTAATTCAGTTGCGCATCTATCGCCAGCTGGGTGCCATTCACCAGTGGCTGCGCCGGCGCTTTCAGCACCGCTTTCATCAGCGGCACCCGGTATTGCTCAACGCGGAAAGTGCCTGATGAAAACATCTGTTGCCCTACCATCATAGAAACGACATAAGTACCCAGTTTGGCTTCTTTGGGGATAGCCCAGGTCGATAGACCGGCCGTGCCTGACCAGGCCACATCTACATCGTATTTTTCGCCACTGCCGCCATGCACTATGCTGATGCTGTCCGGCTGTTGCTCTGCCAGCTCAAAGCCTTTACCGGTGCGCACGCGGATAAAGTGCTTCATAGAAACTTTTTCGCCAGCGCGGAACAGCGGGCGGTCAAACACCGTGTGCGCGATCAGCGGTGTGCCGCCGGCGCCGCCACCCAGGTTGAATTGCCAGGGGCTGATGCCATCATCCCACGAGGAGAACACAAACGACAGGTCGTCACCCTTGCGTGCCGTTGCCAGCAAACCATAGCACTGGTTGTAATAGCCCTCGGCCAGTGGCTCTGCGATATGCGCCATGCCTTTGCTATCGGTGTTGCCTTCCCATAGCGTGCGGCCTTCACAGGTAGAAACGCGCACCGCAGCATTGCTCACCGGCTGCGCGTTATCCAGCCGTGTCACCCACACCAGTGATGATTCGCGGCCCTGTTTCAGGTGCACCGCCATATTGGTGACCAGCGCGCTGGAAGAAACGTAATAAGGCTTCTGCTCGCCATGCAAGGTTGCACCCAGGCGGTCACTGGCGAATTCAACCACGTAAAAACCGGGTTTTTTCAGCGGCACGCCTATCAGTTCAAAGGTCTTGTCACCGTGGGCGCGTGGCAGTTGTAACGGGCTGGTTTTAAAACCGCTATTGTTGGCCGTATCCATCAGCAACGGGATCTCGCCTTCGCGCGGATAGCGCTTGTGCTCCCGCTCAAACTGCCGGTCCAGCTCGTTATCAGGGTGGCGTGTCACGCGGAAAAACCATTGCGCCAGCGTCGCGTCATCGTCCAGTGCCAGCCTGCCCAGCATGCCGCGACTGGTCTTTGCCTTCATGTCAGCCTTCTGGTCAGACGGGGTGGCGGATTGCAGTTGTACGCCGGCCAGCGTGGCCTCTACATTGCGCACACTCACCGGCAGCGCAGGCTGCGCATGTTGTTCCAGTATGCCAAAGCGTGAAGGAAACTTGATCAGCGGCGGGTCTTCATCTATGTTCAGTTTCACCGGGAAAGCAGCGGCATTCACCGCGCTACGGTCGGCGTCATCTTCAAACCCATACGGCAGCGAAATGCTGACGCTGGTTTTTTCAGTGAAAGGCCCGCTAAAAGTCACTGACTCCACCGTTTTGCCGGTGTCATCCTTGGCGATCACCGGCGCTATCTGCTTGCCATCGGCAGTCTTGAGCAACAATTTGCTGGCCAGCTCACGCGCCACTGGCGCGGTAAACGACACCCTGATAGGCAGCACCGGCACGCAGCCGGCTTTCGGGTTGGTGCGCGTGCAATTCACACTCACCTTAAAAGCTTCGCGCACGGTAAATTGCAATGATTGCGCACGCGTGCTGGCAATGCCCGAGGTGGAGGTGATCCCTTTGTCCCACCACAAGGTCAGCTGGCTACCGGCCGGTAATTTGCGGTCACACTGGGCAACGATGACATTGGCATTTTTCAGGCGCTTGTCTTTGACTTCCACTATGCCCACGCGCGCATTTTTAGTCAGCACCTGAAAGAAATTGCTGGCACGGCCAGCCTGTTCGGCCAGGATCTTGTCGCGCTGGCTGCCTTCTATGATCTTGAGCGGAATACGGTCACCCACGCCCTTGATACTGCAAGCCGCGTGTTTTTTCACTGAGTCCATATCCACAGGCGCATCCAGCCCCAGTAAAAACACCTGCTCTTCATCAATCGCCCCATAACCCTCATAAGGGTGTGAGATCTGTATCGCCGGGCCACCGGTGTTAAAGCTGAATGACTTAGCCTCCAGCGCAACGCCATTCAGGCTTTTAAAGGCAGGCTTGGGCGTGAAAGTGCATTTAAGCCCGGCGGGCAGGTCATCATCAAAATCATATAGCCAGTTGCGGCCATCGGCCCAATGCCCGTGACCAGTGGCCGGGCAGGTGATGTCAAAAGGCGCTTCCAGCCTGGGGTCACCAAACGCCACCATGGCTTCAGAAAAGCGAGCACTCACCTGGCGCACCGCCTTGATCTCACCTTGCGGCGAGAATGATTGCACAGTGACCGCAGCGCTGGCAGGTGCAGGTGCGGCTTGCACACCATTGGTTAGCCACAGCATGCTTAACAATATGATCTTCAACGCGCTCATGAATATCCTCTGACTTTTTTAGCTTTTTTACTTTTTATGTGGCGGGCGGGTGGTTTGTAAATGGCCGGCCAGCTGTTTGCAACATGGTGAACAGGGGCGCTCACCATGGCCAGTATGGTTCAAGTGTAACCAGCTTTGCTGACTCTTGCCATAGCCGCTTGTCAGCCAGCCGTCGTTAACAGGTGATAGTTTTTGTCAGCTTTATAGCTGCCAGATGTTTGAGAATGCCGCACTACCTGCATTTTTATTCTTAAGCTTTCATCTGGAAAGGCCAGCGGCATGCCAAAAAACACACAACAACCCCTGAAATCTCCACCCTGTTTATCCGCGCATTCTTCTTTTAAAAACCCAGGTCAGCACTGTGTTGGCCCTGGTTCGCTGAGCGGTGCTTTCAAACCCACCAGCCTGCTGTTAGCTTTGTTATGCCTGGCTGGCTATCAAGCCCAGGCTGCCGAGATTGAAGTGAAAAAAGGGGAGACGTCCAATGGTGCTGTGATTCAGAATGGTGATACGCAAGTGGTTAATGGCACGGCAGAAAAGACCTCATTGCAAAACCGCGGTATTCAGTTTGTACAGTCAGGCGGTACTGCGAAGAATACTACTGTGGAGTCGTCTGGGAAGGTGTATGTTTTCAAAAATGGGACGATTGAAAACCTCACTGTCAAATCCGGTGGCGATGCTTACCTTGAGACTGGCTCAATATGGCAAGGCTATATCCGGTACGAGCCAGGCAGCAACAGCCCTGGTGGAGCCACACTATCAACCACCTGGAAAATGACCGACGATTCTGCCTTTAATTTCCTGTATGTTGAGCCCTCCGGCCATATCGACTTTGAGGCCCCCGGTGGCAAGTTCGCCGCCAAAACACTGAGCATAGATAAGCTCATAGGTAGAGGTGGCCTGATCACGCTCAACCAGGTGCTGGACGAGGGTAGTATGCCGGGTGACAAGATCATCATCCGCGATAAGGGTAGTGTCACCGGCAGCACTTTTCTCGCCATCCGCAACCATGGCGGCCTGGGTGGCAAGACTACGGGTGACGGCATGTTAGTGGTCGAAGCACAAGGCAGTGCCGTCACCACCGCACAAAGCAGCAAAGATGGTTTCAAGCTCAAGCAGCCGGTGTATGCAGGTGCCTACGAATACCGGTTGCGCGCTGGTGATGCTAACGGCAATGGGCAGAACTGGTATCTGAGCAGCCAGTTAGGTAGTCCGTCAAATGGTCAATTGAATGGACAGACGGCCTACCGCCCCGCCAGCGCCGCCTTGCCCGCCCTCATGGACCTCTCAGGCCGTATGGCCTTGCATGCACTGCTGAATGGCCCGCAAAGCGTAGGCAGCAGTATGGATACCAGCACCGACCCCAACGCCAAACACC
>NZ_JBHTKB010000004.1:0-70973 GCF_042676265.1 Methylophilus luteus
GGTGTTTGGCGTTGGGGTCGGTGCTGGTATCCATACTGCTGCCTACGCTTTGCGGGCCATTCAGCAGTGCATGCAAGGCCATACGGCCTGAGAGGTCCATGAGGGCGGGCAAGGCGGCGCTGGCGGGACGGTAGGCTGTCCGGGCATTCTCAGGACTGCACGACTGACCGCACAACTCACTGCTCAGATACCAGTTCTGGCCCAGGCCGCTCGCATCACCAGCGCGCAACAGATATTGATAGGCACCTGCATAGACCGGCTCCTTAAGTTTGAAACCATCTTTGCTGGTTTGTGCGGTGGTGCTAGCAATGCCCAGCGCCTCGACCACCAGCAGGCCGTTGCCCGTGGTCTTGCCACCGAGGCCGCCATGGTTGCGGATGGCGATGTTGGTGGTGCCGGTGACAGTACTGCCATCGCGGATAACGATCTTGTCACCCGGCGTATTACCCTGGTCCAGCACCTGGTTGAGCGTGATCAGGCCGCCTTTACCGTCTAGCTTATCTATGCTCAGGGTTTTGGCGGCGAACGCGCCGCCGGGGGCATCAAAGTCGATATGGCCGGTGCCTAAAAGTGTGAGGTTATTGAGGACAGAATTGGCAGTCATTTTCCAGGCGGTTTTAAGTACTGATACGCTATCGCTGCTGCTGCCTGGCTCGAACCTGATCTAGCCTTTCCATATTGAGCCAGCCACAAGATAAGCAGTGCCACCGGATTCGACGGTGAGATCTTCTATAGTCGCTTTATCATCAACATTCAGAGACCCAGACGATTTCACAGTGGTATTCTTCGCAGTACCGCCTGACTCTACATACTGAGCACCGCTGGCTTCTACTGTGGTCTTTTCTGTTAGGCCAAAAACATATTGCGAACTGCGCTGACCCCCCGCAGACTTACCGCGCACCGTAATATTAGTCGCCTTGCCTTTAACGACTTGTATATCACCATTATCAATCACGACATCCTCAGCAGTCTGGTTAGACTCCACTGTAAAAGTGGCCGCCTGGGCCTGCTGAGCACCCAGGTATAACAAGGCTATCAGCAGGCTGGCTGGGGTTAAAAAACGGCTCTGCGAACCCGGAAAAGCATGGGACTGAGCTGGGAGCTTATGGTGATAATGCAGGGATAAACAGCCTGTTGTTTGCAGGGGCTTAGTTGTGTTTTTTGGCATGCCGCTGGCCTTTCCAGATGAAAGCTTGAGAATAAAAATGCAGGTAGTGCGGCATTCTCAAACATCTGGCAGCCATAAAGCTGACAAAAACTGGCGCGTGTTAACGCTTTACTGTTTAACCTTTGAAAGATAAGCGATGAATAATGCGTGCGCCTGTGGCTGACCATCAAGCGCGACTGGTGCCGGGGAGTATTTAATTCGTTGACAGGTTTAGCATCGCATCAGTAGCTGCTGCGACATTGCCGCGGGGGTATCGTGGGCAGATGAGCCAGCCAGCTTAGTTGCTTGCTAAGTGGCTTGCCTGGTTATCAACATTGTTGCCATCACACTCAAAGCACTGGCATGGCAGCCTTTAGCCCTGCAACATACGGCGGTATGAGGTTGCAGCAGCGCGCTGCCGGCAGGGGAACAGCGTTTTTACAACACGCGAAGATTACTGGATGGTGATACGGGCAAATTTGCGTTTACCCACCTGGGCAACCACCACGCTTTTTGCCAATTGCAGGTTTTTATCTTCTACCTTGACGCTATCCAGCTTGACGCCGCCCTGCTGGATGGCACGCATGGCTTCACTGGTGCTTTCAACCAGGCCGGCCTGTTTTAATAACTGGCTGATACCTATGCTTTCACCTTCTATGCTGACGGTGACTTCAGGCACTTCATCCGGGATACCGCCTTTGGCACGGGTCTGGAAATCGTGCAGGGCTTTTTCAGCGGCTGCCTGACCGTGGAAACGCGCTACGATCTCCTGGGCGAAACCAACCTTGATATTGCGCGGGTTTTCGCCTGCCACTACACTGGCTTTCCACTCGGCTATGGTTTCCAGGCTGGCAAAAGACAGCAAGTCGATATAACGCCACATCAGTTCGTCCGAGATAGACATGATCTTGGCAAAAATGCTTTCTGGCGCTTCGCTGATACCGATATAGTTGCCCAGCGATTTGGACATTTTATTGACGCCGTCCAGCCCTTCCAGCAATGGCATCATCAGCACGCATTGTTGCGCCTGGCCAGCCTGCTTTTGCAACTCGCGGCCCATCAGCAGGTTGAATTTCTGGTCGGTGCCGCCCAGCTCCAGGTCTGCTTGCAAGGCGACCGAATCGTAACCCTGCAACAGTGGGTAGAGGAACTCGTGTATGGCGATAGGCTGGTTGCCCTTGAAGCGCTTGGAGAAATCATCACGCTCCAGCATGCGCGCGACGGTGTGGCTGGCCGCCAGTTTGATCATGCCAGCCGCCCCCAGCTCGCTCAACCATTTGGAGTTGAACACGATCTCGGTTTTGGCCGGGTCTAGTATCTTGAATACCTGCTCGGCATAAGTATCGGCATTGATCTTAACCTGCTCTACTGTCAGCGGTGGGCGGGTGGTACTTTTGCCGGTCGGGTCACCTATCATGCCGGTGAAGTCACCGATCAGGAACAATATCTGGTGACCCAGCTCTTGCAGCTGACGCAATTTATTGATCAGCACGGTGTGGCCAAGGTGCAGGTCAGGCGCGGTGGGGTCAAAGCCAGCCTTGATACGCAAGGGTTTGCCGGTTTTGAGTTTTTCGATCAGTTCCTGCTCTATCAGCAACTCATCGGCACCGCGCTTGATTATGGCGAGGGCCTTACTGATTTCCGGCGTAATTTCCGGGCTGATCGCTGCAGCAGTGGGTTTTGCGTCTGTCATAAATACAATTCTGTCATGCCGTAGCGCCTGGTCGGCAGGCCACAGCCGTGGTTAAATTTAAAGCGGCTATTTTAACGTAATCTGCTGCTTTACTGTAGGCATATCCCTGCGCGGTGTTACCATATCGGGCTATGAGCTCCCAGTCTTTCAACCCCGCCAGCCGTTATTTTATCGGCATTATGTCAGGCACCAGCCTGGATGGTGTCGATGCGGCACTGGTCACACACACCGGCGATACGCTGCAACAGATAGATCAGGCATTTGTGCCGTACCCGGCTGCAGTCAAACAGGGCTTGCTCGATTTGCATCAGGCGGCCACGAATGAATTGCATGCAGCAGCCATCATGGCCAATACCCTGGCCGGACTTTACGCAGAGGCGGTGCAAAAAATCTTGCAGCAAAGCGGTTTAACGGCAGCTGCAATCACCGCCATAGGCTGCCATGGTCAAACCATACGCCACTGCCCTGACCTGCCTGACGGGCAGGCCTATACCTTGCAGATCGGCAACCATGCCCGGCTGGCCGAACTGACACAGATCGCTGTCATAGGCGATTTCCGTAGCCGCGATATTGCGGCAGGCGGCCAGGGCGCGCCATTGGTGCCGGCGTTTCACCAGGCGGTATTTGCCAGTGCTTCTAGCAATCGCGCCATTATCAATATAGGCGGCATTGCCAATGTCTCGTGGCTACCGGTCAGCGGCCAGGTGACTGGCTTTGATTCTGGCCCCGGCAATATGCTGCTCGATCAATGGACTCAACAGCACACCGGCCAGGCTTATGATGCCAATGGTGGCTGGTCGGCCAGCGGCCAGGTGAATGAGGCCTTGCTGCAAGCCATGCTGGCTGAACCTTATTTGGCACTGGCGGCGCCCAAAAGTACCGGGCGCGATCTGTTCAACCAGCAATGGCTGGCAAAGCATTTACAGGGCATAGTTGACCAGCCGCAGAATATCGCCCGCAGCCTGCTGGAGCTGACAGCGGTCAGCATCGCCGATGCCATCGCCCGCTTTTGCCCTAATACCGATGAAGCCTATGTCTGCGGTGGTGGCGCGCACAATGGTTTGTTAATGAGCCGTTTATCAGCACTGCTGGGCTGCCCGGTTGAGCGCACCGACAAACTGGGGGTGGATGCAGACTGGGTAGAGGCGGTTGCCTTTGCCTGGCTGGCACAACGCTGTGTAGATGGTTTGAGCGGCAACCTGCCGGCAGTCACCGGCGCACATGGGCCACGCGTGCTCGGTGCGATCTACCCCGCATAAGCGCATTTTTTATCGGCTTGTTTTTCACCCATGCAGTGCCCATGCACCATGCCCGGGTTTTAAACTGGTGCATGTTTTTGTGGCATTTTCTGTGTTTTCACTGACTATCTCCCGGCAAGTGCGCTTTTTAAGAGTTGATTGCGTATAATTTAGCCTTAACCCCGTCTATCTATTTTGAGCATGTCATGGCAACCAAAGCGACCATTTCTTTTGACAACGACACCCCGGCGATCGAACTCCCTATCCTGAAAGGCTCCTTAGGCACCGATGTCATAGACATCCGCAGCCTGGGCAAACATGGGATCTTCACTTATGACCCCGGGTTTATGTCTACGGCGGCGTGTGATTCAGGCATTACGTTTATCGACGGCGAAGAAGGCCTGTTGTACTACCGCGGCTACCCTATCGAAACCCTGGCAGAAAACTGCGACTTCCTCGAAGTCTCACATTTATTGCTGCATGGTGAATTGCCGAATGCCACTCAGAGTGAAGAGTTTGGCCGCGCCATACGCAAAAACAGCATGTTGCACGACCAGATGAGCAATGTGTTCCGCGGTTTCAGGCGTGACGCTCACCCTATGGCGGTCATGATCGCCGTGGTGGGCGCGATGGCTGCGTTTTACCCGGATAACAATGATGTGACCAACCCTGAATCACGCAAGCGCGCAGCGATGCGCCTGCTGGCCAAGGTACCCACCATTGCTGCCTGGAGCTATAAATATAATATGGGCCAGCCGTTCATGTACCCGAAGAACGATTTGGGCTACGCTGAAAATTTCATGCACATGATGTTTGCCACGCCGTGTGAAGAATACGTGCCTAACCCTATCCTGGCGCGTGCATTTGAGCGGATTTTGATCCTGCATGCAGATCACGAGCAGAATGCCTCGACCTCAACGGTGCGCCTGGTAGGTTCTAGCGGTGCAAACCCGTTTGCCTGTATCGCTGCCGGTATCGCCTCGCTGTGGGGCCCTTCGCATGGCGGCGCTAACGAAGCCACACTGAACATGCTGGAAGAGATGGGCGACATCAGCCGCATAGGTGAATTCATCAATCGCGCCAAGGATAAAACCGACAGCTTCCGCCTGATGGGTTTTGGTCACCGCATCTACCGCAATATGGACCCGCGTGCCTCTATCATGCGCAAGACCTGCCACGAAGTGTTGAATGAACTGGGCTTGCAGGATGACCCTATGTTTAAACTGGCGATGGAACTGGAGAAGATCGCTCTGGAAGACGAATATTTCGTCTCGCGCAAACTCTACCCTAACGTCGATTTTTACAGCGGCATCGTTATGCGCGCCATGGGCATACCCAACTCCATGTTCACGGCCATTTTTGCGCTGGCGCGTACCGCAGGCTGGATCTCGCAATGGTGCGAGATGAATGCCGACCCGGAACAGAAGATAGGCCGCCCACGCCAGCTTTATGTCGGCGAAACGCGCCGGGAATTCGTACCACTGCATCAACGCTGATTTCAGCGTAGCCTGAAAACAAAACGCCGGCATTGCCGGCGCTTACCAGTAAAAAAAGCCGGTCTATGACCGGCTTTTTTATGTGAACTCAGTTTAAACCGAGAACGAGCTGCCGCAACCGCAGGTGGTGGTGGCATTCGGGTTACGGATGACAAACTGCGACCCTTGCAGGCTGTCGGTGTAATCGATTTCAGCACCAGCCAGGTATTGCAGGCTCATAGGGTCTATCAGCAAGGTGACGCCATCTTTATCCACTTGCGTATCGTCTTCATTCACTGCTTCTTCAAAGGTGAATCCGTACTGGAAACCTGAACATCCACCGCCGCTGACGAACACGCGCAGTTTCAGGTCTGGCGTGCCTTCTTCATCGATCAGTTCTTTTACCTTTTTAGCGGCATTATCGGTAAATACCAACGGTGTTGGCATTTCAATATCAATCATAGCTTCTGCGGTCATCATAGACTCCTGTCAAACTTTCAAAACCAATATGGCGGCGAAATCCTGGATTTCAAGTCAGTTCGGGCACAGTCACTTCAGGTGGCTGTTCGCCAACATAGATCAACTTGCCTTCTATCACCGCGCCTGTGTGCATTTCAAGTGATTTGTAATATAAATCACCCACAATTCTTGCCTTGCTTTGCAACTCAATAAACACCGAGGCTTTCACCGGCCCGCGTATCAATCCGTTCAAAACCACTTTAGAGGCTTCGACCGCGCCGGTAATGGCACCGTTCTCACTAATGATCAAAGTACTCGGATGCTCACGCTTTTCAATCACATTGCCTGCGATCTGGCCATCCACACGCAAACCACCGGCAAAGTGCATATTGCCATGTATCTGGGTGTCATGACCGACTAAGGTATCAATATGGCTATCGATATGAACGCTTTTTTTGAAAAACATAGCACTTCCTAACTTTTATTGCTGCTAACGCTTGCACAAGCTCATATCATGCACGCATTCAGCGCTTGGTTATTTTCTTGTAAAACACCAATTCTTCTTTCAGTTTGATGTTTTCATCCTGCTGCGCGGTCAGCGTTTTTGCCAGGTTGTTGCTGGTTGCCAGTTCTACTTGCAACTCACGCTGCGATGCAATTAATTTTTTCTGTAGTTCAATATTTTCAGAGGTGACCTGGCTTAAGCGCTGGCGCACATATTCACTATTATCATCATGCAGCGCCCAGTAGGCCAAAGCAAAACCAAGTAGCAGGTTGATGACGGCCAGCGAGCCCTGAAAATACCACGGCCGGTGTGAGCGCACCGCAACTTGCTTGGCCGTTAATCCAAAATGGTTTCTGAGTCTTCTGCGTATGGGTCTTATCATTATGGCAATAATGGCAATACTTGCAAACCGGTATCTGCTGCCAGGCCGAACATCAGGTTCATATTCTGCACCGCTTGGCCTGAAGCACCTTTGACCAGGTTATCTTGCACCACAACGATTGTGACATAATCACCCGCCTGTGGATATAAAGCCATCCGCAAAACATTGGAGCCACGGACTGACCTTGTTTCTGGCAGCGCACCTGCGGGCATCACATCAACAAAATAGTCATGCTGGTAGCGTTGCTCATACACTTGTTGTAATGACTGTTTGCTGCCGGCAGCGTTCAGTTTTACATGCAGGGTGGTCAACATACCGCGTATCATCGGGATCAGATGTGGCACAAAGATTAAATTGACTGCGGCATCGCCTGAGAGTTTCTTCAATTGTGCAAGAATCTCAGGGTGATGGCGGTGCCCTGCCACGCCATAGGCTTTGAGGTTGTCACTGGCTTCGGAGAACAAGGTGCTGACTTCGGCTTTTCTGCCAGCGCCGGATACGCCGGATTTGGCATCGGCAATGATAGGCACGGAGTAATCTATCCAGCCGTTTTCCAGCAATGGTGCCAGACCCAGCAACACTGTGGTCGGGTAACAGCCGGGGTTGCCTATGACTTGTGCCTGCGCCACCTGGTCGCCATATAGTTCTGTGAGGCCGTAGACGGCCTGCTGCAGAATATCGGTACAGCTATGCGGCAGTTTGTACCATTTTTCAAATTCCGCCGCGTCTTGCAGGCGGAAATCCGCCGCCAGATCAATGACTTTGACACCGGCGGCGACCAATGCAGGTGCCTGGCTCATGGCCACACCATGCGGCGTGGCAAAAAATACCACATCACACTGGGTTAAATCGATAGTGGCCGGATCACTGAAGGCCAGGTCGACCACGCCACGCAAGCTTGGAAACATATCGGCCACTGGCAAGCCAGCTTCGCCGCGCGAAGTGATCACCTGCAATTGCACCTGCGGGTGCCTTGCCAGCAACCGCAACAATTCGACACCGGTATATCCGGTACCACCTACAATGCCGACTTTGATTTTTTCCATAGCTTTCAACCTGGCTCGCGATTTATCCAGCAACTTGCTGTTATGCACAAAAGGTAAAACAATAAATGAAAAAGGCCGCCAATGCGACCTTTTTGCACAACTCTCTTTGTAACAAACGTGAAATTAACGTTTGGAGAACTGCTTCCGACGACGCGCTTTGCGCAGGCCGACTTTTTTACGTTCTACTTCACGTGCGTCACGGGTAACGAAACCAGCGTGAGACAGGGCGCTCTTCAAAGCGGTATCGTAGTCTATCAGTGCGCGGGTGATACCGTGACGAACTGCACCAGCCTGACCGGATTCACCACCACCATGCACGTTGACCAGAATGTCAAAAGTACCGGTGTTGTTAGTTAATTCCAGCGGTTGACGCAGAATCATGCGAGAAGTCTCGCGTGAGAAATAAACGTCAACTGGCTTGTCGTTTACTACGATGTTGCCGCTACCGGACTTCAGGAACACACGTGCCACGGAGCTTTTGCGGCGGCCTGTGCCATAGTTGTATTTACCGATCATGCTTTATCCTAATCGTCTTATATTAGATGGTTAATGTTTGCGGTTGCTGAGCAATGTGCTCATGCTTGTCACCAGCATACACTTTCATTTTCTTGATCATGGCATAGCCCAATGGACCTTTTGGTAACATGCCTTTAACCGCTTTCTCCAGCGCGCGACCTGGGAAACGGTCTTGCATTTTGGAGAATGTAGTGGTGGTGATACCACCTGGGTAACCGGAGTGACGGTGATACAACTTGCCACCAGCCTTGTTACCAGTTACTTTAATCTTGTCCGCATTGACGACAACGATGTAGTCACCAGTGTCTACGTGAGGTGTGTAAATAGCTTTATGCTTGCCGCGCAGACGATGGGCAATAGCACTGGCCAGACGACCCAAGACCAAATCGGTGGCGTCGATCACGAACCAATCACGTTGAACTTCATGCGATTTTGCTGAAAATGTTTTCATTTTATAACTACCAAGTTATAGCGTGTAAATTAAGAGGGCGGATTATAAGCCAGCTTGAGAAAGCTTGTCAACGAATTAATCCGAAAAAAGAAACGATCTTAGCCAGTGGAATGCAATCACTATGGCAAGCATTGACGCCCGCTGCTTTTTCTCGTGTCAATTATGCAAATTAAGCGAAATAACACAGGTTTACTGGCCTATGCCCCTTGATATTGTGGGGTTTTATGCGGCTAAGTGTTATATTAGGCCATTCATTAAGTTTCTACGCAAGCTTGAATTTAAAAAACAATTATTCGTATCATGCTTTTTAGCAACCGCAGGCGCAAACAGAGTGGACGCTTCGCAGCCATTTCCCGGTTGCGACAGATTGCTTTACTGCCAGCATTATTTCTTTTTGCTTTTGCACAACCAGCAACTGCCGCCGAGTTCAAAACCTTCAGCATAGAATCTGCGCCCGGCCAGCCTTTTCTGGCACAACTGGCGATAGATCACGCACACCCCAATACCGATATCAGCTGCTTCAGCCTGCAACAGACTGCGTCCAGCCACCCTATACAGCTGGAATACACTACTTTAGGCAGCCAGCAAGGCGTGCTTATGTTGTGGTCGGATACTGCGATTGCAGGCCCGCTGACATTGACACTGACTGATAGCTGCCTGCATCACAGCCAGACATTCACCATACAGGCGGATAACACTGTGACTAGCCCGGCGCCGCCAATGACTAATCAAGTAGTCACGACTCAAGCTGCACCTGCAATCACCGCCCAGGCCGCACCGGTTGCTACGCCTGCGCAGCCAGCCATAGCGGCTGAAGCAGACGCAGCCAGCGAGACCATTCCGGCAGACGCCTACAATGCTTTGCAGCAACAGATCGCTGCCTTGCAAACAGACTTTAAGCAATTGCAGAAACAATCGGACGTCCTTTACGCTAACAATCTGGCTCAGGCCAGCATTTTAACCACCCTGAAGCAGCAACTGACCCAGCTGCAGAACGAAAACCATTTATTACGCACCCTGGTGTTGACCTTGAGCCTGGCACTGATCATCACCGGCTATTTCTTTGCTGACTGGCTAAGACGTCATGCGGCGGTGCCTAAAACCACTAAAGTACGCGAGCAAGAAAAAACACAGGGCAGCCACACAAAAACCGGCCATAGCCAGCCAGTGCAAGCCCAGCCGGCGTCAGCAGCAGGCATGGCGGCCAGTCATCAGCCGCCAGTCACGCAATCACCTTACCAGGCCGCGCCTGTCAGGCTGCAAGCGGTGCCCTTGCATGCCAATGACGATATCGTCTCCCCGGCCAGTGCCCCGCAAAGGATCAGCTCACAGCAAACCACCAATGCAGTGATGCAGGATGCCTCGCGCCTGTTTACACATGGCCGCATCAATCAGGCGATCGAACATTTGCAGCAGCACCTGGCCAGGCACCCGAAATGTTCGCCGTGGATGTGGCTATATTTACTCGACCTGCTATCCAAGGAAGGCAAGCAGCAGGAGTTCGATATTGCCGCCGGCGATTGCAAAAAGCATTTCAACCTCAGCATAGAGCGCAACCCCGACTTTAAACAGCAGGGCATAGAGTCTTATCCGCGCGTCATGAAGGCTTTGCAACAGACCTGGGGTACGCCGCAAGTGATCGCATTGATCGATGACCTGGTTTACAACACGCGACTGGTGCCGCGTATGGGCTTTGAGCGCAGTATCTTTGAAGAGTTGATGATGTTGAAAGAGATCGCCTGCCAGACACAGAACCTGCCCGCAACGCCGCCTGCAATGGCGCCCGCTGCTGACGCAGACAGCATGCAGGATAATCTGCGCGAACTGCAAAAATTGTCAGGCGATATTTATGTGCTGGCGCCGGTAGACCAGACGCCTTTCCAGTACTGGACCGATTTTACCTTTGAGCTGGATGAGCCTTCGACCTTGCGTAAATCAGCTTAAGTAAAAAGCCAGCGCCAGGCCGGCAGTTAAAGCCGCCCCTATCCAGACATTCTCCAGAAACGCTTTAAAGCATAGCCCGGGGTCACGCGTGCGAACCAGTTGGTATTGGCGCAGTATCAACAGCGCTGCCAGCCCCCAGCCTGCCCAGAACGGCCACCCCAGGCCAAGCGCAACTGCCAGCCCGGCCATGATAGCGAGCATGACCACGAAACAGGCCATGATAGCCAGCACATCCCAGCGCCCGAAAGTGATGGCTGAAGAGCGGATCCCGACCTTGAGGTCATCCGCTCTATCGACCATGGCATAGGCGGTGTCATAGGCGACCGACCAGCTCACATTGGCCAGCAACAGCCACCACGCCAGCGCAGGCACCTGCCCTTGCAGGGCGACGAATGTCATGGGGATACCAAAGCCGAACGCCACGCCCAGATACGCTTGAGGAATGGCTAAAAAGCGTTTGGTATAAGGGTAGCTGATAGCGAGGAACAAGGCCGGTACCGACCAGGCCACCACTTGCCAGCCCAGCGTGCACACCAGCATAAAGGCGAGCAGGGCCAGGCCCATGGCCACCAGGTAGGCCTCTTGCACCGATATCTCGCCGGTGGCCAGCGGCCGCAAGCGCGTGCGCGCTACCGCGCCATCCCAATGACGGTCGGCAATATCGTTGAGTGCGCACCCTGCCGAACGCATCAGCACCGTGCCCAACACAAACACCAGCAGCACATGCAGGTCTGGCCTGCCTTGCCCGGCGATCAGCAGCCCCCACAAGGTAGGCCACATCAACAGCCAGATGCCTATAGGCTTATCCAGCCGGGTCAAGCGATAGTATGCATTCCATTTTGCCAGTGACAACATAGTGTTTATTCAGTCACATTCATAAAGTGCCGGCCTGCCTGGCAGAGCCAGGTAAAAAGACTTCTGTCACCAGCAGGTGATGCTGTTGCAGGCAGAATAATGAGCGCCGCGCCCACAATGGCTGGCGTGGCAGCAATGGCAGATGTTTGGCCACCGTTTTATACAAGGCATGCGCAGGAGAAAGTTTGCGGAAATGCAACACGCCACGCTCTACGGCGGGGTTGGCAAACAAGGCGGCCCCCAGCGGCAAGCGGCCCATCTTGCGCAGGCCATACCATGCGCCGCGCAGGTCCTTACGCGCGATCACGCTGTGCGCGAATACGCGCGGCTGGCCATCGCCCATCAGCCACACTTCACGCACCCAGGCCTGTGTGCCCATGGCTAACTGCAGCAACAGCCTTTCGTCTAAATTCGGCTTGCACCAGGCTTCACGCACTAACTGCACAGAAAAGTCGGCATATTGGCGCTTGAGGCGTGCGGTGAGTGAGCCACGCTCTTGCAGCCAGGGGCGCAAGGCATGCTGGGCAGTCGGTGTAGCCTGCCAGCCAGCGTCATCGCAATAGTGCACGCGTTGCATGCCAGTCACTGTTGCGGCAGTTTGAAGGTTTTAGGCAGCCACACCCACAGCTGCCCTTGCTGACGCATGGCCCCGGCCAGCTTGCCGGCAGGCTCACCCTCTCCCCAGTAGATATCCGCGCGCACGCCACCCTTGATGGCGCCACCGGTGTCCTGTGCCAGCATCAGTTGCTGCAAAGGCGTTTCGGAGTTGGGGTATGGTTGCGTGGTCGCCATGAACACAGGCGCGCCCAGCGGGATATAAAACGGATCGACAGCGATACTGCGCGCCGCAGTTAACGGCACGCCTAGCGCACCCAACGGGCCGGACAAGCCGGCAGGCAATAATTTAAAAAACACATAACTGGGGTTGGCATTCAGCAAGCCCTGCAACTGCTCGGGATGTTGCTGGCCCCAGTTTTTGATGCCTTGCATGGAAGCTTCACTGGCAGTCAGCTCGCCTCTTTCGACCAGCAATTTACCGATAGACTGGTAGGGATGGCCATTCTGGTCAGCATAGCCGACCGGCACCCGCTCGCCGTTCTCCAGCTCGACGATACCTGAGCCCTGCACTTGCAGGAAGAAGGCTTCTACTGCGTCATTCACCCACAGCAGCTCATTACCCAGCAAGGGCGACTGCAACTGATCGATCTCGCTACGTGTGTAATAAGGCACCAATGTCTGCCCCTGCACACGTCCGCGCACACGTTTGTATTTAAGGTCAGGGAACAGGTTAGACAGATTTACCGTGATCAGGTCGCCAGGCACCTTGTACAGCGGCACCGGGAAACGCTCACTGGCAGCCCTGGCCCCTTTTAGCACCGGCTGGTAATAGCCGGTGATCAGGCCCTGTGCTGCGCCATCTACCTGCTGGGTGGTGTAGACATTGAAATACTGCTGCCAGTAGGCCTGGATGGCGCTGGCATCATCGGCCTTTACTGTTTGTGCTGCGCTGCACACCGCTTGCCAGTCAGGCTTTTTCTTCAAGCCCTGGCAGCTTTGCAACCAGGCGCTCCAGCTGGCCAGCCAGTTTTCATTTTCCAGGCCGGGAATCGCGGACCAGCTGGCTGCATTCAACAAAGCATAAGGCTGGGTGGGTGGCTGACGACTGGCTGTATCGCTCTTTTCAGGTGCCACAGTGACGCTGTCCGGCGCTTTGGGCGCTGATTTTTTTGGTGGCAGCGGTGCAGCAGACTGGCAACTCGCCAGCAGCAGTACACCAGCGAGCAGCCCTAACTGACTGAGTCTGAACATAGGCTTGGCCACTGCGCCGGCCAGCCGTGTTGCAGCAATAAACTTTTTAACTGATTGCACTTGTTCAATAATTCCGCTTTTACCTAAATACGTTTTAACCTGATTCAGTTTTTTAAATAAGTCCGACTGGATATTTGCAGCCTTAATGCAAGCCCGCTGCCTGATGCAGCCAAAAAGTCGGGATGTCTACCTCGAACCAGTGGCCATCGATCGCCACCATCTGATAAGTCCCATACATTTCGCCGCTGGGGGTACTGAACATCACGCTGCTGGTATATTTGTATTCGGCATCCGGCGCCAGTAAAGGCTGCTCACCGATCACGCCCAGGCCTTTGACTTCACGCACTTGCTGCATGGCGTCGGTGATCACCCAGTGGCGGCTGATTAATTGAGCCGCAGTAGTGCCGGTGTTGCGGATAGTCACGGTATATGCATAGACATATTGCCCTGCTTCCGGAGAAGATTGGTCCTGAAGATACTCGGTGACTACCGATACCTCGCATGCATATAAGCCGCTATCTGTCACATTTACCCTATCATGCCTGTCGTAGGTGAACTGGGGCTGGCAGAATAAAGTTTTTTCGCCATCCGCCCCGCTAAAAATGATTCGCGCCCAGCCTCAACCGCTTTTTTCATGGCGCTGGCCATCAACACCGGGTCACGCGCTGCCGCGATCGCCGTATTCATCAACACACCGGCACAGCCTAGTTCCATGGCAATGGCGGCATCTGAAGCGCAGCCGACACCGGCATCCACCAGCACAGGAATATTGGCGCTCTCGATAATGATCTGCAAGTTCCAAGGGTTGAGTATGCCCATGCCGGAGCCTATCAGTGAAGCCAGCGGCATCACTGCCACACAGCCTATGTCTTCCAGCTGTTTGGCGATGATAGGATCATCGGAGGTGTAGACCATGACTTCGAATCCTTCTTTCACCAGGGTTTTGGCAGCTGCCAGGGTCTCTGTCACGTTGGGGTATAAAGTATTCGGGTCACCCAGCACTTCCAGTTTGACCAGTTTATGGTCATCCAGCAGTTCGCGCGCCAGGCGCAAAGTGCGTACGGCGTCATCTGCACTATAACACCCGGCGGTGTTGGGCAAATAAGTAAATTCGGCTGGCGGCAGATAATCCAGCAGCGAAGGCTCGTTGGCATGCTGGCCGATATTGGTACGCCGGATGGCGACTGTGATGATTTCGGCACCACTGGCATCAATGGCCGCGCGCGTTTCCGCAAAATCTTTATATTTACCGGTCCCCACCAACAGGCGGGATTGGTAACTGTTACCGGCGATCACCAGTGCATCACTCATGTTATGTATTCTCTAAAATTGATAGGATAGGCAAAGCAGGGCTTTGGTTGCAGCCGGCCCGGCTTAACCGCCGCCGACTGCGCCTACGATTTCCAGCTTGTCATCGCCTTGCAGCTGCACGGCCGGGAACTGGCTGCGGGGCACGATATCACCATTACGCTCAATCGCTATGCGTTTTCCTGTCAACTGCATATGTTCAACCAGCGCCAGCACTGTCATAGACTCCGATGGCAGCTGCATGGCATTACCATTCACAAAAATTTGCATCCCACTCTTCATTTCTCATAGTTTCAGCCGTTATTTTACGAAATATTGACGCATTTGGCTTTTAGTTTTTCAGCGCTGCTGGTGTTGTCATCCGATCGCCGCGGTTGCGCGTTGAAATCATACAAACATGGCACCATGTTTGCTTTGATGTTGTAGCGGCGCAAATACAGCATCAGAATTGGACCAAATTGGGCACTTTACGCTTTAAGTCTTTGCTCGATCAGGAACTTTTTGTTAATTTTGTCGCCACAGACACGACGAACACAATTCGTCATGTTTCACTGGAAATATTGAATCCCAAAAGGAAAAATTGAAATGCAAATAGTAGAGTCTTACCAAGCAGCTTCGTCTATCCATTTTTTAACTGACGAAATTTACTCCCCAAGCTTGAATACTGCCGCGGCTGATGCGCTTGCTTCAAATGCATCCATCAAGGCGCAACAGCATTTAAAAGCAATTACTGAGTTACATCGCTTTCTGGAATCCAGTTGCGATTGCGTTTAACGCTTTAAAACAGCTTGATCCCTGACCCATATTGGGTCACCTTTTATAAGCAGCACGCAGTCTAAGCATTTACATAGTGCGCTAGCACTGTTTCGCTTTTTTTTGCAGGCAGGCTTTATAAAACAAAAAAGATGGCAATCAGCCATCTTTTTATTTTTGTACCTTTCCAACTGCGCAGATGCCAGACTGGCACCTGCACCTCACGCCTAGCCTTATTCGATAGACAATTCTGGTCTACCTTTTTCTGGCCAGTCCAGGTGGAAGAATTGACCACGCGGATGATCCTTGCGCTCATAAGTATGCGCACCGAAGAAGTCACGCTGACCTTGCAGCAAGTTAGCAGGCAGGTCGGCACTTCTGTAACCATCGTAGTAAGCCAACGCTGCAGCAAACCCTTGCGCCGGAATACCATTAGTCACCGCCAGCGCGATCACTTTACGCCAGCCAGCCTGGCCTTCATTCATGGCATTGGTAAAGTACGGGTCCAGCATCAGGTTCTTCAGGCGTGAATTCAAGGCGTAGGCATCGGTGATCTTTTGCAGGAAGCGCGCACGGATGATACAACCGCCACGCCAGATCTGCGCCAGTTCGCCGAAGTTGAGTTTCCAGTTATAAGCCACTTGTGCTTTGTCGATCAGCTGGAAGCCTTGTGCATAAGCGCAGATCTTGGAGCAATACAGCGCGTTCTTGATCGCTTCAATAATGGCTGGCTTGTCGGTTTCCTTGACGATCTCCGGCCCTTTCAGAATACGGCTGGCTTCTACACGCTCTTCTTTCAGGCTGGATAGCGCACGTGCGTACACGGCAGCGGCGATGGCATTGGCCGGGGCGCCCAGTTCGAGAGCGTTGGCTGCGGTCCACTGGCCAGTACCTTTCTGGCCTGCGGTATCCAGGATATTGTCGACCAGGAAGCCTTTGCCGCCCGGGTCTCTTTGTTGCAGGATATCTGCCGTGATCTCGATCAGGAAGCTGGACAGCTCGCCTTTGTTCCACTCGGCGAATACTTTACCGATCTCATCGGCTGGCATGCCCAGCAGGTTCTTCATCAACCAATAGGCTTCGCAGATCAGCTGCATATCGATGTACTCGATACCGTTATGCACCATTTTCACATAATGGCCGGCACCGTCAGGGCCTATATATTCGGCACAGGAGAAGCCACCTTGCACCGGCTTGCCTGGCTCGCCACCTTCCAGCGGCGTACCGGTCACCGGGTCTACCTTGGCGGCTATATCACGCCAGATCGGTTCCAGGCTTGACCAGGCCTTACGCGTGCCGGATGGCATCAGTGAAGGGCCAAAACGGGCACCGGTCTCACCACCGGAGACACCGGAACCGATAAATTCTATGCCTTTGGCAGCCAGTTCTTTTTCGCGGCGTATGGTATCTGTCCACAAGGCGTTGCCACCATCAATAATAATGTCGCCGTGCTCGAGGAAAGGCAGCAAAGCGTTAATAGTCACGTCCGTAGCGCTGCCAGCTTTAACCAGCAATACGATCTTACGGGGGCGTTTGATGCTCAACACGAAAGAAGCCAGGTCAGCGTGACCAACCACACGCTCGTGTGAAGGCTCTTTGGCTTTGCATTCTTCGATGAAATTCAGCATTTTTTTGGGGTCACGGTTATAGACCGCAATGGTGTAGCCGTGATCAGCAATGTTTAACGCCAGGTTTTGGCCCATCACTGCCAATCCTACCAATCCAATATCCGCATTTTTTGTAGTCATAATTATTGTCTCTAAATAAATGGTTAATTTAGTTGAAAAAAAAGCACAGGCTTTTGGCCTATGCTTGGACTAGATGACATATTGAACGTTCAACGATTGTTTTAACTGCAGACCGTTCAACATATACATACTAAGTTTTCGGTTTCAAATTATTTCAGCGCATTACCGAGCAAGTGCAGCGCCAGCTGGTAACCGATGCCCGCCACTTGCGCATCGTATCTTTCACCTTCATCGCGCATAAAGGCATGTTGTCCGTTCACTTCATGCCAGGTGTAATTCAAGCCAGGTATGTTGGCAAAGCGGTTATATAACTCGGCACGCTTATCGCCAGGGATATGCGGGTCCTGCTTGCCCCAGATCATCAGCAACTCACCTTTGATCTCGTTGACACGCTCCATACTGTGCTGGCCGGGCTGATTAGGAATAAGATTAGTATGTAGGTCGGTAGCGTAGAAGCAAGCGGTCGCTTTCACTTCTGGCTGCAAAGCGGCACGGAAAGCCAAATGACCACCGATACAGAAACCGGCGGCGCCCAACTTGCCGCTATACCATGGCTGAGCATTCAGAAACTCAATCATGGCACGGTTATCGGTGTCGTAAGACTGCACGTCTTTTGCAAACTTGTCAGCGTTACCCTTATCGCGGCCGGCGTCATCGTAACCGAGCACGGTACCGATAGGGTTCAGCTCATGAAACACTTC
Source organism: Methylophilus luteus (assembly GCF_042676265.1). NCBI lineage: Bacteria > Pseudomonadati > Pseudomonadota > Betaproteobacteria > Nitrosomonadales > Methylophilaceae > Methylophilus > Methylophilus luteus. The sequence goes on from NZ_JBHTKB010000004.1 coordinate 18,031, forward strand.
CGGCACTAACACCGCATAACCATGGCTGGCTAAAAACCGCGCCGCACGTTCGATAGGGCCGGTCTGCTGGAAGATTTCCGAGTAAAACAAAACCGCAGGCACTTTACCATCCTGCTTGGGACGGTGCACATAAGTGCGCATCACCCCGGTCGGCGTGTCCAGATCAACGATTTCGCTTGTAATCAGCATAACTATCCTTCAGCAATCAAAAATATCGGCTATTCTAGCGCTGTTTTGCTGCGTTTTCACTGTTATTCATCACCAGCGGCAGAATTTTTTGCATTTCACCGGTTTAAATGCGCTTAAGTCTTTGCCCGGTAAAATGTCACCAGCGTAAACGTCATAAGGAGTCAGCATGCGTACCCTGCTACATGGCTTGATCACACTACTACTGGTTTTATCTGTGCACACAGCGTTAGCCGAACCTGACCGTGAACTGGTCTACCGTTTAAAAGCCTCGGTGGTGAAAGTGCATGTCATCACGCAAAGTGGTGGCCATGGCGTAGGCACTGGCGTGGTGGTGGCCAAGGACATGATAGCCACTAATTGCCACGTATTAGCCAACAGCAATGGCATCAGCATTTCAAAATTCGGTGAAAGTATCAGCCCGGTGGCACTGGTCGCCGACTGGGCGCACGACGCCTGCCTGCTCAAATTCCAGTACCTGGAGCTGGCACCGGTCAAACTCGCCTCGGCGGCTTCGCTGCATTATGGTGACGAGGTGTTCAGCATAGGCTTTCCCGGCGGGCCACCCAAGCCACAAACCATTGCTGGCAAGGTGCGGGCGCTTTACCCTTTTGATGGCAGCACCATGGTGCGCTCGGATGCAGCATTCATCATGGGCTCCAGCGGCAGCCCGACCTTTAACCAGGCCGGTGAGCTGGTCTCGCTCAGCACCTTTAAAAGCCCGGGCAAGCAGGCCTATTTTTACAGCATCCCGGTCGAGTGGGTGCAGGCCTTGATGCAGCAGGACAGAACCTCTAGCCCTGCGCCGGATGCAACACCGTTCTGGGACCTGCCGCCGCAAGCACGTCCCTTCTGGATGCAAGTGGTGCAACCCTACCAGAACAGCGACTGGCCAGCGCTGGAGGCCATAGCCCGCGGCTGGTTGCAGCAGCAGCCAGCATCGGCAGAAGCTTATTTCTACCTGGCCAGCGCCCTGCATGGGCAAGGGCAGCTGGCGCAAGCACAGCAGGCTTACCAGCAGGCACTGGCCTTGCAGCCCGCCCATATTGATGCCTGGACCGGGCTGGCCATCCTGGCCCGGCAACTTAACCAGACTGCCCTGCTCGCTGATGCTCAGGCGCACATCAGGCAACTGGACCCGCAGGCATATGCCGACCTGGAACAGCGCCTGCAGGAAACGCACTGATGCCTACATGCAACGAAGCCACTGAGGCGCCATCGCCCGCATGCATGACCGCACATGCCTCTGTTAGAATAGCGTTTTTGATGTTTTGACTCACTAGGCTTATGACTTCTCGCAATCAGCAACTGTTTGACCTATCCCAAAAACTGATCCCCGGCGGGGTGAACTCGCCGGTACGCGCTTTCCGTAGCGTGGGCGGCACACCGATCTTCTTTAAAAAAGGGCTGGGTTCCAGGTTATGGGACGCAGACGGCAAGGAATACATAGACTACATCAACTCCTGGGGGCCTATGATTTTGGGTCACGCCCACCCGGAAGTGGTGGCAGCGGTGCAGCAAGCTGCCGCAAACAGCCTGAGTTTTGGTGCCCCCACCGGCCTGGAGCTGGAAATGGCCGAGCTGATCAACCAGCTGGTGCCCAGCATGGAACAGGTGCGCCTGGTCAGCAGCGGCACCGAAGCGACCATGAGCGCCATCCGCGTGGCGCGCGGCTACACCAAACGCAACAAGATCATCAAGTTTGAAGGTTGTTATCACGGCCATGCCGATGCGCTGCTGGTAAAAGCCGGTTCAGGATTGCTGACTTTCGGCGAACCAAGCTCGGCCGGGGTGCCGGCAGAAGTGGCCGCCCACACCCTGACGCTGGATTACAATAACGTGCAGATGCTGCAAGACACTTTTTCCAGCATTGGTGATGAGATCGCCTGCGTGATCCTGGAGCCTGTGGTTGGCAATATGAATTTAATCGTGCCGCAGCAGGAATTTTTGCAGACCCTGCGCAGCCTGTGTACGCAACATGGCACGGTGCTGATCTTTGATGAAGTGATGACCGGCTTCCGCGTCGCACTTGGCGGTGCACAAGCGCTGTATGGCATCACCCCGGACATGACAACGCTGGGTAAAGTGATAGGCGGCGGTTTGCCGGTAGGCGCTTTTGGTGGCCGCAAAGACATCATGAGCGTACTGGCACCGCTGGGTGCGGTGTATCAGGCAGGCACCTTGTCCGGCAACCCGGTGGCGGTCAGCGCCGGCCTCACCACATTAAAACTGGTGCAAGCCCCTGGCTTTTACGAAAAACTGACCGCACAGACCAGCAAGCTGATGGATGGGCTAAAAGCCGCCGCGCAAAACAGTGGCATTGCCTTTAATGCACAAAGCGTGGGCGGCATGTTTGGCCTGTATTTTAGCCACAACATTCCTGCCAGCTATGCTGAAATGCTGCAAACCGATAAAACCGCGTTTAACAGCTTTTTCCATAGCATGCTGGATAGCGGCATTTACCTGGGCCCATCTGCGTTTGAAGCCGGTTTTGTCTCGGCCGCCCATACCGATGCCGATATCGCGGCCACCGTAGCAGCGGCAGAAAAAGCATTTGCTGCGCTGCAAGCGTAACCAGCCAGCTAAAACTGCAATTTAGCCTGACGCTTTAAAACAGCACCAACACCGGCCCCGCCTGCTAAAACACGCGGGGCTGTTTATTTTTGCACCCCCGATTGCGCCTGATCATCAGGTAGATATGAAGCAGCCGATTGCGATAACAACGCGATAGCCGTTCTTTTCGCAACGCCTTCCCTGAACTCGTGCCATAAACTTCAATTAACCCACACCTAAACGGCACTGGTATACAGCTGGCATATCCTTGCCTACCAGGCGCTGGCCAGCCTGAATTTGAGCATTCAGTTTCATTCAAATACAGCCGACTTTGATACGCAATAAGCAACAAATGAAAATCATTCTCAATTGTGCAGTAAAAAAGTTACTCTCCGTTATTTAACGCAGGCTAAACGATTGAAATTGCTAAACTTTAACGGTATCATTGAAGGTTCCTCCAAATGTTTTGTAAGTGAAGAATCTGGCAATGGATATGCAGTCCGACAACAACCTGATGAGTGCTTCTCAAGATACCGCAACCGCTCTGGACAACCAGCTCGGTTTAGCCCCGCAATCGCAGGGTTTATACGACAGACGCCATGAAAAAGATAGCTGTGGCGTGGGCTTTGTTGCCCATATTAAAGGCCAGAAGAGCCACGACATTGTTGCCAAAGGCCTGCAACTGCTCGACAACCTGACCCACCGCGGTGCCACCGGTTACGACCCAAAACTGGGCGACGGTGCCGGCTTGCTGATGCAAATGCCAGACACCTTTATGCGTGAAGAAGCCGCATCGCTGGGCATGACATTGCCTGCCGCCGGCCAATACGCTGTTGGCCAGGCATTTTTGCCGCAACAGGCAGAAAACCGCGCCAGGTGCGAAGCCATTTTTGCGCAGATCATCGCTGAAGAGAACCAGACCCTGCTGGGCTGGCGCGATGTACCGGTAGACAACAGCAATATCGCCGACGCTGCGCGTGCGGTCGAGCCGGTGATGCGCCAGGTATTTATTGCCAGCACCACCGCTGACAGCAATACTTTTGAGCGCAAATGTTTTGTTATCCGCAAGCGCATAGAGCATGCGATCCGCATGCTTAACCTGCAGGATAATGCACAGTTTTACATGCCTTCATTCTCCTCACGCACCATCGTCTACAAAGGCATGTTGCTGGCGAATGAAGTCGGTGTTTATTACAAAGACCTGAAAGACGCACGTGTGGTGTCTGCCCTGGCACTGGTACACCAGCGCTTTTCTACCAACACCTTCCCTGCCTGGGATCTGGCCCACCCATTCCGCATGATCGCGCACAACGGTGAAATCAACACCGTGCAAGGCAACGTCAACTGGATGACTGCCAGGCACGAGACCATCAAGTCTACCGTGCTCGGTGAAGACCTGGAAAAACTGTGGCCGCTGATCGTTGAGGGCCAGTCTGACTCAGCCTGTTTCGACAACTGTCTGGAATTGCTGGTGGCTGGCGGTTACAGCCTGCCACACGCCATGATGATGCTGATCCCGGAAGCCTGGAACAACAATCCGCTGATGGACGAAGATCGTCGCGCTTTCTACGAATATCACGCCGCCATCATGGAGCCATGGGATGGCCCGGCGGCGGTAGCATTTACCGATGGCAAGATGATAGGTGCCACGCTGGACCGTAACGGTTTGCGTCCGGCGCGCTACCTGGTGACCGAAGATGACATCGTCATGATGGCATCTGAAATGGGTGTGATCACCTTCCCGCAAGAAAAAATCGTCAAGAAATGGCGCTTGCAGCCAGGCAAAATGTTGCTGATAGACATGGAGCAAGGCCGCATCATCGATGACGAAGAAGTGAAAAAAGAACTGGCGCAGGCCAAGCCTTACCGCCAGTGGATAGAACAGACGCGTTTCCATCTGTCTGAACTGCCTGCGGCAGGCACAGGTGAAGTCACCCTGCAAGCCGACCTGCTGGACACTCAGCAAGCGTTTGGCTACTCGCAGGAAGACCTGAAATTCGTGCTGCAACCTATGCTGGATAACGGCGAAGAAGGCGCAGGCTCCATGGGTAATGACGCGGCTTTGCCGGTGTTGTCCAACAAGGCCAAGACCCTGTACAACTATTTCAAGCAGTTGTTTGCCCAGGTCACCAACCCGCCGATTGACCCTATCCGTGAAGAATTGGTGATGTCACTGGTCACCTTTATCGGGCCCAAGCCTAACCTGCTCGGCATAGATGAGACCGATCCGCCACTGCGCCTGGAAAGCAGCCAGCCGGTGATCAGCCTGGATGGCCTGGAAAAACTCAAAAACATTGCCAGCCTGACTCAGGGCCAGTTCAAGTCCATAGTACTCGACCTGACCTATGATGCCGCGTTGGGCAAAGCCGGTATGAAACAGGCGCTGGACCTGTTGCATGACCAGGCCGAAAAAGCCGTGCATGACGGTTATAACGTACTGATATTGTCTGACCGCAACGTCTCTGCCGCACGCGTGGCTATCCCTGCCCTGCTGGCCTGTTCGGCGACGCATGAGTTCCTGGTCAAAGCCGGTTTGCGCACCAGCACCGGCCTGGTGATAGATACCGGCTCAGCGCGTGAGGTGCACCACTTTGCCTTGCTGGCAGGTTACGGCGCTGAAGCGGTCTGCCCATGGCTGGTATACGAAACCATGAAGACCCTGACCAGCGATGTTGAAAAAGCTGGCAAAAACTTTGTTAAAGCGATCGGCAAAGGCTTGTATAAAGTCATGTCCAAAATGGGCATTTCTACTTACCAGTCCTACTGTGGCGCGCAGATCTTTGAAGCGATAGGCCTCAACAGCCAGTTCGTGAATGACTACTTCACCGGCACTGTTAGCCAGATCGAAGGCATAGGCCTGGATCAGGTGGCTGAAGAAACCATGCGCATGCATGACCAGGCATTCGGCAACGACCCTACCTTGTTGAACGCGCTGGAAGCAGGCGGTGAATACGCTTTCCGTGTGCGTGGTGAAGAGCATCTGTGGACACCGCAATCGATCAGCAAATTGCAAAGCGCCACCCGTACCGGCCAGTACGATACCTATAAAGAATATGCTGCCCTGATCAACGACCAGAGCCGTCGCCATATGACCTTGCGCGGCCTGTTCGAAATCAAGCCAGCCGGAGCCGCGATCCCGCTGGATCAGGTCGAGCCGGCCAAAGAGATCGTCAAACGCTTTGCATCCGGCGCCATGTCGCTGGGTTCTATCTCTACCGAAGCCCATGCCACGCTGGCAGTCGCCATGAACCGTATTGGCGGCAAATCAAACACTGGCGAGGGTGGTGAAGACGTTAAACGCTTTATCCCGGTGCAAGTGGATACCAGCATCGCCAACGTGCTGGGCAGCGAACTGATAGAAGCCGATGTACCGCTCAAAGCCGGTGATTCGCTGCGTTCACGCATCAAGCAAGTGGCCTCCGGCCGCTTTGGTGTGACCGCTGAATACCTGAGCAGCGCTGACCAGATCCAGATCAAGATGGCACAAGGTGCCAAGCCGGGTGAAGGCGGCCAGCTGCCAGGGCATAAAGTTTCGCCATACATCGCGAAACTGCGTTTCTCTGTGCCTGGCGTAGGCTTGATCTCGCCACCACCGCACCATGATATTTATTCGATCGAAGATCTGGCACAGCTGATTCATGACCTTAAAAACGCCAATCCGCAAGCGTCTATCTCTGTGAAACTGGTGTCAGAAACCGGCATAGGTACGGTAGCGGCAGGGGTGGCAAAAGCCAAATCTGACCATATCGTGGTTGCCGGCCATGACGGCGGCACCGGCGCTTCGCCGCTTTCGTCTGTCAAACACGCAGGTACGCCGTGGGAGCTAGGTCTGGCTGAAACACAGCAGACCCTGGTGCTCAACCAGTTGCGTGGCCGTATCGTATTACAGGTCGACGGCCAGATGAAAACCGGCCGTGACGTGCTGATAGGCGCCTTGCTGGGTGCGGATGAGTTTGGTTTTGCCACCGCACCGCTAGTGGTCGAAGGCTGTATCATGATGCGCAAGTGCCATCTGAACACCTGCCCGGTAGGCGTGGCGACACAAGACCCGGAACTGCGCAAGAAATTCACCGGCCAGCCTGAACACGTAGTGAACTACTTCTTCTTTGTGGCAGAAGAGTTACGCGAGTTGATGGCCAGCATAGGCATTGCCAAGGTCGATGACCTGATAGGCCGTGCTGACTTGCTGGATATGAAAGCCGGTATCGAACACTGGAAGATCAATGGCCTGGATTTCAGCAAGATATTCCACCTGCCAGACATGCCAGCCAGCGTTTCGCGCAAAAACAATGACATTCAGGATCACGGCATTGCCAAAGCCCTGGATAACCAGCTGATAGCGTTGTCGCAAGCAGCACTGGAAAAAGGTGAAAAAGTCACCCTGGACCTGCCTATCATGAACACCAACCGTACTGCGGGCACAATGCTGTCGCATGAAGTTGCGCGCCGTTACGGCAATGATGGCCTGCCTCACGGCACCATACACGTTAATTTCACCGGCACTTCAGGTCAGAGCTTTGCTGCTTTCCTGGCCAAAGGCATCACCTTTGAGCTGACCGGCGAAGGCAACGACTATGTGGGTAAAGGTTTGTGTGGTGGCCGTATCATCATCAAACCGCCAACCACTTTCCGTGGCTTGTCTTATGAGAACATCATCGTCGGTAATACCGTGATGTACGGCGCGACCACCGGCCAGAGTTTCTTCAGTGGCGTGGCGGGCGAGCGCTTCTGCGTACGTAACTCCGGCGCGACCGCCATCGTTGAAGGCGTGGGCAACCACGGTTGCGAATACATGACTGGCGGCACCGTGCTGGTACTGGGTCAAACCGGCCAGAACTTTGCAGCCGGCATGAGTGGCGGCATCGCCTACATTTATGATATCGATGGCCAGTTCGCCAAACGCTGCAACATGAGCATGGTGTCACTGGAAAAAGTCGAAGCGGCCGAGGCCGACGTCGGTAAAGTACAGCACATGGGTCAGCCTGATGAAGTACTGCTGAAAGTCTTGATCGAGCAGCATGCAGCGCTGACCGGCAGTCCACGCGCCAAAGATATCCTGGCTGACTGGCCTGCTGCACGCGCGAAATTCGTCAAGGTGTTCCCTAACGAATATAAACGCGTACTGACCGAAATGGCTGCAGCCTCTGCCAAACAAGCCGCTTAATCATTTTTGTTTATTGAATACCCCGCGCACGCGCGGGGCCTAGTTAAGGTTGCGCCTGAGTGGCGTGATAGGGAAGAGATAATTTAACATGGGTAAAGTCACAGGTTTTATGGAGTTTGATCGTCTGGCAGAAGAAAATCTGCCAGTCAAGGATCGCGTCAAAAACTACAAAGAGTTTGTTCTGCATCTGACAGACGACCAGGCCAAGCAGCAGGGTGCCCGTTGCATGGACTGTGGCATTCCGTTCTGTACTACCGGCTGCCCAATTAACAACATTATTCCGGACTGGAACGACCTGGTGTACCACCAGGATTGGCGCAATGCGATCGATGTACTGCATTCCACCAACAACTTCCCTGACTTTACCGGCCGTATCTGCCCAGCCCCTTGTGAAGCGGCCTGTACGCTCAATATCAATAACGACCCGGTCGGCATTAAATCGATAGAGCACGCTATTATCGACAAAGCCTGGGAAAACGGCTGGGTCACCCCGCAGATCAACCCCAACAAAACCGGCAAGACCGTTGCTATCGTTGGTTCTGGCCCTGCCGGCCTGGCGGCGGCGCAACAACTGGCACGTGCCGGCCACAGCGTGACCGTGTACGAGAAAAACGACCGTATCGGTGGCTTGCTGCGTTACGGTATCCCCGACTTCAAACTGGATAAATCGGGCATAGACCGCCGCGTGACACAGATGGAAGCCGAAGGCGTGACTTTCAAGGTCAACCAGTACGTGGGCGAGAATGTCAGTGCGGCCGATCTTGAGCGTGACTATGACGCGGTAATCCTGGCCGGTGGTGCCGAGTTGCCACGTGACCTGCCAGTCACCGGCCGCGAGCTGGATGGCGTGCATTTCGCCATGGATTTCCTGACACCTAACAACAAGATGGTGGCGGGTGACAATGTGCCTGACCAGATCAAAGCGACCGGTAAGCACGTGGTCGTGATTGGCGGCGGCGATACCGGTTCTGACTGCGTAGGTACATCCAACCGTCACGGCGCTGCCAGCATCACCCAATTCGAGCTGATGCCGCAACCACCGGAAAAAGAAAACAAGGCCATGGTATGGCCGAACTGGCCGTTGAAAATGCGTACTTCCAGCTCACATGAAGAAGGCGCTGCGCGCGACTGGTCTATCACCACTAAAGAGCTGATAGGCGAAAATGGCAAGCTCACCGCACTTAAAGGTGCGCGTGTAGAGTGGAAAGACGGCAAAATGACTGAAGTGCCAGGCACTGAATTCACCATCAAAGCCGACCTGGTATTTTTGGCCATGGGCTTTGTTTCGCCTATCCAGAAAGTACTGGATGCCTTTGGCGTAGAAAAAGATAACCGTGGTAATGCCAAAGCGACTACCGATGGCGAAGGCTGCTACAAGACCAGCAAAGCCAAGGTATTTGCCGCCGGTGATATCCGCCGTGGACAATCGTTGGTAGTGTGGGCGATACGTGAAGGCCGTCAATGCGCACGCGAGGTAGATGTTTTCCTGAGTGGAAGTTCTACCCTGCCACGCTGATAGCCTGGTTAACAAGTAAACGCCGATGCATAACAACATCGGCGTTTTTCATTTGGGGCGTTTTTATTTGCAGCGGTTTTGTTTGCGTTGGCGCAAAAAAACGTCATTCTTTCCGGTGAAAGCAAGCGGCGCACTTTATAATGCTATTTTGATTGTTAACTGGTCGCAGCCAGTAGCAAAACGACTCTGTTTTGCTGCCGGGCTAGACCCATGCCACCCATGACCCAACTGCAAAACGATACCTTTTTACGCGCACTGCTGCGCCAACCTACCGACTACACGCCGGTGTGGATGATGCGCCAGGCCGGACGTTATTTACCCGAGTATAGAGAAAGCCGTAAAACCGCCGGCAGCTTTATGCAGCTGTGCCAGAGCCCGTCGTTTGCCACTGAAGTAACATTGCAGCCGCTGGACAGGTACCCGCAGCTGGATGCAGCGATCCTGTTCAGCGACATCCTGACCGTGCCGGATGCCATGGGCCTGGGTCTGTACTTTGAAGAAGGTGAAGGGCCGAAGTTTGAGCGCACCTTGCAGCATGAAGCGGATATCCTCAAGCTGGAAATTCCGGATATGTCCAAACTGCAATATGTGTTTGATGCAGTGAGCAGCATACGCTCAGCACTGCATGGCCGCGTGCCGCTGATCGGCTTTTCCGGCAGCCCGTGGACACTGGCGACCTATATGGTAGAAGGCAAAGGCGGCACCGATTTCCTTAATACCAAAAAAATGGGCTATGCCAGGCCTGAGCTGTTACACCGCATCCTGGAGATCACCGCGCAAACGGTGATCCAGTACCTGAATGCACAGATCGCTGCCGGTGCGCAGGCGGTGATGATCTTTGATTCCTGGGGTGGCGCGCTGTCGCATAACGCTTACACCGAGTTCTCGCTCAACTATATGCAAAAGATAGTCGCCGGCCTGACCAAAACCGCCCAAGGCCGCCAGGTGCCCAGTATCGTGTTTACCAAAGGCGGCGGCTTATGGCTGGAAGCCCAGGCCGCGATAGGCGCAGATGCACTGGGCCTGGACTGGAGCATGGATGTAGGCAACGCGCGCAAACGTGTAGGTGATCAAGTCGCATTGCAAGGCAATATGGACCCGGCGATCCTGCTGAGCTCGCCCGCTGCGATCGAAAAAGAAGTCGCCAGCATCCTGGCCAGTTATGGCCATGGTCACGGCCATGTATTCAACCTGGGCCACGGTATCACGCAGTGGACGCCGCCCGAACATGCGGCCTGCATGCTGGAGACAGTACGCAAGCTGAGCCCGCAATACCACCAGTGATCAGCATGCTGTATAAAAAAATCCCGCTCTTGAAAAAGCGGGATTTTTTATTGTGCTCAGATCACTTGAGCGTCATGCGCGACAAAGTCTTATCTTTATCGATAAAGTAATGTTTGAGTGCACCGACGATATGCAAGATGATCACCACCAGCAAAATAGTTGCAAACAACTCATGCGAGTCTTTGAAAATATCGCGCAGATCGGCATTGTCCAGGCCGCCAAATACTTCCAGCCCAAACCACTTCAGGCCATATTTGCTATACAGCGTCATTAATACGCCAGTCAGTGGCATGGCTACCATTAACACATACAGAAAATGATGTGCGGCAGTCGCCAGTTTACGTTCAAAGGTGGAGTGGATCAGCATGGCAGGCGGCGTATGACTCACGCGCCAGAACACGCGGAATACCACCAGCCACAACAAGGTAAAACCCAGGGATTTGTGCAGATTGAAATACAGGGTACGTGCACTGCCAGCCTCATCCATTTGCCAGGTATAAATGCCCCAGCCAAATAAATCAAACTCGGTTTGTTTGGGACCGTCTTTCGGTAGCCCGGTCATGTACCACCCCAGTGCAAACATCCCGGCGATGGCCAATGCAATCAGCCAATGCAAAATAACGGCAACTTTGGTATATCGTTGCGTAGAACTCATGTCTTCTCCTTGAAATCCCCGGTGACAACTGTCACTTTGTACTCATGAATATATTGATTATGATGTATGAAACATTCATGGGTGAGTCAGCATGTTATCAAAAATCGCGCGACTGTGTGTCGGTGTTACATTCGGCTTTGTAACGTTTTGTAGTCATGTGTGGGCAGACAGCTTTGAATTGAAGAAAGTTGCCGAAGGCGTATATGTGCACCACGGCCAGCACCAGGATATTGATGACGGTTACCAGGGCGATATCTGCAACCTGGGGGTGGTGATAGGCCGCGACGCCATTGCCGTGATAGACAGCGGCGGCAGCAAACATACCGGCGAGCAATTGCTGCAAGCCATACGCCGGATCAGCAAGCTGCCGGTACGCTACGTGATCAACACCCATGTGCACCCTGACCATATTTACGGCAATGCCGCTTTCCAGGGTGAGCCCGTGCATTTTGTCGGCCATGAAAAGCTGGCCAACACCATGCTGCTGCGCAAAGAGCAGTACGAGAAACTCAATGCCAGCCTGCTGGGCGATGCCGGCAAAGCCAGTTCCACCATTCCGCCGGATACTGCAGTACATGGACAGTTGTCGCTGGACCTGGGCGACCGCGTATTACAGTTGCAATCACAGAGCGTGGCGCATACACATACCGACCTCACCGTGCTGGATAGCAAAACTAACACCCTGTTTACCGGCGACCTGCTGTTTGCGCAGCGTACGCCAGTGGTAGAAGGCGATATCAAAGGCCTGATCGCGGTGCTGGACAAACTCAACCAGAGCCAGTATGCCCTGATCGTACCTGGCCACGGCCAGGAAAGCGCAGACCAGAAAACCATCATTGGCGATGAATTGCGCTACCTGAACCTGTTGCTGGCCGATGTGCGCAGCAATATCAAAAAAGGCATCAGCATGGAGCAGACCATGGACACCGCTGCCGAATCCGAACGCAAGAAGTGGCTGCTGTTCGAGATCGCCAACCGCCGCAACGTGAATGTGATCTACCCGCAGCTGGAGTGGGAATAAGAAGATTGAGCGCACCTGTGTCAGGCATAAGCTGAATCAGCTGGAAACATCTGTTAGAAACATCTTAAAAAAACCTGCAAAAAATGCAGGTTTTTTAAGTTTTAAGGCTTGGGTTTATGCAATTTATGCAGCATCTATCTTCTGTCGCTCAAAGAAATATCTTACATTACAGATAAAAACATCATAACTATCAATATGTTATAAACAAATAACGTTCACGTTATCCATATGGCATAGCGCTTGCAAAGACATACCCGTATTGAATCAAAACAATAAGGGAAGTCTTAGTGAAGCATCCATTTTTACGTGCCTATGGCCTGTTCTTGCTGCTGGGCGGATTAACGCAATTTCTGCTCTGGCTGTTTGGTGCCTCTTCGCTTGAAGGGTTCAAGGACGCGGTGATCGTTTCCACTTTGTGGCTGATCCCGCTGTGGTGGCAACCACAACACTTGCGGACCTGGAGCGCAGGTATAGCAGCATTTATCGGTGTCTCGGCTTTGCCTGGCCTGGCTTATTTCCTGGTTTATCGTCAGGAGCTGACCCAGAGCTTGATGATGATACTGTTTGAATCGAACAAAAGCGAATCACAGGAATACCTGCACAACTATTTCAGCTGGTGGATCTTGCTGGTGTTGCTGGCGTTTATCCTGATCCCCGTTGTGTACTGGCGTGCCCTGAAACCGGCGCAACTGCCTAGGTCGCGCGCCGCGGTTTATACCCTGATCACAGTGCTGATCGCTTTCTCCTCGCCTATCAAACCGGCCCTGCAGAATGAGTGGGGCTATGCCTACAAGAGCTTTAACAAGCATTTTAGCGGTGTGCCGCCCTACCAGCTGGCGCTGGGTTATTTGAACTACCAGCAGCAACTGGATGAAGTCAACCGCACCTTGCTGACCATGAACAGCATCCCGCCGCTGGCGCAGTTATCAGAACAAGCCAAGCCGGGGCCGACCACGGTAGTGCTGGTGATAGGTGAATCCACCTCGCGCCTGCACATGGGTTTATATGGCTATGGCCGCGATACCAACCCCGAGCTGAGCAAGATCAAACATGAGCTGACGGTGTTTGAGAATGTGTATTCGCCACGGCCGAACACCATTGAAAGCTTGCAACAGGTGCTGACCTTTGCCGACCAGAAACATCCGGATGATTACAAGACGAAACCTTCGCTGGTGGCGATGATGAAACAGGCTGGCTACCACACCACCTGGATCACCAACCAGCAGACCCTGACTGGCCGCAACACTATGCTGACCACGTTCGCCAAGCAGGCAGACAAGCAGTATTTCCTCAATAACGAGCGCAGACAGAACGCCTACAGTTTTGATGAAAAAGTGCTGGCACCGTTTGCTGAAAGCCTGAATGACCCGCACCCGAAAAAGCTGATCATAGTGCATCTGCTGGGCACGCATATGAAGTACAGCTACCGCTACCCGGAAAGCTTTAACGTGTTTAAAACCGCGCAAGGCTTGCCGTCGGCCGGGATGGATGAAGATAAGACCGCCCTGATCAACAGTTACGACAATGCCATACGCTACAACGACTGGATCATGGCGCAGCTTATCTCTACCCTGAAAGCCAAACAGCAACATAGCCTGCTGATGTACTTCTCTGACCATGGTGAAGATGTGTATGACACCGCACCACACGATTTTCAGGGCCGTAACGAAGCCGCGCCTACCCTGCCTATGTACAGCATACCGCTGATCATCTGGCACTCGGATAACTGGTTCAACGCCAAAACATTGCTCGCACATGTGGATACGCATGTGCAATACGACAATGCCGACCTGATTTACACCCTGGCGGATCTGGTAGGCCTGAGATTTGATGGTTTCCGCCCGGATGAAAGCATAGTCAATGCGCAATTCATGCCAGACAGCATACTGGTCGGCGACCCCTATCTAGGCAAATTGCAGACCCTGCCTGGCACTATCCACTTTCCTGAAACCGAGGTCGCGTCATGGAACGCTGGCTTGCATACACACGACTAGCCTGGTTATGGGGCCTGCTAGGCGTGAGTGCCGTGGTCATTATCGTCATGGCCAATTACACGCCGCTGGACCTGCTGCTGGCAGACCGCATGTACGACTTCAACCTGGGGCAGTTCAGTTACCGGCATGCGTTCTTTTTCGACACCGTCATGCATGTATATGCCAAGCAATTGCTAGTCAGCATCTGGCTGCTGTGCCTGCTGCTAGCCATCTGGCCCGGCAATCTGCGCCCGGCCTGGCTATCTGCGGAGCAGCAGTACCGCTTGCGTTGGGTAGCCGCGCTGGCGGTGGTACATAGCGGGCTGGTGTCATGGCTCAAGCACCAGATGCCGCACGCCTGCCCATGGGATATCACCCGCTACGGCGGCAGCCTGCCCTGGTTTCCTGCATTTGCTGCCCATAGCCCGCTCATGGCCGGACACTGCTTCCCGGCCGGCCATGCCAGCAGCGGTTTATGGCTATCTGCCTTGTGCCTGTGCTGGTTACCGCAACATCCGCGCAAAGCCCTGGTGGTCGCGCTTGCCGGGCTCACAGTCGGCCTGGTGCTTGGCTGGTGCCAGCAAATGCGCGGCGCGCACTTTCTTTCCCACACGCTGACTTCGGCATGGCTGATGTGCGCCTTGCTGCTCTGCGTGTTGTCGTTTTTCCCTAGCGCTTATGCCCCTTTTAAAAAGAGTGCCGTATGAAAAAAACTTTCTTGTCCACCATATTCCGCCACCTGTTCACACCGCAGATCGTATTGATCTGGGGCGTCACCCTGTGGCTGATGGCTTTTGATAATTATGCCCTGGTCTCACACCTGACCCAGCTATACCCGCCGCTGCACGGGCAAAGCGGCTTGCTGGTCAGCCTGCTGCTGTTTTTTACGCTGGTCACCGCGCTGTGGCTGTTGCTGGTCAGCCATGGGCGCAGTGCGCGCTGGCTGTTGGCACTGATACTTTTCAGCAGTGCGTTTGCCGGGTTTTATATGCAGGAATTCGGCATCATCATAGACACCGTGATGCTGGATAACCTGTTCCAGACCGACAGCAAGGAAGCATTCGGCTTGCTGTCATGGCAAATGGTGGTGTTTGTGACTGTGCTCGGCCTGCTGCCGGCCTTATGGCTATTGTTTAAAGCACCCGCCAGCTGGTTTGCCCGCGACAGTTTGCGCGTGCGCGCCGTGCATATGGGGCTGTTACTGGTGCTGATGGTCACTTGCGTATGGCCTTATTCCGCCGGTTATGCCAGTTTTATCCGCGAACATAAACTGGCGCGCATGTATGCCAACCCCAGCTTTATGCATTATTCGCTGATCAAATGGGGCAACCAGCACCTGAGTATTCCTGAAAGTCAGGCGCTGGAACAGGTCGCCACCGATACGCAAAGAATAGGCGGCCAAAGCAAACACGAGCTGGTGATCATGGTGGTGGGCGAGACCGCGCGTTACGACCGTTTTTCGCTGAACGGCTACCATAAACTGACCAACCCGCGCCTGCAGCAGGAAGATGTAGTGAGTTTCAAGCAGGTCAGCTCGTGCGGCACCTCCACCGGTGTCTCTGTGCCATGCATGTTCTCGGTGCTGGGCCGGCAGCAGTACTCCGCCAAAAAGGCCAGGCATATGGAGAACGCGCTCGATATATTAAAAGAACACAATGTCAGCGTGCTCTGGCGTGACAACAACTCCGATTCAAAAGGCGTGGCGACACGCATGGCGTATGAAGACTTTCAATCGCCAGCCATGAACAAGACCTGCGACACAGAGTGCCGCGATGTAGGCATGTTGCAGGGTCTGGACCAGTATATACAGGCGCACAACGGCCAGGACATCATGATAGTACTGCACCAGATGGGCAACCATGGCCCGGAATATTACCGCCGCTACCCGAAAGCGTTTGAGAAATTCACGCCGGTGTGCCGCAGCAGCGATCTATCCAAATGCAGCCAGCAGGAGATCGATAACGCCTATGACAACGCGATCTTGTATACCGATTACTTTTTGAGCGAAGTGATACAACTGCTGAAGAAATACGACCATAGCCACGAAACGGCCATGCTGTACGTGGCTGACCATGGCGAATCACTGGGTGAACATGGCATGTATCTGCATGCCGCGCCTTACATGATAGCCCCTAAGGAGCAGACCCATGTGCCGGCCATACTATGGTTAGGTAAACAGTTTGATTACTCGCTTAAGCAGATCTCGCCTTACCAGAATTACCCGCTTAGCCATGATGACTTGTTCTGCACGCTGCTGACCGCCTATGAGCTGAAATCAGATACTTGTCATTCACACTACCAGTGGCTGGTGGCCAACCCGGAGGTACGGGCAGAGCTCAAACTGCCACCGTTACCAGCACCGCCTGCTGCACCGCAGCTTGCCGCGCCTGCTGTTGCCAGCGGTAATCAGAAAATACAGCCGCAAGCCGGGCCGGGGCCACAGGTGGTCAGTGTAAAAGCTATCCCCAATCCTGCGATCAGGCATAGCGGCGCTAAGGCATAACGGAGCTAGGGTATAGCGCTGCTAAGACATGGTAGAGCTAGGGCATAGTAGGGCCGCAGCGTAAACTGGGCGGCTCGCTGAGGACTTTGTTGCCGGCGACCCACAAAATGGCGCGCACACGCTCATCGAGTTTGCAGGCGTCGATATAACCTATCGCGCTTTCGGTATAAGCGACATAGCGTATCATCGCTTCCTGCGATTCGACGGTATAAGGCGGCTGGGTACCGTGGAAGTAAAGCTCGTTCCAGTAACCTACCTGCGATTTGGGGCTACTGTGCAACACCTGTTGCGAAAAGCGCAGGCGCAAAGGATGGTCGCTGGATAAATTGGCCGGGTGCAATGGCTTGCCCTGGTTGTCGTATAACTTCTTGCGCCAGTAGACTGAAGCCAGGTCATTGACCGCCACCGGCACGCTATAAGTGGCCTGGGCAGACACAATGACGGCGATCACCGGCTCTTCTGCCATCGTCACCGATGGCAGACATACGATCAAGAGGAGCCAGGCTCTGAGCAAGTGCAAACGCATCAATACATCATCGCAAATGAAGTGGTGAATCCACGCGGTATATCTTCATAATCACCGCTGCCTCCAACCACCTCGAACTTCAGCAACTGGTTGGGCTTGAGCCGCTTGGTCACACCCAGCACCCAGCGGTCGCCATCAGGGGCATCCGGCTTGTGCATGCTTTCCAGGCGTGTGATCCAGTACCAGTCATTCTTGATCAGGAAAGCACTTTGCAGATAAGCACCACTGCCGCCGCCCTGGCCGTGCTCGGCTTTGCGGCTATAGGCCTCGCCGCTGAACTCCCAGCGGTTGAACTCCAGCAGAAAATCCAGCCCGATCAGGCTGTATTTGGTACCGTTTGGTCGCTCGTCGCGATAACTGGAAACATTCAGGCCTATGGTGTTGAGGCCGGCGTTTTCATCGCTGAAATTGAAGATGTTATTGATGGCGACGCGGGCGCCGCGCATGTCTTTGTATTGCGTTTCGCCTCGGCTTTCCGGCTGCGCGTTCATGGTCGCGGTATACACCTGGTAATCCACCGAGCGCTCGCTAAAAGGCACGGTGCCAAACAGTTGCAAACCACTGGTAAAACTTGGAAACAATTCTGTGGTCGACAATGGACGGCTGGCGGTCCACACCAGCGGCGAGGCGTGCAGCTGGTTCCAGCGCCCCAGCGGGGTTAAAAAGCGCCCTATGCGCAGATTGGCTTTTTCATGCAGATTGACATCAAAATACAGGCGTTCGGGGTTGATATACACGTCACGAAAATCCAGGCCTTGCTTGTGGGTGTAGGTAGCGACATTTTCCAGATCCAGTTCGCCGAAAAACTTGATGCGTGAATTCTTATCCCAGGTGACGATCATGCTTAATTCGTTCCAGTTCAACCGGGTAGATTCAGTGCGCGGCACATGCAGATCGACGCTGGTGTAGCCACCGACGCGGAAGCCATCCCAGAACGAAGACTCCTCCTCGGCCAGCAGTGGCTTGCACATCATGCACAGGCTGATTACACTGACCGCGCAACGCAGTAAAATAGTGGACATAAACACTTTCTGATCAAGCAAGTACAACGCCTAAATTAAGCCTACATTTTCTCATATATCATGCCAAAACAAGCGCCTTTAACCATACGAAAAATGCTGCTGATCGCATTTTTGCTGGCAGGACTACTGCCAGCCCTGCTGGTGAGCGTGCTCAGCTTTTACCAGGCGCGTACCGCATTGCGCACCGAGATTAAACATGACCTGCAAACCACAGGTAAAGCGGTGGGTGAACACATAGACCGCGTGCTGTTTGAGCGCGTGCAGAACGTGCGCAGCTGGAGCCAGCTGGCTATCATGCAGGATATGCAGATAGGCGATATTGATAAACGCTTATCGGTGTTTCTGGAAGAAACCCGCCTCAGTTATGCCGCCCAGTATATCGCGATAGACGTTGTCGACCTGCAATCAAGCATAGTGGCATCCAGTGATCCGCACCATATCAACCAACGACTGAGCAGCCCGCCAGTCTGGTTTTCGTTCAAGGACGGTGACCAGCCTGTCACCCTCTACCATTTGCAGAATGACCAGCTGATGATCGCTACGCCCATCTACTCTGATTTCACTTTGCAGCCCATGGGCCACCTGATCGCCACATTTAACTGGTCGGTGATACAAGACCTGCTCAACCATGCCGCACAGCACGCCACCGAACTGGCATTGGTGGACGAGCATGAGCGGCTACTGGCGCAATCCAAGAACTGGTCGCAGCCGCGCTACAACCTGCATACTCATATCCCCATACAAAGCACACTGCCTATCTACGGCTGGGAGGTAAAGCTCAATAAAGAACATGATGTCGCCGTGGCCCCGGTACACCGGCTGGGGCTTATTTTCGTGATCCTGCTGGTGGTAATCCTGTTATTCTCGCTGATCTTGGTCAGGCCGCTGGCCAGGCGTATCACCCAGCCACTGGAAGACTTGCTGGAGTTTGTGAAAAAACTGCGCCAGCCCGACGTGGTCAGCCCGCCGCTGACCGGCCCGGTCGAAGTGCAGGCACTGCACCAGACTTTTACCAGAATGGCGGCGGATCTGGCGGAATCAGAACAGCAACTGACGCGTGCCGCCAAGCTGGCGGTGGTGGGTGAGATGGCCGCCGCCATGAGCCACGAGGTGCGTACGCCATTAGGTATCATGCGTTCATCTGCCGATGTGTTGAAACGTGAACCGGCACTGAGCGACGATGGCCGCGAGGTATTGGGATTTATTGTTTCCGAGACCGATCGCCTGAACAAGCTGGTGACTACACTGATTGATTCAGCCAGACCGCGCCTGCCAAGTAAGACGCCGCTGGAACTGCAATCGCACCTGCAACACGTATGCGACATGCTGCAGAAACAGGCGCAGGATAAACATATCCAGTTGTCATTGCATGCGCCCGAGCCGTTGACCATACAGGTAGACCAGGACCAGATGACGCAGGTGATGGTCAACCTGATCATCAATGCCATACAGATATTGCCAGAGCATGGCCAGGTGGCTGTCTCACTCGCGCAAGATACGCGATACGCGCATATCTCAGTCGCAGATAACGGCCCTGGCGTCCCACCAGCACAGCAGGCACATTTATTTGAAGCCTTTTTTACCCAGCGCGCCGGCGGTGTCGGCCTGGGGCTGGCAGTGGTGAAACAGATCGTGGAAGCGCACGGTGGTACAATCAACTACAGCACCAGCCCATGGCAAGGCGCCCAATTCAACCTGGCACTGCCGTTAAACCCTGAACCTTAACCCTGCACACTGCCGATAGACTATGTCCACCCCCACCCTCACCATACTGGCCGTAGATGATGAACCGAATATGCGGCGCCTGCTGGAGATCAGCCTGCGCCAGGCCGGCTATCGTGCTTTATCCGCAGGCAATGGCCGTGAAGCGCTGGAGATCATCAGCCAACAACAGATAGACCTGGTGGTGAGTGACCTGCATATGCCAGGCATGAATGGCCTGCAACTGCTGGAAGTGTTGCGTAACGAGCATGAGCACCTGCCCCTGATCATGGTCACGGCGCAAGGTGAGATCAAAACGGCAGTGGCGGCGATGAAACTGGGGGCCAGCGATTACATTTTGCGGCCTTTCGAGCTGGAAACACTGGAAATCGCCATTGCCAAAGCGCTGAACGTCAAGCGCATGCAGCAGGAAAACACTTTTCTCAGGCAGATGCAGCAGCCGGACGTGACCGGGTTGGTAGGCAACAGTGCGGCCATGCAGTCGCTCAAGCAGATGATCCAGCAAGTGGCACCAGAACGCGCCACGGTGTTTATCGTGGGTGAAACCGGCACCGGCAAAGAGCTGGTAGCCAAAGCCCTGCATGAAGCATCACCACGTCATGCGGCGCTGTTTGTCGCTATCAACTGTGCTGCCATCCCGGCGGATATGCTGGAGTCTGAACTGTTCGGCCATGAAAAAGGCGCTTACACCGGCGCGCTGAAAGAGCGTATCGGTAAATTTGAACTGGCCAATGGCGGCACGCTGTTCCTCGATGAGATCACCGAGATGCCTATCCAGTTGCAGTCAAAATTACTGCGCGTATTACAGGAAAGCGTAGTCGAAAAGCTGGGCGGTAACCGGCAGATCGCACTGGACGTGCGCGTGGTGGCCGCCACCAACCGCGACCCGCTACAGGCAGTCAAAGAAGGCAAACTGCGTGAAGACCTGTACTACCGCTTGAATGTCATGCAATTACAGATCGCGCCCTTGCGCGAGCGTCACGATGATATAGGCCTGCTGGCTGATTTTTTTCTGGCTAAACGCCAATGCCAGCTGAGTGAAGAAGCGCGCTTGTGCCTGCAGCATTATGGCTGGCCAGGCAATGTGCGAGAGCTGGAAAATATTCTGGAACGGGCGGCCATTCTGGCAGGCAACCAGCTTATACAGCCGCAACATTTACCGGCCGATATTGCCCAGCATGCCGGGCCTGCCGCGGCAGAAACGACCACCTCTGCAGATACCAATATGCTGTCTATACCGCGCACTACAGAAGCCATGGAACGCAGGCTGATCATGCAGGCACTGGATGCCTGCCAGGGCAATAAAACCAAGGCAGCCAAGCTGCTCGAGATCAGTGAGCGTTCACTGTGGAACAAACTGAATCAATACCAGTTACGTTAAAACTGTTTTAATACAGCCTGTTTTATCACTGACAGTTTTTAATACTGCTTTATTTATTACTGACAGTTACGCCGCGTTTTCCTAAGCACTTTCCCAGACATAGGCATCCATCGCCAGAATACCGTAGGTGGTTTCCGGCGTGAATCTTTTAGGTGCTCCCCGACCACTGCCGGCGGCGACAAACAGCGGCATCAGGTGGTCTTCACTCGGGTGTGCCTGGCTGGCATGCTCACTTACCCGCCGGTAATCCAGCAGGGTTTGCGCCTGTTGCGTGTGCAGTTGCGTGGCCACCCAATCGGCAAAACTTTGCACATAGGCCAATGGCGCAGCATCGCGGTCAGCGCTAAAAAAATCTGACAGATTATGCGTCACCGCACCGGAAGCCAGTATCAGCACATTCTTTGCATGCAGGGGCTGTAAGGCCTGGCCTAAGGCAAATTGCTCTGCCGTAGTGCTGCGGCTTTGTATCGATAATTGGGTGACCGGAATATCGGCATCTGGATACATCAGTGCCAGTGGCACCCAGGCACCATGGTCTAAGCCGCGCTCGGCATGGCTATGCACAGTGATGCCGTTTGCCTGCAGCAATGCCATGACTTGATCGGCCAGCGCCGGTGCACCCGGTGCCGGATAGCGGATGTCATAAAGTGCTGCCGGAAAGCCGGAAAAATCATGGATGGTGGCCGGGTGTGCCGCCAGGCTGACGGTGGCCACCCGGGTATCCCAGTGCGCGGAGATGACCAGAATGGCATCCGGCCTGGGCAATGACGCAGCCAGGTGCGCCAGCATCTGGCCAGTCTGCCCCGGTTCGAGTATCAACGAGGGCGCGCCATGCGAAACAAATACAGTGGTCATTCAGTCACTTGCGGCCACTACCAGATTAGCGACGGCGGTTATCCAGGCTATATGCACCCGGGCCAAAGGCAACCACCAGCAACAAGCCACCGGTAATGGTCAGGTTTTTCAGGAACATGATCTGCTGCATCTGGTCAGCCAGGTTGAAATGGAACAGGAACGCCGTCGCAATGGTGAACAATGCAATCCCCGCCGCAGCCCAGCGCGCCTTAAAGCCGACCAGCAAAGCAGTTGCCAGGCCCAGCTCTACGATCAGGGCAATGGCGTAAGCAACCTCAGGCAACGGTGCGCCCACACTCTGGATATAACCTATAGTGCCTTGCGGATCTGTGGCCTTGCTGATGCCACTGATAATAAACAGATGTGATAACAAAATGCGCCCAACGACACTGACGACGGATTGAAAACTATTCATATTGTGCTCCTCCTGTTGATAGTCCCTGTTAATAGACATAGTTAAAACAGTCACCTTCAGGCTGGCCTGACACACAACGTGTGACTGCTTAGACGTATTGTAAGCCTGATTGCACCATAGTGTACCCACTATGCAAGCGGGATCAGTTGCTGACCGAATATCAGCGATTGATTATTACTGACAGACTGGCCGCTAGGTCAGTGGCCTTCACTCACTGGCACCTGTGCGCCTGACCCTGTCCACGCTATAGCCGCCAGGGCCAAATGCTATGACCACCAGCAAGCCGCCTATGATAGTTGTGTTTTTCAGAAACATGGCCACCTGCAACGGGTCCGCCATATTGCTGTGAAACATCAGGGCCGTGATAAAGGTAAAAATGGCGATGCCGGCCGCCGCCAGTTGGGCGTGAAAACCGAGCAGCAAGGCAGTGCCCAGGCCCAGCTCGACGAACAGGGCCACTACATAAGCCACCTGTGGCAGCGGCAGATGTGAGGTTTCGATATAGGCGATGGTGCCCGCCGGGTCCAGCAGTTTAAACACGCCGCTGATAATAAAAATCAAGGATAACAATACCCGTCCCACTAAACTGAACCAACGTTGCCGCACATTCATATTTATCGCTCCTGATCATGAGAGTACTAGTCGCTCGCGCAGCTCTGTGGCCGCTACGAACCCTAGGCTATGATGCAGCCGGTGACAGGCTGGGTAGCGATGTATCACTCAGCGACTCAGCCCATCTGACTACCGGTGTACCACATTTGTTACTCTGCACCATTCTGGCCGGAAATACCAGCACATAAACCCGCAGGCGTTGACTTTATAAATTAACAATGTTAAGTTAACGGCGTTAATGTTTTAAAACCGTGTTTAACATACGTATTTATTCATGCCGCCAAAAGTGAAAACCGAAGCTGAAAAACAGGCCTTGCGCACCGTGATCATCGATGCCGCGCGCGAACTGTTCATTCACCAGGGCGTAGAGGCGGTGACCATGCGCGCCATCGCTACCCGCATAGGCTACTCAGCCACCAGCCTTTATCTTTACTTTAGTGATAAGGAACAATTACTGCGGGCAGTGGTAGACAGTGACGTATTGAAACTGGCGCAGGCATTGCAATCGACTTTAAGCATAGACGACCCCTTGCAACGCTTTCTGCAATTCGCGCAGCACTATGTGCAATTCGCGCTGACCAACCCCAACCACTATCGCATGATGTTTATGACCCAGCATCCACCATGCGATCCTACCCTGTCCAGCATAGAACAAAATAATCCCGAGCAGGATGCCTACTCACAACTGATAGGCGTGGTGAGCAGCGCTTATGCAGCTGGCATTTTCAAACCGGCCTTCACCGACGCGACCCTGATCGCGCAAACGGTGTGGGCCGCCATGCACGGGCTGTGCTCATTGCAGATCAATATGGCGGAAGATGCCTGGATCAACTGGCGGCCGCTGGAAACACGCATAGATTGCATGGTGCAAATGTGTACGCATGGACTCCTGAAAGAAGCTCAGCATGAATAAAACCATCATGATTGCGACCATTGCTTTGCTGCTGGCCGCCTGCCAGCAGCAAAGCCAGCAAGCAGCAGCGCCGCGCCCGGTGTGGGTCATGACGGTGGGCACTTCCGACCACGCCGTTGGCGGCAGTTATACCGGCGAAGTGCGCTCACGTTATGAATCAAACATAGGCTTCAGGGTGGCGGGCAAGATCACCGAGCGGGCAGTCAATGTCGGCGACCAGGTGAAAAAAGGCCAGCTGATTGCCAGGCTGGACCCGAATGACTCCAGGCTCAACGCGCAAGCGGCCAGTGCCGACGTGCAGACCGCGCAGGCCAATCTGGCCCTGGCACAAGCCGAACTGCAACGCCGTCAGCAACTCTACCGGCAACAATTCATTTCAAGGTCTGCGCTCGACACTTACGAGACACAGGTCAAAACCGCGCAGGCGCGCGTGACCCAGGCACAATCACAAGCCGCAGTCAGCCAGCACCAGACCGCCTATACGCAACTGCTGGCCGACCGTGCCGGGGTCATAGGCATGATACAGGCCGAGCCCGGGCAGGTGGTCGCCGCCGGGCAAACTGTGGCACAGATATATGACCTGCAAACACTGGAAGTGCAGATCGCGGTGCCTGAGACCCTGATAGACCACTTGCAGGTCGGCGACCAGGCACAGGTCAGCCTGGGCGACGCTAGCCAGGTGCATGCCGGGCGTATCCGCGAAATTTCGCCAGCCGCCAACAGCCAGACCCATGCCTTTGATCTGCGCATACAGCTGCTGCAGGTAGACCCGCGCATCAAGCTGGGCATGACAGCACAAGTGACTTTCAGCCCGGCGAGCGCGACACAAAAAATCATCGTTCCTACCACTGCTGTCACCCGCCATGGCGATCAGGCGGCGGTGTGGGTGATAGATAACAAGCAGCAGGCACATCTGCGGCCAGTCACCACTGGTGACCTCACCGAAGCGGGCATGGAGATCACCAGCGGCCTGCAAGCACAGGAGACCATAGCCACCATAGGTGTGCATACCCTGGCTGAAGGCATGCAGGTACAAGCAGTGACACCGGCACCTGAGGTACTCAACTGATGTCAGCGCCACAAGCTCCTGAGCAGCTGCCGGATGGGCAACCATCGCATCGCTTCAACCTTTCTACCTGGGCACTTAAGAACCAGGCGCTGGTGCTGTATTTTATTATTCTGACCCTGGTAGGCGGCATGCTGGCCTATACCCACCTTGGCCAATCCGAAGACCCGCCGTTCACGTTCAAAGTCATGCTTATCCGCAGCAGCTGGCCCGGAGCTTCGGCGCAGGAAGTCGAGCAACAGGTCACAGACAGGATAGAGAAAAAGCTGCAGGAGATCCCGTCTATAGACTACATGAACAGCTACTCGCGCCCCGGTGAGTCAGTGGTGTTTGTGGTGATACGCGACGATACCTTCTCGGAGAAAATCCCGGAACTGTGGTACCAGATACGCAAGAAGATAGGTGATATCCGGCATACTTTCCCGGCAGATCTGCAGAGCCTGACCTTTAATGACGAGTTCAGTGATGTGTACGGCACCATGTACGCCATGACCGCCGATGGACTGACGCCGCAACAGCTGAAACGCCAGGCGGAGTGGGTGCGTGCCCGCCTGCTGAAACTGCCGGATATTGAAAAAGTCGACCTGTTTGGCGAGCAGCCGCAAAAGATCATTATCGAGCTGTCTAACCAGAAACTCACCTCGCTGGGTATCAGCCCGGCGCAGCTGGCGCAAATGCTGCAGCAGCAAAATGCAGTCACCGGTGCCGGCACGTTTGATGCAGGCCCAGAGCGCATCCGCATGAGTGTGAGTGGCCGCTTGCAGACACTGGAAGACTTGCGCGATTTTCCTATCCGCACTGGCACGCAGAACCTGACCCTGGGTGAGATCGCCACTATTAAACGCGCTTATGCCGACCCGCCAGCACAACGCATACACTACAATGGCAAGCCTGCTTTACTGATAGGCGTGAGCATGCAACAGGGCGGCGACGTGATCGCCCTCGGCAAAGCCTTGCAACAGCATATCAGCAGCGTACAACAGCAATTACCGCTGGGCGTGCAGTTGCAACTGGTCACCTCGCAGCCCGAGATCGTGCAGCATTCGGTGCAGGATTTTGTCCACTCACTGACCGAAGCCCTGCTCATCGTGCTGGCGGTCAGCCTGCTGTCACTGGGCTGGCGTACCGGTATCGTGGTCGCCGTGGCGATTCCTATCGTGCTGGCTGGTACCTTCCTGCTCATGGACTGGTTCAATATAGGTCTGCACAAGATCTCGCTGGGCGCACTCATTCTGGCATTAGGCCTGCTAGTGGATGACGCCATTATTGCAGTGGAGATGATGGCGGCCAAAATGGAGCAAGGCTGGGAAAGAATGCAGGCGGCTTCGTTTGCCTTCACCTCTACCGCCATGCCCATGCTCACCGGCACCCTGGTCACCGTGGCCGGTTTTCTGCCTATCGCCACTGCGGTTTCTTCAACCGGCGAATACACACGTTCAATCTTCCAGGTGTCGGCCATTGCGCTGACCTTATCCTGGGTCGCCGCCGTGATCGTGGTGCCATTCCTCGGTTATCACCTGCTGCCCGGTGCCAGGCAGCCTGAGCAGGGCCCGCCGGGCAGACTATCCCGTATCAAACAGTCCCTGGGCTGGAAAGCAAAGCCGGCAAGCGAAGCAAGTACTCACCACACCGCACTGTACGAGACGCGTTTCTACCGGCGCCTGCAAGGCATAGTCAGCTGGTGTGTGCTGCATAAAGGCAGCGTGATCATCGCCACCATCATACTGTTCGTGGTGGCTATGCTCAGCTTCGGCAAAGTACAACAACAGTTTTTCCCTGACTCCACCCGGCTGGAGATCGTGGTCGATCTGCGTCTGGCTGAAAACGCCAGCGACCAGGCCACCGATGATGCCGTCAGGCAGCTCGAGCACTGGCTGCAACAATGGCAACAAAGCCATGCACCATTGCAAAACGTGGTGTCATATGTAGGCTCAGGCGCACCGCGTTATTACCTGCCGCTGGATGTGCAGCTGCCACACAGGGCATTCTCGCAACTGGTGATCCTGTGCAGTGACCTGCAGCAGCGCGAGGCTTTACGCAATGACTTGCTGACGCTGTTTGAACACGATTTCCCGCAGTTGCGCGCCTCTGTCCTGCGCCTGGAAAACGGTCCGCCGGTGGGTTTCCCGGTGCAGTTCAGGGTCAACGGCCAGCATTTGCCGGCTATCAGGCAGGTCGCGCACGAGATCGCCGCTGCCATGCGTGCCAACCCGCACCTGCGCAACGTGCAGTTAAGCTGGGAAGAGCCCAGTAAAGTCATGCGCGTGGACATAGACCAGCACAAAGCGCGCCTGCTGGGTGTCAGCTCTGCCGATATCGCGCAATTGCTGAATACCCAGTACTACGAGCAGGTGATCAGCGAGTTCCGCGAAGGTAATGAGCGCATAGACCTGGTAATGCGCAGCACCGCAGCCGAGCACGCCAGCTTATCGCAACTGGGGCAATTGACCGTATTAAGCCAGCGTGGCGAACGTGTGCCGCTGGCGCAAATCGCCAATATCCATTATGGCTTTGAGGAAGGCGTAGTCTGGCGGCGCAACCGCGTGCCATCGATCACGGTCAGGGCGCACCTGAGCGGCAATATGCAGGCGCCTGTGGTTTCAGAACAGATACAGCAGGCACTGCAGCCGCTACTGCAAAAACTCCCGGCTGGCGTGACAGTAGAAACTGGCGGCGCGATCGAAGAATCGGCCAAAGGCGCGCAATCGGTCGCCAAAGGCGTGCCCTTGTTTCTCGCAGCGGTATTCACCTTATTGATGCTGCAACTGCGTAGTATCAGCAATGTGCTGTTAGTGGTATTGACCGCGCCGCTGGGCATGATAGGCATCACCTTCGCCCTGCTGTTGTTCAACATGCCATTCGGCTTTGTCGCCATGCTGGGCAGCATCGCGCTCTCGGGCATGATCATGCGTAACTCGGTCATCCTGGTGGATCAGATCAATCAGGATATCGCCGAGGGTGCCACGCTGCAACAGGCCGTGGTGCAATCCACCGTGCGTAGATTCCGCCCCATCGTGCTGACGGCGGCAGCGGCGATACTGGCGATGATACCGCTGACACGCAGCGTGTTTTTCGGGCCCATGGCGGTGGCTATCATGGGTGGCCTGGCAGTAGCGACCGTGCTGACCATATTATTCGTACCTGCCCTGTATACATTCTGGGCCGGATTGACTGCCAGGACCTCGAAATAAGGGCGCAATAAACTATAATGGCGATAGAAACAGGCATTAAATGCAGGGCGGGTTGCACGGGCAATTGCCCTGCATTCTGCAACGAGATGGACATTGAACTTACACACAGGACTAGACCATGACAGACCAGGCAACCGCACGTTTTAACATGATAGAGCAACAGATCCGCACCTGGGAGGTGCTGGACCCCAGGGTACTGGCCACGCTTAACAGTATCCCGCGTGAAAACTTTGTGCCGGATGCCTATCGCGGGCTGGCCTTTGCCGATATTGAGATCCCCCTGGCGCACGCGCAGCAAATGCTCAGCCCTAAAGTCGAAGGCCGCTTTTTGCAGGCTTTGCAACTGCAGGCAACCGACAAGGTGTTGCTGATAGGTGCCGGTAGCGGCTACCTGGCGGCGCTGATGGCGCAGCATAGTGCGCAAGTGACTGCGCTGGAAGTTTTTCCCGAGTTATGCACACTGGCCAGCCAAAACCTGAGCAAGCAGGGCATACAGAATGTGCAGGTCATAGAAAGCGACGGCCATAGCGGCTACGAATCGCACGCACCGTTTGACGCCATCGTGTTCACCGCCTCCAGCCCGGTAGAACCTGAAGGCGTACGCCGCCAGCTCAGCATAGGCGGCCGCATGCTGATCGTGCTTGGTAAAGCACCGGTGATGCAGGCGGCCCTGATCCAGCGCCTGGCCGAGCATAGCTACAAGCAGGATGTGCTGTTTGAGACCAGTCTGACCGAGATGCAGAATGCCCCGCAAGCACAGGCATTTTCATTCTAGTTTGCTAGCGCCCATGCCGGTCGCCAGGTTTATCCGCTCTGTGTTGCTGGCCGGGCTGGCACTCACATCATCGGCCTGGGCGTCATCGCAAAGCCTGCTGGATATTTACCAGGAAGCCAAAGCCAATGATCCGCAACTGGCTTCTGCCGGCAGCGCCAACCAGGCCGCGCAGGAGATCATAGAACAGGCCAAAGCCGGTTACCGGCCTTCGGTCAACTTTCTGGCCGGGGCCAGTGCCAACCGCACCGATCTGAAGATCGTCGGTAACCAGGCCCCTTTTCCTGGTGGCCGCAATAACTTTGAAGGCTACCAGGCGCAGTTGCAAGCCAGGCAGCCTATCTTCCGCAAGGAAAATCTGGAACGCATAGACCAGAGCAAGGTGCAGGTCAGCATTGCCGACAAGCAATATCACTTAGCCCAGCAAGGGCTCATGCTGCGCACCACCCAGGCTTATTTTGATATGTTGCTGGCGCAAGACCGTATCAGGCTGATAGATGCACAGAAAAAAGCCATTCAACGCCAGTTGCAACAGGCTAAGGCCACTTTTGAAGTCGGCTCCGCCACCATTACCGACGTCAATGAAGCGCAGGCCCGCTATGACCTGATCGCAGCGCAAGAGCTGTCGGCACTGAATGAAATGGAGATCGCCAGACGCAGCCTGCAGGCGATCACCGGCAAACTGCCGGAACAGCTGGCCGCGGTACGCGAAGATATACAAGTCACACCCAGCCTGAAACCCATGCAGGAATGGCAGGATGTGACCAATGCCAGCAACCTGAATATCCAGATTCAGCAGGAAAGCATACAGGTCAGTGAAAAAGACATTGAGATCGCGCGCGCCGGCCATTACCCGTCAGTAGATGCGGTTGCCAGTTACCAGGACAGTTACAGCAACGGCGGCCAGTACGGATTTGGCAGCGACCTGACCAGCGCCAGCATAGGCGTGGAAGTCTCCATACCGCTCTACCAGGGCGGTGCGGCGACTTCACGCGTGCGCCAGGCCGCCTTTAACCGGCAAAAAGCAGTGGATGATCTGCAGAATGCCTTGCGCCAGACCACACTGGAAACCCAGCGCGCCTATCTGAACCTGAATACCAGCATCGCCCAGGTGAAAGCGCTGGAGCAGGCTCTCAAAAGCAGCCAGAGTCAGATGGACTCTACCCAGCTAGGCTACGAAGTCGGCATACGCACCAGCGTAGATGTGCTCAACGCGCAACAGCAATACTTCAGCGCTAACCGCGATCTATTACAAGCGCGCTATAACTACCTGGTGAATATCATCCGCCTGAAAACCGCCAGCGGCATCGTGTCTGAAGCCGATCTGCAGGATATAGACCAGCAACTTGCCAAAAAATAAACTAGCCAAAAAAAGGTATGAGCATGAACCCTGTCATCGCCAGCACTGATGCCGTCTGGATGCTAGTAGATGTGCAAATGCGATTGTGTGCCGTGATGCCGGACAGCCAGATGGCAACGGTGGTCAAAAATATCCAGCGCCTGATCCAGGCTGCGCAACTGCTCAATATCTCACTGTGGGTGACCGAACAATACCCGGAAAAACTCGGCGACACCCTGCCGGAATTACAGACGATGCTGCCGGAATATACCCCGCGCTATGGAAAACTCGCTTTTTCAGCCTGGCACGAAACGGCGTTACAGGAATCCTCAGTCAGTGTCGCGCCGCAGGTGGTGCTGTTCGGGCTGGAAGCGCATATTTGCGTACTGCAAACGGCACTGGATGCGCTGACCGCAGGCAAGCAGGTATTTATAGTTGAAGACGCAGTCATCTCGCGTAGCGACGCCAACCGCCTGAATGCACTTGCGCGCATGCGTGACGCCGGTTGCATCATCACCAACACCGAATCCATGTTGTTTGAACCGCTGCAAGCGGCAAACCATGCGCAATTCAAAGCCATCTCGGCACTGATCCGTTAACCAAAGCACGCCGTTTTTTCTGCGATAATGTGTTATCGCAAAAACGGGGCTATCGCAGCAATGAATCAAATTGAATGGAATGATTTCAGCAAAGTAGAACTGCGCGTCGGTCGCGTACTTTCAGCAGAGGCGTTCCCTGAAGCGCGTAAACCCGCCTATAAATTACAAATTGATTTTGGCCCCGAGATCGGCATCCGCAAATCCAGTGCTCAGATCACCGCGCATTACACAGCGCATAACCTGATCGGCAAACTGGTGGTAGCAGTAGTGAATTTCCCCGCCAAACAGATAGGCCCGTTTATGTCTGAATGCCTGGTGACCGGCTTTCACGATGCTGACGGAAATGTCACGCTTTGCGTGCCCGAACATGAGGTGCCACTGGGCACCAAGTTACTCTAAGTCATCAAGAAAGCAGCTATGCATATCCGTGAAGCCACCATCGCTGATTTTGATCAGATATGGCCTATCTTTAAAACCATAGTCGCTGCCGGTGAGACCTACGCCTACCCGCGCGATACCACCAGAGAACAAGCCATCAAACTTTGGCTGGAAGCGCCGAGAAAAACCTTTGTCGCCGAAGAAAACGGCGAGATCCTGGGCACCTACTACATCAAGACCAACCAGGCTGGCGGCGGCGACCATGTCTGCAATTGCGGCTATATGGTCTCGCCTGCCGCGCGTGGCCGTGGCCTGGCAACCACCATGTGCGAGCACTCGCAACAGATCGCCAGATCACTGGGTTACCTGGCCATGCAGTTCAACTTTGTTGCCTCTACCAATGAAGGCGCGCTACGCTTATGGACCAAGCTGGGTTTTGAAACAGTGGGCAGATTACCAAAAGCATTCCGTCATCCAGCGCTAGGTTATGTCGACGCAGTGGTGATGTACAAATGGCTATAGCTGCTTGGCTCATCTCTGATCAGCATTGTTAATACACTTTCACTTAGCCTTATTTCACCTTAGTCTTATTTCACTTAGCCTTAAAACCAATGAGGACATGAATAATGAAATATAAAGCAAGCTGTCACTGCGGCGCTATCGCATTTGAAGTCGAGGGAGAAATCAAAGCTGCATTGGCTTGTAACTGCTCGCTATGCCAGCGCAAAGGTTCGCTGCTTTGGTTTACGCCACTTGCCGCATTCAAGCTGCTGACGCCAGCGTCTGCCCTTAGCACTTACACCTTTAATAAACACGTCATCAAACATCACTTTTGCAAAACCTGTGGCATACACCCTTATGGTGAAGGTGTCGATCCTAAAGGGAATAGCATGGCCGCAATTAATATTCGCTGTATAGAAGACATTGATCTGGAAAGTATTCCCGTACAACATTACGATGGCAAATCTGCATGATCCGCTGCTAAATTTGCCAATAAAAAAGCCCGCTTGCGCGGGCTTTTTAGTTTACTGCTAATTACTCAGCAGCCGGTGTTTCTTCTCTGGCTGGTGGGTCTATCAGGGCTTTGATGCTTAAACGCACTTTGCCTTTGTCATCGATCTCTACCACTTTCACTTTCACAACGTCGCCTTCCTTGAGGTAGTCGCCTACCGCTTTCACGCGTTCGTGAGCGATCTGTGAAATGTGTACCAGGCCATCTTTACCTGGCAACAGTGTTACCACGGCACCGAAGTCCAGGATCTTGACCACTGGGCCTTCGTAAACCTGGCCGATTTCAACTTCTGCAGTGATGGCAGCGATACGGCGTTGTGCTTCAGCACCTTCTTCTGCACTGGTGCAGGCGATCTTCACGGTGCCGTCATCTTCAATATCAATGCTGGTGTTGGTTTCTTTAGTCAGTGCCTGTATCACAGCGCCGCCTTTACCGATCACGTCACGGATCTTGTCCGGATTGATTTTCATGGTGATGATGCGTGGGGCAAATTGTGACATCTCGGTGTTGACGCCGGAAACTGCTTCTTTCATCAGACCCAGGATATGCGCACGGCCTTCTTTGGCTTGTGCCAGTGCCACTTGCATGATCTGTGCCGTGATACCGGTGATCTTGATGTCCATTTGCAGGGCAGTAATGCCTTTATCGGTACCTGCTACTTTAAAGTCCATATCACCCAGATGATCTTCATCACCCAGGATATCGGTCAGCACCGCTACGCGGTTACCTTCCTTGATCAGGCCCATGGCGACACCGGCCACATGCGCAGTCAATGGCACGCCAGCGTCCAGCATGGACAGGCAGCCACCACAGACAGAGGCCATAGAGCTGGAACCGTTAGACTCAGTGATTTCTGACACTACGCGGATGGTGTAATCAAACTCGCCTTTGGCTGGCAATACTGCTTTCAGCGCACGTTTAGCCAGGTTGCCATGGCCGATCTCACGGCGTTTTGGCGTACCTACACGGCCGGTTTCGCCAGTGGCGAACGGAGGCATGTTGTAGTGCAGCATGAAATTTTCGTAGTATTCGCCACCCAGTGCATCTATGAGTTGCTCATCTTTACCAGTGCCCAGTGTAGTTGCAACCAGCGCCTGTGTTTCGCCACGGGTAAACAGGGCTGAACCGTGTGTACGCGGCAATACACCGGAGCGGATCACGATAGGACGCACAGTGCGTGTATCGCGGCCATCGATACGTGGCTCGCCGTTCAGGATCTGGCTACGCACGGTTTTGGCTTCCAGTTTAAAGAACTCGTCTTTAATCTTGTTGGCTTCCAGCGTTGATGTTTCTTCAGTGATCAAGGTGCTCATCACTTTAGACTTCACTTCATCCAGCTTGGCTGAACGCTCGCCTTTGGATTTGATCTGGAAAGCGGCATTGATATCAGTAGCAGCGATCTCCTCGATTTTTGCGATCAGAGCAGTGTCTGGCTCTGGCACAGCCCAGTCCCAGGCATCTTTACCGGCTTCATTAGCCAGTTCGTTGATGATCTTGATCACAGACTGCATTTGCTCGTGGCCGTAAACAACGGCGCCCAGCATCACATCTTCTGGCAGTTCTTTCGCTTCTGATTCCACCATCATCACAGCGGTTTCTGTCGCCGCAACCACCAGGTCCAGTGCAGATTCTTTCAGCTGTGTCGCGGTTGGGTTCAATACATATTCACCATTGATATAACCCACACGCGCAGCACCCATAGGGCCGTAGAATGGGATACCGGACAATGCGATCGCTGCTGATGCACCGATCATAGCTGGAATATCCGCATCAATTTCAGGATCGTAGGACAACACTGTGGCAACAATTTGCACTTCGTTGTAGAACGCATCCGGGAACAGAGGGCGCATAGGGCGGTCGATCAAACGTGCGGTCAAGGTCTCTTTTTCTGAAGGACGGCCTTCACGCTTGAAGTAGCCACCTGGAATGCGGCCTGCTGAATAGGTTTTTTCCTGATAATCAACCGTCAGTGGAAAAAAGTCCTGGCCTTCCTTCACTGTGGTTTTTGCAGTAGCGGCAACCAATACCACGGTATCGCCGTAGCTCACCATCACGGCACCGTCAGCCTGGCGCGCGACTTCCCCGGTTTCTATGGTCAGGGTATGCGCACCGAACTGCACGCTTTTTTTAGTAATTTCAAACATTGTTTTTCCTTTATCTACCATGGCTATTCACTACCTAATAGCCAATCTCAACAGTATAGAATCAGCGAATAAATGATTAATTCGCTGTTTCGCGATATGCGGTGACTTCTATCAGCACGCTGTTTGTTTGCTCAGCAAGCAAAACGCACTCACAGAAGCCACCCCGTTAGTGATGTTTCACCCTGGTGTTGCGTGCAAATCCAGGATTTTTAAAACAAAAAAGCCGAGGCAATCACCATGCCGTCGGCTTTTATTTCGTTATAAGTGAGTTGTAACTTTCGTCACTTTAACCAAATTATTTACGCAGGTTCAAACGCTCGATCAATGTCTGATAGCGGCTGACATCTTTGCCTTTCAGGTAATCCAGCAAGCTACGACGTTGGCTTACCAGCGCCAGCAGACCACGACGTGAGTGGTTGTCTTTTTTGTTGGATTTGAAATGCTCTGTCAGGTAAGTGATGCGGTTGGTCAATAAAGCAACCTGCACTTCTGGACTGGCAGTATCGTTAGGACTGCGTTGGAAATCTTTGATAATTTTTGCGGATTGTTCTGCGGTAACAGCCATCTTTAATCTTCCTAATTAGCGTCAATATCGTTGCAGCCAGACAACCTATTTGCCTTACCGCGTCGATAATCAATTTACTCGAACCCAGCATTATAGTGACAAAGCATAACCTTGCAAAGTTATTTGTGCAGTAAGTTTCTGTTTTTGCTAATTTTTTGCCTTTGGCCGCGCAAAACCGGCTAACTGAAATCTTTGAGTTAAGTGAAATCCTGAGTCAGATGAAATCCTGATAAAACCCGGTGTTGTCAGGCACGGCACCACGGATACCACAAATGGCCGCCGCAAATCTGGCTGCCTCCGCCAGCATGGCTTGCCTGGGTTTATCGGCCAGCAGGCCGCGAATGACGATGGCAGTGTAGGCATCGCCAGCGCCTACGCTATCGACGAATGCGGTTTTTAACGGCACAGGCGCCTCGCGGAAACTGTTGCCATGCGCATCCAGCCAGAAACTGCCTTGCTCACCACAGGTGACGAACATTTCGCGCAAATTGAATGCGGCCAGCAGCTGCCCAGCCTGCGCGTTCAGGTCAGACTCAGCCGGCAAGCCCATTAGTTTGCACACTTCAGGCAATTCTTCATGGTTGATCTTGAGGATGTGCGCCGCATTGAGGGCCAGCGTCAGGCTGTTTTTGTCATACCAGGGCGCGCGCAGGTTGATATCGCAAAACACGGTGGCGCTATGGCAAAGCTTTAACCATTGTTGTGCCACGGCTTGCATGGGCGCATGCCTGAGTGCAAGGGTGCCGAAATACACCAATTTGGGCGGATATTGCTCGGCCAATGCCTGCACCGGCGGCCAGTCCAGCGCATCATAGGCCTGGTCATCCAGGATCTCGAAGCGGTGCCCATGTTGCTCAAAATGCACCTTCACCTGCCCGGTGGGCAAGTCAGCGTGTTGCTGCACACATTTGGTAGGCAAGCCAGCCGCTTGCATTTCATTGAGGATACGCTGGCCCAGCGCATCTTTGCCGACTGCAGTTAACAGGTGTACGTCCAGGCCAAAAGCATGGCTATGCCGCGCAACGTTATACGGAGCGCCGCCGATAATGGTTTGCTCGGGGAAAACATCCCCCAGCACTTCGCCTAAAATCATGACTGAATTTGACATACGTTATATCCTATTTTTATTAAGTGCTTAGTGAGTAATGCTTGTGCTATTTCACTGCCGTAGACTGCGAGACAGGTTTGACCGCCATACACCGCTGTTGTTGCAGTTTGAGCATGCACAGCGCCCATATTCATCATACAGCCGCATCCACCCTGTGTTGCCGTTGCTGCTGGCAAAAGTATAGCCAGGCAAATAATGCCTTTAAAACAGGTTGCGCATGGTCGCTGTGAAATTTTTTATCTTTTGTGTGCATTCCCGAATATCTTTGCTATAATGCGCAACTTGCAATTCGGGGCTAACTCGAATTGTTGTTGGCCAGATAGCTCAGTCGGTAGAGCAGAGGATTGAAAATCCTCGTGTCGGCAGTTCGATTCTGCCTCTGGCCACCACTTCTTCCATGCCTTCCGGCATCTTATTCCTGGGTTTGTTGATGTCATTAAAACACTTAACACCGGATGAATTACACCCCTTATTGAATGACCCGTCCTTGTTGCTGATCGATATACGCAACGATCACGAGCTGGTCTCCGGCATATTGCCTGGCGCATTGCATGTGCCTTTGGGCCACCTTGCCAGTGCTTTCGACCAACTGCCACAAGATAAAAAACTGGTGTTTTACTGCCGCAGCGGCGTACGCTCTGTTTCAGCAGGCGAGTTCGCCCTCGCCCAAGGGGTGAAGGATGTCTCGCACTTGGCAGGCGGCATACTGGCCTGGGCAGGCGCTGGCTTGCCGATCACCGCTGCATAGCCAGCAGCCACCTTCCAGGATATTCATATGCTGAGTGATAAAGAAGTCGATGCCCGCAACCTGAATTGCCCCTTGCCTATCTTGCGCTGCAAAAAAGCCCTGAATGAGTTAGGCCCGGCCCAAGTGCTGAAGATCATGGCCACCGACCCGGGTTCAAAAAAAGACTTTGACGCGTTTTGCCGCCAAACCGGCCACAGCTTGCTTGAAATGCAGGAAACCGATGGCGTATTCACTTTCTGGATCAAAAAGCGCACCGCTTAACACCCAGTTTCAAATGAACACCCAGCAGCAAAAAAAAGCCCGCATCGCTGCGGGCTTTTTTATTGCTGCCAGCGATGATTACTTGGCGTTTTCCAGGCTACCCATGGCTTTAGGGAAGGTGACTACACCCCAGGGCATGTTTTTCACTTCAACCTGCTTGGTCACTTCGAGCTTATCAGCATCGATCACAAACACGGCATCAGACTTGCCGCAGGCCAACAGGATATCCTTGTTGTCCGGGGTAAAGCTGAAATGCCAGCAACGGTTGCCGGTAGGCACTTCCTTGATCTTTTCATAAGTCTTGGCATCAAACACTTGCAACAGTTTGGCTTTATTAGTGGCAACAAAGATACGCTCGCCTTTAGCGTCATAGGCGATACCATACGGCGTTTCTGCGGTATCTACCGTGCGCACCACATTGAACTCTTTATCCAGCACCAGGAATTTATTGCCGAATTCCAGGGTGGCCAGATAGGTGTTGCCGTCCGGCGAGACCTTGATACCGCGCGGGCGGTCGCCATGCGCATGTGTCTGCACGGTTTTGATCAGCTCGCCGGTTTCAATGTTGTGCACCGTCACGGTATTATCGGCTTCGTTGGTGATCACCAGTTGCGTGCCATCGGCGGAAAACTCAATACCTTCAGTTTCCGGCCCGCCAGTGATCTCGCGGACCTTCTCGCCTTTGCCTAAATCAACCACCGCGATCTTGGCCGGGATTTTTTCTTCATCATCGTCATCGTCGTCTTCCTCACCCGCTTTTGGTGGAGGCCCGCCTTTTGAGCTAGGCTCGGATGACACAAATGCATAATTGCCGCTCACGCGCACGAACTCTGGGTTTTTGCCGACATTGATCTGCTGCAGGACTTCGCCTGTGGCCGTGTCGATCACAGAGATACTTTCGTTGTCTTTAGTCGCGACTATCAGTTTTTTGCCGTCGTCGGTGACCGCCAGGCCGCGCGGGCCGGTTGCCTTAACATCAAAATGCCTGCTGACTTGCCAGGTGCTCAGATCTATGACCTCTACGCCTGCATCCTGTGTAGACACATAGGCCACAGCACCTGCCGGTGCACTGGCAGCAGGGGCAGCCGCTTCTGGCGCAGATTCGTCGGCTTTATTACAGGCAGCCACGCTGGCTACCAGCGCCAGCAATAGCAAACTGATGCGCGTACGACGCGCGAAAGGTGAATTCAACATGCAAACTATCTCCTGATTATTATTTAAAGTTTAATCACACCAGCAAAAATCATTCTCGCCCGGCAAACGGGCAGCGGACGCCACCCAAGACTGATTGCTATCAATACAGCATTAAAAGTGGCTGTTATAAACCACCATAATGGCTGTTATCAGCCACTCAATATCCCTTAACCCAGGAATAACTGATAGGCAGGGTTAGCGCTTTCATCCCAGTAAGGATAGCCCAATTGCTTGAGAAACTGCTCAAAAGCTGCTTTCTCTTCTGGCGGCACCTGCATACCCACCAGCACGCGGCCAAAATCTGCACCATGGTTACGGTAATGAAACAAACTGATGTTCCAGTTGTGACCCATAGATTCGAGAAAGTTCATCAAAGCGCCGGGTTTCTCCGGAAATTCAAAGCGGTAGACCACCTCATTCTGCGCTTGCGGCGCATGGCCGCCCACCAGGTGGCGCAAATGCAGTTTGGCCATTTCATTGCCGGTCAGGTCCAGGGCCTTTAAGCCGGCCGCATCCAGGGCACGCGTGATTTCGGCCGGCTCACTGGTGCTTTGCACCGAGACGCCAACAAAGATGTGTGCCTGGCTGGCATCGGCGTAGCGGTAATTGAATTCGGTGATATTACGGTTGCCCAGCAGGCGGCAAAAGGTTTTGAAAGCACCTGGCGTCTCCGGGATAGTCACCGCAAACACCGCTTCGCGGTGCTCGCCCAGTTCGGCACGTTCGGCAATAAAACGCAGGCGGTCAAAATTCATATTGGCACCAGAGGCGACTGCTACCAGATTTTTGCCCTGCAGCCCATGCTGCGCGGCATAGGCTTTCAAGCCGGCCACTGCCAGCGCGCCGGCCGGTTCCAGTATGCTGCGGGTGTCTTCAAACACATCTTTGATCGCGGCACAGATCTCATCGTTATCGACCACTATCATTTCATCGACATATTGCTGCACCAGTGCAAAAGTGTGCTCCCCCACCTGCTTGACTGCTGCGCCATCGGCAAACAGACCCACTTGTTCGAGCATGACGCGCTGGCCGCTTTTCAGCGACTCGGTCATGGCTTCGGCATCTTGCGCCTCCACCCCTATGACCCTGATCTCAGGGCGCAACGACTTGATGTAGGCAGCCACGCCAGCCAGCAGACCGCCGCCGCCCACACAACAGAAGATAGCCTCTATAGGCTCGGGATGGTCCTGCAAAACTTCCATGGCGATGGTGCCCTGGCCGGCGATCACGTCCGGGTCATCATAAGGATGGACAAAGGTCAGGCCTTCGGATTTTTCCACTTCCAGTGCATGGGCGTAGGCGTCGGAATAGCTGTCGCCAAACAACAGCACCTCGGCACCGCGCGCCCTGACCGCATTGATCTTGATCGCAGGCGTAGTTGTCGGCATCACGATCACGGCACGGCAACCCAGCTTTTGTGCACTGAGCGCCACCCCTTGTGCGTGGTTGCCGGCGCTGGCGCAGATCACGCCGCGCGCCAGTGCCTCTGCGGAGAGGTTGGCCATCTTGTTATAGGCGCCACGCAGTTTGAATGAGAATACCGACTGCATATCCTCGCGCTTGAGCAGGACCTGGTTACGCAGGCGCACGCTCAGGTTAGGCATCAGATCCAGCGGAGTGTGGCGGGCAACAGCATAGACTTGGGAGTGTTCGATTTTTTCGCGGTAGTCGGTGGTCATCAAGTGCTTTAAGATTTTAAAACCGCATGGTTGCAGTGTATGATAGGAAATTGTTTGTATTATAAAGAATTAATCAAGGATTTAAGCAGATGGCATTGGATAAAGCACAACAAGACGCACTCAAACTGGAAGTGGCAAAAGCAGCGATCACCTACGTAAAAGACGGCATCATAGGCGTGGGCACCGGCTCTACCGCCAACTTTTTTATTGATGAACTGGCCAAGGTCAAACACAAGATCGAAGGCGCAGTTGCCAGCTCAGAAGCCACCGCGCAACGTTTGCGCAACCACGGCATTGAAGTATTTGACTTGAACAGCGTAGACAGCCTGGATATTTATGTAGACGGTGCCGATGAGATCACCGAACACCTGCATATGCTCAAGGGCGGCGGCGGTGCATTGACGCGTGAAAAAATCGTGGCAGCGGTGGCCAAATCATTTATCTGTATCTGTGACGAAAGCAAGTATGTACCGGTGCTGGGTAAATTCCCTTTGCCGGTGGAAGTATTGTCTATGGCCCGCAGCCAGGTCGCACGTGAGCTGGTCAAACTTGGCGGCCAGCCTAAACTGCGTGATTTCACCACTGATAATGGCAACATTATTCTGGACGTGCACGGCCTGACCATCAGCGACCCTATAGAACTGGAAACCAAAATCAACCAGATCGTCGGTGTAGTGACCAACGGCTTGTTTGCGTCACGCCCAGCCAATGTGTTGCTGCTAGCTACACCAAACGGCGTTAAAACCCTGACCAAATAATTGAAAACTATCACGCTGACAACTATCATAAACTTGTCATATTGTACTGGTAACCTAGCGGGCACAATAATTAGGAAATTACGTCATGCAATTTGAACACACCTCAAAACAATATGATGTGGAACTGGAATCGGTACGCTCCAAAGTTCTGGAAATGGGCGGGCTGGTTGAACAGCAAATTGTAAACGCGCTGGAATCGCTTACGACTGCCGATGTCAACCTGGCCAAAGACGTAATGGCACGCGATGCGCGTGTGAACGCACTGGAAGTACAGGTGGATGAGGACTGTAGCCATATCATCGCCCGCCGCCAGCCTGCAGCACGTGACCTGCGCATGATCATGATGATGGTAAAAACCATTACCGACCTGGAACGTATAGGCGACGAAGCAACCAAGATTGCGCGCACTGCACAGCGTATCTATGAGCAGGACCGCATGTACAAACCCCGGTTTAACGAGATCAAATCCATGGTCGGCATCGTGCGTGAGATGCTGCGCACTTCGCTGGATTCATTTGCGCGCCTGGACGTGAGCCAGACAGTAGAAGTCGCCAAGCAGGATGAGCAGGTCGACGAGCAATTCCGCGCCGCCATGCGTCAGCTGATCACATTTATGCTCGAAGACCCACGCACCATCTCTATGTCACTGGAAGTGTTGTTTGTGGCAAAAGCAGTTGAGCGTATCGGTGACCACGCAAAAAATATTTCCGAATATGTGGTGTATATGGTCAAGGGTAAAGATATACGTCACACCAGCCTGGAAGACATCAAGCGCGAAACCATGTCTTAATCCAGCAAACAAAAAAGCACTCCCAGGAGTGCTTTTTTTTAACCCGGCGATTTAAGCACTGGGTGGGACATAACCAGTGGCGACATCCGCACCATCACCAAAGAAATACTTTTCCGTTTGCTCAGACAAATATTTCCTGGCACTGGCATCCGCCAGGCTGAGGCGGTTCTCATTGACCAGCATGGTTTGCTGCTTTAGCCAACCTGCCCATGCTTCCTTGGACACATGCAGATAAATCTTTTTACCCAGTTCGCCAGGATACGGAGGGAAATCCAGCCCGTCCAGCTCTTTGCCCAGTTTCACGCACTGCACCAATCTTGCCATGTTCATCCTCATTCCACTGCTAAAAGCGTTATCATAGCGCATGTTAAATTGTGATGTAGATTTTTAGAGACTATCCATGCAAAACAAACCCTCCCCCTCGCACGAAGAAAGCCCGTTCAAAGGCAAAACCGGCCTGCGCCGCCTGGTCAATGCTTTCGGTTACTCCATGGACGGCTTTAAGGCCGCCTACCAGCATGAAGATGCTTTCAGGCAGGAGGTATGGCTGTCGCTGGTGCTGATCCCGCTGGCGTTCTACCTGGAAGCCGAGGCCTTGCATCGCATCCTGATGGTAGGAAGCGTGCTGCTGGTCATGATAGTAGAATTACTGAACTCTGCGGTAGAGGCGGTTGTAGACCGTGTTTCTATAGAGCGGCACGCCCTGGCCAAACGCGCCAAGGATATTGGCAGTGCTGCAGTACTGCTGGCACTGATCAACCTGGGCGTTGTCTGGGGACTGATACTGCTAGCTTAGACTGAAGGATCTGGCAAATAAAAAAGGTTGGCGATCGCCAACCTTTGTTATTACATCATATAGCTTCAATCACTCGGCATGCTAGAAGTCAGCCCTGGCACCCACCAAGATGGACCGCGAACCCGCCGGAGAAATATCCTTGAGGAAAGAAGCATGCTCGCGGATCTCGTCATTAAGCAGGTTATTCGCTTTGGCAAACAACTCGACGTGATATTTCACTGGCAGTTTGTAAGCCAGCAGCGCGCTCAGGTTGGTATAGCCATCGGTTTTCAATTCATTTTCAGCTACGTCATTCTGTTTAAAAGCACGCAATACATCGACGCGTGCATTCCAGTTACCCAGGCGGTAATCCAGGCCACCGCCTAACCG
Source organism: Methylophilus luteus (assembly GCF_042676265.1). Lineage (NCBI taxonomy): Bacteria > Pseudomonadati > Pseudomonadota > Betaproteobacteria > Nitrosomonadales > Methylophilaceae > Methylophilus > Methylophilus luteus. Next base: position 61,101 of record NZ_JBHTKB010000004.1, read on the forward strand.
TAGTGGCGAAATGCGCGGCAGGTACTCGTTGTTGCGCGTATCTTTGGCATGCACATAGTCACCACGCATCTTGAGTGTCCACTCGTCGTTCAGTGCAAACTTGCCTTCCAGCTCCAGCCCTTTAAACATGGCAGGCACCGCCTGGAATGCTGCTTCGGGCACAAAGGTGCCGGGTTCGGTCTCAATCACATTACCGGTATTGAAGAGCCCGATAAAATTCTGAAAGCGGGTGGCATAGGCACCAAGCGTGACACTGTGGCCGTTGGCTTTCCACTTCAACTGGGCATCGATACCGTTCGACACTTCTTTATTGAGGTTAACATTCCCCACCTCAAATTGCCCGGTTGCCACGTGTTCACCATTGGCATACAACTCAAAATAGCTAGGCGCACGCTCGTTATGTGACAGGTTAGCCGTCGCACTCCAGGCATCATCAATGGTATACAAGCCGCCCAGCGCAAAACTGTTAGGGTTGAAACGGTTGTTGAATGCCTGTGTGAACTTGTCATCTGCGGTCGAGTTGACCGAGGTTTCGCCCAGGCGTCCACCGAAGGTGATCTTATGCTTGTCTATCGGTAATTCTTCATACACATACAGCGCCTGGGTTTGCGTGACTACATTCGGCACAAAGGCTTCTTCACCCAGGGCCTGAAAACGCGTGTTCTGGAACTGGTAACCGACCACACCGTTGATACCCGCTACAGGCACATGCGTCGCCTCCAGACTGCCTTCCATACCGCGGTTTTTGAAAGTCGTGCCCACTTCACCGTCTTCCAGCTCCACGTGCTGGTAATCAGTATGCGCCATGCGTAATTTCAGTTTCTGGATGGGGCCGCGCAGCTCTCTCACTTCACCGGCCATTTCCCAGCGTTGCTGGTCCATATCGATACGCACATTGTCCTCAGCCACCACACCATAATTGTTATTCATATTGGCGTAGGAAATACCCAGATAACCGGTATCGAATGTCCATGCCGCGCCCAACGCTGCGCCATCGGCATTGGCGCTACTGTTACCCAGTTTGCCGTTATTGGTACGTGCCGTGCCATCCGCCAGCGCTTTGCGCTTGGAAACAGCATAGCCGGGGATATCGAGATTGCTGGTTTCACGGGTATAGACATCGGCATGGATCGCAAATGTGCCATTGCCTACATCCACAACAGCGGCGCCATTGCGTGTGCTGTCCGGCCCGCCAAAACGTGCTTCGGCACGCCCGGTGGCGCCATTTAAAGACTCTTTGGGAATACGGTGATCAATAGCGTTGACCACACCACCCACCGCGCTGCCGCCATAAAGTAAAGCCGCTGGCCCGCGCACGACATCGATCTGTTCTATGATCAGCGGGTCTATCGCCACCGCGTGGTCGAAGCTGAGCGAGCCGGCATCCAAAATACCGACGCCGTTCTGCATGATACGCACACGCTCGCCGTCCAGGCCGCGAATGATAGGGCGCGACGCATTGGGGCCAAACTGGGTGGCGGTGACACCGGGGATACCATTCAATGTTTCGCCCAGCGTGCCCTGGCGACGCAAACTCAGTTCACGCCCGCCCAGCACCGAGACTGGCACTACCATATCATCAGAGGCGACCCCTAATGGATTGCCGGTGACCGGCACATTGTCCAGGTCCAGGGTGTGGCTGTGTTCTTCAGCGTGCAGGGCGGTCGCCGGCAGCGCCAGGGCGGTTGTTAACGCCAGCCAGATGGGGTTCAGGGTTAATCGGGCCACACGTGCAGTGTGCTTAACTGTGTTCATCATGATTCTTTCTCAACGATTATCCGTTCACAGACAAGCGCTCAGGCCACTGCCGTTTGGCAGCAAGCTCTGCAAACTATGTCTGTAAACTAAGTCTGTAACAATGGTTCAATCGCGCAAGCGCGCTATAGGGATGTTAAAGTTGAGTCAGAACGGGCGGGGCACGTGCTGCGTAGACCCTGGCTGAGGACTGCGCAAACGTGGGGGTAGTCAACTTGTCATCAGGCTGGCTGCAGCTGACAAGCGGGCAGGTAAAAGCCGCTGTGGGCAAGGCACCTGCCATTAACGACAAGCTCAGGCACAGCGTACACACCTCACTGCCGGTATGTTTGGAATCGGGCTGTGACTGGCTGGCAAGATCGTTTAAGTGGCTGATTTCATGCGCAGCCATGCTGATCTGCGTGACCGCAAACAGCATGGACAACAGCACATAAATATAAAACCGCTTTAACATGTTGAATATATTAACATATCTCGCGCCACCTTATTTGCAATTTTGTTGCAAAAATATGACTAGGGTACTATCAGGGTCTGCAATATGGATTCAACAGCCTGGGCATTATTTGCCGGCACATAGCCACCTTCCAGCACCCAGACGCTTCTGCCTTGCGCGTACTGGTCAGCCAGTTTGATCACTTTGCGGGCAATTGCGGCGTAACCGGCATCTGAATAATTCAATCCGCCAAGCAAATCACCCTGATGCGTATCCAACCCCGCCGAGACCAGAATCAGCTCGGGCTGAAAGCCTTGCATGGCAGGGAGCAGTTGTTTATCAATGGCGGCCAGCAGCACAGACTCGTCACTGCCTGGCGGTATATCTATATTCATGGTGTAGCCTTTGCCATTGCCCAGCCCGGTCTCTTGCGGTCGGCCTGTCCTGGGGTAAAGCGGGTGCTGATGTGCGCTGAAGTAAAACACGCTGTCATCCTGCGCAAAAATATCCTGGGTGCCGTTGCCGTGATGCACGTCTATATCCACAATCAATATCTTTTTTACCGCATATTGTTTTTGCGCGTAGCGTGCTGCGACCGCCACATGATTGTAAATACAAAAACCCATGCCGCGATCTGCAGTGGCGTGATGCCCGGGTGGCCTGACCAGCGCAAACGCACTTTTGCTCTGCTGTTGCATGACAGCGTCTACACCAGCCATGGCGGCACCGGTTGCCAGCCTGGCTACTGCTAGCGAATCTTTTGAAATCACGGTGTCGCCGGTACTCAAAGTCAGATACGGCCTGCTGGTTGTCAGCTGTTGCTGCTCGCTTTCTAACAGATCAAGATAACTGGCTTGATGCACCGCTAGCAAATCTTGCCGCTTGGCTGCAGAAAATGTAGGCCACCGCAGATTGGCATTAAGGTTTTTCTGCTGTTTGAGGTGCTGGATCAAATAGGCAAGCCGGTCGGGAGTATCCGGATGACCGGTACCGGTGTCATGTTGCAAAAAGCGATCGCTGTAGAGGATAGTGACCGGTGCAGCCTGCGCTGCTAGCGGCAAGATAGAGAGCAAAAAGAAACTTAGAAAATAACTGCTTAAGCAGAAATGCATGTCACCCTCCTCAACTATTGCTTTGCAGAATGGGCTTTGCCGGACTTGGTTTTGCCAGAATGCTTGCAGCAAGCGAGCAAAGCTTTGCAGAAACGCTACAGGTTGACGACGCGCTTGGGCGCGATGCGCCCATTCGCCAGCTGCACACCCAGCCCTAGAAACAAGCCTGCCTCGCTGTAGACTCTCAAATCGCCTTTGGGTATCAACCCAGGCAACCATACCGGATTTCCCTGCTTGAAATAATACGCAGCATCGGTAGATAGCTCTAGTTTAGGCAGGGCGGTAATAGCAGTGTCCACTGGCAGCAACAATGCATCCCGTGCTTCCAGGGTCATGGCTTCTAAGCCCTCCAGCGTCACAGTGTGCGCAATCTGGTAAGTAGCGGTCGCAGTCCGGCGCAAGTCTGTCAGGTGGGCACCGACCTTGAGCGCGTGGCCTATATCTTCGGCCAGCGTGCGGATATAGGTGCCTTTACTGCAAGTGACGGTGATGCGGGCAATATTATCCTGGCACTCCAGCAATTCCAGCGCATAGATAGTCACCTGGCGTGGTTTGCGCTCCAGCTCTATGCCTTCCCTGGCATAAGCATACAAGGGTTTGCCATCTACCTTGAGCGCAGAATACATGGGGGGGACCTGGGTGATCACACCGGTCAAGGCAGGCAGTACTGCCCTGATCTCCTCTGGCTGCACATTGCAGGCGACCTGCTGCAGAATATCGCCTTCTTTATCGCCGGTGGTGGTGGTGACGCCGAATTTGACGGTGGCGATATAGGTCTTGTTTTCGTCGGTCAGGTGTTGCGCAAACTTGGTCGCTTCACCCAGGCAAATAGGCAATACGCCTGTCGCCAATGGGTCCAGGGTGCCGGTATGGCCAGCTTTTTGTGCCTGGTACAGCCATTTGACTTTTTGCAATGCCTGGTTGGACGAGTAGCCATGTGGCTTATCAAGCAGTAACACGCCGTGAACGGCGCGTTTGATGCGTTTGCTTTGCATAGAAAGTTATTCTTGGGCTGGGGTATCGGGTGCAGCCGGTTCAGGCACTGCTGGTTCGGAGACCGCCTGATTGATCAGCTTATCCATGTGCATGCCGCGGTCTATGGATTCATCATAGACAAAATGCAGTTGCGGCATGGTACGCAACATCATGCGCTTGCCCAGTTGCGAGCGTAAGAAACCGGCGGCTTTTTCCAGGCCTTCCTGCAGGCCTTTGGTGTTTTTAGCTGCGGTGTAAAACACTTTGGCATGTGCCATGTCGCCAGCCACCTCAACATCGGTCAGGGTGACCATTTGCACACGCGGGTCTTTCACCTCAAACATGAGCAGATCAGCCAGTTCGCGGCGTATCTGCTCAGAAACACGGTCGTTACGTGAGAATGCTTTAGCCATTAGAGCGTACGTGCCACTTCAACGACTTCGTAGATCTCCAGCGTATCGCCGACTTCGATCTCGTTGTAGTTCTTGAGTGACAGACCACATTCCAGGTTGTTTTTCACTTCCTTGACGTCGTCTTTAAAGCGCTTCAGCGAATCCAGCTCACCGGTGTGTATGATCACATTGTTACGCAACAGGCGTACTTTGGCATTACGTTTGACCACGCCGTCCTGTACATAACAACCAGCGACAGAGCCCACTTTAGAGATGCGGTACACTTCGCGGATCTCTACCGTACCTATCATCTGCTCTTTCTGCTCTGGTGCCAGCATGCCGCCCAGTGCCGCTTTGATCTCGTCTACTGCTTCATAAATAATATTGTAGTAGCGCAGATCCACACCCATGGTTTCAACCAGCTTGCGTGCGCCAGTATCGGCACGCACGTTAAAGCCTATCAATACCGCTTTAGACGCAGCTGCCAGGTTGACATCAGATTCACTGATGGCACCCACAGCGGTGTGGATGATGTTGACGCGCACTTCGCTGGTAGACAGTTTTTGCAGGCTGGTGGTCAGCGCTTCGAAAGAACCCTGTACATCTGACTTTATGATCAGGTTCAGTGTTTGCACCGCGCCTTCAGCCATTTGTTCAAAGATGTTTTCCAGCTTGGCCGCATGCTGTTTCGCCAGTTTCACATCGCGGAACTTGCCTTGACGGAACAAGGCGATCTCACGTGCCTTGCGCTCATCATTCAGCACTATGGTTTCTTCACCGGCACTTGGCACGTCAGACAGACCTAGCACCTCTACCGGGATAGAAGGGCCGGCTTCTTTAATGTCGCGGCCGTTCTCATCCAGCATGGCGCGTACACGGCCATAAGCAGTACCGGCCAGCAGCATATCGCCGCGGCGCAAGATACCGGACTGCACCAGTACGGTAGTGACCGGACCACGGCCTTTATCCAGGCGGCCTTCAATCACCAGGCCAGTGGCAGGTGTGTTTTGCGGTGCTTGCAGCTCCAGAACTTCAGCCTGTAACAGCACTGCTTCCAGCAACTCATCGATGCCTTTACCTGTTTTAGCGGATACTTCGCGGAACATGGCTTCACCACCATATTCTTCCGGCACCACTTCATGCGTGATCAGTTCACTCTTCACACGCTCAGGCTGCGCTTCTGGTTTGTCTATCTTGTTGATCGCCACCACGATAGGCACGTTACCGGCTTTCGCATGGTGTATCGCTTCTATGGTTTGCGGCATGACGCCGTCATCGGCAGAAACCACCAGGATCACGATATCGGTGGCCTTGGCACCGCGGGCACGCATGGCAGTAAATGCCTCGTGGCCCGGAGTATCCAGGAAAGTCACCATGCCACGCGGTGTTTCCACATGGTAGGCACCAATGTGCTGGGTAATGCCACCCGCTTCGCCAGAGGCGACACGGCTACGGCGGATATAATCCAGCAATGAGGTTTTACCGTGGTCGACGTGACCCATGACGGTGACGACAGGCGGACGTGCTTGCAGCACGGCTTCTGTCATATCGGTTTCTTCAAGGAAGCTCTCGGGATCGTTGGCAGCAGCGGCCTGGGCTTTATGGCCCATTTCTTCCACCAGGATGATCGCGGTATCCTGATCCAGCACCTGGTTGATGGTGACCATCATGCCCATTTTCATCAAAGCCTTGATCACTTCAGCCGCTTTGACTGACATTTTGTGTGCCAGGTCAGCCACTGAAATGGTTTCAGGGATCATCACTTCTTTGATCACAGGCTCAGTTGGCGCATTGAATGCGTGCTGATCATCTTTGTTAGATTTGTGATGCTTGCCTTTGGGTGTACGCCAGCCTTGCGAGGTGCCACCAGCTGCATCACCGCGGGTTTTAATACCGCGTTTCTTGTTTTCGTTATCGTTCCAGTCGCGGTTACCGGGCTTGCTCTTTTTATCTTTGCTATCTGCCGGTTTGTCAGCGACTTTGTTCGCTGGCTTGTGCAGGGTGCCTTCAGATAATTTGGTAGGTGCCGGCTTGTTCTTGGCGGCTTCGGCGTCGGCTTGACGCTTGGCTTCTTCTTCTGCACGACGCAGTGTCAATGCCTGTTTACGCTGCACATCTTCTGCCTGCAGCGCCAGCAGTTTGGCATGCCGCGCCGCTTCGTTTTCACGCAAAGCGATCTCTTGCACAGACAATACCGCGCCTTTGGCTTTGGCGACAGAGGCCGCCACTGGTGCTTCGGCTTCTGGTGCAGGCTCGGCAACTTCCGCCTCAGGCTCTGCCACCGGCTCCGGCTCGGCTTCTGCCACTTCGATCACCGGTGCTTCGATTTCTGGCTGTACTTCAGCGACTGTAGGTTCTTCCAGCTCCTCAGGCAGCGCAGTCGCGGTTTCTTCAACCGCTGCCGCGTCCAGCGGAGACTCATAAGCACCATCTTCAGGGCGCTCTAACACACGTTTTTTGCGCACTTCGACCTGAATCGTGCGTGCTTTGCCTGAACTATCCGTTTTTTTGATTTCGGTGTTCTGCTTGCGCATCAGGGTGATTTTGTTTTTTGGGGCATTGGCAGCGCCATGCTCTTTACGCAAGTAATCCAGCAGTGCAGCCTTGTCACCTTCTTCCAAAAAATCATCCACAGACGTTTTATTCACGCCTGCGCCTTTCAGTTGCTCGATGAGCAGGGTCGTTGGAAGACCCAGCTCTGCGGCAAATTGTGCGACGGTTGAAAGTGCCATGTACTGCTCCAGTTCAATTACTTTATATTCTAATTTAAGGTGTACGCATGATTCTTGCCTGGCGGTTAGAGCCGCTGATTACTTAAACTCAGGTTATTAAAACCCAGACTATTTAAATCCGATTGCTTGAGCCGTGCTTATTTAAACCACGGAGCACGTGCAGTCATAATCAATGCTTTTGCACGCTCGTCATCTATACCAGTCAACTCAACCAGCTCATCCACAGCCAGTTCGGCCAGATCTTCACTTGAATGAATGTTATTCGCCGACAGTTTATGTGCCGTGTCTGCATCCATGCCTTCAAGCGTCATCAAGTCATGCGTGTCTTCTTCAACTTTCTCTTCCTTGGCGATCGCCTCGGTCAGCAAAGCCGCACGTGCCCGTGAACGTAATTCATTCACAGTGTCTTCATCAAAGGCATCGATCTCAGCCATTTCTGCGATAGGCACATACGCGATCTCTTCCAGTGTGCTAAAGCCTTCTTGCACCAGAATGTCAGCGACTTCTTCATCCACATCCAGTTTTTCAATAAACAACTGGCTGATTTTTGCGTATTCGTCCTGGTTCTTTTGCGCAGCCGCTTCTTCTGTCAGGATATTCAGACTCCAGCCAGTCAGCTCTGAAGCCAGGCGCACGTTTTGACCATTACGGCCTATCGCCACTGCCAATTGCTCCTCACTCACCACCACGTCCATGCTGTGTGCATCTTCATCCACAACAATAGAGCTCACTTCGGCCGGGGCCAGTGCATTGATCACAAACTGGGCCGGGTCCATGCTCCACAGCACGATATCGACACGTTCGCCACCCAACTCTGAAGTGACCGCCTGTACGCGTGAACCACGCATACCGACACACGTCCCTACAGGGTCTAGGCGCTGGTCATTGGTTTTGACTGCGATCTTGGAGCGCAAGCCCGGGTCACGTGCTGCAGAACGGATCTCCAGCAGACCTTCTTCGATCTCCGGCACTTCCAGCTCGAACAGGCGCTTGAGGAAATCAGGCGCAATGCGCGACAAGATCAGTTGCGGGCCACGGCCACCACGGTCAACGCGTGACAGATAAGCTCGTACGCGGTCACCGACGCGCAGGTTTTCTTTTTGTATCATGGCTTCACGTGGCAACAGGCACTCAATGCGGCCAACTTCGATGATCGCATTGCCTTTTTCCATACGCTTGATCACGCCAGTGACCAGACTTTCGCCACGACCCAGAAAGTCCTGGATCATTTGCTCACGCTCAGCTTCACGTACTTTTTGCAGAATGACCTGTTTAGCTGCCTGTGCGCCGATACGGCCAAAAGAGATAGACTCTAATGGCTCCTCGTAATAATCACCGATCTGGCGGCCTTCAGCACGTGCATCTTCTTCATCAAACTGGTAGGTAGAGCTTTCCAGCAGGTCGTACTCAACATATTGCCAGCGTCTAAAAGTACTGTAGTCGCCACTTTCGCGGTCTATCTCAACACGAATGTCGGCACCTTCTTCATGGTTCTTTTTAGTTGCCGAAGCTAATGCCAGCTCCAATGCCGTAAAAATGACTTCTTTACTGACATTTTTTTCATGTGCCAGAGCATCCACCAACAACAATATTTCACGACTCATCGCAATCTCCAACGCACCGTACGAATTAACTAAACAAATTAATCAAAAACCGGGCTCAAGCGAGCCTTGTCTATGTTATCCAGCGATAAACTGTAATTCCAGCCATCGCACTCAATCTTTACCTTACCTTCTTCAACGCCTTGCAGAATCCCTAAAAAGGTCTTTCTTGGCAGCGTGGTAGGCGTGGCTTTAGGGCCATCATCCTTGATCCCGACCCGCAACTTGATCTGCACGCGCTCGCCGGCAAAGCGAATAAAATCATTCTCTTTGCGCAGCACCCGGTCCAGGCCTGCGGATGAAACCTCGAGCCGGTCGTAATCGATATCCAGCTCAACAGTCAACACGTTGCCCAGCTGATTACTGACCAGCACGCAGTCATCAATATTGACGCTGTCTTTAATATCTTTAGGCGCCAGCTTGTCGATAAACACGCGCAGCAACTTACCGCGGTTGGCTGTTTCAAAATCAACCAACTCATACCCCAACTGGGTAACTGTCTTTTCAACAACCGAATGCAAATCTTGCATGGCGACCCTTATTCCTAAAACATAGCGACCAGAAACGAAAAATGGGCGTAAAGCCCATCAATCCAGACCATTATACCAAAAAACCTATTAAATTTAAAGCCATAACTTGACGCCAGCGCCTATTAGCTGCCAGGTATTTTCCGCATAAAAAAAGCCATCAGCCTGAATAGCCCACATGGGTCAATGACAGCTTGGCGTGGATTTCTTATCATGCTGGCAAACGAGGGAGAAGACTCACATAACAGCCGTAACAAGCAGGCTAGACCTGTAGCAGCGGCGTGATCGACCATTACCAGAACAGCAAATAGCAAGCAGCAGTACAGCAACACAGATTTCATGGCAG
>NZ_JBHTKB010000005.1:0-5677 GCF_042676265.1 Methylophilus luteus
GTGAAGCGCATTTGATGCGTAGAAGCCTCAGAAAATACAAATGCTTTACACTTAGATTTATGACAAGTATGTACAGTGTTTTAGACACACATACCTTGAAATGAATTTGAGGAATTAAGCGAAACGAATACCGCCTCGAAAGAGGTATAAAGTAATAGTTAGGAATTAAACTGAAGAGTTTGATCCTGGCTCAGATTGAACGCTGGCGGAATGCTTTACACATGCAAGTCGAACGATGAACCTTAGCTTGCTAGGGGGATTAGTGGCGAACGGGTGAGTAATATATCGGAACGTGCCTTGTAATGGGGGATAACTAGTCGAAAGATTAGCTAATACCGCATACGCCCTGAGGGGGAAAGTAGGGGATCTTCGGACCTTACGTTATAAGAGCGGCCGATATCTGATTAGCTAGTTGGTGGGGTAATGGCCTACCAAGGCTTCGATCAGTAGCTGGTCTGAGAGGACGACCAGCCACACTGGAACTGAGACACGGTCCAGACTCCTACGGGAGGCAGCAGTGGGGAATTTTGGACAATGGGCGAAAGCCTGATCCAGCCATTCCGCGTGAGTGAAGAAGGCCTTCGGGTTGTAAAGCTCTTTCGCAAGGGAAGAAAACTTACATTCTAATAAAGTGTGAGGCTGACGGTACCTTGATAAGAAGCACCGGCTAACTACGTGCCAGCAGCCGCGGTAATACGTAGGGTGCGAGCGTTAATCGGAATTACTGGGCGTAAAGCGTGCGCAGGCGGTTTGGCAAGTCAGATGTGAAATCCCCGAGCTCAACTTGGGAACTGCGTTTGAAACTGCCAGACTAGAATATGTCAGAGGGGGGTAGAATTCCACGTGTAGCAGTGAAATGCGTAGAGATGTGGAGGAATACCAATGGCGAAGGCAGCCCCCTGGGATAATATTGACGCTCATGCACGAAAGCGTGGGGAGCAAACAGGATTAGATACCCTGGTAGTCCACGCCCTAAACGATGTCTACTAGTTGTTGGTGGAGTAAAATCCATGAGTAACGCAGCTAACGCGTGAAGTAGACCGCCTGGGGAGTACGGTCGCAAGATTAAAACTCAAAGGAATTGACGGGGGCCCGCACAAGCGGTGGATTATGTGGATTAATTCGATGCAACGCGAAAAACCTTACCTGGCCTTGACATGCCACTAACGAAGCAGAGATGCATTAGGTGCCCGTAAGGGAAAGTGGACACAGGTGCTGCATGGCTGTCGTCAGCTCGTGTCGTGAGATGTTGGGTTAAGTCCCGCAACGAGCGCAACCCTTGCCATTAATTGCCATCATTTAGTTGGGCACTTTAATGGGACTGCCGGTGACAAACCGGAGGAAGGTGGGGATGACGTCAAGTCCTCATGGCCCTTATGGCCAGGGCTTCACACGTAATACAATGGTCGGTACAGAGAGTTGCCAACCCGCGAGGGGGAGCTAATCTCAGAAAGCCGATCGTAGTCCGGATTGTTCTCTGCAACTCGAGAGCATGAAGTCGGAATCGCTAGTAATCGCGGATCAGCATGTCGCGGTGAATACGTTCCCGGGCCTTGTACACACCGCCCGTCACACCATGGGAGTGGGTTTTACCAGAAGTAGGTAGTCTAACCGCAAGGGGGACGCTTACCACGGTAGTATTCATGACTGGGGTGAAGTCGTAACAAGGTAGCCGTATCGGAAGGTGCGGCTGGATCACCTCCTTTCTAGAGAAGATCACTCGGCTTCAAGCATTCACTCTTATCAGTCATCTGTAATTAAGCAGCAACAAAGATTTAGGCAAACCGCCTTAGGGTCTGTAGCTCAGCTGGTTAGAGCACCGTCTTGATAAGGCGGGGGTCGTTGGTTCGAGCCCAACCAGACCCACCAAAACCTTATCGAAAATGTCTTGTTATATATATGAGGCATGGGCGAGCAGTACTAGGCGCGAATCTCCGCAGCATACTTATGTATGTAAGGAGGTGAGCAACGACGTAATGCGAAGTTCAGAGGGGGATTAGCTCAGCTGGGAGAGCACCTGCTTTGCAAGCAGGGGGTCAACGGTTCGATCCCGTTATCCTCCACCACTTAACTGGCGGGCATGGGGAAAGGATCTTTGTTGTGGAATTAGAGATTAGAAGCAAGCGTTACTTGCGTAGTGCTTGCTTCTAGTTTTTTAACTGGACTGCTCTTTAACAAAATGGAAGAAGTAAAGGAATATAGGTTGTGTGATGACAACTTATATTCAATGGGCGATATTGTTTTTTAACCGGAAACGATATCGATTGATTGCAAAATCATAAATATATTAAACGCAAGTTGAGACGTTTTAGTTGAGGAGAAATCTGAGACTAAAGCAAATCTAACGAGGTTTGATAGTGCTTTAGAATTACCTGTAACGCGTGTCTCATGCACGACGAAATCTAGATTTAAAAAGGGTTTAGGTTTTAACGTTATAGGGTCAAGTGAATAAGTGCATATGGTGGATGCCTTGGCGATTACAGGCGATGAAGGACGTGATAGCCTGCGAAAAGCTTCGGGGAGCTGGCAAATAAGCTTTGATCCGGAGATGTCCGAATGGGGAAACCCACCCGCAAGGGTAACCGCTCCTGAATATATAGGGAGATGGTGGCGAACCGAGTGAACTGAAACATCTAAGTAGCTCGAGGAAAAGAAATCAACCGAGATTCCGTAAGTAGTGGCGAGCGAACATGGAATAGCCTGTTATTTTTAGCAGATGCGATAGTAGAACGGAATGGAAAGTCCGACCGTAGTGGGTGATAGTCCCGTATACGAAATCCCGTCTGTGGAACTAAGGTAACGAAAAGTAGGGCGGGGCACGAGAAACCTTGTCTGAATATGGGGGGACCATCCTCCAAGGCTAAATACTCGTAATCGACCGATAGTGAACAAGTACCGTGAGGGAAAGGCGAAAAGAACCCCGGGAGGGGAGTGAAATAGATCCTGAAACCGTATGCATACAAACAGTGGGAGCGGACTTGTTCCGTGACTGCGTACCTTTTGTATAATGGGTCAGCGACTTACATTCAGTGGCAAGCTTAACCGATAGGGGAGGCGTAGAGAAATCGAGTCCGAATAGGGCGAATCAGTCGCTGGGTGTAGACCCGAAACCAAGTGATCTATCCATGGCCAGGATGAAGGTGCCGTAACAGGTACTGGAGGTCCGAACCCACAAATGTTGAAAAATTTGGGGATGAGCTGTGGATAGGGGTGAAAGGCTAAACAAACTTGGAGATAGCTGGTTCTCTCCGAAAACTATTTAGGTAGTGCCTCGTATATCATTCTCGGGGGTAGAGCACTGTTATGGCTAGGGGGTTCATAAGAACTTACCAAACCATTGCAAACTCCGAATACTGAGAAATGCAATTACGGGAGACAGACCATGGGTGCTAACGTCCGTGGTCAAGAGGGAAACAACCCAGACCGACAGCTAAGGTCCCAAATGACGTGCTAAGTGGAAAACGAAGTGGGAAGGCATAGACAGCCAGGATGTTGGCTTAGAAGCAGCCATCATTTAAAGAAAGCGTAATAGCTCACTGGTCGAGTCGTCCTGCGCGGAAGATGTAACGGGGCTAAGCACGTAACCGAAGCTTCGGATGCCATATTTATATGGCATGGTAGGAGAGCGTTCTGTAGGCCTGCGAAGGTGTCCTGTGAGGGGCGCTGGAGGTATCAGAAGTGCGAATGCTGACATGAGTAGCGATAAAGGGAGTGAAAAGCTCCCTCGCCGAAAGCCCAAGGTTTCCTGCGCAACGTTCATCGGCGCAGGGTGAGTCGGCCCCTAAGGTGAGGCAGAGATGCGTAGCTGATGGGAAACAGGTTAATATTCCTGTACCTCTATACAATGCGATGTGGGGACGGAGAAGGTTAGGTCAGCCGGGTGTTGGATGTCCCGGTTCAAGCGTGTAGGTTGGTTCTTTAGGCAAATCCGGAGAGCTAAGACTGAGACGTGATAACGAGCGTACTTGTACGTGAAGTGATTGATACCATGCTTCCAAGAAAAGCCACTAAGCTTCAGTTGTATAAGACCGTACCGCAAACCGACACAGGTGGGCAGGATGAGAATTCTAAGGCGCTTGAGAGAACCCGGGAGAAGGAACTCGGCAAATTAGCACCGTAACTTCGGGAGAAGGTGCGCCCCGGTAACGTGTATAGACTTGCTCTAGAAGCGTGATGGGGTTGCAGTGAAAAGGTGGCTGCGACTGTTTAATAAAAACACAGCACTCTGCAAACACGAAAGTGGACGTATAGGGTGTGACGCCTGCCCGGTGCTGGAAGATTAAATGATGGGGTGCAAGCTCTTGATTGAAGTCCCAGTAAACGGCGGCCGTAACTATAACGGTCCTAAGGTAGCGAAATTCCTTGTCGGGTAAGTTCCGACCCGCACGAATGGCGTAACGATGGCCACACTGTCTCCTCTCGGGACTCAGCGAAGTTGAAATGTTTGTGAAGATGCAATCTCCCCGCGGCTAGACGGAAAGACCCCATGAACCTTTACTGCAGCTTTACATTGGACTTTGACAAGATTTGTGTAGGATAGGTGGGAGACTATGAAGCGGCGTCGCTAGATGTCGTGGAGTCAACCTTGAAATACCACCCTGATGTTGTTGAGGTTCTAACCTAGGTCCGTAATCCGGACTGGGGACCGTGTATGGTAGGCAGTTTGACTGGGGCGGTCTCCTCCCAAAGAGTAACGGAGGAGTGCGAAGGTAACCTAGGTACGGTCGGAAATCGTACTGATAGTGCAATGGCAAAAGGTTGCTTGACTGCGAGACGGACAGGTCGAGCAGGTGCGAAAGCAGGTCATAGTGATCCGGTGGTTCTGTATGGAAGGGCCATCGCTCAACGGATAAAAGGTACTCTGGGGATAACAGGCTGATTCCTCCCAAGAGTTCATATCGACGGGGGAGTTTGGCACCTCGATGTCGGCTCATCACATCCTGGGGCTGTAGCCGGTCCCAAGGGTATGGCTGTTCGCCATTTAAAGTGGTACGTGAGCTGGGTTTAAAACGTCGTGAGACAGTTTGGTCCCTATCTGCCGTGGGCGCTGCAAGTTTGAGGGGACCTGCTCCTAGTACGAGAGGACCGGAGTGGACGCACCTCTGGTGGACCAGTTATCATGCCAATGGTATAGCTGGGTAGCTAAGTGCGGAAGAGATAAACGCTGAAAGCATCTAAGCGTGAAACTCGCCTCGAGATGAGACTTGCCTCTGGCTTTAAGCCAGCTAAAGAGTCGTTCAAGACCAGGACGTTGATAGGTCAGGTGTGGAAGTGCAGTAATGCATTAAGCTAACTGATACTAATTGCTCGTGAGGCTTGATCCTATAACCTTAAAACTTAGAATCCCTAAACGGAATCTAACAGATGAAAATCTGTAAGGTGTAGTTCAAAGCAATATGATTTGGCAATCATCTAGAAATACTGAAACAACACGTTGTTTCAACATCTAAATCCCATTGAAAACAAGCTTAATCGCTTGCATCCTTTACTTCTTCCAATTTGTTAAAGCAGGCTGATGCAACGCATCAGCACCATGCATAACATGACCAGTTATGTTTGGGGACAATAGCGGTTTGGAACCACCCCTTCCCATCTCGAACAGGGCCGTGAAACGAACTTGCGCCAATGATAGTGTACTCTTCGTATGCGAAAGTAGGTCATCCCCAAGCTCCTTATA
>NZ_JBHTKB010000006.1:0-819 GCF_042676265.1 Methylophilus luteus
CCCGCCAGCGCCGCCTTGCCCGCCCTCATGGACCTCTCAGGCCGTATGGCCTTGCATGCACTGCTGAATGGCCCGCAAAGCGTAGGCAGCAGTATGGATACCAGCACCGACCCCAACGCCAAACACCCGCTGTGGCTGTTCGCCAGCCAGGAGCGCCTGCATGCCGGCGGCGATGGCAGCGTCAACCCCAGCTACAGCAGCTGGATCAGCGGCCTGCACCTGGGCGGTGACCTCTGGCGCAACGAAACCAGCACCACCCGGCTAGGCGCGTATGGCTCAGTGCTCTATAGCCAGGGCGATGCCAGCGGCCTGCTGCGCAGCCCATCACACAGCGACGCCGGCAACCTCAGCCAGACCACCTATCTCGGTGGGCTATACCTGCTCAGCCAACTGCCCAACGGCATCAACCTCAAAAGTGCCGTACAACTGCACCAGGGCAAAGGCAGCATCAGCAGCGGCGATAGCGCCACCCTCAAAAGCCATGGCGCCGCCGCCAGCCTGCAGGCTGGCCTGCCACTCCCCCTCAACCAGCACCTGACCCTGGAACCACAAGCACAACTCATCTACCAGGTACAAGAATTCAACGACCTGCACCTGGCGGGCAATACCAAAGCACGGCTGGATAGCGACAACAGCGTACTGAGCCGGCTAGGCGCCAGACTAGCGTGGGAAGACAAACAAGCCCCCCGGCCATGGGTGACAGAAGCCTTATTCAACGTCTGGCACCGCAGTGGCGGCGAACAGCGCGTGCGTTTCAGCACCCCGGCAGCGCAGAGCAGGGTAGAGGCAGACTTTGCTAACACCAGCCTGCAAGTGGGG
>NZ_JBHTKB010000007.1:0-658 GCF_042676265.1 Methylophilus luteus
GCTTTGAGTCTTGCTTAATAGAGCACACAGTGACTCGCCTTGATCTAGCCGTAGATGATATTCATCAAACTCATCTCCTGGCACTATCTCGCTAATGCGACCCGTTAGCCTATTGTCGTCGTTATTTAGTTCAGTGCTTAGCAGGCCTTCTTCTGGCTCCAACATGACCCAAGGAGCTTTAATCAGCGCTAACACTTCCTTACCTACAACCAGCCCCAAACGCTGGCAGCTGCGTTCGGTAATATCGGCATAAAGCTGAGCTCCCCCTTGTAGGGTCAAACATACTTTTCGACTGAGATCACTTGGGTCAAGGGACACAACGTGCGCAAAAAACTGATTGCGGGCGCTGGTTTGTAATGAAAAACGCGCCACCACCGACAATAAACTATCAAGTGAAGTCGTCTCATCTTGCAGCGCATCTACCGCCATGCATTCTATCTGATTCAATAAGCCATAAATTTTAAGTAAGCGATCACCATAAGGAGTGAGTAGGGCGCCCCCGCCCCCCTTACCACCGGTTTCGCTTACCACAACGGGGCTATCTGCCAGCGCGTTAATGTCTTTTATCGCATCCCACGCAGATTTGTAGCTAATGCCAGCTGTCTTAGCCCCGCGGCTAATAGATCCCTGCTCGCGAATTTGTTCCAACAAACGGATG
>NZ_JBHTKB010000008.1:0-565 GCF_042676265.1 Methylophilus luteus
TTTACTGCGAATATTCACTGGATATTCGGTCTGATTAAAATAGTTCATCTCGGCGGAACACACTCGCCTATGACGCTCAAACACATAATACCAACCCACCCCGAGCGTAGGGTCGCCTTATTTAGGCAAGGAGTATTCGACCTCTTTAGGCCGTGCTATGGTTTTTGGTCGATTGAAATCGACCCTACGATCAGGATGGCTCCTTGTTTTTTGTAGGGGCGAATTTATTCGCACAATAATGGTGGCACGGCCTAAAAGAGGCCAGCCTACAAAGCTAACGTGAGACCTTGACACCCAACAGAGTATCTACAGAAGACATAAAAATCTGATCAGTTAGTTTTCCTGATTGGTATAACCCCACCCACAAGCGGCTCCGTGGTATAGGGGCGGATAAAGGGTTCTACTCCACCGACCATCACATAACAGGGCCAAAAAATGCTCCTGCCGTTTCGGCACTCCCGCCGTCCATGGCGGTCGGATGTTATGTGTTTGAGCGCACATGGGGCGAGCTTGCCTCGCGGTGACGAGTGGCTTTGGCCTGATCGAACATCCAGTGAATGTTCGC
>NZ_JBHTKB010000009.1:0-522 GCF_042676265.1 Methylophilus luteus
TTTTTTGAGCCATCAGCCGTAAGCCGTAAGTTAAAGATAAAAACAGAAGCCAGAGCCAAACCCCTTCGTCATTGCGAGGAGTGCAACGACGCGGCAATCTAGGTTTGGGCGTTAAAGTCATGGTAATGAGAAGGAAAAAGGGGGCGTACCGGGGAATAAGGAGTCATCCTTGACTCAAGATGTTAATGGAGGTAAGCAGTCCGGCATAACTTATGTGGATTCAGGGGCTAGCTTTTCTTTATCGTCACCCTCGCGAAGGCGGGGGTCCAGTGCCTTTGCAGGAAAAGCGCAGGCTGACAAATCTGCGCCACAGGCCCTGGATTCCCGTCCCCGCCTACGCGAGGATGACGTTCCTTCGGGAATGACGGCAGAACCACACCTGTTAAGCGGCATTACTTAGCCCAATAAACTTTAATCATCCCATCTGTCTTTATGACGTTTTTCCCAGTTCTTATGGGCTTGTTTACGCATTTTTTGATGATGCTTAATTTCTTTTTTGCGCATTTTTTCAAAGTGTTTACG
>NZ_JBHTKB010000010.1:0-504 GCF_042676265.1 Methylophilus luteus
CAATGGTGTGACTTATGATGCATTGACAGGCAAGATTACCGTGCCTGCCGGTGTGAGCAGCTTTGCTGTGACTGTCCCGACCGTGGACGACACAATCGTTGAGCCAAACGAAACACTGACATTGACTGTGAGTGACAAGAGCGGTGTAGGTACGATCATCGACAACGATCTGGCCACAGTTGTGAAGGTTGACCCAGTCAACCCAACAACAGGTAGCGACAGTGTTGTTGAAGGTAAAGACCTGACATACACAGTGACATTAAGTGCAACGACCAATAAACCGACTACGTTCGACTTCAAACTGGGTGCGCCAGGCGACACAGCGTCGACTGCAGACTACAGTGCTCCTAAGTTCAACAATGGTGTGACTTATGATGCATTGACAGGCAAGATTACTGTGCCTGCCGGTGTGAGCAGCTTTGCTGTGACTGTCCCGACCGTGGACGACACGATCGTTGAGCCAAACGAAACACTGACATTGACTGTGAGTGACAAGAGCGGTGT